>NZ_BMZQ01000001.1 GCF_014652875.1 Tianweitania populi | reverse complement strand
CCATGCCGCTTTTTTCAAGCACGATGCCCATGAAGGTAAAGAACGGGATCGCCAACAATGTTTCGTTGGCGAGCGTCCCCCAGAAGCGATCGGGCAGAGCGTAAAGCAGCGGCCAGGACAGGTTGATATTGCCGCCCGACACCGGCGCCAGTTCAACGCCGATCACGAAGAACAGCAAACCGTTCGCGGCGAGCGAGAAGGCGACGGGGTATCCCAGGATCAGGAAGAAGATCAGTGACACGAACATGATCGGCGCCATGTTCTCGGCAATCAAAGCCATCATTTGCGGATGTCCTCCGCGATGGCCTGGCCTTCGAGTTCGGCCGCTTCATGGGCCGACACAAAGGGATTGGGATCCTCGATCAAGCCGCGCATCACGCCGATCTTCTTGATGATTTCGGAAATGCCCTGCAGCCCCAGCATCACGAAGCCGATCAGAAGCAGCGACTTGGCCGGCCAGATCAGCAACCCGCCGGCGCTCGATGAGGTCTCGCCATTGCGGTAGGACAGGAGGAAGTAGGGCCAGAAATAATAGATCATCAGCAGCACGAACGGCATGAGAAAGAACACATGCCCGAACAGGTCGATCCAATGCTGCGTGCGGCGCGACCACATGCCGTAAACGATGTCGACGCGGATATGCTCGTTCTGCTTCAGCGTATAAGCAGCGGCCAGAAGGAAAGCGGCGCCGAACAGGTACCATTGCAGTTCCAGCCAGGCATTGGACGACACGTTGAAGGTCTTGCGCACAACGGCATTGCCGGCGCTGACCAGGATCGCCGCAAGGATCGCCCAGGCAAAGATCTTGCCGATCATCTCGTTGACGCGATCAACTGCCCTCGCAAAAGCGAGCAAAGCTTTCATGCAGAACCTCCTCCCACGACGGCGCATCATCCCACCACGCGCCGACCCGACTGTATGCTCGACCCCATGCACGGCGCAACAACCAGCATTCCACAGGCATCCCGCGCACTAGCAGAGTTGTGTCAGGCTTAAAAGTGCGGCGAAGGGATAAGGAGAGAGTTGCAAGTCTCAGGCGCCTGCTCCCCGCTTGACATCGCCGCCATTCAGGCTGGCATTATCTGTCAATATCAACGGCTTCAATCAGGAAGGTCTAAACCTTTCTTAAGGCGGCATATGCGATAGACAGGCACTGACCGGCACCAGGCAATGAGCAGCGCGAAGCCCGACACAATACCGAAGGACGTCTACGTCCAATTCATCCGGTCATTGTACGACAACGTGCACATGATCCTGATCGGGGCGTTTTGCCATGCGATCATGACCTTCATGTCTTTTCGGACAACGGGGGAGCCGGTCTACCTCTGGCTGACGATCATCCTGGCTGGACTGGGTCTTGGTCGCTTCCTCAGCATGTCTCGGGTCGTTCGACTTTCCTTGATCGTTGATTATGAAAGCGCCAAGGCATGCGAGCGGAACTATATTCTGCTGGGGTCTTTGCAGGGATTGGCACTCGGCGGATATTGCTTCACGGCAATCTACCTCGTTCCGGATGCCTTCTCGGAAATCGCGGCTCTTGCGGTAACGCTGAGCTCGCTGGTCACCGTGTCAGGCCGGAACTACGGCTCCCGCAGCATGGTAGCAATCTTCGGGATCACCATCGTATCGCCGATCTCACTCAGTCTGATCCTTCGAGGTGATCTCCCGAATATCGTTCTCGGTCTCCTGATCTTTCCGTTCCTCTTCGTCCTGAAGGGGACTGCTGACCAAGTCCGCTACGTCCTCTTCTCCGCAGTCACCGGGCACAAGCAAGCGAAGCAGATCGCCCAGCGCTTCGATCGTGCACTGAATACGATGTCGCACGGCTTGGTCATGGTGAACTCGGCCAATGTCGTGGTTGTGGCCAATGCGGAAGCAGCGGGCATGCTACAAATGCAGTCGGCCGATCGCATGATCGGCCGCAGCCTGCATTCCCTGCTCATGCGCAGCGTTGCGGCAGGACTGATGGAGGCGAAAGACTGCGTTTACGTGGAAAGCCAGTTGGGACGTGCTCTGAGAGACCAGCGCGACCGCAAGCTGCTCGTGAGTTTCGCTAATGGTCAGCATGTTGAATTCTCTGCGCGAGAAGGGTCGAACGATCTCGGCGTCATCACGTTCGAGGATGTAACCGCGAGGATCGATGCCGAAGAGCGTGTTCGATTCATGGCGCGGTATGATGGCCTGACGGGGCTTCCCAATCGCGCCTACTTCCATGAAGTGGTGACAGGACATATGGCCGTCGGTGACCGAAGCCGTTTGTGCGGCCTCGTCGTGGTCGATCTCGACGACTTCAAGAGCGTCAATGACACGTTGGGTCATCCGATCGGCGATGGGTTGATCTACGCGATGGCAAGCAAGCTGAGCGCCTTTTCTTCTGACGAGGTGAAAGTCAGCCGTTTCGGGGGCGATGAGTTTGTTTTGTTTTTCGATCAGGTGAAGAACGAAGACGAGTTTGTGTCGCAGCTGGACGACATCTTTCGAAGCGTGTCCGGAGACGTGGACGTGGCCGGCCACAACTTGCGGATGCAGGTCAGTGCGGGTGCCGTCATCTCGCAGGTTCAACGAACCGACGTCGACAGTATGTTCGTGAAGGCGGACCTGGCGCTTTACAAGGCTAAAGAGCAAGGCAAGAACGGGTGGCGTTTGTTCGAAACCGCCATGGATGATGCATTTCGCAATCGGCAGGTCATGAAGGCGGATCTGCGTAGCGCTGTCGACATGGGCAAATTGCGCGTTGTGTATCAGCCGATCGTGGGTCTGACGTCCATGCGCATCGATGGGTGCGAAGCCCTTTGCCGCTGGGATCACCCCGAACTTGGGCCCATTTCGCCAGCGGTGTTTATCCCGCTTGCGGAGGAGATGGGCATCATCTCCGACATCAGCATCTTCGTGCTGAACACGGCGTGTCGTGAATGCCTTGCTTGGCCGCAGCCGATCAGCGTTTCCGTCAACCTGTCGGCGAAAGATCTGCGCGACGGAGATATTGTCGAACAGGTCAGGCTGGCTTTGGAGAGTTCCGGTCTTGAACCGAGCCGCCTGGAGATTGAAGTCACCGAAACAGCGCTGCTAGACGACAAGTCGCAGAGCCGCCACTATCTTGAGGATCTCAAGGCACTGGGTGTCCGAATTGCTTTGGATGACTTCGGCACAGGCTATTCCAGCCTCAGCTACTTGCACACGCTGCCGCTGGACAAGATCAAGATCGACCGCAGCTTCATCATGGATCTGGCAGGCGATGAAAAGTCGCTGACGCTGCTCAAGGGGATCGTCAACCTGTCTCGGTCTCTCGGTTTGCAGGTGACCGTAGAAGGCGTTGAGACCATCGAGCAGCTGCGCATTCTGTCTGACACTGTCGAGCCGGACTTGTTGCAGGGCTTCCTCTTCGGGGCTGTATTGACGGCGACCGGCGTCGATACAATCGCCTCCACTATGTGGCCGTTCGGTAAAAAGTTGCGCGCTGCAAAATCGCGCCGCTCACGATTGGCTTCTCACGTCTGACGACTCGCTCGGCAAACTTGATAGGCCTACATGCGGCCGCCGAGAGGCCTGCTACCGATATGCACAAGAGAAAGGATAAGGTTAACAAAGGGTAAACATGATAGGTCGAATTTTCAGCTTTACTGATGTGCCCGGCGCGGTAACGTCGCCCCCAGGCAGACGGGGGCCATTATGGGAATTGAAGGCAGCGGGGCCGCAGCACAGCAGCCCGGCGTAGAACAGGTTCGGACTATCGCCGAGCCTGATACTTTTACAAAGAGCGTCATCGCTCTTCTCGACCAAGTTGAATATCGACGCTGTGAAACAGGCGAGGACATTGAAGCCATCTACCGGCTTCGCTATGATTCATATTTGGCAACCGGGATGGTCGGGCCAAATCCATCCAAGATGGTCGTTGACGAGTATGACGACCTGGCAAATTCATATCGCTTCGGCGTGTTTATCGACGGCGCGCTCGTCAGCACGATCCGCTTGCACCATGTGAGCGCAGAGCAGCCGCGGTCTCCAAGCATGACGGTTTTCGGTGATGCGCTAAGGCCGAGGCTGGAAGCTGGAGAAACCTTCGTCGATCCAAGTCGGTTCGCAGCCGATCTTTATGTCTCCAAGCAGCATCGGGTCCTGCCCTACCTCACTTTGCGTCTTGCCGTTGTCGCTTGCAGCTACTTCGACCCGACATATTGCCTGACCGCCATCAAGGAGGAGCATGCGGCCTTCTACAAACGGATTTTCAATGCCAGCCAGGCATTGCCGCCGCGTACATATCCCGGACTGATGATGCCAGTGCATTTGTTCCAGTCCCGGACCTCGGAGAACATGGAAAACACCCTGCGCCGGTTCCCCTTCTTCCGCTCAACGGCGGCGGAGCGGCGGATGTTGTTTGCGCGGCCGGGGCCGGGTGAGCTGGCGCCGCTGACGATCCTGCCGACCGCGAAATATTACCGGCCAGCCGCCTGACCTTTGGTGATATGCCGGTAGACGCGGGCAGGGGAATCATCGAGCGTCTGTTTCATGCGCTGGCATTGCCCGCCCAGCTTTTGTTGCCGGAATGCGAGGGATCTTGACCAAGCCGCCGAAACACAACCCCTTGGTTGAGCCTCGCTCCGACGAGCAGGGCGACGTTGCGATCCGCGATGTCCAGGTCCTTTCGGACAACTGGTACACGCTGCGCAACTACACGATCGATGTGCGTCGCTCCGACGGCACATGGCAGCAACAGAAGCGCGAAGTCTTCGACCGCGGCAGCGGCGCGGGCATTCTGCTTTACAACAAGGAACGGCGCAGCATCATCCTGACGCGGCAGTTCCGGCTGCCGGCCTACTTGAATGGTGTGGCTGATGGCATGATGCTGGAAGTCCCTGCGGGCCTTCTCGATGACCGCGATCCGGCCGACGCGATCCGGCACGAAGTCGCCGAGGAAACCGGATATGCGATTGGAGAGCCGCAGAGCATCACCGACTGCTTTTCAAGCCCCGGTTCCGTGACCGAACGGCTGCATCTGTTTCTGGCGGAATATGATCCTGCGTCACGTCCCAGCCTTGGCGGCGGGCTGGTGGATGAGGGCGAGGACATCGAGGTCGTGGAAATGGGCTTCGATGACGCCCTGGCTGCGATTGCCGATGGCCGCATTCGCGACGCCAAGACGATCCTGTTGATCTATCATGCGCGGGTGCATGGGGTTCTTTGAACCTTCGGCGCCACCGGTCGTTCCCAAGCGAACCAAGGAGATTCTCATGACCCTGACTGCCCTGACGCTGACGCCGCTGATTTCGCTGATTGCCGGCGTGCTGATCCTGATCATGCCCCGCCTGCTCAACTATATCGTCGCGCTGTACCTGATCATTATCGGACTGGTCGGCCTCTTTCCGCAGCTTGGCGGATAAGGCGTTCTCCGGGCTGATCTCTTATCAGGCCTTCCGCCGCGACAAGTGCGCCATTGCCCTGATCTCGGAGTTTCGCTATGTGCGAGAACAATCTTGCTTGTGGGGGTAAACATGGCTGATCAGACGCCAAGCGGGCCGCTCGAAATGGGCGCCGAGATGGATTATTCCGAGCATGAGAAAACCTATGAAGGTTTTCTTGCGCTGACCAAGTACGGCACGCTCGTGCTTGTTGCTCTGATGATCGCGATGGCTTTTGGCTTCTTCATGGGAGGCGGGTTCATTTCCTCCATCATCCTGTTCGCCATCATCTGCGCCGGCGGGACGTTCTTCCTGCGCTCCGCTTGAACGGCTTGAGCCTAGGCTGAAGCCGCTTCCTTCCTGAAACATCAACGGCGAAAGGGGCGCGCTGTTGGCTCAGACCGTCTTTATTCCGAAAGAGATTGATCCGGCGGAGCCGCGTGTTGCGGCCTCACCCGACACGGTCAAGCGCATGAAGGCGCTTGGGCTTGATGTCGTGGTGGAAAGCGGTGCCGGGCTTAATTCCCGTATTCCAGACAGCGAGTTCACCAAAGCGGGCGCAACGATCGGCGGTGTCGCCGATGCCTCAAGCGCTGACGTCGTGCTCAAGGTTCGTCGCCCCTCCGCGGACGAGATCCGCGGTTACAAGTCGGGCGCGCTCGTCATTGCGACCATGGATCCCTATGGCAAGCAGGCCGAAGTCGAGGCCATGGGGTCCGCGGGCATCTCTGCTTTCGCCATGGAGTTCATGCCGCGCATCACCCGCGCTCAGGTCATGGACGTGCTGTCCAGCCAGGCAAATCTTGCCGGTTATCAGGCCGTGGTTGATGCCGCAGCAGTTTACGACCGCGCGCTACCGATGATGATGACGGCGGCAGGCACCGTGCCCGCCGCCAAGGTGTTCGTGATGGGTGCGGGCGTTGCAGGCTTGCAGGCGATTGCCACCGCGCGTCGCATGGGCGCCATTGTCACCGCCACTGACGTGCGCCCCGCTGCCAAGGAACAGGTTGCTTCGCTCGGCGCCAAGTTCGTGGCTGTCGAGGATGAAGAGTTCAAGGCCGCCGAAACGGCGGGCGGCTATGCCAAGGAAATGTCCAAAGCATATCAGGACAAGCAGTCAGCGCTTGTTGCCGAGCACATTGCCAAGCAGGACATCGTCATCACGACGGCGCTGATCCCCGGCCGGCCTGCGCCGAAGCTGGTCTCGGCGGCGATGGTCGCAGCGATGAAGCCCGGCTCGGTCCTTGTCGATCTCGCGGTTGAACGCGGCGGCAATGTCGAAGGCGCCGTGGCGGATGCCGTGATCACGCTTGAAAACGGCGTCACGATCGTTGGCCACACCAATGTTGCCGGTCGCATCGCGGCTTCCGCCTCGCTGCTTTACGCGCGCAACCTCTACGCCTTCCTGGAATCGATGGTCGACAAGACCTCAAAGACGATCGTGGTCAATCCGGACGACGAGTTGGTGAAGGCGACGTTGCTGACCCATGGCGGCGCGGTCATTCACCCCAATTTCGCATCGGCAGCACCTGTGGCTGCGCCGACCGCACCTGCAGAAGCGGTCAGCACCGAGCCTGGCCTCGACGCGGCGCCGGAAGAGGCCGCTGCGGTTGGTGGCGAGCAGCCCGGCAAGCCGGAAGGAGCAGCGTGATGGAAAACACAGCAGTTCAGGACGCACTTGATCGCGTCGACGCGGCAATCACCAACCTTCATCTGGCGCTCGCGCATAACGACAATGTCGCGCAGGCCGTTCATGCCGCATCGGGCGGGGTGATCGATCCTTTCGTGTTCCGTTTGGCGATCTTCGTGCTGGCGATCTTTGTCGGCTATTACGTCGTCTGGTCGGTGACGCCGGCGTTGCACACGCCGCTGATGGCCGTGACCAACGCGATCTCATCGGTGATCGTGGTGGGTGCGCTTCTGGCGGTCGGCATCTCGGCTTCCGGTCTGGCGACCGGCTTCGGCTTCATTGCCTTGATCCTCGCTTCCGTGAACATCTTCGGCGGCTTCCTTGTCACGCAGCGCATGCTGGCGATGTACAAGAAGAAGGAGCGCTAGTTCATGAGCATCAACGTCGCTTCCTTCCTTTATCTCGTTTCCGGCGTCCTGTTCATCATGGCGCTGCGTGGCCTGTCGCATCCGACCACCAGCCGGCAGGGCAATATCTACGGCATGATCGGCATGGCGATCGCGATCGTCACGACGCTCGCTCTGGCGCGCCCGAGCCTTGGCGGCTTCGGCCTGATCGTGCTCGGTCTCGCCATCGGCGGCGGCATCGGCGCGGTCACCGCTCGCCGCATCGCCATGACATCCATGCCGCAGCTCGTCGCGGCCTTCCACAGCCTGGTTGGCTTGGCCGCCGTGATGGTTGCGGCCGCAGCCATGTATGCGCCGGAGAGCTTCGGCATTGGCACGGTCGGCGACATCCACGGCCAGGCGCTGGTGGAAATGAGCCTCGGCGTTGCCATCGGCGCCATCACCTTCACCGGCTCGGTTATCGCTTACCTGAAGCTCGACGGGCGCATGTCCGGCAAGCCGATCCTGCTGCCGGCACGCCATGCGGTGAACATCGCGCTGGCTGCAGCTTTGGTGCTGCTCATCATCCTGCTGGTGACCACGCAGAGCTATGCGGTCTTCTGGCTGATCGTCATCGCCTCGCTGGCACTCGGCGTCTTGCTGATCGTCCCGATCGGCGGCGCGGACATGCCGGTCGTGGTGTCGATGCTCAACTCCTATTCGGGTTGGGCGGCGGCTGCACTCGGCTTTACGCTGGGCAATCTCGCGCTGATCATCACTGGCGCGCTGGTTGGCTCGTCGGGTGCGATCCTGTCCTACATCATGTGCAAGGGCATGAACCGCTCCTTCATCTCCGTCATTCTCGGCGGCTTCGGCGGCGAAACGGCTGCCGCTGCCGATGATGGGATCGAGCGCAACGTGAAGCTCGGCTCGGCCGACGATGCCGCTTATCTCATGGCCAATGCCTCGAAGGTCATCATCGTGCCGGGCTACGGCATGGCGGTGGCGCAGGCGCAGCACGCGCTTCGCGAACTGGCCGATAAGCTCAAGGCCAACGGCGTCGAGGTCAAATACGCGATCCATCCGGTTGCCGGCCGTATGCCCGGCCACATGAACGTGCTGCTTGCCGAAGCCAACGTGCCTTATGACGAGGTCTTCGAACTCGAAGACATCAACTCGGAATTTGCGCAGGCCGATGTGGCCTATGTGATCGGCGCTAACGACGTGACCAACCCGTCGGCGCGCGACGACAAGTCCTCGCCGATCTACGGCATGCCGATCCTTGACGTCGATAAGGCCCGCACCTGCCTCTTCGTGAAGCGCTCACTCGGCTCCGGTTATGCCGGCATCGATAATACGCTGTTCTATAAGGACGGCACGATGATGCTCTTGGGCGACGCCAAGAAGATGACCGAAGACATCGTCAAGGCGATGGACCACTGAGACAACAAAAAAGGCCGGCAGTGATGCCGGCCTTTTTTATACGAGAAGGCGAAAGCCTTATTTGTAGGAGTAGGTGAGTTCCAGGCCCGAAACGGCAACAGCGGCATTAAGGCCGGTCTGTGCCTGAACGCTGAGCGGCTGCAGCGTGAAGCTGGTACGCGGTCCGCCGGTCAGCAGGTTTGCGCCTGCGCCCACAACGATGCTCGCTTCAGCATTCGCGCCGTAATAGTTGCCGGCCAACTCGCCGTCACCGACATTGTAGTTCACGCCGAACACTGCCCAATGAAGATTGCCGCCCTGCGTCATGCCGAGATCGACGCCGAGCTTCGAAATCATGCCGCTGTAGCGCTGCACCGAGCCGCCGCGCGCCGGCGTGTATTCGCAATCGACGGATTTGTTCGAGCCGACGATGAAGCTCGTGCCACCCTGAATATCGCAGCTGAGAACGCCGAGCTGAACACGCTCGTTTGCGAAAGCGGCGGGCGCGGCAGAAAGACCGGCGGCAAGGGCGGCGAAGGCAATAACTGATTTCATGATAAGGAACTCCTACAAACGGAAGAAGTCCCAACAATCCCGCACCAGCCAGGTTGTTCCGCCTGGGATGAGCGACGGAAGGTCACAAGGTGTTACAAACCTCAACACCCGTGACCCGAGTCCGTTCGAAGGGCAGGCGCTTGGATCAAGCACCGCCGCTGCGGGTGCGCGAAAGGCCGTTCACTGCCGGCTTGTAGTTCGGATCGAGCTGAGCCGCGCGGGCATAGGATTTGGCGGCGCGAGCCTTGTCGCCGCGCTTTTCGTAGACCAGACCCTGATTGGTCCAGCTTTCCGCCACGCCGTCATTGAGCTTGATGGCGACGTTGAAGTCGGCAAAGGCGTTGTCGTCGTCACCGAGCGCCAGATAGGACAGGCCGCGGCCGTTGTAGCCGTTGGGCTGGTCGGGTGCGAGCGAGATGGTGGTGGCGAAATCCTCGATGGCTTGGCTGTGCTGGCCCGTTGTCTGGTACACGAGGCCGCGTCCGGCATAAGCGCGCGGATCCGTCGTGTTCATCTGGATTGCGCGTTCGTAATCCTGCAACGCCTGCTGGCTGTTGCCGGCCAGGCGATACACGTCGCCGCGACCGATATAGGCGGCGGCATAGTTGCTGTTGATCTGAAGCGACTTGTTGTAGTCGGCAATCGCCTGCGGCTGCTGGCCGAGATAGCGGTTGATCAGCGCGCGGTTGGCATAGGCCTGGTAGAAGTTCGGGTTGAGCGCGAGCGCCTGGTCGAAATCCTTGATGGCGCGGCGATAATCGCCGGCACGGCCGTAAGCGGAGCCACGCACATTGTAGGCTTCGGGATCGCGCGGATTGCGGTCGATCACCGAGGTTAGCGAAGAAATGTTTTCGCTCGAACCCTGCGCGGTCTGGATGCTTGCCACTTCGCCCATCGGGCCGGTCGACTGACAGGCAGCAAGCCCCAGCACCGGCAGAACGGTTGCGGCCAGCATTGCGGAACGCAGCTGGCGGGCGGGCACGGCGGAATAGCGCATCGGAGTTGGTCCCCACAAAACACGCGGCCAGGCGCGCATCCGAATCAAAGAGCGTGCCGTTAGTCTTACGAAAGGACCGCTCGAGGCAAACGAAAATGGCGTCACGGCGATTACGCCCGCGCCATTTAACGCTAAAGCCTCAAAAAAGAGACCAAATCTAGGCGAAAAGCGTATCGCGCACTCAGCGTGCGGCAGGACGTGCCGTAGCAGCCGGCTTCGGCGCCGCAATCAGACCTTCACGCTGCGCCAGCTTGCGAGCCAGTTTGCGAGCCCGGCGGACGGCTTCGGCCTTCTCACGGACGCGCTTTTCCGAAGGCTTTTCGAAGTGGTCGCGCATCTTCATCTCGCGAAAGACGCCTTCGCGCTGCAGCTTCTTCTTGAGCGCGCGCAGCGCCTGATCAACATTGTTGTCGCGAACGAGGACCTGCACGGGCTTCCACCGGTTCAAAGGGTTTCAATGAAAAGCAGCCCGCTTGCGGCAACGGGCCATGCCATCGCAGCAGAACCTGCCCGCGATGTGTCTGTCAGTACCAGCAGAACGGCCTTTTGTCCATCTGCTTTCCGTTACGTCGCTTTTGCTTCATGCTCGGTTTCGCATGCGTGTCAGGAAGACGCAAAGCGGCTAAACCCGTCGCATTCAGAGCACAGATGGAAGCGGCTTTTCATTAGTGCTAGGGAAGCGGCGGCGGCGACACAAAGCTCTGCAAGAACTGGTCGTTGACGCTCCATCAGGTTTGTTCGAGGCTTGGCCATGCGGAAATATTCGGTCTTTGCGATCGCGCGCGAGGCAATGCGTGGCCATAAAGGCTGGGACCAGCAATGGACCTCGCCGGAACCTCGCAAGGACTATGATGTCATCATCATCGGCGCGGGCGGCCACGGATTGGCGACGGCCTACTACCTCGCCAAGGAGCATGGCATCACCAATATCGCCGTGCTTGAAAAGGGCTGGCTTGGCGGCGGCAATACCGGCCGCAACACCACGATCATACGTTCCAACTACCTCTATGACGAAAGCGCCGGTCTTTACGACCACGCGCTGAAGCTCTGGGACGGGCTCAGCCAGGACCTCAACTACAACGTCATGTACAGCCCGCGCGGCGTCATGATGCTGGCGCACAATGTGCACGATGTGCAGGTGTTCAAGCGCCACATCCATGCCAATCGGCTGAACGGCATCGACAATGAATGGCTGACCCCGGAAGAAGCCAAGGAATTCTGCCCGCCGCTCAACCTGTCGAAGCAGGCCCGCTATCCGATCGTCGGCGCCGCCTTGCAGCGCCGTGGCGGTACGGCGCGTCACGATGCTGTGGCTTGGGGTTATGCGCGTGCGGCGTCGGCGCGGGGTGTCGACATCATCCAGAATTGTGAAGTGACGGCGGTGCGCCGCTCGTCCAACGGCCACGTCATTGGCGTTGATACGTCGAAGGGCTTTATCGGCGCCAAGAAGATCGGCGTGGTTGCGGCCGGTCATACGTCGGTGCTGATGGAAATGGCCGGCGTGCGCATGCCACTGGAAAGCTATCCTTTGCAGGCGCTGGTATCCGAGCCGGTGAAGCCTTGCTTCCCCTGCGTGGTCATGTCCAACACCGTGCACGCCTATATTTCGCAGTCCGACAAGGGCGAGCTGGTGATCGGCGCGGGCACCGACCAGTATATTTCCTATTCGCAGACCGGCGGCTTGCACATCATCAACCACACGCTGGATGCGATCTGCGAGATGTTCCCGATGTTTACGCGCATGAAGATGCTGCGCTCATGGGGCGGCATCGTGGATGTGACGCCGGATCGCTCGCCGATCCTGGCCAAGACGCCGGTGCCGGGCCTTTACGTCAATTGCGGCTGGGGCACGGGCGGCTTCAAGGCAACGCCTGGTTCAGGTCATGTCTTTGCGCATACGATCGCCAACGACAATCCGCATCCGATCAACGCGCCGTTCACGCTGGAACGCTTCCGCACCGGCCGGTTGATCGACGAGGCTGCGGCTGCGGCTGTTGCGCATTAGTTCGACATGACGAGGCGTACCAATAGGCGCTTTTTCATGGCAGGCGCGCTTTCGATAGTTCTCACCATCCTCACGGCGCAGCTTCAACAAGCGACGGGATGGGAGTTCGGCTGGAGCTTAGTCGGCTTCTTCGGCTTTTCCGCCTTTGTCTTCATTGTGTATCTGGGCATCGGACCTTGGGCCGCCACCTTTGGGTTGAAATATCCAATGCATAATACCCAAGGCTATCGCGAGGACCTTTCTGCCGAGCCGGAAAAGGAGCGAGGCGGATATGGATCTCAAGGCTGGCGGCGAAAGCGCGAACGTCAATCCATGCGCTTCATCAAAGCGCTTGGCCTCTACATCGAACCGGACATGAAGAGCTGAGTTATGCTGTTGATCCACTGTCCTTATTGCCAGGAAGAGCGGCCGGAGATTGAATTCCGCAATGGCGGCGAGGCGCATATCGCACGCTCTACCAACATCGCGGGTGAAAGCGACGAGGCCTTCGAGAGCTTCTTCTTTATCCGCACCAACCCGAAGGGGCTGGTGTATGAGCGCTGGCGGCACATTCATGGCTGCGGCCGCTTCTTCAATGCCGTGCGCGATTCCGTCACCGACAAGTTCCTGCGGGTTTACAAGGCCGGCGAGCCGCAACCGGAGCCAGCGGAAGTCATGAAGACCCTGCCGGAACACAGCGCTTGGGAAAACATCCCGCCGGCGGATCAGAACGTGGCAACGCCGGCGCGCGACCGCGTATCCACCGATGGAGAAGCGTGATGGCGACGACCACCACCAAGAAGGCCGTTACAGCCACGCATCGCATTCCGAACAAGGGCCGCCTCGGCACGGCGGCCACGCTCGCCTTCACCTTTGACGGCCAGACCTATGCCGGCGTTCAGGGCGATACGCTGGCTTCCGCGCTGCTCGCCAACGGCGTGCATCTCGTTGGCCGCTCGTTCAAATATCACCGGCCGCGCGGCTTTCTTTCGGCCGGTCCGGAAGAGCCGAACGCGCTGGTCGGAATCCATCGCGACGCCGCCCGCAAGACGCCGAATGTGCGCGCCACCGTGCAGGAGCTTTACGACGGGCTGACCGCCGTATCGCAGAACCGCTGGCCGTCGCTCGCTTATGACGTGGGTGCCGTCAACAATATCGGTTCGCCGATGTTCTCGGCCGGCTTCTACTACAAGACCTTCATGTGGCCGAAGGGCGCCTGGGCCAAGGTTTACGAGCCGCGCATTCGTGAAGCAGCCGGTCTCGGCGTTGCGCCGGATTTGGCCGATCCCGACACTTACGCGCAGCGCTTTGCGCATTGCGATGTGCTGATCGTCGGCGCTGGTCCGTCCGGTCTGGCGGCAGCGATTGCCGCAGCCGACTCGGGTCAGCGGGTCATCCTGTGCGACGAGCAGCCGGATATCGGCGGCGCTTTGCGCTATGAAACTGGCGCGTCCATCGAAGGGCAGGATGGTTGGACCTGGGCGCAGGCTGCGGGGGCGTCGCTCCTTTCGCACGACAATGTCCGCGTGCTCACCCGCACCACCGCCTTCGGCTATTACGCGCAGAACATGGTCGGGCTGGTGGAGCGCGTCACCGAACATCTCGCGCATCCCGACCTCACCACGCCTCGCGAACGGCTGTGGCAGGTTCGCGCCAAGAAGGTGATCCTCGCGACCGGCGCCATCGAGCGGCACATGGTGTTTGCCGACAATGATCGTCCGGGCATCATGCTGGCTTCGGCCGCGCGCAGCTATCTCAACCATTACGGGGTGGCCGTCGGGCGCAATGTCGGCGTCTTCACCGCCAACGATTCCGCATATCCTGCCGCGATCGATTTGAAGAGAGCCGGCGTCAACATCGCGGCAATCGTCGACATCAGAGACAACCCGTCCAGCGCGCTGGTGGAAGAAGCCCGCGCACTTGGCATCGAGATCAATCAGGGTCGCACGGTTGTCGGTACGGACGGCCGGTTGCGCGTCTCGTCCATGACGGTGCAGGCGAAATCCGGGGGACCAGAGCGCAAGGTCGCAATCGACGCGCTGCTGATGTCGTCGGGCTGGACGCCCTCCGTTCACCTGTTCTCGCAGTCGCGCGGCAAGGTCGCCTTTGACGAGCCGACGCAGCGCTTCCTGCCGGGCACCTACGCTCAGGACTGCATTTCGGTTGGCGCCTGCAATGGCGCCGACAGCCTTCAAGCCACCGTTGATGAAGGCTTCGCCGCCGGCGAAAAGGCAGTGCGCTCCACTTCGGCTTCCAAGCCGAAGGTCGACAAGGGCGAGACCTGGGGTGGCGGCATGTTGGGTGCTGCTCCCGGGTCCGGCCCGGACCAGATCGTCAAGGCGTTCGTTGATTTCCAGAACGATGTCACGGCCAAGGACATCCGCCAGGCCGTGCGCGAAGGCATGCGCTCGATCGAGCATGTGAAGCGCTTCACCACCAACGGCATGGCAACCGATCAGGGCAAGACGTCTAACCTACATGGCCTGGCGATCGCGGCCGAAGTGCTGGACAAGCCGATCCCTGCTGTCGGCCTCACCACATTCCGCGCGCCTTATACGCCGGTGACCTTTGGCGCGATCGTCAACCATGCCAAGGGCGACCTGTTCGATCCCACACGCCGCACGCCGATGCATGGCTGGGAAGAACAGCAGGGCGCGGTGTTCGAGGATGTAGGGCAGTGGAAGCGCGCCTGGTGTTATCCGCGCAAGGGCGAGGACATGCATGCAGCGGTGAACCGCGAATGCAAAACCGTCCGTACATCAGCCGGCCTGTTCGACGCCTCCACCCTCGGCAAGATCGAGGTGGTCGGCCCGGACGCCGCCAAGTTCATGGAGCTGCTTTACACCAACCCGTGGGCGAAGCTCGAAGACGGCCGCTGCCGCTATGGCATCATGCTGCGCGAAGACGGCTTCATCTATGATGATGGCGTCGTCGGCCGCCTGTCCGCCGATCGCTTCCATGTAACCACCACGACCGGCGGTGCGCCGCGCGTGATGCACCACATGGAAGACTATCTACAGACCGAATTCCCTGATCTCGATGTCTGGCTGACCTCGATCACCGAGCAATGGGCGGTGATCGCCGTTCAGGGTCCGAAGAGCCGCGACATCCTTCGATCACTGGTCGACAATATCGACATTTCAGACGCCGCCATGCCGCATATGTCGGTGCGCGAAGGCACGATCTGCGGCGGGGTTCCGACCCGGCTGTTCCGGATGTCGTTCACCGGCGAGCGCGGCTTCGAAGTGAACGTGCCGGCCGATTACGGACGCGCCGTTTGGGAAGCCATCTGGGAAGAAGGCAAGAAGTACGACGCCTGCGCCTACGGCACCGAAGCCATGCATGTGCTGCGCGCCGAAAAGGGCTACATCATCGTCGGCCAGGATACGGACGGCACGGTCACACCTGGTGATGCCGGGCTGGACTGGGCGATCGGCAAGAAGAAGACCGACTTTGTCGGCATTCGCGGTCTGACCCGTCCCGATCTCGTAGCGCCAGGCCGTCGCCAACTGGTCGGCCTCAAGACTAAGGATCCGAAGACCGTGCTGGAAGAAGGCGCCCAGGTCGTGGTCGATCCGAAGCAGCCGGTGCCGACGAAGATGATCGGCTTCGTGACCTCCAGCTACTGGTCGGAAAACTGCAACAGTTCAATTGCCATGGGTCTGGTGGAAGGCGGCTTCAGCCGGATCGGCGAGACGTTGTACGTGCCGATGCCCGACAGCGTGATCGAGGTCGAAGTGTGTAAGCCATTGTTCTTCGATGAAAAAGGGGAGCGGCTCCATGGTTGAGGCAGTAGCGATCACGGCTAAGCGGCGCGGTGCGCTCGATCATCGCAGCGAGGCGATCAACGGCGTCTCCCTCCAACCCGCCAAGCCTGCGCGACGCGTTTCACTGCGGGTGCGGTCCGATGGTTTGGCTCCGCTTTCGCTGGCTTTGGGTCTGGATTTACCGTCGAAACCAAAGACTTCCGTCACTGCCAACAGCCGCTCGGCCTTGTGGCTGGGCCCGGACGAGTGGCTGGTGATTGATGACGGCGAGGGTGATCCGATTGCCGATCTGGCCGGGGTTTCTGTCCTGCATTCCGCGGTGGACGTCTCGCACCGCAATGCCGCTATCATTGTGTCGGGCGAGAAAGCTGCTGACGTGATCAATGCAGGCTGCCCGCAGGATCTGGGCTTGCAGGCGTTTCCGGTCGGCGCCTGCTCGCGCACGGTGCTCGGCAAGATCGAGATCGTGCTGTTGCGGACCGCGCCTGACACATTCCGGGTGGAATGCTGGCGGTCGTTTGCGGACTACGCGTTCAGCTATCTTTCCGACGCCGCGAGGGGCGTTTAGCGGGAATTTTCCGGACAAATTCCGGCAAAAACCGGCAAGTGGCGGCACAAAACCGGCGTTCTCAGCCGGTTTTTTCGGCTCAAATGGCGGTTATCCCGCCATCTGCCGCAATGGCCTGACCGGTCATGAAGCTGTTTTTCGGGTCGGCGGCGAACAGGAAGACCTCGACGATCTCGTCCACTTCCGCCAGCCGTTTCATTGGCACGCCCCGCGTCAGATCGGCTATTGCCGCGTCGGTTCCAGCAGTCGACATGCCGAGCATGTCCATCGCCATCTTGGTCCGTGCAAAAGCCGGACAGACCGCATTCACGCGCACACCCTTGCTGGCATATTCGGCGGCCGCCGACCGGGTCAGGCCGACGACGCCGTGTTTGGCGGCGGAATAAACGGACAGGCGAGGGGCGCCGGCGACACCGGCGACGGAAGCGACGTTGACGATCGCGCCACCTTTGCCGGTGCGGCGGAACTGCCGTTCCATCTGCGGGATCTGGTAGGACATGGCGAAAAAAACGCCGAGCAGGTCGATTTCCAGGATGCGGCGGGCTTCGTCGGAAGGAACGTTGGGCAGCTTGACGTAGCTTTGTGCGATGCCGGCATTGTTCAGCGCGACATCAAGGCGGCCGAACTTCTCGACGGCCAGCTTTACCAAATCCTTGGAGAGGCTTTCCTGGCTGATGTCGCCGGAAAGCAGGGCCGTTTCGCAGTCGAGGGTCGCGGCAAAGGCTTGAAGGGCTTCCGGGTTGACGTCGGACAGGATGAGTTTTGCGCCTTCTCCAGCAAAGCGCTCGGCAGCGCGACGGCCGAAGCCGCCGGTCGCGCCGGTGATCAGCACGGACAGGCCGTCGAAGCGTTTCATGGATGAGCGAGCGTCTTGTTCGGAGGCGCTCACGCGCGGTCTTTCGTGCGGTCGGGCATCATCAGGGTCAGCCAGTAAGCGGTCAGCGCCGGCTTGATGCTGCCTTCGAGCTCGATCGTTACCGCGTAGTTGATTTCGACGATGCCGGATGGCCGCTCGCGCAGCTTGTCGAGGATGAAGCGGGCGCGGATGCGTTGGCCGGTTTTGACCGGCGACATGAAGCGCACCTTGTCGAAGCCGAAATTGACGCCGGCAACCATGCCTTCCAGCGCCGGCACGGCCTCATAGGTCATAGCCGACAGAAGCGACAGGGTGAGGAAGCCATGCGCGATGGTGCCGCCATAAGGCCCTTCGGCGGCGGCGCGCGTGGGATCGGTGTGGATGAACTGGTGATCGTCAGTCGCATCGGCGAACTGGTCGATCATGGTCTGCGAAACCTCGCGCCATTCCGCCAAGCCGACTTCCTTGCCGACAAGAGCCTGCGCATTTGCCAGGGAGATTCGTTTGCTCGCCACGGCGGCATGCTCCTAAACCATTGATGACAGGTCCATGCTGCACGCGGCAGATGCGGTCAAGAGGCACGCGGTCAAGAGGCAGGGGGTGCCGCATGAACCGCGCATAACAGCGATGCGCGGTTGATCCTCACTCGGCAGGGGCGGGATGAGCATCCGGTGCCGGACGGGTCTGTGCCGGACGTGGATTGTTGGCGGCTTCCAGCTCACGTTCAAGCCTGGCTTCTTCCTCGACCTTCGGCGTTACGAAGCGGCCGAGCAGAAGATAGGAAACCGGCGTGATGTAAAGCGTGGCGATCGTAGACAGACCAAGGCCACCGACGATGACCCAGCCAAGTGCGATGCGCGCTTCGGCACCCGCGCCCGACGCCATCACCAGCGGCACGCCGCCGACAATGGTGCAGAGCATGGTCATCATCACCGGGCGCAAGCGGATGTTCGACGCTTCCTCGATCGCTTCGCGCAGGGGCAAACCGCGATCACGCAATTGGTTGGCGAATTCCACGATCAGGATGCCGTTCTTGGCCATGATGCCGACAAGCAGAACAAGGCCGATCTGGCTGTAAACGTTGAGGCTGGTGCCGGTCAGCACCATCGCGAACACAGCGCAGGCGAGGCCAAGCGGCACGGTCATCATGATGATGATGGCGCTGACGAAGCTTTCGAACTGGGCCGCCAGCACAAGAAGCACGATCACGAGCGCGAAGCCGAAGATGGTCAGCATGCCGCTGGATGTTTCGCCGAGCGTTGCGGCTTCGGCCAGCGGCACGATGCGACTGCCGGCCGGCATGTGCTTGCCGGCGATTTCCTGCACCTGGGTATAAGCATCGCCGAGCGCCAGTTCCGGCGCCAGCGAGGAGGTGATGGCGACCGAGCGCAGCTGCTGTTCGCGGGCCAGCGACGGCGGCACCGCACGCTCTTCCAGCGTGGCGATGGTGGACATCGGCACGAAACGGCCGTCCGACGCTTTCAGGAAGATGTTTTCCAGATCGGTCGGATCGTTCACGGGGTTGGCTGACGACACCAGCTTCACGTCGAAGGCGCGGTCCTCGATGAAGACCGAACCGATCTCACGTCCGTCCAGCATGGCCTGCATGGCGGCGGCGAGGCCATTGATCTCGATGCCCAGATCGGATGCGCGGTCTCGGTTGATGGATACGAAGAGCTGTGGTTGCGTGGCTTCGGTGGACAAACGTGGCTGCTGGAAGCCGGGCGTGTTTTCAAGGTCGCGCACGGTGGATTCGGCGGCTGCGGTCAGGTCGGCATAGTTGTTGCCGACGATGGCAAATTGCAGGCCGCTGCCGGCGCCGCGAATGCCCAGGCTGTTTGGCTGGAAGGCGAAGGCGCGCACGCCGTAAACATCGCGGATGCGGCTTTGGATATCATCCAGGATCTGCTGCTGCGTGCGCTCGCGGTCGCTCCAGGAAGCAAGCGACATGACCATGAAGCCGCTGTTGTAGTTCCCGCCCTGGCCGGCAATCGAATAGATCGAACGGACTTCGCCATTGTCGCGCAGGGGCTGGAGGCGCTCTTCGATCGCGCGCATCTGCTGGCCCATATAGTCCAGGCTGACGCCCTGCGGCGCCTGCACCCGGATAAAGGCCTGCGAGCGGTCTTCGGTCGGCGTCAGCTCTGAGCGAATGGTGCCGAACATGGCGCCCGCCGCGCCGGCAGCGAGCAGCGCCACGATGATGGCGATCAGCGGGGCGTTCAAGGCGGCATGGAGCGTGCGGCGGTAGAAGGCGGACAAGCCACCGCCGATGCGGCCGAGCAGGCCGGTATGTTCATGCTCGGTATAGCCGCCCAGCATGCGCGAGGCGAGCATGGGACAGAGCGACAAAGCGACCACTGCCGACAGGATTACCGACAGCGCCAGCACAAAGCCGAACTCGCGGAACAGACCACCCGTCTGGCCGGGCAGGAAGGACAACGGCACGAAGACGGCAACCAGCGTGGCCGTGGTGGCAATGACGGCGAAGAACACTTCCTGCGTGCCGAGCACGGCGGCAGCACGCGGCCCGAGGCCCATGTTGCGGCGGCGCACGATGTTTTCCAGCACCACAATGGCGTCATCGACCACAAGACCGGTGGCGAGAACCAGCGCCAGCAGCGTCAGGATGTTGAGCGAGAAGCCGGCGAGATAAATGCCGGCCACCGTGCCGATCAGCGCCACGGGCAGGGCGACGGCCGGGATGATGGTGGCGCGAATGTCGAGCAAAAAGGCGAAGATGATGATCAGCACCACGGTGGCCGAAATGCCGAGCGCGATCTCGACCTCATGGATGGCGCCTTCAACGAAGGTTGCGTCATCGCTGGTGATGAAGATGTCCATGCCTTCGGGCAGGGTCTCTTTCAGCTGATCGACCGCGGCGTGAACGCCTTCGCTGATGTCGAGCGTGTTGGATTGGGCCTGGCGGATAATACCGAGGCCAACACCGGTCTGGCCGTTGGCGCGCAGCTGCGTCTGGCCAATGTCAGGGCCGAGCGTGACGGTGGCAACATCGCCGAGGCGGGTGCGGCCGTTGAGGAGCACGGCTTCGAAGGCTTCGGGCGTGGTCAGGGATGCGGTAGCGCGCACGATCAGGTTCTGGTCGTTGCTGGACAAAGCGCCGGCCGGCGCATCGAAGGCCATCGAGCTGAGCGCGCTCGACACATCGGCAACCGTCATGCCGAGCGATGCAAGCTTGGCCTGGTCGATGTCGATGCGGAAGATCTTTTCGCGGTCGCCGTTGATCTGCACGTCGGCCACACCTGGAACGGCGGCCAGCGTATCGGATATCTCGTCTTCCACCAGCACCGTCATGTCTTCGATGGACATGGTTTGCGAGGTGACGGCGAGACGGATCACGGCTTCGGCGTTGGCATCGGCCTTCACCACCGTTGGCGGGTCCTGCAGATCGTCCGGCAGCTGGTTGACCACACGGCTGACGGCATCGCGCATGTCGGAGGCCGCGATATCGAGATCGACGCCGTCGTTGAACTCCACCGTCACCCGGCTGCGGCCAAAGGACGAAGAAGAGGAAATCGACTTCACGCCGGACACGCGGGCGATGCCGCCTTCCACGATCGCGGTGATTTCGCGATCGATGGTTTCGGCGGCGGCACCTGTATAATTGGTGTTGACGGTAATGACGGGGCGATCGACATCGGGAAGCTCGCGCACATCGATGCCGAAAAAGGCGGCGAGGCCGGCCACCACGATCAGCACGTTCAGCACGAAAGCGAGAACCGGCCGGCGCACGAAGATCGCGGTTGAACCGGTTTCCTGCTTTGCCTGAGGCGCTGCGTCTTCGGTTACGGCTTCGTCGGCGGCAGCATTCGCTGCTTCGTTCGCCGGTTCGGATGCTTCTGTGGACGGCACCACCGCCGGTGCTTCAACGGGCGCGTTGGTGTTCGGCTCGTGCTTGGGTTCGTTCTCGCTCATGTCGGGCTTGTCCGTCACGAGCCGCTTCCCGGTGTCTGTGTGGTTGCCACCGGTTCGGGCCGATTGCCGCCCGCGATCTGGACGGACGCGCCGTCGCGCAAGGCTTGCAGGCCTTCGGTGATGATGGGGCGACCATCGGCAATGTCGGCCTCCACCAGAACCGCATCGGTGTTGCGCTGGATGATGCGCACCGGCGTGCGCTCCGCCTTGTTGTCGCGGATCTGCCAGACATAAGCGCCGTCCGTGCTCCACTGGATGGCCAGCGGATTGACGGCCGGGAACGTGTCTCCGGGGAAGGTCATGGCGACTTCAAAGGACATGCCGGCGCGCAGGAGATCATCGGGATTCGCGAGCTTGGCCTGGACGCGCATGGTGCGGCTGGCCGTATCCAGACGGCTGTCGAGGGCACTGACCACGCCGTCGAAGATGCGGTCTGGCCGGGCAACCAGGCTGGCCTTGACGGGCGCGCCGACCTTGACCGCGCCCGCAAACCGCTCAGGCACCCAGAAGTCGACCAGGATTTCGGAGCGGTCGTCCAGCGTGACGATTTCGGTCTGTGAGGTGACGTAATCGCCGATTTCCACCGGCACGATGCCGACCATACCGCCGATCGGGGCGGTAATGGAGCGGCGCTCGAGGTTGAGCTCGGCCTGCTGTTGCTCGAGCCGCGCATTATCGACGGCGAGCTTGGCTTCGGTTTGGGCAACGGCGGTGATGGTGTTGGAATTGCGTAGCGCGTTGGAACGATCGAGCGCTGCCTGCGCGTTTTCCAGCGCGATCTTGGCGCGATCAACGGCAATGCGCTCGGCGTCGGCATCGAGGCGGGCGATAACGTCACCGGCCTTGATCTGGTCGCCGGACGCGACCGGGATCTCGACGATGCGGCCGGACACGAAGGGCAGCACGCTGACGGAGCGGATGGCGTTGCCGGTGCCGATCGCGGTCAGGCGATCATTGATTGTGGCGCGGGTGGCCGGCGGTGCGACCACTGTGGTGGTGCGGTTCTGGCGCTGGCCGCCATTCTGGCCGCCGCCGCCTTCCGCTGCTTCCTTCTGCTGCGGCTCGACGGCCGCCCAGGCCGGCACATCAAGGCCGATTTTCGCCAGCGTATCAGCCGAGCCCGGTACGAAGCGGACCCAAAGAGCGGCGCCGATCACAGCCACGAGAAGGCCGAGGATCAGTTGTTTCCAGACCGCCATTGAAGTCTCCGGCTCAAGTAACGCGTAGAAGCATATCGATGCGTGAGGCCGAACAGACCTTTCGTTTCGATCATTGTGCAACACACAATGCCATGCCTGACGCTGTCGTTGTGTTAAATATCGGCAATGTTGTGCCCGAAGCTCTGACGGCTTCGTGATCGCCGGGTTTGTCCTTGGCCGACGGGTTACCACCGGAACAGGGTTTGCCGGGCAGAAACTCGCTCAAAGCTTTTTTGTTCAGGTCTTTGCGCGGGTGCTTGCGTCGGCCTTCATCCTCCTGTCATGTGCAGGGCATACGGCGCTTTCGAACGCCGGGAAGGCGGAACAACAACGGAGATGATCGTGACGGGTTTGGTGGGGAAAGTACTTTCGTGGACGGCCGTTGCCATGATGGCGACAACGGCGATTTCGTCCGCTCAAAATATGGACGAACTGGTTGCAGCGGCCAAGAAGGAAGGCCAACTCACCACGATCGCGCTGCCGCATGACTGGTGCGGTTATGGCGAAGTCATCGCCGCCTTCAAGACAAAGTATCCCGAGATCACGGTCAACGAACTGAACCCGGATGCCGGTTCGGGCGACGAGATCGAGGCCATCAAGGCCAACAAGGACAACAAGGGCCCGCAGGCGCCTGACGTGATCGACGTCGGCTTGTCCTTCGGCCCGGCTGCCAAGGCCGAAAACCTCCTGATGCCCTACAAGGTCTCGACCTGGGACTCGATCCCGGACGACGCCAAGGATCCGGAAGGCCATTGGTACGGCGATTATTACGGTGTTCTGTCGTTCATGGTGAACACGGATATCGTCAAGGACGTGCCACAGGATTGGGCCGACCTCCTGAAGCCGGATTATGCGAACGCGGTAGCGCTCGCCGGTGATCCGCGCGCGTCGAACCAAGCGATCCAGGCCGTTTACGCCGCCGGTCTCGCAACGGGCGGCACGGATGCGGCTTCGGCCAGCGAAAAGGGCCTCGACTTCTTCAAGAAGCTCAACACGTCCGGCAATTTCGTGCCGGTGATCGGCAAGCCAGCGACGCTGGCGCAGGGGCAGACGCCGATCCTGATCAACTGGGACTACAACGGTCTGACCGGCCGCGACACGCTCAACGGCAATCCGCCGGTTGAAGTGGTGGTGCCGAAGTCGGCCGTTGTTGCCGGCGTTTACGTTCAGGGCATCAGCGCTTACGCGCCGCATCCGAACGCCGCCAAGCTGTGGATGGAGCATCTTTATTCGGACGAAGGTCAGCTCGGATGGCTGAAGGGCTATTGCCACCCGATCCGCTTCAACGATCTGGTCGCCAAGGGCAAGGTGCCGCAGGAGATGCTCGCCAAGCTTCCGCCGGCTGCTTCCTATGAAGCCGCGAAGTTCCCGACGCTTGACGACCAGAACGCCGCCAAGGAAGCGATCACCAAGGCCTGGGATCAGGTCGTGGGCGCCAACGTTCAGTAAGGCGTCTTGATTGAACGGCCGGGTGGCCTTCTGGCTGCCCGGCTTTTCCTTATTCCCACGGATACCTTCCTGCATGGCGACGATCAGCCTGTCAGAACCGGACGCGGCACATGCCGCCCCGCCCCATGCGCGTGCCGTTCGGCTGCCGACACAATGGCTGGGCGTCGCGCCGTTCTTTTTGTTCGCGATCTTTTTCCTGATTGCGCCGACCGCTTACCTGATCCTCGGCGCGTTCCAGACGCCGGAGGGCACGTTTACGCTCGGCAATCTGGCTGAGCTTTGGCAGCCGACCATTCGCGCCGCCTACTGGATTTCCATCAAGGTCAGTTTCGCTTCCGCCGTGATCGGCGCGCTGGTTGGTCTGGCGATTGCCGTTGCGATCGTGCGGGGTGGGTTGCCGCGCTGGGTGCGCGGTGCGACGATGACCTTTTCCGGCGTCGCTTCGAACTTCGCCGGCGTGCCGCTGGCCTTCGCCTTTCTTGCCACGCTCGGGCGGCTCGGCCTCGTGACGATCCTGCTGCGCGACATCTTCGGCTTCAATCTCTATGCGACCGGCTTCAACATCCTGTCCTTTTCGGGCCTGACGCTGACCTACCTTTATTTCCAGATCCCGCTGATGGTGGTGATCATCACGCCGGCGATCGACGGCTTGAAGAAGGAATGGGGCGAGGCGGCCGCAACGCTGGGCGCGACGCAGTGGCAGTATTGGCGCATGGTGGTGATCCCGGTTCTGTGGCCGAGCTTCCTCGGCACGGTCATCCTGCTTTTCGCCAATGCTTTCGGCGCCATTGCGACGGCTTACGCGCTGACGGGTTCGTCGCTGAACATCGTACCGATCCTGCTTTATGCGCAGATCCGCGGTGATGTGCTGCACAATGCGCATCTCGGCTATGCCATCGCCTTCGGCATGATCTTCATCACGGGCATGGCCAATGTCTTCTACATCTGGTTCCGCACACGCTCGGAACGGTGGCTGAAATGAAATCTGGCAAGTTCTGGGCCTGGCTCACCTTCGGATTGGGTGCGGCCTATTTCATCATCCCGCTGCTGGCGACGCTGGAATTCGCCATGCGGATGCGGCGCGGCACCTATTCCTTCGATGCCTTTGCCGTCGTCTTCGGCGATCCGCGCTTTCAGCAGACATTCGGCTATTCGGTGATGGCCGCGATTTTCACAATTCTGCTCGGCGTGCTGATCGTGGTGCCGACCGCCTATTGGATCCGGCTGCGCATGCCGCATATCAGGCCAATCGTCGAATTCGTGACGCTGTTGCCGCTGGTCATCCCGGCGATCGTGATCGTGTTCGGCTATATCCGCATGTATGGCTCGAACTCGCCACTGCCGTTCCTGGCATCGGCGCGCGGCACGGATGCGCTGCTGGTGATAGGCTATGCGATCCTGGCGCTGCCTTACATGTATCGCGCGGTGGATACAGGCCTGCGCACCATCGATGTCCGCACGCTGACCGAAGCCGCGCAGATCCTGGGTGCCGGCTGGGCGACGATCATCACACGGTTGATCCTGCCTAATGTGCTGATCGCGGTTCTGTCGGGCGCCTTCCTGACCTTTGCCATCGTGATCGGCGAGTTCACCATGGCGAGCCTGCTCAACCGACCGGCTTTCGGCCCGTATCTTCAGAACATCGGCGCCAACCGCGCTTATGAGCCGGCAGCGCTTGCCGTCATCACCTTTGCCGTGACCTGGGGCTGCATGTCGGTGATCCAGATGCTCGCCCGCTTTGCTCCCAAATCCGCCAACCGCCCGGACTGAAAGACATGACCGAGACTTATCTTTCGATCCAGGGCGTCCAGAAGAGCTTCGGCTCCACCACTGTCGTGCGCGACTTCAACCTCGATGTCGGGCGCGGCGAGTTCATTTCGTTCCTGGGACCATCCGGCTGCGGCAAGACGACGATGCTGCGCATGGTCGCCGGCTTCGAGGAACCGAGCGCGGGCAAGATCTTCGTCGGTGGCAAGGATGTCACCAACCTCAAGCCGAACCAGCGCAAGGTCGGCATGGTGTTCCAGGCCTATGCGCTGTTTCCGAACCTGACCGTGGCACAGAACATCGCCTTCGGCCTCCGTGTCGCCGGTACGCCGAAGGCTGAAAGCGCGCAGCGCGTCCAAGAGATGCTGAAGCTGATCAGCCTGCCGCATCTAGGTGACCGCTATCCCTACCAGCTCTCGGGCGGCCAGCAGCAGCGTGTAGCCCTGGCGCGCGCGCTTGCGCCGAAGCCGCGCCTGCTTCTGCTCGACGAGCCCCTGTCCGCGCTGGATGCCAAGGTGCGCGTGTCCTTGCGCGAGGAAATACGGTCGATCCAGAAAGAACTCGGCATCACCACGATCTTCGTGACGCATGACCAGGAAGAAGCGCTGTCGATTTCCGACCGCATCGTCGTCATGAACAATGGCCGCGCCGACCAGGCCGGCACGCCGTTCGAGATCTACAACCGTCCGGCCACCCGCTTTGTCGCCAACTTCGTGGGCACGCTCAACGTGCTGGAAGCGCGCATTCTTGATGCCGAAGCCGGCTCGGTGGATGTCGCGGGTCAGACCCTGGCACTCCATCGCGATCTCGCGCCCAAGCGCAACGGGGACACGATCTCGTTGGCGCTTCGTCCCGAAGCAGTATCGCTCGGCCGCACAGGCGAGCGCACCGGTGCTCTGGACGCGACGATCGCCGACGTGCATTTTCTAGGTTCGGTGATCCGGGTGCGCACGAAAGTCGGCGACAGCACGGTGTCACTCGACACGTTCAACGATCCGACCATGCCGCCACCGGTATCCGGTGCACCGGCCGAACTTGCCTTCGCGCCGCGCGACCTGATGGTGCTCGCGGACTGACGGATTTCGGCTGGCCGAAGGATTGGCCGGCTCTGTGCTTTGCGGATGCTAGGCGCATTCGCTATGCATGCGGGGAAACGAGCCCGCCGCATGCCGCCACTCCGCCACTCTCAAAGTCGCCGTCGCGATTTTCCAGGAGATCACGCATGAGCCCGATCGTGTTTACGGCCGTGCTCATTGCTGCCGCCATGCATGCGGTGTGGAACGCGATGGTGAAGGTCCATCTCGACCGTTTCGTATCCATCACCCTGATGAGCGCGGGCATGGGCACGATGGCGCTGATCGCTTCGCCCTTTGTGGCTTTCCCCGCATGGGGCGTTTGGCCCTTCATTTTCGCTTCGGCAGCGTTTCAGCAGGGCTATAAGCTGTGCCTGATCAAGGCCTACGCGGCTGGCGATCTGGCCCAGGTTTATCCGCTCGCCCGCGGCAGCGCGCCGCTTCTGACGACGATCGGCGCGTTTGCGCTGATCAACGAGCATCCCGGCAGCTGGGCGGTGCTCGGCATCGCGCTTCTATGTGCCGGCACGATCCTGATGTCGTTGCGCGGCGGCGGGTTGGAGAAGCTTAACCGCGAAGCCATCGCCTATGCCTTTTCCACCTCCTTTTTCATCGCCTGTTATACGCTGGCCGACGGCAATGGCGTGCGGCTGGCAAGTTCCGCTTTCTCCTATGCGGTGTGGCTGTTCATTACTGACGGCACGATTTCGCTGGTTCTGGCGCTGGTTCTTCGCGGACCCGGCATTTTGCCGGTGATGGCACGGTCGTGGAAGATCGGCGTCGGCGTTGGCGGCCTGTCGGCGGCATCCTACGGCATCGCGATGTGGGCGATGACGCTGGCGCCGATCGGCGCGGTCGCCGCCTTGCGCGAAAGCTCGATCCTGTTTGCGATGATCATCTCCGTGGCCTTTCTGCGCGAAGGCTTGGGCCTTTGGCGCTTTGTTGCCGGAGTTTTGATCGTCGGCGGGGTCGTGGCGCTGCGTTTGGCATGATCGCGCACTAAAACTTTCAATCACAATCGCTTATATGCGGCACAGCTATCATCAAGGAGGATGCTGCCTGTGCTTGGTTCGCGTGGAAAACGCCTGACTGCTCTATTCATGGGGCTGTTTCTTGCCCTGTCCATGGTCGCGGTTGACCACGCTGAAGCCCGACGCGGCGGCAGCTTCGGCAGCCGTGGCGGACGCACGTTCCAGTCCGCGCCTGCAACGAATACCGCGCCGCGCCAGACAGCCCCGGTCGAGCGTTCGATGACGCCGAGTACCGCGCAGCCCGGCGCCGCGACGCGTCAGGCGCAAACAGCCGGGCAGCAGCGCGGCGGCTTGTTCGGTGGTTTGGGCGGCGGCTTGATGCGCGGCCTTTTGATCGGCGGTTTGTTCGGCATGCTGATGGGCCACGGCTTCGGCGGCATGGCCGGAATGTTCGGCATGCTCCTGCAGATCCTGCTGATCGGCGGCCTGATCATGCTTGCCATGCGCTTTTTCCGCTCGCGGTCTCAGCCGAGCCCTGCTTATGCGGGGCCAGGCCGTGCTGCAGCTGGTGCCGCACCCAATCCAAACTGGCAGGCGCGCCGTGATGCGGAGGCTCAGCCGCAAAACAACCGCTCCTTCCCGATCCCGTCGATCGGAGGTGGTGCCGGCAAGCCGGCCGCAGTGGAAAGCCGCGACATCGAGCTTGCGCAGACCGATCTCGACACGTTCGAGCAACGTCTTGCGGAGGTGCAGGCAGCGTTTTCCCGCGAAGATCACGCCGCACTGCGCCGGCTCGTGACGCCGGAAATGGTGTCCTACCTGTCGGAGGAACTGGCTGAGAACGCGCAAAACGGCGTGCGCAACGAGGTGACGGATGTGACCCTTCTGCAGGCTGACATCGCCGAGAGCTGGAGCGAAGGCACGCAGGACTATGCAACGGCCGCGCTGCGCTACGAATCGCGTGACCGACTGCTGGACCGCAACAGCGGCCGCCTGTTGGATGGCGACGAGGAGCTTAGCGAGATCACTGAGCTATGGACATTCGTGCGCGCTCGCGGCGGCGATTGGAAGCTGTCGGCGATCCAGGAAGCCTAATCGTTCCAACGACGTTTTTGCTGACGATAAAAAAGGGAGGCCGGTTGGCCTCCCTTTTCCTTTGAGGGTTGGTGAGGGCTCTTAGCCGCCGGCTCCGCCGTTGCCGCCGCCACCACCGCCGCCGCCGGAACCGCCCGAGCCGCCGGACCCACCGTTTCCGCCGCCGCCACCAGCACCGCCGGAGCCGCCGCCGTTTCCGCCGTTGTTGCCGCCACCGCTGGAGCCGCCGCCGTTTCCGCCGTTGCCGCCACCGCTGGAGCCGCCGCCGTTTCCGCCGTTGCCGCCACCGCTGGAGCCGCCGCCGTTTCCGCCGTTGCCGCCACCCCCGGAGCCTCCACCGTTGCCGCCGTTCCCACCGCCGCCATCGGAGCCGCCGCCATTCCCGCCGCCGCCGCCATTGCCTCCGCCGTTTCCGCCGTTGCCTCCGCCGCCGCCATTGCCCCCGCCGTTGCCGCCGTTCCCACCGCCGCCGCCGTTGCCACCGTTGCCGCCATTATCGCCACCGGGACCGCCAGAGCCTCCAGGTCCGTCCGACCCGCCGGGCCCATCGGATCCTCCAGGCCCGTCAGATCCGCCTGGACCATCCGAGCCGCCGGGACCGTTGGAGCCGCCGGGGCCATTCGAGTTGCCGGGTCCGCCGGAATTCCCAGATCCGCCGTTGTTGCCATTGTTGCCGTTATTGCCACGGCCCCCGCCATTATCATCGCTGCGTTGGGAATCCCGCAGGGCTTGCGACACGAGCGACGTCGTCAGTGGCGGGCATTGCGCCAACTGTCCGCGCGACAGGATGGTGCTTCGATTAAGCGCGGCGCAGCACAGCGCGAGATTGTTGCGCGTCAGCGTGCGGCATTGATTGGCCGTCACGTTCTGCCGTGCCGATTGCGAGATCGCCGTGGAGCTTGAAAAGACGAGAGAAGCCGTTGAGATCAGCAGGGCAGCACCAAGGCTGCCCGCGTTTTTTGCGAACGAGTACATGCTCTTCCTCCTAAGGAAAGATGCGCCCGTCCCCTCTTTGGCGTATGATGGATGTCACCGTCATTGGTAACAATCTGTAAACGCTAGTGTAATCCTGATCTGTCCGCAAGCGGGATTCTTTATATTTGCCTCACCGGCGCATTTTAGCCTATGCGATTGACGCCGGAGATAGTCATGATTCGCTGCGTGATCGTTCTTGCCGTGCTCCTGGGTTGTGCCGCTTGTTCGGAAACCACGAGTAGTATTGGTGCACCCTCGACAATGAAGCCGCTCGGCTTCGCCTTTGCACCTCCTGGCTTCTACCCCTTCTGTGACGAGCAGCCGCGCTTGTGTTCAACCAATGGCGCGTCCGATGCCATGACCATGACGCCCGCGCGCATGGCCGAGTTGAAGGCCGTCAACACATCCGTCAATCGCGGCTTCAAGCAGCGCGATGACAAACCGGGTCTCAGCGGCGACCAATGGGGCATGCCGACCGCGGATGCCGGCGGTGACTGCGAGGATCTCGCGATCATGAAGAAGGCCGAGCTTCTGAAACGCGGATGGCCCGCTTCGACTTTGCTTCTCACGGTCGGCACTCTGAATGGTGCCGGTCATGCTGTGCTGACCGTTCGCACGTCGAAGGGCGATCTGGTGCTCGACAACATGACGGATGCCATCAAGCCGTGGTCGCGCACGCCCTACAAATATTTCGCGCGCCAGAAGCCCAATGCCGGCGGCGGTTCCGAATGGACACGCATCGACAGCTAGCCGTTTTACCGGCGGACAGAACGCTTCAATGCGGAAAGTTCTTGGCTTCCACCAGCGTCCAGATGTCCTTGTTGATGCCCTGGATCGCCGCGATCGAGGCTGAAATGCGCATCATTTCGGGATCGTCCAGCGCCTCGACCTTGCCGTAGCGCACGGCATCCTTGCTTTCCACCACGCGCATCAATTGCGTGCTGGCCCGCGTGCCGGTCTGGTCGAACGAATAAATGCAATGCGTGTATTTGTTGCGCAGCCGCGCCTGACGGCTCAACCGGCTCGTCAATTCGAGCACGGCCTTGCGGTCTTCCGACTTGGTTTTCGACATCTTCGCGAGACGTTCCACGAGCTCGATGCGGGCTTTCGTGGTGTTCAGGGTCAGGAAGATGATGATCGCGGTTTCCTTGTCGGTTTTTGCAAGGCCGGCGATCAGGTAGATCAGGAGGCTTTCCGTGTTGGTCCACGTGTAGTTCAGGTGGCCGACGAGCTGGAGAACATCCTTGAACAGCACGATGTCACCGTCCGGGCAGGAGGGTGAGGGCAGAGGCTCCGTCGGCTTCTCCTCCACGGCTGCGGTGGAAGATGGCCGCGGCCTGTGTGCGGTTTGATGTGCCGAGCTTGGTAATGATGTTGTGCAGGTGGATCTTCACCGTGTGTTCAGACAGCTGCAGGCTGGCCGCGATCACCTTGTTCTGCAAACCCCGCGCGACCAGTTCCAGGATCTGCAATTCGCGCTCGGTCAGGCCGCTCAACTCGCGCGGATCGAAATGCCCAGGCGGAGCGGGAGCCTTGGCGGGCTGCTGCGCGACGATCTTTTCGGAAGCGAGCGGACGGAACATGGCGGTCGGGATATATTCGCCGCCGATCAGCAGCAGCCGGATCACCGAGAGCCAGATATCGAGCTTCAGGTGCATCGGCAACACGCCGCAAACAACGTTGGATCGCAAGATTTCGTCGATCGGCACGGAGCGACGGGCGTCGGTCTGGACCATTGCGATCAGCGCGCTCGGATGCGCGTTCATCAGCTCCGGGACCCAGTTTTCAAGCTGTTCGAACAAAGCAAGGTCGACGAAGATCAGTGAAACGTTCCCCTTGGATCCCTCGCATGCTGCAGGCAGATCCGGCACCTGAACGGCTCCCACATCGACAAATTCCGTTTCGATGGCCTGGATCAGACAGTCCGACAGGACTGGCTTTGCCGTGACAAACAGGAAGGTGTCGCGCTTCCGGACAGGCCGGCCGAACCCGTCTCGCTCGGCTTTAGCGTAGGATTGCATTACTTCAGACATAGGCACTCCCCCAATACGCGATACTGCGTTCCCCTACTCCTTAGGCAATTCCTTCTGCGGACGTTCCAACAATGTTTAATAATCGTTTAACTTTGATAGTCTGGAATAAATGTATCTCTCTTCTTGTAACCTGGATATAGCCGGAACGATTTAGTTTTTGTGGCTCGGCAGGACTCGTTGTGCTAGGCGCCCAAAACACCAGCGATTTCCATAAGTTGATGCTAAATTGCTTGTTCAAATCTGCAGTGTTTCGGGTTGCGCGCACCTGCAATAATGGTCAGTGAACCTGTCGTAAGCTTGAGAGACCATGTGTCGCCGGCTTATTTTTGAATATTATGCCGCGCTAACAAAGTAGCCTTGCGTCTTACTGTCGATCTAGCTCCAATTGAGGTATTTTTACTTCAATAAAGGGCTGGCAGTGTAATCTCGTTCCGGTTTGGAGAGTGCCGGACCCATCCAAAGAACCTCAGGTTGCGGCTTGTCCCAATGGGCGAGCGCTCGCTGACACGCGCTCTCCTTTGAGGAGGATCTCATCAAGCAACGCATGCCGGGTCTGCGGTCGTTCGTCCCCTCGATCGAGTGTGTCCGGAGATTGAAGCAGCAGCGAAAATGAACACGCCGCTTAACCCCGCAAAGCGCCCTATGAGATGAATGGCGTTCCGGGTCCGCGGCCTCTTTCAGGATTTTGAAGATGAGCGGTAATAACAGGCACGGTAATCACTACGATCCTTCCAATCAGGATCAGAGCCAGTACGAGTTACAGGGCCAGGCTCAAGGCCAGGGCCAGGGCCAGGGCCAGTATAGCGAGTCCTATAACGGCAATGAAAACGGCAACGGAAATGGCAATCTCAACGGCAATGGCAATCTGAATGCCAATGGAAGCCTGAACCTGAATGGGAACGGCAACCTGAACACCAACGAAAACCATACGACGACGACCACCGACACTCACGTGAACGTCGGCGTTGGCGTGGGCCTGAACATGGAAGGCTGGGAGCCGTCGGACAACGACACGATCGACCTCGACCTTAAAGACGATGCCTCGATCGGTTCGGTGTTCAACACGACTTTCGACAACGCTTTGAACGGCATGACGGGTGCGGACTCGGTTGGAACGCTCATCAACCAGGTCGCCAATATCAGCGACAACGACTACGTCGAGGACTTCTCGACCAGCAACACCGGAACGTTCAACCAAAATGGTAACGCGGATGCCGGCGATGCCCATGCAGGCGACGGGATCAGCGGCGGTGGTGCTGGAGGCGATGGCGGCAGCTTCGCCAAGTCGTTGGGCGGCTCGGGCGCGAACGGTGGAACCGCTTTTGGCGGCATTGCGCTCGGCGGCATTGGCACGGGCGGTACGGCTGGAAGCACGTCGAATGCGGGTGCTGGCGGTGGAGCAGGTTCCACTGGTGGCGGCGGCGTTAGCGGCGGTGCTTCATCCGGCTATGCCAATGGCGGCGGCGCATCTGGCGGCTTCGGCGGCGCCGGCGGCGCAGCCCTCGGCTTCAGCCTCGGCCTCGGTCTAGGCTCCGGACATGCCGGTGCCATGGGCGGAGACAGCACCGCCGAAGGCTCGTCCGGCAACGGCGCACGCGGTGGCGATACCGGCGAAGCCGGCAATGGCGGAAACGGTGCTGCTGGTGGCTCCGGTGGCGATATCGGCGATCTTTCCAGCCACATGCCGACCTCCGCAAGCGGTGGCGATTACTGGCCGGGCACTGCCTATAGCCACAACAATGACGGCAGCGTCAGCAACACGGGCGGCACAGGTGGCGGCGGTGGCGGTGGCGGCGGCGGCGGTGGTGGTGCCTCGGGCGCCGGCGGCGCCGGTGGTGGCAGCGGCGATGTCGGCGGTTCGGGCGCTGGGGGCGCTGGCTCTGCCAGTGGCTATGGCACGGGTTCCGGCTCGAGTTCAGCTGGCGCAGCCGGCGGTGCCGGTGGTGCAGGCGGCGAAGCCTATGGCGGTGGAGCCACGAGCGGCTGGGCTGCTTCGGGCGATGCCTTCGGCGGCGGCGCGCAGGCCTGGGGCGGTGCAGGCGGCGATGCTTTGAGCGGCGCTTGGGCTGACGGCGTCGGTGGTTCAGCTCTTGCTGGCGATGCTTTCTCTGGTGCAGGCGGTGCAGGCGGCTTCGGCGGCTATGCCACCAATGGCGATGGCGGCTTCGGCGGCGCTGGCGGCACCTGGGGTTCGAGCAATGGCGACGACGGCTATGTCACCGGCACGAGCTCGGCTTCGGCTGACGCGGTTATCGACACCAACGCGTTCAATGCAACGCTGTCGATGGGTGCCAACCTGCAGCAGAACGCCGTCGATATGACGGTTGTCGGCGGCAGCCTCTCCAGCATGACCGCTGGCGAGGATGGCGACCACCACAACACCTGAAGGCCAACACAGCACAAGAACCGGGTCGCGCAGCTCCTGCGCGACCCAACTCCTTTCAAAAATCGGCCGCAACGGCGTGCCGACGGAGGCTTGAGCCGTGTTTCTCGACAAGACAACCGAAGCCATCGCTCATTTCGTGGGCCTGTTCGACGTCACCACCGAGGCTGCGCGCCTGCGTAAATCCTTCAACGAATTTACGGCAAAGCAGCAGCACGACCGCGACCCGTCGCATGCCGACAGCCATCCGGTTTCCCTCAATGCCGCGCTCGATCTCGAGGATTTCGATCCCGGCGTTTTGTACCTTCCGCAGCCGTCTCAACTGGTTCGCGTCGTGCATGACACGACGGTGACCTATCGGCCGCTTCCGACAAAGTCGGCGCGCATTGCGGATCATGATGCTGAAGCAACGCGCTCGCTCCATGCCGCGCATGTATCGCGTAGCGGCCATGGGCAGCTCGACCCGCAAGGATCGATCGCAACCCTGATCCATCAGGAAGCGGTTCTGTCCGACGACGATTATGCGTCCGTCGGCAATCACGGCTTGATTTTCCATCAGATTGGCGATCCCGATGCGCAGCTGGCGCAGCTCGTGGATGCCGCGCACGATCTTTCCCCGCTTTGGGGCCTGGATGCCACCGGCGCGACGGACAACACGGCCGCGCTGGCCGACTTCATCGACAATGTCACCGTCATGCTGCGTGATTTCGCGGCGCATCACCAAAGCGTGGAGGCCGACGACTTCTCGCTGTTCGTGTCGAGCGATCCGCTCGGCCAAAGCTTCGTCAACGGCGTGGCGGTGACCGACGATCTTCCTAAGCTGGACGATTATCTCAAGACCAAGCCCGACGACGCCGACGACGATAATGCGCTTCCAAGCTCGATCCGCCTCGGTGGTGATACGCCTTCCACTGCGGCGAGTGCGACTGGCAGCACGGCCTATGGCGGTGCTCAGGCGGACTCGTCAGTCGACGCGTCGACCGGCGGCAACACGCTGGTGAATACTGCGCAAATTGCCAACCAATGGACGGCCGCGCATGTGATGGCCGCCGTTGGCGACTACCATCAGCTCGACGCGATCATCCAGATCAACGTGTTTGCCGATCAGGATGCGATCGGCTCGATGTTGCATGGGCTGAATGGGTGGCAGCTGGATAATAGCGATCCGACGCAGGCCTTCAACATCGCCATGTTCAAGCAAACGGATCTGGGGCCGCAGCATGCCGTCAATCTGCCTGCACCCGGTCAGTTTCCGTCGCAATGGGCCATCACGACGCTGCATGGCGACCTTACCATCATGGCCTGGGTCGAGCAGCTCGCCTTCATGAGCGACAGCGACATCGCGGTGTTGTCGTCGAGCGGATATAAGACCACCGTCACCACTGGTGACAACATGCAGTTGAACGATGTTTTCCTGCAGCAGATCGGCCACTTCTTCGACCTGATCATCGTCGGTGGAAGCATCTACGACGCCAACATTATCCACCAGATGAACGTTCTGCTCGACAACGATCTCGTCGGCGGCGTCGATGGTTTCCAGACCAACAGCCAGTTCCAGTTGTCGACGCAGGGCAACCTGCTTTGGAACCAGGCTACGATCCACAACATGCATGGCGCCGGCGTTGAAGCGCTGCCGAATGCCTATGGGCAAGCCGCCGCAAACTTTGCGGCTGGCAATGAGAGCCTGCCGGCCGGGGTCATGAACGACCCGATGTTTGCGGGCATGGCGGGTCTGCGCGTGCTTTACGTCACCGGCGATTTCCTCAACCTGAACTACATCAAGCAGACCAACATTCTCGGCGACAGCGACCAGATTGCCTTGGCGATGGATCAGGCGAAGGCCGATGCCAACGCCCACTGGACCGTGTCGACCGGCAACAACCAGGTCATCAATCTCGCCGGGATCACCGACGTCGATTATTCCGGCAAGATCTATGCCGGCGGTCATACCTATTCCGACGCCATGCTGGTGCAGGCCGAGCTTGTGTCGAGCAAACCCAGCTTCGGCTTGGCTGATCCCGACCATCTGGTGAACGAGGCAGTTGCCTTTTTGCAGGACAACGCCGTCACGTCACCGTCCGATCACTGGAATGACAGTTTCGCCAAGCCGACGATCGCCGACCATCACGGCGCGGTCGATCCCATGCACAGCATGCTGAGTTAGGTCAAAGGTAAGAACACACATGGTCGACCGGGGGGATTTCCAGCCGTTCCGCGAGGAGCCGGCGGATGAGGCGTCGCAGGACGATACGCATGCCAGACCGAGCACTGCATCCAAGCCGCTGGCACAGATGCTGCGCGGCCCGAGTGAAGCGATCGACAAGACCTTGTCCAATCTCGACACGATGCTGGGCGAGCTGTTCGATCAGGAAATGCTGCAGCGCGCCGGCGTGAAGCGCACGGTTGTCGTGCCTGAAGCCGCAAAGGCGCTGGCGCAAAGCCCGACGGTGCCGGCACCGGTCCCGACTCCCATTCCGGTTGTCCCGCCGGTCGCGCGCGTCGAGACGCCCCAGCCTTCAGCCAAACCTGCAGCGCAGCCGGAAAGCCGGGTTCTTCCCGAAGCACCGCAAGCGCCCGCCGCGCCGGAGATGAAGAGCGAAGCCAAGCCGTCGGGAATGGTGGTGCTGGAAGCCGATCGCGGCCCGGTGGAAGCGCCGAAGAAGGAGCCGTCGCAGGGCGGACGCGGGCCTTCAGACACCGGCAAGGGCGGTGGCGGCGGTGGTGGCGGCGGCGCGTTCCACAAGCGGCTCGGCCCTGTCGATTACTCCCATTCGCTGCAAGCCGGCATCAAGGCGGTGAAGCACAACCTGGCCATCGTGATGGTGTTCACGCTGGCCACCAATGTGCTGGTTCTGGCTATTCCCATCTATCTGTTCCAGATCTCCGACCGTGTCTTGTCCAGCCGTTCGATCGACACGCTGATCATGCTCACCACCGTGATCGTGGGCGCGGTGATCATGCAGTCGGTGCTCGATGCACTGCGCCGCTTCATCCTGATGCGCACGGCGGTGGAAGTCGCGGCACAGCTCGGCGCGCCGATCCTGAGTGCGGCGGCTCGCGCGTCCTTGCAAAGCAACGGGCGCGAATATCAGGTGCTGGGCGATCTGCAACAGCTGCGCTCGTTTCTGACTTCCGGCACGCTGCTTTCGCTGCTCGATGCACCGGTCGCGCCTGTCTTCCTGGTCGCGGTGTTTCTGGTGCATCCGCATCTCGGCTCGATCGTGATCCTGTCGTCCTTCCTGCTTTTGATCGTGGCGATCTTCAACCAGCGCGCCACGCATGCGCATTTTGCCGAAGCCAACGGGCATCTCGTGCGGTCGAACCTTCATCTCGACGCCATGTCGCGCAATTCGCAGATCATCAACGCACTGGCGATGATCCCGGAAACGGTGCGGCTGTGGGGCAGGGACACGGCGTCTTCGCTCAGCGCCCAGGTGGAAGCGCAGGATCGCAACATCGGCTTTGCCTCACTGTCGAAGGCGATCCGGCTTCTGACCCAGGTCTCGATGCTGGGCTGGGGCGCGTTCTTGTCGATCGAGGGCGAGCTGACCGGCGGCATGGTGATCGCGGCGTCGATCATCGCCGGTCGTGCGCTGGGCCCGATCGAAGGCGCGATCGAGGGCTGGCACCAGGTGGTGCAATCGCGCGCCAGCTATCAGCGCATCGCCACACTTCTGAAGACCTCGCCGATGAACTTTGAGCGCTTGAAGCTGCCGAACCCGGAAGGCCGGCTCGATGTCGAGCGCCTGCTTTTCGTTCCCAACGGCACCAAGCGCGTGGTGCTGAACGGCGTGACCTTCTCGCTCATGCCGGGCGACTCCCTTGCGATCATCGGCAATTCAGGTGCCGGCAAGACGACGCTCGGCAAGATGCTAGTCGGTTCCATCTTGCCGACTTCCGGCGCCGTGCGGCTCGATCTGATGGATCTCAGGAACTGGGACCAGCGCCAGTTCGGCGAGAATATCGGCTATCTGCCGCAGGACGTGCAGCTCTTTCCCGGCACGATCAAGGCCAATATCGGCCGCATGCGGGAAGATGCGAGCGACGCCGACATCTACGAGGCCGCCAAGCTTGCCGACGTGCATGAGCTGATCGCCTCGCTTCCACATGGTTATGAGACAGTGGTGACGGCCGATGGTTCGCCGCTGTCGGGCGGCCAGAAGCAGCGCATTGCACTGGCCCGCGCTTTCTTCGGATCGCCGAAGATGGTAATCCTGGATGAGCCGAACTCCAACCTCGACAGCTTCGGCGAACAGGCGCTGGCGCGTGCGCTCGACCATGCCAAGCAGAACAAGATCACGGTGGTGACAATCACGCAGCGGCCGGCACTGCTGCAAAGCGTCAACAAGGTGCTCGTGCTGGTCAACGGCACGGTGGTTCTGTTCGGTCCCCGGCAGGAGGTTCTGTCAGCGCTGGCAGCGCGCGGCATGAACCTCGAAGGCGGGCCTTTCTCCAACATTCAGATCGATTGAGCGCAAGGGGAAAGACGCATGACCGACCTAGCCACAGTTCACGGCGGCGAATGGTATGCGGAAGTGCCGCGCTCGATCCGCAAACACACGATCTTCGGCATGGTGCTGCTGGCCGTCATCCTCGGCGGCTTCAGCGCCTGGGGCTTTACCGCGCCGCTGGCTGCTGCCGTCATTTCGCAAGGCAGCTTCGTCGCCACCGGGCAGAACAAGATCGTGCAGCATCTCGAGGGCGGTATTATCGAGGAGATCCTGATCAACGAGGGCGATAAAGTTACCGCCGGCCAGCCCTTGATCCGGCTGGACAAGACGGCGGCGCAGGCCAACGGCCGCCAGCTTTATCTTCGCCGCGCGCGGCTGGAAGCGTTGGTGGCGCGGCTGCGGGCGCAGGTGCACCGCGCTCCATCGGTGACCTGGCCAGACCTTGTGCGCGGCGACGATGCCGATGCGGAGATCGGCGAGATCGTGGAAACGCAGCGGCTGAATTTCGAGGCCTGGACAGCCAAGCTCAACAGCGATGTCGGTTTGCTGGAGCAGAACATCGCCTCGCTCGATTTCCGCGGCCGTGGCTATGATCTGCAGCGCTCGGCCATGGAAAAGCAGCTCGCGCTCCTCAACGAGGAGTTCGAGGGCAAGCAGGTGCTGTTGAAGCAGGGATTGATGCGCGCCACCGAGATCAAGTCGATCCAGCGCGCCATTGCTGACTCGGAAGGGCAGATCGGCCGGCTGGTGGCGGAAATTTCCGAAACGGGCGCGCAGGTGGTCAAATCCCAGCAGCAGATCGAGCAGGTCAGCAACACCTATGTGCAGGCAGCGCTCGACGAGTTGCAGAAGGCCCAGAGCGAGTTGGACTCGATCCGCGAACAATCCCGCGAGGCCGACAGCGTGCTGCGCCGCTCCACCATCGACGCGCCGGTCGCGGGCACGATCATCCGGCTTTATTACCACACCGCCGGTGGCGTCATCGAAAGCGGCAAGGCAATCCTGGAGATCCTGCCGTCAGATGTGCCGCTGATCATCGAAACGCAGGTGCCGCGCAATCAGATCGACAATGTGAAGGTCGGCCAGCATGCAACGGTGCGGCTTGTGGCGCTTAGCGCGCGCACGACCCCGGTGCTGAATGGCGAGGTCGTTTATGTTTCAGCGGACTCACTATCCAGCACGCCGAACGGTGCCAAGGAAGTCTATCTCGCCCGCGTGACCCTGTCGCCCGACGAGATCGCGCGCGTGCATGGCTTCCACCCCACACCCGGCATGCCCGCCGAAATTTTGATCCAGACGGCGGAGCGCACCTTCTTCGATTACCTGACCAAGCCGGTGCGCGACAGCATGGCCCGCGCCTTCATGGAGCGCTGAGTCCCCAGACCGGCCCGGTTCAAGCCGCCGGTCCAGACCCGTCGTTTTTACATCGGGCGACCGCCGGTCACCGGAATGATGGCGCCCGTTGTATAGCTGGCATCGTCGGAGGCCAGATAGACATAGGCTGCGGCCAGCTCTGCCGGATGGCCTGCGCGCTTCATCGGCGTGTTGGAGCCGAACTTCTCCACCTTTTCCGGCGGCATGGTGGAAGGGATCAGCGGCGTCCAGATCGGACCGGGAGCCACGCCGTTCACCCGGATGCCCTTTTCGGCCACCATCTGCGCCAGGCCTTGGGTGAAGTTGTAGATCGCGCCCTTGGTGGTCGCATAAGCGAGCAGGCCGGGCGAGGGGTCTTCGGACTGGATCGAGGTCGTGTTGATGATCGACGCACCGTCATTCAGATGCGGAATCGCGGCCTTCGACAGGAAGAACTGGCTGTAGATGTTGGTGCGGAAGGTCTTGTCCCATTCTTCCGTGGTGAGATCGGCAATGTCGTCGATCGTCGCCTGATGCGCGGCATTGTTGACGAGGATGTCGAGCCGGCCGAACTCGTCCACCGCGCGCTGGATGATCGCCTTGCAGTGGCTTTCTTCCGAAATGTCGCCCGGCACCAGGATCGCCTTTCGGCCGGCCTCTTCAACCAGCTTCGCGGTGTCCTGCGCATCCTTGTCTTCGCTGAGATAGGAGATCAGCACATCGGCCCCTTCACGCGCAAAGGCGATCGCCACGGCGCGGCCGATACCGGAGTCACCGCCGGTGATGATGGCCGCACGGCCTTCCAGCTTGCCGCTGCCCTTGTAGCTATCCTCACCATGGTTCGGGCGGGGATCCATCTTGTCGGTTTCGCCGGGCATGGATTGTTGCTGGCTAGGATGCGGCGCCTTGAGTTCGGGATAGCGAGTGTTGGACATGTCATTCTCCAGGATGAGATCGGTTGTTGCGTGTTCGGGGTGGGGTGCAAGGACAACTGAAGCGCTGCGGTGTTGTTCCAACCCAGCCGCGCGCGTTCCGGCAGGTATGATGGGAACCATCCTGGTCTTTTGCGCCTTCTTGCCCACAGACAACGGAGGCAAGCATGTCCGACACCAGCACCACCACCATCACCGGCACTTTTGCCACCCGTCGCGAAGCCGAAATCGCGGTCGAGCACTTGGTTCAGGAATATGGGCTAGACCGTTCCGACATCTTCATCGAGCCGCAGTCATCTGAAAACAGCGCCGGAACGAAAGCTTCGGGCGGCGATGTGGCCGAAGGCGAGCCGCAGGCCGATTCCGCGGAAGATGCGGCGTTGAACGGCGCGCTTTTGGTGTCCGTCGATATCAGCCTGGACACGCTGGACGATGCCGAAGCGGCGTTTCGCGAGGCGGGTGCAACCAACGTCTCACGGAAATAAACATGTCCGAGCTCACATCGTTTGAACTTGAGGGCTCGCTGAACGGTCAGCGCGAGGTTCTCACGCTGATCCTGACGCATCTGCTGCGCAATCCCGACGAAGCCTTGACCAAGGCTCTGGAAGAGCGCCTCGCGCCCTCCAACCAGCAGGAAGATCCCGGCGCCGTGCCGCAAGCCGCCTTTGCGGTGGAAGCCGCGCGCGCACGCGAGATCAAGCGCATGGTGGACGACGCGAAAGCGCGGGTTCGCAGCGGCGAGTAGTTGTCAGCCAATCAGCTGATTGGCGACAAGCTCCTGCTTCATGAGCTTCGCAATTTCCGACTGGCGTGACAGGCAGCGCGAGGTCGGTCCCGCCACCACGACGGACAGCTTGCGCTGGTTCAGCTCGATCGGCAGTGCCACGCCGGCGAGGTCCGGAATATATTCCGAATTGCTGCAGTGGTAACCGCGCTGGCCCGCTTCCTTCAGCTCCGCTTCCACGGCCTCCGCGCTCATCGGCGTGCTGGTGGAAAAATCCTTAAAGGTGATCCGCCGGTAGATTGCGTCGCGTTCGCGCTGGCTGCATTGCACCAGGATCGCGCGTCCAGCTGAGCTGGCATGTATGGGCACGCGCGTGCCGGCCTGCGCGAAATAGCGGATTGGCTGCTGCGATTCACACACATGCACGAAGATCACGTAAGCGCCGGCGGCCTGACCAACGGCTGTGGTTTCGCCGGTCTTCGCTTGAATTGCGGCAATTGCCTCCACGAGAGATGCGGGAAGGGGATCGGCCGCGGCAATTTCCTTCACCGTACTCATCCAGCGCGAGCTCGGATAATAGCCGCCGCGCTGGCGCGGTTCGTAGAGATAGCCCTTCTCGGCCAAAGTCGCGACGAGGTTGAAGGTGCTCGAGCGCGGCCATCCCAGACTGTCGGAAATTTCCGCCATGGTCGCCGGCTGTTTGTGGCGAGCGAAATACTCCAGCAGTTCGAGGACGTTCGCTGCCTGTTTTACCAGCATGCGCGTTCAACCAGAATTGGCCGCAGAGCCACGGTCATGAAGCCTTCCCTTCCGCCTCCAAGAACCAAGGCCGCCATCTCCCCTTACCATCGAACCGGCCACCAGATCGGCGGACACATCCCTTGCTGCCGCAGCTTCGAGCGGCGAACAAGGATAATCTGCAATTCATCCACTTGCGCTCGGAATTTAGATGGTGGAATTTTGCCTCGTCTTTCAGACCATCCGCTTTGTGGGATTGTGACCATGGACGACCGTGCGCGCCAGTTCATCGCCCATTCCACGCTGCTCTTCATTGCGTCGCGCAATGCGGCCGGTGCGATGGACGTGTCGCCGCGCGGCGGTCAGCCCAACGTGGTCACTTTGCGCGAAGACGGAGCGATCCTTTTGCCGGATTACCTCGGCAACCGTCGCCTGGACACGATCGGCAATGTTCTCGCCAATCCCTCTGTGGCGCTGTTGTTCATGAACCGGCGCTGCAACGACTATCTGCGTGTTGCGGCGCGTGCCGAGATTTCCCAGGCCCCGGATGATCTCGCTTTATTCCCGGCGGATGAAAACCCGCCGCTCAGCGTCATGGTGCTGACGCCGACAAGCTGGAACTGGGTGCACAGCGACGTGTTCGGCGATGCCGGCTTCTGGATCGATCCCGCCTTGCGCAAGCCGCCGCTCGATCTCGGCGGCGTTTATGGGCAGGAAGGGCAATGGCAGGCAGCCGGCGGGCGCGTGTTCGTTCGGCGGGATGCGGCCGGCGAAACCGAGCTGCAGCGCTCCGGCATCCGCGAGCATTACGGCAAGCCGAGCACACTGGTTCAGCAGAAGGTGTACCAAGCAGCCGGCCCAGGCTTCATGCCCTTTATCGATCAAGCGCCGTTCATCGTGCTGGCGCGCGAAGATGAAAACGGCGCGATCACGGTCGAGCTTGCCGGCGGAACCCCACTGCGGCGCGATCCTGCGACCAATCAGGACGCTTTCCTTCTTGAAATCCGCCACGCTGAAGCCGGCGATGCCGCCTGGACGCATTCCGGTGAATGCGCATTGCTGGCGGCCGAACCTGGCCGCTGCGAAAACATCAGGCTGAACGGCACTTATCGCGCTGTGGCGGGCGACTCCGAAGGGCCGCACCAGATCAGCGTTTTGCCGGAAGAAATCTACTTCCACTGCTCGGCCGCCTTTTCCCGCTCGCGGATCTGGACCGATGCGCGGCCGTCGGCATGGACCGGCCTACGCGCGTTTCGTTGTGTCGGGCGCAAGCAGGAAAATGCGGATGTCGTGTCCTTCCTATTCGAGCCCGAGGACCAAGCGCCCGTCGGACCGATCGCGCCCGGCCAATATGTGACGCTGGCGCTTCCCGGGGATGACGTGCAGCCGCCGCGCCGGCGCTGTTACTCGGTCTCCGCAACGCCCACGCCGCGAACCCTGCGCCTGTCCGTGCGTCGCATCGGCGCCGGGGGCGTGTCGGATCTGCTTCATCACACGATCCAGCCCGGCAGCGACGTTCTGCTTGGTGCTCCGGGCGGCCAGTTCATCCTGAACAGCCAGGCGGCGCGCCCGGTTGTGCTTGTGGGTGCCGGCGTCGGCATCACGCCGCTGTTGCCGATGGCGCAGGCGCTTGCCGCGGCACCCGACGGGCGCGAAGTCTGGTTCGTTCATGCCGCGCGCAGCAGCAAGCATCACCTTTTTGCCGACGAGGTCGTGCGGGTCATCGAGCAGGCCGGCGAAAGCTTCAAGCTTTTCACCGTGTATTCCCAGCCAGACGAGGGCGACGCCTTTCATCATCACGGCCGCCTTGATGCTGCAACGCTCGCCACCCTCGTGCCCGTCACCGAAGCCGACTTCTATATCTGCGGTCCCGACGCCTTCATGGATGCATTGAAGGCCGGCCTCGTGGCACTCGGCGCTGATCCCGCCAATATCAGGATGGAAGCCTTCGAAGCCAAGGCGATCGGGCTGGCTGGGTTGCTGGCGAGTCAGCACTCAACCGTGACGCCGTGCCAGGTGCAGTTTGCCCGGTCCGGCAAAACGGCCACCTGGCACCCGCATAAGGGCTCGCTGCTCGATCTCGCTTTGAGTGAAGATGTCGAGATCCAATATTCCTGCCGCAGCGGCGAATGCCAGTCTTGCGTGCAGAAGATCGTCAGCGGCATGACCGATTATCCGGCCGGCAACGAGCCCTTGCTGGCCTATGGCCAGGTTTTGCTATGCCAGGCGGTGCCGCGCGGCGATCTGGTGCTGGATTGCTGACGTTTCACGCCTGTTCCAGGCAGGCGGCCAGGGTTTCCGAGAACAGCCGGATGCCCATCGGGATCAGCTCGTCGCGAAAATCGTATTCCGGCGTATGAACGCGTGGCCAATCCGGCCCGGAACCCAGAAACACCATGGCCGATTTCGCCCCGCTGAGACCGAAGCGGCCAAAATCTTCGGAGCCATAGGACGGCACGGTCTGTTCCTCGTGGCTGATGCCGGCGCGTTCCATGCCGTTCAGAAGGATTTCCGTGGCGCTGGCGTCGTTCGTGCAGGCGAGAAAGACGTCGTCATAGTCGTATTCGTGCTTCAAACCGTAGCGTGCTGCCGCGTCGGCCACGAGCGCTTCCACCTTTGCCGTCAGCGCATTCATTTCCGCGTCGGCTACCGTGCGCAGCGTGGCGAAGATGCGCGCTTCGCCGGGAGCGATCCCGAAGACCGGTTCGCCCATGGATGCATGCGTTACCGTCACCATGGAAAAGTCCGGACCGAGCGGCTTGCCGCTGCCGCAGGCTTCGAGCGCGGGCATCAGTTCTGCAAGGGCCTTCATGGGCGAACGGCCGTCGCTTGGCCTTGACGCATGCGCGGTGCTTCCGGTCAGCTTGATCTTGATGCCGCTGGACGCGCAATTTGTGGCGCCGGCACCGAGCTTGCCGAAACCGAAGGCAACGTCAGGCGCATTGTGGAGCGAAAAGGCCCAGTCCGGCTTGATCTCATTGTAACGGGGATCGGCGATCACTGCTGCCGCGCCCGCGCCGTCTTCTTCCGCCGGCTGGAACATCAGGATGACGCGGCCGCTGGTTGGACGTGCCCGCGAAAGGATGCGCCCGAACCCCAGCAGGATCGTGGAATGTCCGTCATGGCCGCAAAGATGCGCCTTGCCCGGCACTGTCGAGCGATGGTCAATCTGGCCCAATTCCTGGATCGGCAGGGCATCGAGTTCGGAGCGGAACAGGATGGTCGGCCCGGGCTTGCCGCTGTCATAGATCGCGGCGACGCCATGGCCGCCCACATCCGTCAGCACCTTGTCCGGGCTGGTCGATACCAGCATGTCGCACACGCGCTTGGCGGTTTCGCGCTCTTCGCCGGAGATTTCCGGTGTGCGGTGAAGCTCGTGCCGGAATGCAGTGAGTTCGGCGAGATCTTGTTGCGTCGGCAGGGGAAAAGACAAGCGGTTCGTCATGGTCAGCGGCTCGCGAAAGTGTCGGGCAGGGCTTTGTGGTTCGTTCATAAGCGGCATTGCGCAAGCGGGCCGCTTCATGAAAACAGCTCTTCCCTAGCGGCATCAAGACGTGCATTCTTCCCGTCACCGACGCTCAGCTGCTGAAAAGCTGGTCACGTCGAAGAGTGTGCCTTTCGTGTTGACACTATTCAAGATCCTGATCTACAAATTCACATAAGGGAACAAAGGCGCCGCAAAAGTCGGCTTTGATGCAGCAGTGATCGGGTGTTGTTTGGCTGTTCAACAGAATAGCCAGACCATTCAGAAGACATGCTTATCGGGCTTTCTGGAAGAGCGCCTGCTAGCCTCGACTTCATAGAATAAGCAGGTCCGATCAACGGGCCGCAGGCAGACGGCGCATATTTTTGCGCCGAAATGGAAGGGCTTAAACTGTGCGCAGTGATCTGCTCGGCTATGTCGTGCGCCGAATTTTGCACTCGATCCCGCTTGTCTTCGGCGTGTCGGTCATCGGCTTCGGCATCATGCATCTGGCGCCCGGCGGCCCCTTGTCGGTTTACACGCTGAACGGTTCGATCACGGCAGCCGATATCGAGCGGCTGCGGGTTTCGCTCGGTCTCGATCAGCCGCTGCACGTGCAGTATTTCGGCTGGGTCAAATCCATGCTCGAGGGCTCCTGGGGCTACACCTTGTTTGGCGGCCGCCCGGTGCTGGACGTGATCCTGGAGCGCTTGCCCGCAACGATCCTGCTGATGGGGACGTCGACGGCTTTGGCCGTTCTGATCGGAACGCTGCTCGGCGTGCTGGGCGCTGTGCGCCGCTACTCGATCTTCGATTATCTCGCCACCACCGGCGCGATGCTGGCTTTGTCTTTCCCGACCTTCTGGTTCGGTTTGATGGCGATCTACATCTTCGCGATCGAACTTCGCTGGCTTCCATCCGGCGGCATGTATGACTTCGGTGAAGAGGGCAATGTCCTCAATCTCCTGCAGCATCTCATCCTGCCGCTGCTGGTTCTGACCCTGGTTCTGGTGGCGAGCTGGAGCCGCTACGCACGCTCCAGTTTCCTTGAAGTGATCCAGCAGGATTATGTCCGCACCGCCCGATCGAAGGGCTTAAGCGGCAGCCGCGTTTTGTGGCGCCACGCTTTTCCGAACGCGGTGATCCCCCTGATCGCGCTTCTCGGCGTGCAGTTGCCGACGCTGTTTTCCGGCGCGCTTGTGGCCGAGACCATCTTCAGCTGGCCGGGCATGGGCAGGCTCTTCGTGGATGCGCTCAGCATGAAGGAATATTCGGTGCTGATGGGCACGGTGATGTTCACAGCGCTGCTGGTGATCCTCGGCAATCTCATCGCCGACATCGCGATTGCGCTGATCGATCCGCGCGTGAAACTGTCCTGAGGGGAGGGGTGAGATGACGGATGCAGCGATCGCCACCCGCCCGAACAACCGCTCTTATGCCAGCCTCACGCTGCGCCGTTTCCTGAAGCACCGCATGGGTGTCCTGGGTGCCGTCGTCGTCGTCCTGCTTTGCTTCTCCGCCTTGTTCGCGCAGTTCCTGGCGCCGCATGATCCGCTTCTGATCAACACCTCGCAGCGTTTCCTGCCGCTTTTCGCATCCTGGGAGTTTCCCCTGGGAACGGACGATTTGGGCCGTGACACGCTGAGCCGTCTTCTGTTCGGCGGCCAGGTTTCGCTGATGGTGGGCGTCGTCGCCATGCTGGCCACGATGGTGACGGGCACGCTGGTTGGGCTGGCGGCCGGTTACTACGGCGGCGTGGTGGACAACCTGCTGATGCGCCTAGTCGACACGCTGTTGTGTTTCCCGCAGGTGTTTCTGCTGCTGGTGATCGCCGCCTTCGTGCCGCCGACCATCCTGTCGATCTCGCTGATCATCGGCCTGACCTCGTGGATGGAAGTGTCGCGCATCGTTCGCGCCCAGGTCTCCACCATCAAGGAAATGGACTATGTGCAGGCGTCACGCGGTTACGGCGCGTCCAACTGGCGCATCATGCTGGTTGAGCTGATGCCCAACATCCTGGCGCCGGTTCTGGTCGCGGCAACGCTGAAGGTCGCCACCGCCGTGCTGATGGAAACCTACATCAGCTTTCTCGGCTATGGCGTTCAGCCGCCCATGGCCAGCTGGGGCAACATGCTCACCAACGCGCAGGGCTATTTCGACACCGTGCCCTTCCTGGCCATCCTGCCGGGTATCCTGATCACGCTCACCGTAATGGGCTTCAACTTCCTTGGCGACGGATTGCGCGACGCCTTTGACGCCCGGCTGAAGATGGACCTTTGAGTTCAACACACAACGACAAGAACAGGGGAACCACGATGACGACCAAACTGACCATCAATCGTCGAACTCTGATCAAGAGCGCGGCAGCTTCCAGCCTGATCCTGCCGGCCACCGGCCTGTTCCGCCCGGCCATCGCTCAGTCCAACCGCGAGCGTGTGATCTTCACGACCAATCAGGAGCCCGTCCAGTTCAACCCGCTGCTTTACGCCAATGGCGGCACGGACACGATCGTGGAAGCTCTGGTGTTCGATGCGCTCTGGGACGTGGACGACCAGGGCAACTTCATCCCCAATCTCGCGGCCGAACTGCCGACGCGCGAAAACGGCGGTATTTCGCAGGACGGCCGGACCTGGCGCGTCAATCTCAAGCGCGACGTCAAGTGGAGCGATGGTCAGCCTTTCACCGCCAAGGACGTCGAGTTCACCTACCAGACGATCGTCAATCCCAAGGTCGCCGTGCGCTCGCGCAGCGGCTTCGAGCTGATCGACACGTTCAAGGTCGTCGATGATTACACTGTCGAAATGACCCTGACGCGGCCTTACGTGCCGTTCTACTGGGCTTGGCAGAGCATGCACATCGTCCCCCATCACCTGCTTTCAGGCGAAGCGGACATCAACACGTCGGGCTTCAACACCGAGCCGATCGGCACCGGCGCCTACACCTTGAAGTCGCGCACCGCCGGCAGTCACATGGTCTACGAGGCGAATGCCGGATACCATCGCGGCGCGCCGAAGATCCGCCAGTTCATCCACAAATTCGTGCCCGACCAGCTCGTCGCCTATGGCCAGATGCGCACCGGCGAGATCGACGTGTTCGGGTTGATGGGCATTCCCTATGATCGCTGGGATGAAGCCAAGGCGCTGCCGAACCGCAACTTCGTTCTGGCCCCGCAGCCTTACGTGCAGTTCATCTACTTCAATACGGAAAAGCCGCAGTTCACCGATCCGAAGGTGCGAAAGGCGCTCTACATCGCCTGCGAGATGCAGAAGTCGATCGACGACATCAACTTCGGCACGACGCCGCGCACGCTGTCTTACCTCCACACCTCGCATTGGGCCTACAACAATGCGCTGAAGGAAGAGACCGCCAATCCTCAGCTGGCCGAGAAGATGCTCGACGAAGCCGGCTGGCGGCGCGGAGCCGACGGCATCCGCGAAAAGGATGGCGTGAAGATGAAGTTCACGATGTCCACCACCGCCGGCGCCCCACCGCGCCAGGCCAGCCAGCAGCTGTTCCAGCAGAACTGGAAGCAGATCGGCGTGGAGATGGAGATCAAGAACATGCCAGGCTCGGTTGTGTGGGGCGAGTACACCACCAAGTCGCAGTTCGACACGCTGTTGGTGGCCTGGGAGCCGCCGGTCGGCATGGACCCGGATTATGCCTCGCGCTGCCATTCCAAGGCCATCGGCAATGGCGCCAACTACACGCAATACAAGAACCCGGAAGTCGATCGTCTGCTCGACGAGGGTGTCACCCAGACCGACGTCGAACAGCGCAAGGAGACCTACGGCAAGGTGCAGCAGATCCTGCTCGACGAAGTGCCGTTCGCGCCGCAGTTCAGCGTGGTGCAGGGCAACATGTCGACCAGCGCGCTGAACGGCTTCAAGGCCAACCAGTATGTCACGGATGCCTGCTGGAACGTCCACGAATGGGCCTGGGCCTGATCAAGAGAAGGACCGGCGCGTCAGTTCGCGCGCCGGTCTTCCTGCAAGCGGAAGTTGGTGAATTATGGTCGCTGAGATCACTGCGGAACGACCGGGCTTCAAGAGCCTGGCACGGCCTAGCGAAGGACGCGCGATGAACCAGCCCATCTTGTCGGTTGCCGATCTGTCTGTTTCCTTTCGCACCGATGCCGGCTGGCAGAAGGTCGTTCGCGACATCTCCTTCGATGTTGCCGAACGGCAGACGGTTGCTCTTGTTGGTGAATCCGGTTCGGGCAAGAGCGTCACGGCCTTGTCCATCATGGGCCTGACACCGCTCGGCTCCAGCCGGGTCGAAGGCAGCGTCAAGCTCAACGGCCGCGATCTCCTGGCTTTGCCGGACCGGCAGATGCGCAAGGTTCGCGGCAGCGAGATCGCCATCATCTTCCAAGAGCCGATGACGAGCCTCAATCCGGTTCACACGATCGGCCACCAGGTTTCGGAAGCGCTGCTTTCGCATGGCGGCGTGTCGCGCACGGAAGCCCGCGCGGAAGCATTGCGGCTTCTGGAGCGCGTGCGTATTCCTGCCGCCAAGTCGCGCTTCGACGAGTATCCGCATCGCTTTTCCGGCGGTATGCGCCAGCGCGTCATGATCGCGATTGCGCTCGCCTGCCGGCCCAAGCTGTTGATCGCCGATGAGCCCACGACCGCGCTGGATGTCACGATCCAGGCGCAGATCTTGGAGCTCATCAAGCAGCTTCAGGAAGAAGAGGGCATGTCCGTCCTGTTCATCACGCATGACATGGGCGTCGTTGCCGAGATCGCCGACCGCACCATCGTCATGCTGAACGGCGAAGTCGTGGAGCATGACGAAACAAGCGCCATCTTCCGCAGCGCCGCCCATCCTTATACCCGCGCGCTGCTGGCTGCCGTTCCCAAGCTCGGCTCGATGACGGCATTCACGCATCCGCGCCGCTTTCCTATCGTTGATCGCACCACCGGTGTAGCCGACGAGCCGCAGGAAACGCCCGACACCGTCAAGCCGGACGATCAACCGCTTCTCGACGTGTCCGGCCTTACCACGCGTTTCGAGGTCCGGTCCGGCCTGCTCAGCAAGGTGCAGGCGCGCGTTCATGCGGTGGAGAATGTGTCGTTCCAGCTGCGGGGCGGCGAAACGCTGGCGCTGGTGGGCGAATCCGGTTGCGGCAAGTCCACCACCGGCCGATCCGTGCTGCGCCTGACGGAACCGCTCAAAGGCTCCGTTCGGCTCGAAGGCAAGGAGATCCTGCAGCTTTCGCCGGAAGAGATGCGCAATCAGCGCCGCCACATGCAGATGATCTTCCAGGATCCGTTTGCCAGCCTCAATCCGCGCATGACGGTCGGCGCGTCGATCGCCCAGCCGCTGATCGTCAACGCGTTGGCGGATCGCACCGAGGCGCCGGATCGCGCGAGAGCACTTTTAAGCCAAGTCGGCCTGCAGCCCGACATGGCCGGCCGTTTCCCGCATGAGTTTTCCGGCGGCCAGCGGCAGCGCATCTGCATTGCCCGGGCGCTGGCGCTCGAACCGCGCCTCATCGTGGCCGATGAAGCGGTGTCGGCGCTCGACGTTTCGGTGAAGGCGCAGGTCATCAACCTGATGCTCGAACTGCAAAGTCAGATGGGCCTGGCCTACCTGTTCATCTCCCATGATATGGCAGTGGTGGAGCGTGTCAGCCACCGCGTCGCCGTCATGTATCTCGGCGAGATCGTCGAGATCGGTCCGCGCGCCGCGATCTTCGGTAATCCGCAGCATCCTTATACGCGCCGCCTGCTGGATGCCGTGCCGGTGCCCGATCCCGCCCGCCGCCATGTCCAGCGCGTGGTGGTGAACGAAGAAATCCGCAGCCCGATCCGCGCGCCGGATTATGTGCCACCCATCAGGCAATATCGCGAGGTCACGCCCGGCCACGCGGTTGTTGTCGACGCCTGACCCGACCCATCACAGGACCCGCTTCCAGTCTCAGCCATGCGATATTCTGCCTTTTCAGTGTTCCGGAACGCCCTGGACAAACATCGGGGCTGGTCGTCGGCCTGGCGCTTTCCCGAGCCCAAGCCGCATTACGACATCATCATTGTGGGCGGCGGCGGTCACGGTCTGGCCACCGCGCATTACCTCGCCAAGGAACACGGCATCACCAATGTCGCCGTCCTGGAGAAGGGCTATATCGGTTCGGGAAATGTCGGTCGCAACACGACGATCATCCGCTCGAATTACCTCTTGCCGGGCAACAATCCCTTCTACGAACTGTCGCTGAAACTGTGGGAAGGGCTGGAACAGGATCTGAACTACAATGCGATGGTCTCGCAGCGTGGCGTTCTCAATCTCTACCATTCGGACGCTCAGCAAGCCGCCTATACCCGCCGCGGCAACGGCATGCGGCTGCATGGCGTGGATGCCGAGATGCTGGACCGTGCTCAGCTCAAGACCATGCTGCCCTTCATGGATTTCGACAATGCCCGCTTTCCGATTCTTGGCGGATTGATCCAGCGGCGCGGCGGCACCGTGCGCCATGATGCGGTCGCCTGGGGCTATGCCCGCGCCGCCGATGCACGCGGCGTTGATGTGATCCAGAACTGCGAGGTCACTGGCATCCGGCGCGAAAATGGCCGGGTCGTCGGCGTGGAAACCAGCAAGGGCTTCATCGGCTGCAACAAGCTCGGACTGGCGGCAGCCGGCAATTCCTCGCGCGTGGCCGAGATGGCCGGTTTGAAATTGCCGATCGAAAGCCATGTGCTGCAGGCCTTCGTGTCGGAAGGCTTGAAGCCGTTTATCGACCATGTCGTCATTTTCGGCGCCGGCCACTTTTATGTGTCGCAGTCTGACAAGGGCGGTCTGGTGTTCGGCGGCGATATCGACGGCTACAATTCCTATGCCCAGCGCGGCAATCTGGCGATTGTCGAGCATGTCGCGGAAGCAGGCCTTGCCATGATCCCGGCGCTGTCACGCATCCGCTATCTGCGCTCCTGGGGCGGGGTCATGGATATGTCGATGGACGGGTCGCCGATCATCGACTGCACGCCGATCGACAATCTCTATCTCAATGCCGGCTGGTGCTATGGCGGCTTCAAGGCGACGCCCGCATCAGGCTTCTGTTTTGCGCATCTTCTGGCCCGCGGCGAACCGCATTCGGTGACCCGCGCCATGCGTCTCGACCGCTTCGAGCGTGGTTACGCGATCGATGAAACCGGCCGCGGTGCCCAACCCAATCTTCATTAGAGCAGATCATGGCCAGTCTTATTTCCTGTCCGCATTGCGGCTCTCGCCCGAAGGAAGAGTTCGAGATCAAAGGTGCTGCCTTGCCTCGTCCCGCTCCGGATGCGCCGCAGTCCGAATGGTTCGACCATGTCTTTCTGCGAGAAAACCCACGCGGTCGTTACGATGAATATTGGCACCATGCGGCCGGCTGCCGGCGCTGGCTGGTGGTGACGCGCGACACCGCCAGTCACGAGGTCGAGGCCTGCCGCGATGCGGCGGAACGGGTGCCGGCATGACGTCCTATAGACTGTCCAAGGGCGGCCAGATCGATCGGGCAACAACGCTGCCTTTCACTTTCGATGGCCGCAGCTTCAACGGTCACGGCGGCGATACGCTGGCTTCGGCTCTGCTTGCGAACGGCCAGCAGTTGGTGGCCCGCTCGTTCAAATATCACCGGCCACGCGGCATCCTGACGGCGGGTGCGGCCGAGCCGAATGCCCTGATGACGATCGGCACCGGCGGCCGAACCGAGCCGAACACGCGCGCGACCGTGCAGGAGCTTTATGCCGGGCTGGAAGCGCGCAGCCAGAACCGTTGGCCGTCGCTCAGCTTCGATATCGGCGCGGTGAACGGGCTCCTTTCGCCCTTCCTGAATGCCGGCTTCTACTACAAGACCTTCATGTGGCCGGCTTCCTTCTGGGAAAAAGTCTATGAGCCGCTGATCCGGCGCGCCGCAGGCCTCGGCAAAGCGACCAATGAAGCCGATCCTGACGCTTACGAGAAGGCGTGGGCGCATTGCGACCTGCTTGTTGTGGGTTCAGGACCGACCGGCCTTGCCGCCGCACTTACCGCTGCAAGGTCAGGACTGCGCGTTGTCCTGGCCGACGAGCAGCCGGCCTTCGGCGGCTCGCTTCTGTCGGACACCGCCGCCCTTGATGGTCTGGCGGCAACGGAATACGTGGCGCGCTGCGTGGATGAATTGCGCAGCCTGCCCAACGTCAAACTGCTGTCGCGAACGACCGTGATCGGCTGGTACGACAGCAATGTCTTCGGCGCGGTCGAGCGAGTCCAGAAACACGTTGCGGTGCCGGCGTCAGGGCAACCGGTCGAACGGCTTTGGCGTATTGCCGCCAAGCACGCCATTTTGGCCACCGGTGCGGAAGAGCGGCCCTTGGTGTTCGGCGGCAACGACACGCCTGGCATCATGCTGGCCGGTGCCATGCGTACCTATCTCAACCGCTTCGGTGTCGCGCCTGGCAGGAAGGTCGCTATCTTCACGATCAACGACACCGGCTACGCTCTGGCCCGGGATCTCGAAAAAGCAGGTGTCGATCTAGTCGCGATCATCGACAGCCGCTTGCAGTCTTCCGTGCCTTATGCAGGCAAGGCGAGGGTGCTGCGCAATGCCGTGGTGACCGATGCCAAAGGTGGCCAGGCGCTGTCTTCCATCCAGATCAAGCAGGACGGCCGCTTTCAATCGATCGATGTGGATGCGCTGGCCGTGGCCGGCGGCTTCAGCCCGATCATCCACCTCGCCTGTCATCGCGGCGGCAAGCCGGTCTGGTCCGACGAACAATCCGCCTTCCTGGCGCCGGACAACCTGAACGGCCTGTCACTGGCCGGTGCCGCCGCGCGCACCGGCAACCTTGCCGACTGTGTTGCGCACGGTTCGACTGAGGCGCTGGCGATTGCCACGCAACTCGGCAAAAGCGGGGAGGCGATTTCCGTTCAGGTGGAAGGCGATCTTTCCGGCCGTGTCGAGAAGCCGCTCTGGTCGATCCCGGATAACAGCGGCAAGGCCTTCGTCGATTACCAGAACGACGTCACGCGCCGCGACCTCGATCTCGCGGCGCAAGAAGGATTTGGCCATGTCGAGATGGCCAAGCGCTACACCACCAACGGCATGGCGACCGATCAGGGCAAACTGTCCAACATCAACGCCATCGCTCTGCTGGCCGAAGCCCGCGGCGTGTCGCCGGCGCAGGTCGGAACGACCACCTTCCGTCCGTTCTACACGCCGGTCTCCTTCGGCGCGCTGACCGGTGCGGCCAAGGGCAAGCACTTCCAGCCGATCCGCAAGTCGCCTCTACACAATTGGGCGGTCAGGAACAGCGCGACTTTCATTGAAACCGGGCTCTGGTATCGCTCGGCCTGGTTCGCGCGACAGGGCGAAACCACGTGGCGCGACAGCGTTGATCGCGAAGTGCTGAACACGCGCATCAATGCCGGATTGTGCGACGTGTCGATGCTCGGCAAGATCGAGATCTCCGGCAAGGATGCCGCGACCTTCCTGGATCGCGTCTATTCCAACGGCTTTGCCAAGCTGCCTGTCGGCAAAGCGCGTTACGGCCTGATGCTGCGCGACGATGGCATGATCTATGACGACGGCACGACCAGCCGGTTGGCTGAAGACCGCTACTTCATGACCACCACCACGGCCTATGCCGCCGGCGTGATGAGCCATCTCGAGTTCTGCTCGCAGGCGCTGTGGCCCGACCTCGACGTGCGGCTGGCCTCCGTCACCGATCAATGGGCGCAGATGTCGCTCGCCGGCCCTAAGGCGCGTACGATTCTTCAAGACATCGTCGACGAAGACATTGCGGACGAGTCGTTCGGCTTCCTCGCCGCACGTGAAGTTTCGCTGTTCGGCGGAAAGCTTCGCGGCCTCATGTTCCGCATCTCGTTTTCCGGCGAGCTGGCCTACGAACTCGCGGTTCCCGCCGGCTACGGCGAAAGCGTTGCGGATGCGCTGATGCAGGTCGGCGAGCCACACGGTATCTGCGCTTACGGCGTTGAAGCCCTCAACGTACTGCGCATGGAAAAAGGCTTCATCACCCATGCGGAAATCGACGGCACCGTGACGCCGGCCGATCTCGGTCTGGCCAAGATGGTGTCGGCCACCAAGCCGGACTTCATCGGCAAGCAGATGCTCAAGCGCGAAGGTCTGTCCGATCCGCTGCGGCCACGTCTCGCCGGTCTGCTGCCGCTCGATCCGACCCAGGGTTTCCGGGCCGGTTCGCACATCCTGTCCAAGGATGCTGCAGCGACGCTGGAGAACGATCAGGGCTACGTCACCTCGAATGCCTGGTCGCCGCATCTCCAGTCCACGATCGGCTTGGCACTGATCATTCGCGGCCCTGAACGGCACGGCGAGGAGGTCGTGGTCTGGAACGGCCTTTACAACGAATTTACGCCGGGCCGGATCTGCGATCCTGTTTTCCTCCATGCGGCAGATGAGAAGCCCCATGCCTGATTTTCAACTTCACCATCGCGCCGCGCTGGCGGGTGTTACGGCGATCAACGGGGCGCGCATCCGTCTTACACCGCTGCCGGAAGGGACCGTGCTGCAGGTTCTCGGTGCACCGGCAGAGGTAGGAAAAAGCGGGGAGATTGCGGACAAATACGGGTTTTCTGTCCGGAAAAACGGGCCAGCTGACCGGTTTTGGGTTGCAGATCAGCCGGTTTCTTCCGGTTTTCTGCCAGAAATTTCCGCTCAATGGCCTGAATTGAGCGTTGTCGACCAGAGCCACGGCCGCGTTCGCATCGCGATCGAAGGTGATGCGGTTGAGGATGTTCTGGCCAAGGGGACCGGCATCGACCTGGCCAATTTCGAAGTCGGGTCGGCGACCACAACCCTGATCGGCCACATCGCCACCCACATCACTCGCATCGCGCCCGACCGCTTCGAATTGATGGTCCTCCGAGGCTTCGCGGAAAGCCTTTGGCACGACCTCGAAACGATGATCCGCGAGTTCATCTGAGCTTTCGGCAGCGTTGAACCTCTCAGGAAACAGCGGAACGGACCATCCCATGACCTTCGATCCCCGCTCCGTCGCCGGCAAGACGCTCGACATAGCCTCGCGCACCGAGGTGCTGGTGGTGGGTGCCGGACCGGCCGGATTGGCTGCCGCGAAACAAGCGATCGACGGCGGCGCGACCGTGATGCTGGTCGACGAGAATCCGGTGGCATTCGAGACCATGGGCGAGAGCGTGCCGCAACTGTGGGGCGGGTTGATGGGCGGCCAGATCCGCAACCGCAACGCCATGACCGAGCGCATGCTGGAAGCGCGGCCGGAACTGGCCGACCTGTTCGAAACGGGCGTCGATATCAGGCTGGGAACGGCGTGCTGGGGCCTGTTCGTCAATCATGCCAACCTCAATTGGATGCCGGGGTCGATTGCCGGACTGGCCGATGCCGATGGCGGCAGCCAGCTGATCGGCTTCGATCAGGCCATCGTTGCTACCGGCCGGCGCGATATGGGACTGGCCTTTCACGGCTGGGATCAACCCGGTGTCGGGGGCATCAGCGCCGCCGCCACCTTGGCCACATTGTATGCTGCGCTGGAAGGCAAGGCGGCGGTGGTTCTGGGCACGACGCCGGAAACGCTGCTGTCGGTGATCGACCTCGTGAAGGCTGGCGTGACGATCAAGGCCATTGTCGAGCAGGGCGATCATCCCTTTGCTGACGCCACCCTCGTTGCGCGGATCGAAGCGCTCGGCATTCCCATCCTGACCGGCGAAACCGTGCGGGGCGCAGGTTTCGACACCAACGGCATTCACGGCATTCGTTTGCGTGACACGGAAATTGCCTGCGACAGCATCCTGCTCGGATTGGGTGCTGTTCCCGTGATTGACCTGCTGCAAGCGGCAGGCGTGCGCACGATTTTCGATGGCAGTCGCGGCGGTTTCGTGCCGGTTCTGGGCGACAGCGGAAGCACGACGCTCGCCAATGTTCGCGCAGCAGGCGATTGCGCGGGTATCTGGGGCACGAAGTCGGCGGACGAGCGGGTGTCGCGCCGGGAAGGCAGGATCGCCGCCGATGCCGCCCTTGGCGCATTGGGGAAGGACGTTGGCTCCGATCAGGAACCGACAATGGCCACCATTCCCGACGCCGCGCTGGACATCGGCTATTACCGCAAGCAGTGGGTCAGAACGGTTCTGGAAACGCTGCGCGATGATGTGCCGGTTTGCCAATGCGAGGATGTATGGGCGCGCGAAATCCTGGAAGTGCATCCGCCGCGCTACCTCAACGCAGCAGCGTGGGTAGAACCAAAAAGCCTGACGCAGTTGCTGGGCGAGGGGCCACCCAACCCCGATCAGGTCAAGCGCCTGACACGGGCGGGCATGGGCCATTGCCAGGGACGGCGCTGCCGCGAGCAGGTGCAGGCCATGCTGGCCTTGCAGGAGAACCTGGAACTGGGCGCCGTGTCGCTTGCCGTTTACCGCAGCCCCGTGCGACCCTTGAGCTTGCAGGATCTGTCACCGGCCCATGAAGATCCGGCGATGGCTGAACAATGGGATTCCTGGTTCGGCATGCCCCGGCAATGGACGCCTTATTGGGAGATCGAGAAGCGCTACACGGTCGCCAGCCTGGCCAGGGAGACAGACCATGTCACGGAGTGAACAGGCGGAACGGCTAGGCGAGGATGAAAGAGTTGCCGGCGCCTCCGTTGTCATTATCGGCGGCGGCGTCACCGGGCTGAGCACGGCTTTCTGGCTGGCCGACGCCGGCGTCGATGTTCTTGTTCTGGAACGCGGCGTTGCGGGCTGGGAAGCGTCGGGGCGCAATGGCGGCGGTTGCACCCATCCGCAAAGCCCACTGTTCAACGAAGAACAGCGTTTGTGGCCGATGATGGATCAGATTCTTGGCTATCCCACCGAGTTCCAACCCAAGCGCATCCGCATGGCGCTGTCGCCGCAGCAGTTCGAGCTTTATTCGCGTTCGGTGCGCAACTCGCAGCAGCAAGGCTTCGAGGTCGATGCGCTCGATGCCAAGGAGGTGCGCGACCTCGTTCCGCTTGCAGGCGACACCGTCTATGCCGGCCACCTCTATCACTTCGGCGGGCATGCCAATCCGCATCGCACCGTGCAGGCCTATGCCTGGGCGCTGGCCGATCGCGGCGGCCGTTTGCGCCAGCATGTCGCTGTCACCGGCTTCACCACGGCGGGCGACCGGGTCACCGGCGTGCAAACCGACAAGGGCATCTTCAGCTGCGATCACGTGCTGATCGCCGCGGGTCCGCAAACCGGACGCTTGGCTGGCCTGCTCGATGTCGCGATCCCGCTGCGTACCGCGCGCGCGGAAATGATCGTCACCGAGCCGCTGCCCTTGATGCCGATCGGCGGCACAGATGGAGCCGGTCTTTACGGTCGCCAAACTTTGCGCGGCAATCTCGCTTATGGCGGCGGGCCGCATGAATGGGTGGAAACGGAGGAGATGCCCACGGCAAACCGGCCGTCCACGCCGCTTGCGGGGAATATCGCGCAGCGCGTGGCGCAGCTGTTTCCCAAGGCAGCGCATGCCAAGGTCATCCGCTCTTGGGCTGGCATTATCGAGAACACGCCGGACGGCCGGCCGGTACTGGACCAGCCCGAACCTTGGGCAAACCTCACCGTCGCAACCATGTCGGGCGTCGGCTTCGGCCTTTCGCCGGCAACCGGTCGCGCCTTGATGCAGTTGATCATGCACGGCCAATGCGACTTTGCCGATCTTTCCACCCTGCGTCTCGAGCGCTTTGCCGAACTCGAACCGGACTGGGATGCCTTGCAGGGCTGGCTGCCACGAGAGGTTGCGGCGGTCTGATGCGATTGCGGCGAGAGAGGCGATGGTTGATCGCCGACCGAGTTCTAACCAGTTCTTTTGTTGAAGCGGTGCGGGAATAGGATCTTAGCGAAGGCTGCTTGCCACATGAGGAAAAGCCAAACGCACCAAATCAATGCGGCACCTGTGGCGCGCTTGAACTTTCAGAATGTGGGGGAACCGGATGGTGGGCGTGACAGGGATTGAACCTGTGACCCCTACGATGTCAACGTAGTGCTCTCCCGCTGAGCTACACGCCCATCCGTGGCGCGGCTTACACCATTTTGCCGCCGCGTCGTCAAGTGAGGTTCTCGCGCTTTTGTGGCGGTTCGCCTGTTTCCTACAGGAAGGTGGCAAACAACGTGCAGGCGAGAGGGTATGCCGGGACTTTGGGTTGTCCGAGCATCAGATAAGCAAGCGGCTCAGGCCGCGTGGAGCATTTTTTCGACTTCGTTGACGAGGTCGCGCAGGTGGAAGGGTTTCGACAGGACCTTGGCGTCGCGCGGTGCCTTCGAGTCGGGGTTCAGCGCGACGGCGGCGAAGCCAGTAATGAACATGACCTTGAGGTCGGGATCGATCTCGGTGGCGCGGCGGGCGAGTTCGATGCCGTCCATTTCCGGCATCACGATATCGGTCAAAAGCAGGGAAAACGGCTCTTCGCGCAGGCGCTCATAGGCGCTGGCGCCATTGTCGAAGTCGCTGACGTCATAGCCTGCACGCTCCAGCGCCTTCACCAGGAACCGACGCATATCATTATCGTCTTCCGCAAGAAGAATGCGTTTCATTGAGCCCGTCCGATTATCCTCGACCACACGCCGGAGCGGGGTCTTAACCATGGTAGAGATATGCGGGCGGGAGGGTAAACATCCAGTGAATGGAACCGCTCAATTCCAAGCCTGTTGCTCTCGCGCTGGACAGGGCAAGGGGCGCGTGGCACGGTCATCGGCTATGAATAAGGGCGTAAACAGGGGCAGTGCTGCGCGCTGTCCGGCGGAGTTTTAGAGGGTGACGGCTACCAAGGATTTTCCGGCCGGCGCCTTTACGCTGAGACAGCCCGCTTCGCATGATGCCCCCTTCGTGTTCAACTCGCCCCATAGCGGCCGGTTCTATCCGCCGCGGTTCATGGCGATGACACGGCTCGATGCCTCGGCAATCCGGCGCTCGGAAGATTTCTTTGTTGAGGAACTGTTTGGCGGCGTGGTCGGCCTCGGCGCACCGCTGCTGCACGCGCATTTTCCGCGCGCCTATCTGGATGTGAATCGTGAGCCGTTCGAGCTCGACCCTAAGATGTTTCGCGAACAGCTGCCGCCCCAGGCCAATGTGCGCTCCGCACGGGTGGCTGGCGGGCTCGGCACGGTGCCGAAGCTGGTTGCCGAGGGGCAAGAGATCTATGCCAGCCGCCTGCCTTATGCGGAAGCGGCCGGCCGCATCGAAGATCTTTATCTGCCCTACCATGACCAGATTGCCGAGCTGCTGGCGCGCACCTGGGCGGCGTTCGGCACGGCCGTGCTGGTGGATTGCCATTCGATGCCGGGCAGCGTGCGGGTGGGGGACCATGGTGCGCGGCCCGATTTCATCGTTGGCGACCGGTTCGGCGCGGCGGCCGCCGCACCTTTGTCGGAAGCGGTGATCGGGCTGCTGACCGGCATGGGCTACACTGTGGCGCACAACCGGCCCTATGCGGGCGGGTTCATCACCGAACATTACGGCCGGCCGGCCGATGGCGTCCATGCCATCCAGATCGAGGTCAATCGCGGCCTCTACATGAATGAGCGGACGTTGCAGAAAACGGCGGGCTTCGATCCCCTTGCAGACGACCTGACGCGGTTTTGCGCGACGCTGATGGGATTGTGGACGGAGCTGATCTGGCCGACGCCGCTTGCTGCGGAATGAACCGGCGCGGCCTTCCAGATAAAAAAAGACCGCATCACGGGTGCGATGCGGTCGAAGTCTAGGGAGGAAACGCCCAAGGAGGGCATGAGCAGAAAATCTGCTCACCCTCACGCTAGGCGCGCCGGCTAAGAGCGTCAAGCTATAAAATGAGCTGATTTCGCAAGTGCCTCTAATATAGGCATAGTGACCGTGAAAGAGGATGGGATTGATGACGTATGCAGCTTTTTTCCGCCGCCTGGCCGCGGCGGCCGCAGAGCAAACGCTGCCACGCTTCCGCCAGGCAGGTCTCGTCAGCAACAAACTGGCATCCGGCTTCGATCCGGTCACCGAGGCCGACCAGGAAGCCGAGCGCGCCATCGTTGCGCTGATCAGCGAGACCTATCCCGAGCATGGCATTCTCGGCGAAGAGCACGGCACCAAGCAGGGTGACGGCCGTCATATCTGGGTGATCGATCCGATCGACGGCACGCGCGCCTTTATCTCCGGCCTGCCGGTCTGGGGCACGCTTGTTGGCCTGACGGAAAATGGCGACGCGGTGGCTGGCATGATGAGCCAGCCCTTCACCGGCGAGCTGTTTTATGCGACCCGCAGCGGTGCCTTCTATGAGGGACCGGGCGGCAACCGGCCGCTGAAGACGCGACAGGGGACAAGCCTCGGCGACGCCACTTTGTTCACGACGACGCCTGCGATGTTCAAGGGTGACAAGCGCGCGGTCTTCGATCGTCTGGAAGGCAGCGTGCGCCTGTCGCGCTACGGCGTCGATTGTTATGCCTTCGCCATGCTGGCCGCGGGCAGTGTGGACCTGGTGATCGAAGCCGGCCTGCAGCCTTACGACATCGTGGCGTTGATCCCGATCATCGAACAAGCGGGCGGCGTCATCACCACTTTCGACGGGGGCTCTGCCGAGGGCGGCGGCGATGTGATCGCAGCGGGCTCAGCGGAGTTGCATGCGGCGGCGCTGGATCTGATCCGGTCCTGACCTACTCAGTGCCCGGCACAAAGGCGTCGAAGGCGGCCATGAACTGGTCGCGAAACGTGTCGCGCTCTTGCAGAAGCTCGTGTTTGGCGCCGTCGACCGTCAGGAGCGAGCCGGAGCGCAGGCGGCGGGCGTAAAGCTCGATCGCGCGGGTGGACACGATCGTGTCGTTACCGGCCGCCACGAACAAGGTCGGGATATGCATGCGCGACACGAAGCTTTGTTCCTGGATCTCGGCCGATGCGCGTGTCATGGCACGCACCCAGCTGGCGGTCGGGCCGCCCAGCGCCAGTTCAGGATGGGCGGCATAGATCGCTTGGTTGCGGCGATAGCGGTCAAGGTCGTTGGTGACCTTGTTGGTTTCGAAGGGTGCGGCTTCGCGCGGACGCGGGCCGCTGCCGAGATACATGCCGCCCAGCCCCAGCCAGTAAAGCAGGCTCGACACGCGGCCCACTGCCGGCATCGTGGTGGTGTAACCGGTCAGCGTGATCAGCGGCGCGGACAGAACCATGCGGCGGATGCGGTTCGCCATGCGGGGAGCCGCGAGCAGCGCGATCAGCGCGCCGGCGGAGTGGGCAAGCATGTAGAAGGGCGCGCGGCAGTCCGGTAGCACGACGTCGGCAAACAGCTGGTCGAGATCGTCGACATAATGGTGGAAGGTGCGCACATGGCCGCGCCCGCGATCGCGATGGATGCGGTCGGAATTGCCCTGGCCGCGCCAATCCAGCGTCACGACCTCGAAGCCGCGCGCCTGCAGATCGCGCACTGTCTCGAAATACTTCTCGATACACTCATTGCGGCCCGTCAGCGTGACGACCGTGCCGCGGATGGGCCGGATATCGGTGCGGAACAGCGCGTAACGGATGCGCTTGCCGTCGCGCATGGTGAGCATTCCGGCGGTTGTACCCTCCGGAATGGGGTTTCCTTCCGTCGCAAAAAGAAGCTCACTCATGGAAAGATCGACCGGGCGAAGCACTCATGTTTGATTGATAGAAGTTGACGAGGCGAAAGCAAAGACGCGATGAGCCAGATGGGTTCGCAGGAGGGAACAATGGCGCAGATCCAAGTCGCGCTCGTGACAGGGGCAGGCAGCGGCATCGGCCGCGCGACAGCCTTGGCGCTGGCAAAGGCCGGATGGTCGATCGTGCTGGCGGGGCGGCGCCGGGATGCACTGGAAGAAACGGCTCGGCTGGCAGGCGAGGGGAGCGCGACGCTCGTTCATGCCTGCGATGTGTCGGATGCCAGTGCGGTCGAGGCGCTGTTTCAGGACATCGAGAGCCGGTTCAAACGGCTCGATCTCCTGTTCAACAATGCAGGCATCTTTTCTGCCGGCGGAACGATCGACGAGATTCCCGTCGAAACCTGGAACGCCGTGGTCGGGGTCAATCTGACCGGCGCGTTTCTGTGCGCGCGTTCGGCCTTTGCGCTGATGCGGCGGCAGAACCCTCAAGGCGGGCGCATCATCAACAACGGTTCAATTTCGGCGCATGCGCCGCGTCCGGGCTCAGTGCCTTATACCGCTACCAAGCATGCCATCACCGGCTTGACCAAGTCGCTGTCGCTCGATGGCCGGCCGTTCAATATCGCCTGCGGTCAGATCGACATCGGCAATGCCGCCAGCGAGATGACCGACCAGATGGGCAAGGGCATTTTGCAGGCCAATGGCACGCTGGCGCCCGAGCCGCTGATGGATGTCGCTCACGTCGCCGATGCCGTCGTGCATATGGCGAGCCTGCCGCTGGAAGCCAATGTGCAGTTCATGACGGTGATGGCTACCAGGATGCCGTTTATCGGGCGCGGCTGAGACAGGTTGCTGGCTTCATCAGTCGCAACGCTTGCCATAGCGCTCGCAGCCGTGTTCGGCATTAGTGGTTCGGTCTGCCTTTTCGTGGAGCTTGAAGCATGGCCGACCTCAGCAACTGGACCCTCAAGTCGCGGCCGGAGCGCATCGTGCTTCAGGGCCGCTATGTACGTTTGGAGCCGCTTGATCTCGCCCGGCACGGCGACGACCTGTTCGAGGCCTCACAGGCCACGCATTCCGAAGAGCGCTTCCGCTATCTGTTCGAGGAAGCAGCCTCCGATCGCGCCGCCTTCGATGCGTGGGTCGATAAGAGCGCGCGGAGCGAAGATCCGCTGTTCTTTGCGGTAGTAGATCAAACAACGGGCAAAGCGGTGGGGCGTCAGGGCCTGATGCGGATCGACCCGGTCAACGGCGTTGCCGAAATCGGCAACATTTATTGGGGACCGGAACTTTCGCGCACGCCGGGCGCTACGGAAGCCATGTATCTGTTCGCAAAGTATGTCTTCGACCTCGGCTACCGTCGCTATGAGTGGAAGTGCAACAACAACAACGAACCCTCAAAGCGCGCGGCGGAGCGGTTCGGCTTCACCTTCGAAGGCATCTTTCGCCAGCACATGATCCAGAAGGGAGAGAATCGCGACACGGCCTGGTATTCCATGCTAGACAGCGAGTGGCCGGGTTTGAAGGCTGCGTATGATGCCTGGCTCGATCCCCAGAACTTCGACGCGGCCGGCAAACAGAAGCGCAAGCTCGGCGAGATGCAGCACAAGGCTGTTTGAGCAGAGACGACGACCATGGCGCACGCCCACGATCACCACGACCATTCGCATGAGGCGCATCCTCACGGCGAAGGGAAACACGATCACGATCATGCGGGGCATGATCACGGGGGCCACAGCCACGGTCATCACGGACACGGCCATCATCATGGTCATGGCGCGCATGTGCATGGCTCCACCGACAAGAAGCGGGTGCTGATCGCGGCAGTTCTTACTGGCGGCTTCATGGTTGCCGAAGCGATCGGCGGTCTCGTCACCGGCTCGCTGGCGCTGCTGGCCGATGCCGGCCATATGCTGACCGATTCCATTGCGCTCGCTCTGGCCTGGTACGCTTTTCATTTGGCGGAACGGCCGGCCAATGCCCGCCATACCTACGGCCTGGGTCGCGTGAAGACGCTGGTCGCCTATACCAATGGCATTGCGATCTTCGGCGTCGCTCTCTGGATCATCTATGAGGCGGCTGTCCGCTTCATCCAGCCCGCGCCCGTTCTCGCTGGGCCGATGCTCTATGTCGCGATCGGCGGCCTGGCGGTGAACATCATCGGCTTCTTCGTTCTGCATGGCGGCGATCAGGACAGTTTGAACATGCGCGGCGCGATCGTTCATGTGATCGGCGACCTGCTTGGCTCGGTTGCAGCGATCGCAGCGGCCCTGATCATCATGGCTACCGGCTGGACGCCGATCGATCCCATTCTCTCGGTTCTCGTGGCCGTTCTGATCCTGTCCACGGCGTGGCGTCTGATGCGCGACGCTGCAACCGTGCTGCTCGAGGGCGTGCCCGAAACGCTCGACCGCGACACGGTGATCCGCGACCTCGAAACCAGCATTTCCGGCGTGCGTGAGGTGCATCACATGCATGTCTGGTCGATGGATGGATCGCGCAACATGGCGACCCTGCATGCCTGCTTGAAGGACGATGCCGAACCTTCCAGCGTTGTGCGTGCCGTCAAGAAGCGCTTGGCCGAGCGGCACAACATCGCCCATGCGACGGTGGAAACCGAACGCGACACCTGCGCCGACACTGCTGCCCACGCGCACTGATTGCGGCTCGCCCGAAAGGACCGGAAATGATTGCCCCCGAAAATCGCGGCCCCGTGCTGGCCGCGGCTATCTTCCTGCTGGTTTTCGGCGTCGGCGCCTTTCTGCTGCCCAAGATCATGCTGGCGGTCGGCAGCTATTCCACCGCGGCGGCCGGTATCATCGCCGTCGGCTTCGTTCTGGCCTTTTTCGGTGTGTTCTGGCTGCGCAGCCGCAGGCAATCGGGACGCTGAACTTCCTAAGAGGGGCCTAGCGCCTCTTAGCTTCCTCATACATGCCGTGTAGATCATCCATATATGAACCATATATGGATGAGGCGATGGGCATCGTGAACATCGATGATGAGCTGCACGAGCAGCTGCGCCGCGTCAGCAAGGTATCGTGCCGATCGATCAATGCGCAGGCGGCTTACTGGATCAGGGTCGGCATGCTGTGTGAGACCAATCCGACGCTTCCTTTCACCGAGATCATGGCGCGCGAGCTGAGTTCGGCTGGCGTTACGGCACCAGCGCCGGCGGCCCTCGACTCATGACCAAGCAGCCTCATGAGCTGGCGCTGCTGGCGCAGTCCGGGCGGCTGCTCGCCTCCGTTTTCGCGCTGATCGACCGCACACCGCTTCTCGGCAAGTCGACGCTCGAGATCAACGACATGGTGGAGCATTTCATCACGCATGATCTTCAGGCGCGGCCGGCGAGCAAGGGCCAGTATGATTACGGCTTCGTGCTGAATGCCTCGATCAACGAGGTCGTATGCCACGGCGTGCCTTCCGAAACCGATGTGCTGCTCGACGGCGACATCGTCAACTTTGACATTACCCTGGAAAAGAACGGCTTCATTGCGGATTCCAGCAAGACCTATCGGGTCGGCGAGGTGAACCCCGCTGCCAGGCGGCTGGTGCAAACGACCTATGATGCGATGTGGCAGGGTATCCAGACCGTTCGCCCTGGTGCCCGCCTCGGCGATATCGGCTATGCCATCGAGCGCCACGCCAAGCGCAACGGCTATTCCGTGGTGCACGAGTTTTGCGGCCACGGTATTGGCCGCGAGATGCATGAAGAGCCGCAGATCCTGCATTTCGGAAAGCCGGAAACGGGCATGGCGCTGCGCGAAGGCATGGTGTTCACCATCGAGCCGATGCTCAATCGCGGCCGGCGCAGCGTGCGCACGGAAGCCGATGGCTGGACGGTGAAAACCCGCGACGGCTCATTGTCCGCCCAGTTCGAGCACACGGTTGCGGTGACGGCCTCCGGCGTGTCGGTGCTGACGCTGCGGCCCGACGAACATCATTGAAGGACTGGCTACACTGACAGGCTGGCGCCGAGCAGAACTAGACCGATGAGCAGCAGCGCCGCCGCGCCCGCGATCTCGATCGTTGTGTGAACGGCTGCCCCGAACGAGCCTTCGCCGGAGACCGACAGCGCGACGTTCTTTGCCACGACGGCAAGGGTTGCCAGCAGCGACACGGTGATCGCCGTGCCGAGCGCCATGGCGAAAACCGACACGATGCCGCCGAACCACAAGCCATTCAGCAGCGAGAAGGTCAGAACGATCAGCGCGCCTGAGCAGGGGCGCAGGCCGACGGCGATGATCGCGGCCCAGGCCGCGCGCAGATCAAAGCGCTCGCCTTCGAGTTGCGCGGGGTCGACGGCATGCATCTGGCCGCAATCGCGGCAGACTTCCATGCGCTCAGCCGTGGCCTCGCTGGCGCTGAACATCGATCCGGTGGTCGCGGTGGCGCTGCGCTTCATCACCGAAGGCGTTTCGCAGGCCGGCTGCGTGTCGAACAGGTCGTGAATGGGCGCGCCGCCGCTGGTAGCCATTGCCGGGCGCGGCATGAGGGCGGGCAAAAAGCGGCGCAGCTTGCGAGCCAGAAGCCAGGCGCCGTAAGCGGCGACCATGGCGAAGCTCAGCACTTCCAGGAACCAGGTCGCCTTGGTCATGGAGATCGACGTGCCGCGCAGGAACAGGAACACGGTGCCGATCACCACGACGGCGGAAAGGCCCTGTAAGAGCGAGGAAATGACCGACAACACGATGCCGCGCCGCAGCGCTACGTTGTTGGCAAGCATATAGGAGGAAATGACCACCTTGCCGTGGCCGGGGCCGGCCGCGTGGAAGATGCCATAGGCGAAGGACAGGCCGATCAGCAGCCAGAGCTGCGAGCCGTCTTCGCGCATGCCCTTCAGTGCCACCGTCATAGAGCGATAGAAGCTCTGCTGGTAGGCGTTCACCCATTGAAAGAAACGAGCGAAGAAACCGGTCGGCGCCATGGACGGCTCGGCCGTGCCGATGCCCAGCGAGCTTTGCGCATGTGCATGGCCAAGGAAGTGGGTCATGACATATGCGACGGCGATCAGCGCGAAAGTCGCGCGCAAAGCGCTCTTCTTCATGCGGTTATCCAGCGGCGTTGCAGTTCAGTTCAAGGCGGGTCGCAAAGATCTTGCTGAGATCGGTACCGGTCGGATCGTTGAAGAACGCATCCGTCAGGCTCGACTGATTGGCGGCGATGGCCTCGTCCGGGTCCGGGCGGATCACTTCGCGCGCGCAGGCCGGCGGCAGGTTCTGCACCGCCATATTGGCATCATCCACGAAATCGATCGCGGTATAGAAGGTCGGGTCATAAACGCCGAAGTCCAGCTTGCCTTTCAGGGGCAGGGGCTCGGCCATCTTGGATTCAAACAGGATGATCAACTGGTTGTCTTCCAAGGTCGCGATCAGCTTGTCGGGTGCCACCATCTTCACGTCCTTGCCGTCTTGCGTGACGACCTGGAAATAGTTGTATTCGGCCAGCGATTCATGGACGGTCTTGCCGACTTCCTCGAGTTCCTTGTGGTCGAGCTTCAGATCCTTGTTGGTATCGAACTCGACCAGCACCGTGCTCGAAAACAAATCGTCGAAGCGCCAGACATGCTGAAGGGAATGAACCTTGTTGTCAGGGCCGATCACGACATCGAGCCGCGCTTCGGCAAAGATGTGCGGATGCACGCGGGCCGGCGAGGTGGAAGCCGCAAGCGCGCCGAGAACAGCCAGGCTTGTGACGCAACGTCGTGAAAGGCGCATCGTCGGCTCCCGTTGATGGCGCCACTGTGCCGAGGAGTTCGGCGAAAGTGGGACGAGCCCCCCTTAACGCCGCAAACTCGCTTCAGCCTTTCCACTTACAGCCGGGCTTCGTGCGCCTTGAACCAGACCGCCAGAAAATCCACCAATGCGCGGACCTTGGCCGGCAGATAGCGGCGATGCGGATAGACCACGAAGATGCCGCCGTCGCGCGGGATGCGGTCTTGCAGCACCGACACCAGCGTGCCGTCCTCGATCGCAGGCGCTGCCACAAAATCCGGCAGAAGCGCGAAGCCCAAACCAGAGATCGCCGCCGCTCGGCTGGCGAGCGGACTGTTGACCTCCATTGGCCCGCTCACAGCAACGCTGATCGTTTCGCCCGCTTCGTTGCAGAACGGCCAGGAGGACAGGTAGCGCGTGTTGGTGTCGATGATGCAGGGCAGGTTGCTGAGATCTTGCGGCTTTTGCGGAATGCCGTGTTTCTCGATCAGCGCCGGCGAAGCGCAAAGCCGCGTCGTGAAGGGTGCCAGGCGGCGCGCGATCAAGGATGAGCTTTCCAGTCGCGTGATGCGGATCGCAAGATCGAAGCCTTCTTCCACGAGATCGATGAAGCGGTCGTCCAGCCTGATTTCCAGCGTGATTTGCGGGTTCTCCTTGGCGAAATCCACCAGAGACTGCCCAATTGCCGCATCGGCAAAGGTGCGGGGCGCCGACATCTTGATGCGGCCGCGCACATCGCCGGAGCTTTCGCGCACGGTGTCCGACAGGCTGTCGATCTCGCGCACGATCTCGGCCGCGCGCTGATAGTAGGTGTGCCCGGCCTCCGTCATGGAAAACTGCCGGGTCGTGCGGTTGAGCAACAGCGCGCCGAGTTCGTCTTCGAGCTCGCGCACATATTTGGACAGCAGCGCCTTGGATCGCCCGATCTTGCGCGCGGCGGCCGAAAAGCCCTCCGCTTCCACCACATCGATAAAGGCCCGCATACGGGTGAGGGTGTCCATCAACGTCAGCCTTTGTGTTCGAGGATGTGGCGCGCCAGCGAAACCAACTGGTGGTCGCTGCCGGCTGGCCCGATCAAGGACAGGCCGAACGGCGCGCCCTCCACGGTTCCCAGCGGTATGGTGATCTGCGGAAAACCGGACATGCCCGAAAGGCACAGCAGCTGCAGCGCGCGCTCGCGATAGGCCTGGATGTCGTCGAAGGTAGCAGCCTTCAAGGGGGCTGCGCCCGGCACAGTCGGCAGAACCAGCAGGCCATCGTTGCCAAGCAGCGCGGCAAGCTCGTCGCGGAATGCTTCGCGCTTTGTGCTTTCCGCTTCGTAGACGTCACGCGTGATGGTTTGGCCGTATTCGAAGCGCTCCTTCACGCCCGGCCCAAGACCGCGCTCGCCGGACGAAATCCATGGCCCATGCACCTCCCAGGCCTCGAAGGCCTGGATCTTGCGGAAGGTCCAATAAAGCGCTTCCGGCGAGATGGAGAGGGGTGGGGCTAAGCTCGGTGTGCCGATTGGGTGAGCCGCAATCTCGACCATCCGCGCATATTCATCCGCTTCAGCTGACCCGAGCACCAGCGTATCGAGTGCGCCGAGCCGGAGCGGCCGCCATGTCTGTGCAGGTGACTCGGTTCCAAGCAGCACATCGGCAACCCGCTCATAGGTCGCGGCATCCCGCGCGAACCAACCGAATGTATCGAGGCTCGGCGCCAGCGGCATTGCGCCGTCCAGCGATATCAGTCCATGGGTCGGCCGCAGGCCGATCAGGCCGCAGAAGCTTGCCGGCGCGCGGATCGACCCGCCCGTGTCCGATCCCAGCGCAAAATCCACCAGTCCGGCCGCTACCGCAGCCGCCGAGCCGGATGACGATCCGCCGGTCACGCGATCGGGTGCCGCGCTGTTCACCGGCTCGGGATAATGCGCGTTCTGCCCCATCAGGGAGAAGGTGAGTTCGTCTGTCTGCGTCTTGCCCGCGAATCGCGCGCCGGCATCGAGCAGCGTCTGAACGCTCGGCGCAGTGATTTTTGCTGGCTGCGACTCAGCCAGCTTCACCGGATTGCCGCCGCCGGTCGGCAGATCAGCAACATCGTAGATGTCCTTGACGGCGAAGCTCAGTCCAGAAAGAGGTCCATTTTGGCTATTGGGAACAATGACTTGCGTGTTCGGCATGAAGGCGTTCACGCCGTCTTGGATGTCCGTCATCGTTCAAGCTCCGGATACAATGACGCCAACATCGTCCTGCTTTCGAACTTTTTCAACCAGCGGGATTTTTCCGATTGATTGTGACGAAGGCTCTCCTTATATCCGCGCTTGCCCAAAGTCGCACGTGCCTGTGGGCGTCCCCCGAACCTCGAAATGGCGAGGCAAGGGCAGGTAACCGGGAAGTAACGAGCCCGGTCGGTTCAGCGGCCAACCGCCGATCCGAGGACGCCTTGAAGCAACGACGGTGCGGGCCTTTCTGGTTACCCCTCGGTTGTCCATATCCGGGGTTAAACAAAGAGGCACACCCTCATTGCCGGCAGTGCGGAACGGGACACTCCCATCCAAGCCAAGGCAGACAAAGCGAGCTTGAGCCGGGCGGCTCTCTGCTCATCGCCGTGTGATACGTTGTTCTGGTTCCGGGGTCTCCACCGGCTGGTGCCAGAAAGAGCGGTCGCGCCTTTGTCCACCGCGTTTGAACGAGGCCTGCTTGGCCCGTGCAGCGCAGCCTTGAGTGCATCCTGAAGAAGGGTGCGCCGATGGAGAGTTTCATGGCTACACAGCGCATCATCGACTTCCTCGCTACCCGACGTCCCGACGGTCCCTGCCTCGTGGTCGACCTCGACGTTATCGAAGACAATTTCCATGCCTTCGAGCGCGCTTTGCCGGACTCGAAGATCTTCTATGCCGTGAAGGCAAACCCGGCTCCGGAAGTGTTGCGCCTGCTGGCCCAGCTCGGCTCCTCCTTCGACACCGCCTCCGTGGCGGAAGTCGAAATGGCGCTTGACGCCGGTGCCACGCCTGACCGCATTTCCTTCGGCAACACGATCAAGAAGGAGCGCGACATTGCGCGTGCCTATGCGCATGGCATCCGCTTGTTTGCCGTGGATTGCGTCGAGGAAGTCGAGAAGATCGCCCGTGCTGCTCCCGGCAGCCGCGTGTTCTGCCGCGTTCTGACCGATGGCGAGGGTGCTGAATGGCCGCTGTCGCGCAAGTTCGGCTGCGTGCCAGCGATGGCTGTCGACGTTCTGCGTCACGCCAAGTCGCTCGGCCTCGACTCCTACGGCGTGTCCTTCCATGTCGGTTCGCAGCAGTGCGATCTCGGCGCGTGGGACAAGGCGCTCGGCGATGCCAAGATGGTGTTCGAAACGCTGGCGCGCGAAGGCATTGTTCTGAAGATGGTCAACATGGGCGGCGGTTTCCCGACCCGTTACCTGAAGGACGTGCCGGCTGCGAAGGCATACGGCCAGGCGATCTTCGAGGCGCTGTCCAAGCATTTCGGCAACCAGATCCCGGAAACGATCATCGAGCCGGGCCGTGGCATGGTTGGCAATGCGGGCGTCATCAAGTCGGAAGTCGTGCTGATCTCGAAGAAGTCCGACACTGACGACGTGCGCTGGGTTTATCTCGACATCGGCAAGTTCGGCGGTCTGGCCGAAACGATGGACGAGGCCATCCGCTACCCGATCGCCACGCCGCGCGACGGCGATGCGGTTGCGCCTTGCGTGCTCGCCGGCCCGACCTGCGACAGTGCCGACGTTCTTTACGAGAAGACGCCGTACCCGCTGCCGCTGTCGCTGACGATCGGTGACGAAGTGCTGATCGAAGGCACCGGCGCATACACCACCACCTATTCGGCGGTGGCGTTCAACGGCTTCGAGCCGCTCCGATCCTACGTGATCTGAGCCTTTCGTAAGCCAAAGCAGGCGGGTCGATCACCCGCCTGTAACATCCTTCACAATCCATACCTGCGGCGGCCGATCTCGCAACGGATCGGTGCGCCAGGTGTTTCGCTCGCTTGATCGTGAAATACCATGAACACCAACACTGCTTTCCAAGCGTCCTTTGACGCCCTCATCCAGACCGCTCTTCCCGAGGTCGATCACCGTCCCGTCGCCCGCCCGGCCTTCACACTTGGCGCCGAGCGGCTGGGCGATGTTGTTTCGCGCGAAGCCCTGCTCGACCTGGCCATGGGCGCCAATCGCAAGCGCAAGTCGTCCGAAAAGCTGCGCCGCGGCCGCAAGCCGGCCGAGGGTCTAGCATTGGTTGCACGCGACGAAGCGGATCAACTGGTCGGTACGGTGCGGCTGTGGAACGTGCGCCTGGGCGACGGCGTGCAGGCGCTTTTGCTCGGGCCGCTTGCCGTCGAGCCAAGCACCAAATCCGGCGGCATCGGCTCCGCCCTCATGCGCCAAGCCATCACCGAGGCCACCCGCCTCGGCCACTGTGCAATCCTGCTTGTCGGCGATCCCGGCTACTACGAACGCTTCGGCTTTTCCGCCGCCAAGACCGGCGACCTCGCTATGCCGGGCCCTTATGAGCGCCACCGCTTCCTTGCGCTGGAACTGGTTGAAGGATGGCTCGATGGTGCGAAGGGTACGCTGAAGGCATCCGGCCGTAAGGTGAGCGAGGTTGTGGCTCGGGCTGGGTGAACGGCAACGCTTGTCGCTGATGATGAACGGCAGTGCCTCCTTCGAGGCTCGCTGCGCTCGCACCTCAGGATGAGGACTGTTGTGTCTGCTCCGTTCACGCAGGAGGACCATGATGCTTCGTCATCCTCGGGCTTGACCCGAGGATCCATGCCTGAACCGCTGCGGCCTTTCAGCCCGTCCCGATGATCTCTCACCTGCTTGTTAATTGTCGAGCGTGGATCTGGATTTGATCGCTGCGGCATGGATCCTCGGGTCAAGCCCGAGGATGACGAAGCGGATAGGGGTGCCGCTAAGCTGCGGATGTTGCTGCGTGGATGATCCTTATCCGTATCCGCAGGTGCGGAATGCAGATGTGAGTGGCACAACACTCGTCACCAGGCGCAACGCTCCTCATCCTGAGCTGCGAGCCCGCGCGGGTGCGAAGGTGTCGAGGCAAGCCAGTCGGACGAGCCTCGAAGGACGCACAATCCTGCCCTTAAAGCAGCTGGCTGAGTGCCATGGCGGCGGACATGTCGCCGTCTACCTTGAGCTTGCCGGACATGAAGGCGGCTGTTGGGCTGAGGTCGCCGGCGACGAGGTCTTCGAAATTGGAGCGCGATATGGTGATCGTGCAATCGGCCGGCGCGTCTTCGGTCGTGACCTTACCGCCGTCGAGCACGATCACGCCCTCGGTGCCCAGCACGAATTTCACGGACTTGTCGAAATCGGCATCGGCAACGCGGGTTTGCAGCTGTGCTGCGATTTCCTGCAGGGTCATCAATCTCTCCTCGGGATGGTGGGCATCTAAGCCCTGCCGAGATGTATGGACCGCTTCCGTTTACGTCAACGTGACAATTGCAGTGCGTGCGAAGCAGAAATTGCGAGCTTCAAAGTTTCAGAACGAACTAATGTTCGGGAACAGTCTTCGTTGTGAAGACTTATTGCGACGATGATCAATGAGCGACGTGGTCGCGAAGGAGAAGAAGATGCGTAAGGTTCTGACATCCGCGGGTCTGGCACTCGCAGTGACGGCTGGCTCGCTCGTAGGGGGCATGTCGTTTGCCTCCGCACAGGGCATTCAGCTGGAAATTGGACCGAATGGCGTGCGTCCGGTCGATCGTGACCGCGATCGCGATCGCCGTGGCCCGCCGCCACGCGGTGGTTGCTCGGAGCGCGAAGCCCGCGCAGCAGCCCGTGACGAAGGTCTACGCGACGTGGAAGTGATCCGCGTAACCCCGCGCAGCATTACCGTTGAAGGTGAAACCCGCCGTGGCCGCACCGAAACGATGCGCTTTGCCAATGAGCGCGGTTGCCCCGAGCTGTAAGCAATTCGAACCGACCAAAAAGCCCGCCGCGATGGCGGGCTTTTTTTATTCCGCCGCGGCGGGCAGGTGTATGGCGTCCATGCGCGGAACGGCTTTGTTGAGCAAGGCGTCTTCCTGCGGGAACAGGGTGCGGATTGCGCGCAGGGCTTCGTAGATCTGGTTGTTGCCGACCATCCGGTCGATGTCTTTCAACCTAGCAAGCGTTTCATCGTCCTGGAACGTTTCGAGCAGAACCGGCAGCGTCTTGCCGAACATGGTGCGGGCCTGATCCGCGCCTTCCGGGTTCATCAGGATGATCTGGACAATGAAGTAAAGCTGGCGCAGCGGCGATGTCGCATCGTCGGCCTGCATGACGTGGTTTTGCAGCAGGAACTGCACGTCGTTGAGGAATTCCAGCGAGACCTTGCGGTCGACGCTGATCACCGCGCCGTTGACATAGATCTTTTCGCCGGGCTTCAGCGCGATCTTCAATCGGCTTTTCAATTCAGTCCGTCCCTGATGGTTCTCGACGCGTCGATCAGGCCGTCAATGTCGGCGGAGCGTCCCAACCGCAGCGCCTCGGACTCGGCCATGAGCCAGGAGCCAACTGCAATCAGATGATCGCGCAGGTCCTGCGGCGTGGAGTTTTCTGGTGCCTGGAGATCGCCGACGAAGCTCGTCCAGATCCGGTGCACGAACAAGGCGGCTTCAACCGCTTGGCGCGATCGCGGGCCGGCCTCACGCGCGTCCTGAAGAAGCTCGATGGAGCGCGACAACAGTTGCCGTTCGCGATCACGCGCATCGGCTATCGTGTCGGCTGGAATGTCGGCATAGCTGAATTGGTACATCGGCTTCTGTGCTGGCGTCAGGCCGATCCGGCAAGCGCTTCCACCGTCACAATGGCGAAAGGCGCTTGTGCGAAGCTGTTGGCTTCCCGGTGTTCAAGCCATCAACTGGTAGCCGAGGAAACGCTTGGATTCGATGGGATCGAAGCCGAGCTTTTCGCGCAGCTTCTTGCGCAGCTTGGAGATGTGGCTTTCCACCACATTCTCTTCGACGGCATCGTCGAACAGGCCGTAGATCGCATTGAAAACCTGCGACTTGGTCACCCGGCGGCCGCGATTGCTCGCCAGATATTCCAGAATGCGACGCTCGCGGCGCGGCAAGGGCAGGGGCGCGCCATTGATCTCGGGATCGCGGCCATCGGTATAGATGCGCATCGGGCCGACTTCGGTGTAGCTCACCACATCGTCCTGCACGCGGCGACGGATGGCAGCAATGCGGGCCAGGATTTCGCGAATATGGACGGGCTTGCGGATCACGTCGTCGACGCCCGTTTCAAACAGGCGAAGCGTGTTTTCCAGAGAATGATGCTCGCTGAGCGCAATCACGGGTGCCGCGGTGCGGCTGCGGATGGCGCGGGGCGACACCTTGTCTTCGGAACATTCACCGATGAGGAAGGCGCGGACGGATTTCAGATCGGAGGGTGCGACGCTCTCGACCCAGTCGCCGAATTCTGCAGATCGGAAACCGGCGCTTGCGATGCCTTCCCTGTTGAAGAGCGATTGATACCCTTCCTTAACCAGGTCTCGTTCATCAACAATCACGATCATCGTGCAGCCCCCGAATCAGCTCCGTCATGAGCTGTTCAACGGGTACCGACTGCGTAGAATCCCTGACAGTACGAGTTCTTATGAGGATGATCTTGGGAGTCCCGTGACTTAAATGGTTAACGGGCTTTCCGGCGCATCGCGTCGGTCAGGCTGAAAGCCTTGTTCTGCAAGGCTTTGAAGGCTGTATGTGCTCGGCTCAGCAATGTGCTGCCAGCCCTCGTCCAACCGCCCCTCCTCAAAATTACTGTGGCCGTCAGACCACAGATTCAGCGGAAGAGCGCCAGGATTGACTGGGTGGGGGCATTGTTGAGCGAAAGTGCCTCGATCGCCGTGCGCTGTTGACGCTGCAAAGCCTTTAAGCGGAGCGAGATTGCACCGGCTGCAGCATCACTCGACTGAGTAACCACCGGGCTGCGAAGTCGCACTTCCACCGGTACGAAGCGCGGAGTTTTGACGGCGATCTCTGTGGTAGCGTTGGTCATGTGCCGCCCAAGTGGAAGCTTCCGCGAGAGAGGTCCCGCACCGATTGTTGTGGCACAGAAAAGTCACCAATCCCCTAAAGCTTAACGCTTTCGTTCAAACTTTAGCCAACGGCTGCTCACCGAGAACATCGTGCTCGCGTGATCCATGCTCAAACAAGTTTCGGTGGATACCTTAACTCCGTCGCGGTTCTCCAAGCGGCCGCGGCTCTTGTCCGCATCATCACCAACAAGAAACCTGTTGTTGCGCGACCATGAACCGACAAGATCATTCCGAAGCACGGGAAATCATCGTCGCCAACGCGATCAGCGAAGTCGTCGCTGAATTGCGCATGGTTGATGTCGCCGATTACCTTGCTTTCCTGCGCTTCGAACAGTTCGCCTCGATCGCCGACATCGTGGAATCCGCCGCCGAGCTCTACTTCATGCCGGGCACGTTGAAGCTCGGCCATGGCGGGGAGGCGGTCGTAAACTGGGGTGAAGTGCCCAAGATCAAGCTCGATCTCGAATTGCGGCCGCGCGGCGCAACCGTTTACTTCACGCTGAGGCTGGAAGACGAACAAGCGGGCGTGGAGGTGACCTATGTTTCCTTCGACCAGCCGACGCCGGATGCGGATGAGAACACGCGCAATCTGGCGGCGATGATCGAACAAGCCCGCATTCGCAAGTCACCGCCGCGTGTTTCGGCGGTGGAACACCGTCTCTAGTCGATCAGGCCGAGACGAAGAGCTTTCGCCACCGCATGCATGCGGTTCACGGCGTCGAGCTTCTGCGTGGCATTACCGAGATAGGTGTTGGCGGTGTGGATGGAGAGGCCAAGCCCGGCGGCGATCTCCTCGCTGGTCTGACCTTCGGCTGTCAGGCGCAGGCATTCCAGCTCGCGGCGTGACAGTTTGGGCTGGCCGTCGGTGTCCTTGACACGTAGCGCGATCAGCCGGCCGAACAGCTCGAGCGCCTGCATGTGGGCGCTGGCAAGGCGTTCGTCGTCGACGGAAAAATCCGGGCCGGTCAGAACCAGCATGCCGTAATCGGCGCGGTTGGCATGAAGCGGCATCACCAGACCGGCGCGCGATTTGCCGAGCGGGGTGGTTTGCGCAGCCCAGCGCAGGCGCTCGAAGCGGGTGGCGGCCGGATGATCGGACGCGGCCCACCAGGCGATGATGGTTGAAGACATCGTGTGCCGCACAAGGGCGGCCGGCGCATCCGATACGAGCTGCTGGCTCAGCGATGCGGCATCGGGATAGGCGGAATCCATCAACGGGGTCAGCTTGCCGGTTCGCCCCGATGTCACCGACAGGAGGCTGAAATCCGAGGCGCCGAGATCTTCCGACAGTTCCAGCAGTTCGGCCAGGATCGGCATATAGGCTGCTGTGGCAGCCGGGGTCGCGATGGAGAAGCGCGTGCCGGAATGGAAGGAGCCGAGATACATCGTCAGATCAATCCGTGCCGGATCGCGGTGGCGATCGCCAGCGCGCGATTGCGGGCGCCGAGCTTCTGGATGGCATTGGTGAGATGGCTGTTGGCGGTGCTGGTGGACACGCCGAGAATGACACCGACTTCTTCCGTGGTCTTGCCCTCGGCAACCCAGAACAGGCATTCGCGCTCGCGTTCGGTGAGCGGATCGTTGTTCGATGCCGTGCCGAGCTTGCCGGCCAGCATGGACAGGGCATAGCCGCAAAGCAGCTCGACCTTGGAAACCGCGCGCGTCACGAGCCGTCCCGTCGCTTCGGCTGAGAGAAGCAGGGCATAGCGCTTGCTTCCGGCGCGCAGGGGAATACCCATCAGATCGACATGGCCGTAGCCGGCGAGAAGTTCGGCTTCGACGGGGGCGGGAAGCGCCTGCGCTTCAACCGGATTGCGCACGGCCACGCGCACAATGAGATCGAGGCCGATCAGGTCGATCGCGTCATAGATCCAGTTCGATGCGACGATCCGCGCTTTCTCGCCGGCACGCGCGGTCAGGTCGATCAGCATGTAGCGATCCGCGCGGATGTCGCTGCAGATCTGGTGCATCAGTTCAACGAGGTCGCGCCGCGCGTCCTGAACGGTCGACGGCATCGCCAGCGCACCGGAAGAAGCGTGAAGTGCAGCACTCATCGTTGATCGAATCCCTCCCTGGGCCATGACAGGCATGACCAAATCTCGTCAAAATCGTTCAGACACACCGGTTCGAGCGCATCCGGAAGGCCACGCCAACTCAGCTCGACACACAGTCTTACGCGGGAAACACAGCCGGCTTCATGGCGATAAGCCACCGGCGAACGCGGGAACGAAACCGAAGTCCCGGATGGTCGCGACAAACACCGCTAACCCAGTTTTTAGCGCCTCCTGCGAACCCCTCCGCAACAGGCGCTTCAACCAACATCCCTTGATTCGTGGTTAACGTAGCTGGCGTGGATTCCGGTGTCAAAATGGAATTGCGGGCGGGGCAGTGGGATCGTCTTTTCCGGGTCGGCCAAGTGCCATGCGCGACGCTTTGACCGTGCGTTAGCAGATTTGCGGCTGGACCAAGCGATCATCCCGTTTATTGTGCCTGTCAGCAGCCTTGTCATGAGGCCGGAACAAAAAGGGGAAGTACCATGATGAAGTCGCTTCTGAGCGCCACGTGCCTCGCGACCGTCCTGCTCACCGCCGCACCGATGCTGGCAACCGCTCAGGCGGAAGTCGTTTACAATCGCGGCAACGACACCGATCCCACCACGCTCGATCATCACAAGACCTCGACCATCCCCGAGGCCAATCTGATGCGCGACCTTTATGAAGGGCTCGTCGTGCCCAACGCCAAGGCCGAGGTTGTTCCCGGCGTTGCGGAAAGCTGGGAGATTTCGCAGGACGGCCTGACCTACACGTTCAAGCTGCGCAACGACGCCAAATGGTCGAACGGTGACCCGGTGACAGCCGGCGATTTCGTGTTTGCCTATCAGCGCATTCAGGACCCGAAAACGGCCGCGCCGTATGCGAACATGCTCTACCCGATCGTCAATGCGGAAGCGATCAACAAGGGCGAGAAGCAGGCTGCGGATCTTGGCGCCAAGGCGATCGACGATCATACGCTCGAGATCAAGCTGAATGCGCCGACGCCTTATTTCCTGCAGCTTCTCACGCATCAGGCCTCGTTCCCGCTGCATCAGAAGTCGGTTGAACAATTCGGCGACCAGTACACTAGGCCCGGCAATATGGTGTCCAACGGCGCCTATATGCTGGAAGCGTTCACGCCGAACGACAAGATCGTGATGCGCAAGAACCCGAACTTCCACGACGCGGCCAACGTGAAGATCGACGTCGTGAACTACATTCCGTTCGAAGAGCGCGCGACCTGCCTGCGCCGCTTCGAGGCTGGCGAAGTTCTGTCCTGCTCGGACATCGACAATGCGCAGATGGATTACATGAAGGAGAAGCTGGGCGATCAGCTCCATATCGCGCCTTACCTCGGCTCCTATTATCTGCCGGTGAAGGTGAAGAAGGAAAAGCTGGCCGATCCGCGTGTGCGCCAGGCTTTGTCCATGGCGATCGATCGCGATTTCCTTGCCAAGGAAATCTGGCGCGAATCCATGCTACCGGGATACTCGATCGTGCCGCCCGGCATCGACAATTATCCGGACCCGGTCTTCCTGCCCTACAAGGACAAGGACATTCTGGACCGCGAAGACGAGGCCAAGAAGCTGCTTGAAGAAGCCGGCGTCAAGGAAGGCAGTCTGACCGTCGAGCTGCGCCACAACACTGGTGAAAACCACAAGAACACGATGACGGCGGTGGCCGACATGCTGAAGAATATCGGCGTGAACGCGACGATCGTGGAAATGGAAGGCACCGGCTACTTCGATTACATGAAGAACGACGGCGACTTCGACCTGACCCGTGCCGGCTGGATCGGCGATTATTCCGATCCGCAGAACTTCCTGTTCCTGTTCGAAAGCGCCAATCTCGGTTTCAACTATCCGCGCTGGTCGAATGCCGACTACGACAAGTTGATGGCGGAAGCCGCCACGACGACCGATCTGGCCGCCCGGTCCAAGATCCTGCGCCAGGCCGAGGAGCTGTTCCTGAAGGAAGTGCCGGCCATTCCGATCCTGTATTATTCGTCGACCGCGCTCGTGTCGCCCAAGCTCAAGGGTTGGGAAGACAACATCATGAACCAGCACGCAACGCGCTGGCTCTCCGTCGAGAACTGAACCATTGATGCGGCCGGACCGGGTTGACCGGTTCGGCTGCAAGCGTCCGATGCGACGGAGCTTCTTCTAATGTTCACCTATGTGCTGCGGCGCCTGCTGGGCGCCGTGCCGACGATGTTCGTTATCGTCACCATCGCCTTCTTCATGATCCGGCTGGCGCCCGGCGGGCCGTTCGATCTGGAGCGCCCGCTCGATCCGCTGATCATGCAGAACCTCGAGCGCGCCTACAATTTCGACAAGCCGCTCTGGCAGCAATACTTCATCTATCTCGGTAATCTCGCGCAGGGCGATCTCGGCCCCAGCTTTACGCGGCGCGACTTCTCCGTGGTCGACCTGTTCCGTGTCGGTTTGCCGGTGTCGATCCAGATCGGTTCGCTTTCGATGCTGATCGCCCTAATCGTCGGCACGGTGCTCGGCGCGCTGGCGGCACTTCGGCAAAACAGCTGGGTCGATTACATGGTGGTGGGAACCGCCACCTTCGGCATCACCATTCCCACTTTCGTGATCGCACCGCTGCTCAGCCTCTTGTTCGGCGTATTGATGGGCTGGCTGCCGGCGGGCGGCTGGGGCACTTGGAAACACATGATCCTGCCGGTGGTCACGCTATCCCTGCCGCAGATCGCCGTGGTGGCGCGCCTGACGCGTGGCGCGACGATCGAAGCTTTGCGCTCGAACCACGTGCGCACCGCGCGAGCCTACGGCCTGCCGACCCGCGTCGTTGTCGGCGTTCATGCCTTGCGTGCCGCAATGCTGCCGGTTGTGTCCTATCTCGGGCCAGCCGCTGCCAGCCTTCTCACCGGCTCGGTGGTGGTGGAAACCATCTTCGGCATTCCAGGCATCGGCCGCTATTTCGTGCAGGGCGCGCTGGGGCGCGATTACACGCTGGTGATGGGCACGGTGGTGGTGATCGCACTGTTCGTGATCGTGTTCAACCTGATCGTCGACATCCTTTACGCCTGGCTTGACCCGCGGGTGCGCTATGACTGACCATATCCTCACCGAACAGCCGCAGGCGGAAGCGCTTGCGGTTACGGCCGGCCGCTCGCTGTGGCAGGATGCCTGGCTGCGCCTTCGGCGCAACCGCGCGGCGGTGGCGAGCGCGCTCGTTTTGCTGCTGCTGGCCCTGGCCGGCATCGTCGGCCCAAGCCTTGTGCCGCATCGCTACGACCAGATCTTTCCGCAATATGTGCGCGTGCCGGCGAGCCTCGAAGCCTATCCGCGCGAGGACCGCATCATCCCGGACTTCCAGCGCTCGCTGGATCGTGCCCGCATCACGATCGGCGAGGTCGAGCTGGATGGCTCCACCATCCGCGCGCCGATCTCCGATGACGAAGCGCTCGACCCGCGCATCACGCGCTATGTCGATCGCTCAGACCTGTTCGACAATTCCAGGCTGGAAGACGCGGACGGCAATGCCTTAAGCGAGGGCGCGACCAGCGGCGTGATGGTGGCCGATGTGCAGCGCCTCCGCTTCCTGTTTGGCACCGATGCCAATGGGCGCGACCTGCTGGCGCGCGTGCTGATCGGCATCCGCATTTCGCTGGCGATCGGCCTGCTTGCCTCCTTCATGGCGCTGGCGCTCGGCGTCACCTATGGCGCGGTTGCCGGCTATCTCGGCGGGCGCATCGACAATGTGATGATGCGCGTGGTCGACGTGCTGTATTCGCTGCCCTTCATCTTCTTCGTAATCCTGCTCGTCGTTTTCTTCGGCCGAAGTTTCGTGCTGATCTTCATCGCGATCGGCTTTACGGAATGGCTCGACATGGCGCGCATCGCGCGCGGCCAGACGCTGACGATCAAGCGGCAGGAATATGTGCAGGCGGCCGAGGCCATGGGCGTATCGAGCGCCGGCATCCTCAAGCGCCACATCATTCCGAACACGCTGGGTCCGGTGGTTGTATTCGTGACGTTGCTGGTGCCGAAGGCGATCCTGCTGGAAAGCCTGCTGTCCTTCCTCGGCCTTGGCGTGCAGGAGCCGCTGACCAGCCTCGGACTGCTGATTGCGGAAGGCGCCTCGAACATGCGCGGCGCGATCTGGCTGCTGCTTTATCCCGCCGTGACGCTGACCGTGATCCTGTTTGCCCTGAATTTCCTGGGCGACGGCTTGCGCGACGCGCTGGACCCGAAGGAGCGCTGATATGGAAAACGTCCTTTCCGTTCGCGATCTGCGCGTGTCGTTTCAGACCAATGATGGTGTGGTCGAAGCCGTGAAGGGTGTCAGCCTCGATGTGGCGCGCGGCGAGACCGTGGCTATCGTCGGCGAATCCGGCTCGGGCAAGAGCCAGACAATGATGGCCGTCATGGGTCTGCTTGCCGCCAACGGTCGGGCAACCGGCTCGGCCCGTTATCGCGACAAGGAGATCCTCGGCCTGTCGGACCGGCAGCTCAACACGGTGCGTGGCGCCAAGATCACCATGATCTTCCAGGAGCCGATGACCTCGCTCGACCCGCTGTACCGGATCGGCCGTCAGCTTGCAGAGCCGATCATCCATCACCGCCGTTTGAGCCGCGGTGAGGCACGCAAGCGGGCGATTGAGCTGCTGACGCTGGTCGGCATTCCTGAGCCGGAACGTCGCATCGATTCCTATCCGCACGAACTTTCCGGCGGTCAGCGGCAGCGCGTGATGATCGCCATGGCGCTTGCCAACGATCCCGACATCCTGATTGCCGACGAGCCGACCACGGCGCTCGACGTGACCATCCAGGCGCAGATCCTGACCTTGCTCGCCGAGCTCCAGCAAAAGCTCGGCATGGCGATCGTCTTCATCACCCATGATCTCGGCATCGTCCGCCGTCTCGCCGACCGCGTTTACGTCATGCAGGCTGGCAAGGTGGTGGAAGAAGGGGAAACCGCAGCGCTTTTTGCCGAGCCGAAGCACGCCTACACCCGCATGCTGCTCAGCGCCGAACCCACCGGGCAGAAGGTGCCGGCAGAAGGGAGCGCGCCGATCCTGCTCGAAGGCCGCGATGTCACGGTGACCTTTGCGCTGGGCGGTTCGCTGTTCAAGGAACCCGCCACCTTCACGGCCGTCGATGGGGTTTCGGTCGCGCTGAAGAAGCGGCAAACGATCGGCATCGTCGGCGAGTCCGGATCAGGCAAGTCGACGCTCGGCCGCGCGTTGCTGCGCCTTTTGCCGAGCACGGGCGCGGTGCGCTTCAAGACGCAGGACATCAGCCAGGCCGACCGCCGCGCCATGCGGCCGCTGCGCCGGCAATTGCAGCTGGTGTTCCAGGATCCGTTCGGCTCGCTGTCACCACGTATGACCGTTGGTCAGATCGTGACGGAAGGCCTGCTTGTGCACGAAAGCGGCATTCCGCGCGCCGAGCGCGATCGCCGTGCCGTGCAGGCGCTTCAGGAAGTCGGGCTCGATCCGGCCATGCGCAACCGTTATCCGCACGAATTCTCCGGCGGCCAGCGCCAACGAATCGCCATTGCCCGCGCCCTGATCCTGAAGCCGGAGGTGATGGTGCTGGACGAGCCGACTTCCGCACTCGACCGCTCCGTGCAGAAGCAGATCGTCGACCTCCTGCGCGATCTCCAGCAGGCGCATGATCTCTCCTACATCTTCATCAGCCACGACCTGTCGGTGGTGCGCGCCATGGCCGATACGATCATCGTGATGCGGGGTGGCCGAATCGTGGAAGAGGGGCCGGTGGAAGATATTTTCTCCAATCCCCGCGATCCCTATACGCAGGCGCTTCTCGGCGCGGCGGTGGATGACCGGCGGTTTAGAAAAGCGGCGGAAACACTTCCCATTTAAGAACTTTCTACAACTGTCAGGTGTGGCAGGATTGCCGAATTTGCATAAAAGATTCTCGTTTCGAGACATTTGATGCTGCACCTAAGGGCCAGTCGCGGTACTTTGACCGGGACTGGCGTATGAGTACGGTGAGGAATGCGGTTGCAACCGATGCGTGGCTGGAGTTTGCGGATCGTTGCGGCGATCGTTCTGAGCACTTCGGCGCTGTACCCCGCGACGGCGTTCGAGCTGTTTGGCCACAAGTTCTTCGAAAAGGCGTCCAAGCCCGAAGATGAGCCGGTCGGCGAGCCGCAGCCTTACAATGTCACCTTCACCGTCAATGCCGGCGAGGATGACGATGTCGAAGACACGCTGAAGGGCGCCTCGAACCTTTGGGGCGACCGTGAGGAGCCGGCTTCCGGCGCATCCGGCCTGCTTGCCAAGGCCCGCGGCGATTACCGCCGTCTGCTCGGCACCATGTATGCGCAGGGCCGCTATGGTCCGACGATTTCCATTCAGATCGACGGCCGCGAAGCCGCCGAACTTGCGCCGGATGCCACGGTCGCCAACCCTGCAAATGTCGTCGTCACGGTCAGTCCGGGCCCGGTGTTCGCCTTTGGCGTTGCCGAAGTCGTCAACCAGGCGCCGGCGCCCACCGATCGGCGTGACCGCGTCGAGTTGCCCGCCGACAACGGCTTCGTGCCGGGCGAGCCCGCCAAGTCCGGCGTGATCCTGCAGGCCGAGAACCTGTCCAAGGAAGCCTGGCGCCAGCAGGGCTATGCCAAGGCTGCCGTGGCCGAGCGCCGCGTCGAGGCCCTGCACGACACCACCAAGCTCGATGCCACGCTCGTGATGGAGCCGGGCCGCCGCGCGGTTTACGGGCCGACGACCGTGCAGGGCACTGCCCGCATGGACCCCGACTTCGTGGCCTACATGACCGATCTTCCGCGAGGCAAAGAGTTCGATCCCGACGACGTCAAGCGCGCCAATGATCGTTTGGGCCGGCTGGAAGTGTTCCGCTCGCAGCGCATCGAGGAAGCCGAAGCGATCGAGGCCAATGGCGAATTGCCGATGGCGGTGATCGTGCAGGAGCGCCCGCTGCGCCGCTTCGGCGTAGGCGCGTCTTATTCCACGCTGGATGGCGCGGGTGTGGAAGGTTACTGGCAGCACCGCAACCTGTTTGGCCACGCCGAACGTTTGCGTTTTGATGCCAAGGTCGCCGGTGTCGGCGCCGAGGTCACCAGCCGCCGAGGCGACGAGCCCGAGAAAAGCCGCTTCGATCCGGCGGACTTCACGTATCGCGTCGGCGTCACCTATACCCGCCCCGGCGTCTTCACGCCCGACACGGATTTCGTGACGTCGCTGTTCGGCGATCGCGAAGTGCTCGATGCCTACACCCGCACGGCGGTCACGGCGCAGGCCGGCTTCACGCATATCTTTACGGAAGAACTGTCCGGCAGCCTGTTCCTCAGCGGCGGCCCGTCCCGCTTCGAGGACGATCTCGGCGAACGCGATTTCGTGACAGTCGGTTTGCCCGGCACGCTGACCTACGACACGCGCGACAACAAGGTCGACGCCACGGAGGGCTTCTTCGTGGAAGCCATGGTCGAGCCGTTCTTCGAGTTCAACTATGGCAATCCCGTTGCCCGCGCGACCCTGGAAGGGCGGACCTATTACGGCTTCGGCGAGGACGACCGCATCGTTGCCGCCGGCCGTTTGAAGATCGGCTCGCTGGCCGGCTCCGACATCGGCGAAACGCCGCCGGACAAGCTGTTCTTCGCCGGTGGCGGTGGCTCGGTGCGCGGCTATGAATATCGCGGCATCGGCGTGGAAGGCGAAGACGGCATCATCACGGGCGGTCGCTCGCTGATCGAAGGATCCGCCGAACTGCGCGCCAAGGTCACCGATTCCATCGGCCTCGTCGGCTTCGTGGATGCCGGCTATGTCGGTGCGGAATCCTTCCCTGATTTTGCCGAGGAACTGAAACTCGGCGCGGGCATCGGCTTGCGCTATCTCACCGGCCTCGGCCCCATCCGCGGCGACATCGCCATCCCGCTCAATCCCGGCCGCGACGATCCAGACTTCGCGTTCTACATCGGCATAGGACAGGCGTTTTGACCCGGTTCCTCGCACTTCTCGCACTGCTGTTCGTTGCGTTTCCTGTTTTTGCGCAGGAAGAGCAGGAAGACCGTTCTTATCTCGTCGGCCTCGTGGAAGATCAGCTTTCGACGCCGAACCGGCAGATCCGCTTGAACGGCATTCAGGGCGCCCTGTCGTCCGATGCGACGATCGGCGAGATCACCATTGCCGACCGCGAAGGCGTGTGGCTGCGCATCGTCAATGCGCGCATCGACTGGACGCGCCGCGCGCTGCTGCTCGGCCGGTTGCAGATCTCCACCCTTTCGGCTGAACGTATCGAAGTCACCCGCAAGCCGCTGCCGGAAGAAGGCCTGCCTGCGCCTGAAGCCGGCACCGGTTTCGCACTGCCGGAACTGCCGGTTTCCATCACGCTCGATCAGCTCGATGTGCAGCGCGTCGTTTTCGGCCCAACCGTGTTCGGTCTGGCTTCCGAACTCGCGATCAACGGCCGTGTGCGCCTTGCCGACGGCTCGCTCGACACCGCGCTCAACGTCACGCGCCTCGATGGTCCCGGCGGCAAGCTTGCGCTGACGGCGACCTATGCCAACGACACCACCAATCTCGGCATCGATCTTCGTTTGGAAGAGCCGGAAAACGGCATCGTCGCCAACCTGCTGGCCATCGAAAATCGCCCGCCGGTCAATCTGGTTGTTGCCGGCAATGGTCCGCTCGATCAGTTCGACCTCTCGCTCAATCTGGACGCTGCCGGCCAGCGCATCCTCACTGGCCAGACTGCTTTGCGACGCCAGGAACTCGGCCTCGGCTTCAACACCACGCTGGACGGGCCGATTGCCTCGCTGATCCCCGAACGCTTCCGCGCCTTCTTCGGCGCATCCACGCAGTTGCAGGCAAGCGGCGTGTCGAAGGATGCCGGCGGCTTCCGGCTCGACCAGCTCGAACTCACCAGCGCCCAGCTCAAGCTCAGCGCCAAGGCTGAAACCGCGGCCGACAGCTTCCTGCAGCGCCTGACGCTCGACGCGCAGGTCGACAATGGCAGCGCCGAGCCCATCCTTTTGCCGGTGCCCGGTCAGAACACGATCGATCGCGCGCAGCTGAAGATTTCCTTTGGCGACACCGCGAGCGACCAGTGGTCCGGCTCGCTCGACATCGCCCAGTTGAACGCCGACAGCTTTTCCAGCGAAAGCGTCGCGCTGACTTTCTCCGGCCTCGCGCAGAACCTGCAGGATGCCGCCAACCGGCGCGTTTCCTTCAAGGTCGACGGTGGCGCGCGCGGGTTGGACGCAAAGGCTGCGGAAGTGGCGGAAGCTTTGGGTTCCGAAATCACGCTGGCGATCGACGGCGATTGGCGCGCCAACCAGCCGGTTCAGTTGAACCGTGCGACCTTGTCTGGCAACGGCCTCAGCGTTGCGCTGGATGGCGCGATCGCCGACCTCGTCTTCAACGGCAACATCGCCGTTGATGCCAATTCCATCGTGCCGTTCTCGGCGCTTGCCGGTCGTGATCTTGCCGGCGGCCTGCGCCTTGCGGCCAAGGGCTCGGTCAACCCCGTCGGCGGAGGCTTCGATCTGACGCTGGATGGCTCGGCCAACGGCTTGTCGATTGATACACCGGCCGCCGATGCGTTGCTCAAGGGTGAAACGCGCCTTTCGGGCGGAATTGCGCGCGGTGAGAACGGCTTGGTTGCGCGCCAATTCCGCGTCGCCAACAATCAGGTCGAGCTGACGGCGGATGGCCGCTTTGCGACCGGTGCGGCCGACTTCAACTTCGATCTCGCCTTGAGCGATCTCGCGCTCGTTTCGCAGCAGGCGAGCGGTCGCCTGACGGCAGTCGGTCGCGCCCAGGGCGCCGACGGCACGATCCGCTTGAACTTCGATGCCAATGTGCCGAACGGCCGCCTGATGAACAAGACGCTGACACAGGCGCGCATCGGTTTCGAGGGCGTTCAGCTGCCGGATCTGCTTGACGGCAATCTCACCGGTGACGCGTTCCTCGATGGCAACCGTGTACAGCTGGGGAGCGGCGTCGCCGTTTCCGCCTCCACCCGCAAGCTGAGCGCGTTGAGCTTCTCGGCCGGCGGTGCGAACCTGACGGGCGATATCAGCCAAATCGTGTCCAGCGGCTTGTTCGACGGACAAGTACAACTGCGTGCCAGCGACGTATCGACGGCTGCCGCTTTGTTCCTGACGCAGGCATCCGGCTCGGCGAATGCCACGATCCGGCTGCGGCCGGTCAACGGCAATCAGGATGGCGACATCAAGGCCGACATCCGCAACCTCGTCGTCGACCAGGCGCGCGTCGGCAGTGCTGATGTGCAGGCCGAGGTTTCGGACCTGTTCAAGGTGCCGGGCGGCAATGCGACCATCGATGCGCGCGATGTCGTGGCCGGCGGCTTCACCGTCACGCGGTTGCAGGCGCAAGCGCGCCAGAACGCCGACACCACCGACTTCTCTGCCGAAACTGCGCTCGACAATGGCACCACGGCTAAGGTTGCCGGGGCTTTGTCGCGTGTGGACACCGGTTTCCGCGTAGGCTTGAACGAGCTGGCGCTGGCGCACGGCAGCACCAATGCCCGCCTGCTTCAGCCGGCTTCGGTGACGATCATCAACCAGGTCATCACCATCGATGGCGTTGCTCTCGATGTCGACGGTGGGCGGATCGATGCCAAGGGCCAGATTGCCGAAACGCTCGACCTCGATCTGGTGATCGCGAAGCTGCCGCTCGCGATCGGCAACAGCGTCGTGCCGGATCTCGGCCTTGGCGGAACGCTCGATAGCACGGTGAAGGTCGGCGGATCGCGCAGTGCGCCAGACATCAATTTCGACGTGCGCGGGCAGGGCCTGACCGCCGCCCAGCTGAAACAGGCCGGCCTGTCTTCGATCAACGTCACTGCCAATGGCAGCACGCAGAACCAGCTCCTGACCCTTGATGCGGCCATCACCAGCCCAGAAGGCGTCGATGCGCGCGCCCAAGGTACGGTGCCGCTCGGGCAAGGTCAGCTTGGTCTCGACGTCACGCTGCGCTCGCTGCCGCTGGCCATCGCCAATGCGGTCGTGCCAGAGCAGAAACTTGCTGGCACGATCACCGGCACCGCCCGTGTCACCGGTGAATTGCGCAACCCGGCTGCGAGCTTCAATCTCCAGGGCAGCGGCATCAGTGCCGCACCGCTTGCTCAAGCAGGCGCTGCACCGCTTTCCGTTCAGGCGGAGGGTGCCTTTGGCGACAACGCCCTGACGCTGAACAGTCTGCAGGTGCGGGGTGCACAAGGGCTGGATGTCAGCGGCAGTGGACGAGTGCCCTTGAAGGGTGCCGGACTGGCGGTGGATGTGAATGCGCAGGTGCCGTTGGCGCTCGCCAACGGGTTCGTGCCCGACCAGAATCTTGGCGGCACCGTCACCGGTACGGCGCGGGTCACGGGTGAGTTGCGCAATCCATCTGCCAGCTTTAATCTCCAGGGAAGCGGCATCACCGCAGCGCCGCTGGCTCAAGCGGGTGTGGCACCACTTTCCGTTCAGGCGGATGGCGCTTACGGCGACAATGCGGTGACGCTGAACAGCCTGCGGGTCAATGGCGCTCAGGGTCTCACGGTCAGCGGCAACGGTCGCGTGCCTTTGTCGGGCGACGGCTTGTCCGTGAATGTCGACGCGCAGGCGCCGCTTGCACTCGCCAACCGCTTCCTAGCCGATCGCGGCACGCAGCTGACCGGTACGGTCAATGCCAATGCAACGGTCACCGGCAGCATCCAGCAACCGAACATTCAGGGCCGCGTGACCTCGGCGGGTGCGGCCGTGGTTGATCCCGAAACCAACCTGCGCGTCAGCAACATCAACGTCGCGGTCGGCATATCGGGCCAGACGGTCACGATCGAGAACGTGTCGGGCGCCATTGGTGGCGGCGGAACGGTCAGCGCGTCGGGCACCGTCGGCATTGCGCCAGGCAGCAACTTCCCCGCCAATATCGCGATCAACCTCAACAATGCCCGCTATGCCGACGGCGAGTTGCTGGTTGCCACCGTCAACGGCCGCCTCACGGTCACCGGCGCTTTGTTGCAGGATCCGGTTATCGGCGGAACGATCGACGTGGCGCGTGCCGAAATCACCGTTCCCGAAAGCTTTGCCGGCGGTGCTGCCGCCATCAACGTCAAGCACCGCAACCCGCCGGCCGGCGTTCGTGCCACGCTGGTGCGCGCCAAGGCCAATGATGGTACGCCGGTTCCTACCTCGCGCCCGAGCGTGGCGCGCCTCAACATCACCATCAATGCGCCAAACCAGGTGTTCGTGCGCGGTCGCGGCGTGGATGCCGAGCTCGGCGGGTCCGTGCAGATCAGCGGGCCGGTCACCAACATCCAGCCGACCGGCGGGTTGAAGATGATCCGGGGCCGCATCGGCATTCTCGGCCAGCGCATCACCTTCGATGAAGGCGAGGTCACGCTGGTGGGCGATCTCGATCCGTACCTCAACTTCGTGGCGCGCTCGGAAGGGTCGGATATCACGGTCTTCGTGAAGGTGACGGGCCGTGCGTCCGACATCGACGTCACCTTCTCGTCGTCGCCCGAACTGCCGCAGGACGAAGTGCTGGCGCGCCTGATCTTTAATCGCGGCATCAACGAGCTGTCGGCCTTCCAGATCGCGCAGCTTGCCGCGGCCGCCGCCGAACTCGCGGGCGGCGGCAACAATTCGCTGCTCGGCAGCCTGCGCGCCGGCACGGGTCTGGACGATCTCGACGTGGTGACTGACAGCGAAGGTAATGCCGCCGTGCGTGCCGGCCGCTACATCAACGAGAACACCTATCTCGGCGTGGAAGCGGGTGCCGGCGGCAATACCAAGGCGACGATCAACCTCGACATCACCGAAAACCTGAAGGTGAAGGGCGGCGCAGGCACCACAGACTCCAGCCTCGGCGTGTTCTACGAGCGCGATTACTAAGCGCTTTCAGGCCGTTCGCTCTTGCGGCCTTCTTTGACTTCCCCGACACTAAGCCATCGCTCATTGTCGGGGAGGAGCCTGCATGTTCGACGACATCAGGGGTAAGTGCGTGCTGGTAACAGGCGCGTCGAGCGGGCTGGGCCAGCATTTTGCGCGGCTGTTTGCCGAACAAGGCGCCTCTGTGACGCTCGCCGCGCGCCGGCTCGACAGCCTCGAAACCGAGCGGGACGCATTACGCGCAAACGGCGCAGAGGCGAACGCCGTCGCGCTGGACGTGCGCGATGCCGCCTCCATTGCGCGGCTGTTTGCTCAAGCCGAACAGCCCTTCGACATCGTCGTCAACAATGCCGGCATCAGCGGCGCAGCGCGGGCGATGGACCTCACCGAAGAGGCCTGGGACAACACGCTCGACGTCAATCTGAAGGGTCCGTTCCTGATCGCACAGGCTGCGGCCAAGGCGTTGCGGCAGGCCGAGCGCGGCGGTTCCATCATCAACGTCGCGTCGATCGTGGCGCTGCGGGTGGCGACCGAGCTGTCGGCCTATGCCGCCTCCAAAGCTGGGCTCGTTCATCTCACCCGCGCTTTGTCACTGGAATGGGCGCGCTATGGCATCCGGGTCAACGCGCTTTGCCCGGGCTATGTGGAAACCGAGATCAACCGCGATTTCTTCGCCAGTCCGGCGGGTGAGGCCATGATCAAGCGCATTCCGCAGCGCCGGCTTGGCCGCATGCAAGACCTCGACGGCGCCGTCCTGCTGCTGGCCTCGGAGGCCGGCGCTTACATCACTGGCACAGCGCTGGTGGTGGACGGCGGTCATAGCAACGCGTCGTTGTAGGAGACCACCATGGACTTCACCATTTCCGCTCGCGTCGAGGATTTCCGCCAGCGCATCGCCGCCTTCGTGGAGCGCGAGGTGCTGCCGCTCGAAGCCGACCCATCGTCCTACGATGCACATGAAAACATCGCTCTGCCGCTGCTGGAAGAGCTGCGCGATAAGGCTAGAGCGCAAGGGCTGTGGAACCTCCAGCTGTCGGCGGCGAGCGGCGGGCAGGGGCTCGACAAGCGTGGCATGGCCGTCTGCTACGAAGCCATGAACCGCTCGATCTTCGGCCCGGCCGTGTTCAATTCGGCCGCGCCTGACGACGGCAACATGATGGTGCTCGAAAAGATCGGCATGCCGGAGCAGAAGGAAAAATGGCTGATGCCGATCGCGCGTGGCGAGGTGCGCTCGGCCTTTGTGATGACGGAACCGCATCCCGGCGGCGGGTCCGATCCCCAAATGATCCAGACGCGGGCGACGAAACGGGGCGACCGCTATGTCGTGCATGGCACGAAGTGGTTCATCACGGGCGCGGAAGAGGCCGAGCACTTTATCCTGATCGCCCGGACATCCGACGATCCGCGCCACGGTCTGTCGGCTTTCTTGTATCACAAGAACCAGCCGGGCTGGCGCATCAAGCGCCGCATTCCGATCATGGGACCGGAAGAACATGGCGGCCATTGCGAGATCGAGTTCGACGGCCTCGAAATCCCCGTAAGCGAGATCCTGCTCGGCGAAGGCAAGGGCATGCGCGTCACGCAAACCCGGCTCGGACCTGCGCGCCTCACCCATTGCATGCGCTGGCTCGGCTTGGCCAAACGCTGCACCGAAATCGCCAGGGATTATGCCGAGAAGCGTGAAGGCTTCGGCATAAGGCTGGCGAACCGCGAAAGCATCCAGCTGATGCTGGGCGACCTCGCCATGCAGATCGAAATCGGCCGCCTGCTCGTGCAAAAAGCAGCTTACGCGCTGGATATGGGCGAGTACGCCCGCAAGGAGGTCTCCATGGCCAAGGTGCATGTCGCTGACGTCCTGCACAAGGCCGCCGACACCGGCATCCAGATTAACGGCGCGCGCGGCTATTCCAAGGACACCGTACTGGAATGGATCTACCGCTACGCCCGCCAAGCCCGCCTCGTCGACGGCGCCGATGAGGTGCACAAGATGGTGCTGAACCGGAACCTGTCAGAAGAGGGGAATGAGTTTTGGCGGTGGCCGGTGGAGGGGGAGAGGTGAGTAGGTGAATACGGCAGTAGGGCAGTAGGGCAGTAGGGCAGTAGGGTGGTGCGTCAAACCTTACTTAAGCGGTTCACCGAAGGCAGGCGCATGAAAGCATACTGGAATGACTGTGGCGACGAACTGCCATCGGCTGTCGCAAGGGATGTCGATCTTGCCGAGGCGGGTCGGATCTGGTCCGATGTCGTGCGCGGCGTCGAGGGCAACTTCCTTGGCCTGATCGATGATCAGGACAGAACGGTGCAGTTCTACTTCACAGCAGGCATACCGGACGATGTTGACGATGCCAGCCACCTTCCGATCGTCCTACTCGACCTCCCGCAACCAGATCAGTCGGGCTCCTATGAGAGGCAGGTCACCATCGGCGAAGTGCACCGCCTCATCGAAGCCGCCTTCCGCCACGGAGCAGACCCACGCCAGTTCGGCGCGTTGAGCTTTAGCCAATGGTGAGGGCGGCTAGTCTATCCATGCACACCATCAACTTCAGAGATTCGGTCCGATCTGGCTTGATACTTGCTGCCGTTGGATAGGAAGGGCATCTTCCAACTCCGTTGCGGCCGTATAGCGTTTTCAACGCGACCCCAGGCGCAGACATTCTACGGCATCGGCAATAGCGCTAGTGTAGATGTGGAACGCGGGGCAGGGTGGCTTTCGACGAGGAGCACGCGATGATGCTTGAACAAGTCGAACACTGGCATAAAAGCGGACTCTGCGGGCAAAGGGGCAGATGCTGGATGGAACCCTGTCCGGGTACTGGGAGTGGTTTCGGATCGACGGCACGAAGCTGCGTTCCGGTCACTTCGATAACGGAAAGCAGGTCGGGGAATGGATTACCTACGACCGGAGCGGTCGTCCACACAAGGTCACGACGAAGAAAGCGACGTGAAAAGGGCTAAGGCTAGGCAGGTAATCAGACGACAATCGCCTTCTGGCAGTCCTTCCACGATCATCGCGCACTCACCTTCAAGCCGACGCGACCTGTCTGTGCCTCCGTCCTCGGCGGCTATTGATTGGCCTTTGCCTGATCAAAGCAGGCACTTGCTCGCTTGATGTCGGGACCGTGCGCAAGCGCCCAGGCACAAAGAGCCTCGAACGGCTGGCGCAGCGAATGGCCGAGTGGCGTTATCGCGTATTCGACACCGATCGGGGCGGTGGGCAGCACAGTCCGTGTCACGAGGCCGTTGCGTTCGAGTCGCTTCAAAGCGTCGGCAAGCGCCTTGTGCGTGATGCCGTCCAGACGTCGCTTGATTTCGTTAAATCGCGCCGGCTGGGGGCACAGTTCGGTCAGGATCAGGATCGTCCACTTGTCTGCGATCCGATCCAGAACCGGCCGGATGTGAACCATATTGCCGCGTGCCTGCTCAGACAGACAGGCCAGCTCGGTATCATCGATCATATCTAGGCTCTTCAAAGTGCGTTCTTGTTACTAGATAGCCATCGTATATCTGGATGCCATCGCCAAACAAGGAGTTGATGCGATGGCAACAGTTGAGAACAAGACCGCACTCGTGATCGGGGGTGCGAAGGGTATCGGACTGGCGATCGCACAACGCTTATCGCGCGAAGGGGCAACCGTCTTCCTGACGGGGCGACGCGCTGATGAGGTAGAGACCGCGGCCCGGCAAGTGGCCGGAGGCGCTCGCGGGCTCGTGGCCGACGCAAGCGTGCTTGAGGATCTGGCACGGGTCGTCGCGACCGTGAGGCAAGCGCGGGGACGTCTCGACCTTCTCGTTCTGAACGCTGGTCTATCCGAACCTGCCGCGATTGCAGATCAAACCGTCGAGCACTTCGATCGGCACTTTGGTGTGAACGTGCGTGGAATGGTGTTCGGCCTGCAGGCGGCCCTGCCGGCGATGGGTGATGGCGCGTCGGTCGTTCTCATGGGATCAATCGCGGACGCCGCTGGTATTCCGGCATACGGCACCTACGCGGCCACGAAGGCGGCGGTCCGATCCTATGCCCGCACCTGGGCTGCCGAACTCGCGCCTCGCGGCATTCGCGTCAACGTCGTGGCACCTGGTCCCACGGACACGGACATGATGGCGGCCGTATCTGAAGATGTGCGTGCAACGCTGATCGCGCCGATACCGATGGGCCGTATGGCGCGTCCAGACGAGGTGGCGTCCGCAACGCTGTTTCTTCTCAGCGACGACGCCAGCTTCATTACCGGCGCCGAACTTTGCGTCGATGGGGGCATGAAACAGATCTAAAGACAGCCACAGCGCCGATCCTGTCCGCTTCCAACTTTTCGAACTTGGAAGCGGACGTTCGAGACTGAGCCCAAACTCAGGTATCCGTCGAAACATCGTCCCATGCTTGGTCCTGATATCCGATCAGCCAGTTCAGGGCGTGATGGCGTTCCTGGACGACGCTGCCGTCGAGGTCGCTCGGCGTGGGTTCGCCCTTGATGCGCGCGTTTACGACGGCCCAGTCATAGCGGTAGATCAGGTCGGCAGCGTCGAGGATTTCGCGCTGTGGTCTCAGCCTGGCGCGCTTCTTCAGGCCGTCGGTGCCGAAATCGCGCAAGGTGGCGGCGATGCGGGGGACGTCGCAGATCGCTTCGGGGCGGGGCAGCTCGTCGAAGATGCCGAGTGCCCAAAGCAGGACGTTCACGCCTTCATAGCGCCAGGTGAAGTTCACGCGATCCTGCTGCTCCGGATCGCTTTCAGCCATGAAGGCGCGCTCCTTCGGCGTGAAGAAGGCTTCGGCGTTGAACTGGCGTACGAGCGAATTGGCGAGGCCAGCATCGCCGGTTTCGCCTTTCACCGCGACAATGGCCAGGGCGATCGTGCGCTCCACCACTTCGCGGTCGCTGCGCCGCGTGCTTTCCGTTTCGCTCTCGATTGCCGGTAGATGCGCGATCGTCGGCACGGCTTCGGCTTCAAGCTGGGTCATGGAACGCAGCTTGCGCAGATCGGGATCGTCAGGCGTTTGCGGCTGCGCCTGGGTAGGCAGGATGAGCCCGAGCAGAGCAGAGACGATGCGTTTCATGGGCTGTCCTGATTCCTTGCCGTTGCGTCAGAGCCAACAGAAACACCGGGTCGGCGATGGTCAACCCTTCCAGCTGCGATCACCCGAGAGGATATCCGCCGCGCGCGCTGCCAGCACACTCGACAGCTTGCCGACTTCCGCCGCGTTGGTGCTGGTGGCACTGCCATCCAAAGCACGCGCCGCTATGCCTTCGAAGATTACGCCGAAGCGGAACAGGGCGAAAGCGAGGTGGAAGGGTTGCAGGCCTTCGCTGAGGCCGGCGGCTTGCAGATAGGTGTCCTCGAAAGCTTCGCGAGTCGGAATGCCTTGCCTCGCAAAGTCGATACCCATCACGCCGCCATACTCTTCCGGCGTGATGAACCACAGCGTTTGCGTATGGGCGAGGTCGGCGAAGGGGTGGCCGAGCGTGGAGAGTTCCCAGTCCAACACGCCGACAATTTCTGGCCTTGTCGGATGCAGCATGACATTGCCGATGCGGTAATCGCCATGCACGATCGTGGTGCGATCATCGGCCGGAATGTTCTGCGGCAGCCAGGCGGCCAGCGCATCGATGTCGGGTATTTCGCGTGTTTTCGAGAGATGCCACTGCTTGGTCCAGCGGGCGATCTGCCGCTCGAAATAGCTGCCATGTCTGCCGAAGTCCGATAGACCCGTAGTCGCGACATCCACGGAATGCAGGCGCGCGAGCACCGTTGCGAGATCGCGATAAGCGGCGGCGCGGTCGCCTTGTGCCAATTCCGGCAACCGGCTGTCATGGAAAACGCGGCCGTCGAGACGCTCCATGACGTAGAACTTCGTGCCGAGAAGGGCGGGGTCTTCCTCGTAAAGCACCATGCGCGGCACCGGCACGCCCTGGCCGGCGAGGGCGGCCATAACGCGGTATTCGCGGTCCACCGCATGGGCAGACGGCAGAAGCTGCCCAGCGGGCTGCTTGCGCAGCACCAGATCGCGATTGTCGTAGGACAGAAAGAAGGTCGGGTTCGACTGCCCGCCCGAGATCTGCCGCGCACGAGGCTCGCCGCGCAGATCCGGCAGCCTCGCCTTCAGGTAATCGGACAGGGCCTGAAGCGCGAGCTCGCCCTGTCCAATCGTTTGCGCAGTATCCGTTGCCATGCGGCTGACGCGCTGCCGGTCAGACCAGCTCGACCGCCATGGCGGTGCCTTCGCCGCCGCCGATGCACAGCGATGCCACGCCGCGCTTGAGGCCGTTCGCCTTCAGGGCGTTCAACAGCGTCACCATAATGCGCGCGCCCGATGCGCCGATCGGGTGGCCGAGCGCGCAGGCGCCGCCATTGATGTTGACGACATCATGCGAAATGCCGAGATCGCGGATTGCGGCCATCGGCACAACCGCGAAGGCCTCGTTGATTTCCCACAGATCGACCTCGTCCTTGGTCCAGCCGACCTTGTCCAACAGCTTCTGCATGGCGAAAACCGGCGCGGTGGTGAACCAGTTCGGCTCCTGCGCATGGCTGGCATGGCCGGGAATGGTGGCGAGCGGGGTCAGACCGCGCTTTTCGGCTTCCGACATGCGGGTGATGATCAGGGCTGCGGCGCCATCCGAGATGGATGAGGAGTTCGCCGCCGTCACCGTGCCGCCGTCGCGGAAAGCGGGCTTCAGATGCGGGATCTTTTCGGGGCGCGACTTGCCGGGCTGTTCGTCGGTCGTGGACGCATCCACCGCCACGATCTCGGCCTGGAAACGGCCTTCCTCGATCGCACGCTTGGCGCGCGCCAGCGATTCCAGCGCGTAATTGTCCTGCGCCTCGCGGGTGAACTGGTAGTGCTGCGCGGTGTCTTCGGCAAAGGTGCCCATGGCGCGGCCGCGATCATAGGCGTCCTCCAGGCCGTCGAGCATCATGTGATCCATGACGCGGCCGTGGCCGATGCGGTAGCCGCCGCGCGCCTTGTCGAGCAGGTATGGCGCGTTTGTCATGCTTTCCATGCCGCCGGCCAGCACGATATTGGCGCTGCCTGCTGCCACGAGATCGGTCGCGAACATCGCGGCCTTCATGCCCGAGCCGCACATCTTGTTGAGCGTGGAAGCCGGCACGGACTGCGGTACGCCGCCGGCGATCGCAGCCTGGCGTCCGGGTGCCTGGCCGAGGCCAGCCGACAACACGCAGCCCATCACGACTTCATCGATGTCGCCGCCGTCGATGCCCGCGCGCGACAGCGTCTCGCGGATCGCGGCGGCACCCAGGGTGACCGCCGTTTCCTTCTTCAACTCGCCCTGAAAGCTGCCCATGGGAGTGCGGGCGGCGGCGGCAATGACGATCGGATCGCTCGACGAAATCATGACGTGTCCTCCTGAGATGTTTGACGTTGTTTACTCGCCAGTATAATCGTGACGCAAGAAATATCAAATGCTCGGAAGATTGATGCGGACTGGTTCAACGGCGAAGCGCTCTCCCGACGTTTCTCCCTGGCCCAAGCCTGAGCAGCGTGAGATCAACCGTGCTTTGAAGCGCGAGGCCGTGTTGTTGCGCGCCGTGGAGTTCTTCAACGAGAAGGGCTTTCACGCCACATCGCTTGATGATGTCGCGCTGTCGCTCAATGTCACCAAGCCCACGATCTACCATTATTTCGCCAACAAGGATGAGATCCTGTTTGCCTGCGTGCAGCGCGGGCTGGAAGAAATCGGCCAGGCGGCGCAGGCGGCCGAGCAGGCGGGCGGCAACGGCTTGCAGCGCCTGCGCGCGCTGCTGATCGATTACGCGATGATGATGAGCGACGGCTTCGGCGCCTGCGTCGGCCGGACGCCAGACCACGCGCTGTCGGCTGAAAGCCTGTCGCGCATCAAGGCCCTGAAACGCGACACGGATGCCATCGTGCGCCGCGTGATCGAAGCTGGCATGGCGGATGGCTCGATTGCCGTGGCTGATGTGAGGCTGACGACCTTTACGGCACTGGGTGCCTTGAACTGGATTTCGCGCTGGTATGACCCGGCCGGACCCCTATCCAAACGCGAAATTGCAGAGCATAGCGTGGCAACGCTGATCGGCGGTCTGGCGGCGCGATCGGACAGCAATCGACGGGGCGAATAGAGGAGTTCGGGCAATGGGCATTCCGCAGAGCTTTGAAGGCCGGCTGCAAATTCCGGCAATCGCAGCCCCCATGTTCCTGACCTCCGGCCCGGATCTCGTGGTGGAAACCTGCCGCGCCGGCATGATCGGGACCTTCCCGGCGCTCAACCAGCGCACTAGCGAAGGCTATGTCGAGTGGCTCGACCAGATCCAGGCGCGCCTGGATGAAACACCATCGGCCGCGCCCTTCGGCGTCAACCTGATCGTCCACAAGACCAATCCACGGCTGGAAGACGATCTCAAGATCACTGTGCAGAAGAAGGTGCCGCTGGTGATCACCTCACTGGGTGCGGTGCGCGACGTGGTGGATGCCGTGCATTCTTATGGCGGCCTGGTTTTTCATGATGTCATCAATCGCCGCCATGCCGAAAAGGCGGCGGAAGCCGGCGTCGACGGCATCATCGCAGTGGCAGCCGGAGCCGGCGGTCATGCCGGTGCGCTCAGCCCGTTTGCACTGGTGTCCGAAATTCGCAGCATCTTTGACGGCACGATCGTGCTGTCGGGCGCCATGTCTAACGGACGCCAGATCGCGGCCGCACGCGTGATGGGCGCGGACATGGCTTATCTCGGCACGCGCTTCATCGCGACGAAGGAAGCGCTGGTTTCCGAGGAGCAGAAGGCAATGCTGGTCGCGTCGAACGCCGCCGACATCTTTTATACGCCGGCGATTTCAGGCGTGAACGCCAATTTCCTGCGCCCCAGCATCGTGGCGGCCGGGCTTGATCCCGACAACCTCGTGTCGCACGGCACGCTGGACATGCAGAACGAAGCGCGCGCCTGGAAGACCGTATGGTCGGCCGGGCAGGGCACAGGCGCGATCGACGATATTCCGCCAGCAGCCGATCTCGTAAAACGTTTGATCGCCGAATATCGCGACGCGATCAACGATGCGGCGCTTGATCCGTTTGTGTCGACCGCGCCGATCGTGGAGCAGGTCGCCCTGTCTTAAGCGGCAACCGCTTCGCTGGGAAATACCAGCATCCGCATGTCCATGATGAGGGCCGGCTTGTCCTCATTCTCGATCTCAACCTTGATCTCGGCAAGATATTGCATGCCGCTACCGCGCGGTTCGACCGTCTTGATGGTCTGGCGCACGCGTACGCGCTTGCCCACCATCACCGGCGCCGTAAAGCGTAGACGATCCGCGCCATAATTGATGGTGTGGCTGACATCTTCATAGATCAGCATGGTTTCGATCAGGCCGGGCACGAGCGACAAGGTGAGGTAGCCATGCGCTACCGTGCCGCCGCGCTCGCGTGTCGCGCGCTCCACATCGACATGGATCCACTGAAAGTCGCCGGTCGCTTCGGCGAAGCGGTTGACGCGATCCTGGTCGATCAGCACCCACTCGCTGACACCAACTTCCTGGCCGACCAATGCCGGCAAGTTCTGGTACTCGATATGCATGAGGGAAAAATCCGGTCTTCAATCAAATAGAACTAGCGCATCCTAGCACAGGTTGTGCGCTGCAGCATAATGGCGCTTATCCCGGAGCCTTCAATGCAGAGGGAGCGGCGGAGCGGCCTTCGGGCTGGCGGCCTTGAACAGCACGCGGTTCCGGCCGGTTCGTTTTGCCTTGTAGAGCTGCTGATCGGCCTCACGGTACAATTCGCTGAATTCGGTCGGCCGGCCGAACGTGGTTCCGCCAACACTGACCGACATCCGGACAGGCTGGCCTAAAGGTGCGAACAGGCTTTGCGACACGCTTTGGCGGATGCGCTCGGCTACCGAGCGCGCCGCTTCCGGCGCAGCACCCGGCAGAAACACGGAGAACTCCTCGCCGCCGATGCGGCCGATCAGATCGATCTCGCGCAGCGACCCTTTGATCGTATCGGCGATGACCCGCAACGCGTGATCACCCTCGTCATGTCCAAACTGGTCATTGATCAGCTTGAAATAGTCGACATCGATCACGAGCAGGGCGCCGCCACGTTGCTTGTCCTCTTGGCTGACCTGTTCGAGATAGGCATCCACCAGCGTCGTGAAGGCGCGGCGCGTCAGGCAATCGGTCAGCCCGTCCGTGGAAGCCAGGATCTGCAACTCGCGATGGGCAATCGCCAGTTCGCGCATCCGGCTCAGCAGGAAGAACAAAATCGGCGGCGCGACCAGGCCGGGAATGATCACATTGTTCTGGGGATCGGTTCCCCATTGAAAGCGCCAATGTTCAAACGAAAAGCAGTCGATAACGAAGGCGAGCGCGATGCACAGCAGCGTGCCGAGAACCGTCAGCAGGGCGATCTGCGGCCATGTATGCACGTTTCGTTTGGTGTTCAGCAGGGTCATGGTCGCTACGAGATCATGTCAGCTGATTAAAGGGCGCCGACCGTTAAAAAGGTTCTTCTAAGGGTTGTAGGAGTGCGAGAGGTTCAACCGCCTGGGCAGCCTTTGGCTTGCCTTGGTCCGGGAACTTCGCGAAGAGATTTAAGCCTTATATGGTGTTGCCTGCGCTTCCAAGGATCGGCCCATGCGTTACCCCCAAGATCAACCACCGGTTCTCAGTCTGACGCCTGGGCCGGTTCCGGTTTATCCTGAGGTGCTGCATGCTCTGTCTCGACGGGTGCCGTATGATTACGACCTGCCGTATCAGGCTAAGTACGAGCGGATCGTCAGAAAGTTGCAGCAGGTCATGCGTCTTTCTACAAGGCCGCTTATCCTGCAGGGCGAACCGGTTCTTGGACTGGAGGCTGCCGCCGCTTCGCTGATCGACGCACAGGATACGGTTCTCATTCTGGCATCCGGCCCCTATGGCGAAGGCTTTGGCGGTTGGGCGCGCCGATACAGCCGCGATGTCCTCACTTTGGAAGCGCCTGATGATCAGGCGATCGACCCGCAAGCGGTTGCCGACATGCTGAAGCGCAACCCGGCGATCTCGGTGGTGTCCGTCTGCCATCATGAAACGCCGTGCGGCACCATCAACCCGATCAACGCAATTGGAGCGGTGGTGGCCGAACATGGCGCATTGTTGATCGTGGATGCGGTGTCGTCCTTCGGCGGCATGAACACGCATCCGGAGGATTGCCAGGCGGCGATCTATGTGACCGGTCCGGCCAAATGCCTCGGCACGCCGCCGGCCTTGACGCTGCTCGGCATCAGCACCCGCGCATGGGCCAAGATGAAGGCCAACCCAAGCGCGCCGCGCGGCTCCGTGCTCAGCATTCTCGATTGGGAAGACGCAGGCGAGGCCGGCAAGCGCTTTCCGTTTACAACCTCGATCGCCGACATCAATGCCCTCGATGCCGCGCTCGACCTTTATCTCGGCGAAGGACCCGAAGCGGTGTGGGCGCGTCATGACCTGACGGCTCGCACCTTCCGCGCCGGCATTGAAACCCTAGGCCTGTCGATCTGGGCGGCGAGCGAGGCATATGCATCGCCCACCACAACCGTCGTCCGCTTGCCCGAAGGTATCAGCGAGGCAGACCTGCTCAGCGATCTGCGTGACCGCTACGGCCTTCTGGTGTCGGGCGGACGAGGACCCACGGCAGGCCGGGCCATCCGCGTCGCTCATATGGGACCGGCTGCGCACCCGCTGCATGCGTTGGCTGCTCTGTCCGCCTTGGCCGGTAGCCTCAACCGCCTCGGCTTCCAGTGTTCCGCAGGCAAAGCGATCGAGGCCGCACTACAGGTTGTGGATTTAACTACCTAGGGTTGCGTTTCGTTTCATCCCGCGCTAAGCCGCCAATGCACTTTCGGACCAAAGAAGAGAGCATTTCGGCGGATGAGCGAAGCCCTGGCTGAACCTCGGCGTGACATTGATGCAATCCTAGCGAGCATCCGCGCCGAGCTTGGAACGGTGGAACCACCCGCTGCCCAAGCGGATCGCCGCGCGCTCAGTGTCGTTCGGGTGGAAAGCCTGGATGAAGGCGACGAGGTCTTCCCGAGCGAGCGCAAGCAGTTCGCGCTGGAAGATTTCGAAGGCATGGATGAGCTGGCCTTCCTGCGCGCCAGTTATCGCGCCGTGCTCGGCCGCGACATCGACGAGTCCGGCCTCAGCCATTACCTCCCGGTGCTGCGCGAAGGCCATACCGGCCCGGCCGATGTCCTGCGTTCGCTGCGCGCCTCGCCGGAGGGACAAGCCCGCGGTGTGGAGATCGCTAATCTCGACGGCCGTTCTCGCTATGGCCGCATAAAGAGCCTGCCGATCATCGGCGGCATCCTTGTCCGTCTCAAACCCTATCTGTCGCTGCCGCATGGCCAGCGCCGCTTGCAACGACGCATCGCATCCAGCGATCGCCGCCAGCGCGAGGTCGTCACCGCCGTCAACACATCGCTGTCCAGCGTCCGCCGATCCCTGCAGAAGCTGGAACAGCGCGTCATCGAAGCCGAACAAGCGGCCGACCAGGCGCATGCGCTCACACAACAGGTGATCGACAGCCGCGACAGTGCCGTGTCCGAACTCACCTCGGCGCGGCGTCAGCTCGTCGAACAGCAGCGCCAGCTCACAACCTTCATCGACAGCGCCCGCAGCACTTTGCCTGAAGCTTCACCGCAAGCGCCCCCGCTTCAGGCCGCCGAAGACGCCTCGCTCGACAGTCTCTACGTCGCCTTCGAGAACCGCTTCCGTGGCTCCACCGACCTGATCAGCGAACGCCTGCGTCGCTATCTCGACCTCACCCGCGAGACGCCCCCTGTCGCGGCGGGTGGCACCGTGCTCGACATCGGCTGCGGCCGCGGCGAGTGGCTCGCTTTGCTGCGCGACGCCAATGTCATCGCACGCGGCATCGACCTCAACGGCGCTATGGCGGCGGAAGCGCGCGGGCGCGGCCTCGATGCGCAAGAAGGCGATGCGATCGCGCACCTGCGCGGGCTGGAGGAGGGAAGCCTCGCCGCCGTCACCGGCTTCCACATCGTCGAACATCTCGCCTTCCGCGATCTCGTTGCGCTGTTCGATGCCGCCTATGCCGCGCTGGCTCCGCAAGGCTTCGTCTTGTTCGAAACACCGAACCCGGAAAACCTCGTGGTCGGCGCCTGCACCTTCCATTACGACCCCACCCACAACAAGCCGCTGCCGCCCGACTTCCTGCGCTTCATCGCTGAAACGCGTGGCTTCAGCGATATCAGAATCATCCGCCGCGACGAGGACTGCCGCCTCGACCAGCCCGAAAGCGGCTTCGCCCCCGCCGAGCTCAACGACTGGTTCCGCCAGCCCGCCGATTACGCCATCTATGCCCGCAAGCCACGTTCGGACATCGCCCCCTGATGCGCATTGGCGTCGCCACCGTTTACACGCCGGGCATTTTCGGCGGCGCGGAGTTCCTAGCGGCCGGCCTGGAACACGCCTTCCGCCGTGCCGGTCACACCCTGCACAGCATTCGCATCCCCTTCCATTTCGAACCGCCGGGCGCCGCGCATGAAGCCATGCGCCAGGCTGCTTCGGTCGATTTTTCTCGCTATGACGGTGGCCAGATCGACGCCCTGATCTGCCTGAAATTCCCCGCCTATTTGATCGAGCACCCCAACAAGGCGCTCTGGCTTCTCCATCAGCACCGCCCGGCCTACGACCTCTACGACACGCCCTATGGCTGGGCGAAGGGTCACGCGGAAACCGATGCGCTGCGCGCCGAGATTATCGCGGCCGACACTCAAAGCCTCGGCAGCGCCAAGGCGGTTTTCACCATCGCCGAGCGCGTGTCGCAGCGCCTGCAGCACCACAACGGCATTGCCTCGAAAGCGCTCTACCATCCCCCCGCAGACGCCGATGCCTTCCATTGCGCGGAAGCCATGCCCTACATCTTCGCGCCGAGCCGGCTCGAAATCCTCAAGCGCCAGGATCTGCTGCTGCGCGCCGTCGCCGCCTGTCCGCGACCGGTGCAGGTCATCTTCGGCGGCACCGGTGGGCGCCGCGCCCTCCTGGAAGACCTCGCCGCCGAACTGGCCATCACCGGGCGCGTCCGCTTCCTCGGCGAAATTTCGCGCGCCGAAATGATCGCGCTCTACGCTCATGCTGCGGCCGTCTTCTTCGGCCCGCTTGATGAGGATTACGGTTATGTCACGCTGGAAGCGATGCTGTCGGCCAAGCCCCTCATCACCTGCACCGATTCCGGCGGCCCGCTCGAGTTCGTGCTGGACGGCGAAACCGGCCTGATCTGCGCGCCAACGCCCGACGCTGTGGCCGAAGCGCTCACGCAGATCATCGACCAACCCGCCAAAGCCGCCGCAATGGGGCAGGCCGGTCGCCAGCGCTACGCCGACATGCAGATCGGCTGGCAACCGGTGGTGGATACCCTGCTCGACGGCGCGCTCGGACGGACCAACCCATCGGCGCGCGCAGCATGAAAATCGCGATCGTCACCCCGCATCCCATCCCCTTCGTCATAGGCGGCGCGGAGAACCTGTGGTGGGGCCTGCAAAACCATATCGAGCAACACACACCGCACACTTGCGACATCGTTTCGCTCGTGTCGCCGGAAGACACGCTCGACGGCCTGGTTTCCTCCTACAAGGCTTTCTCCGAGCTCGATCTCAGCGCCTATGACTGCGTCATCTCCGGCAAATACCCGGCCTGGATGGTCAGACACCCCAACCATGTCTGCTACATGCTCCACCGCCTGCGCGGCCTATACGACACCTATAGCGGACCATCGGCCGAAACGATCACCTCAACCCGCGTCCGCACTCTGATCGCCTGGATGCGCGACATGGCCGGCGATCATGGCGCGCATGAGCAACTGCTGCCGGAGTTCTTCGAGCGCTACAAAGCCCTTCGCGCCAGCGACGTGCCCGACAGCATCTTCGCCTTTCCGGGACCAGTCGCGCGCGAGATCGTCCACTTCCTCGACGGCATCGGCCTGTCGCAAACGCGCATCCAGCGCTATGCCGCCATCTCGAAAACGGTTGCCGATCGCCGCAATTACTTCCCGCTCGGCGCCCCCGTCAGCATCCTCCATCCCCCGCCGCATCGCGCGGATTATCGCTGCGGCGGTCAGGATTATCTCTTCACCTCAAGCCGGCTCGACGGCCCCAAGCGCGTCGACCTGATCATCGAGGCCATGCGCTTCACTGATGCGGATATTCCTTTGCTCATCGCCGGCTCTGGACCGGATGAAGCGCGCCTGAAAGACCTCGCGAAATCAGACCCGCGCATCCGCTTCCTCGGCTTCGTACCTGATGACGATATGCCCGGCCTTTATGCCGATGCGCTCGCCGTGCCCTTCGTGCCCCGTGATGAAGACTACGGCCTGATCACGGTCGAGGCCATGCGCAGTGGCAAGCCGGTGGTCACGGTCAAGGATTCCGGCGGCCCCACGGAGTTCGTGCGAAATGGCGAAACCGGCTTCGTCACCGCAGCGAGTTCCGAGGCGCTGGGCGAACGGCTGGTCTACCTCGCCGCACACCCGGATGACGCAAGGCGCATGGGCGAAACCGCGCGCGATGCGGTTGCAGGCGTCAGTTGGTCGTCCGTGTTCGAAGGCCTGATGCAGCGGCCGACCCGCAGCGCAACCATCCTTCGCCAACGCCGCCCCAAGCTCACGCTCGCCAACACCTTCCCGATCTACCCGGCCATGGGCGGAGGACAATCGCGCATCTTCCACCTCTACAAGCATCTCGCGGATGCCAATGACATCGACATCGTCTCGCTGAATGACAGGCCTGCACCACCGCGCGAAATCGCCCCGGGCATGGTCGAAATCCGCATCGCCAAGTCAGCGACCCACCTCCGCACCGAGCAGATGCTGTCGCAAACCGTAGGCAATCAGCCCGTCGGCGATATTGCCGCCGCACTCGCTTCCCGCCTGACGCCGGATTTCCAGCAAGCGCTCGCTGACTCCTGCGCCACGAGCGTGGCCGGCATCGCCAGCCATCCCTACCTCGTCGAACCTTTGAAACAGGCGCTCAACACCAAGCCGCTCTGGTTCGAAGCGCACAATGTCGAAGCCGACCTGAAACGCGACATGCTCGCTGGCCATCCCGCCGGCGAGCGCCTGCTGGACATCGTCCAAGCGGCAGAAGGAAAAGCCTGGCGTCTCGCCTCGCATGTTTTCGCCTGCACAACGCGCGACCTTACGCGTCTCTGCGAAATCTACGGCCCCACCCGCGCGCGCCTGCACGAAGTGCCGAACGGCGTCGCGCTGGACGAAGTGCCTTTCACGTCACCACTCATGCGGCGCGATCTGCAATCCCGCACCGGTCTCGCCGGCCGGACCACCGCGCTGTTCATGGGAAGCTGGCATCAGCCGAACATCGAGGCGCTGGAAGCCATCCTTGCGGTCGCTGAAACCTTGCCGACCTTCCGCTTTGTGGTGCTCGGCAGCGTCTGCCTGCCCTTCAAGGATCGACCGACACCAGCCAACGTCCACCTGCTCGGCCAGGTCGACAATGCCGTCCGCAACGATCTGCTCGCGGCCGCCCATGTCGCGCTCAACCCGATGCGTTCGGGCTCCGGCAGCAATCTCAAGATGCTGGATTACTTCGCGTCGGGCATCCCGGTCCTGTCCACCGCCTTCGGTGCGCGTGGCCTGAGCTTCGAAAGCGGCAAGCACTTCCTGCTGCTGGAAGACAAAGGTCTGCGCGAAGCGCTGCAATGGTTTGCAGATGCCGATCGCGACGCTCTGGACGGGATGGTCACCGCTGCGCGCGAGCAAGTCGAAGCACATTATTCCTGGGAAACGATCGCGAGCACCTTCTTGGCCGAGCTACGGGCCAACACCACGCTTCCGAAATCCGCTTGAGATCGGAGGCAAGGTGAAGTCCCGCAACCTCCGTTACATCCCCGAGATCGATCAGCTCCGCCTGCTCGCGGCGCTGCTGGTTTTCGCCTTTCACTTCTTCCACATGTACAAAGGCGGCTGGGTTCCGTTGCCCCAATATGCCTGGCTTGGCCTTATCACCGAAGGCCACACCGGGGTTGCCCTGTTCTTCGTGCTGTCCGGCTTCATTTTCATGACGATCGCGGCGGAAGGGGAGGCGATCGCCTACACCAAATTCCTACGCAACCGCCTGCTGCGCATCGCGCCGCTGTTCCTCACGGTGTTCGTGGTCGCCATCTCCATCCATCGCGACCGCTTCGTTGCGACAGATCTGCTTTATGTCTTCGTCACGAACATCGGCAACCCGCCGACCTCCTGGCATCTCGCCACCGGCCCGGCCTGGAGCATTTCGGTCGAGTTCGCCTTTTATCTCGTCTTCCCGTTTCTTGCTCAGTTCGTGCGCGAACGCGGCGCCGCCTACCTCGTCAAGCTCATCCTGATGATGCTGGTCATCAAGCTCGGCGCCTATCTCGCGGCTGAAAATAGCAAGCTGATGCTATATTCGACGCTGGTCGGGCGCTTCGACCAATTCCTCATCGGCATGCTGGCAGGCCTCGCCTACCATCGCCGGAAGGACTGGCTGAACCGCCACGGCCGGCTGCTCTTCTTCGTGGCTTCGCTTGTGACGATCGTCGCCGTCGGCGTGCAGGCGCGCTACGCCAGTTCCTTCCTGCCGGACCAAAAGCAGCCCTTCTGGATCATCTGGGGCACGATCGAAGCCGCATGCTGGGCGGGCGTCATTCTCGGCTTTGTGCGCGGCGGCATCTCGTTCGGTGAGCGGCTTGATCGCGTCTTCGCGACCTGCGGCGCATGGAGCTTCTCGATCTATATGTGGCACGCCATGATCCTGTTCACCGCGCATGAGCTTTTCGGCTCCGTCGGCGGCACCGGCATTGTTGCGCTCGGCCTCAATGCGGCTGTGCTTCTCGGCGCGACGCTTGCTTTTTCCTGGCTGTCCTATTCCGTCATCGAACAGCCATTCCTCAACCTGCGCACTCGCTATGTCGAAGCGCCGGCTAAGGCGTGATTAGCGCTCCACCGTAATCACCGGCGGCATGAACATCTTGCCGTCGAAGGGCGGCTTGTCGAGGTTCACCACGTCGAACATCAGCGCAAGATCACGCCATTCATAGTTGGCGTCGAGGTGGCTTTCGCCGGCCGAAAGCGCCAGTGCGATCGAATAGGTGCCGGGTCCTAGCATGACGGGAAAAGTGATGCGGAAGGTCGCCGTGTCGCCTGCCTGCGGTGCCTCGATAACCTGGGCGGTGAAAGCCGTGTTTGTGCCGAAGAAGGTCTGGCCCAGCCGGTCCTTGATCGCATAGCCCAGCACCAAGGACGGCAGCGCTTCGACTGCACGGGCCTTGACCACGAGGCTCACGGTCGTGCCGATGGCCACCGTGTCAGCCGGCTTGCCGTCCGCATCCTCCAGCACGGCACTCTCGATCACCGCCTGCCGCGTTCCGGAAATCGTGCGCACGCGGCCGTCTTCCAGCTCCTCGGTGGTGATCGTCTCACCCTTCTTCTGGGCGATCAGCGCGTTGTAATAGTCCAGCACGCTTTCGGGATTGCCGTCGCGCACCAGGTGCCCGCCATCCAGCAGGATCGCGCGGGTGCACAGGCTCTGCAGCGCGACCTTGTCGTGCGACACCAAAATCAGGCTCGTGCCCTTGGCCTGGAAGCGGCGAATGCGCTCCATGCTCTTGTGCTGGAAATATGCGTCGCCCACCGCCAGCGCCTCGTCGACGATCAGGATGTCCGGGCGAAACGCGGTCGCGACCGCAAAGGCCAGCCGCATCTGCATGCCGCTGGAATAGGTGCGGATCGGCTGGTCGAAAAAGGCGCCGAGTTCGGCAAAACCGGTGATGTCGTCCAGCGCGCCTTCGATCTCGCTCTGGTTGAAGCCCATCATGCCGGCCGCGTGAAAGGTGTTCTGGCGGCCCGTCAGCTCGCCACTGAACCCCATGCCGAGTTCGAGAATCGCCGCCACGCGGCCGGATAGCACGATGCTTCCCGCACTCGGCCGCGTGATGCCGGCGATCATCTTCAACAGCGTGCTCTTGCCGGCCCCATTGCGCCCGGCAATGCCGATCGCCTCGCCGGGATCGACCCGGAAGCTGATGTCGCTGAGCACCCAGCGCTCTTCCGGTGTCGGGATCGGCAGGCCGAACCAGCGCATCAGGCGATGCCGTTCGCGTGCATAGCGACGGAACGCCTTGCCGACGCCATCCAGTTGCAGAAGCGGCGCGCTCACAGCGTGTCCATCATCTCGGCCTGCGAACGCCGCAGCATGAACCGGCCAAGCAGAAGCAGCGCAAGCGCAAGCGCGACGACCGCGGCGAGCTTCGCGAGATCCGGCGGCTGATCATAAACCAGCACGCGATGGTAATTATCCAGCACCCAGAACATCGGGTTGAGGCCGAACACCCAGCGATAACCAGCCGGAATGATGTCGATGACATAAACGATCGGCGTCAGCCAGAAGCCGAATTGCAGCCCGATCTGCACGAGCTGGCCGACATCGCGAATAAAAACATTGAGCACGCCGCAGCACAGGCCAAGCCCGCTCGCTAGAGCAAGGTTGGCGATCAGCAGCACCGGCAGCCAAAGCACTTGCGGGGACGGCACATGGCCCATCAACAGGAACGCGACCGCAGTCACCGCAATCATCACTAGATTGTTGAAGGCAGCACTTCCCAGCACGATCAACGGCAACACCGTGCGCGGGAAGGCGATTTTCTTCAGCGCGTTGGCGTTGTCGAGAAACAGCGTCACGCAGCGCGTCACGATCTCGGTAAACGGATACCAGGCAAGAAACCCGGCCAGCAGATAGATCGCATAAGCGAAGCGATTGTCGACGCCGGGCAGGCGCGAGCGCATCACCGTCGACAGGATCAGCGCATACATCGCAACTTGCAGCAGCGGCGAAATGATCAGCCAGACCAGCCCCAACCGGCTCCCTACCACCCGCAGCCGTAACTCGGTCGCGATGGAAGACAGCACGAAATAGCGATACGCCCACGTGCGCTGCAGTCCGAAACTCTGCGGAATGGCCGGGATCATGCCGCCAGATCCAGCACGTGGCGGTAAACATTTGCCGTTTCCTGCGCGCAACGAGCCCAAGAGAATCGCGCCGCTTGGTTGAGACCGGCTGTAACCGCCCCTTCGCGCCAGCCTTCATCCGTCAGCCCGCGCTCCAGCGCAGCCGTCAAGCCCGCGACATCCTCGGCATGCACCATCAGCGCCGCATCGCCTGCGACTTCCGGCAGCGACGCGACATCCGAACACACCACCGGCACACCCGACGCCATCGCTTCCAGCACCGGCAGGCCGAAACCCTCATAAAGCGAAGGAAAGGCAAACAGCCGCGCGCCGGCAAACAGATGCGGCAGCGCTTCTTCCGGCACATAACCGAGATAGCGCGCCCAGCCTTCCGCCGTCGCCTGCCGGATGCGCGCATGGACGCCCGCATTGTTCCAGCCCTTGTAGCCCGCAAGCACCAGCGGGACGCGCTTGCGCAGCGCCATTGGCAGCGCCTCATAGGCCGTCAGCAGCCGATCCAGATTCTTTCGCGGCTCGATCGTCCCGGCATAAAGCGCGTAACCGCCCGGCTTCAGCCCCAAAGTTGCCAGCACATGCGCGGTTACGGCCTCATCGCGCGGAAAGAAGTCCGCGCTTCCCGCCAGGCTGGTCGTAAAAATGCGCTCCAGCGGTATCGAAAAATGCTCGGCGATCTCATGCCGGATGAAATCGGACACGGTGATGATCGCCGTCGCGCGCTTCATCGCCACCTCAACCTCGCGCGTCATGAACGCCACGCGTTCCGGCGGATGGAACTCCGGCATCTTCAGCACCGACAGGTCGTGGATCGTCACCACCGCCGGCCCGTCTGTCTGCGGCAGGTAGAAGTTCGGCCCGTGATAGACATAGTCGCCCTTGCCGGCGAGCGTGTCCTGACGCGCCGTATCGACACGCCGGCGATAGATGTTGAGCAGAAACGGCAGCCGCGCCGCCACCTGCCGCTTCAGCCGCAGCATGCGCGAAGTCGGTGCCGTCGCGCTCGCCGCCTGCGCCCCATCCGGCAGTTCGTCCACAAAAGCGGCATCGCTGAAATAGCGGAGTTCTTCCACAGCCTCAAGTTGCGCGAGGTTGCGCGCCAGCTCCAATGTGTAGCGGCCGATCCCCGTCAGTGGATAGCGGATCGGTTCGACCGAAAGAATGACTTTCATGGGATGCGGCTGGATCCAGGCTCGTGCGGGAAACACGAGTGGCCTATCCGCTTCGGTTGCCAATTGCAACCCTCGGTAGAGCTTGCTCGTGTGAAAGGGCGGTTGTAAGGGAAGCGCGCATTGAGTGTTGCAGCGAGGCTCGCCCCATGACTTCCGACTTCCGGCCGATCTCCCGCGAGCGCCATGCCACCAAGAAATGGCTCGCCCCGCGCGACATGCGCTTTGCCGCCGATCGTCACATCGTGCCCATCGTCAATGCCGAGATCGGCCATGCCGCCCGCGCGCTGCCGCTTTCTTTCGTGAAAACGGGCGACGCCACCACCCTGGTCGCGGTGCTCGGCCTCACCCCCGGCCGCAACCTTATGGTCGGCGCGAACGGCCGCTGGCTGGCCATGTACACGCCCGCCCTCCTGCGCTCTCACCCCTTTCGCCTTGCAAAGACCGGCGAAGACAAGCTCGTTCTGTGCGTCGATGAAGCCAGCGGGTTGGTGATCGAAAGTGCTGTGGGCGAAACCGGCGCGCCCTTCTTCGACGCAGCAGGTCAGATTGCGCCTGAAACCACCAGCATGATGAACTTCGTGTCCACCCTGCAGCAGGCCGAAGCCGCCACTGCCAACGCGGTGCGCGGAATCGAAGCCGCCGGCCTGCTCGAACCCTGGCCGATCACCACGGGCGAGGGTGCGGGTGCGGCCCAGGTACAAGGCCTGCTTCGCATCAACGAAGCCGCCCTCAACGCGCTCGATGCCACTGCCCTGCATCAGCTGCGCCAAAGCGGCGGCCTTGCCATCGCCTACGCCCAGCTCATCTCCGCCGGCAATCTGCAGATGCTGACGACCCTGCTGGCCGCGACCCAGAAGGCCGAACAACAGCGCATGACCGTGCCCGAAAAGAGCTTCCTCAGCGAAGACGACGGCTCCCTGAAGATCGACTGGAACACGTTTCTGAAGGGCTGATCGCCTGCAAAACCAAGTGCACCCGATCAAACGCGCGCGCAGGTTGCAAACCGCATCCTGCGCGCCAGGTGCCTCAGCGCCGCGCCATCAGCCCTTCGAGCTTGGCGATGCGCGCTTCCAGCTCGTCACGCGCTTGTTCGGCCGCCGTCACGGCGATTTCGTCGCCGAAGATCAGCTCATAGCTCAGCGGATCGTAATACTTCATCAGGGTCACCGCGAAGTCGCGCGAAGGCACCTTGAACGCCTCTGCCCAGACCCGCATCTGCGCCGGCGGCACGCGGCCGCGCCCGGATTCGATCTGCGAGATGAAGGTGTAATAGTCGATGCCCACAGCCTTGGCCATGTCGCGCTGAGACAGGCCGGCGGCCTCGCGCAAACCCTTCAACCATTTGCCGGCTTCCTGCCGCAGGCGCAGCACGTCTCCATGGGCAACGCCCTGCTGTGGGTGGGTGAACATCTCCGTGTACTCGCTTCGTTCGAGGTGCGCTGTCCTGTTCCTGCCCGGATCAGAAGGCGTTGGGGGAACATCAGCTCTTGCACCCACCGATACCCACCATTTCCAGGAAATACAACCCTAGGAGGAAAGTAAAAATAACACCACACGTATCGGTTGACTCCTTACGCAACCGACAGTACGTAGTTGCCATACACCGACTCAACCAAGAGTTTGTGTCTGCCTTGGCGCTTTACAACAGCTGGCCCGTGAGGGGGCTGGGTGAGCTCCAGGCGTGTGAAGCCAACCCAAGGGAACCAAAATGGCTACTATCCAGGGAATTTACGTCGCCCTCTTCGGGCGTCCGGCCGATCCACTCGGCCTCGATTATTTCAATTCGATCACCGACGGCGGTAAGAACCTCTCGCAGATCAACAGCCTTGCTGGTCAGCCTGAGTACCTCGATCGCTTCGAAGGTCAGAACAATGTTCAGATCGTCACCTCGATCTACCAGGAACTGTTCGGCCGTAACCCAGATGCTGCCGGCCTTGCCTTTTTCACGGCCCAGCTGAACTCCGGCGCCCAGAACATCAACACCATCGCCATCAACATCCTCGACGGCGCTCGCGGTGAAGATGCTGCCCTGGTTGCCGCTAAGATCGCCGCTGCTGACCAGTTCACGGCCGCTGTACGCGCTGATCCGGATGCTCTCGCTGCCTATCAGGGCCAAAGCGGTATTAGTGCTGGTCAGGCTTTCCTTGACCAGGTTAATTCGCCTGACGTCAAGTTCACGGATGCCCAAGTCGCTGACCAGGTTTCTGACATCGGCAATGGTATCCCGAGTGGCGGAGATGGCCTGCTCTTCAACTTGACCGCTGGCGTAGATACCTTTGCCCCGAACACCAACGTCGTTGCCAACCAGACGACAAGCGGCGATGATCGCTTCGAAGCCGCCGCGGGAACTTTGAATACCGGCGACCTGATTGATGGGGGGCGCGGTCGTGACGTGCTCAACGCTGCGGTTGGCGCCTCGGTTGCTCCTACTGTTCGTAACGTCGAAGTACTGAATCTGTCTGCCGCTATTGCCGCTTCTGTGTTCGACGCTGCAAACGTCTCGGCTGCTGAGCAGATTAATTTCACGGGTGTAGCCGCTGCTGGCAATGATCTGACGATCAATAATGTTACTTTGGGTCAGGATATTGGATATTCGGCAGCTTCTGCTGGGAGCAATCTCACGGTAAACTTCTTGGCAGCCACGGGTGCTGCTGACGCCGCGTCTGTAAGCCTTTCTGGTGCTAACGGCATCTTGACGCTGAACGGCATTGAAACGGTCAACCTCGACGCCAGCGCCGCCAGCACAGTGACACTCGGTGCCACCACAGCAACAGTTGTTAACATCACCGGCTCGGCTACTACACTGAACTATGCTGCGACCGTTGCTGCCACCATCGCGAGCGGTGACGGCGCCGATACCATCAACTTGACTGGTGCTACAGCGGCTCAGACAGTCGTGTCTGGTGCGGGTAATGACACGATTGCTATCGATGGCAACTTTGCTCATACCCTTACTGGTGGTGCAGGGAACGACACGTTCGTCATCACTACGGACGGAGTAGCTGGTTTGACTGCTGCTAATATCGCTTCGGCATCTGCGCTATCGGCTGCAGCAATCGAGATCACCGACTTCTCTGCGTCTGATCTGCTGCAACTCAATCTTGATGCTGGAGTCGTATCGACTTTGACGGGTACAGAGTTGAGCAACGTTGCGGGTCAGACTGATCTGTTGCTTGCAACCAACGCTGCGCTTGGCTTTGCGGGTGCTAACGCAAACGAGCAGGCTGTTGAGTTCCAGTACGGTGGGAACACCTATGTGGTTGTAGATGAAGATGGCTCCGGCACGCTTTCGGCTAACGATGCTCTCGTTCAGCTGACTGGCCTGTCCGATTTGGGTGCATCACAGCTCCAGCTCGTCTAAGACAATTAAAAAGAAGGCCCGCACTGAGCGGTGCAGGCCTTTTTTATTTAGGCGACATTTGCTGGCGAAACGAATATCCATGTTGGAGTAGCATACTACGAATGTCTGTTTGCCGCTCATCCGTTCGCTGGTTCCAATGAATCTTGCTTTCACTTCTACCGGCTACCGCGGCGAAGTCTTCATTTAGACGTTGAATCACTTGAGTGGTGCGTAGTGTTTTTCAAGAATGTATTTCGTGCATAAAAAAATCCCCGCTGAAGCGGGGATTTTTTATCCTGTACGAAGCTCAAGCTATGTCAAACACCAATGTGCTTGACCCCACCAGATCGAGGCTGCCTTTCTCATAAACTTCAAGAGACACCGTGTAGAGGCCCTTGTCGCTTGCAGCGGGTCCGAACAGATGCCCGCCCTCAGGCTGGTACCAACCGAGTGCCTGAACGTTCTGTGAAACGTGAGTGTTGCCCGCATCATCAGTGAGGCTGACAGGTTGGTTGTGGGTGTCTGTCCAAGATCCGTTATCGAAGGTCCAGTCAAAGGCACCATTGCTATCCGCGCTAGCTTTGGCGCTTAAATCGATGAAGCTGGTGATTGCTGTTGGATTCGTGTCGATGTGGAGCCTGAAGTCGTACTGTCCGAGTAGAGAAGCTAGAGACGCTCCTGGCTGTCCGTTATCAGGCAGGCTCGCGATAGAAAACTTAAAAGTCGGTACCTCCCCATCGGCAACATGGATGACACCATCTTGCGGGGCGTACACACGCCCTCGCTGGGCCTGCCCACCCAACGCAATCTCAAGATCAGGCGCACCATTCTGATTTAGGTCGATCTGAACGACACGGAACTCGTCACCAGAGTTGCCCGTGCCGTTCAGCATGGAACCATCGCTCTTCAGAGCGACCGGTGACAACACTCCATCTGTAGCCGTCAGCTTTGACGTGTAAGGCGCAACGTCCAACGTGATCTGTTCGTTGGCGACGATCTGCCCGCTCTTCGTAACCTCTAGCGAGACGGAATATTCGCCTGCTTGAAGGCTTCCGTTGGATGCTGCTGACGCGCCGTACCACAACGGAGTTTGAATATTCTGAGTGACGTGGTTGTTCCCCTCGTCGTCGAAGATCGGATTACCGGCAGTACGAACCCAATTGTAACCTGAATCCTGCGCTGCCTCACCGGTTGTTGTGGAAGTCTGCTGCTGTAGCGTTAGCGAGGTCGAGTTTGCGCCAAACCCAGTACCGCCATCGTTGTCGATCTTGAGCGTGAAGACATAGCCTTCTTTGATCAATTGCTCGATCGTCTTCTCGCCAAGTGAGGCGACGGAGAAGGCAAAGCCAGCTTTGTCGTCGCCGTCGAAATGGTAGACACCATTAACTGCTGCAGCAACATCACCGACGCCGCGATGGTAGCCTTTTAGAGCCAACTCGATTTTTGATAGCGAGGTTTCAGTGATCTCGAAGTTCTTAGATGAATTGCCAGAACCCGCAAACAGCTGGCCAGCATCCTGTGCTTTGAGACTGAGCTCACCGGTTCTTGTACTCACCGTATCCACAGGCTGCGGAGTGCCACCACCGCCACCACCTGTTCCAGGCTGCGTCGGTTCTTCCGGCGGGTTCACCACGCCCTGGTCAATCGCCTGATCCACCTCGGCCTGCGTTGGCACCGATGCCGGATCGGCCGTCACCTGGCTGATGAAGGCGCGGCCTACGGCGGCGGCATCGTCGCCGACATAGGCGGCGATTTCTTCGGGTGTGTCGAGGCTGGCAGTGAACAAGTCCGCTGCCGCTTGCTTGTTCTCGATGATGGTCGCGTCGGTATTGCGCGCGCCGTCCAGGATGTTGATGGCGATCGTCTCGATCGTCTGCGTGCCGTTGGCCAGCGCGTCCACGAAGAAGGCGAGGCCAGCTGCGTCAGGCTCGCGTCCGAACAGCGCCTGATAGATCGTGCTGACGATCTGTTCCTGTGATTGTCCCTCGAACCGGTCGAGATACTCGTCCGACTGCGTCAAGCGGCCGATGAGGCCCGACAGATCCGTGCCGCCCTTGGTTTCGGCTTCCCAGTAAGCAAGTCCCGCCGGATCGGCCGGGCGGCCGAACAGCGCGATGTAGATTCCCTGAATAGTCGCCATTCCCAATCTCCCTGTGCGCGCCGGACATCAGATTGCCGGCCTCTGCGCAAAGATGATTTAGAACCTTAGGTTGTACTAAAGCAAGGGATATACATCCTGCGGCTGCTGTTGACAGCCAGTTAGACTTGCCTCCGCCAAGCAGCCATCAAGAAATACAACCCGCGGTGATGATGGTGGTTGTAGTCTGCTTAGCGCGCAGAAGTAGCCTCAGGTTGATGTCTCAAGGTTGTACCCCCGCAGCTAAAAATGCATGCATCGGTTGATGACAACTAAGGGTTGCGATATACAACCTTAGGAAGTGAACAGCGTCTGTTCACAATCAGCGAGCGCAGTTTCGCTGGCACCCCAACGCGCGGAACGCATGAAGATCCTGCATGTCTTCAAGACCTATCTGCCGGACAATTTCGGCGGCGTGGAGCGGGTGATCTGGGAGATCGCCGAGGGTGCTGCGCGGCAAGGTTTTGCGAGCGATGTTTTCACACTGAGCAAGACACCATCCGCCGAGCCCATCACCATCAGCAACCACCGCGTGCATCAGGCGAGCGCCACCCTCGACATCGCCTCCACCCCCATCGCCTTCACCGCCGCCACCCGGTTCCGCAACCTCGCGCAAGCCGCCGATCTCATCCACTACCACTTTCCCTGGCCGATGATGGACCTGTGGCATCTTCATGCCGGCGGGCGAGGGCGGCCGAGTGTGGTCACCTACCATTCCGATGTGGTGAAGCAGACGGCCCTGCTGAGGCTCTATCAGCCCCTCATGAACCGCTTTCTGGGATCGGTAGACCACATCGTCGCGACCTCGCCGCAGTACCTCGCGACGAGCCCCGTTCTGTCGCGATTTTCCGGAAAAACATCGGTCATTCCGCTCGGAATTAACCCGTTCTGCGCTGCAAAACCGGCAAATTGCGCTGCCATATCGTCGTTTTCCGGCCTTCCAGACCGGTTTTTCCTGTTTGTCGGCGCCCCTCGCTACTACAAGGGCCTGCCCTTCCTGTTCGAAGCCGCCCGCCAAACCGGCCTGCCCGTCGTGATCGCCGGCGGCACCCCGGAGGGGCATCAAGTCTCTGAAAACGTTACGCTTCTCGGCCCCGTCAGCGACGAAGAAAAAGCCGCTCTGCTGTCCCGCGCCGAAGCCTTCGTCTTCCCCTCACACCTCCGCTCCGAAGCCTTCGGCATCGCCCTCCTTGAAGCCGCTTTCGCCGGTAAGCCATTGATTTCATGCGAGATCGGCACCGGCACCAGCTATGTCAACCGCGACGGCCAAACCGGCCTCGTCGTCCCCCCAGCCGACCCCCAAGCCCTCGGCGATGCGATGCTAACCCTCTGGAATAACGAAGCTTTACGCGCTCGCCTGGGAGCTGCGGCTCGGCGTCGTGCCATGACCCACTTCCAGGCCGACCAGATGGTCGACGCCTATTGCGACCTCTACCGCAAGCTCCTGAACATCCCCGCCGAACCGCAAAAACACCATCCGTCTCAACCCCAAAGCTACCAACAGGTGCGCCATGGTTGATAACAAAATCAGAGACTTAGACCTCAGACTAACGGCCGCGAACCCGCGTAATCTCAGCGGCATGTGGGACCTCGGCGTCGATCTCCACCGTCATTTCGGCCTGCCGCCGTTCCATAGTGTCGGCTCCGAAAATCCGGTCCTCTCGCTCGACGCCGCCACGGCCCTGATGAAGCTCGTTCTAGCCGACAGCCAGCCGCATTTGTTCATGTCGATCAATGGCTTGATGAACCCGCCCACAGAGTTCTGGCGGGCCGAAATCGGCTGGCCGCACAACACCTATCGCGGCAAGGGAAAGAGCGCCGCACTCGCTTTGTGCATCGCCATCCTGCGCGCCCATGAAGGCAACGCAATCAACCGCGACACCGAACAGCCTTCGTGGTTGCGGTCGGAATCTTGGCAGAGCGAGCTCGCGGCAGTGTCTACTTAAACAAGCGATGTCAATGACTTAGCGCCCATCACCGCAGCGCATCTGGCGAGGTATCCGCCATCGCGCGCCAGTGGTTCAGCACATCCGTCAATGTCTCCGCCAGAGGAACGACCGGCTTCCAGCCGAACGTTTCCTGCGCGGCGGAAGCATCGCCCGAGACAACCGGAACCTCGCTGGCCCGCATCAAGCCTGGATCCTGTTCTACGGTGATGGCGCTTTCCGACAGCCTGATGAGCATGTCCAGGATGGTCTGGATCGCGATGGGGGAGCCGGTTGCGAGATTGAAGGCGCCGGTGATTTTGGTATTTTTACCAGTTGCACCAATGAGATAGGCATCCACGACATCTCGCACGTCCATGAAGTCGCGCGCGGCTTCCAGGTTGCCAACCTTCATCACAGGCTCCTGCCAGCCGCGTTCGATGCGCACGATCTGCCGAGCGAAGGCGGAAACGACATAGGCTTGGGCTTGGCCGGGGCCGGTGTGGTTGAAGGGGCGGAAGCGGATGGCGTTGAGCCCTTCGCGCGCCATCTGGCCGAGCATCAGATCGGCTGCGGCCTTGGTCGCGCCATAGACAGATGTCGGCTGCAACGGCGCGTCTTCCCGCAAGGGTTTGGGATGGCTGGCGAAGGTTGCGCCATAGGCTTCCGAGCTGCCGGCGAAGATGAGGCGGGCATCGGGCGTTTTGCTGCGCAATGCATGGGCGAGGTTGAAGGTACCCATGACGTTGACGGCCCAGGCTTCTGCCGGATCGTTGGCGGCATCGCGAGGGGAGGCGATGGCGGCCAGATGGATCAGGGCGGTGGGCTTCACCTGGTCGATGATGGCTTTCACGGCATCCGCATCGCGAATGTCGACCATCGGCTCGTTGGGAGCGTTTAGACCGACAAGCGTGATGTCAGCCGCATCTGGCCGCTCCTGCACACGGCGGGTGAGAACCGTGCCGACAAAACCTTGCAGGCCGGTAACGAGAAGCCGATGCCGGGTCATGAGGTCCTTTCGGCGTCAGCGCAGCTTGCGCTTCCAACGTTCAAGATCGGCGTCCACCATTTCACGGATCATGTCTTCCATGGTGATCTCCGCTTCCCAGCCAAGCTTGGTCTTTGCCTTTGTTGGATCGCCAAGGAGGACGTCGACTTCGGCTGGGCGGAACAAGGCTGGATCTATCACCAGATGCTTGTCGAGGTCGAGGCCGGCATGGTCAAAGGCGATCTCGCACATGGTGCGAACGGTGGAAGTGCGGCCTGTGGCGACGACGTAATCGTCCGGTTCTTCCTGCTGCAGCATCAGCCACATGGCGCGGACATAATCGCGCGAATGGCCCCAATCGCGTTTGGCGTCGATATTCCCGAGCCGCAACTCGCCTTGCGTGCCGAGCTTGATACGAGCGATTGCGTCGGTGACCTTGCGGGTCACGAACTCGATGCCGCGCAGCGGCGACTCGTGGTTGAACAGGATGCCGCTGGAGGCGTGGATGCCGAAGCTTTCGCGGTAGTTCACGGTCAGCCAATGGCCATAAAGCTTGGCGACGGCGTAGGGCGAACGCGGGTAGAAGGGCGTCTGCTCGCTCTGCATGGGCTCGCGGATGCGGCCATACATTTCTGAGGAAGAGGCCTGGTAGAAGCGGGCTTTCGGCTGGGCGATGCGAACGGCTTCCAGCACATTGGTGACGCCGAGGCCGGTGACGTGGCCGGTCAGGATCGGCTGCTGCCAGGACGAATGCACAAAGCTCTGCGCGGCCAGGTTGTAGACCTCGTCAGGCTGGATATCCTGAATGGTGCGGATCAACGCCGAAAGGTCGAGAAGATTACCGTCAACGATACGAACCTGACGCTCGATCCCAAGCCACTCCAACCGGCTGAGATTAACGTCGGAACTGCTGGAGCGGCGGGCAAGACCATGAACTTCATAGCCTTTTTGCAGCAGAAGTTCAGCGAGATAGGCGCCATCCTGGCCGGTGATGCCCGTAACGAGCGCTTTCTTCGACAAGGCAATGCTCCACTTGAAGGTCTTCGACAAGAAGACGGCTGCGCGGCTTATGCCATCGCACCATAATCAACTTCAAGTAGTATAACGGAGGGCTATTTTGCAACCCTTAATTGTGCAAGGTAGTAGGCGTAGAAGGCGAAGCCGGCAGTGATCAGGATGAAGGACTCGCCGATGGCTAGACGGTTGTTGGAGTTGGTCAGCAGGGTCACGGCAAAGAACAGAATGCCGAACAGCCAGGCCTTCGCCTCCACCGTTCCAAGCAGCCTCTTTTGCCACGCGCGCAGGATCCACCAGGCAAAGGCGGCATAAAGGGCTGCAAAGAAGGCGAGCCCACTCAGGCCATAGCGGATGGCGATTTCGACGTAGCCATTATGCATGAGATTGTAGGGCACCGAGGCATAGGTCGTTGTGGCCCATATGCGCTGCCAGCCGACACCCGCGCCGAAGATCGGATGCGCCGTGATGATCTCGAGCGCATTCATCCAGAGCATCAGGCGTTCGTTGAAGGAGAAGGGCACGGACCCCTGCGCAATGGCCGTGCGAACGGCGCCAACGCCATCCAGCAGCGTCGCATCGAAGAGGGCCAAGCCGCTTGCCGTCACTGGGGCAAGCTCGCGGATGATGCCGGCGCTTGCGATGAACAGGATGATGGCCAAGCCCAGCAAGCCGATCGATGCGCCCACAAGCACCTGCCTGCGTGGCAGATGCACGAGGCTCGTCAGCGCCTGGATGGGCAGGGACAAAGCAAGTGCCAGCCAGACGCCCTTCGACTTGGCGCCATAAATGCCGAGCAAGCAAAGCGCGATCACAGCCAAGGCAAGTGCCAGGCGGAGAGCCTGTTCAAGCGGACGCTGGTTCGCACGATTTCGATACGCGTTCTCAGCATAAGCCAGCGCGCAGATCGTGATGAGGCCGGCAGCGACGGAAGCGTGGATGGTGTTGTTCTGAAACAGGAAGGGCGTCCGCTCGCCATCGAACACATGGTGCAGATCGATGGTGACGCCGAGCATCACGAGGCTGATCAGCATGAACAAGTCGGCCAGGCCGGCCAGCCGATCTCGAATGCGGAAGAAGGCGTAGCCGATCGTGGGGAAGAGCAGGGGGAAGAGGTAGATGCCTTCAGCCGAGCCATGCTTGCCGGGTACGCTGAAGAAGACCCAGCCATAGCGCAGCCCGACATAAAGAGCCCAGATCACACAGGCCAAGCCGCCCCAGCCTATGGATGGCCGTGCAGCTTGTGGTGTTCGCCAATAATCGACAAGCGCTGCGATGATCAGGACGCCGCAGCTATAGCGGTAGGCATCGCTTTCCACCCAGACGGCCGAGGCCGTGACGAGACAGATGAGAACGACGGCGAGGGAAAAGGCCGCTGGACCTCGCAGTTGCGCGATAACAGGCTTGAACGAAAAAATTGTCGGCGCTCCCACGGCAGCCACATCGTTGCAGTACACCCGCTTGGAGACGGATCATCTGCTGCGTGTGAAATGCCTTAGCGAAGAAGGCGGCCGAACAACAGAGCGAAGTGTGTCGGCACCCTCGCTCTAGCTGAGGCTGGTGGTCACGTCCGTCACGAGATCGATGTGGCCGATCACGGAAATGGCGCTGCCATCCTCCATGATGTTGGTCCAGATCCCGATGTGGTCGGAGCTGAGCGAAGCCGTATCATGCTGTTCGATCAACACGCGTCCATCGGCAAACTCCACGTCGTAGCTGCCGAAGCGAGCCATGAAATCGATGATCGTGTCGGTGAGCAGGTCGCCGGTCAGGGTCGTTTCGCGGAACAGGGCCACGCTTGTGTCGAGATCGGGAAGATTGGCGATGGTGATGTCGCCAAGACCGACCGGCAGGGCGGCGGCGTCGCCGTCATCGATGACAGAAGGTGTGTGGCCGGGCAGGGCCGTTTCGCTCAACAGGCTTTGAACGGCGCGGGCGGCGAGGCTGGTTGTGGTGGCTGTGTCCTGCGTGGTGGACGCTGGGGTGCTCACGCTGGCGTTGGCATCGGAAGAAACGGTGGGTTGCGATGCAGGAACGGTGGTGCCACCGCTTGACGCAACCGCGTGGTGGTCGTCATCGGCATGCGAGTGGGGGGCCTGAGGCTGCGGTGTGATCGTCTCAGGCGTGGAATGGTTAGGGGCTGCCGTGGCCTGTTCCGCAGGTGCTGCAATCGCTGCCGTGTGCATGGCGATCTGGATCTTGGGGCTGAGATCAACCGTACCGTGTTCAAGGGCTACCGCGTGCGCGGCTCCTGGAGACCGCGCATCCGCCGCCGTGTCCTCCGTTGCTGCAACAATTGCAGCGTCTTCATGATGTGCGTCGAGCGAGACGACACCGTCCGTGGGATGACCGTCATTGATTCCGACGAGTTCGGACAACTGATGATCAGCGGCAAGCTGGGCGCGGGCGAGCTCGACGCTGAGAATGGCGCCGGCGATCGCTGCGGCTGCTGCTGGGGCATCGGCAATATCGAAGATGCGCGCAACGGCCTGATGCAGGCGTGGGGCCATGCCCGCATCCTGCTTGCGCGTAGCATCGGCGGTGGCGCCTGTTTCGATCAGGGTCTTCGCCTGAGCGGTGCCGCCATTTTCCAGCTTGAACAGAAGGAAGACCGCGGAGATCGACATGATGATGCGCGCTGCCGGATGCAACACGACATTGGAGTTGCGGTCCTGCCGGATGGCGACGAAGTCCCGCACGCTTTCCTCGAAAGCGAGGATGACATCGGTGATTGTTGGACGCGTCAGCCTCAGGTCCAGCGTTTCGCAGATCAGCATGCACTGACCATCGAAGCGCGCGACATGGAGGAAGACGTCCTGCGTGGCCGTGTCGAAGAACACCATCCAAGGGTCGCCGGCATCCGTCTGGCCGCGATCGATGCCGATCGCCACGCCGTTTTGCGCGAGCAGGTGATGGGCGCGGTAGAAGTCTGCCATTTCCTGCTGGGACCAGTCCTGCTGCATCACGAGAACAGCTGGGCTGGGGGTCGGCTTGCGGAACTGGAGAATGCGCATGGGACCTCTCTAGGCGATGGTAGTGCGTCTTTCTCGCATCCTTTTAGCAGTAAAGGATGGATGTCGTCGTGACCGTCGGCGGGGCTCTCCCGCCGGCAGTTTATTCCTCAAGCATGCCCTTGGAGAAGGCATCGCGCATCGGCTTGGTGATATATTGTACCAGCGTGCGCTCCGGGCCCACAAAGATCACGTCGGCCGGCATGCCGGGCACGAGACGACCCTTGACGTTTGCGGGCACGTCCTGCTCGGCGACCTGGACACGCGCAACATAATAGGGTTCGGACCGACCGTCTTCCGGCTGTACCACATCCTGTGACAGCACATGCACTGTGCCGAAGATCACAGGCGTCGTGCGGCTGGAGAAGGACGACAGCCGGACTTCCGCGACGTTGCCGATCGCGACATTGTCGATGTCGACGGGGCGGACGCGGGCGTTGATGATCAGGTTTTCGTCCAGCGGGATCAGGTCCATCAGGGGTTCGGCCGGACGGATGACGCCTGATTTGGTGTGGATCTGGATATTCTGGATCATGCCGCGCACCGGCGCGCGGATCACCGTGCGATCCAGGATATCGCGGGCCTGCTTGACCCGTTCGCCGGTCTCGTTGAGCTGGTCGCGGACCTCGCGCAGCTCATTGCTGGCGCGCTCGACGAATTCCTGGTTGATCTGCAGGATCTGCAGCTTGGTTTCGGCGATGGTCTGGTTGACCTTGGCGGTTTCGGCAACGATGCGGCCGAGATTGCCTTCAACCTCGATGCGCGAACGTGTGAGCTGCGCGACCTGGTTGGTGGCAACGACGCCGCCCTTCTGGCCGCGCGTCATGCGGCGGATTTCTTCCACCATCGAGCTTGCCTGCTCGGAGAAGGATTCGCGCTGGGCATCCAGCCCGCCGATCTCGTTCTGGAGCTGGTCGATGCGCGCGCCCAGAATGTCGATCTGGCCCTTCTTGGTGGCGAGGCGGTCGCGGAAGGAGTTGTGCTGCAGCCGGATGTAGAGCGGCTCGTCGCCCTTATCGTCGGTGAGCGGCAGGTCGGCGGGAAACTCGATTTTGTCGAGATTGGCGCTTTCAGCCTGCAAGCGGGCTTCGGTGGCACGCAGGAGATTGTAGCGCTGGCTGAGGATGTCGAAATTGCCTTGCGCCTGATTGGGCTGAAGACGCGCCAGAACATCGCCGGGCTGAACGACGTCGCCTTCCTGCACCGGAATTTCCTGCACGATGCCGCCTTCAAGGTGCTGAATGACCTTGCGGTTGCTGAAGACCACGACCTGACCCTGCGCCGCAACGCCGCTCGACAAAGGCGCTGTGGACGCCCAGGTGCCGAACACGCCGAAGGCGAGCGCGACCGTGACGTAGCCGGCCAGCACGAAGGGTCGGGGGGAAAAGCCGTCGGCGGGCTGCTTCGGGGCTTTCTTCATCGTGAGCATCTTGCCGAGCATCAGCTTGCCACCGTCATTGCGCGGGCTGCGACCGCTGGTTGATTGACCACGGGTAAGGGCGCCACGGCCTTGGGCTGCAGCACTTCGCGGGTCGGCCCAAAGGCGCGCATGCGGCCATCGGCCAGGATCAGCGCCTTGTCGCTCAGGGCGAGCAGGCCGATCTTGTGGCTGACGAAGATCACCGTGCGGTTGCGGGCCTTGAGGTCCTTGAGCGAACGCACAAGTGCTTCCTCGCCATCCATGTCGAGATTGGCGTTGGGTTCGTCGAGGATCAGCACAGCGGGATCGCCGAACAAAGCGCGGGCGAGGACGATGCGCTGACGTTGGCCGCCGGACAGCTGCCGGCCGCTGATGCCGATCTGCGTTTCGTAGCCGTCGGGCAGGGCCTGGATCATCTCGTGCACGCCGGCACGCTGAGACGCCAGCACGATCTCTTCGGCGGTGGCATCGCGGAAGCGGGCGATGTTTTCGGCGATGGTTCCAGCAAACAGCTCCACCGTTTGCGGGAGATAGCCGACATAGGTGCCGAGCTTGTCCTTGTTCCAGTGCTGCAGCTCGGAGCCGTCGAGCCGTACGCCACCGGCGATCGGCTGCCAGACGCCAACCAAGGCACGCACCAAGCTCGACTTTCCGGCGCCGCTTGGGCCGACCAGCGCCAATGCTTCGCCGGGCTCCAGCGCGAAGGACACGCCAGCCACGATCGGGTTGCGCGAGCCGGGAGGAGCGATCACCAGACCTTCGGTGGAGAACTGGCCGGTGGGGGCGGGCAATTGCAGACGCTCGGTTTCGCCGGGCACGCGGGTGAAGAGCTCGCTCAGGCGATTATACGCGCTGCGGGCGCCGATGAACTGCTTCCACTGGCCGACGACCTGATCCACCGGCGCAAGCGCGCGGCCCATCATGATGGAGGCGGCGACCATCATGCCGGGGCTCATTTCGCGCTCCAGCACGAGGTAAGCGCCGGTGCAGAGGATCGCGACCTGCAACACCATACGGACGAACTTGGAAGCCGAGACCAGCACGCCGGCGCGGTCGCTGGCGGTGGCCTGGAGTTCCAGCGTCTTGCGGTGCATGGCGTTCCAGCGTCCGCGCAGGCTGGTTTCCATGCCGAGCGCGCGGATGACCTCGACGTTCTGCAACGTCGTGTTGGCGAAGTGCTGGGCAGCCTGGGACGCGGAGTTGGCGTCATTCAGCGTCTTCTTGGTGGTGAACTCGTTGAGGATCGCGAGCACGAAGATGACCACGGCACCCGCCGTCGCCACCCAGCCGATGTAAGGGTGAAAGAAGAAGCAGACGGCCAGGAACACCGGCACCCACGGCACATCGCACAGCGAAATGAGGCCGGAGCCGGTCAGAAATTCGCGCAGGCGATCGATGTCGACGAGCGCGAATTCGGACTTCGCGCCGGGAGCGGCGAGGGCGCTGGAAACGACGCGCGAAAAGAGCGGGCTCGCCATCACATTGTCGAACTGCATGCCGGCGCGCACCAGAACACGGGAGCGAATCCATTCCAGCACGCCGTAGATGATCAGCATGGTGACGGCGATGACGGTCAGCGCGATCAGCGTGACTTCACTGCGGCTTTGCAGCACGCGATCATAGACCTGCAGCATGTAAAGCGGGCCAACGAACATCAGCGTGTTGATGGCGGCGCTGAACAGCACCACGGCGCCGAAGATCGCGCGATAGCTGCGCAGGGCGTCTTTGAACGTGTCGGATTTATTCATGGAAGTGCCTGCGCGTCATGTCGCTGCCGAGAAGTCGCATGGGGACGAGGGAATGAAGGGTCTTCAAAGTGGGCGCGCGAAGCCGTGGCATGTTCGTACCGGCCATGTCGGATGATCGCGATCATCTGTTCTCAAGCGTTTGATGGGCGACACGCTGCCTTGCTTCTCATTTCAGTGCATCGAAGGTCGCGCGGTCTGCTACCGAGTCCGACGGAACCCTTTGGAAATACGTCCAATCCCGGCAAATTGCAAAGTAAAGTTGGGTTCTTTGTGGCGAAGATCGCAATTTTGCTTGCTATATGGTTCCTGTTTGTAACGGTGTTGTGGTTACTGTACTTATAGAATGAGGAACTTTGCTTTAAATGCTGGCATCTAAGCTGTTCAGCGGCGCTTTGAAGTGCAGATTGCTGTACCATCGATCGCCAATGGACGCGGCATCATCGTTATGTTTATAAGAATATAACGGAGGGCAGAGGGTCCGCCGGTCATCATCAGGAGTTCCGATGTTCAATCGCAGACAGGTTGCAGGTTTTGCCGTTGCCGCTTTCTTCGCTGTGTCTAGCGTGGGAAGCTTCGTTTCAGCTGCCCAGGCACAGGAAAAGGTCACCGTCTTCGCGGCGGCCAGCCTGAAGAACGCGCTCGACAGCATCAACGCGGCGTGGAAGGCGACAAGCGGCAAGGAAGCCACCATCTCCTATGCTGCAAGCTCGGCGCTCGCCAAGCAGATCGAATCGGGTGCACCGGCTGACGTGTTCGTGTCCGCCGATCTCGACTGGATGAACTATCTGAAGGACAAGAAGCTCATCAAGACCGACACCGAAGTACAGCTTCTGGCCAACCGCATCGTGCTAGTCGCGCCTGCCGATGCGGCGGTGACGGCTGATATCAAGAAAGACTTCGATCTGGCTGGTCTCTTGAAGGGCGGCAAGCTCGCCATGGGCAACGTCGACTCCGTTCCGGCGGGCAAGTATGGGAGGGATGCGCTGGAACATCTCGGCGTCTGGAAGTCGGTTTCCGGCAATGTCGCGCAGGCTGAAAATGTGCGCGCCGCGCTAGCCCTGGTCGCCACCGGTGAGGCACCGCTTGGAATCGTGTATGAAACCGACGCGGTTGCGGAAAAGAAGGTGAAGGTGGTGGGCGTGTTCCCGGACAACAGCCATGATCCGATCATCTATCCGGCTGCCCAGACTGCCGAAGCCAAGTCGGCCGATGCCGGCGCATTCCTCGATTACCTGAAGACGGCGGAAGCCAAGACGCTGTTTGAAGCGCAGGGCTTCACGGTTCTTCCCGCCGCTGCCAAATAAGGCTGGATGGGAATGGAATGGCTTGCGCTCAGTCCTGACGAATGGAACGCCGTGCGGCTGTCGCTGCGCGTGTCCTTCTGGGCAACGATCGCGAGCCTGCCTCTCGGCATTCTTGTCGCCTATGTGCTGGCGCGCCGGGAGTTCTGGGGCAAGTCGCTGTTGAACGGCATCGTGCACTTGCCCCTCATTCTTCCGCCGGTGGTAACCGGTTATGTCCTGCTTCTCACCTTCGGGCGCCGTGCGCCGGTCGGTTCCTTTCTCGACAGCGCCTTCGGCATCGTCTTTTCCTTTCGCTGGACGGGTGCCGCGCTTGCCTGTGGCGTGATGGCCTTTCCGCTGATGGTGCGGGCGATCCGCCTGTCGATCGAGGCTGTGGACCGTAAGCTGGAAGCTGCCGCCGGCACGCTGGGCGCCAGCCCTGCCTGGGTCTTCGCCACCGTCACCCTGCCGCTGATCCTGCCCGGTATCATCGCCGGCATGATCCTCGCTTTTGCCAAGGCGATGGGTGAGTTCGGTGCGACCATCACCTTCGTGTCCAACATTCCCGGTGAAACGCAGACCCTGCCGTCCGCCATCTACACCTTCACGCAGGTTCCGGGCGGCGAGTTCGGCGCGCTGCGGCTGACCCTCGTTTCGGTTGTTATCGCCATGGTCGCGTTGATCGCTTCCGAAGTGATGGCGCGGCGTCTCAACCGGCAGATCGCAATCGAATGACGATCTCCGTCGATCTGAAAAAGCGGCTCGGTTCTTTCACGCTGGAAGCCACCTTTGCGGGCAGTGGCGCACTGACGGCTTTGTTTGGTCAGTCCGGCTCCGGCAAGACGTCGCTTGTCAATCTGATCGCGGGTTTGACCAAGCCCGACCAAGGCCGGATCGTTGTTGGCGACACGGTGCTGGTGGATACGACCAAGCGCATCTTCCTGCCGCCGCACAAGCGCCGGATCGGCTATGTCTTCCAGGATGCGCGTTTGTTTCCGCATCTGACGGTGAGCCAGAACCTGCGTTACGGGCGCTGGTTTGCGCCCAAGGTAGAGCGCTATGCCGACATTGATGGCGTGGTGGAGCTGCTGGGCATCGGCCATCTGCTTCAGCGCCGGCCGGACGCTTTGTCGGGTGGTGAAAAACAGCGTGTCGCGATCGGGCGCGCGCTGATCGCCAGTCCAAGGCTGATGCTGATGGACGAGCCGCTGGCCGCGCTTGATGATGCGCGCAAGGCGGAGATCCTGCCCTATATCGAACGGCTGCGCGACGAAACGAAGATCCCGATCATCTATGTCAGCCATTCCGTTGCTGAAGTGGCGCGGCTGGCCAACGACGTCGTGATCCTGTCGGGTGGACGCGTGCTTTCGCATGGGCTGGCTGCGGATGTTCTGGCACGCCATGACCTTCTGCCTGCCAGCGAAAAGGCGGAGGCCGGCGCGCTGATCCAGCTCGTCGTTGCCGAACAGGAGCCTCCTTATGGGCTGACCGTTCTGCGTTCCAAGGGCGGCGAGTGGCGCTTGCCTCGGATCGAGGCGGCAACGGGCACCAAAGTCCGCGTTCGAGTGCGGGCGCGCGACGTCATGCTTGCGACGGAGAAGCCGAGCGGCATCAGCGCGCTCAATGTGCTGGAGGGTGTTGTCGCCGGCATCGATACAGGCGACGGGCCGGATGTTCTCGTGACGCTGGTATGCGGTGATGATCGCTTATTTTCCCGCATTACGCGGCGGTCGCTCGAAACCATGGCGCTTCGAACCGGACAGCGTTTATACCTTGTGATCAAGGCGGTGAGCTTCGAGGGCGGCGCTGCCGCCTTCCGCCATCCCGCCGCCGGTTAATAAGGATATGCCTCATCATGCCGTCGCTCAGCCTGCGCATCAAGCTTGATCCGGCCGGCCGCATCGGCTCGGGCAAGATCGACCTGCTCGAGCAGATCGCGGCTTCAGGCTCGATTTCTGCAGCGGCCCGGCAGATGGGCATGTCCTACAAGCGTGCCTGGGATCTCGTTGAAGAAATGAAGCGCATGTTTGGTCGTCCGGTTGTGGACGCGCAAACAGGCGGCAAACATGGTGGTGGGGCGCAGTTGACGGATATGGGTGAGATGCTGGTGAGCCGATATCGTGCGGTGGAAGAGGCAGCCACACGCGCCGGGCAGGAGCATATGGATGCGTTGCAGGCGGAAATGGCGCAGCCTCAAGACAGCGCTTCGTCGGATGATCAAGCCTGAGCGAGTTTTGCCGTGCTCAGAACGGCTTCCATTCGTTCGCGCCAGCCTGGACCGGTTGCCTGAAACTTGCTGACGACGTCGCGGTCGAGATCGACGGTGATGTCGACGCGCCGGTTGGCATCGAGCGCTAGAAGGTGAGTATCAACGGGGAGCTCGATCCTCGTTGTGGAAAAACTCTTGTTCTCAGGTGTCATTGCCGCACTCCGGTGCTGCATTTCAAGCTGGACATTAGCATTTCCTTACGTGCTTGAAAAGACAACCTGCGCGCTCATCTTTTGGCGCTGTTGGAACAGGCGTACTGCTGGCCGGGTTGTCCTTCGAACAAGCGAAGGAGCCGGAAGATTTATGGCCATTGATGTCAGAGAAGAAGCGTTGTTGACCCGGATTGCGGTGCGTCACGATCTGTCCAGAGACGCGGTCAAGACCGTGCTCGATGCCCTGCGGCGCGGTGGCGGTATGGCACAGTTCAGCCATCCGGATTTCGGCGGGATGGCACAATGGTCGCCGGGCATGACGATGGTCGGCGACATGTTCAACACCAGCATGAAAGGTAAGCTTGATGCCGTTGCGACGGAGCTTGCCGCTTATCTGAAGGATACGCCTGCACCTGAAATGAAATCGGAGGTTCGGGCGTCTTCCGCGGCACCAATCCGGCAAGAAGAAGCCGCGACCGGGCGACAGGCAGGCAATCAGTGGTGGCCGTCCGACCTCGGTTCTCCGTCCACGTCCGGATCGCAGAACGCGATGCGCTATGCCGTCTTCGCCGAGAAACGGCGTTTGGTGATCGACGAGGGCGGCACGATCAGCGTCTATGACACCGGCGATCATCGCATTCACGGCGTGGCGCAGGCACAATCGGCCTCTGCAACTCTGACGTTTACCAGCCAAAGCGGTCCGGTCGACCTCGCGCAACTCACGAAAATTTCAGGAGCATCTTAGCCCTTAGGTGCACTTGCGTCCTTGCTGCGGACTGTGCATCTTCCCCAACGCAAGCGGATGGGAGCCGCTTGCTGCCGGTCGGCATGAGCCCTCTTGGGAGGAGGTCTCACAGGAAGCGCATCGCATCAGCGATGCAGGTGGGAACGTGAGGGATAATGAGCGACGTCATTCTGGCGGCTGAGAACCTGACCAAGGAGTTCAAGGGCTTTGTCGCCGTGGACGGTGTGAACCTTCGGGTCCGCCGTGGCCAGATCCACGCCTTGATCGGCCCGAACGGAGCAGGCAAGACGACCTGCTTCAATCTTCTGACCAAGTTCCTGCCGCCGACGCGCGGGACAATCACCTATGACGGCAAGGACATCACCGCGATGTCGTCGGCCGATATTGCGCGGCTTGGCCTTGTGCGCTCGTTCCAGATTTCGGCGGTCTTTCCGCATCTCACCGCGCTGGAGAATGTGCGCATCGCCTTGCAGCGACGGCGCGGCGACAGTTTCGATTTCTGGCGCTCGCAGAAGATTCTGTCACGCTTCGACGAGGAAGCGCGCGGTTTGCTGGCGGAAGTGGGATTGTCGGAGTTCACCAACACGGCGGCCAGCGAGCTGTCCTATGGCCGCAAGCGGGCGCTGGAAATCGCCACCACGCTGGCGCTCAACCCGGAAATGCTGCTGCTCGACGAGCCCATGGCCGGCATGGCGCAGGCCGATGTCGAGCGCATCACGGCGCTGATCAAGCGCATTTCCGCCAATCGCACGATCCTGATGGTGGAACACAATCTGTCAGTGGTCGCGACCTTGTCGAACACCATTACCGTTCTGGCACGCGGCAAGGTTCTGGCGGAGGGCGATTATGCCACCGTGTCCCAGGATCCGCGCGTCGTGGAAGCCTATATCGGAGCCGGTCATGGCTGATGCTGCCCTTGCAACCCGCCCGCAAGCCGCGTCGCGTGCCGATGCCCTGCTGACGGTCCGCGATCTCGAAGCCTGGTATGGCGAAAGCCATGTGCTGCACGGCATCAACTTCGATGTGCGGGCAGGTGAGGTGGTGACGCTGCTTGGTCGCAACGGGGCCGGCAAGACCACGACGCTGAAGTCAATCATGGGCATGATCGCCAAGCGCAAGGGCTCGATCACCTTCGAAGGTAAGGAGCTGATGCATTCGCCGGCGCGCTATGTCGCCAAGGCCGGCATCGCGATCTGCCCGGAAGAGCGCGGCATCTTTTCTTCGCTGTCGGTGGAGGAAAACCTGATGCTGCCGCCGAAAGTGCGCGAAGGCGGTTTGACCGTGCAGCAGATCTTCGAGCTGTTTCCGAACCTGAAAGAGCGTTTGAACAGCCAGGGCACCAAGCTGTCGGGCGGCGAACAGCAGATGCTGGCGATCGGCCGGATCTTGCGCACCGGTGCGAAGCTTCTTCTGCTCGACGAGCCCACCGAAGGCCTGGCACCGGTGATCGTGCAGCAGATCGGCCATACGATTTCGCGGCTGAAGAATGAGGGCTTCACGATCGTGCTGGTGGAACAGAACTTCCACTTCGCGGCGTCGGTTGCCGACCGCCATTACATCGTGGAGCAGGGGCGGACGATCGACATGATCGAGAACCGCGATCTCCAGGCCAATGAGGGCAAATTGCACGCCTATCTGGGCGTTTGACTGGGCAGGATAAGGCGAAAACGCCAATTTGGAGGAGAGTGGAATGAAGAAGATAGGATTTCTGGTTGCCAGCTTGGTTGCGAGCTTGTTCGCCAGCACGGCATTCGCCGATGTCGCCGTAAAATTGGGCGTGCTGAACGACCGCTCGGGCGTTTATTCCGATCTGGCCGGCGAGGGTTCGGTGGTCGCCGCGCAAATGGCCGTTGAGGACTACAAGGCCGCCGACAAGGGCATCACAGTCGAGATCATCTCGGCCGATCATCAGAACAAGCCGGACATTGCCTCCAACATCGCGCGTCAATGGTACGACCAGGACGGCGTGGATGCCATTCTCGATGTGCCGACCTCATCGGCCGCTCTGGCGGTCGCCGAGATCACCCGCGAGAAGAACAAGATCTTCCTGAACTCCGGCGGCGGCACGTCGGATCTGACGGGCAAGGCGTGCTCGCCCAACACCGTGCACTGGACCTATGACAGCTGGCAGCTCGCGCATGGCACGGCGAGCGCCGTGGTCGCCAATGGCGGCAAGAAGTGGTTCTTCGTGACGGCCGATTATGCCTTTGGCCAGGCCATGGAACGCGATGCGACAGAGGTGGTGAAGGAAGGCGGCGGCGAGGTTGTCGGCTCGATCCGCCATCCATTCCCGGGCACGGATTTCTCGTCCTATCTGCTGCAAGCGCAGTCTTCGGGTGCGCAGGTCGTGGCCTTCGCCAATGCCGGCGGCGACACGATCAATTCGGTGAAGCAGGCTTCGGAATTTGGGCTGGCGCAAAGCGGCCAGCAATTAGCCGGCCTCCTGGTTTTCGCCAACGACGTTCATTCCCTCGGCCTGCAGACGGCGCAGGGGCTGATGCTGACCGAAAGCTTCTATTGGGATCTCAACGATCAGACCCGCGAATGGTCGGCGCGCTTCGAAGAGAAGATGAACAAGAAGCCGTCGATGGTGCAGGCCGGCGTTTATGCCAGCGTCTTGCATTACCTGAAGGCGGTTGAAGCGCTTGGCGACAAGGACGCGACGAAGGTCATGGCCAAGATGAAGGAAACGCCGACCGACGACATCCTGTTCGGCAAGGGCATGATCCGCGCTGACGGCCGCAAGATCCACCAGTCCTACCTGTTCCAGGTCAAGAAGCCGGAAGAATCCAAGGGTGAGTGGGATCTCTATAATCTGGTGTCCACGATCCCAGCCGAGCAGTCTTTCCGTCCGCTCGACAAGGGCGGCTGCTCGCTGATCAAGTAAACGCACCATCTTCGCCGCGCCTGTTCACCACACAAGGCGCGGCGTTTTCTTACCTCGCAGGATCGTTGAATGATCGAGCTTTTGGGTATTCCGCCGCAGGCTTTGTTCGGGCAGTTGCTGCTCGGCCTGATCAATGGCGCTTTTTATGCGATTCTGTCGCTCGGCCTTGCCATCATCTTCGGCCTGCTGAACATCATCAACTTCGCCCATGGCGCGCAGTATATGTTAGGCGCGCTGGCATCCTGGGTGTTGCTCAATTATTTCGGCGTCAACTACTGGTGGGCGCTGCTTCTGGCGCCGATCGGCGTCGGCATTCTTGGCGTGATCCTCGAACGGCTGCTGATCTCGCGCTTGTACCACCTCGATCATCTCTATGGGTTGTTGCTGACCTTCGGTCTGGCGCTGATCATCCAGGGTCTGGCGCGCAATCAGTATGGTATCTCCGGACTGCCCTACACGATCCCGAGCCAGTTGGCGGGCGGGCAGAATTTGGGCTTCATGTTCCTGCCGAATTATCGCGGCTGGGTGGTGGTAGCCTCGCTGGCGGTGTGCCTCACCACCTGGTTCGTGATCGAGAAAACGCGACTCGGCGCTTATCTGCGCGCCGCCACGGAAAACCCGACGCTGGTCGGGGCCTTCGGCATCAACGTGCCGCGCATGATCACGCTGACCTACGGCTTCGGCGTGGCTCTGGCGGCCTTTGCCGGCGTGCTCGCGGCGCCGATCTACTCGGTCAATCCGAACATGGGCGCGGACCTGATCATCGTTGTTTTCGCCGTGGTGGTAATCGGCGGCATGGGCTCGATCCTCGGGTCTATCGTCACCGGCTTCGGACTTGGGATCATCGAGGGGCTGATGCGAGTCTTTTACCCTGAAGCTTCTTCTGTGGTGATTTTCGTGATCATGGCGATCGTGCTCCTGGTCAAGCCCGCTGGCCTGTTCGGAAGGACCGCCTGATGACTGCGATCACCGACACCAACGAATCGACGATCGTTGTGGAACAGGCAAGCGGCTCGATGCCCCGCCACCACCTCGTGATTTTCGCTTTGCTGCTCCTGCTTTCGCTGGCTGCGCCCTTCTTCCTTTATCCGGTGTTCCTGATGAAGGTGATGTGCTTTGCGCTGTTTGCCTGTGCGCTCAACCTCTTGCTGGGTTTCGGCGGCTTGCTGTCTTTCGGCCATGCCGCCTTCTTTGGCAGTGCGGCCTATGTGTCCGCCCATGCGGCAAGAGTGTGGGGACTGACACCGGAGGTGGCGATCATCCTGGGCACGCTGTCGGCCGCAGTGCTGGGCGCCGTGATCGGCCTGCTGGCGATCCGGCGGCAGGGCATTTATTTCGCCATGGTCACGCTGGCCTTCGCGCAAATGGTCTATTTCGCAGCGTTGCAGGCGCCGTTTACGGGTGGCGAGGACGGCATCCAGAACGTGCCGCGCGGCGATCTGTTCGGTGCGATCAGCATGCGTTCCGATTTCTCGCTCTATTTCGTGGTGCTGGTGATCACCTTCGGCGGATTGCTGGCGATCTACCGCATCATCCATTCGCCATTCGGGCAGGTGCTGAAGGCAATTCGCGAAAACGAGCCGCGCGCCATCTCGCTGGGCTACCGGGTCAATAGCTACAAGCTGACCGTGTTCGTTTTGTCCGCCACCTTTGCCGGCCTTGCGGGCGCCACCAAGGCGATCGTTTTTCAGCTGGCTTCGCTGACCGACGTTTATTGGACAATGTCGGGCGAGGTGGTGCTGATGGTGCTGCTTGGCGGCATGGGCACGGTGTTCGGCCCGCTAGTTGGGGCTGCGGTGATCGTCACGATGCAGAACTATCTGGCGAGCTTCGGCGCTTGGGTCACGATCATCCAGGGCTGCATCTTCGTGATCAGCGTCATGCTGTTCCGCGAAGGAATCGTCGGCGTCATTGCCAAGTGGATCAGGAAGCCCCTGTGACCCACCTTGATATGAGGGGCTTGTGAGCGAGCACCTCGACGAACTGGGCTTCTACCCGCATCGGGTCAAGGACAGGCTGCGTTACGGTGACACCGACCGGCAAGGCCATGTCAACAATGCCGTGTTTTCCACCTTGCTGGAAACGGGGCGTGTTGCCATCCTCTACGACAAGGCAGGAGGCCTCGCTTCTAAGGGATGCGCCTTCGTCATTGCTCGGTTGGAGATTGACTTTCGTGCCGAGTTGAACTGGCCGGGCGAGATCGTGATCGGCACGGCTGTAGCGAAGATCGGCCGATCTTCCTTCGACCTGTCGCAAGCGCTGTTTCAGGATGCTGCTTGTGCTGCCGTGTCCAGATCGGTCATCGTCCAGATGGACGAAAGCACGCGGCGCTCTCATCCGCTCAGCGAACAAAGTCGCTCTGTACTTTCTAATATTCTAATACAGCAGCCGCAATAAAGTAGCACGAAAATCTGCTGCGAGATCCTTACTTGGTTGCGCTGTCAGCAATTGTCACAATCGGTTGAAGAAGGGCTGGAACAAAGCACGCATCTTATGGTTAGACGGGGCTATCAAAGGGGCACTGTCTTGGACGCATCTGTATCTCGTCACGCCGATTCTGAAACGTCCAACGCCCTTCCTCCGCTGATCTGCTTTTCCCACCTCCGCTGGGATTTCGTGCTGCAGAGGCCGCAGCACCTGATGTCGCGCTTCGCGCGCACGCGCGCAGTCTTCATCTTCGAGGAATGGATCCCGTGCGACCATCCCTTGCCTTATCTCGAATTCCACCGCTTCCCGGCCGACAAGGTCACCGCGATCCGCCCGCGCATGCCGCATTGGTGGAACGAGGTCGAGCGCGAGGCCGGGCTGAAGCGACTGCTGGACGAATTGCTGGCGCTGACGCAGATCAAGCGGCCGGTTTTGTGGTTCTACACGCCGATGATGTTCGGCTTTGCCGACCATGTCGAAGCTTCCGCCGTGATCTATGACTGCATGGACGAGCTGTCCGCCTTTCGCTTTGCGCCGCCGCGCTTGAAGGAGCTGGAAGCCGCCTTGATCAAGCGTGCAGATGCTGTGTTTACCGGTGGCTACAGCATCTATGAGGCGAAGGCTGACCGGCACGACAACATTCATCCGTTTCCGTCCAGCGTCGACACCAACCATTTTGCTCAGGCGCGGGGCGGTAAGATCGCGACCCCTGGCGACCAGGCTGGCATCAGCGGTCCGAGGCTGGGCTATTATGGCGTGATCGACGAGCGCATCGATCTCGACCTGATCGCCGAACTCGCAAAGGCGCTGCCGCAGTGCTCGATCGTCATGGTCGGGCCGGTGGTGAAGGTTGATCCCGCGCATCTGCCGCGCGCCAAGAACATCCATTATCTCGGGCAGCGCTCCTATGGCGAACTGCCGGCCTATCTTGCCGGTTGGGACGTGGCGTTAATGCCGTTTGCGATCAACGAAGCGACGCGCTTCATTTCGCCAACCAAGACGCCGGAATATCTCGCTGGCGGCAAACCGGTCGTGTCCACCGCGATCCGCGATGTGGAACGCCATTATGGCGACATCGATGCGGTGACGATCGCGCGCAACCATGCTGCGTTCATCGCCGGATGCCGCCAGGCTTTAACCGCGAGGGGTGCTGACTGGTTGACTGAAGCCGATGCGCTGCTCGCCACCATGTCGTGGGACGAGACCTATGGGCGCATGGCAGCTCTCGTCGACGAGGCTGTGGCAAACAACAACAGAAGCACGACGCCGCCAAATCTGTCGGCGCCCCGCATCAAACGGGCCAACCGTTCGAAGCCCTATGATTATCTGATCGTCGGCGCTGGTTTTGCGGGCTCGGTTCTGGCCGAGCGCCTGGCGGCCGGTTCGAACAAGCGCGTTCTCGTTTGCGACAAGCGTCCGCATGTCGCCGGCAATGCCTATGATCATTATGACGAGCACGGCGTTCTCGTGCATCGCTACGGCCCACATATCTTCCACACCAATTCGGAAGATGTGTTTGCCTATCTCTCCCGTTTCACCCGGTGGCGCCCGTATGAGCATCGTGTGCTGGCCGATGTCGGCGGCAAGCTTTTGCCGATGCCGATCAACCGGACAACGCTGAACGGACTCTATGGGCTCGATCTGCGCGACGAGGCGCAGGCGGCAGCTTATCTCGCAAGCCGTGCAGAACCCGTTGCCGACATCCGGACATCACGCGACGTCGTTGTGTCGGCGGTGGGCACCGATCTCTACGAGACGTTCTTCCAAGGCTACACGCGCAAGCAATGGGGCCTCGATCCCAGCGAGCTTGATAAGTCCGTAACGGCGCGTGTGCCGACCCGCACTTCGACGGACGACCGCTACTTCCTCGACACCTATCAGGCAATGCCGGCCGACGGTTTCACGGCGATGTTCGAGGCGATGCTGGATCATTCCAACATCACGCTGGAACTTGGTGTCGACTTCGAGGAACTGCGTGCCGAAGGACTTGCGCCGAAGCTGATCTTCACGGGTCCCATCGATGCCTATTACGGTCATCGTTTCGGCGCGCTGCCTTATCGCAGCCTGCGATTCCAGCACGAAACGCTCGACCAGCGCCGGTTCCAGCCCGTGGCTGTGGTAAACTATCCGCAGGAAAAGGTGCCTTATACCCGCGTCACAGAGTATAAATATTTGACAGGGCAGGTACATCCCAAGACCAGCATCAGCTATGAATTTGCCTGTGCGGAGGGTGATCCCTATTATCCGATCCCGCGACCGGAGAACCAGGCCTTGTTCAAGCAATATGAGGCGCTTGCACGCGCTGAGCGGGATGTGACTTTCGTTGGCCGGCTCGGGACCTATCGTTACTACAATATGGATCAGGTGGTGGGCCAGGCGCTCGCAACCCATCGCAAGCTGGTGGACGTTGCAACTGCGGCGGAGACCGCGCAGTGAACGCACCGGCATTTGCCAAAACTCGCCTGCGGATTGGCATTGTCACCGACAGTCTGGTTCCCTCAGGGGTTGGCGAGCATATGCTGACGCTGGGCTGTGCCTTGCGCGACAGCTTCGAGCCGGTTCTGGCTTTTCCCGACGAGGGTGGCGGACCGGCGTTTCTGGCGCGCGCGCAGGCGCTTGGCATGCAAACACAGGCCTTGCTGTCGGACGATCCTGAAGCAGCGGTGGCGGATTGGCTGCGTGATGCGGGGCTGTCCCTCGTGCATGTTCATGCCGGCATCGCCTGGGAAGGGCACGGCCTTGGCCGCGCGGCGCGTGAGATGGCGCTGCCGGTGGTGCGCACTGAACATCTACCTTTTGTTCTCACCGATGAAGACCAGCAGCGCGGCCATGCCGAGGCAATCGAACTGGTGGATCGCGTGATCACCGTTTCCGAAGCCGCGGCCGCCAGCTATCGCGATGCCGGCCTGAGCCACGACAAGATCGTCGCGGTGCGCAACGGCATCGATAAGCGGAAGTCCGACCGCGCTCGTGACGAGCTGCGTGGCGAACTCGGCATCGAGCCGGATGCCGTGCTGCTGCTGACGGTTGCGCGGTTCACGCCGCAGAAGGGGCATGCGGTGCTGCTTGATGCGATGCGGATGCTGGTCGACCGCGTAGCCATGCCCTATCAACTGCTGCTGGTTGGCGATGGGCCGGAGCGCGAGACGATCGAGGCGCAGGTTGATGAGCTTGGCCTGCGTGACCGTGTGCGCTTCCTGGGTGAGCGCCGCGATGTGGCCGACCTGCTTTGCGCGGCCGATCTCGTGATCCTACCCTCCTTGTTCGAAGGCTTGCCGCTGGTAGTACTGGAAGCCATGAGCGCCGGCGTGCCCGTTGTTGCGACCCGCATCGGCGGCACGACCGAGGCGCTGGGCGAGGATCATGCGTGGCTGGCTGAACCCGGCGACGTGGCCTCGCTGGCCGACTGCCTGACCGACGCGCTGGAGGATGCGGCCAAGCGCAAGGCGATCGCTGGGCATCTGCACAACCGCTTCCACGATCATTTCACAGCGGCCCGCATGGCTGCCGAGACAGTTGCTGTTTATCGTTCCCTGCTACCCCTCCAAGTTGCATAGGTTTTCCATGGAAAAGACCCGTCTCGGCTTTATCGGCGCCGGGGGCATTGCGATGCGCCATCTCGGCGTGCTCCGCCAGTTCGAAGATGTCGCGCTCGCAGCCTTCGCCGACACCGATTTCGGCCGCGCTGAAGCGGTTGCTGCCGAGCATGGCGGCAAGGCTTACGCCGACCACCGCGCGCTGCTCGACAATGAAGAGCTGGACGCCGTTTACATCTGCGTGCCGCCTTTCGCCCATGGCGAGGCCGAGCGGGACGTGATTGCGCGCAAGCTGCCTTTCTTCGTGGAAAAGCCGATCGCGCTCGATCTGGCGACCGGCGAAGACATTGCGGCCAAAGTGAAAGAAGCCGGGCTCATCACCGGCGTCGGCTATCATTGGCGTTATCTCGATACGGTCGAGGAAGCCCGCAACCTCTTGGCGGACAATCCCGCGCAGCTGTTTTCCGGTTACTGGCTCGACCAGACCCCGCCGCCCACCTGGTGGTGGAAGAAGGACATGTCGGGCGGCCAGGTCGTGGAGCAGACCACGCATATCATCGACCTGACGCGCTTCCTGTTCGGCGACGTCACAGAGGTGACGGGCCTTGCCTCGCACAAGGCGCGGCCGGATTTCCCCGATCTCGACGTGCCGACCGCCAGCACGGCCAGCCTGCGCTTCGCCAATGGCACGATCGGCAATCTCGCATCCACCTGCCTGCTGCGCTGGGGTCACCGCGTCGGCCTGCATCTCTTCGCCGACGGCCTAGCGATCGAACTGTCGGATCGCGAAATCATGGTGGATACGGGTCATGGTCGTCCGGTGCGCGGCGCGCATGGCGATCCGGTCTGGCACGAGGATCGCGACTTCATCGATGCCGTGCGCGGTGGTGAGAACCGTATCCGCTGCTCCTATGAGGAAGCCCTGAAAACCCACCGCGTGGCGCTCGCCATCGCGCAATCGGCGGAAACCGGCAAGCCGGTCAGCTTGACCGCCACGAAGGAAGCTTGAGATGTCCGATCACCGCACCATCCGCTCGCTCGGCGTCGAGGCTCCGGAACGCGCTTACTTCTTCCAGTACGAGGAAGGCCCACCGGCTGAAGGCCATGTCCGCCTCGATGCGCTTTACACCGGCTTCTCGGCCGGCACGGAGCTGACCTTCGTCAAGAACACCAACCCTTACCTCAAGTCGCGCTGGGATGGCGGGCGCGGCGTGTTCATCCAGGGCGAACCGGAAGCCCGTTACCCCCTGCCGTTCCTCGGTTACATGGAAGTCGCTCGCGTCAGCGACAGCCGCACCACGGGCTTCAACAATGGCGACATCGTCGCCACGACCTTCGGCCATAAGTCCGGCCACACTGCCGACCCCTTCCACGATGCGCTGTTCGCCATGCCGAAGGAGATCGACCCGAAGCTCGGCGTGTTCGTTGCGCAGATGGGGCCGATTGCGGCCAACGGCATCCTGCATGCCGATGCCGAGATGTTGGGCAACAATGTCACTGAACTCGGCCAGGGTGTTGCCGGTCGCCCGGTGCTGGTGTTTGGCGGCGGCACCGTCGGCTTGATGACGGCGCTGTTTGCAAGACAAGTCGGCGCCTCGGAAGTGGTGGTCGCGGAGCCTTCGGAGTTCCGGCGCAAGATTGCCGAGAAGCTCGGCCTGACTGCCATGACCGAGGAGGATGCCTGGCAGTATGCCAAGGCGCGCTGGCACAATGGCGGCGGCTCGGATCGCGGTGCGGACTTCGTGTTCCAGACGCGCGCCCGCTCCGAAAGCCTGCATCTCGCCATGCGCGCCCTGCGGCCGCAGGGCACCGTGATCGATCTCGCTTTCTATCAGGATGGCGCCAACGGTCTGCGTCTCGGCGAGGAGTTCCACCACAACGGGCTCAACCTGCGCTGCGCACAGATCAATCGCGTACCGCGTGGCCTCAACCATCTTTGGGACCGTCGTCGTTTGGCCAATGAAACGATCAAGCTGTTGCAGGCTGAAGGCAAGGCGATTGCCGAGCACATGATCACCCATGTGGTGCCGATCGACGATGCGCCTCAGTTCCTTAGCGATCTCGTCGCCAACCGTCCCGACTTCCTGCAGATCGTGTTCGAGTACCCGCAATGACGATCAAAGAGGATGGCGAGCCCATCCGCATCCTCTTCGTTTTCGCGTGGTTGGTGGTTGGGGGTGAGGAGACCGAGATCCGGCTTCTCGCCCGCACGCTCGACCCGGCGCGCTATCGCATCGACGTGGTCGCCTGTTTCCGCAAGGACGGCATGCCAGAGCAGACGCATCGGCAGCTGGAAGCGCTCGGCGTCGATGTCGACACCGTGCCTTACGACCTCTCCTTCGACGATACGGTCTGGTATCTCGCGCATAAGGTGCCGAACTACGACATCGTCGTATCCAGCCAGAACGTTGCCGATATCTATCCGGCGCTCGAAATCCTGCATCATCGCCCGCCCTTGATCGAGCATGGCGGACTGGTTTCTGAAGCGCTGGCCGGGCCGAAGCATTTCACGTCGCGCTATGTCGGCGTGTGCCAGTCGATCCGCGATGCTGCCGCATCCAAGATGCCGGACCGGCCGGATCATGCGCTCGAAATTCCGTCCATGGTGGATCTCGTCGAGTTCGATGATGTGACGCCTGCGCCGCTGCGCCAGCAGTTCGGCCTTGCCAAAGGTGCGCCCTTGATCGGCTGGGTCGGCCGGCTGGACGCCAAGAAGCGCGTCGAGGATTTCATCAAGGCCGCAGCCCTCGTGCACAAGACGCATCCGGACGCGCGCTTTGTTGTGGTTGGCGGGCCGGACGCCTTCATGCCGGACTATGCCGAGCGCCTGCGCCGGCGCAGCCATGAACTTGGCCTCGACGGCGTGTTGCATTTCCTTGGCGACCGCGACGACATTCCGGCCGTGCTTGCTTCGCTCGACATCTTCACCTGGCTGTCGCGCGGCGAGGGGATGCCGCATGTGATCGCCGAAGCGGGTGCCGCCGGCCTGCCGGTGATCGCCACGGCCGACAACGGCTCGATGCAGCAGATCGAGGACGGCGTGTCCGGCATCTTCGTCGGGCATGACAACCCGACAGAGGTTGCTGCCGCGATGCGCCGGCTGATCGACAATCCGGCGTTGCGAAAGGCGCTCGGTTCGGCGCTACAGCAGAAGGTGCGCTCGACCTACAGCACATCAGCGGTGATCCCGCAGTGGCAGGCTTTGTTTGATGCCGTGCTGGCGGAGCGGGTGCCCGCGCCGAAGCCGACGATCTTCCGCTCCTTCCTGCAAGGCGGATTCGAATGTTCGACGCATCGGCGCGGCGACCATGAACGGACGCGGCTCGACCTTACGGCGATGACCGGCCATGCCGACAATGTGGCGAACGATTACCGTCAGCTTGCCGAACATCGCATCCGCACGGTGCGTGACGGCTTGCGCTGGCATCTGATCGAAACCAGCCCCGGGCATTACGACTGGTCGAGCTTCCTGCCGATGCTGCGGGCGGCGCGTGATACCGGCACGCAGGTGATCTGGGATCTGCTGCATTATGGCTGGCCGGATGATCTTGATATCTGGACGCCGGCCTTCATCGACCGTTTCGCGCGTTTCTCGCGTGCAGCGGCGCAGGTGGTGAAGGATGAAACAGGCGAAGTACCGTTTTATTGTCCGGTCAATGAACCGTCCTTCTTCTCCTGGGGCGGCGGCGATGTGGCCTATCTCAACCCTTTCGCGAGGGGACGCGGCTTCGAGCTAAAGGCGCAGATGGTTCGGGCCTCGGTGGCGTCCATGCGCGAGGTGTTGGATGTCGAGCCGCGTGCGCGCTTCGTGCATTGCGACCCGGCCATTAACGTTTTGCCGCGCGGACCTTGGTCGCATGACCGGCGCGATGCGCAGGGATGGCATCAGTCGCAATACCAATCCTGGGACATGATCGCCGGACGCTCCTGGCCGCAGTTGGGTGGTGAAGAGCGCTTCCTCGATATTGTCGGCGTGAATTATTACTTCGACAATCAGTGGGTTCATGCGGTCGGCCCGATCGACGAGCACGATCCCCGCTACAAGCGCTTCCGCCGCGTGCTGACGGAAGTCTATTCGCGTTATGGCCGTCCGATCATCGTTGCCGAAACGGGAACGGAAGGCGACCGTCGCGCATCGTGGATGCGCATGATCCTGCATGAAACGCAGAAGGCCCGCGAGGCCGGCGTGCCGGTTGAGGGGATCTGCCTATATCCCGTGGTCAATCATGTCGGCTGGGATGATGGCCGCAACTGCCCGAGTGGTCTTCTGTCGCTGGAGATCACCGGTGGCCGGCGGCAGCCCCATCAGCCACTGGCGGAAGTTCTGGCGGCGAGCACGCTTGGATGATCGGCTTGGGATAAATGGATCGGCGCTTGCTCAACCGCGCGGAAGCGGGGATAAGTGCCGCATCCATCCCAAGGGGTTTTACGGAATTGATACGCCACATCGTCTTTTTCACGGCGGAAGGTCCGGATCGCGTCGCCGAGGTCAAGCGCGGTCTGGCGCCGCTCGGCACGATCCCGGGTTCGCGCGTGTTCGAGATCACTGAAAATCTTCGGGTCGATCTTTACGAAAACAAGATCGACATCGTCGTCTATGCCGAGTTCGAGGATGAGGCGGCACTTGCGGCTTACAAGGCGCATCCAACTTATTCAGCCACCACTGCGGCGGTGAAGCCGATGCGGGAGAAGCGTTTCGCGGCTGATGTGAGAGGCGGCGAATAGGGCTCTTCCCGATGTCAGACGGCGCGCCGCCCGCAAGCTTCCTGTTTTAAGGTCTGCTAAACCATCAAAGGACATCATTTGAAACCGCCCGCCTTTCGCCTCGTTGCGGCGAACGGGCACATGGGTCGGTGGGATGAAGTCTCCAGCGCAGATACAAGGAACGCGGTTCGCCTGCTGTCGCGACTCCAACGGGAACTGGATCGTGTGGGACCAATGGAGTGGTGGGCCGGCGTGTCTGGGCGGATCGCCCTTGCACAACCTGCCTCAAGGGCGAGCGCTGGCTGCCTTCAACATCCTTGAACGGATCTATTCGGCCGGCCGCGACGCGCAATCGCTTCATGCCAGACGTCCGTCACCGCTTCGAGAAAACGCTCCTGCGTAAGCGCTTTTTGAGGGAACACGTCGGGAAGACGATGTGTTGGGTCGGCTCAAGATCTGGAGCCGGCTATGTCAAACACCATCAAACCTATCCAAGCTTGCGTGGCGTGCGCCTGCCTTGAGCAGCAGCGTTGATCATCCCCTCGCCTTCCAAGCCCTCGGGGCTGCTTTATGGGCCGGTCGGCTCCAACGCCGTTCATCTCTGCATCGACATGCAGCGTTTGTTCGGGCCGGGAACGCCATGGGCCGTGCCATGGATGGCTAAGGTGCTGCCCACCATCAGCAGGATTGTCGAGGGGCATGCCGAGCAGACGATCTTTACGCGCTTCGTGCCCATGGCCAATGCCGAACAGGCTGCCGGTACCTGGAAGCGCTATTATCAGCGTTGGGAAAGCGTGACGCTCGACCAACTCGATTCCGCCTTGATCGATCTGGTGCCTGAACTTGCGCGCTATGTTCCGCCGGCGCGTGTGGTGGACAAATGGGTGTATTCGCCATGGACGGAAGGCAAGCTCGACGCGATGCTTCGCGGAACCTCAGTCGATACGATCCTGATGTCAGGCGGCGAAACGGATGTCTGCGTTCTGGCAGCCGTGCTTGGCGCGGTGGATCGCGGCTACCGCGTGATCGTGATCAGCGACGGAATGTGCAGCTCTGCCGATGAATCGCATGACGCGTTGCTGACGCTGTATAGCGGCCGTTTCGGCCAGCAGATCGAAGTCGCCGAGGCGCAAGATGTTCTGGAAAGCTGGGAAGCCTGACGCAGCTGGCAGCATGGCATGGTCGCGTCAGGAACAAGAATGGGGCGGTGCAGGTTCAGTCAGATTGATGGAGACCAGCTCATGCCTTCCAACAGCGATACAGGACGCGATCAAACGTTCGACGGCGCTTCGGCTTCCGAGGTCAGGGGCGCCATCGACAAGGGCCAGACCGGTGAGAAGGTCGCCGGCTTCGACCCGGCGGCCAGCCCTATGGAAACGGACGCGGAAGCCGGCAGTGCGCCGACTGTCGGCAGCAACGAGGCAGCGGCAGCTCAACAACCCTCGTCTTTGCCGAGAGCCAATGCCAGCACGCATGGTAGCGCGATGCGCCCGTTCGACGATACGACGCATACGAAGTCCAACCGGCCGCTGCTGATCTATATCGGCTTGATCGCGGTCGTGGCGGTCGTGCTGCTCGCCAGTATCGGCATCTGGCGCTGAACAAAAAAGGGGCGGCACTGCCACCCCCTTTTTTAACGAGAGATCAAACCTCAGGCGGCAGCCGACTTGTTGACGGTCTCGGCGAGCGTGCTGAGATCTTCGTCTGTCTGGCTTTCTTCCTGCAGGTTCTGATCGATCAGATCAGCGGCATCCTGCATACCGAGAGTCTCGGCCCAACGCTTCAGCGTGCCATAGCGGGTGATCTCGTAATGCTCGACCGCCTGTGCGGAGGAGATGATGCCGGCATCGAGAGCAGCAGTGCCCTTGTACTCCTCCAGGATCTCCTCGCCTTCGGAAATAATGCCCTCGATCGCGTCGCAGGTCTTGCCCTGTGCGCGCTTGCCGAGGATTTCGAACACCTGCTGAAGACGCTCGATCTGGCCTTCGGTCTGATCCTTGTGCTTCTCGATCGAAGCCTTCAGCTCTGCGGACTGCGCAGCGCGCGCCATCTTCGGCAGGGTCTTCAGGATCTTCCGCTCGGCGTAGTAGATGTCCTTGAGCGTGTCGTGAAACAGGTCGTTCAGTGTCTTCTCTTTAGCCACGGGTAGCCCTCCTTGTTGGTGGCCATAGAACTGAGCTTCACGGCGATTGTTCCTCGCAGCGTGAGATGCGTTTGCAAAGATCCCTCTCATGCCAACAAGACAGGAACCTGAAGCAGTCTTCTCAGTTGGAATGCGTCCCATATGCCAAAGGAAGATGACCCATGGCCAAGAGTTCACGCGGCGGTGCCGATCAAAACACGGCTACAATTCACGATCTCAAACTCGAACGAGGCGAGGGCGGCGAGCTCCATCAAACTGCGCAGGGCGACACGCCGGTTTTGACGACAGCCCATGGCGTGCCCGTTTCCGACGATCAGAATACGCTGAAAGCCGGCCCGCGTGGCCCGGCACTGATCGAAGACTTCCACTTCCGCGAGAAGATCTTCCATTTCGATCACGAGCGCATCCCGGAGCGCGTCGTGCATGCGCGCGGCTATGGCGCGCACGGCTATTTCGAGACCTACGAGTCGCTTGCCAAATACACCCGTGCAGACCTGTTTCAGCGGGCCGGTGAGAAGACGCCCGCCTTTGTGCGCTTTTCGACCGTTGCGGGCTCCAAGGGTTCGTTCGATCTGGCGCGCGATGTTCGTGGCTTCGCGGTCAAGCTCTACACGCAGGAAGGAAACTGGGATTTGGTTGGCAACAACATCCCGGTTTTCTTTATCCAGGACGCCATCAAGTTCCCCGACATCATCCATTCGGTGAAGCCGGAGCCCGATCGCGGCTTCCCACAGGCTCAGTCCGCGCATGACAACTTCTGGGACTTCATCAGCCTGACCCCGGAATCGATGCACATGATTATGTGGATCATGTCGGATCGTGCCATCCCGCGCTCGTTCCGCTTCATGGAAGGCTTTGGCGTTCACACCTTCCGCCTCGTCAATGCCGAGGGCCAGTCGACCTTCGTCAAGTTCCACTGGAAGCCGAAGCTCGGCCTGCAATCGGTGGTCTGGAACGAAGCCGTCAAGATCAACGGTGCGGACCCGGATTTCCACCGCCGCGATCTCTGGGACTCGATCCAGTCCGGCAACTTCCCGGAATGGGAACTGTGCTTGCAGCTGTTCGATCAGGACTTCGCCGACAGCTTCGACTTCGACGTGCTTGATCCCACCAAGATCATCCCTGAGGAAACCCTGCCGGCGATCCCGGTTGGCCGCCTCGTGCTTGATCGCATGCCGGACAACTTCTTCGCCGAAACCGAGCAGGTCGCGTTCATGACGCAAAATGTGGTGCCAGGCATCGACTTCTCGAACGATCCGCTGCTGCAGGGTCGCAACTTCTCCTATCTCGACACGCAGCTGAAGCGGTTGGGCAGCACCAACTTCACGCATATTCCGATCAATGCGCCGAAATGCCCGTTCCACACGTTCCAGCAGGACGGCCATATGGCGATGCGCAATCCCACGGGGCGCGTGAATTACCAGCCGAACTCGTGGGGCGCCGGTCCGCGCGAAAGCCCGGAGCGAGGCTTCCGCACCTTTGCGGATACGCAGGAAGGTCCGAAGGTCAGGCTGCGGGCAGAAAGCTTCGCCGACCACTACAGCCAGGCGCGGCAGTTCTTCAACAGCCAGACCGCGCATGAGCAGACCCATATGGCGATGGCGCTGACCTTTGAGCTGAGCAAGGTGGAAACGCCGGCGATCCGCGAGCGGATGCTGGCGCATCTTCTCAACATCGACGAAGCACTGGCAGCGGCAGTTGCCGACAAGCTTGGCATCAAGGACATGCCGAAGCCCGCTGACTCAGCCGTTCCGGTGCGTGATGATCTTGCGGCATCACCGGCGCTCAGCATCATCCAGCGTGGGCCGGAAAGCTTCAAGGGGCGCAAGGTCGGCGTTCTCGTCAGCAATGGCGCGGATGCAAAGCTCTTGAAGACGCTGCAAAGCGCCATCGAGAAGGAAGGCGCGATCATGGAAGTCATTGCGCCCAAGGTTACTGGCGTCGAGGCCGCTGACGGCACGATGATTGCCGGCAAGCACATGATCGATGGCGGACCATCGGTGCTGTTCGATGCGGTCGCCCTCGTTCTTTCGGCCGAAGGTGCGGAGCATCTGGTGGGTGAGGCGGCAGCGCGCGACTTCGTTGCCGATGCTTTCGCACACTGCAAGTTCATCGCGTTTACGCCGGAAGCCGCTCCGCTTCTGGCAAAGGCCGGTGTGCAGGCTGATGCCGATGAGGGCCTGATTGCGCTGGAAGGCTCCAAGGCGATTGATACCTTCATCGAGTCTTGCCGCAAGCTGCGTCTTTGGGCGCGTGAAAAGAGCGTCAAGCTCTAAGATCGACACGGGATCGCGCTTCTTTGAGGGGCGCGATCCCTCCCGGTTTCGATATGTCGCAGCCCAGCTTCTTCATCACACAGTGCTAACATGCTAAACGATCATACAAGCGGGGCTTGCTGATCGATGGGTTCAAAGCGCCGGGGCGCGCTTTTGGTCGCCCTTGTATTTCTTCTGCAATGGGGCGCCTCCGTATGGACGGCGACTGCCATGCCGCTCGGGCCTCAGCTCGATATGTTCGGCAATCCGCTATGCGCGACCGGACCGGGCTCGACCCCATCCAACAACGGCGGCGACCATGCCAAGGTTACGGCATGCTGCACGGCAGGCTGCCATCTCGCTTCATCTGCGCTCACCGACGGGGAAGCACAGGGCTGGACTGGTGCCGCCCCGTTGTTTGCCTCAGTCGATCTTCAACAAGAGGGCCGCGACGCCGTAGTGCTCACGCGGCACCACGATCCAGGGCGACCGCGAGCGCCGCCGTTTCGTCTGCTTTGACCCTATCCGAGCCAGGCTTTTGCCTGGCTTTTTTGTTGGGACGTCTGCCTCGCACCTCTCAGCGCATTCGGTATGACCTCAAAGACTGCTTTCGTCCTTGGCCTGCTCATCCCTTCGCGATACCGCATCAGCATGCCATTGTCGGTCGATCGAGCCTTGCTCGGCCTTATGGAAATATTGCGAACACACCAGCCAGCCTTTCAGCGGGCGTAGCAGCGCAAGACAGCCGATGATCGTGAGCGGCAATGTTACCAAAAGATGCGCCCACCAGGGTGGCTCAAAGGAAAACTGGAACCAGAGCGCGAAGGCCAACGCCGGGACAGACACAATACTCATGGAGAAGAAGGCGGGACCATCGGCTGTATCGGCAAAGCTGTAATCCAGCCCGCAGATCTCGCAGCGCGGCGCCAGCTTGAGGAAGCCGCGAAACAGATGGCCTTCCTGGCATTGCGGGCAGCGGCCCTTGATCCCCGTCAGAGCAGGATTGGTGGTGGGACTAAACGTTTCGGCCATGATTCATCTCCTGACGGATCTCTAGGCGCGTTTGTTCTTCGAGCCTCTGTGACCGTCGCGCGCATGGACAAGATGTCCAAGCTTTCCCTGACTTCATGGCCTGAAGATAGTGCCTTTAGTGTTGATTGCGATAGAAATTACCTGGGTCGCTGCTTCTGCATCAGCAAATTCGCAGGGCTTATAAGTTCTTGTTTGATCTAAATCAAGGATCTTAAAGCAAGCATGTCTCCGCTGATAGTCGGTATCCTTATCCTTTTTCACAGTAGTGTTATATATAGATGCAGGATTGTCGCACTGAAGAATTACTTCTTTGTCTTCGATGGTTTTGAAGATAGCATCCTTGTTGTACCAAGCGCGTCAAGCGATGCTCAAAGTGGTGTGGACAGTGCAGGTTCTATGCTTGCGCTGAGCAGCCAGTTTGTCCTTGCCCGCGCAGAGGCAGGAGAGACCGTCATGAAAAGCCCACGTGTCATCGCACTTGCTGCGGCGGCAAGCATCATCGCATCGATAGCGTTCGCGCAGGATCAGACTGCAAAGCCTACGCTTGATGACGATGCATTGCATGCCGATGCGATCAACTACTTCCAAGCGCTGCCGACCGTTCAGCCGGCACCGGCTAACAATGCCATCACGCGCGAGAAGTATGAGCTCGGCAAGATGCTGTTCTTCGAGCCGCGTTTGTCGTCCAGCCATCTTCTGAGCTGCAACACCTGCCACAATCTCGGCATGGGCGGCGTCGATGGGCTTGAGACCTCGGTCGGCCATGGCTGGCAGAAGGGTCCGCGCAACGCGCCCACCGTGTTCAACTCCTTCTTCAACATCGCGCAGTTCTGGGACGGGCGCGCGGAAGATCTGAAGGCACAGGCGGGCGGCCCGATCCAGGCAGCCGTCGAGATGAACGCCACGCCGGAGCGCGTGCTGGCAACGCTCAAAAGCATGCCGGAATATGTGAAGGCGTTCCAGACCGCATTCCCGGGCCAGCAGGATGCAGTGACCTTCGAGAACGTGACGCGTGCGATCGAGGTGTTCGAGGCGACGCTCATCACCCCAGGTGGCCGCTTCGACCAGTACTTGGAAGGCAATCGTCAGGCCATGACCGATCATGAAAAGCAGGGTATGCGGCTTTTCATCGATAAAGGCTGCGTATCCTGCCACAACGGCGTGAATGTCGGTGGTGCCGATTACTTCCCGTTCGGCGTCGTCGAACGGCCGGGCGCCGACATCCTACCTGAGTCCGACAAGGGCCGTTTTGCCGTCACCGCGACGGCGGATGATGAATATGTCTTCCGCTCACCGACGTTGCGCAACATCGCGCTCACGGCCCCCTATTTCCATACGGGCAAGGTGTGGGATCTCTCGCAGGCGGTCGAGATCATGGGCAGCGCTCAGCTTGGCGAAGACCTGAACGAGCAGGATGTCACTGCCATCGTCGCCTTCCTGGGCACGCTGACCGGCGAACAGCCGCAGATCCCGTATCCGATGCTACCGCCAAACGCGCCGGGCACACCACGTCCTGAGCTGATGACCCCGGCAGCGGCGGTGGTTAACAGCGGCGGTTGAGACGCAGGCACCTGTCTCGCAATGAAAGAAGAGCAGCGGCGCTTGTTGAAGGCGCCGCCGTTCTTGTCTGTGTTTTCAGCTTGAAGTGCGTCTGGCGCGTCAGGTGCCGAAGCGCGCTTCGAGCAGATCGAGTTCGCGTACAAGCTTTCGGGCCGCTTCGCTGCCGAGGCGTCGGCGGCGCACCATGCGGTAGATCTCCCGGCGCTCTGCCTGAAGGGCGACTAAAGCCAAATCGCGCTCGATCTTTTCGCGGTGCTGGATGGTCTTGGCGTCTTCCACATCCGCTTCGCCACGTTCGATGCGGTGGCGGTAATAGTCCATGATCCGTCCGGCCGCGGCGACATAGATGTCGGCATCATGCCGACCCTCCGCCATTTCGTGTTCCGCCTGTTCCACAGCGGTGATGGCCGCGCGCGCCGCCGCCACGCGGGCATGTTCTTCGGCCGCGTGGCCATGCTCCTCCGGCATTTTCAGATCTTTCAGAAGCGGCGGCAGGCCGATGCTGGCGGCAATCAGCGAAACGATGATGACGCCCATGGCCAGGAAGATCGCGAGGTCGCGTGCCGGGAAGGGGGAGCCGTCATTCATGACCAGCGGAAGCGTCAACACACCGGCGAGCGTGATGGCGCCGCGCACGCCGGCCAGCGACATGGCGGTGATGAGGCGCCAAGACGGCGTCGGCGCTTTTCCTTCCCCGCGATTAAGCGTGATGCGAATCCATACCATGACCCACAAGAACCTGAGCAAAGCCAGGCCGATATTGATCGCGAGGATATAGACAGCGAGCCACCACGGCTCATGATGGCCCGTCAATCGAACGGTTTCGGCCGCGCCATCTAAAATGCCCGGTAGCTGCTCGCCGAGAAGCACGAAGATGATGCCGTTGGCTGTAAACTGGATCGTGTCCCATACAGTGTTGCGGCGGATGCGCGTGGTTGCCTGGAGGTCACCGGTGGTTTCCACGAAGCCCATCGTCAGGCCGGCGGCAACTGCGGCAAGGATGCCGGAACAATGCAGGTGTTCGGCCAGGAGGTAGGAGCCGAACGGGATCAGCAGGCTGATCAGGATCTGCGAGCCGAAATCTTCGCCGAAGCGGTGCGAGATGAAGCTTTTGGCATGTGCCACGCACCAGGTTAGTCCGACGCCCACCACAACGCCGCCGATCGCCACCCAAAGGAAGTTCATCGCTGCTTCCTGCAACGAAAAGGCGCCGGTCAGCGCGGCGGCAACGGCAAAGCGGAGGCAGACAAGGCCGGACGCGTCGTTCAACAGCGACTCGCCTTCCAGGATGTGCATCATGCGCTTGGGGATCGACACGCGCTGGGCGATGGCCGAAACGGCGATCGGGTCGGTGGGCGAGATCACGGCGGCAAGGCCGAAGGCGACGGCCAGCGGCATCGACGGGATCAACCAGTTGATGAACAAGCCCATGCCAAGCACGGTGAACACGACGAGACCAAGCGCTAGCCCAAGAACGGCCTTGCCGTCCTTGAACAGCTCTTCGCGCGGGATGCGCCAGCCATCGAGAAACAGGAGCGGCGGCAGGAACAGAAGGAAGAACAGTTCGGGATCGAGCGTAACCCGCCAGTCCGCGACCAGACCAATGACGGCACCCAGTGCAATCTGAAATAGGGGGCGCGGCAGGGGGATAGGGACCACCCTGGACAGGATGCCGCTGACGATCACCGCCAGAAGCAGAACGAGGATGATGGTGACGTTTTGCAAGGCGCATTCCGGTTCTGGGGATTGCGCCTTTTTGACCCCTCATGCCGAACGGATCAACTGCATGGACGGAAAAATCAGCGGTTGGTCTGCTTACGCAAAGCGCTTCGCACCGGCGACGCAGAACACCACGAAGGCGGTCACCGCGATCATCGACCAGGCGACGGGTTCGCCGAGCAGGATGCCAGCCAAAGCGAGGCCGAAGAAGGGCTGCAGCAGCTGCAGCTGTCCTACCCCTGCAATGCCGCCAAGCGCCAGCCCGCGATACCAGAAGATGAAGCCGATCAGCATGCTGAAGACAGATACATAGGCGAGGCCAAGCCATGCCGGTTCGCCGATCTGGTTCCAGCTTTCAGGCAGGGTGGCAAAGGCGAGAATGGCCATGACGGGAAGGGCGGTGATCAGCGCCCAGGAAATGACTTGCCAGCCGCCGAGACGGCGCGACAGGGTGGCGCCTTCCGCATAGCCGAGGCCACACAAAAGCACGGCACCGATCATCAGCAGATCGCCGGTCAGGGACGCGCTTGCGCTTTGTTTGAGAGCAAAGCCTGCAACTGAGGCCGCACCGAGGATTGAGAACAGCCAGAAAGCCGGCCGAGGTCGTTCCCCACCGCGCAGCACGCCGAATGTGGCGGTGGCGAGCGGCAGAAGCCCGATAAAGACGATCGAGTGCGCGGAGGTGATGTGTTGCAGCGCAAGCGCCGTGAGAAGCGGAAAGCCGACTACGACGCCAAGCGCGATCGTTGCGAGCGAACGGAGATCGCGTGACGTTGGCCGCTTCTGGCGAAAGGCAAGAAGAAGAGCTCCGGCCAGCACAGCGGCGATGACGGCACGGGCGGACGTCAGGAACAATGGCGTGAAGCCGCTGACGGCAACGCGGGTCGCCGGCAACGAGCCGCTGAAGATGATGACGCCGATGAGACCGCTGCCCCAGCCTTGTGTTGTCCGTTCCATGATGCCTGCCGCGCTTTCGAGGACTTCCGACGTAGCGGGAACGCACTGGCTTCGGCAGAGACAGTTCAGTACAGTGAGGATGAACTGTATGGGTGCGGAAGGCGACACAGTTGGCGGCATCGATAGGAACAACCCGCACCGGCGCGGTAATGGAGGAGATCCGTCGCCGCATGGGGGCGCGCAGCCTGACAGCGGGCGAGAAGCTTCCGTCCATTCGCGCACTCGCCAAGACCATGCAGGTGTCGCCTTCCACCGTTGTCGAGGCCTATGACCGGCTTGCAGCCGAAGGGCTGATCCGGTCGCGGCCGGGCTCGGGCTTTACGGTTGCTGGCTCCCTGCCGCCCTTGGCGCTAGCCGACGTGGAGCCGCGCCTCGATCGCGAGATCGACCCGTTCTGGGTGTCGCGCCAGTCGCTCGATGCGGCGCCTGAAATCCTGAAGCCGGGCTGTGGCTGGTTGCCGGCTGACTGGCTCGCGCACGAGCCGGTGCGCAAGGCGATGCGTAGTCTTGCCCGCGCCGATGCCGCGATCCTCGCCGACTACGGATCGACGCGGGGCTCGCCCGCTCTGCGACGGATCCTTGCGCGGCAAATGGTTGAAGAAGGCATCGATGCCGCTCCCGATCAGATCCTGCTGACCGGCTCCGGCACGCAGGCACTCGATCTTCTGTGCCGCTTCCTGCTTCAGCCCGGCGACACGGTGCTGCTCGATGATCCCTGTTACTTCAACTTCCAGGCTTTGTTGCGCGCGCACCGGGTCAACGTCGTCAGCGTGCCCTATACGGCGAGCGGCCCGGACGTCGCACGGTTTGCTGAGGCGCTGGCCACGCACCGGCCGCGCCTTTACGTCACCAACTCCGCCATCCACAATCCGACCGGCGCATCCCTTTCGCCGCAAGTGGCGCACAAGGTCCTGACGCTCGCCGCGGCGCATGATCTGACGATCATTGAAGACGATATTTTTGCCGACTTCGAGATCGAACCAGCGGCTCGCCTTGCGGCGCTTGATGGTCTGTCGCGGGTGATCCGCATCGGCAGCTTTTCCAAGACACTGTCGGCATCGGTTCGTTGCGGCTTTATCGCTGCGCGGCCGGATTGGATCGAAGGGCTGATCGATCTTCAGGTCGCGACGGCCTTCGGTGGTCCGAGTCCCATTGCAGCCGAGATCATCGCTGCCGTGCTGAGCGACGGCAGTTACCGCAAGCACATTGCGGCCCTGCGGACGCGGCTGGCCAAACGACGGCGCGAGGCGGCGGCGGTGCTGGAGGCAATGGGCATCCGGCCGTGGGTGGAGCCGCGCGGCGGTTATTACCTCTGGTGCCGACTGCCGTATGGTCGTGACGCCGCCGATCTCGCCAAAACAGCCTTGCGCGAAAGCGTGGTTCTGGCGCCGGGTAATGTCTTCAGCGTTGCACTCTCAGCGCCGGACCTAATGCGCTTCAACGTGGCGCAAATGGACAGCCGGGCGATCGAAGTCCTCAGACGATCGCTGTGAAACAGAAACATCCGGCCCGCCAGATGGACGGACCGGATGCTGTCGGTCGCAGGTGTTGTCTGCTCGTCGTTGTGTCTGTCCGGAGCCGCCTACGACGACCGGGTGCCGATCAGCTGCCGGAAATGGCGGCTTTGATCGTTTCGGCGTTGTGCTTCATCATGTCGATATAGGTGGAAGCCGGGCCTGAAGCGTCGGACAGCGCATCGGAATAGAGCGTGCCGCCAACCTTGATGCCGGTCTCGGATGCGATCTGCTCGACCAAGCGCGGATTGGTGATGTTCTCCACGAAGATTGCTGACGCCTTGTCTTCGCGAACCTGTTTGATCAGGGCCGCAACATCGGCTGCTGACGCTTCCGACTCCGTCGACACGCCTTCCGGCGCAAGGAAGGTCAGGCCATAGGCATGTTCGAAATAGTTGAACGCGTCATGCGAGGTGATGATCGTGCGCTTGTCCTGCGGAATCGAGGCGACGCTTGCCTTGATGTCGGCGTCGAGCTGCTGAAGCTTGGCCTGATAGGCGTCCGCATTGCTCTTGTAGGTGTCGCAGCCGTTTTTGTCGGCGGCGCAGAGCGCATCCGCGATGTTCTTCACGTAAGTTTCGGCATTGCCGACCGACTGCCAGGCATGCGGATCGAACTCGCCATGATGGTGATGGCCGGCATGGCTGTGGTCGTGCTCATGATCGTGCTCTTGCCCGCCAGCGGCGTGATCATGGCCTTCGCCTTCTTCCTTTTCCTCGCCGGCATCATGATGATGCTCTTCTCCCTCATTTTTGAGGACATCGCCGCCTTTGGTCAGCTCGACCACCGGTGCCTTTGTGCCGCTGGCATCGACGAGGCGCTGCAGGAAGCCTTCGAATTGGAGGCCGTTGACGAGCACGACATCCGCATCAGCAACTGCTGCCGCATCCACCGGCTTGGGCTCGTAAACATGCGCGTCGCCGTTTGGGCCCACCAGCGTCGTGATGTCGATACGGTCGCCACCGACATTCTTTGCGAGATCGGCGATGATGGAGAAGCTGGCGACAACCTTGAGGTTCTCGGCGGACGCCGAGGCCATTGCAGCGGGCATTAATGTTATAACACTCACAAAGCTGGCGAGACGCATGAGGTTGAGCATGTGGGTACTCCTTGAGTGCGAGGGGGAGGTGTTCAGGCCGTGCGGTGACGGCTTGGCCGGTTGCGGGTGCTGAGCACGCCGCGTGATCCGATCAGGATCGAGGCGAGGTACACCACGCCGGCCGAGAGGATGATCGCAGGCCCTGAAGGCAGCGAGAAATGGTAGGACAGCAAAAGCCCAGACACACAGGATGACATGCCGATCGCGGTTGCGAGCAGGCACATCGGCTCGACGCGCACCGTCCAGAAGCGCGCGGCGGCGGCGGGTAGCATCATCAGGCCAACGGACAGAAGCGTGCCGAGAGCCTGGAAGCCGCCAACGAGGTTGAGCACGACCAGCGCCAGGAAGATGAAATGAACGGGCGTGCCAAGCTTCGAGACCGAGCGCAGGAAGAGCGGGTCCATGCATTCGGCTACCAGTGCGCGCCAGAAGATGGCGAGCGCTACCAGCGTCACGACGCTGATCAGGCCGATCAAAGTCAAAGCGGCATCATTCAAGGCGAGGACCGTGCCGAACAGCACATGCATGAGATCGACGCTGGAGCCGCGCAGCGACACGATGAGGACGCCGACTGCCAATGAAATCAGATAGAAGGCCGCCATGGAGGCGTCTTCCTTCTGCACGGTAAAGCGGGCAACGGCACCTGACCCCAACGCAACCACCATGCCGGCGATCAAGCCACCGATCGTCATTGGCACGATCTGCAGGCCGAACAGCAGGAAGCCAGCCGCGGCACCCGGCAGAATGCCATGCGCCATCGCGTCGCCGGTCAGGCTCATGCGGCGCACCATCAGGAATACGCCAACCGGGCATGAGGCCAGCGACAGCAGCAGCGAGCCGGCGAGTGCGCGCTGCATGAAGGCGAAGTCGATGAAGGGGGCGAGCAGCGCTTGGTACATAGCATCCATCATGCGGCTCCCTTGTGGATCGCATCGGGCGCATGGTCATGATGGTGATGATGCTCGCCGTCATGATGGTGGCTGTGAGCATCGTCCGGGCCGCACCAAGGGGCGGTTTCATCCCAGGCTTCATGGAATTGGCGCGCGCGCAGCAGGTTTTCGGGCGCCAGCGTCTTGCGGGCGTCGCCCCAGGCGACGGGCTGGCGGGCCAAGAGAAGAGCTTGGGGGAAATGCTCGCGCACGAGGTCGAAATCATGCGCCACGACCAGGATCGTGCGGCTTTCCTGATGCCAGCGCTTGATGAGCGCGATCAGGTCGCTCAGCGTCTTCATGTCGATGGCGTTGAAGGGTTCGTCGAGCAGGATCAGGTCGGCGTCCTGCACCAGAACTCTAGCGAACAGCGCGCGCTGCAACTGTCCGCCAGACAGGGTATCGATCGGCCGCTTCTCGAAACCTGCGAGGCCGACCGCGACCAAAGCGCGCGATACGGCATCGCAATCTTCGGGACGATAGCGGCCAAGCAGTCCGCGTCGGGGCCATAAACCGAGTGACACGAGATCCACCACACGCGCCGGAAATGACCGATCAAGTTCCGATTGTTGGGGTAAATAGGCGATGCGATTGCCGCTTTTTACCGCGACTTTGCCGGAAATCGGCTTCAAAACGCCGACAATTCCCTTCATCAACGTCGATTTTCCCGATCCGTTGGCGCCGACGATCGCCGTCAGGGAACCCTTGGCTACCGTACCCGTGAGGTGATGAACCGCAGGGTGGTTGTTGTAGCCGAGCGTCAGATCGCTAAATGTGATACAGGCTTCGGCCATCGAACAGGGAATATCCCGCGCTTAGAAAGATCGTCGGCCTTGAGATCAGGTCGATGTGATGTTATTACATTGATGATCGATGCGCTGTCAAACGGGAATGATGAGAGAATGGTTCACGCACAGGAACTGACGAAGAACCAGTCGCTCGTGCTGGACGTGCTTTCGCATACCGAAGGCCCGCTCAGCGCTTACTCGCTGCTCGACCAGCTGCGCGACAAAGGCTTTCGCGCGCCGCTGCAGGTTTACCGGGCGTTGGACAAGCTGATGGAGTTCGGGCTGGTGCACCGGCTGGAAAGCATCAACTCCTTTGTTGCCTGCACCCACTCGCACGACCACAAGCATGGGGTGATCGCCTTCGGCATCTGCGACACTTGCGGACGGGTTGACGAGTTCTGCGATGCGGTGGTGGAAGAGCGGTTGAAGGGTTGGTCGAAGGACCATGCTTTCCGTTTGTCCAAGACGACGATCGAGATGCGTGGCACTTGCGCGAACTGTCTGGCGGCGTAAAAGCGCCGCTTCGCGCATAAAGCGCATAACGAAACGAATTCGATGACCGAAACGATCTACGACAATCTCAAGCAGTTGGGCAGCGCGACGACGTTGCCGCAAAGCCCGGAAGAGGCGGAACTTGAACGGGTGGCCAATCCGCAGGCCGACGTTTCCTATGTCGTTCGCTTCACCGCGCCGGAATTCACCTCGCTGTGCCCGATGACCGGTCAGCCGGATTTCGCGCATCTGATGATCGATTACGTGCCCGGCGACTGGCTGGTGGAATCGAAGTCGCTGAAGCTTTACCTCGGCTCCTTCCGCAATCATGGCGCCTTCCACGAGGACTGCACCGTGTCGATCGCGCGCCGGCTGGTGGACTTTCTCCAGCCGCGCTGGCTTCGGATTGGCGGCTACTGGTATCCGCGCGGCGGCATTCCGATCGATGTGTTCTGGCAAAGCGGTGCGGCGCCAGAAGGCGTGTGGATCCCGGAACAGGGCGTGCCGCCTTATCGCGGTCGCGGCTGAGAAACAGCGCTTTCTTACAGGTCCGCTTGTTCGGCGATGACCGACAAAAAGGCCGGACCGTAGCGATCGAGCTTGGCCTCGCCGACGCCGGGAACCCTCGCCATTTCCGCGCGTGACGAGGGGCGGGCCGCCGCAAGTTCGATCAGCGTCTTGTCGTGAAAAATCACATAAGGCGGCAGGTTTTGGGTGCGGGCGATCTCGGAGCGCTTTTCACGCAAAGCCTGAAACAACGCACGGTGTTCTTCCGGTATCGTGGTTGAAACGGCTTTGCCCGACACTCTGTCGCGACCGCTGGCCGGGCGGGGTGCGGATGGCACGCGCAGCATGAGCGTGGGCTTGTCGCGCAGGAACTGGCGCCCACCATCGGCGATCGACAAGCCGCCATGGCCGGTCAAATCGACATCGATGAAGCGCAGCGCAATCAGCTGGCGCAGGATGGCGCGCCAGGTGCGGTTGTCCAATTCCTTGCCGATGCCCCAGGTGGAAATCTGGTCGTGGCCGAGCTGAGAAACGCGGTCGCTTTCCACGCCTAAAAGCACATCGACGATATAGGCCTGGCCGAAGCGCGCGCCGGTGCGGTGGATGCAGGACAGGGCCTTCTGCGCGGCAATCGTGCCGTCGAAGAGTTGCGGCGGCTCGGCGCAGGTATCGCAGTTGCCGCAAGGCTCGCAATGGTCACCGAAGTAGGACAGCAGCACCTGGCGGCGGCAGCTTGGCGTTTCGGCCAGGCCGAGCAGGGCGTCGAGCTTTTGCCGTTCCATATGCTTGCGCTGGTCGGGCGCGCCGGATTCCTCGATGAAGCGGCTGCGCAGCGCGATGTCTTCATAGCCGTAAAGCATCATCGTGTCGGACGGCAGGCCGTCTCGGCCGGCGCGGCCGGTTTCCTGATAATAGGCCTCGATGCTGCCGGGCAGGTCGATATGGGCAACGAAGCGGACATCCGGCTTGTCGATGCCCATGCCGAAGGCGATCGTCGCGACCATGATGATGGCTTCGCCATGCTGGAAGCGCGCCTGGTTGGCTTCGCGGTCGGCCTTGTCCATGCCGCCGTGATAGGCCAGCGCATCATAGCCCTGTTCGCGCAGCCACGAGGCGGTCTCCTCGGTCTTGCGCTTCGACAGGCAATAAACGATGCCGCTTTCACCCTCGTGGCCCTTCAGGAAGCGCTTCAGCTGGGCGCGCGGATTGTCCTTTTCCTGAATGGCATAGCGGATGTTGGGACGGTCGAAGCCGGCGATGAAGGCGTCGTCTTCCTCGATCTGAAGATGGGACAGGATTTCCGCGCGGGTCGGCTCGTCGGCGGTTGCTGTCAGGGCCATGCGCGGCGTGTCAGGGAACATGGTGACCAGCGCATCGAGCTGGCGATAGGACGGGCGGAAGTCGTGACCCCATTGCGACAGACAGTGCGCTTCGTCGATGGCGATCAGCGACAATGGGATACGGGTCAGGCGCTCGAGGATGTCGCCGCGCAGCAGGGTTTCGGGCGCGATGTAAAGCAGGTCCAGCTTGCCGTCCTGCATGTCGCGCCACAGGGCATAGCGGTCTTCGCCGGCGAGATCGGAGTTGAGGGCTGCGGCTTTGACGCCGGCCTGGCGCAGGGCCGAAACCTGATCGGCCATCAGCGCAATCAGCGGCGAGATGACCAGACCCATGCCCGGCCGGGCAAGAGCCGGAATTTGGTAGCATAACGACTTGCCGCCACCGGTCGGCATCAGAACGAAGGCATTGTTGCCTTCGATGACATGCTGGACGATTTCACCCTGAAGACCGCGGAAGGCGTCATAACCGTAAACGGTCTTCAGGATGGCGAGGGGGGAGTTGGTCAAAAGCGGTCTGCAAAAGGAATCAGCGTGGACCTGCCTCATAGCAGATTTCACCGTGCCGCCCGGCGCGACGTGTTCGCGCAAATTTGTGGAAGGCGGTGTGCCTAGATCATCGCCTCGATCAGGAATGGACCTTTGCGCGACAAGGCGGCGTCGAACAGCTTGGTGAACTCCTCGATCGTGGTGGCACGGCCGGCTTCGACGCCCATACCCTTGGCCAGGGCGCACCAGTCCAGTTCGGGCTTGTCGAGGTCGAGCATGCGGCGGGCATTCACGCCGAAGTCGTTGACGCCGACATTGCGCATCTCGCCCTGGAGGATGGCGTATTTCCGGTTGGAATAGATGACGGTCACGATATCCAGGTTTTCGCGCGCCTGCGTCCACAGGCCCTGAACCGTGTACATGCCGCTGCCATCGGCCTGCAGCGAAATGACCTTCCGGCCGGGGCTGGCGATGGCCGCACCAGCCGATAAAGGGATGCCGATGCCGATCGCGCCGCCCGTAATGGTGAGATAATCATGCGGATGCAGACCGGGCGCCAGGGTAGCAAGCTGGCCCGCCGAGGTGAGCGCTTCTTCACAGATAATCGCATTTTCCGGCAGAGCGCGGGCAACCGCGATGGAGATGGAGTCGCCGTTCAAGGCGCCAGTCGGTGCGGCGATCTCGTTTTGGTTGAATGGATTGCGCGTGAAGGGCTTGCCTTCTCCGGCGCCGAGTTCATCGGCGATGGCTTCCAGCGTCGCGGCAAGATCGTGTTCGGGCGTGCCGATTTCCAGCACCTCGCAGCCGGGCGGCAGCATCAGGCCGGGCTTATCGGGATAGGCGAAGAAGCCGACGGGCTGCGGTGCGCCAATGCAGACGGCGACATCGAACGCCTTCAAGGATTCCACGGCCTGCGCGATGGGATAGGGCACGCGTGTCGCGCCGACGCGGCCAGCACCGCGTTCCATGCGCGCGGGCGTTTGTGTGAACAGGGCAGCGCCTGTGGCGGCGGCGATGCGGCCGGCCGTTTCCAACGCCTTTTCGCGCAAAGCGAGACCGGCGAGGATCAGTACACCTTTGCGTGCACCGCGCAGCGCCGCCGCGGCGGCTTCGATCTCCGATGTTTCGGGAAGCGGTGCGGCCGGGATCTGCACGCGCGTCGGAGCAGGCGCTTCAAGGCCGGTCCAGGCGGCGTCGGCGGGCAGGATCAGCGTCGACACGCCGCGCTTGGTCAAAGAGGCAGTGTAGGCTTCCTCGGTCTTCGAGCGCACATCCTGCGCATTGGCGACGCGGCCGACCCACTGCGACATGGGCCGCGCCAGGCTTTCGATGTCGGAGGTCAGCGGTGCATCGTGTTGCAGGTGGTAGGTCGCATGATCGCCGACCACGTTGAGCATCGGCGTGCGGGCGCGGCGCGCATTGTGGAGATTGGCAAGGCCGTTGGCCAGGCCGGGCCCGAGATGCAGCAGGGTTGCGGCCGGCTTGTCGGCCATGCGGGCATAGCCATCGGCCGCACCCGTCACCACGCCTTCGGACAGGCCGAGCACGCAGCGCATCTCAGGCTTGCGATCGAGCGCCGCCACGAAATGCATCTCGGATGTGCCGGGATTGGCGAAGCAGGTGTCGATTTCGTTCACCAGCAGCACGTCGCACAGCATATCAGCGCCGTTCATGGCCACTTTCCTTTCGCCAATGGAAACAAGACAGGTATCGCGCAGCAGGCTGCACGACGCAATGTGTGGGCGCGATCAGCCAGAGGGCGCAAAGGCTTGAGCCATCCGGCCGATCGCTCGGGGTTTAGTGGTTGGCGTGGCCCGAAAAGGCGGCTTCCACCGAAGCTTCTAGGATCTCCAGACCTTCTTCCAGCGTGTCCTCGCCGATGGTGAGCGGCGTGAGGATGCGGATGACGTTGAAGCGCGTGCCACAAGACAACAGGATCAGGCCGCGCTTTTCCGCTTCGGCGACGATGCTGGCCGTGAGTTCGGGTGCCGCTTCCTGGGTGGCGCGGTCATGCACGAGTTCGAAGGCGACCATGGCGCCGAGGCCGCGCACATGGCCGATGCGCTCCATGCCCTGGCGCTCAGCCAAGGCTTGGAGGCGCGACGTGATGCGCTCCCCAATCATCGTGGCGCGTTCGCACAGCTGCTCTTCCTCGATCACGTCGAGCACCGCATTGGCGGCGGCAACGGCGAGCGGATTGCCGGCATAGGTGCCGCCAAGACCGCCGGGATGAGCGGCGTTCATGATTTCGGCGCGGCCGGTGACGGCCGAAAGCGGGAAGCCGCCGGCGAGGCCTTTGGCCATGGTGATGAGGTCGGGCTTCACGCCGGCATGTTCGAAGCCGAACATCTTGCCGGTGCGCGCCATGCCGGTCTGCACTTCGTCGGCAATCAGCAGGATGCCGTGGCGGTCGGCCAGTTCGCGCAGGCGCTTGAGGAAGGTGAAGGGCGCGACGTTGAAGCCGCCTTCGCCCTGTACGGGCTCGATAATGAAGGCTGCAACGCGGTCCGGATCGATGTCGGCTGCAAACAGCCGCTCGAGGCCGGCAAAGGCTTCGTCTTCCGATGGGCCGGTGTAGGTGTTGGGGAAGGGCGCGTGGTAGATCTCGGCCGGGAACGGGCCGAAGTTCTTCTTGTAGGGCGCGACCTTGCCGGTCAGCGCCATGCCCAGCATCGTGCGGCCGTGAAAGGCGCCGGAAAAGGCGATGACGGCTGGACGCTTGGTGTAAGCGCGGGCGATCTTGACGGCGTTCTCGACGGCTTCGGCGCCGGTGGTGACCAGCATTGTGCGGTTTTCGCCACCGGTGGGCGCCATCGCATTCAGGCGCTCGGCCAGGCGGATGTAGCCTTCATAGGGTGCGACGTGGAAGCAGGTATGGGTGAAATGCTCGACCTGCGCCTGCACGGCGCCGATCACCTTGGGGTGGCGGTGGCCGGTGTTGTTGACGGCGATGCCGGCAGCGAAATCGATGTAACGCTTGCCTTCCACGTCCCACAGTTCGGCGTTCAGCGCGCGCTCGGCGTAAATGGATCGTGTGCCGACGCCCCCCGCGACGGCGGCTTTCTGGCGGCTCTGCAACTGCTGGGACAACGACATGACGGCTCTCCTAGGTACGATCGAAGGAGAGCATATCGTTGCTCAAAATAATGAGCAAGTCTTGTTCAAGATTGTGACCGTCACAGGTAGGGTGGTGTGCAGGCGGAGATGACGATCGTTCGGTTGTCCGACGGGTTGCGGAAGCGATGCGGCTGGCGGCTATCGAACAGATAGGCTTCGCCGGCGCGCAACACGCGAATCTCGGAATCCACCGTCACCTCCAACTCGCCTTCCACGACATAGCCGCCTTCCGACGAGGGATGCTGCAACAGGGTTTCGCCCGTATCGGCGCCCGGCTCATAGACTTCGTGGAGGATCTGCAGATTGTGGCTGCGCGCATCGCCGATCTGGCGGAAAGCCATGCGGCCAGTGCCTTCGCCGATGGCGTTTACGGCAATTTTTGATGTTAGATCAAGCAGCTGATCCGCTTCGAAGAACGGGCCGGGCGGCACTTCGCGTTCCGGCTCAAAGAAGTCCGCCATGCTGACGCCGACGCCGCTGAGGATGCGGCGCAGGGTGGACACGGACGGGCTGACCTTGTTCTTCTCGACATTCGAGATCTGCGCATGCGGCACGTTTGCGCGCTCCGCCAGCTGGCGCTGGGACAGGCCGGCGGCCGAGCGCATCGCCTTCAAACGAGCGCCGATATCAAACTGAAAATCCAAGATCGCGTGCCCTTCCTTGTTCGTCAGGCAGCCTGTTTCCCGATGGCGCTAGGCTGTGAGTCAGCATGTGCCTGAGCAGGAATGTTTAAGATAATGACCGGACGATCTACAAATATGCCGCATCATAGCGCGTTTTTTGCAAAAAAATATCTCAAGCTTTTCCAGACAGATAGGACGAAAGGACGCTTCCTAGCCGCCGTTGGCACGGTTGAGGCGCTTGACAGCGGGCCCATTCAACAAGACCGTATTCAGTATGGATACTGCATATTCTAAGCGAATACAGAGCGAAGGTGGGGTTCGGGCCTTGAGCACCGTGCTCAAGACCATGGCCGTGCTGGATGTGCTGGCGAACAGTTCGCGCAGCATGAAGCTGCCGGAGATCGCCGCCGCCATGCAGTTGTCGCGGCCGACTGCGTATCAGCGGCTGCTGACGCTGATGGAAGCTGGCTGGGTCGAGCAGGACGACGACATGCGCTATCGCTTGTCCATGCATGCCTGCCGCATCGCCGATGCTGCCCTTGAACAGGCCGATCTCGGCACGCGCGCCCGCTCGGTGTTGGAAAAGTTGGTGCAGGAGGTCGGAGAAACCGCGTCCTTGGCGGTGCTCGAAGGCGGCTTGCCGCGCATTGTTGCGCGTGTTGGATCGCAAAGCCTGCTGCGGGCCGAACAGAAGATCGGCACGACCATGTCCCTGGAAGGCTCGGCCTCGGGCCGCGTGCTGACGGCCTTCGCGGATGAGGGCATGCTCGCGCGGCTGCGTGCCAATGATGAGCCTCTGGCGGACGAGGTGGTGCTCGAGGCAACCCGCCAGAACGGCTACGCGGTGTCCTCCGGCTACACGCAGAGCGGCGTGATCGCGATGGCGGCGCCGATCTTCGATCTGCGCGGGCGCTGCTCCGCCACCGTTTCGCTGATCATGCCGCAAACCCGGTTCGAGCTCGCGAGCTTCGAAGCGCCGCTGCGCGCGGCTGCCGAGGCGATCACTGAGCTTCAACAAGGGAAACAAGCATCAAAATGAGTGTGACCCAGAATTCTCTGCCCGCGAATGCCATCGCGCCGCGTTCGAGCGATGTGCTGATGAAGCCGAAAGCGCTGGGCGCCCTACAGCCGAGCCGCGTCAGCGGGGCGCGTGCGTTCATGAACAAGATGGTGCGCGAGCGCTGGGACATTTCGGTGCAGCGCTTTGATATCGATGCCAATGCGTCCGGCACGGTGGTGTATTCGATCAAGACGCCGGATCGCGAGTTCTCATTTATCGGTTTCTCCTTTCCGCCAAGCCGCACGGCGCGCACCGGACGCATCATCGGCCGGGCCTGGGACATGATGGGCACGCTGAACGAAGGGCCGGCGACGGAAGCCGATATCGAGTCCGCGCGTGTCGAACTGCCGAAGCTCTATAACGGCCGGGCAACGCCGAACGCGCTGATCTGGTGCCGCTCGAACCGCTCCATGCGGGTGTTCGATCAGACACTGGCAGCACTAGCCGACGGGCACCAGCCGGAAGTCTCGGCCTTGTCCGAGGTCTGCTACCTCATGCGCAACACTGGTCTGGATGGCAACGGCACTTTCGGGACGCGCTCGTTCCCGTCGCTCGGCCGCGATCATCCGCTCGGCGGCGTGCTGCAGGCGCAATTGCTGACGGCCTATCTGATGCGCGAATATTCCTGTGACCTTGTGGAGCATCTGGCTGCGCTCAAGTGTACTGAGGCCGTGAAGCTCGATCCGGCGATCCGTCGTTATCTTGGCGTCGGCAATGGCTCGGCGCTGGGGCTGATCTTCTTTGCGCACAAGCATCCCCGCCTGATCGACGCGATATTAAGTGCGCGGGAAAATGCCATTGCCGAGGCAAGGTCGCTGAAGCTCGATGCCGGCGATACGCGGGTCGAAGACCTGCTTGGCCTTGTGCGGCGCGCGATCACGTTCCGGCGGCAGGACAAGATGGTCTATGAGGCTTTTACGTCGAGCCAGACAGTTGCGGATGATCTCGAGAAGGTCGCTGGCTCGCTGGAAGCGCTGTTGCGCACCGGTCTGGTGGATGGAACGCGCCATGTTCGAGCTTTCGATGCACTGGCGCGGCAGTTTGAAACGACGCTCAGCCCGGAAGCTTACGAAACCTTCCTGTCGCTGCTGATCGAACTGGTGCCGGATGTATCTGACGCGGCGATGCTGGAAATCGATGCGCCGGACGAGTTCAACGTCCAGCCGGCTGAGACGGCAGCTGATCTGCTTGCCACGATCCGTGCGGAGTATGATTGGGCGCTGCGCACCGACCTGTCCGGTCCGGATGCTTATCGCTACATCTGGTACAAGTCCGAAACGGCGGAAGAGCCGCGCCGCGGTGCCCGCGAGGAAGTGCCGGATGCGCTGGATCTCGGCCTTGATATTTGCGGCGGCATCCAGACGCTGGCCGACGATCTCGAAGCGTCGGACCCGGATCTGACCGTTGCGCGCTTCTTGATGAAGCATCCGCAACATCGCTTCATCCTGTCGCGCATCCAAAGCCTGCGCGGGCGCCGCTATCACACGCCGCATGCCAACATCAATTCGGACGCTTTTGTGCCGATCGATCTGGTGCGGCTGCTCAATGTCGCCATCCACGGCATCGACAAGACACGCGACTTCCTGAACCGCAACCTGCGCGGCGTGCTTTACCATGGCGCTCCGACGCCACAGGACATTCGCTCCGGGCATACCGGGCCTTGGTTCTATCCGCCCGAACCGGTTCTCGCATGAGTGATCCCGCATCCATGACCACGCTCAAAATCATGCCGCGCGAAATGCGGCTCATGTCCGAACGCATCCTGTCGCTGACGGCTTTGCCCAAGGGCTTCTTTCTGGCCATGCAGGACTTCGTGATGCTTTCGCAGAAGCTCGGCCTCGGCGGTTTCGCCGCCCTGGAGGAGCACTTCGCCCTGCTGGCCGATGCGAAGCCGGAAGCAATCACGATCACGGCCGAGAACGGTGCGGCTTTGGAGCTCGACGCCGGCAACCAGCATGGCTGGGTCGTGGTGCCGAGCCTGCTCGATCTGCTCGGCGAACTCATAGCCGTGCATGGCGCGGCGCGGATCACCGTTCGCAATGCGGTCGAACCCGCTGAGGTGAAGATTGCGGAAGCGTTGGGCGGACGCACTGGGCTGATGGTCACCGTCGAAGAGGGTGGCGTTGTCACCGCCAAGCCGCAGCCGCTGACCGGCAGGGTTGCCGAGGATGATCCGGTTTTGTGGGATCTCCTGTGCAACGGCACGCCGATCGAGGCCGATCTCTGGTGGCGGGTTTATCACCACGCCAAGAAGGCGCTGGCCGCCGACACGGTGGTGTCACGTCGCCATGCCGGGCCGATGATCGTCAACGAAGACGGCAGTGTCACCGGCCGCAAGGACAATGACGATGACACCGATGTGTCGTTCCTGGCCGCACCCGCCTCGCAGCAAACTCAAGAAAAGGGCGCGAACCCATGATCATCGACGGTCTGCAATGCGGTCACTTCGATCGCGAGGCTTTTCAATCGCTGCAGCGCGCTGGCGTCGGTGGCGTGGTGGTGACTTGCGGCTTTTGGGAAGGCGCGCTGGAATCGCTGGATGCGCTTGGCCTTTGGCGCGATCTGGTGCGCGACAATTCGGATGTCGCCGAGATCGGCACGACGGCCGCCGAGATCGCCCGCATAGGCGCGGAAGGCAAGGTTGCCGTGATCCTCGGCTACCAGAACGCCAACCTGTTTGAAGGCCGCATCCGGCTGGTCGAGATGTTTGCCGAACTCGGCGTGCGCGTCGTGCAGTTGACCTACAACAACCAGAACGAGCTCGGCGGTTCCTGCTACGAGGTGGAGGATTCCGGCCTCGCGCGCTTCGGCAAGGAAGTGGTTCTGGAGATGAACCGCGCCGGTATTCTCGTGGATTGCAGCCATGTCGGCGACCGCACCACGCTGGACGCGATCGAGGCATCGGAAAAGCCGATCGCTGTGACGCATGCCAATGCGCGTTCGCTGTTCGACCACAAGCGCAACAAGTCGGATGATGTCATCAAGGCGTTGGGCCAAACAGGCGGCGTGATCGGCTGTGCCGCTTACCGCAACATCACCGGCGATGACTACTGCAAGTCGATCGAAGCCTGGTGCGGGATGGTCGCTAGAACCGTCGATATCGCCGGCATCGATTCCGTCGCGATCGGCACCGATCGCAGCCACAACTTCACGGCACCCGATTATGCCTGGATGCGGCAGGGTCGCTGGACGCGCGGCGTTCAATATGGCGCAAGTGCCGCCGGCAAGCCGCTGAAGGCGCCGCCGCCGGATTGGTTCCAGACCGTGGAAGACATGAACGTCATTCCCGGCGGCCTGCGCGCGGTGGGCTTCTCGGAAGAGGAGGTCGCCAAGATCACCCACAAGAACTGGCTTCGGCTCTACGAGGCGACGTTCCGACCATCAAACTAACTGGCCAAGCATAATAAAAGAGGAGAACTGGACGTGCCCAAATTCACGCTTGATCCGGCGTCCCTAATGACGCCGAGCCGACGCACTTTTCTGAAGGCAACCGGCCTGGCGGCCGCTTCCACGCTTGCCGCGCCTTATGTCGCGCGCGCTGAGGACAATGTTCTTTACATCAACACCTGGGGCGGGCCGTGGGACGAGGCGGCGCGTGCCCATTTGTTCGATCCGTTCACGGCCGAAACCGGCATCAAGATCCAGACCCTGTCGCCGGTCTCCTTCGCCAAGCTGGCGCAGCAGGTGCATACGGGCACCTATGAGTTCGACATCACCACGCTTGGCGGGGGCGAGCTGGTGCGCGCCAACGAGGCCGGCATCATCGAAGACCTCGAAGCGCCTTATGAAGGCGGGTTGTTCGAGAACGGCGTTGCGTCGCATGCTTTCGCGACCGTGATGGCGTGGCGCACGGACAAGATCAAAGAAGGGCCGAAAACCTGGGCCGAGTTCTGGGACGTCGAGCGCTTCCCCGGCGGCCGGTCGCTTCAGCGCTATGCCGCACGCGTGCTGCCGATCGCGCTTCTGGCGGATGGCGTTGAAGTGAAGGATCTTTACCCGCTCGATCTCGACCGCGCCTTTGAATCGCTTGACCGCATCAAGGATCACGTCCGCGTGTGGTGGACGGCCGGTGCACAATCGACGCAGATCCTGCGCGACGGCGAAGTGGACCTGATCGGCATCTGGCACGGCCGTTATTTCGAGGCTGAAAAGGCCGGGGCGCCTGTGGCCATGACGTGGAACCAGGGCGAAATCGACCGCGCTTATTGGGTTGTGGCGAAAGACACGCCGAATGCCGAGAACGCCAAGAAGTTCATCGCCTTTGCTACCAGCGCAAAGCCGCTGGCTGAGTTCGTGATGCAGGCAGACTATGGCGCGCTGAACCCGGCATCGAACGAATTCATTCCGGCGGATGCGGCAGCGCGCATGCCGACCGCGCCAGCCAACTATTCCCAGACCTTCGAACAGGACATGGCCAACTTCGGTGGTGATCCGGCGGAAGCTTCCGAGCGGTTTGAAGAATGGCTCGCAAGCTGAGCCGCTGAGCGGCCCACCCAAGACTGCCGCCGCGCTTTGATTGCGGCGGCTTATTTCCAAGCTCGAACCGATAACGGCAGAGATGACCGGCCTTTCCAACATGACCGAACGAAAGAACCTGTGGCCGTGGCTCCTGTTGACGCCGCTCGCCGTGTTTCTTGTCGTGTTCTTCGTCGTGCCGCTGATCGACGTGGCCGTGATGAGCTTCACCGAACCGCGCCTGACCTTCGCCAACTATGAGCGGGCACTGACCGGTACGCTTTACCAGAAGGTGTTCATCAACACGTTTCTGACGGCCGGCTTCGTGACGCTCTGCTGCCTTCTGGTGGGTTACCCGCTGGCTTACCTGATGTCGGTCAGCAGCCAGCGCACGGCCATGCTGATCCTGCTGCTGGTGACGATGAGCTTCTGGACGAGCTTCCTCGTGCGCACCTACGCCTGGATGGTGCTTCTCGGCACAAACGGGCCGCTGGTTTGGCTGTTCCAGGCTGTCGGCATCACCAATCCGCCGCAGCTCTTGTTCACGCGCTTTTCCTCGACGCTGGCAATGGTCCACATCCTGGCGCCTTACATGATCATGAACATCTATTCGGTGATGCGGAAGATCGACCCGGTGCTGGTGCGCTCGGCCGAAAGTCTTGGCGCGCGCGGCGGTTCGCTGCTGCGCCACGTTTATCTGCCGCTGACGGCGCCCGGCATCGCCAACGGCTGCGTGCTGGTGTTCGTGATCTGCCTCGGCTTCTACGTGACGCCGGTGCTGCTCGGCAGCCCGCGCGAGCAGATGATCGCCGGTTTGATCGGCACCCAGCTCGACGAGTTCCTGGCCTTTGGCATGGGCTCGGCGCTGGCCATGGTGCTGCTCGTTTTCACCATGGTGATCCTCACGATCTATCACCGTCATTTCGGCCTCGACAAACTCTGGGGGTGATCTGCCATGACACGTTTCATGAAATGGCTCGGCGTTGTCGTCGTCATCTTCATCGCCGCGCCGCTGGTGATCGTGGTGCCGATGTCGTTCTCCACGGCCCGCTCGTTGCAATTCCCGCCGCCAGGCTATGGGCTCGGCTATTACCAGGCTTATTTCTCCGATCCGAGCTGGCTGATCCCAACTTGGAACAGCATCATCATCGCCACCGCCACAACCGTGCTGACTATGCTGCTTGTGGTGCCCGCGACCTTTGCCTTGGTGCGCCACCAGTTTCGCGGCCGCTCGATCGCCGACCTCATGATGCTGATGCCGCTGGCGGTGCCGTCGATCGTAATGGCGGTCGGCTATTACTCCTATTTCGGCGCGATGGGCATCGTGCATACGCATATCGGTGTGGTGCTGGCCCATACGGCACTCGCAGTGCCGATCGCCTTTCTCGTTCTGTCCGCGAACCTCAAGGGCTTCGACCGGACGCTGGAGCGCGCGGCGATGAGTTTGGGGGCGAGCCCGACCAAGACTTTCATCCATGTGACGCTGCCAATTTTGCGCCCCGGTTTGATCATCAGCGCGCTGTTTGCCTTCATCCATTCCTTCGATGAAACGGTGGTGTCGATCTTCATTTCGGGCCGCAACGCCGAAACGCTGCCGCGCAAGATGTTCGACAGCATCCGGCAGGAGGCCGATCCGGTGATCGCGGTGATCTCGACGCTGTTGTTCGCTCTCGTGCTGCTCGGGCTGGTGGGGCCAAGGCTGGTTGCCGCCCTGCGCAACCGCCGTCCACGCGTCCAAGCCGCCTGACCCCATTCAGACGCCGCCATCGGCCGGCCGATCAGGAAGAAAAATGAGCTATCTCGACCTCAAAGGCATCAACAAGAGCTACGGCCAGTTCGTGGCGCTGAACGATGTCAATCTAAGCGCCGCCAAGGGCGAGTTCGTCACCTTTCTGGGGCCGAGTGGCTCGGGCAAGACGACGACGCTGATGATCATCGCCGGCTTCGAAAAGGCGACCACCGGCAGCGTGGAGATCGATGGCCGCCCTTTGCAGGGCTTGGCGCCGCACGAGCGCAATATCGGTATCGTGTTTCAGAACTACGGGCTGTTTCCGCATAAGACGGCGGCAGAGAACGTGTATTTCCCGCTGCAGATGCGCAGTGTTAAGCGCGCCGCCGGCTTGAAGCGGGCGGAAGAAATGCTGGAGCTGGTGGGCTTGCGGGATTTCGGCCACCGATACCCAAAGGAGCTGTCCGGCGGTCAGCAGCAGCGCGTCGCTTTGGCCCGCGCTTTGGTGTTCGAACCGTCGCTGCTGCTGCTTGACGAACCGCTCGGCGCGCTCGACAAGAATTTGCGCGAGCAGATGCAGATCGAGATCAAGCGCATCCAGCGCGCGCTCGGCGTCACCACGATCTTCGTGACGCATGACCAGACAGAAGCCATGTCGATGTCGGATCGGATCGTGGTGTTCGAAGGCGGACGCATCAACCAGGTAGCCGCGCCGCTCGACCTCTATCACAAGCCGGAAACACGCTTCGTCGCGGGCTTCATCGGCGAAAGCAACCTGATCGAGGCGGTCGTAACGGATCCGGTTGCACGCACTGCCAGTGCCGCGCATCTCGGCGAGGTCGAATACGCGCCGACCGACAAGGCCAAGAAGGGGCAGGGCGTGACGCTGATGATCCGCCCCGAACATATGCGCCTGTCGCGCAACCCGATTGAGGGCCGCCGCAACGCGCAGATGAAGGTCGAGACGATCGTGAACTATGGCGACAACGCGCTGGTGATCGGCAAGGTCGGCGATCTCACCATGCGGGTGCGGGTGCTCGGCGCCGATGTCGTCATCATCAAGGAAAACCAGGATTGCTGCATCAGCTGGACGCCTGACGCAGTGTACCTCATCGCCAAATGAGTTCGAACGAAGTTTCCATGAATACGCTTACAGACATGATCTCCTATTTCGGTACCGGCAATCGCGCCAGCCTTGCCGTGACCCATCACGGCACCGGCTATTTCGCCGTCACGCCGAAAGCGCCCTACGACCCGTCGCTCAGCACCGCCGAGCAAACGCGGCAGTTGCTCGACAAGGCGGATTTGCGCCTGGCCGAGATCGGCAGCGTCAAGAGCAAGCTCCTGTTCGTGGCGATTATCCTGCCGGATATGAGCGATTACGCTGAAATGAACGGGGTGTGGGACGAGTGGGTCGGCGGCATCACGCCGCCCGCACGCGCCTGCTTCAGCGCCGGTCTCGCCAGCCCCGACCTCAAGGTCGAAATGATCATGGTCTGTGCGACGGACTGACAGCAAGACAACCGAACGCAGTTCTTTAGGGAGGAGAGCAATGCGCGACATCATCAGCAGACAGAACACGATCCTGCGTCCGACACGGCGAGGGTTTCTGACCGGTGCGGCGGCGCTCGCGGCGGCACCTTTGGCCACGCCCTTCGTGGCGCGGGCGCAGGAGACTGCGCTGTCGATCAACACCTGGGGCGGCGAATGGGAAGAAGCGGCGCGGGCGAACCTGTTCGATCCGTTCACCGCCGAGACCGGCATCAAGATCCAGACCGTTTCGCCGGTGTCCTTCGCCAAGCTGGCGCAGCAGGTCAACACCGGCACCTATGAGTTCGACGTCACCACGCTGGGCGCGGCGGAGCTCGTGCGCGCCAACCAGAACGGGCTGCTGGAAGATCTCGAAGAAAGCTATCCGGGCGGTCTTTACAACAACGGCATGGGCTCGCACGCCTTTGCCACGCTCATGGGCTGGCGCAAGGACAAATTCGGTGACGAGCCGAAGAGCTGGGCCGACTTCTGGGATGTGGAACGCTTTCCCGGCAAGCGATCGCTGCAACGCTACGCGGCGCGCGTCATTCCCATCGCGCTTCTTGCCGATGGTGTGGCTCCCAAGGACCTTTACCCGCTCGACGTGGAGCGCGCCTTCAAGTCGCTCGACCGGATCAAGGAGCATGTCGTGGTGTGGTGGACGGCCGGGGCGCAGTCGAGCCAGCTGCTTCGCGATGGCGAAGTCGACATGATCGGCATCTGGAACACGCGTTTCTTCAACGCGCAGGATGGCGGTAGTCCTGTTGCCATGACGTGGAACCAGGCGATCCTCGACAAGGCTTACTGGGTCGTCGCCAAGGACACGCCCAATGTAGAGAACGCCAAGAAGTTCGTGGCTTTCGCGACATCCGCCGCGCCGCTGGCGGGCTTTGCCAAGGCGCAACAGGACGGGCCGCTCAACCCAGCCTCGCTTGCTTTGATCCCGCCGGATCAGGCCGAGCGCATGCCGACCAATGCCCGCTATGCCGAGCAGGTCGTGGCGCAGGATCTGGAAAACTTCGGGATCGATCCGGCCGAACTGACCGAGCGCTTCGAGGAATGGGTCCTGAGCTGACCATGCAGCCGTGATGACCGTCTTGCCGTGCCTTGCGGGGCGCGGCATGACCGCTTTGGATCATAGAAGAGAGTGCCTGCCATGACCCTGGCTGCCGGACGTCCTTATGTTGCCATTCCCGGACCGACCGTTGTGCCGGATCGTGTTCTGGCCGCCATGCACCGGCCGTCGCCCAACATCTATGAAGGCGAGCTTCACGAGATGTATCCGGGCATTTTGCGCGATCTACGCGCGGTGGTGGGAAGCACGACGGCGCATGTCGCGGTGTATATCGCCAATGGCCATGGCGCCTGGGAGGCCGTGAGCAGCAACGTGTTTTCACGCGGCGACAAGGCCCTGTCGGCGATCACCGGCCATTTCGGGCAGACCTGGGCGGTTAGCTTGCGCGGCCTCGGTATCGAAGTCGATGCGCTCGATTTCGGGCGCGGCCGGTCGATCGATCCAGATCAGATTGGGCGTGCGCTGGAACAGGACACCGCGCATACGATCCGTGCCGTTCTGATGACGCATACGGATACGGCGACGACGGTGCGCAACGACATTGCCGCCGTGCGCGCGGCGATTGATCGCGCAAGGCATCCGGCGCTGCTGCTGGTAGACGGGATCGCTTCGGTGGCCTGCGAGGAGATCCGGTTCGATCAATGGGACGTCGATGTTCTGATCGGCGCCAGCCAGAAGGGGTTGATGATGCCGCCCGGCCTGAGCTTCGTCTGGTTTTCGGATAAGGCGAAGGATGTTTCGGAAAAGGCCGATCTCGTGACTCCTTACTGGAACTGGCGCACGCGCTGTTTCAGCCCGGAATTTTATAGGGCTTTTGCCGGCACTGCCCCGGCGCAGCAGCTTTACGGATTGCGGGAAGCGCTTGCCCTCATCACTGAGGAAGGTGTCGACGCCGTTGTTGCTCGCCACCAGACGCTGGCGCGCGCGGTTTGGGCCGCCGTGGATGCTTGGGGTACGGGTGGCGGCGAGATCGGGTTGAACGTCACTGATCCTGCTGCGCGGTCACACGCAGTGACCTCCATCCGCATCGGCAATGGTGGAGCTGCTCGCTTGCGTCGTTGGGCCGAAGACAATGCCGGGCTGACGCTGGGCATCGGGCTCGGCATGGCGCTGCCGACGGAGCCTGCCCACCACGATCATCTGCGGCTTGCGCATATGGGTTATGTCAATGCGCATATGACGCTGGGTGCGCTGGCCGTGATGCAGGCCGGTCTGCTGGCGCTTGATATCCCGCATGGCAGCGGTGCGATCGAGCAGGCTGCGGCGGTGATTGCGGATGCGACGCGGCGGTAAGCGGATGCGGTCAGGCCGTGACCTCCTCGGGCGCTTCCGTTTGCGCCATCCAATTGCGGAAGGCACGCAGGGGGCCATAGCGATCCTTGGCTTCGGGCCAAGCCAGCCAATAGCTTCCGGCGCCTGATACGCTCGGACGCAGCACGGGACGAAGGCGGCCTTCTGCGATTTCTGCCCAGGCGAGATAGTCCGGCAGAAGGGCGATGCCCAGGCCGGAGATCGCGGCCTGGATCATCATGGAGAATTGATCCATCAACATGCCTGATTTCGCAGGCGGATTGGCGCCCTGGCCTTCGAACCAGGCGCTCCAGGCTGTCGGGCGTGTTTCGAGCTGGAGCAGTGGCAGGTTTGCGAGTTCGGCTGCGGTTGAGATTGGGTGGCGGCGCAGGAAGTCGGGCGAGGCGCAGGCTGTCAGATGCTCGTCGAACAGCTTCATGTGGTTGGCGCGCAGCCAGTTGGCCTGCCCGAAGAAGATCACGGCATCGAAGCTTTCGGTGTCGAAGCTGAAGCGCTGTACGCGCGTTGCCAGATTGACCGTGATGCCGGGATTGGCTTGCAGGAAGGGCGCTAGGCGCGGCGCGAGCCAGCGGGTGCCGAAGGTCGGCAGAACGGCGAGCGACAGGGCGCCGCCATCGGGATTGGTCATCAGCCCCATGCTGGCGCGCTGGATCATGTTCAGCGCAGCGGAAACGTCGGCGCAATAGGCTTTTGCGGCATCGGTCGGGACCAACCTTTTGCGCTCGCGCACGAACAGCGGCTGGCCGATCTGGCCTTCGAGATTTTGCAGGAGGCGCGTGACCGTGCTTTGCGTCAGGTTCATTTCCTTGGCGGCAATCGTCACGGATTGATGGCGCACCACCGCTTCAAAGGCGAGGAGCTGGCTAAGGGAGGGAATAAAGCGACGCGCGCGCATGGATCATTCATTCGATGCATGAAGTCATGGAAAAATAGCGCTTTGCCCCTACCTTGGAAAGCATTAGCGAATGATCTGGATTAGCGCCGTCCGTGAGAGCGGAATGGTGTTGCGTTGATGGGAGCAGTTTATGTCGAACATTTCAGCCAAAACGGCCGCGTTCAACTGGTCGGACCCATTCCTTCTCGAGGATCAGCTGACGGAAGAAGAGCGGATGATCCGCGACTCCGCGGCGTCTTTTGCCGCCGACAAGCTCGCGCCGCGCATCGAGCGCGCTTATCTCGACGAAACGACCGACCCCGAGATCTTTCGCGAGATGGGTGAGGCCGGCCTGCTCGGCGTGACGATCCCGGAAGAATATGGCGGCGTTGGCGCCGGCTACGTGTCGTATGGTCTGGTCGCGCGCGAGGTCGAGCGCGTCGATTCCGGTTACCGCTCGATGATGAGCGTGCAGTCTTCGCTCGTGATGTATCCGATCCACGCTTATGGCTCGGAAGAACAGCGCAAGAAGTATCTGCCGAAGCTCGCATCCGGCGAGTGGATCGGCTGTTTCGGTTTGACCGAGCCGGATGCGGGCTCTGATCCCGGCGGCATGAAGACGCGTGCGGAGAAGATCGACGGCGGTTATCGCCTGTCCGGCTCCAAGATGTGGATCTCCAACTCGCCAATTGCCGACGTTTTCGTGGTTTGGGCGAAGTCGGCCGCGCATGATAATGCCATCCGCGGCTTTGTGCTGGAAAAAGGCATGAAGGGGCTGTCGGCGCCGAAGATCGAGGGCAAGCTTTCGTTGCGGGCTTCGATCACCGGCGAGATCGTGATGGAAGGCGTGGAAGTCGGCGAAGACGCGCTGCTGCCCAACGTGTCCGGTCTGAAGGGTCCGTTCGGCTGTCTGAACCGGGCGCGTTATGGCATTTCCTGGGGCACGATGGGGGCTGCGGAAGACTGCTGGCACCGCGCGCGTCAGTATGGTCTCGACCGCAAGCAGTTCAACAAGCCGCTGGCGCAAACGCAGCTGTTCCAGAAGAAGCTCGCGGACATGCAGACCGAAATCGCGCTTGGCCTACAGGGTTCGTTGCGGGTCGGCCGCTTGATGGACGAAGGCAAGATGGCGCCGGAAATGATCTCCATCGTCAAGCGCAACAATTGTGGCAAGGCGCTCGATATTGCCCGCCAAGCTCGCGACATGCATGGCGGCAACGGTATCCAGATCGGCTACCACATCATGCGTCATGCGCAGAACCTGGAAACGGTGAACACCTATGAGGGCACGCATGACGTTCATGCGCTGATCCTCGGCCGGGCGCAAACCGGGCTGCAGGCGTTCTTCTGAGCACCATCGGTCGCGCCGGAAACTAGGCGCGACCCCTCGTTGCACGGTCGTATCGCAGCGCGACTTGGGTGAGTGGCAGCACAAAACGCGCGTTTGGCTTGTCAAGAAATGCGTGTTTCGCCAACATGGCGGAACATCAAGGGGGACACGATGCGCAACCGTTCAACACTCAAGAAATCACGGCCGATGCTGATCGGTTTGTTGTTGCTCGGTAGCGCTGGAGGCGCCTTCGCGCAGGCCGCGCCGAATCCGCATGCGGACGAGAAGATCGGCACGGTCGAGCAAATCTATGATGGCGCGCTGCTGCCGGACGATGCGGTTGCGACCTTCCGCAATATCGATCGGCTGTTTCCGACCCACACGATCAAGGCCGGCGGAAAGGTGCATAAATTCGAGCGCGCCGACGAGCCGCTGACCAACGTCAAGTTCGATGTCGAAGGCAAGTCTTACGACCTCTACGACTTCATGGCGCTGGACAGCATCACGGCGATGCTCGTTCTGAAGGACGGCAAGATCGCCTACGAGACCTACCAGCGCGGCAACACCGAACAAACGCGGTGGATGTCGATGTCGATCACCTCGACACTCGCGGCAATCGCGATCAAGGACGGGCTGATATCCGGATTGGATGCGCAGGTGGTGGATTACGTCCCAGCGCTGAAAGGCAGCGCTTATGAGGGCGTGACGGTGAAGGACGTGCTGATGATGTCGTCCGGCGTCAAATGGAACGAGACCTATACCGATCCCCAGTCCGACCGCCGAGCGCTGTTGAAGGCGCAGATTGCCCAAGAACCGGGATCGGCGATGAAGCTGATGGCGAGCCTGCCGCGCGCTGCCGAGCGGGGAACGGTGAACACCTATTCGACAGGCGAAACGCAGGTGCTGGGCGAAATCGTGCGCGGCGCGGTGAAGAAGCCGCTGGCGGATTATCTGTCGGAAAAGATCTGGCAGCCTTACGGCATGGAATCCGACGCGACCTGGTGGCTGGATTCTCCCGATGGCGTCGAGATCGGCGGCAGCGGCATCAGCGCGACTCTGCGCGATTATGCCCGCTTCGGGCAGTTCTTCCTGGAGAATGGCACCATCGGTGGTTCTTCGATCCTGCCGGACGGTTGGGTGAAGGAGGCTTCGCAGCCGACCACGCTGAAGAATGGCGAGAAGCTGGACTACGGTTATATGTGGTGGACCGGTTGGACGCCGGGTTCCATGAAGGACGGCGCGTATGGCGCGATCGGCATCCAGGGCCAGAACATCTACATCAATCCCGCCAAGAACGTTGTGGTGGTGACCTTCGGTGCGCAGCCGAAGCCGACCGACAAGGAGCCGATCGACCCGTATCTGTTCTTCGATGCGGTGGCCGACGAACTTCAGTAGGCGAGTCGGGCTGAATCAGGCTGCCTGTGAGCGATCAGCGCCTGTTTCGCGCATGATGGCGTCCGACAGGCTTCGATCGACGCTGAGATCTTCGCGGATCAGACCGTGATCCCACCGGCGGCGATGCGGCGCGTTCCAGGCGGGCGCGTTGACGATCGGGTAGAGGCAGATGCCCATGACGTGGACCTTGGAGCGCGCCACGGCGTCGAGCACGGTTTCGAGCCAATGCCCCTTGTCGTTGATGCCTTTCCAGCGGCGATGATGGCCGTGATGCAGGCCGGTTTCGGCGATCATCACCGGCTTGCCATAGCGCGCCGCCACATCCTTCAATGAGCGGCTGATGTCGCGCTTGAGTTCGTGCGGATAGACGTTGATGCCGATAACATCCGCGCAGTCAGCCAGCGCATGAGCGCCGATCTCGTGCGGAAGATGGGCGGGCTCGGCCGTGACCAGCCGGACATCGGGTAGGCTGTTCTTGAGGATCGAGAGGATGGTGCGCGATTGCTCGACGACATAATCGAAGCTCTCGCCCGGCACCATGCGGGGGTGGAAGCTGAGTTCGTTGAAGCAGCACCAAAAGGTCTGATCCGGCACCACGGTCTGGACGGCCTGTGCGACCCGCTCGGCATAGCCGACGGGATCGGGATGGCGCCAGTAATGGTTGAGGTCCCAGATGACTTCGAGGCCGGCATTGCGCGCGCATTGCAGCCGCGGCTCCATGGGCAGCCACCAGGGCAGGCCGTCGCGCACCGTGCGGATGCCATGCGCTTTGACGATGGCGTAATGGGCGGCCATGTCCTGTTCGGGCAGATGACGCGAGCCGGACAGAAGGCAGAAGTTCTTCTGCCATTCGAGGCGGCCGCATTCAAAGCCCGCCTGGATGAAGGAGCGAAACATCGTCAGCGTCCGCTTCAGATATGAGAGTCGTGCGCTTAGCTCAACCAAGCAGCGTTATCGGCACGGCTTGTTCGCCGGCTGTGCGATTGTTCAGCACCGCGCTGCAAAATGATGCTATGATGCCTATCTACACAAGAATGAAGCGGCGACTGCGGCACCGGTTCGAGCTCCGATAGGCTCGACCGAGCCGAGATCATCTGAGTCGCTCGATGCCAGGAGGCACAACAATGACAGCCAATTCAGCAGGCAAGACCGATCAAAAGGGCACCGACACCTACGAGGCCGCAGCCTTTGCCGCCAAGTTCGGCGTGCCGGTCAGCGAAGCAAAGACGATCATCAAGCGCTACGGACCATCCCGCAAGAAGCTCGACACCTATATGGCGGCGCGCGGCGTTTAAGGTATAACTGTTATAAAGAGGGGCGCGTATGGCCAAGACACCGAACTATGACTTCGAAAAGCGGCAACGCGAGCTGCAGAAAGCCGCTAAGAAGGCTGAAAAGCTGGCCGCAAAGGCAAATTCGCGGGATAAGCCCAAGGACGATGCTGCAGGCGATGCCGCAACGGCTGCAAGCGACGCGGAATAAACTAGACAGCCCGGCCTGGAGAAATCCAGCCGGGCTTTTTGCTTGCCTGATCGAGGGCCGATGATTGTTCTGGACGAAGAGCCGTATCTCTGGCTCCTCCTTGAAGACGAGTGCGTTCTTTATCTGAACGTCTTTTGCAGCCACAGCGCCGTAGATTATCTCGTCCTGATCGCGCTTAACGAGGAAGAGCGGCGCTTGTTTGAAAAGCAGGGCCGGTTCTATCTCAACCGACTGGCGCAAGACATTTAATACAAAGCGCCGGCGGTGCGGGGCAGCCGTTCGCTCTACAAGGCGTGCGGCTTGACCCCGGCGCTTGGTGGCCGGGTGCAAGAGGCGTGGACGGCCTGGCAGACACAGCAGGATGGTTTTTCGCGTTAGATCAGCGGATCAGCCTGCGCCCTTGATTGCGGCAATGACTTTTTCCAGCATGGTCTCGCCTTCGTCAGTCAGCGTGCCGCGCTTGCCGTTGGCTTCGAGCAGCCCGGCATCGCTCAACTCTTTCACGCCTTCGGGTTCGGCCTTGTGACCGGCATCATCTTCCAGAACGACATCGCGAACGATCATGCCGCTGGACAGCTGGTGGTAGGCGGCGAAAGTCAGAATGGATAGGGCTTTGTCGGACAGCGCCATGATGTGCTCCTTCGGGTTGTGTTCAGCAATGCACAGGGTCATCAACCGATCCCACCACAGCTGCATCCTCCTGACGTGACAGTGCGGCACCCGAAATGAGGTGGCGGCGGCGGTGCCGTCGTATTAGACAGGGTGCAATGACCTGTCGCGGCGCAGGTGCACCATGCACTTTGCTGCCCGACCCAGCTCTGAGGAGAGATGAATGCCCCTGACATCCCGTCGTGCGGTCTTGAAGCTTGGTGTCGCCGCAGCCGCGATGGTTGCGATGCCGCGCCTGGTTCTGGCTGCCGCGCAGTCCGCCTATCGCCACTATGCTCCGCAGGCTTCCGATTGGCGCGGCTTCGATCTCAGCACCTCCGTTACCCCGCCGGACGGCGGCGCGACCTCCGTTTGGCTCCCGATCCCCTCGGTCGATACGCCGTGGCAGCGCACGCTTGGTACAAAGTGGACCGGCAATGCCGCGAGCGCGGAAGTCGTGACCGACCCGGCAACAGGCGCCAGCATGCTCCATGCCAGGTTCGACGCCGCGCAGACCGACCGCAAGGTCGAGGTCACGACGCGGGTGGAAACGCGCAATCGCACGATCGACTGGTCGAAGAAGAGCGATGTGCATGAAGATCCGGCTGTGCTCAAGGAGGCGCTTGCCTCGAGCAGCATCGCGCCGCTCGACGGCATTGTCGCTGAAACGGCGCGGCGCGTGACGGCCGGTGCAACAACCGATGTCGAGAAGGTTCGCGCGATCTACAACTGGATCGTGGCGTCGTGTTTCCGCAACGTGGATACGCCCGGCTGCGGTTCCGGCGATTTGAAGGCGCTTCTGGCCAGTGCGACGCCGGGCGGCAAATGCGCCGACCTCAACGGCTTGTTCGTCGGCTTGGCGCGCGCTTCGGGCGTGCCGGCGCGTGACATTTATGGAGTGCGCTTGGCGGCTTCCGAGTTCGGCTATAGCCAGGTCGGCGCCAGTTCGCCGGATGTGACGAGCGCGCAGCATTGCCGCGCCGAAACCTGGCTCGAGGGCTATGGCTGGGTGGCGATGGATCCGGCCGATGTGCTGAAGGTCATGCGCAAGGAAACCGACCGCTGGATCCGCGATCCGCTGGTGGCTCCGGTGGATGCCGCGCTGTTCGGCAACTGGGAAGGCAACTGGGTCGCCTACAACATGGCTCATGACGTTGTGCTGCCGGGTGCCGCCTCCGCGACCAGCGTGCCGTTCCTGATGTATCCGCAGGGTCTTGCCGAGAGGAGCGGCCGCTTCGACGAGCTCGACGCCAAGGCGTTCAGCTACAAGATCACCGCAGCTGCTGCCTGAGGGCTCGCCATGATCTGAACTGCGATCAAGGACCTTTGGTGGTCCCTGATCGCTCGGAGGTCAGAAGCTGTTGCGCTCGTGATAGGTGCGCAGGAAGGCCTTGATGCGGGAGTCTTGGGGGTTGTGCAGGATCTTGTCCGGGACATCCACGCTGACCAGTTCGCCCTTTTCCATGAAGGCGACCTGATCGGCGACGTGGGCCGCGAAGCCCATTTCGTGGGTGACGACCACCATGGTCATGCCTTCGGTTGCGAGCGTTTTCATGACGTTGAGGACTTCGCCGACGAGTTCCGGGTCCAGCGCGGAAGTGGGTTCATCAAACAGCATCAGGCGCGGTTCCATGGCGAGCGTGCGGGCGATCGCCACGCGCTGTTGCTGTCCGCCAGACAGGCGCGAGGGGTGGCTGGCCATCTTGTCGGACAGGCCGACCTTTTCCAGCGCTTCCCTTGCACGGCGTTCGGCTTCCGTTTTTGGTAAGCCGCGCACGCGGATGAGGCCCTCAGTGACGTTGCCGAGCGCGGTCATATGCGGCCACAGGTTGAACTGCTGGAACACCATGCCGATGGAGCGGCGGATTTCGCGCAAGGTTCGGCCGGGCATTCTGGCGCCGCCGGGGCTTTGGTAGCCGATCAGCTGGCCGTCGATGCGGATCTCGCCCGATTCATATTCGTCGAGGAAGTTGATGCAGCGCAGGAGGGTGGACTTGCCGGAGCCGGACGGGCCGATGAGGCAGGTGACCTTGCCGGGCAGAATGTCGAGATCGACATCCTTCAGAGCGTGGAATTGCCCGTGATGCTTGTTGACCTTGCGGATCTCGACGGATGATGCGCCGGGCATCTTACGTCCTTTCAATCAGATGGCGTGTGACGCGTTTTTCGAGCTTGCGGCCAACGCGCGAAATGGTTTCGACAAGCGCCCAGAAAAACAGCGCCAGCGCCAGATTGGCCTCGATGTAGCGGAAGGTTTCCGTGGACATGCGCTGCGTCTGGTAGGTCAGTTCCGGCACCGTGATGATCGACAGGATCACGGTTTCCTTGGTGAGGATGATCGAGAAGTTCACCAGCGCCGGAAGGGCCGACACGAGGCCGAGCGGCAGAAGGATGCGCCGGATGATCGAGAGCTCGGACATGCCGATGGCGCGGGCGGCTTCGATCTGGCCTAGCGGCACGGCGTTGAAGGCGGAGCGGAAGATTTCCGCGAAATAAGGGCTGCCATAGATGGTGAGGCCGAGAAGGCCAGCGGGCAGGGCATCAAGGCGCAAGCCGATCAGCGGGCCGCCGTAGTACAGCACGAAAAGCTGCACCAGAAACGGCGTGCCGCGGATGATCTCGATATAGGCCTGGATCACCCAACCGAGCGGGCGCGGGCCGTAGCGCTGGAGGAGCGCGATGAGGAGGCCGAGCACCATGCTGAAGACCGTGCCGAGCGCCCAGCACAGGATCGTGGTGCCGAAGCCGCTGAGAAGCAGCGGGCCGTATTGCTGCAGAATGGTCCAATCCATCAGACGGCCAGCCTGTGCTCGAGATAACGTCCGAGGGCTGCAAGAAAGAGATTGATCAGGAGATAGATGCAGGCTGCGGCGAGGTAGACTTCCAGGGGGCGAAAAGTGGTCGCGGCCTGCGCCTGGGAGGCGCGGGTGAGTTCGAGAATGCCGACCACCGACACTAGCGACGAGGCCTTCACCAGCAGGATCAACTCATTGACGAGAGCTGGCAGCGAGAGCTTGAAGGCTTGCGGCAGGATGATGCGGGTCCAGATATCGCGCGGGGCCATGCCGATCGCGGTTGCGGCGGCGACCTGTCCGGTAGGCAGGGCCATGATCGCGCCGCGCCAAATCTCGGAGATGTAGGCGCTGGCGCAGATGCCGACGGTGACAACCGCCGCGACCAAGGCGGGGACGTCGATGCCGATTACGGGCAGGAGGTAATAGAAAAGCAGAAGCTGCACGAGCAGCGGCACGCCGCGCAGGAAGCTGACCCACAGCGCTGCAAGCCAGCGGAAAGGAGCGAAGCGTGAGAGTGCGGCCGCGCATACCAAGGCGGCGATGACCAGCCCGAGCGCGATGCCCAGAACGGAAATCAACAGCGTGAAGCGCGCAGCCCAGAACAAAGGTTCGAAGCTGCTCAGGAACGTTGCAACCGAAAACATGGATGGTCCAAACGAGGGGCCGGCGGATCAGATGAAACCGCCGGCCGCTCGGTTTTACTTGGTCGGAACTTCGCGCGGCAGTTCGGTGTAGGTGCCGAGCCACTTTTCCTGGATGGTTTTCACGCGGCCATCATCGGTCATCTTCAGCAGGGCGTCATTGACGGCCTTGGTGAAGCTTTCGCTGTCGGCATCCTTTCGGATGACCCAGGCGAAGTAGGTCGGCTGGCCAAAGGTCGGCTTGTCGAACAAAGCGAAGGTCTCGCCGCGGTTCTTCACGAGGTAGGTGAGGTTCGGCATCGAACCGGCGACCGCGTCCAGACGGCCAGCCGCGAGATCGGCATAGGCTTCGTCGGTCGTGCCGTATTCCTTGACGGTGACGCCGCCGATCTTTTCGCCGAATGCCTGGAGCTGGCGGAACTGCGCGGTGCCCTGCTGAACGCCGACTGTCTTGCCCTTGATGTCTTCCGGCTGCTTCAGCTCGGTATTGCTGGCGGCCCGCACCAGCGCCACGGTGGCGTCGGCGATCGGCAGGCTGAAGGAATAGCGCTCTAGCCGCTCGGGCGTGACGGTGACGGGCGCGATGACGATGTCGAACTTCTTGACTTCGAGGCCCGGCAGCTCGGCCGTCCACGGAATGTCCTGGTAAACCGGCTCGGCGCCGATTTCGTTGGAAACGCCGTCGAACAGGTCCTTCGTCATGCCTTCATACGTGCCGTTGTTCAGCATGTCGAAGGGGGCGTAGTGCATGTCGGTGGCGGTGACGATCTTGCCGGCCGCCTTGATGTCGGCAAGCTGGTCGGCCAGGGCCGGACCAGCGAGGCCGGCAAGTGCTGCACCGAACAGAGCGGCTTTGAGTGTTCCCGGGAGGTTCATGATGGTCTCCTTGTTCTTGATGCTGCATCTATTCCGCATTTTCGTACGCGCCGCCAGTCTCCCGGAGCGGCAAACATGCAAAGAATGTGGGCAACCTCGAACAAAGATCATAAATCCGGCAGGATGGCCGTCGGAGCCGCTAGGCTCGTTCGCGCGCCCAGTACCAGGCGATGTACATCAGCTTCTTGTTGTGGCGCCGCTTGGTCATAAGCGAGCGAAGGGTACGCACATCCTCTTTCTCACAGGCGACCCAGACGAAGGTGCTGTCGTCAGTTGCTTTGATCGCCTCATTGGCGGCGTTTCGCAGCACGTTCTTGGCATCCGCCGGATAGGTTTTTCGGTGAAGCCACTGTGTTTCCAAGATACCTGCCGTGGGAAGAGGCTGTTCTTCCGCGGCCTCTTCCACCTCGATGATCGCCTTCATCCGAGTGCCGGCCGGAACCTCGGCTGCAATGCGGGCGATGGCTGGTAAAGCGGCCTCGTCGCCGACCATAAGGATGGTGTCGGCTTCCGGAAGACTGCCGCCACCGGGCCCGAGAAACGCGGCCTTGTCGCCAGGCTGCGCGTCCCTGGCGAAATCGGCACCCGGCGTTGCGACGCCGGGGATCGGATGCTGGAGGAAATCGACCCAGAGTTCGCGGCGCTCGGCATCTACGGCACGGATCGTGTAAACACGCACCAGCAATTCGTCGTCGCCGGTGGGATAGGCCAGACGGCCATCGTCGCGCAAACCGGGCCAGACCGGCTCGCGGCCGCGCGGCGGCACCAGCATGCGCACATGCATGCCGGCTCCGATAAAGCGGGAAACATCCTCGCAGCGAAACTTCACGCGGCGCATATGCGGCGTGACGTCTTCGGCTGAAACAACCGTGACCTCGGTGAGGTTCGGCAAGACGGCGGGAGGAGCCGGATCGGTCCAGGTCAGTTCGAGCGGATCGTCGCCGGCGAAGTAGAACAGATGCTCTGCAATGCTGTTGCGGGTGAGATGCAGCGTATCCTTGGTGGGGCAGGTCAGCTCGATCAACAGCCGGTCTTCGCGCAGAACGATGTCGGCATTGCCGATCGGGCTCGACAGCCGCGCGAAGTTCTCCGAGCGCTCCACATCGGAATGTTCAACGAAGTGCTCGCAGATCTCGTCGAGCATGCTCAGCGCGTTCTTGGGACGCGCGGTGCCGGAGAGCTTGAAGGTCTCAGCTTGCATGGTCACTGGTACTCCTCATGAACACTGGATCGGGATGGAAGCGCGCTGCCACGCGTTTCGCCGCGGATGCGTCCATAGCAATGATTTAAGTTGAGGTCGATGGTCAAGGATTACCGTCGATCATCATTCGGTGACGACCAATCGGCAGCATGAGCGGGCGGCCGGACGTCGGGTCGAGGATGATGCGGCTTTCCAGTCCGAACACCTTGCGGACAGTGTCTTCGGTCAGGATGGCTTCCGGTTTGCCGGCGGCGTGCAGCCGGCCATCGGCTATCGCCACGAGATAATCGGCGTAGCGGGCGGCGAGGTTGAGGTCGTGCAGCACCATGACGATCGTCGTGCCGCGCCTCTTGTTGAGGTCGGTGAGGAGATCCAGCACCTCGACCTGGTGGCTGATGTCGAGAAAGGTCGTGGGCTCGTCGAGCAAGAGTAGATCGGTCTGCTGGGCGAGTGCCATGGCGATCCAGACGCGCTGACGCTGGCCGCCGGAGAGTTCATCCACGGGGCGTTCGGCGAGGTCGAAGGTTTTGGTGGCTTCCAGTGCGGATGCGACGGCCTCGTCATCGGCCTGGGTCCAGCGCGACAACAAACCTTGGTGAGGGTGGCGGCCGCGACTGACAAGATCGGCGACGGTGATGCCTTCTGGCGCGATCGGTGATTGCGGCAGAAGCCCGAGCGTGCGCGCCAGCTGGCGCGGCGGCATGCGGTGGATCGACTTGCCGTCGAGCAGTACCTGACCGCTTCTTGGGGACAGAAGACGCGACATGACGCGCAGAAGCGTGGACTTGCCGCAGGCATTGGCGCCGACGATTGCCGTGATGCCGCCGGTCGGCACCTCGAGGTCGAGGCCGCCGAGCACGAGGGCATCGCCATAGCCGGCGGCGAGATCGCTGATGGTGAGGGTGTGCTGGGTCATAGAGACTTGCCGGTTCGATTGACCCTGATGATCAGGTAAATCAGGTAGGGGGCTCCCAGCGCGCCGGTGATGACGCCGACGGGATAGCGGCCGGGCAGAAGGAACTGGCCGACGTAATCGCCGATGAGGACGAGGGCGGCGCCAACGAGGGCTGCCGGGATCAACAGCGATCCTTGCGCGCCGACCATGCGCGCGGCGATTGGGCCGGACAGGAAGGCGACGAAGGAAATCGGTCCGGTGACGGCAGTTGCCACCGCGATCGTGCCGACGGCGGCGAAGATCACAAGAGCGCGCGTGCGGGGAACGTCGGTGCCGAGCGCTGCCGCCATGTCGTCGCCCAGGCGAAGCGCTTCCAGATCGCGGCTGCGGCTGAGCAGCAGGCCGCCGAACACGAGCAGCGCCAGCAGTAGAGGCAGCGCTTGGCTGAGCTGCGCGCCGTTGACGCTGCCTGTTAGCCAGCGCATCGCTTCCTGCAGGTTCCAGGCCGGTGCCTTGGAAAGGGTGTAGGCGATGAAGCTTTCCAGCATGGCGGACACGCCGATGCCGACCAGGATGAGGCGCGTTCCGGCGACGCCATTTCGGAAGGACAGGCCGTAAATCAGGAGCGCGACGCCGAGGCCGGACAACACGGCGAAGAGCGACACGAGCGGGCCGTTGAGGGACAGCACGACAATGGCGAAAACGGCTGCAGCACTTGCGCCCACGCTGATGCCGATGATGTCCGGGCTGGCGAGCGGATTGCGCAGCATGATCTGGAACGCCGCGCCGGCCAGGCCGAAAGAGAGGCCGGCGAGGATCGACATCACGGCCCGTGGCAAACGAAGCTTGCCCACGGTGAAGGAAGCGCCGGGCACATCCTGGCCAAGCAGCACGCGGATGACGTTGCCTGGCGGGGTGAAGGACTGGCCGAGCATCAATGCCAGAACGAACATGGCGACGAGCAGGAGCGTGGCGGCGATCAGCACCGTTCTGCGACGGGTCTGGCGCTTGCGACGGCTGGAGGCGATCGCTTCAACTTGGAAAGCGGCGGCGGTCACAGGTCGCGCACCCGCTGGCGTCGGACGATCCAGATAAAGAAGGGCGCGCCGACAAAGGCCGTGACGATGCCGACATCCAGCTCGCTGGGGCGCGCGATGATGCGGCCGACAATATCGGCAAGGAGCAACAAACAGGCGCCGGTGATGGCCGAGAAAGGCAGGAGCCAGCGATGATCGATGCCGATCAAAAGCCGGCAGAGATGCGGCACCACCAGGCCGACAAAGCCGATCGGTCCGCAGATCGCGGTGGTTGCGCCGCATAGCAGAACTGTGCCGAAGGCTGCCGCAGCGCGGGCCCATGCGACACGCTCGCCTAGTCCGGCGGCCATTTCGTCGCCGAGCGCAAGGGCGTTCAGTTTGCGGGCCGACAGGAGGCTGATGGCGAAGCCGACGGCCAGAAAGGGCAGAACATGCTCCATGCGCTCGAAGGTGGCGCCGCCAACTCCGCCGATCTGCCAGGATCGCAGCCCGCCGGCGATGTCGTTTCTGCCGAGCACGAAGGCGATCACCAGGGATGATAAAGCGATGGAGGTCGCGGCACCGGCAAGCGCCAGCTTCAGCGGCGTTGCGCCGCCTCGGCCGAGCGAGCCGATCGTGTAAACGAAGACCGCCGAGCAGGCCGCGCCACCAATCGCGACCCAGATGAAGGCTTGCGCCGAGTCGATGTTGAACCAGACGACGCCCACGACCACGGCCAGCGACGCACCCATATTGACGCCGAGAATGCCGGGATCGGCGAGGGGATTGCGCGTGACGCCCTGCATGATCGTACCGGCAACGGCAAGCGAAGCGCCGGCCAGCACGGCGAGCAATGTGCGGGGAATGCGGACGGAAACCGCAGCCTGGCCGATGCTATCGACCTGACCCGAAAGCGCCAGCCAGATGTCTTCCAACGCAACATCGCGTGTGCCGATCGCGATCGAGCCGGCGACGAGCAAAGCGAGAACGGCCAGCAGAACAACCAGCCAAAGGCTTCGCCGCTGCGTCGAGACATGCGCGGCGGGAACGACGGCGCGCGCACGGGTGACGTTTGCGTTCATCGCCAAGCTGGCACTTCGCCCGGTCATTTCGCCTTCTTGGCCGCTTCGGAGAGCAGGGCCAGATAGTCGTTCAAGACATAGGAAATCGACAGCGGCGTCGGATTGGCGGCGGTTCCCAGAGGATTTCGGCCGAGCGTGACGATCGCGCCGCGGCTCACGGCAGGCATCTTCGATAGAAGTGGATTGGCGCTGACCGCATCCACCAGCTGCTGCGTGCCATAGGTGACGACGATGTCGACATCATCGAAGGAATCGACGCGTTCGGCGCTGGCGGAGCCGGAGAAGACGCCGGCCTTGGAGGCCTCGACTACGCTCTTCGGCGACTTGAGGCCGAGGTCCTGGAAGAAGGCGACGCGGGTATCGTTGGTTGTGTAGAAATTGACGATGCTGAGGTCGGTCGGATCAAGATGGGTCACGAACATCGCCGACTTGCCGGCGAGTTCGGGATGCTTGGCGACGGCCTCCGCGATCTCGGCTTCGGTCTTTGCGATCAGCGCGTCGCCCTCCTTAGCCATGCCGAGCGCCGTGCTGTTCAAGCGGATCATGTCGCGCCAGCTGGTGGACCATGGTGCCGTCTGATAGGCGACCACGGGCGCGATCTGGCTCAGCGTGTCATAGTCCGCCTGGCTGAGACCGGAATAGGAGGCGAGGATCACATCGGGCTGCGTTGCCGCGACCGCCTCGAAATCGATGCCGTCGCCTTCGTCGAACAGCATCGGCTTTTCCGCGCCGAGCGCCTTCAGCTTTTCAGCCACCCAGGGCAGCAGGCCATCATTATCATCGTCGCCAAAATTGGCCGCTGCCATGCCGACAGGAACGACGCCAAGCGCAAGCGGCACTTCGTGGTTCGCCCATGACACTGTGGCCACCCGCTCCGGCTTCTTGGCGATGATCGTGGTTCCCATCGCATGCTTGATGGTGATCGGGAAGGCGGCTTCCTGCGCCGAAGCGCCGGTCAAGCCGATCGCGGCAAGCCACATGGCGGGAAGAAGGATACGGATACACCGCAGCAGCATCGGAATGCCCCATTGTCGCTGAAAGTTGAGCTTGCCTTTCAGGTTTAGCTTTGGAGGTCAACACAGATGCAACACTCCGCCCCGAACTTGCGGCAAGTTGCCGGGGTTTCCTACAAGCCCAGAGGAATTTACAATACCTGACCGGCATGCTCAAGTTAGCGGATCGGCGGGGGTATAAACCAGACTGTTCGCGCCGGCCTGAGATGGGGATCTCGGTTGTGCGATCTTCTGAAATGCGTCTGGCCATCATCCCTCGGCTCGCAAGCCCGACCGACTGCCAGTCATGCAACATCAACGTCCTGGAACGCGAACGATGAACACCAACGGAAACGACCGCACACCAGTCAGGCATCGTGCCGCGGTTCTTCTTGGCTGCACGGCGATGATCGCCTTTGCGCCGACCCTGTCTTACGCGCAGCAGGCGGCAACCTCGGGCGAAGCCGTTGTTCTGCAGCAGGTCGTGGTATCGGGTGGCGGCGGAAACGGTGTCGGCGGGGATGACGATGGGAACTCGATCGTTGCCGAGCATACTTCGGTGGGCGGCAAGATACCGGCGGCGATACTGGACACGCCGGCTTCCGTGTCGGTTATAACGTCAAAGGAAGTCGAGAAGCGCGATGCCGATTCGGTTGAGGAGGTGCTGCAATATACGGCAGGCGTGGTGACCGACTTCTACGGCTCCGACGACCGCTTCGATTTCTTCCAGATCCGCGGCTTCGATGCCTATACCTATCGAGACGGCCTGACTCTCGGCCGACCTTTCGGCGGCATCCGCGAAGAGCCTTACGCCTATGAGCGCGTCGAAGTGCTGAAGGGCGGAAGCTCCACGACCTTCGGCGTATCGGACCCGGGTGGCGCGGTGAACTATGTCACCAAGACCCCGAAGCGCGACCGGTTCGGTGAAGTCTATGTCACCGGCGGTTCGTTCGAGCGCAAGGAAGTCGGCTTTGATTTCGGCGACAATATCACCGAAGACGACACGGTTTCCTACCGCCTGACCGGCAAGCTCAAGGATGCGGATCTCGAATATCCGTACTCGCGCGACGACAACAAGTTCATCCAGGGCGGCCTGACGTGGCGTCCGGATGCGGCGACCAACTTCACGGTCGTGTTCGACCATCTGCACCGAAACGGCGTTCCGGGCAGCGGTGGTCTTCCCAACGGCTATGACTTCGACCGCACCAGCACCTTCTTCGGCGAGCCTGGCTATAATTTCCGTGGCACGGACCGCAACACTGTCAGCGCCTTCTTCGACCACGATTTCGGAAACGGCCTGACCTTCGCGGCCAATTCGCGCTACAGCGATGCCGATACGGATTTCGGCTATGCCTATATCGCGTCGACCCCGACTGACGGCTCGACGCTGGCGCGGCGCTCCTTCTTCGGCAGCGATGTTGCCAGCCGTCAGTGGATCGGCGATGCGCGGCTGCAATATGATGCCAGCTTCGAGAACGTTGAGAGCAAGACGCTGGTCGGCTTGATGCACAATGACCAGGTGTCGGACTCCAAGACCTTTTTCGGCGGTGCGCCGAGCATCGACTGGACGAACCCGATCTACACCGGCAGGCCAGCCTCGGTTCCTCTAATTCAGGCACAAAAGAGCGATCAGCAGACCACAGGTCTCTACTTCCAGGAAGAACTAACCTTCGCGGATAATTTCATCGCCAGCATTGGCTTGCGCAATGACTGGATCGACCTCGAACAGACAAACAACCTGAATGGTCGTACCACCTCAGGTGATTTTAGCGAGTTCACCAAACGTTTTGGTCTGACCTACAAGATCACGCCGGAAGTCGCGACCTATGTCAGCTATGCAGAGTCGGTGGTTCCAGCCTCGTCGCTCTTGAACGATGTGGAGCGCGGCGAGCAGTATGAAGCTGGCGTCAAATATCAGCCAACTGCGTTCCCAGCCCTGTTCACGGCCTCCGTTTACGATCTGCGCAAGACCAACCTGACCGTGACCGACCCGGTGACCTTCCTGCCGTCCTCGATCGGCGAGGTCCGGGTGCGTGGTGTTGACCTCGAAGCCAAGGCCGAGCTGCCGCAGAATTTCAGCCTAACGGCCGCTTATTCCTATCTCGATGCCGAGATCACCGAGAACGGGACTGGCGGCAACGAGGGCAACCGGCCGCAGTTCATTCCGGAAAACATCGCATCGCTGTGGCTGGATTATACGCTGCAAGGCGAAGGCAAACGCGGCGACCTGACGGTCGGCGGCGGCATCCGTTATGTCGGCTCCTATTTCCTGACTGCGGCGAACACCAGCTCGGCGGACGATCATGTCATCGTCGATGCCGCGCTGAACTATGAGATCGTCGAGAACACCTCGCTTCAGGTGAACGTCAACAACATCTTCGACGAGAAGCATGTCGCTTATGGCGGCTTTGGTGCGGACTTCTACAATCCGGGCCGGTCCTTCTCGGCAACGCTGCGCAAGACCTGGTAAGACATGAAGCTTCGCCGGCCTTCGTGCCGACGGAGCGCTTCTTGGATTAAGCGCCCTGCTGCATGCGACGCCATGCGGCGGGCGTTTCGCCGGCGACTTGCCGGAAGGCCTTCGTCAGATGGGCCTGATCGCAGAAGCCGAGCTGGGCTGCGATGCCGGCAAGCGTGAGGTCGCCTTCCATCAGCAGGGTCTGGGCAAGTTCGACGCGCCGGCCGAGCTGCCATTGCAGGGGCGTCTTGCCCGTTGTCTGCTTGAAGACGGACGCGAACCAGCTTTCGGACAGGCCGACCGTCGCGGCCATCTCGGCCACGCTCAGGCGCTGGTCGTGGCAGGCTTCGACCCGCGCGACGAGCTTGTTCATCTGTGCCTGGGTCAGCCTGCCTTCGCTGTGTTCGCCGGCCTTGTTGCCCGGGATATGAAGAAGGCCCGCGACGATGCTGCCGACCAGGTTTTCGGCGTAGATCGGATGTTTGACGGGGTTCGTGAGGTCGTCGACAAGCAAGGCGGCGAGCGCTTCTAGCGCCTTGACGTCCTGGATCTCCACCGGCTGGCTTGACGCGGCCAGAGCTGCGGAGCGCCCGATCGTGGGCGCGAGAAACTTGAGCAGCCGATCCTTGTGAAAATGAAGATCGAGATGGGAGAAACGCAGGGAAGCCGTAAACTCCGTCCAGAGCGGCACGCCCGCTGGCACGTAGATCGCGCGTGTCATGCGCCTGCTATCCGCGCCGAAACGGCCGTCGCGGCTCGACATGCGGATCTGCTGCGCGACGTCGTTGAAGAAGATCATGATGCGCGGATCGGGCGACAGGTAATAGCCCTTGGCGCCCACCTGTCCTTCCGCTTCCCAGAACACGCCGAGCATACCGTCCAGGCACCGCCACTTGGCGGGAGCGATGGCCCGGATGCCTTCGGTGTGCCAGGTCATGGAATGCCGGTAGCTCAAGATCGGCAGCCTTTGTGGTGTGTCAGACCAGGATCAGCGCTGTTGCGCGATCAACGAGCTTGCCCGTCTAACATGCGACATTAGAGCACGGCAAGGTACGCTTCATGCTGGTTCGGAGTGCGACCGGACAGGGCGCGTCTTGCCCGTCAGATATCAAGCGGCCGGTTTTCAGCGATGGCTTCCATGGCGAAGTAGGAGGTGACGGTTTCAAGCTCGAGCTTGTCGATCAGGCGCTGGTAAACCTGATCATAGCTGTTCATATCGCGGGTGACGATCTTCAGGAGATAATCGTAGTCGCCGCCAATGCGGTAGAAGTCGATGACATCCGGGATTGCGCCGACATGGGCGCGGAAGCGCTTTAGCCAATCGGCGGAATGATTGCGGGTGCGGATCATCGCGAAGACGACGAGGCCGAGGCCCACTTCCTCGCGGGCTATGCGGGCGCTGTGGCCTTTGATGATGCCGCGTTCTTCCAGCAGCTTGACGCGCCGCCACGTCGCGTTTTGCGAGAGGCCGATGCGGTCGGCGAGGTCGCGCTGCGACTGACTCGCGTCGCGCTGTAGCTCACGCAGGATATGAGCGTCGATCTGATCGAGATTATGCTTCATTCATCGATCAAAATCACAATTTTTGCCGCTAAAGAAGCCCAATTTGAGAGAAAAACGCGCAGGATCTTCGTTACTCCTCCTCATCAAAGCAGGGGAGAAGGGAAGAACACCATGAGCAAGCTGATCGCGTTCAGGAATGCGCTTCGGGACGGGGAGGCCATCGCTGGCCTGCGGGCCGGGCTGATCGGCGACGGCATGGCGTTCGAGACGCCCTTTGGTGAGCGGAATCTCCTTTATGCCGATTATGTCGCGTCCGGCCGCGCGCTGCGGCAGGTCGAGGACTTCATCCAGACTGACGTGCTGCCGTTTTACGCCAACAGCCATACGGAAGCGTCGTTCTGCGGCGGGACGATGACCCGGATGCGCGAGGATGCGCGTCGCATCATCGGCGAGCTGTGCGGCGCCGGGCCGGATTGCCATGTGGTTTTCACCGGTTCGGGTGCGACGAGTGGCATCAACCGGATCGTCGGCCTGCTGCGTGTGCGCGAGCGTGTGCTTGCCGGGGAGCACGTTACGGTTCTGATCGGCCCTTACGAGCATCATTCCAACATTCTGCCGTGGCGCGAATCCGGCGCGACGATGGTGGAAATTCCGGAGCGGGCTGAGGGTGGACCTTGCCTTGCTGCGCTGGAAGCGGCTTTGCGGGATACGGAAGGGTCGGAGCTCGTTGTCGGCAGCTTTTCGGCTGCGTCCAACGTCACCGGCATCCTGACCGATCCCGATCCGGTGACGCGTTTGTTAAAGGCGCATGGGGCGATTGCGATCTGGGATTATGCCTGTGGGGCGCCTTACCTGCCGATGGATATGGGCGAGGGCGATGCGGCCAAGGACGCGATCGTGTTTTCGCCGCACAAGTTCCCGGGTGGACCGGGCGCCAGCGGGGTGATGGTGATCCGCGACACGGTGGTTCAGCGCCAAACGCCGACAGCACCGGGCGGGGGAACAGTGTCCTTCGCGTCGCCATGGTCGCACACCTATAGCCGCCGCGTCGAAGCGCGCGAGGAGGCCGGAACGCCGAATGTGGTGGGCGACATCCGGGCGGCCCTCACGCTGCTTGTGAAGGATGCGGTTGGCGAAGAGGCATTGTTGCGGCGCGAGGCTGAGCTTCGGGAAAAGGCGCTGCGTGCCTGGAAGGATGTTTCGCAGATTCGCTTGCTCGGGCAGCGCGACGGGGCCGAAGCCTTGCCAATCTTCTCCTTCCGCATTGTCGGCAGATCAGGCGATCTCGTTCATCACCAGCTTTTCACGCGCATGCTGAGCGACGTGTTCGGCGTGCAGGCGCGCGGCGGTTGTGCTTGTGCTGGGTCTTACGCGCATCGCTTGTTAGAGATCGACCAAAGCGCGTCCGGCACCCTGTTCAAGCGGCTTGCGGATGGCTACGAAACGGAGAAACCCGGCTGGGTCAGGCTCAGCCTGTCTTATCTGCACTCCAATGCGGATGCCGATACGATCATCGATGCGGTTGTGCGGCTGGCGCTTCATGCAGATGACTTGGCCGGCCAATATGAAGTGGATGCGGCGACGGCCCGGTTCAAGCCGAAATCCGGTGCCAGCCTGGATGGCGTGCCCGCACTCAAGTTCCCGAACCTCGTTGAACAGGTTCGCACCAACAGGAATGCCGCTGCATGACGTTTTCGCCAGATGTTCGCGCCTTTTTCGAACCGCGAACCTGCTCGGTTCAATATGTCGTGGCTTGCCCGGCAACGAAGCGCTGCGCGATCATCGATCCGGTGCTGGACTATGATGAGAAGTCCGGCTCCGTTCGAACGGATAGCGCGGATGCGATCCTGGCTTTTATCGACGAAGAAAAGCTTGAACTCGAATGGATCCTCGACACGCATCCGCATGCCGATCATTTTTCGGCGGCGGACTACTTGAAGAGCCGGACTGGCGCGCCGACCGCGATCGGCGCTCAGATTACCGAAGTGCAGAAGCTCTGGAAGGCAATTTACAACTGGCCTGATCTTGCCACGGACGGGTCACAATGGGACCGGTTGTGGAAAGACGACGAGCAATTCCGGATCGGTGACATGGATGTCCGGGTGCTGTTTTCGCCTGGACACACGCTGGCCTCCATCGCTTATGTTGTGGGCGACGCGGCCTTTATCCATGACACGCTGTTCATGCCCGACAGCGGTTCGGCGCGCGCGGATTTCCCCGGCGGCGATGCGGCGCGGTTGTGGCAGTCGATCCAGGACATTCTGTCCTTGCCCGAGGAAACCCGGCTGTTCACCGGCCATGACTACCAGCCTGACGGGCGCGAGCCGCGTTGGCAAAGCACAGTGGCCGAACAGCGCAGCTCCAATATCCATCTGCAGAAAGCTGCGACGCAAGAAGCCTACGTGGCGCTGCGCGAGGAACGGGATCGGACCTTGCCGATGCCCAAGCTCATTCTTCATGCGCTACAGGTGAACATAAGGGCAGGGCGATTGCCTGAGCCGGAAGCCAACGGCTCGCGCTACCTCAAGATCCCGCTAGGCGCCTTCGGGGATGTGCCATGGGGCAAGGCTTGAACCGCAGTTCAAATGCTCTGACGTAAACTCGATATACGCTCGCCATAGGGCTAATGGCTTGAGCAAAGGTCTCTCTTTTGTGCAATAGGAGCCTGCTTAGCAGGCATGGTTTTGTTTCAAGGCCCATTTTGATGGCCAGTACGGACTGGCGGTGTTGCCGACTGGCGCGTCGCCCAAGAACAAGGATTTAAAAATAATGGTTTATCGCAATGACGCAGCAGGCGTTGCACCGGCTCCTGTTGGCGGGCTTGATCGCCGCAGTCGTTTGAAGGCAATCGTCGGCGGCTCGACCGGCAACCTGGTCGAGTGGTTCGACTGGTATGTTTATGCAGCCTTCGCGCTGTATTTCGCGCAGCACTTCTTCCCGGCAGGCGACCAGACCGCGCAGTTGCTGTCGTCGGCTGCAGTGTTTGCCGTCGGCTTCCTGATGCGTCCGATCGGCGCCTGGATCATGGGCATCTATTCAGATCGCAAGGGCCGCAAGGCCGGTCTGGCTTTGTCGGTGACGCTGATGTGCGCCGGTTCGCTCATCATCGCGGTGACGCCGGATTATCAGACGATCGGTATCCTGGCGCCGATCCTGCTCGTGGTCGCACGTCTGATGCAGGGCCTCTCGGTGGGTGGCGAATATGGCGCGTCCGCGACCTATCTGTCGGAAATGGCCGGCCGCAATTCGCGCGGCTTCTACTCGTCCTTCGCTTATGTGACGCTGATTTCCGGCCAGCTTCTCGCGCTGCTGGTTCTGATCGTGCTCCAGAATACGATGACCGAAGAAGCTCTGAACGCCTGGGGCTGGCGCATTCCGTTCTTTATCGGCGCCTGCCTTGCCGTGGTGGTGTTCTGGCTGCGTCGCGGTCTGGATGAAACCGACAGCTTCAAGAATGCACAGGCTTCCAACGCGCCGAAGTCCAGCTTCCTTGAACTGGTGACCAAGCACCCCAAGGAAACCATGCTGGTGATGCTGCTGACGGCCGGCGGCACCTTGGCGTTCTATGCCTATTCCATCTACATGCAAAAGTTCCTCGCCAACACGTCGGGCTTCAGCAAGACGCAGGCTTCCGAAATCAGCGCGATCACACTGTTCGTGTTCATGTGCCTCCAGCCGCTGGCCGGTGCATTGTCGGACCGGATCGGACGCAAGCCGCTGATGATCTTTTTCGGCGTTGCGGGCGTGCTGTTCACCTATCCGATCTTCTCGGCGCTTGAAGTGGAAAAGGACCCGTTCAACGCCGGTCTGCTGGCCATGGCGGCGCTGGTGATCGTGACGGGTTATACTTCGATCAACGCGGTGGTTAAGGCGGAGCTCTTCCCGGCCCATATCCGCGCGCTCGGCGTGGCGCTGCCTTATGCGCTGGCCAACACTCTGTTTGGCGGAACCGCGGAATATGTGGCGCTGCAGTTCAAGAGCTCCGGCTGGGAACAGGGCTTCTACTGGTACGTCACGGCGATGATTGCGTGTTCCCTGGTGGTTTACGTGTTCATGGCCGACACGGCCAAGAACAGCGCGATCAAGGAAGACTGATCGATCGAGTGTGATAAAAAGTGCCGGTGAGCATATGGCTCATCGGCGCGGAGCCATCTGGCTATTGCCCGCAATGGCGCGGTATGAGTGGGTATGACCCAGCCGACCGACAAACAGCTTGCCACTTTGGGCGCTGCGTTCAATACTTTCACCCGCCGCTACAAGCTGGCGGACGCACTCGGTCCGGAAAAGCCGCTGAACGAGCTCGACAAGCAGGCGCTTTTTTATGTGGCGGAGCATCCGGAATGCGGGCCGAGTGACATCGCGCGTTTCCTGGCCGTTCCGCATACGACGATTTCTTCCGCAACCGACCGCCTGGCGAAACGCGGGCTGTTGAAGCGGACCCGTCCGGAAGAAGATCGCCGCGCGGTTGCGCTCGATCTTTCAGACGAAGGCAGGCGACGTGTGGAGGGGTTCCTTGCGGCCTATCGGGAGCTCCATCTTCGTATGCTCCAGCCGCTTTCGACGGCCGAACGGGACGCGTTTGTCGGCATGATAACGAAAATCGTATATGACGAAGGTTGAATAATACGAATATCGTTATAACTGTTTGATCGATTGGGCGCGGGATGCCGCGTTCTTGCCTAGCCCTCGGAAGGATAGCCATGGCAATCAGGATCAACGGCACCGATGTGCAGGCGCCTAGCGACCCGCGCGTCTCCTTGCTCGACCTGCTTCGGGAAGAGCTTCATCTCACTGGAACCAAGAAGGGCTGCAATCAGGGCGCTTGCGGTGCCTGTACCGTGCTTGTCGATGGCGAGCGCGTTGTCTCCTGCTTGGCGCTGGCCGTGCAATACGAGGGCCGCGAGATCACAACGGTCGAGGGCTTGAGCGAAAACGGCGCGCTGCATCCGCTGCAGGAAGCGTTCGTAGAGCATGACGGCTTCCAGTGCGGTTACTGCACCCCCGGCCAGATCTGCTCGGCCATCGGCATGGCGGGCGAAGCCAAGCGCGGCGTTCCGAGCCATGTGACGGAAGACCTCTCGGCTGAAACGATCACACTGACGCATGACGAATTGCGCGAGCGCATGAGCGGCAATCTGTGCCGCTGCGGTGCTTACAACGGCATTGTCGCCGCAATTACCGAAACCTTCGTGGAGGCAGGCGAATGATCCCCTTCACCTATGCACGCGCCGCAAACACGGCGGATGCCGTTGTTCATGGCAGCGCGGTCGGCACCAAATATATCGGCGGCGGCACCAATCTCGTCGACCTCATGCGCGAAGGGATCGAGCATCCCCAGGCGCTGGTGGATGTCAGTGGATTGTCGCGCGATATCAATGAGACAGCCGACGGCGGCCTGCTGATCGGCGCTGGCGTGAAGAACACGGCGCTGGCCGAACACCGGCTGGTGCGCACGCGCTTTCCTGTGCTGTCGCGCGCGATCGTTGCCGGTGCAAGCGGGCAGATCCGCAACATGGCGACGGTGGGCGGCAATCTTCTTCAGCGCACCCGCTGCACATATTTTTACGATGACACCGGAGCGCGCTGCAACAAGCGGGAACCGGGGCAGGGCTGCGACGCGGTGGATGGTTTCAACCGTATCCATGCGATCCTAGGGGCTTCGCCAGCCTGTGTGGCAACGCATCCTTCGGATATGTGCGTGGCGCTGGCGGCGCTGGATGCCGTGGTTCACCTGGAAGGAGCGGGTGGCAAACGCACGCTGCCGTTCAACGAACTGCACCGCCTGCCCGAAGGCCGGCCGGACATCGAAACCCTGCTGGAACCCGGCGAGCTGATTACGGCTGTTGAGCTTCCGGCTCAGCCGATGGCCGCTCACTCGACCTATCGCAAGGTGCGCGATCGCGCGAGCTATGCCTTTGCGCTTGTTTCGGTCGCGGCGGCGCTCGAGGTGGATGGCGGAATGATCCGCGATGTCAGGCTGGCGCTTGGCGGCGTGGCGCACAAGCCGTGGCGGGCCTGGAAGGCGGAGGAAGTTCTGCGCGGGCAGCCTGCGTCGCAGCAGCTTTTCCAGGCGGCGGCCGAGGCTGAACTCGCCAATGCCACGCCGTTGCGCGACAATGGTTTTAAGATTGAACTGGCCAAGCGGACGATCATCGCCGTTCTCGGCGATTTGTCGGGAGTATCGGCATGAGCATCATCGAACAGGCCAAGCAGGCTGCCCAGGGGGTGGCGCAAACCGTGGTGCAGAAGGCAGTCGAGCTGGCGCCCGAAAGCTGGCTTCCGGGCGGCAAGCCTGATCCGCTGATCCACCAGAAGCACGGGCTGATCGGCAAACCGGTTTCGCGCATTGACGGACCGCTGAAGGTACAGGGCAAGGCGCCGTTTGCCGCCGAGTTCCCGATGGACGGGCTGACCTACGCTGCCGTGGCCTTCAGCACGCTGCCCAAGGGGCGAATTGCCAGCCTGGACACGAGCGAGGCGGAAGCAGCACCCGGCGTCGTGCTGGTGATGACCTATCGCAACGCGCCGCGCATGAAGGCGATGCCGGTGTTCATGTCGGAAGCCAAGGCTGCGGGCGGCGACAACCTGCCAGTGATGCAGGATGATCGCATTCACTGGAACGGTCAGCCGGTGGCGCTGGTGCTGGCCGAAACGCAGGAACAGGCGGATCACGCCAAAACGCTGATCCGCCTAACCTATGAAGCAGAGCCCGCCACCACCAGCTTTGCCGAAGCAAAGGCGCAAGGGACGCATCCCGGTCTGTTCATGGGATCGCCGATGAAGCAGGAGATCGGCGATGCGGAAGCCGCTCTCGCCGCCGCGCCGGTCAAGGTGGACGTCACCTATACGACGCCGCGTCACAGCCATAATCCAATCGAGCCGCATGCGGCCACGATCGTTTGGCAGGGCGACGATCTCGTTGTGCACGACGCTTCGCAGGCGGTGACGCATACTGCATGGTCGCTGGGCAACATCTTCGGTATCGAAGAAGCCCAGGTGCATGTGACGTCGCCTTATGTCGGCGGCGGCTTCGGCTCCAAGACGCTGTGGCAGCATCAGGTGCTTGGTGCGGCCGCAGCAAAGCTTGCCGGACGGCCCGTACGCATCGCCCTATCGCGCGAAGGCGTTTACCGAATGATCGGCGGGCGTACGCTGACCGAGCAGCGCCTTGCGATCGGCGCCACGAAGGAAGGGCATTTCGAGGCGATTATCCACACCGGAACGGCGCCGATGACGCACCACAACGCCATGCCCGAGCCGTTCATCCTGGCAACCAAATCGGCTTATGCGGCGCGCAACTTCAAGCTCGACGTGGAAGTCACCTATCTGGACATGCTGGCCAACACTTTCATGCGGGCGCCGGGCGAATCCGTCGGCACCTTTGCCCTGGAAAGTGCGGTGGACGAGATGGCGGTGGCACTAGGCATGGACCCGGTGGAACTCCGCGCGGTAAACGAGCCGGAGAAGGATCCGACCGACAACAAGCCGTTCTCGTCGCGCAACATCGTGGAAGCCTATCGCACCGGTGCCGAGCGGTTCGGCTGGTCGAAGCGTAACCCGGTGCCGGGCTCCGTGCGCGACGGCGAATGGCAGGTAGGCATGGGTGTCGCGACATCGACCTATCCTTATCATCGCATGCCCGGGGGTGCGGCCAAGCTGACGCTGACACGCGACGGGCGCATGCAGGTGGAAATCGCCGCGCATGAAATGGGCATGGGCACGGCAACGGCGCAAACGCAGGTCACGGCCGAGCGCTTCGGGCTGGAGCTCGATCAAGTGAGCTTCGCTTACGGCGACTCGTTTCTGCCTGGCCAGGTGCTGGCCGGCGGGTCGCAGCAAACGGCCTCCATCGGCGCGTCGGTTGTGGCAGCACAGCATGCGCTTGTGGCGGAACTGCTGAAGCTTGCCGGCAACGACTCGCCGTTGGCCGGTTTGAGAGCTGACGAAGTCGGCGGCATGGAGGGCGGTCTCGCCAAGCTCGACGAGCCGGGCCGGCACGAGACCTACGCATCCATCCTATCGCGCGCACAGCGGGATGAGGTGTCGGTCGTCGCTAGCGCGCCGCCGCCTCTGGAAACCATGCATTGGTCGATGCATTCCTGGGGCGCGATGTTCTGCGAAGTGCGGGTGAATAGCGTGACGGGCGAAGTCCGCGTCAGCCGCTTCCTCGGCTCGTTTGATTGCGGCCGCATCCTCAACGCGAAGACGGCAGCGAGCCAATTCCGCGGCGGCATCATCATGGGGCTCGGCATGGCGCTGATGGAAGAAACGCAGTTCGACGAGCGATCGGGCCGCGTCATGAATCCGAGCCTCGCCGAATACCATGTGCCGGTGCATCTGGACGTGCCCGAGATCGAGGTGATGTGGACCGATATTGCCGATCCGCATGCGCCCATGGGGGCTCGCGGCATCGGCGAGATCGGCATCACCGGCGTGGGTGCTGCCGTGGCGAACGCGATCTACAACGCCACCGGCAAGCGCATCCGCGATCTGCCGATTACGCTCGACAAGCTGATGTGAGGGCTTTCGGAAGGCGCGGCGACGCGCCTTCCGACACTTACTTGCCGATGAAAGCCGCAAGCTCATCCGGCGTGCCTTTGAGAAAGGCCTGCTTCAGGTAATCCAGGAAGGCCGAGACGCGCGCGCTCAACAGGCGCCGTGAGGGGTAAAGCGTCCACAGCACGATCTCAGGGCCTTCAACATCGCCCCAATGAACGAGCGTGCCGTCTGCGAGATCGTGGCTTACCAGCGACACCGGAAGCCGGCCTGCTCCGACGCCCGCCCGCACCGCATCGCGGACCATGATAAGCGAGGATAGCGCCAGCACCGGCTCCACCGTGATGGATGAACGGCCGGCAGGCGTCGTCACATCCCAGGCCAGCCGATCAGATGTCGAGCGCACTACTGCGGGGGCAACCATGCCTTCGGCTGGACGGACAAGCTCCGGGCTGGCCACGACTACCAGCCGATCGCGCAGGAAGGCACGTCCAACCAGGCTGTCGTCTGGGTCCGGATTAACCCGAATGACGAGGTCGAAGCCTTCCTCGATCATGTCGACAGACCGGTCTTCGGTCGAGATTTCCAGGCGAACTTCCGGATATCTGAGAGCAAAACCGGCGGCGATCTTGCCCATTGCGGTTTGAGAAAACAGTAAAGGGGCACTGATCCGCAGCCGGCCTCGTGGTTTTTCACCGCCAGAGGCAATCGCCGCTGTTGTTTCTTCTAGTTCCGTCAGCAACCGGCCGGCTCGCTCGAACAGCGCGCGTCCTTCTTCCGTCAGCTTCAAATCACGCCCGCCGCGCTCGAATAGGCGCAGGTCAAGTGCGGCTTCCAACTCGGCGACGCGTCGAGACAGCGTGGCTTTGGGGCGCCCGGTAGCGCGGGCAGCGCGGCCGTAGCCGCCGTGGCGAGCCACGAGAATGAAATCGGCGAGGGCGAGCAGATCCATCAGTGTTCCACCAGTGAGACAGCGCGTTCAGATATAGCGTCTATTGCTTGGAATGTGGATCGCTAAGTTTGGGGTGTCTTCTTAACCCAAACCGGAGTGATCCAATGACCATCCTCGTTACCGGCGCAACCGGCAATATCGGCAGCCAAATCGTCGACCACCTCGTCAAGCGCGGAGCCGATGTCCGCGCTCTCGTCCGCGATCCGGCGAAGGCCAAGTTCGCGCCAGGCGTTTCCGTAGTTCAGGGCGACCTTCTCGATGTTGACTCCCTGCGGGAAGCTTTCGCCGGCGTGTCCACGCTCTTTCTGCTCAACGCCGTGGTGCCCGATGAATTCACCCAAGCGCTGATCGCGCTTAACCTCGCCCATGAAGCGGGCATCGAGCGGATGGTGTATCTGTCGGTGATCCATGGCGATCGCTACGTGAACGTGCCCCATTTTGCCGGCAAGTTCGCGGTGGAGCGCATGATCGAGCAGATGGGGCTCCATGCCACTATCCTCCGTCCGGCCTACTTCATGAACAACGAGTTCATGATCAAGGAAGCGATCCTGAGCTACGGCATTTACCCCATGCCGATCGGCAGCAAGGGCCTTGCGATGGTGGATGCGGGCGACATTGCCGAGGTCGCAGCACTCGAGCTGATCCGCCGCGAACAATCGCCCGTTGCGCTTCCGCTTGACCGGATCAACCTTGTTGGACCCGATACGCTGACCGGCGCCGATGCCGCCGCCATCTGGTCGGATGTTCTGGGCCGGACAATCACCTATCCGGGCGAAGATTTCGACGGCTTGGAACAGACTTTGCGGCAGTTCATGCCGTCTTGGATGGCGCATGACATGCGCCTGATGGGCCAGCGCTTCGTCAGCGAGGGAATGGTGCCCGATGCAGGCGATGTCGACCGGCTGACCACGCTGCTCGGCCGCCCGCTGCGCTCTTATCGCGACTTTGTCAGCCAGATTGTTGCCTCGGCCTGAGTGCCGAGCAGACGGCAAACCCAACAAAGGAATTTCATCATGATCTATTCAACCGCGACCGTTCCGGTGAACCCGGAAGGCGAAACGAAGCTGACCCGCGCGCAAGCATGGGCCGGCCTTGAACGCAAAGCCTGCGACGCCCGCTTGTTTCTGCCCGAGGGTCTGTGCACCCGCTGTGATGTCGTTGAAGAAAGCGCTACCCATTTCGTGCGGGAAGCTACCATCAGCGGCACGGATTTGCGTGAAATCATCACGCTGGAGCCTGAAAGCAAGGTCACCTTCTTCCAGGCAACCGGGCCTCGCGAGGGCGCGATCGTCAACGAACTGTTTGAAGACGAGACCGGCGCGCTTCAGCTCCGCTTCTACTGCTACCTCGGTCTGCGCGGCAAACAGGCTGGCGGCGCGGAAGAACAGGCCGAACAGGAGCGATTCGACAGCGACAGTGGTTACAAGGCTGCGCTACTGTCGACGCTGAAGCGGACGCGCGCGCTGCTGGCGGAAGGGCGGCTCTAAAGCAGAATGATACGCCGAGTGCCAGCCGACTATCTGTAGTCGGCTGGCGTAATCCCTGCGCCATTGACAACAATGCCTTCCAGGTTATTCTGTTATAAAAGTTGATATAACATAATAGTGGAATACCACTCGGGAGAGCATCATGAAACTGAAACTTGCATTACTGGCAACGATCGCGCTCGTCGCAATGCCGAGCTACCTGATGGCGCAGGAAAGAGGCGGCGTCATCAACGTTGCTACGGTTGGCGAGCCACCAACGCTGGATCCTATGACCTCGACCGCCGATCTGGTCGGCATCGTCACGCAGCACATTTTCGAAACGCTTTATACGTTCGACGCGAAGTGGAATGTCACACCGCTGTTGGCGGAAAGCCTGCCGGAGATTTCCGCGGACGGGAAAACCTACACGATCAAGCTGCGCGACGGCATCAAGTTTCATGATGGCAGTGACATGACGTCTGAAGACGTCGTGGCTTCGCTCAATCGCTGGACCAAGCTCGCATCGCGCGGCAAGCAGGCCGCCGAGTTCATCGAGACGATCACGGCCACCGACCCGGCGACGGTCACCATTCAGTTGAAGCAGTCCTACGCGCCGCTTGCTTCGCTTCTCGCCTTCAACAACTCTGCCGCGATCATTCTTCCTGCCGAAAAGCAGGCCGATGTGATGACCGATTTCGTCGGCACCGGTCCCTACACTTTGAAGGAGCGCAAGGCGGATCAGTATATCCAGCTCCAGCGCTTCGATGGCTACAAGTCGCGTGAGGGTGAAAGCGACGGTTACGGCGGCGCTCGGCATCAGTATCTCGACGAAATCCGTTTCGTGCCGGTGCCCGATCCCAACACCCGCGTCGAAGCTGCCGTTTCCGGCCAGTACGACTATATCGATGCGCTGCCGGTTGAATCCTTCGACAGGCTGAAGTCTGCGCAGGCGACCCAGCCGCTGGTGCTGAAGCCGTTCGGATATCCGATCTTTGTCTTCAACACGGCTGAGGGCAACGTCAAGAATGTGGAGATCCGCCGCGCAATCCGCCAGGCGCTCAGCATGGAAGACATGCTCGCAGCCGCTTTCGGCAGCACGGATTTCTATGCGCTGGACGGCAACATCTATCCGAGCAACTTCGCGTGGAGCACGGATGCCGGCGTTGAAGGCAATTACAATATTGCCGATCCTGAAGGCGCGAAGGAAGCAGCGACCGCCGCTGGTTACGACGGCAAGCCGATCCGCATCCTCACGAGCCGTCAGTATGAGTTCCACTACAAGATGGCGCAGGTCGCCGCCGAGTATCTGAAGCTCGCCGGCTTTGCGGTGGATCTGCAGGTCGTGGACTGGGCGACGCTGACGCAGCGCCGTGCCGACAAGGGTCTTTGGGACATCTATATTACCCATAGCCCGTTCCTGCCGGAGCCAGCCCTGATCGGATCCTTGTCTCCGAGCTCGCCCGGCTGGTGGAATACGCCAGCGCGCAACGCAGCTGTTGCGGCTTTCTCGTCCGAAGTTGATCCGGAAAAGCGCTTGAAGCTTTGGGCCGACGTTCAAAAAGCCATGTATGACGAAGTTCCCTACATGAAGATCGGTGATTTCAACGGCGTTTCTTCCAAGTCGACGAAGCTCGAAGGTGTGGAAGCCTCGCCGTGGCCTTATTTCTGGAACGCTTCGGTGACGAAGTAGTCGGAGGCGCGAAGATGCGGTGGGCCATTGCTGCCTGCCGCATCCTTTTCCAAATCCCAGTCCTTCAAGGACCAAGAAGCCGAACTGAATGATCCGCTATATTCTTCAGCGTATTGCCGGCATGATCGTCGTGATGTTTCTCGTCGTGACGATCGTCTTCGTCATCGTGCGCGTCACGCCGGGCGATCCGGCAGCCGTCATGCTCGGGCCGGACGCCACGCCTCAGGACATCGCGGAGTTGCGAACGCGGCTGGGTCTCGATCAGTCGATCGTGGCTCAGTACGTCTTCTATATTGGGCAGCTGTTGAGGGGGGATCTCGGACAGTCGATCTTCCTCAACATGCCCGTGACTTCGGCGCTGCTCGACCGGGCGGAACCGACGTTCTTTTTGACGATCTTTTCGCTGGTGATCGCCAGCGTCATCGCCTTGCCGATCGGGATTTACGCCGCTTACCGGCGCGGCTCGTTTGTGGACCAGGCATCGACCACGATCGCGATGCTGGCCGCCAGCATACCGAGCTTCTGGCTTGGTTTGATCCTGATGCAGTTCTTTGCGGTGCGTTTCAACATCTTTCCGGTGTCGGGTTATGGCGGGCCCGGCGCGTCCTTTGGGGAGCGCATGTACCATCTGACGCTGCCGGCCTTTGCACTCGGCCTCGTGTCCTCTGCGCTGATCCTGCGCTTCACGCGCGCTTCGATGTTGGACGTGCTTGGCGACGATTATATCCGCACCGCGCGGGCTAAGGGCGTTGTTGAGCGGCGTGTGGTGCTGAAGCACGCCTTGAAGAATGCGCTGATCCCGATCCTCACCGTGCTCGGCCTCACCGCCGCGGTGCTGGTTTCGGGCGCGGTCGTCACCGAAACCGTGTTTGGACTGCCGGGCGTCGGCAATCTCGTGGTTTCGGCCGTTTTGCGGCGTGATTACCCTGTTATTCAAGGAGCATTGCTGGTGATCGCCGGGCTTTACGTCCTCATCAATTTTGCGATCGACATGCTTTATCTGGCTGTGGATCCGCGGGTGCGCTACTGATGACGGATCTCTCAGTCATACCGGCGAAACCCGCTCCGAGCGAACGGTCGAAGTTTCTGCGGCGCTTGTTGAAGCGTAAAACCGTCGCCGCCGGCCTGATCATCCTGCTGGTCTTCGTGCTTCTTGCCGCGCTTGCACCGTGGATCGCGCCTTATTCGCCATCCAAGCTGTCCATCGTCAACCGGTTGAAGCCGCCAAGCGAGCTGTTCTGGTTCGGCACGGACGAGTTCGGCCGCGATGTCTTTTCGCGCACGATCTATTCCGGCCGGCTGTCTTTGCTGGTGGGAGGTGCGGTCGTGACCTTGTCCGCCGTGATCGGCATCACGCTCGGTCTGTTGGCCGGTTTCTTCAAGAGCCTCGACACGCCTATCGCCCGCCTGATCGACGCGATGATGGCATTTCCGGATATCCTTTTGGCGATCGCGCTTGTGGCGGCTCTCGGACCATCGCTGGTCACGGTCATCGTGGCGCTGTCGATCGTGTATTCGCCGCGTCTTGCCCGCATCGTGCGCGCCTCGACGCTGGTGATCCGCGAACTGCCTTATGTCGAGGCAGCGCAGGCGCTTGGGATCTCGACCTTCCACGTCATGACGCGCCACGTTCTTCGCAACCTCGTGTCGCCGATCCTGGTGCAAAGTACATTTCTGTTTGCCAGCGCCATGCTCGCCGAAGCCGGACTTTCCTTTCTTGGCCTTGGCGTCAGCCCGGAAATTCCAACCTGGGGAACCATGATCGCCGCCGGCCGCCAATATATCGGCCAGGCCGACTGGATGACCTACTTCCCCGGCTTTGCCATCATTCTCTCCGTTCTTTCGCTGCAGATGGTCGGCGACGGCTTGAGAGACATGCTCGATCCGAGACTTCGAAAGGACCTCTAGATGACAGGTGAAAAAGCGGGCAAGCCGCTCCTCCTCACCAATGTGAAGCCCATGGCCTTCGGCGACAAAGCTGGGGGCAGCGCATCCGATGGAACGACCGACATCTTGGTCGGCGCCGACGGCAAGATCTCGGCCATCGGTTCGCAGTTGGCAGCCCCCGGCGACGTGGAGCGCGTCGACGGCAAGGGTGCCTGGATTTCGCCCGGCTGGATCGACCTGCATGTCCATATCTGGCATGGCGGCACGGATATCTCGATCCGTCCGTCGGAATGCGGTGCGGAGCGCGGCGTTACCACGCTGGTCGATGCGGGTTCGGCAGGCGAGGCCAATTTCCACGGCTTTCGCGAATATATCATCGAGCCCTCGAAGGAGCGCATCAAGGCGTTTTTGAACCTCGGTTCGATCGGTCTGGTGGCCTGCAACCGCGTTGCCGAACTGCGCGACATCCGCGACATCGACCTCGATCGCATCCTCGAATGCTATGCTGAAAACAGCGAGCATATCGTCGGCATCAAGGTGCGCGCGAGTCATGTCATCACGGGCTCATGGGGCGTCACCCCGGTCAAGCTCGGCAAGAAGATCGCCAAGATTCTGAAAGTGCCGATGATGGTGCATGTCGGCGAGCCGCCGGCACTTTATGACGAGGTGCTGGAAATCCTCGGACCCGGCGATGTCGTCACCCATTGCTTCAACGGCAAGGCCGGGTCGAGCATCATGGAAGACGAGGACCTCTTCAACCTGGCCGAACGCTGCGCAGGAGAGGGCATCCGCCTTGATATCGGCCACGGCGGAGCATCGTTCTCTTTCAAGGTTGCGGAAGCGGCGATCGCGCGGGGCCTGATGCCCTGGTCGATCTCGAGCGACCTGCACGGCCATTCCATGAACTTCCCGGTTTGGGATCTCGCAACCACGATGTCCAAGCTGCTGTCGGTCGGCATGCCGTTCGACAAGGTGGTGGATGCCGTCACCCACGCACCGGCCGATGTTATCCGGCTTCCGATGGACAATCGGCTTTCGGTCGGCGAGCGGGCCGACTTCACCATCTTCGATTTGATCGACGAGGATCTGGAAGCAACCGACTCCAACGGTGACGTGTCGCGGCTGAAGAAGGTTTTCGAACCGCGCTATTCGGTTATCGGGGCAGAAGCGATCACCGCTAGCCGGTACGTTCCCCGTGCCCGCAGGCTGGTTCGGCACAGCCATGGTTTGTCATGGCGGTAAGCCGGGGACCCAGAGACATCGCATGACAGAAGCTTATCTGAAAACCGAGCCAGCAAGGGTGGTTGAAGCGGTGCAGGCGCCTGCGCAAACTCCCTCCGAGCGGCTGGCTGCACTGGGCATCACGCTTCCCGCTTCACCGCCGCCGATTGCCAATTTCGTGACGCATGTGCGCGAAGGCAACATGTTGTATCTATCTGGGCAAGGACCGCGCGAGGCAGATGGCCATCTTTACACCGGTAAGGTCGGTGGTGATGTGAGCGTCGATCAGGCCTATCAGCATGCACGGCTGACGGGGATCAACCTGCTTGCTGTGATGCAGGAAACGCTGGGTGATCTGTCGCGCGTCAAGCGGGTGGTGAAGCTGCTCGGAATGGTCAATGCCGTGCCGCTGTTTGAGGATCATCCCAAGGTGATCAACGGTTGCTCGGATCTGATGATCGAGGTGTTTGGCGAGGCAGGCCGCCATGCCCGTTCGGCCGTCGGCTTCGGCTCGCTTCCCGGCAACATCACCGTTGAGATCGAGGCGATCGTCTCGCTCAACGATTGAGGAGGTCCGTGGTGCGCCAACCCATCAGCTCTTCGATCCGCTGGGCGGACGCGCGCACATGGTCCGTGTAATGGCTCTCGTCCGAAAGCACCTTCTGCTCCGGCAGAACGATCGAGATCGTGGCGATGCATTGGCCATCTCGGTCGCAGATCGGCGACGCAATGCAGGCGACCGAATAATCGGACTCGGCAACCTGGATCGACAGCCGCTCACTGAAAGCCTTGCCGGCTGCATCGGAAAGCGTGCGGGCGTTGATCTCGGCGCGGCCGGTGGGCGAGGTGCGGGCGCAACGCTTGAACAGCTCGATCCGCTCACCTTCGGGCAGGTGGCCGACAAGAAGCCGGCCCGACGCCGTCCAGTTGAGCGGAACGCGGGTTCCGACGCGCGAAGCAACCTGAAAATGGCTCAGCCCCTCGGCCATGGCGAGCACGAGCATGTGGTCGCGGTCGCGGCCGCAGACCTGCACGGTTTCGCCCGACGTGCGGCAAAGGTCATGCATTTCCTGCGTCGCGACACTCATGAAATCGAGCGAACGGGCATAGGCCAGGCCGTAATGGTAGAGCCGCGCGCCGAGCCAGATCGAACCGTCGGGGTTGCGGGCCAGCATGTTCTTTTCCACCAGATCGTCGATGATGACGTAAACGGTGGACAGCGGCGCCTTGACCGCTTTCGCAATCGCGTAGGCTCCAGCTGGAGAGCCGGTCTCATAGAGATAGTCGATCACCTGCAACGCGCGGTTGATGCCACTGACGCGCGAGCGCCGCGCGCTTTTCGGCTCGAAGTCTTCCGCCGCAACGGCATCGTCGGGGAATGCCTGGGATGAAGGTCTGTCGTCCAACTCAACGGTCCTCGCAAGAAGTCGGGGCCTTATTGCATTATTATGGCATAACTGTCGATGGCATTTCGATGCCTGCACTAGCTTTGGAGAACCAGAATGTCCGATGACATGCGCGCTCAGATCGGCCTCCGTCCGGTCATCAACGTGTCAGGCACGATGACCAGCCTCGGCGCCTCGATCGTCGTTCCCGAGGCTATCCAAGCCATGGCTGCGATCCTGCCGCAGTTCGTAGAAATGAACGACCTTCAGCGCAAGGCAAGCGCCGTGATTGCGCGGCTCACCGGGGCAGAGGCGGGCTTCGTGACGGCCTCGTGCTCGGCCGGCATTAGTCTCGCCGTGGCAGGTACGATCACCGGCAACAATCTGCTGGCCATCGAGAAACTGCCAGATGTCGCACCGGAAAAGAACGAAGTACTGGTGCAGATGGGCCATGTCGTGAGCTACGGCGCACCCGTGGACCAGTCGATCAGACTGGCAGGCGGCAAGGTCGTGCTGATCGGCCAGGCAACTTCAACGCACCGCTTCCACATGGAAAACGCCATCACCGAAAAGACGGCGGCGGCAGTCTACGTCATCTCGCATCACGTGGTCGATTACGGCCTGCTGAACCTGGTCGAGTTCGTCGAAATCGCCCATGCTAAGGGCGTGCCCGTCATCGTGGACGCGGCTTCGGAATATGACCTCAAGCTGTTCCTCGAGCAGGGCGCGGACATCGCCCTTTATTCCGGCCACAAGTTCCTGGGCGGTCCGACTTCCGGCATCGTCGCAGGAAACAAGGATCTCGTCCGCAACGCCTTCCTGCAGAACATGGGCATCGGGCGGGGCATGAAGGTCGGCAAGGAAAGCGTATACGGTGTTATGGCCGCCTTGGAAGCCTGGGAAAAGCGAGATCATGCCGGTATCCGGGAGCGCGAAACCGGCTATCTGAACCTTTGGAAGGAAACGCTGGACGGTCGCCCAGGCGTCACGGCGCTGATCGAACCCGATCCGACCAACAATCCGCTGGACCGCATGCGTGTGATCATCTCCGCGCCGGAAGCGCATATCACGGCGTGGGATCTCGCGGCGGCACTGCGCAGCGGCGAGCAGCCGGTGATCGTGCGCGACCACGAGGTGGAGCACCACTACTTCTATCTCGACCCGTGCAACCTGCATCCCGGTCAGGAAACGATTGTCGCGGCCCGTTTGGCGGAAGAACTCGATAAGGCACGCGCATCCAACGAGATCATCGCGACCCCGATCGAACTTCTCAGCAAGCATCGTTTCGACGGCATGCTGCGCTGGCCGGACTGAGCCGCAGCCAATCGGCAGGATAGAAAGGGAACAATCATGGCTACCGCGCATGTCGAAGCCGTTCGATCCGCTCAGCCCGTTTTGTCCGTGGAGAACCTGACGACGTCGTTCAACGTCGACGGCAAATGGAAGCCGGTGGTGCGTGATATCTCCTTTACGGTCGCGCCAGGCGAGACGGTGGCGATCGTGGGCGAATCCGGATCCGGCAAGAGCGTCACGTCGCTGTCCATCATGCGGCTCTTGCAGGAAGGCACCAGCCGTATCGAAGGCAAGATCATGCTTGGAGGGCGCAACCTCCTGGCATTGCCCGAGCGCGAGATGCGGCAGGTGCGCGGCAATGAGGTCGCGATGATCTTCCAGGAGCCGATGACGAGCCTCAACCCGCTCTTCACCATCGGCGACCAGATTTCCGAAGCGCTGCTTTGCCATAAGGCGATGTCGGCTGCAGAGGCAAAGGCCGAGACCATCCGGCTGCTCGACAAGGTGCGCATCCCCTCGGCTGCTTCGCGGTTCGATGAATATCCGCATCGATTTTCTGGCGGCATGCGCCAGCGCGTCATGATCGCAATGGCGCTCGCCTCGAAGCCGAAACTCCTGATCGCGGATGAGCCGACAACAGCGCTCGACGTGACGATCCAGGGCCAGATCCTCGATCTCATCAAGATGCTGCAGGACGAGGAGGGGACATCCGTCCTGTTCATCACCCACGATATGGGCGTCGTGGCCGAAATCGCGGACCGCACCGTCGTAATGTATCGCGGCGAGCAGGTTGAAACCGGAGCCACCGCCGACATCTTCCATCGTGGTCAACATCCTTACACCCGAGCGCTGCTATCCGCCGTGCCCGTGCTCGGTTCGATGCAAAACTACCAGCGACCGCTTCGCTTTCCCGTGGTGGACAACGTGACCGGCCTGTCCGACACGCCGGTCGAGGTGGTCGACACTGTTTCCCGGGAACGACCGATCCTCGAGGTCAAGAACCTCACCAAACGTTTCGCGATCCATTCCGGCCTCCTGAGCCGCCTGGTCGGGCGGGTGCATGCCGTCGAGAATGTGTCGTTCGACCTTCATGCCGGCGAGACGCTGTCGCTGGTCGGCGAATCTGGTTGCGGCAAGTCCACTACCGGCCGCGCGATCATGCGGCTGATCGAACCCACCTCGGGGTCGGTCACGGTTGAAGGACGCGACGTGCTTGCGCTGGACAAGCGCGAAATGCGCGAGATGCGCAAATCCGTGCAGATGATCTTCCAGGACCCTTATGCCTCGCTGAACCCGCGCATGACGGTGGGACAGGCGATTGCCGAACCCTACCTCGAACACAAGATGGGTACAACAAAGCAGGCCAAGGATGTCGTTGCCGACATGCTGCGCAAGGTTGGTCTGATTCCCGATATGGCTGGCCGCTATCCGCACGAATTTTCCGGCGGTCAGCGCCAGCGCATCTGCATCGCGCGTGCTCTGGCTCTGGAGCCGAAGGTGATCGTTGCCGATGAAAGCGTTTCGGCGCTGGACGTATCGGTCAAGGCGCAGGTCATCAACCTCATGCTCGATCTGCAGCAGAGCCTGAACCTTGCCTTCCTGTTCATCAGCCATGACATGGCCGTGGTGGAACGGGTCAGCCACCGCGTCGCCGTCATGTATCTTGGCGAGATCGTCGAGATCGGCCCACGCGCTTCCGTGTTCGGCAATCCGCAGCACGACTATACGAAGAAGCTGATGGCGGCCGTTCCGGTGCCAGATCCGGATCGTCGGCGTGACAAGCGGGTGCCAATCGGCGATGAGTTGAAAAGTCCGATCCGGGCAGCCGACCATGTGCAGCCGATCCGGAAATATCGTACCATCTCGGACGGTCATCTGGTTGCTGTTTGATAACAGTTCGACTGAAGGGAATATCATCGTGCAGCAGACATTGCTTTCCGTTGGCGAAGCCATGATCGAGATGTCGGCGGGCACGAACGGGCAATGGCGCATGGGCTTTGCCGGCGACACGCTGAACACCGCCGCTCATGCCCGCGCTCATCTCGGAAGCGATTGGCGCGTGTCGTATTTCACGGCGCTCGGTACGGATCGCTATTCAGATGCATTGCGCGCGTTTATCGATGAGAGGGGCATCGAGACCGATCGGATCATGACGATCGATGATCGCCGGCCGGGCCTGTATTTCATTCATCAGGAAGCTGGCGACCGGCATTTCACCTACTGGCGCGACCGCTCGGCAGCTCGCCTCCTCGCCTCGGATGCAACGGCGCTGCAAACAGCCTTCGCCAATGTCGCGATGATCTATGTCTCCGGCATTACGTTAGCGATCCTTGATGCTGCGGGACGTGAAGCGCTTTTTGCAGCGCTTGAAACCGCGCGCAGAAGCGGCGCGCGCATTTGCTTCGATCCAAACATCCGCCCCGTTCTTTGGAGCGGTGAAGAGAAAATCCGGCAAACGCTTCAACATTTTGCTTCCGTTTGCGACATCGTCCTGCCGACTTATGGCGATGAGGCGGGGATCTTCAACGACAAGGACATCACGGCAACTCGCGACCGCTATCTCGGCTGGGGTGCGCGGGAGATCGTGGTCAAGAACGGATCAGAAGCAGCGCTTGCAAGCGCGGACGGGCAAGAGGTTTCCGTAGACCCGACGCCTGTTTCTGCGGTTGTCGATGCCACCGGCGCCGGCGACAGCTTCAATGGCGCCTACGTCGCAGCACGTATTCAGGGCGCGTCCTTGCAGGAAGCCGTGGAAAAGGCGCATCAGGTCGCGGCCATCTGCATCGGGCACCACGGCGCTTTGCCGAGCTGACAGGCCACTGACCTTTGATCACCTGATTGGGTCGGCCAATCCACCAGAAATGCTCAGTGAATGAGCGTCTGGCTCCCGATCATGAAGCTTTTTCGCGCTTCTGTTCGTCCTGCGACTGCAGCAGTTTGGATAATTCCACTTCGCTTACGGGTTTGGACATCAGGAAGCCCTGAAGATCGTCGCAGCCGGCGCGTTGCAGGTGTTCTTCCTGCTCGATGGTTTCCACGCCTTCGGCCGTGGTCTTCAAGCCGGTTGCCTGTGCGAGCTTGATGATGGCTTCAACAATGGCCGCGTCGCTGCTGCCAGGCGTGCCCAGACCTTGCACAAAGCTCTTGTCGACCTTGATGCGGTCGACAGCCAGGCTTTGAAGACGGCTCAGGGAGGAGAAGCCGGTGCCGAAATCATCCAGCGCTATCAGAACACCGAGTTCGCGAAGGGCCTCAATGTTGGCGGCACAAATCCCATTTTCGTCGGTCAGAGTGCTTTCCGTCACCTCTAATTCGAGCTGGTGAGGATTGAGCCCGGTCGCCATCAGGATGTTGGCGACTTTCATCGGATAAAGCGGGTTACGAAGTTCTACCACCGACACATTGACGGCGAGCTTGATCGCGCCCCAGCCGCGGGCGGCCTGACAGGCAGCGCGCAGAACACGATCTCCAAGCTGTTCCACCAGACCGGTATCTTCCGCAACGGGTATGAAAGCGTCCGGAGTGATCCAGCCTTTGGTCGGATGGTGCCAGCGGGCAAGCGCTTCGACGCCGGTGATGCGGCGGGTGCCGGCGGAGTACAAAGGCTGGAAAAGCACGACGATCTGGTCGTTTCCTTCCAAGGCGATGCGCAGATCATGCTCCACGGCGCGACGCTCCTGAACCAGTGCGTCCATGGCTTGGCCGAAGATGGCGTAGCGTCCGCGACCGCCGCCTTTTGCATGATACAGGGCGATGTCGGCCTTGCGCAGAAGGTCGGTGCGCGTGGAACCATGAAGCGGCGCGAGCGACACGCCGATGCTAACACCGACATTGATGTGGTTGCCGTCGATGTTGAACGGTTGGCTGACTGCGTCGATGATGCGCTCGCAAACACCTTCCACGAACTTGACGCTTTCCACATTCGTGAGCGCGATGGTGAACTCGTCGCCACCTACGCGGCCGATCAGATCTCGAGACCGGATGATCTTGTTCAGGCGCTCGGCAAATTGCCGGATCAATTCATCGCCGGTCGGATGACCCAGTGTGTCGTTCACATGCTTGAAGCGGTCAAGGTCGAGGTACAGCACAGCGATCAACTGGTCGGTCTTTTCGCGACCAAGCAGCAGGTCATCGAGCCCGTTGTTGAAGGTCAGTCGGTTGCCGACGCCCGTCAGCGTGTCGTGCAAGGCGAGATGGCGAACTTCCGCTTCGCTGGCCTGCAGCGTCACCGAGCGTTTGTGCAGGCGCATGATGAGGAAAGCCAGCACGGCTGCCGTGATGAGAAAGAGCAGCCCCAGCACAGGCGCCATGAAGGACATGACGGCAGAGCCAGGCCGGAAGGGCAACCAGATGAGATGGCCAACAGGCTGACCTGCCTTGGACATCAACGGCTCGTCTGCATCATGCGACGCCGTGTCGGAAGTCCAGCTGAAGCGGAGTCCATCGAACAGGTACTCGTCGCGGGTATCGTCGAGGAAGGTGCCGTCCAGGTAGCGCAAGGCGACATGCAGATATTCCGTGCCAGGTTCCTGCCTGATCTCGCCGGAATCGGAAACAACGGGTTCGACGCTGATGATGGTGGGGTGGCCGTGAACGATCGCGAGATCGGTGATGCCGGGGCTTGGCGTGTGCTCGCCGGTGATGCTTTCGTCATCGAGGGTTTGAAGATCACGTCGCAACTGCGCCGTCAAAGGAAGAACCTGAGCGGATATGTCCGAAAAGGCGGGACCTGCAGGAGACACCTTGCCATCGATGAAGGCGTAGGTTGGCACGTCGGCTTGGTCGAGAACAAAAGCGCCGTCATGCCCGAAATAGGTGTGCATCCATGCGCCGAGGTTGGCGTCCATCCATTCGGGGTCATTTTCCTTGACGCCGCGGATCGCATCATCCCAGACGGTCGCGCTTTCCTGATCATGCGCGACGCTCTCCTGCGCCTGGGAGATCACCAGGCGCATCAAGCTGGTTTGTCGATCAATGGAGATCCGGTCGGCACGAAAGCTCGACCAGAACAGAACGGCACTGACCAGAGCGGCGGCAGCGAGCGCTGCCAGGATAATCGGCAGTGCTGTTTTGATGAGGAAGTGCCGCACCATTGATACTTCCGCCACGCCAGCCATGCCAAGGTCCAACCCCATTCACGCGCAGCCTAGGCGCGATTTATTAAGGGCTACCCTAGTGTTCGTGATCGGTCTGCCAATGTTTCGAGCAACATTTCCCTGGAGAGCAGACTTCCGGCGAAATCGTTACCGTTCGCGAAGTGGGTTTAAGCCCTCTGCATCGTCAGCTGCAGCGTATCGGTCGCGATCATGCGCTCTTCGTCGGTCGGCACGACGAGGGTGGCGACACGGGCGTCTGCTGCGCTGATGTCGGGATGTCCATTGCGGGCGATCTGGTTCAGGTCTTCATCGATCGCAATGCCAAGAACACCCAGGCCGGAGCAAACGAGCTTGCGGATTTCGGCGCTGTTTTCGCCAATCCCTGCCGTGAAGACGAGTGCGTCGAGCCCGTTCATGGCGGCGGCATAGGCGCCGATCTGCTTGCGCAGCTGGTACACGAAGACGTCGACCGCCAATTGGCATCGCTTGTTGCCGGCAGCCGCTGCTTCGCAGACTTCGCGCATGTCGTTGGAAAGGCCGGACAGTCCAAGCAGGCCGCTCTTCTTGTAGCAAATGGCCTCGACCTCATCGAGGCTCATGCCGAGCGTTTTCACGAGATGGAAGATGATGGCTGGATCGAAGTCGCCGGCGCGGGTGCCCATCGGCATGCCGCAGAATGTGCCGAAGCCGATGCTGGTATCCACCGATTGACCGCCTTTCACAGCGTCGATCGTCACGCCGTTGCCGAGATGGCAGATTACCATCGACAGCGCTTCTATCGGCCGGCCGAGGATATCGGCCGCCGCCTGGCTGACATAGCGACAGGACGTTCCGTGGAAGCCGTAGCGGCGGATGCCGTGGTCGGTGCAAAGCTCATAGGGCAGGGCGTAGACATGCGCGTGCTGGGGGACCGTCTGATGGAAGGCCGTGTCGAACACCACCACGTTCGGTGTTCCTGGAAAGAGGCGCATCGCTTCCTCGATGCCAGCGATGTTGCAGGGGTTGTGCAGCGGCGCAAAGGTCGAGCATGCGCGGAGTCCTTCCATGACCTGGTCATCCACGATGACCGATTCAACGAATGTCGAGCCGCCATGCACGGCGCGGTGGCCGATAGCTATGATCTGCGCCGGCTCGGTGATGACGCCGATGTCGGGCGACAGGAGGTTCTCCATCATCAACGTGAACGCGGCCTGGTGGTCGGCAATGTCTCTGACGATCCGGGTCTTACCGTCATCGACCTTGTGGTCGGCATAACCGCCGGCTTCGCCGATCTTGGCGATGATGCCGGACGCGATCACCTCAGCCAGATCGGCGCTGTAGAGTTGGTATTTCAGGCTCGAACTGCCGCAGTTGATCGTCAGTATCATGGAGAAAATCCTTTGGGAAAACGGATGGCGGCGCGGCCAGGGTGGGAGGAATAGCCGCGCCGCAGAGACCTCGATCAAGCGGGTCCCGATCAGACCGGCAGCGGAACGAGCGTCCAGAAGCCGAGGAAGGTGAGGCCGTTGAAGACCATCACCATCAGCGCGATGGTGCAGGCTGGTGGGTCAATGTGGGTGTCGCCGTGGCAGAGAAACAGGCGGGCGAAGAATTCACCGACAAAGGCGCAGACGAGCCCGGCGATGGCCGCCCATAGAATGCTGCCCGAGGAAGCGCCGACGATGGCGGCGGGCAGCATGATGTGGTGCGTTACAGGTGTGAGAACGCCGAGAGTGAGGAAAAGAAGGCTCGAGGCGGCGATGCCGAAGGCAAGCAGCGCACCGGGCGTGCCATAGGTCACGCCGAGCCAGCCGCCTAGAAGACCGCCGCCGATGCCGATCATCAGCAACTGGCCGCGATGGCTTTGAAACGCCAGCCACATGGTGGCATCGGTCGGCGCAAAGAATTTCGTGCCTGGTTCCGCCTTGCCGCACAGGCCGCACGTGCCCCAGGCGAAGCGGGCGATGAAGGCGGAGATGACCACGGTCATGCCGGGCAGGTCGGTCCAGGCGAGCGTGGGCGAGAAGTTCGGGATGAAGGTCAGCAGCCAGAAGATCAGGTATCCAATTGCGCCGAAGATGCCGCCGACCAGCAGCACGTCGGGGCTGTTCAATCCCATGCCGGCGGTGACGATGTTGCGGCCGGTATCCAGCTTGCCTTTCTTGGCTGCGTAAGCCGCCGCCGCGACACCGGACGCGAAGCCACCGACATGGGGCCCGAACACGCCGAACGGGACGCCGAAGAAGTCGGTGGCGTCAGGGGCAACCGCCAGCTGGATGGCGACGCCGAGCATTGTCAGAATGCCCACAAAGGAAAATGCCGGCAGCGCGCCGATGGCTGCGCCGAATATCCCGCCGCCAAAGGCGACGAGGAGCCCGAGTGCTGTCATGTTAGTCTCCCGGGATGTGCGGCCGCCGCGTGTTGGCTTGGCCGAAGTCCCTTTATTGACGTTGCGGGAGGTCGCATGGTTTTGCGGCCTGATCAGGCACTCTCAGCTGGGGTTTACGCACACAATGGCAGCTGGGGAGCGGCAAGCTCCCACCGACGCATCCGTCTGAGCCAAGATGTGTGAGGTCGATCCCGAAATCGGGGTGTTGATCGGCCTCAAAATTACTGAGGCGATGTCGAGACGGTCAACGTGATGGTTTTGGCCTGCAAGGGTAGTTTCTTGTCGCGCTGTGGCGCGGGCCCCGGCGAAACTTTCCCCTTTCCGAAAACTGCAACAATTTCAGCGCCGAGTCGCCGGGACTGCTGTGCAAGGTGCGGCAGTTGTGCCCAGGTCGTGTCCACTTAGCACTTGTCGCCTGTCCTTCAGGCATCCCGGACAGGTGCGAACTTGTTCTGCGAGGACAAGAAAACATCTGGTCAAAATCAGTCGCTCGCAAGCCTGTCCGGCTTTTCCCAAAGGACGTCGCTGGAAACTCAGTGATTTGAATGGGTTCTGAGGATTTCCCTGCCAGGTCAAGTCTTTACCCGTGCTGGTCAAGGCCGTCGCGTTGACCCTCTGAGGTGCCGGGGCCTACCTTTTACTCACAAGACGCGGCCTAACGACGACTGCGCCGGACGGTGAAAACCATGGCGAATTCCAACGACAACACGATGCCTACGAGCCCCGCGCCAAGGCATCCATCCGATGCGAACCATCCTGCATCGCGTCGCTCCTGACATCCTCAACTGATCAACACGCTCCCCGCCACGAGGGCTCGGGACGTTCACCACACTGGAGGTCGTAATGATCGAAAAAGGATTTTCCCAACCAACCGACCGCGTCAAGCGGTTGAAGAAGCAGATCATCGAAGCCCGACCCTATGTGGAGTCGGAGCGTGCGGTGCTCGCGACCGACGCCTACAAGGCCACCGAGGGCCTGCCTCCGATCCTGCGGCGTGCCCGGGTCGTCGAGAAGCTCTTCAACGAGCTGCCGGTGACCATTCGCGAAGACGAACTCATCGTCGGCGCAATCACCAAGAATCCGCGCTCCACCGAAATCTGCCCGGAATTCTCGTTCGACTGGGTCGAAAAGGAATTCGAGACGATGGCGACACGTCTCGCCGATCCGTTCGAGATCCCGGCGCAGACAGCCAATGAGCTGCGCGAAGCCTTCAAATACTGGCCCGGCCGCACAACCAGCGATCTTGCTTCGTCCTACATGTCGCAAAAGACCAAGGACTGCATCGCCAACGGCGTGTTCACGGTCGGCAACTACTTCTATGGCGGCGTCGGCCATGTCTGCGTCGACTACGGCAAGATCCTGAATGTCGGCTTCCGCGGCATCATCGCCGAGGCCATCAAGCATATCGAAATGCTCGATCTCATGGATCCGTCCTATATCAAGAAGCAGCAGTTCTATAACGCCGTCATCATCTCCTATAAGGCTGCCATCGATTTCGCCCATCGCTATGCCGCGAAGGCTGCGGAACTGGCCAAGGCCGAAAGCAACCCCACCCGCAAGGCTGAACTCGAGCAGATCGCCAGGAACTGCACGAAGGTCCCCGAATATCCGGCTTCGAACTTCTGGGAAGCCTGTCAGACGATGTGGTTCGTGCAGTGCATGCTGCAGATCGAATCCAGCGGCCACTCGATCTCTCCCGGCCGTTTCGACCAGTATATGTATCCCTTCCTGAAGGCCGATACGTCCATCAGCCGCGAATTCGCGCAGGAACTGATCGACTGCATCTGGATCAAGCTGAACGACGTCAACAAGACGCGCGATGAAGTGTCGGCACAGGCTTTCGCCGGTTACGCGGTGTTCCAGAACCTGTGCGTCGGCGGTCAAACGCCGGATGGCCGCGATGCCACCAACGACGTGTCCTATATGTGCATGGAAGCAACGGCACATTGCCGCCTGCCGGCACCGTCCTTCTCGATCCGCGTTTGGCAGGGCACGCCTGACGAGTTCCTGCATCGCGCTGCCGAAGTGGTTCGTCTCGGCCTCGGTGTCCCCGCCGTCTATAATGACGAGGTGATCATCCCGTCGCTTCAGAACCGCGGCGTTTCGCTGGCCGATGCCCGCGATTACGGCATCGTCGGCTGCGTCGAGCCGCAGGCGATCCACAAGACGGAAGGCTGGCACGATGCCGCGTTCTTCAACGTCGCGAAGGTTCTGGAAATCACGCTGAACAACGGCAAGGTTGGCGATACCCAGCTCGGTCCGGTTACCGGTGATGCCAAGAGCTGGACGTCGATCGACGACTTCTACGATGCCTTCAACAAGCAGATGGCCTTCTTCGTGAAGCATCTGGCCGAAGCCGACAACTGCGTCGACCTCGCCCATGCGGAACGCGCTCCGCTGCCCTTCCTGTCGCCCATGGTCGAAGACTGCATGGGTCGCGGCAAGTCGGTGGCGGAAGGTGGAGCGATTTACAACTTCACGGGACCACAGGCCTTCGGTGTCGCCGATACCGGTGACTCCGTCTACGCCATGAAGAAGTTCGTCTTCGACGACAAGAAGATGACGATGGCCGAACTGAAGGAAGCGCTCGACGCAAACTTCGGCCTGGCACTCGGTGGCAAGCCGAACACCGCCGGTGGCGAGTTGACGGAAGGCCAGATCCAGGAAGCCGTGCGCAAGGTGCTGGCATCCAACAAGTCGGTCGACGTGGCAACGCTGAAGGACGAGGTCTATCGCACGCTTGCAACGCAGACAGTGCCAGCCGGGTCGTCGAAATATGAGGGCGTCCGCCGCCTGCTCGACTCCGCCGAAGCCTTCGGCAACGATAATGACGATGTGGATCTGATCGCCCGTCACTGCGCTCAGGTTTATTGCAAGGAAGTCGAGAAATACACCAATCCGCGGGGCGGCCAGTTCCAGGCCGGTATCTACCCGGTTTCGGCCAACGTGTTATTCGGCAAGGATGTCGGCGCTCTGCCAGACGGTCGGCCGGCCAAGGCACCGCTCGCCGATGGTGTGTCGCCTCGCCAGGGCAAGGACCGGCTCGGTCCGACGGCTGCTGCGAACTCGGTGGCCAAGCTCGATCACTTCATCGCCTCGAACGGCACGCTCTACAACCAGAAGTTCCTGCCTTCCGCGCTTGCGGGTGACATCGGTCTGCGAAACTTCGCTTCGCTCGTCCGCTCCTACTTCGACCAGAAGGGCATGCACGTGCAGTTCAACGTGATCGACCGCAAGACGCTGCTGGCAGCGCAGGCCGATCCCGAAGCGCACCGCGATCTGGTGGTCCGCGTGGCCGGCTACTCCGCACAGTTCGTGGTGCTCGCCAAGGAAGTGCAGGACGACATCATCAGCCGCACGGAACAATCCTTCGGCTGATGCAAGGACCGGTTCTTTCGAGGACCGGTCAAAGGAAAAAGCGCGGGCCGACACGAAGCCTGGCCCGCGACCTTCCACCAACACTGACGAAACAGGGTATCCGATGCCAACCTTCAAAAGCTTTTCCCCCCGGACCGAGATCGTGTTCGGCGAAGGGCTGCTCGATCGGCTGCAGGCCTATCGCGGCCAGAAGGTCGGGATAGTCACCGACGCCTTCATGGCGAAATCCGGTCCCCTCGACCGCGTGCTTGCTCATCTCGACGGTTGCGAGGTTAAGGTCTTCGACGAGGCCATTCCCGAGCCCCCGATTGCCACGGTCACCAAGGGCGCCGGCATCTTTGCCGAATTCGGTCCGGACGTGGTGGTGGCGCTGGGTGGGGGCTCGCCCATCGATGCGGCCAAGGCGATCGTTGCCGTGGTCAGGTCGCAGGATCCGTCGCGGACCATCCGCTTCGTGGCCATTCCGACCACTAGCGGCACAGGCTCCGAGGTGACGGCCTTCGCCGTGATTTCGGACCCGGACAACGGCCGGAAGTTCCCGCTGATTTCGCGAGACATGATCCCGGACGTGGCGATCCTCGATCCTGAATTCGTCCGCACCGCACCGGCCAAGGTTACGGCCGACACCGGCATGGATGTCATCACCCACGCGATCGAAGCCGTGGTGGCGGTGGGCGCATCGAACTTCACCGATGCGTTTGCTGAAAAGGCGCTCGAACTCGCTTTCGCCAACCTGCCCAAGGCCTATGCCGACGGCAATGACATGGCGGCCCGCGATGCGATGCATCAGGCATCCTGCCTGGCAGGCCTCGCCTTCTCGGATGCGGGCTTGGGCATCAACCACGGTCTGGCCCACGCCATCGGCGCGCGCATGCATCTGGTTCACGGCCGCATCAATGCGGTGCTGATGCCTTATGTCATCGCCTGGAATGCCGGCCTTGAAGACGACGCGCCGGCGTGCCGCGAAACGCTCAACCGTTACGCCCGCATTGCGGTGCGGATCGGCCTCGATGTTCCCAGCTCACGGGCCGGCGTCATCGCACTGATCCGCGCCATCCAGGGCCTGAACACACGCTTTTCGATCGCGCCGACGCTTCGCGGCCTCGGCATGGATCATGAGGAGTATCGCCGGGCCATCCCGGACATCGCGACAGCTGCCCTGGCAGATGCCTGCACCACAGGAAACCCACGCCGGCCCACTCACGCGGAGCTGAAGATGCTCCTCGAACGGGCCGGGGGCTAAGACCGAAGGAAAGGTGCCCGTTAGAGCATCTCCCGAAAGTCGGTCAATCACATCAACAACTTAACACGCAAAGCAAGGACTAAAATTATGCAACAAGAAGCACTCGGAATGGTCGAAACCAAAGGTCTGGTTGCCGCCATCGAAGCCGCTGACGCTATGGTCAAGTCTGCCAACGTTGCCTTGATCGGCTACGAAAAGATCGGCTCGGGCCTGGTCACCGTCATCGTTCGTGGTGACGTCGGCGCGGTCAAGGCCGCAACGGACGCCGGTGCCGTGGCTGCCGAAAAGGTCGGCACCGTTGTGTCCGTCCACGTCATTCCTCGCCCTCACATGGAAGTCGAGAAGATCCTGCCGGAACAGAAGGCTTCTGCCTGAACAAGAGGCTGAAGTCTGAACCCTGAACGCAACTAGGAGAATCGGCAATGAAAAACGATCTTGTCGAACAACTCATGGACGAGGTGATCCGCAAGATGGGCGGGAGCGAAAGCTCCCCGTCCGCAGCGCCAGCCCCCGCCGCTGAGAAACCGGCCGCTCCGAAGGCGGCCCCTGCAACGGCCCCTAAAGCCTGCAACCTGACCGAATTCGTCGGCACCGCAAACGGCCACACGGTCGGTTTGGTGATCGCGAATGTGGACCCGCTGCTTCACGAGCAGATGAAGATCGACAAGAAGTACCGGTCGATCGGCATCGTTGGCGGACGCACCGGCGCCGGCCCGCAGATCTTTGCAGCCGACGAAGCCGTAAAAGCCACCAACAGCGAAGTGGTTCTGATCGAACTGCCGCGCGATACGGAAGGCGGCGGCGGCCACGGCAGCTTGATCGTCTTCGGAGCCGAAGACGTTTCCGACGCCCGCCGCGCCGTTGAAGTCACGCTGTCGGAACTCGACCGCACCTTCGGCGACGTTTACGGCACGCCGGCCGGGCATCTGGAGTTCCAGTACACCGCTCGTGCCAGCTTCGCGCTGAACAAGGCTTTCGGCGCGCCGATCGGCCAGGCCTTCGGCATCACCGTCGGCTGCCCCGCTGCAATCGGCGTCTTGATGGCCGACACCGCCACCAAGGCCGCAACCGTGGTGCCTGTCGCCTACGCGACGCCGGGCAATGGCGGCACGAGCTACTCGAACGAGGCGATCTTCATGTTCTCGGGTGACTCCGGCGCCGTTCGCCAGGCTATCCGCGCTGCGCGCGACGTGGGCAAGCAGGTCCTCGGCACGCTCGACCCGGCTCCCGTCGCATCCGCGACCAAGCCGTACATTTGAACTGAAAGGAGACCGTCATGTCGCAGGAAAGTCTTGGATTGATCGAGACGATCGGCCTGGCAGCGGCCATCGCTGCCGCGGACGCCGCGGTGAAATCGGCCAATGTCACGCTTGTCGGCTACGAACTGAGCAAGGGCGACGGCATGGCGGTCGTCAAACTTCGCGGTGACGTGGGAGCCGTCCAGGCTGCCATTTCCGCCGCGCAAGCGGAGGCCGCGCGTGTGGGACAGGTTGTAGCAACCCGGGTCATCGCACGGCCCTCCCTGGATCTCACGAAAATCGTGGACAGCCGCGAAACCGTCGGGATCAAGCGTCCCGAACCAACCCGCGCCGAACCTGTCGCCACAGCGGTGCAGGAAGAGCCTTCGGCCGCGCCTGCGCCAACCCCGCAGGTTGTCGAAACGGCACCATCCGAAACCTCCGGCCAGGCTGAAACGCCCGCTTCGCCGGTGATCGAACCCACCTTCGCAGAACCGACGGCCTACGGAAATCCGCCACCGCCGACCGATGTTTCCGAGCCAATTGATCTGCCGCAAAGCACACCACCCCAGCGGCCGGATAGACATCAGCGTAGGCGATAACGCAGACCACGCCAGCCGGCGGAACGGCTTGAAACCAATCCGCCTGCAGGCTCCGAAAGACGCCCGACCAGATCGCCGGGCAGGATGAGCAGGACAAGACAAAATGGAAATCACGCGCTCGGTGCTCGATGAAATCGTCGCCAGACTTCTGGCGCAGGGTCTGGCAGCGGCCGCAGAAACCGGCCAGAAGAACGAGACCACGGCGGAAACGGATCCTTGGCTGGTGCCGATCGGCGTTTCCAACCGCCACATCCATCTTTCGCGCGCCGATATGGATGCGCTGTTCGGCCCGGGTTCAAACCTCACGCGCATGGGCGCGCTGAAACAGCCGGGCCAGTATGCCGCCGAAGAAACGCTCGTGCTGCGCGGACCCAAGGGCCAGATCGCGAAGGTTCGCGTCCTTGGTCCGCTGCGTAAGGAAACCCAGATCGAGATTTCGATCGCCGACGGTTTCACGCTCGGCATCAAGCCGCCGATGCGCATGTCAGGCAAGCTGGAACAAAGTGCCGGCGTCGAACTGGTCGGCCCTTACGGCACGGTGAAGAAGGACAGCGGCGTGATCGTTGCGCTGCGCCACATCCACATGCGGCCGTCCGATGCCGAAAAGCTCGGCGTGAAGAACGGCGACGAAGTCGATGTCATCGTCGATGGCGTGCGCGGCGGCATCATGAACCACGTGACGATCCGGGCCGCAGAGGCCTCTCTTCCCGAGATGCATATCGATGTCGAGGAAGCCAACGCCTTCGGGCTAAAGAACAACGTGCTCGTGCGCATTCGCAAGGCCTGAGCGGAAGAAACCCATGTCCATCGTCGACAACAAACTTCAGGCATTTGGGAAACTGGTCCGCAAAGGCACGGTCGTGCCCGCGTCGGACCGGGCACCCGGCCCGCTGAAGGTGGGTGTCGACCTGGGCACGGCCAATCTCGTGCTCGCGGTCACGGATGCGCAGAACAACCCGGTTGCCGGCGCCACCTTCCGCTCGACCGTTGTGCGGGACGGGATCGTGGTTGATTACATCGGCGCAGTTCACGCCGTCCGCAAGATGAAGGCGGATCTGGAACAGCGCCTCGGTCAGCCGCTGCAACAGGCCGCCACCGCCATTCCGCCCGGCATTCGTCCCGGCAATGCAAAGGCCATCGGCAACGTCGTCGAGGCTGCCGATCTGCACCTTGTCGAGATCGTCGACGAACCCACCGCTGCCGCCCGGCTTCTGGGCGTGAAAGATGGCGCTGTGGTCGATGTCGGCGGCGGCACGACGGGGATCTCGGTTCTGAAGAATGGCGAAGTGATCGCCGTCTTCGACGAGGCAACCGGCGGCACGCACATGACCTTGGTGCTGGCTGGCGCAAAGAAACTCCTGTTCGAAGACGCGGAAATCGAGAAGCTCGATCCACGCAACGAACGTGACGTCTTCGCGCTGGTTCGTCCGGTGGTCGACAAGATGTCGACGATCGTGGCCCGGTTCCTGGCAAACCACCCTGACGTGAAAACGATCTATGTGGTTGGCGGCGCCTGCTCCTTCACAGAGTTCGAGGCGGTCATGGCCCAACATACCGGCCGCCGCGTCATCAAACCGGTAGAGCCGCTGCTGGTGACCCCGCTTGGCATCGCCATGTTCGACAATGGGGGGCGGCAATGACGCACCTCGACGACAGGCTCAACCGGATCCTTATCGATCTTCTGTCCGACCGCATTATCGAGCGGATGCGCGAACGCACGCGCTCGGCGCTGGTGTTGTTTGCAGGGATCGACCTCGGCCTTGACGCTGCACTCGGCCAATTGCGCCAACTACGTGGTGCGGGCTGGTCATTTGAAGTGATGTGCGCACCGGAAGCGCTGTGGCTCGGCAATGGACGGCTTGCAGATCTGAACGCGGCGGGCGCCAATGGTGCGGTCGGTGATCTTCTGGCGCGCAATGCACTCGTGCTGGTTCCGGCGCTGAGCATCACGCTTGCCGCCAAGGTCGCGCTCGGCATTGCCGACGAACCGCTTTCGGCGCTGATGCAAGGCGCGATTGAACGCGGCAGCCGCATCATCGCCGCCCGTGACGGCGTCTGCCCCGGCAGCCGTGACCGCCGCGAACGCGGACTGCTGCCGACGCCCGCTTACCAAGCGACGATGAGCCGGCACCTGCAGGCGCTTGCGGACTACGGGATCGAGCTGCCTTGGGCTGCCCGGCTTGCATCCGCGGTCACGGGGGCAGCGGCACCGTTGAGGCAGGCCGCCGTGTTGAAAGCATCGGCCACCATCAAACAATCCGGCGTGTTCGGCCTGCGCGAAGCGCGCGGCCTCGCCGAAACCGAACTGCATCTGGGCCAGGGCGTGATCGTGACGCCGGCCGCAGCAGAAGAACTGCGCGGCCGTGAAATCCGGCTCGTGAGAGAGTGAGAACAAGACCATGTATCTAGGCAAGGTCATCGGACGGGTGGTCGCAACCACCAAGGACATCAGCCTGTCGGGCTCGATCCTTCTGATCGTCGCACGTCTTAACGAGCGGCTGGAGCCGGCGGGTAGCACCTCCATCGCCATCGATACGGTGGGCGCCGGAAAGGGCGAAATCGTCATCGTAACCACCGGCAGCGCCGGTCGCCGCGCCGGCACGCTGCAGAATTCGGTGGTGGATGCCTGCATCGTGGGGATCGTCGATACGGTCGAAACCGATGGGCAGGTGGAGGTCTGATCGTGACGGTCGCCCCTGACATGGACCGGATCGCAACGGTGCTGCGCGCCGAACTCACCAAGCTCCGGCAGCTCCCATCAACCGCGCCTGGCAGCCTGACGCTTGCCGATGCGCAGCTGCTGGCGGAAGGCGCGGAAGCCTGCGCCCGCATCATGGGCCTCCCCGTTTGCATCGCGGTTGCCGATGCGCAAGGCGGCCTGATCCTGTTCCATCGCATGCAAGGCAGCCTGCCTGCGAGCACCCAGCTTGCACAGGGCAAGGCCTGGACGGCCGCGGCCTACCGCATGGGCTCGGATGAGCTCGGTCAGAAGGCGCAACCCGGCGGCATGCTGTTCGGTGTCGGACAGACCGGCGGGCCGAATGGGGGGCAGGTGGTTCTTTTCGGCGGGGGCATTCCCTGCCGCGTCGACGGCGTCGTGATCGGCGCGATCGGCATCAGTGGCGGCACAGTGGACGAGGACATGATCATCGCTCGCCATGCGCTCAATACATTTTCCGAAGCAAGGGGAACGCTCCCCGAGGAAGGAACAGGACTATGAACGACACAGACATCAACGACGCCGTCAGCCGCGTACTCGCCGGCTTCTCGGGCTCCCCCGTTTCGGCGATTGTCCCGGCGCCAACCGCCGCTCCAATCGCCCCCGCTCGCGCCCCGGCTCCTGCGCCGGCTACCCCTGCTGCATCGTCTTCGATCGACGACACCGTCGCCCGCATCATGGCGGAAATGGCCGGCACGAAGGCGGCTCCCAAGCCTGAGCCACTGGCAATCACACCCTTCAGCGATCATTGCCCGACTGGCGGAACCGATTGCACCGGTTGCACCGGTTGCGAACCGACAGATGGACTGGTGTCCTTCTCGATCTCCGATGAAGAAGCCGTAACGCTCGGCGATGGCGTCTTCGCAACCATGGACGAGGCCGTCGAGGCCGCTGCCGAAGCGTATCGCCAATACGTGTTCTGCTCGATGTCGGCTCGCAAGAGCTTCGTCGACGGCATTCGCGAAGTCTTCACCGATCAGGCCTTTCTCGAGCGCATTTCGCGCATGACGGTCGAGCAGACCGGCATGGGCAATGCCGAAGACAAGATCATCAAGAACCGTCTGGCCGCGATGAAGACGCCGGGCATCGAAGACCTCAAGACCGAAGCGGTCAGCGGCGACGATGGTCTGACGCTGGTGGAATATTCCGCCTTCGGCGTGATCGGCGCCATCACGCCGACGACCAACCCCACGGAAACGATTATCTGCAATTCGATCGGCATGCTGGCAGCCGGCAACTCGGCCGTGTTCAGCCCGCATCCGCGCGCCAAGGTCGTATCGCTCCTGGCTGTGAAGATGATCAACCGCAAGCTCGCCACCCTCGGCGCGCCCGCAAACCTGGTGGTCACGGTGCAGGCTCCCTCGATCGACAACACCAATGCGATGATGACCCATCCCAAGGTGCGGATGCTGGTTGCCACCGGTGGCCCGTCGATCGTCAAGACGGTGCTGTCGACCGGCAAGAAGGCGATCGGTGCCGGTGCCGGAAATCCACCGGTTGTGGTGGATGAAACCGCCGATATCGAGAAGGCCGCCAAGGACATCGTCAATGGCTGCTCTTTCGACAACAACCTGCCATGCATCGCCGAAAAGGAAGTGATCGCGGTCGCTCAGATCGCCGACTTCCTGATTTCGCAGATGCAGAAGAACGGCGCCTATCTCGTCAAGGATCCGGCAGTCATCAAGAAGCTCGAAGAGCTGGTTCTGACGCCCAAGGGCGGGCCGCAGACAAACTGCGTCGGCAAGAGCGCCGTTTACCTGCTCGACAAGGTCGGCATCACCGTCGGCCCCGAGATCCGCGTCATCCTGATCGAACTGCCGAAGGAACACCTGTTCGTTCGCGAAGAACTGATGATGCCGATCCTGCCGCTGGTGCGTGCGGCCCATGTCGACGAGGCGATCGACCTTGCCGTCGAACTGGAAAACGGCAACCGCCACACCGCGATGATCCACTCCACCAACGTCCGCAAGATGACGAAGATGGCCAAGCTGATCCAGACCACGATCTTCGTGAAGAACGGCCCGTCCTATGCCGGCATCGGCGTCGGCGGCGAGGGCTACACGACCTTCACCATCGCCGGACCAACCGGCGAGGGCCTGACTTCGCCGAAGTCGTTTGCCCGCCGTCGCAAATGCGTGATGGCCGAGGCGCTCAACGTCCGCTGAGGCGGGAAAGGGCTTCAGCCCGGCAAACACCGGGAAAAGCATAATCGAGGAGATCAGTTATGACGCACCGTATCATCAACGCCCCGCATCCCGACGCTTTGCAGATGCTGCAGCGTCGCATGCCGCCACATGGTCGCGCCTGGGTTCAGGCCAATCGTGTGGACTCCATCGGATTGATGCAGGTGTCCGTGGCTGATCTCTTCTACTTCTCGGACTTGGCGCTGAAAGCCGCCGACGTCTTCGCGGTCGAGATCTACGGCACTTGCCCCCAGCACGTCACGTCGCTGGCCGTCCTTGGCGAAACATCCTCCGTGAAGCTGGCGATGGAAACCATCGAAAGCGTGCAGAAGGCCGCATTCTAGAACGCTGCGCCGGTGCCCTCAGGGCGCCGCACGGCAAGCAAAGGCATACATCCATGAACACGATCGACTATGAGAAGGAAGGCACGGTATTCGACATCCAGCGCTATTCCATCCATGACGGTCCGGGCGTCCGCACCATCGTTTTCCTCAAGGGTTGCCCCTTGCGCTGCCTGTGGTGCTCGAACCCGGAATCGCAGAATCCCGAACCCGAACTGTTCTTCCGTCCTTCGGCCTGCATCAAGTGCGGCCAGTGTATCCCTGTCTGTCCGACAAACGCGCTGGCATACGAGAATCCCGGCTTTGTGGATCGCAAGAAGTGCATCAAGTGCGGTGAGTGCACGAAGGTTTGCCCGACCGAGGCGCTGAAGCGCGTTGGCAAGCGGATGAGCGTGGCCGAGGTCATGCAGGAGTTGCGCAAGGATGCTCATCATTATCGCCGTTCAGGGGGAGGCGTCACGCTTTCCGGTGGCGAACCGCTGTTCCAGCATGCCTTTGCCAAGCAGCTGCTGATGGCCTGCCATGAGCAGGGCTGGAACACGGCCATGGAAACCACTGGCTGCACCACGCGCGAGATCGTGCGTGATGTGATCCCGCATGTGGATCATGTGCTGATGGACCTCAAGTCGATCGATCCGGCGGTTCACCAGGCAGCCACCGGCATCGACAACCGCATCATTTTGGAGAACGCGCTGTGCATCGCTGCGCTGACCCATGTCGTCGTGCGCATTCCGGTGGTGCCGGGCGTCAATAACAATGTCCAGGCGATCTCGGCCATCGGCAATTTCGCCAAGCTCATGCCGGGCGTGAACACGGTGCATCTGCTGCCCTACCACACCTATGGCGAGAACAAGTACGAGCTACTCGGACGCCCTTATCCGATGTGCGATGCGCCGAACCTGACGCCGGAAGACATGGCGCCGTTCAAGGCCGTGGTCGAGGAACTAGGCTTCAACTGCGTTATCGGCGGCTGACGGGAATAGGTAGGTCGGGGGCAGGGAAGCTCCCGACGGAAGACAGGAGGCGACCATGGTCGCACGCTACACGACGTCCGAGTCCGTCACGGAAGGCCATCCCGACAAGGTGTGCGACCAAATCTCGGATGCAATCCTCGACGCGCATCTGGCGCAGGACCCGATGGCGCGGGTTGCGGCTGAGGTCATGGTGTCTGGCAATGTGGTTCATGTGGCTGGCGAGATCACGTCAAACACCAAGGTCGACGTGCTCGGCATCGTCCGCAACGTGATCCGACGCATTGGATACACGGATCCAGATCTGGGCTTCGATGCCGATACCTGCTTCATCCTGACCGATCTGCACGAACAATCGCCCGACATCGCGCAGGGCGTTGTGCAGGACGACGATTTCGGCGCCGGTGACCAAGGCATCTTCTATGGCTACGCCACCGACGAAACCGAAAGCTCCATGCCCGTGGCCATCCACTATGCGCATCGGCTGACGGAGAAGCTGGCCGAAACGCGTAAGAGCGGGTTGCTGCCTTGGTTGCGCCCTGACGGTAAGGCGCAGGTGACCTTCGCGCATGATGCCGAAGGCAAGCCGGAACGTTTGATCGGGCTCGTCGTCTCCACACAGCACACAAACGACGTTTCGCAGGAAGATCTCTTGCGCGGTGTGATTACCGAGGTCATCGCACCTGTGATGGGACCGTGGCTGCGGCGCGACACGCGCATTCTCATCAATCCAACCGGCCGCTTCGTGAAAGGCGGGCCTGCTGCCGATACGGGGCTGACCGGGCGCAAGATCATCGTCGACACTTATGGCGGGATTGGCCGTCATGGCGGCGGCGCATTTTCGGGCAAGGACGCCACGAAAGTCGACCGCACCGGCGCTTACATGGCCCGCTACATCGCCAGGAACGTTGTGGCGGCCGGGCTCGCAAAAAAGTGCGAAATTTCGCTCGCATTTGCGATAGGTCAGAAAACCCCTGAAATGGTTGGTGTATCGCTCGAGGGTAATTCGAAGGTCGATACGGACTCACTTGCGGAAGTGATACGCGAAGTTTTTCCACTCAGCGTGTCAGGGATGATCGAAGCACTTCAGCTACGCCGTCCCATTTTTGAAAAAACCGCCTCGTATGGTCACTTCGGACGAATGACTGAGGTGTGGCCATGGGAACGAACGGATCGAGCGGAGAAACTGAGGAAGCTCTGCGGAGTACCATCCTCGAACGGGCGCTTTTCCCCGAACTCCTTGCAGTAAAGGCCTATAGCGTTCCTGACGAGGCAGCGGTCGCAGCGGCCGCTCAGCGCAAACGCCTTCTTGAACTGATGAGCACCGATATGCTCCAGAAGGTTCAGGACAATTTCAGCGTCGCAGTCGGGGTGGCGATGGTGATCGTCGATCCCGAAGGCGTGCCGGTCACCAAGCCGTCAGGATTTTCCAGCTTCTGCCAATCGGTCCGCGCACGTGGCGAATGGCGCGGACGCTGTTTCCACTGTGATGCTGTTGGGGGAAAGACCGCCCTTTCGACCGGTGAGCCCTCGATCTACAGGTGCCATGCCCAGCTGGTGGATTTCGCAGCACCGATCATCGTGCGGGGTGAGTATCTTGGCGCAGTGATCTGTGGCCAGGTGAAGCTTGCCCCGGATGAAGTTGCGCCCGGCCTCGTGGACTTTTCGGACATCTTCCCCACGGAAGCGTCGTGGAGCGAGGATCCGCAACTGCTTGAACTGCACAGCCGCGTTGCCGAAGTGACCTATGAAAGGCTCCGCTCGGCCGCTTATTCCCTCTTCTACATCGCTTCCCACATCGTCGAGGAAAGCTACTCGAAAGGTGTCACGGAGGAACTCTACGCCAACAATTTGCGCCTGGCCGAAGAGTCGAAGAAGCGCGCCGAATTGGAAAAGCTTCTGCGCGAGGCCGAACTGCAGGCTTTGTCCTATCAGGTAAACCCGCATTTCCTGTTTAACGTCTTGAACACGATTGGACGCCTCGCCCTTGTCGAGGATGCCAAGCAGACCGAGAATACCGTCTACGCCTTCTCGGACATGATGCGCTACATCCTGAAGAAGAACGGCTCGCAATTCGTGCCCTTGCGCACGGAAGTCGACCACATGCGCAACTACCTGCACCTCCTGAAGCTGCGCCTCGGCGACCGGTTCGAGTTCGCGCTGAACGTGCCGGAAGAGTTCATGCAGGTCCTTTGTCCCTTCATGGTTCTGCAGCCCATCGTTGAAAACTGCATCAACTATGCGATCGAACCGCGTGAAGGCGGCGGCTTGATCGATGTGACCGCTTACACCGATGGCGCCGACCTGATCGTGGACGTGGTAGACAATGGTGACGGCATTACGCCTGAGCGCAAGCAGGAAGTGTTGCGCGGCGAAGCGGATCATGGCGATCGCAAGAGCATTGGCATCTACAATGTCGACAGCCGGCTGCGCTATTATTTCGGTGCCGATCACGGGCTGGAGATTGTCAGCCCCTATCGCCACGGACGCGGCACGCTGGTGCGGCTGCGCTTCCCCATGACGTTCGATCCCGCCGAGTTCTGACGGCTTCCGCCGTCACAACCCTCGCGCCGCATCCCATACTGGAAGATCAATGTTCAACATCGCCCTGGTAGAAGACGAGGAACTGGAACGCCGTGCCGTGCGATCTATCCTCGAGCGCAACATCGAAGACGTTCATATCGTAGGTGAGGCGAAAAACGGCTCCGAAGCTCTGCACCTGCTGGATACGCAGAAAATCGACCTCATCCTGCTCGACATCAAGATCCCACGTCCCAACGGGATGGAACTTCTGCAGATGATCCGCGACCGGCATTTGCCGACCAAGGTTCTGATCGTCACGGCCTATGACTACTTTGAGATCATGCAATCTGCGATCCAGCTCAAGGCCGACGGCTTTCTGCTGAAGCCGGTGAGGACCGAGGCGTTGCTCGAAGCCGTGCGCAATTGCCAAGCTTCAGCCATCGCACAATCCCAGGCCGAACTCCATCCGGACAAAAGCTCAGCCGAGGTGGCGCAGCCGCTCGCTGATCCCGGCGAAGACGGCAAGAATATTCGTGAGCGCATCCTCGCTCATGTCGAACAGCGCGCCTATCGCGACTGTTTGAAGCTGGTGCGGCGGCGGCTGGAAACGATCTACGCGCATCGCGAAACCGCTCCGCGTCACGACGTCCTCGACCTCATCGAAATCCTGATCAACATCCTCGCGCAGTCCGGGCGCGATCTCCCGCCGGTTCTTGCGCGCCAGGTGGATGAACTCGGCAGCCAACGGCTCGATGCGCGCAGCCATTACAAGGTCCAGGAACTGTTCAGCCAGGTCACGGACATGCTGTTTGAAGCCAGCGACGAACGTGGCGGACCGGCAGCACAGCGGATCCAGACGGTTCTACACTTCATCGAGCGCAATGTCCAAAAGGGTATCTCACTGGAAGACGCGGCCGATTTCGCCAATGTCAGCCCGTGCTATCTCAGCCGGTTGTTCCGCAAGGAAATGAATATGACCTTCATTTCCTACCTCAAGGCACAACGTATGGAGCGTGCCAAGGAACTGCTGCAAAACAGCGATCTGCCCATTACCAACGTGTCGCTGGACCTGTCCTACACGGATGCCAACTACTTCTGCAAAGCCTTCAAGAAGGAGGTTGGCGTGTCACCCTCGGAATATCGGCGCCAGTTTCACAAGCCTGCGGCTGGAAGCGGCGGCGAGGATCAAGCAGTCGGCGTGCAGTAAGCGGCCAGCGGTTCTTCAATCAACTGAAGTCGAGCATACTTCCGTAAGAGAAAGGGCGATGAGTTGATCATCGCCCTTTTGGTTTTTGCATCGAAGTCGGAGTGCGAACTGACCGAACATTGGCGTCGGTCAGTTCGTGGCCGGCGACTGGCGTGTCACCAGTAGCCGAGAACGCGCCACCAGACGCCGCCGACCACGGCGAAGATCGCCAGTTCGATGACGCACATCACGAAGCCCACACCCCACCACTTGCCCATGGTGATGTAGCCGCTGCCGAAGATGATCGGCGATGTGCCCGTGGCATAATGGGTCAAGGTCATCATGATCGTCGAGCCGGCCACCATCATCAGCATGAAAGGCGCCTGGTATTCGGCCGGTATCAGGCTGGCGCCGACCAGCAGGAAGGCGAGCATCATGGCGCTGACATGGGCTGTGGCACTTGCGAACATGTAGTGCGCGAAGGTGAAGATGAGGACAAGAACCGCAGCCGTAAGCTGCCAGGAAAGCCCGGCCGTCACGATGGCGTTCTTCATTCCCTCGGAAAACCAAGCAATGACTCCAAGCTTGTTCAGTTGATCGGCCATCATGACCAGCGCGCCGAACCAGATCAGCGTATCCCAGGCGCTCTTTTCTCCGAGAACGTCATTCCAGTCGATCGTGCCGGTAATCAACAGGGCAAACAAACCGAGGACTGCCACCATGGTCGGATCGAGCGTGTATGCGGCCCCGAAAATCATGGCCGGAACATTTGCCCATAGAACAAGCAGCATGAGGAACGTGCCGATCATGATCAGCTCTTTGGGCGATACCGGACCCATGAGGGCCAGTTCTCCACGGGCATAGGTGACGGCGTCAGGCGTCTTCTTGAGTTCTGGAGGCGAAAGCACAAACAACACAAGCGGCATGACGAACATGGCCACGAGGCCTGGTACGAGCATGCACAGCGCCCAAGTTGTCCAGGTCAGGTGAAGCGCACCGTTCGTAGCCTTGGAGACATAGTCCAGGGCAAGCGGATTGGCAGCGGTCGCGGTCAGGAACATGGCCGAAGAAATCGGATTGGCATGATAGTTCACCAGCGCAAGATAGGTGCCGACACGGCCTTGCGTGCCCTTGGCGGGATCCGAATCGAACGCGTTGGCGATGGACTTCATGATCGGATGGATGATGCCGCCGCCACGCGCCGTGTTGCTGGGCGTGAATGGCGCCAGCACAAGCTCGCAGAACACCAGCCCGTAGCCGATTCCGAGCGTGCGCTTTCCCAGAAGGGCGATGAAGATGAGGCCGACGCGACGGCCAAGCCCCGTTTTCCTTAGGCCAAGAGAGATCAGGATCGAGATGACGATCAGCCAGATCAGGGGATTGGCAAAGCTGCTGAGGGCGTCGGCAACAGCGGCCTTCGAGGTCGGTGACGTTACCTTGGCCAGCGAAACGATGACGATCGCCATCAGCGCCATTACGCCGATCGGCATGACTTTCAGGATGATCGCCAGGATCGTGGTGAGAAAGATCGCCAGCATAACCCAGCCATTTTCGTCGAGGCCGGCAGGCGCTGGAATGGCCAGCAGGGTCAACAGCACGACTGTTGTAATCACGGCTGGGATGATCTTGAAGGGGACTGCCTCCTTCAAGTAGCGGTATACCGCCGTAGCATGTGTAAGCACTTCCGTGTCCTTCGGACATCGCAGGCAACCGCCCGCTTTCTGACCTCCCGTATTGGGGATCGCACACCGGGGATTTGGTGCCCTTGATGTCGATCAAACCTGATGAGAAAATTGGCGACACAATCTGGTCCGAACTTGATGCGGACCTTTGATGGACACACTTCGCATTCTGCTATGAGCTACCTCATCTTGCGCAACAGCTTCTCGCGATAGGTATCGACGATTACGGCAAGAATGATCACGGCGCCGATGATGATCGGTTTATAGTTGTCTCCAATGCCCAGCAGTTGAAGACCAGTGGCCAGGACCTGGAGGATACAGGCGCCGGCCAGGGTGCCGATTATGGAGCCTTTGCCGCCGAACAGGCTGGTGCCGCCGATGATGACGGCTGCGATCGCGTTCAGCTCATAGCCAACGCCAGCGATCGGACTGCCGATGTTCAAGCGCAGCAGGTAAACGATCGCCGCCACGCCTGCGGTGACGCCGGAAATGGTGAAGGCGGCAATCTTGTACGAATCGGGATTGTGGCCTGACAGGCGCACTGCTTCGTCATTGGCGCCGACGGCATAGATCATGCGGCCAAAAACCGTGAAGCGGAGGATGAACCAGCCGACGGCGATCACCGCGACCGCGACCAAGAAGATCGAAGGTAGAAAGCCGCCAATGATCAGGTTACCGAAATCAACGAAGCCTTGGGGCAAACCGGTGATGGTGGAGTTGTCGGACACCACCCGCGCCGCACCTGCCGCGATATTGAGCATACCCAAAGTGACGATGAACGACGGCACCCTCCAGTAGGTCGAAACCCTGCCGTTGATGTATCCACACGCTCCGCCCATTGCGATACAGGCCAGGATTGCCAACGGAATCGACAAAGCGGGCTCCATGCCCGACGTCATGATCAGCGCGCCGACCACAGTGCAAAGCGCCAGAACCGAGCCAACAGACAGATCGATACCGCCGGTTAAGATGACAAAGGTCATGCCGGCGGCAAGCACCGTGTTGATGGCGATCTGGACGAAGATCTTGAGCGCGTTGCCCGACGTGGCAAAGTAGGGCGCGCTGAACGAGAAGACGGCGGTGATCACAACCAGCGCCAGAAAGACGCCGGCGTCGCGTAAAAGGAAGCGCTTCACCTTGAAGCGGTCGGCAGTGGGATTACGGTCGCGAGAAGTGGGCAGGTCGGTCATGACTGGACATGCTCCTGATAGGCTAGCGACAGGATCCGTTCCTGGTCGAACTGCGACCGGGGCAACTCGCCCACAAGCTTGCCGTTGGAAAAAACGATGATGCGATGGCACATGCCGATCAGTTCGGGCAGGTCGGAGGAAACCATGACGATCGCCTTTTGGGCAGCAGCCAACATCCACAGTAATTGATAGATTTCACGTCGCGCGCCGACATCGACGCCGCGTGTCGGCTCGTCGAGGATCAGGGTGGACGTGCCCCGGAACAGCCATTTGGCGAGAACGACCTTCTGCTGGTTGCCGCCGGACAGGTTGCGCACCGGTGTGTCGGTGGAAGCCGTCTTGACCCGCAGCTGGTTCACCAGTTTGCCTGATGCAGACCTTTCTTCGCGTCGATTCAGCAACCCGCTTCGCGATACCTTCTTCAGGTCGGTGATCGTGCAATTAATATCTACGGGCATGTCGAGGAGCAGCCCTTGGCTCTTTCGGTCCTCGGTGAGGAAGCCGATGCCGGCCTTCACGGCGTCTCGCGGAGAACCGATTTTCGTCAGCTTGCCTTCGACCCTGATTTCCCCGGCTGTCTTAGCATCAGCGCCGAAGATCGCGCGCATCACCTCCGTGCGTCCGGATCCAACCAGCCCTGCGACGCCAACGATTTCGCCGTGGCGGACCGAGAAGGAGACTGGCGTCGAGTCCGATTTTCGCTTCAGTTCTTTGACGTCGAGCGCAACGGCACCCGGCACGATCTCCGGGTCGAAGCCATATTCGTCGGCAATGTCGCGGCCGATCATCTTGCGCACGAGATGGGGAACGGTCAGTCCCTCCAGGTCACTCGTCTCGATCAGTCGACCATTGCGAAGAACGGTCACTCGGTCGCCGATCTCGAAGACTTCGTGTAGCCGGTGTGAGATATAGACGATCGTAACGCCCTTGGCCTTTAAGCGCTTGATGATGACGAACAGGCGTTCGATTTCCGGCGGCGTCAGGGTTGCCGTTGGTTCGTCCAGCACCAACAGTTTGCTGTCGTAGCCAACAGCCTTGGCGATCTCCACCAGCTGCATCTGGGCGACACCAAGCTCGGCAACCAGCGTACGAGGGTCCACGGCCAGACCGACCTGAGCCAGAAGGTCCTTGGCGTGGCGGTTCAGCGCGGCTCGATCCACCATCCCGAACCTTCGCCTTGGAAGATGCTCCAGCATCAGGTTTTCGGCGATCGAGAGATAAGGCAGCAGGTTGAGTTCCTGATGAACGATACGGATCCCATGAACCTGCGCGTCATGAGGCGTTTTGGGCCTGTAAGGATGTCCGTCCAAAAGGATCTCGCCGGAATCAGGCTGATAGATGCCGGCGAGCAGCTTGATGAGCGTCGACTTGCCGGCACCGTTTTCGCCCAGCACGACGTGGGTCTCGCCTCGTCGAAGCTGAAGGCTGATCCCTTCGAGCGCGACCACGCCCGGAAAGATTTTCCCGACACCCTGCAGGTCTAAAATGATATCGGCTGACTGCATAGACCGTTCCCCTGAAACCGTGCGCACGGAAGGGGAAGCGCTCGATCAAGCGCTTCCCCCGCGATTGCTGAGTTTCTTACAGGTTCTTGGCCGTGATCAGTTTGATATCGGTCTTGACCCAACCGGAATGTTTCTCTCCGGCTAGTTCCGCAAGCCCATAGTCGATGCCCATTGCTGCCATCTGGGCGCCGAACTGATCAATGGTGGCAAGCATCTTGTTTGCCTTGATCAGCGGCTGAACGGCAGGAATATTGTCGAAGCCCACGACCTTGATCTGGCCGGACTTTCCAGCCGCATCCAGCGCCTTGACCACACCAAGCGCCATCGAGTCGTTGGCAGCCATCACGCCCTGGATGTCCTGATACTGCGTCAGGAAATTGGTCATCAACGTATTGGCTTCTTCCGTTTCCCAATGCGCGGTCTTGGAGTCTAGGAGGGTCAAACCTCCTGCTGCAACTGCATCGTCGAAGCCCTTCTTGCGCTCCTTGGCATTGTCAGCTTCCGGATTGCCCTCGAGAATGACGACCTTGGCGCCTTTGCCGAGATCTTGAGCAAGTGCCATGCCGGAGAGCTTAGCGCCTTCACGATTGTCGGGTCCGAAGAAGGCCAAATCTACGCCTGCCTGCTTCTTGGCCTCTTCATCCAGGGCGACATCGATATTGATGACCTTGATGCCTGCTTCCAGCGCTTTCTTCACCGGGGTTACCATGGCCTTGGAGTCCGCTGGCGCCAGCACGATGACGTTGAACTGCTGCGTGATGAAGTTCTCGATCGCATCCACCTGCGCGGCGAAATCGCGCTCGTCCTTCATGCCGACGGCGGCGAACTCGAACTTGTCGGTGTTTTTGTCGGCGTAGTCTTCTGCGCCCGCCTGCATTTGCTTGAAGAATTCGTTTGCGAGCGACTTCATGACGAGACCGATTTTTGGCTTATCGGCAGCAAGCGCTGGCAGAGACGGAAGAAGCAGGGTGCCTGCTCCCGCTGCACCAACGACGAGCAAATGACGGCGCGAAAGTCGGTATGAACCCGCTCCAGAAGCGGTGAAAAGCTTGGTCATGCATTCCTCCCAAAATGCTCGGCGATGCTAGCCGAAAGCAAGAGCAAGGAGGATGTAGATTGATTTGCTTGTCAATATGGCCGGCAGGTGGGCGTCGGCGATGACGTAGCCGGGCACGCCGATCAATCAAACGACGCGATGCGTTGCAACAGAGCTTCAGGCAATCCTGTCATGATCAAAGCCAAAGTGAGTGCGACGACGACAAATGCCTGAAACAGGATGATGCCGCGGAGCCGCGAACGGAAGGGCTTTTTTTGCGTCTTGTGCCGGATCGTCTGCTGCGCAATTACGGTTCCGAAGCTACCGCCGATCAAAGCCAGGTTTAGAAGCGTTGTTTCGCGAATGCGTCTTGCGCCTTTCCTGGCCTTGCTCTTGTCGAGCACCATCGCAGCATAGGCGAGCAGATTTACTCCGGCGAGGTAACCGATGAACACGAGTGCGAACTGCAAGGCGTCGTCTTTCGTGGTGGAATGAGCGCTGGTAGGCGCCATTCCCACCAAGCGCCAGATGTAAGAAGCTTGATTAAGCTCCTTGATGACTAGCTCTCGGGAGCAATCCATTTTCGGTTACGATTTCGTCGAACTGACTGATCTTTGCGAAAAAGGCGGGTCTCACAGTTCGCAGCTTGCTACTGTCGATCACCAAGGTTTTGCGAAGTGCGCGCTGCATTGCGATCTGCTTGATCGGTACCTCGTTGAAGTTCGAGCATGTGACGCCCTGCTGATCGTGTACGCCGCCGGCTGAGAGGATCGCGTGATTGATGCGTAAATGCTCCATCGCGTGGATCGCCTCGTCGCCGGAGAAGGTTTGCGCGGCGGGATGAAACAGGCCCCCTAGCAGGATCATCCGGATGTTGGGCCGCTGAGCTAAACGGTTTGCTATGTTCAGCGAGTAGCAGACGACGGTTAGCGGCACTTCGGTTGGCAAATAGGCAATCAGATGCGGAGTGGTTGTTCCACAATCAAGGAAGATCGTATCGCCAGGCGCGATCAGGGCTGCAACCCTCCTGCACGCCGCGTCCTTTGCTTCTGCGTGTTCGTCATTTTCCTTATCTAACCGGTAGAGACCATCACGCTCGGTTTGGGGCGCAAGAATGTAACCGCCCAGATAATGGAACGTGTCAGGTGCGGCGGCGAGATCGCGCCGAACCGTCATCTCCGATACGCCGAGACGCTCAGCCGCCTGTTTCAGGTGAAGCACGCCCTCCGCCTTCAGTTGTGCGGCGAGCATCGCCAAGCGTTCAGGCTTCTTCACCTTAACTTTCCTCAGACCTAATAAACCGCCCATCCCATTCGATCCCGCTAATTGTCAAATTGTTCGCTTGACCGGTCAACAGGTTCATGGAAGACATATCACATATTCTGTGAAGATTGTCACAGATGGGAGGATAGGATGAGCACGAACAAGGCTGCGGAGGCGAGCATTGAACTCGCCGGGCTCATCGATCATACCGTGCTTAAGCCGGACGCATCGCGGGCCGATGTGGCGCGTCATTGCGACGAAGCGCTGGAGCATGGCTTTGCGTCCGTTTGCGTCAACGGCGTCCATGCAGGCTTTGTCGCCCAACGCCTGAAGAACAGTGCAGTCATGACCTGCGCCGTTCTCGGCTTTCCTCTTGGGGCGTCTGGAGCGGAGAGCAAGGCGCTTGAAGCCGCAGCCTTGGTAAAGGCCGGTGCGGACGAACTCGACATGGTTCTCGACATCGGCGCTCTTCGCGAAGGCGATCTTGCACGCGTCGAAGCCGATATCCGAGCCGTTCGCGAGGCTTGTCACGGCAAGGTCTTGAAGGTCATTCTCGAAACCGCACTGCTCAACGATGCGCAGAAGGAAACGGCTTGCCGGATCGCAGCTGAAGTCGGTGCCGACTTCGTCAAGACATCGACGGGCTTTTCGACTGGCGGCGCAACGATCGATGATGTCAAGCTGATGCGCCGGATCGTTGGCGACAAGCTTGGTGTCAAGGCTTCCGGCGGTATTCGTGATGCGCAGACTGCGGTTGCGATGGTTGAGGCCGGTGCCAACCGCATAGGTGCCAGCGCCAGTGTGGCCATCGTATCGGGAGCAAGCGACGCGCCGGCGGGGTACTGACGGTCTCGCGGAAAGGAATGTCGAGCGGCCAGTGTTCGTCCGATCTTTTATTGAAACATACGGGAGGAAGTAGAATGAGAAAGCAGATCTTGGCTTTGGCGGCGGTTCTGCCATTTTTGGCAGGACCCGCACTCGCCCAAAGTGTCGTTGACACCACGAATGCGCGCAAGGACATTTCGGCTGAGGCGACGGGCAAGAAGTTCGTTATCGCCACCGTTGTGAAGGTCGACGGTATCGCCTGGTTCGACCGTATGCGCGAAGGCGTGAAGCAGTTCGGCGAGGACACCGGGCACGACGTCTGGCAGGTCGGTCCGAGCGCTGCCGACGCTGCCGCTCAGGTGCAGCTCGTTGAAAACCTGATTGCACAGGGAGTCGATGCAATCACGATCGTCCCGTTTTCCATCGAGGCCGTCGAGCCTGTGCTTCAGAAAGCACGTGATCGCGGCATCGTGGTGATCGCCCATGAGGCGTCGAACCTGAAGAACGCGGACTATATCCTCGAAGCCTTCGACAATAAGGCCTACGGCGCCAAGTTGATGGAAGTGCTAGGCAAGAGCATGGGCGGCGAGGGTGAGTATGTCACCACGGTCGGCAGCTTGACGTCCCAATCCCAGAACGAATGGATTGATGGCGCGGTTGCCTATCAGGAAGCCAACTTCCCCAACATGAAGCAGGCCACGAAGCGTCTCGAAACCTATGATGACGCCAACACCGACTATACCCGCTTGTCGGAAACGCTGACCACCTATCCCAAGCTGAAGGGCATTCTTGGCGGTCCGATGCCGACATCGGCCGGTGCTGGACGGTTGATCGCGGAACGTGGATTGAAGGACAAGCTGTTCTTCGCTGGTACCGGTCTGCCTTCGGTTGCAGGCGAGTATCTGAAGAATGGTGACATTCAATACATCCAGTTCTGGGACCCGGCCGTTGCCGGATACGCAATGAACACCCTGGCGGTCATGGCTCTCACGGATAAGAAGGCCGAGATCAAGGCTGGTTTGAACCTTGGCCTGGGTGGCTACGAGAACCTCACGACACCGCAGGGCGGTGCCGCGAACCTGCTTTATGGGCAGGGTTGGGTCGGCGTCACCGCCGAGAACATGGACAAGTATCCGTTCTAATCGCCGGCAATCTTCAAACGGGGCGCGCAAGCGTCCCGTTTCGTCGTCCGCGAAGGCAAGGAGCGGCCATGCAAGCGCCGTTGATCGAACTAACCTCCATAACCAAGCGCTTTCCCGGAATGACGGCGCTCAATAATGTCGATTTCTCCATCGAGCCGGCAGAGATTGTCTGCCTTGCCGGCGAGAACGGTTCCGGCAAATCGACGCTGATCAAGGTGCTTTCCGGGATTTACCGCCCTGAACAAGGCCGGCTGGTCTTCGATGGCGAAGAGATCGCCACCCTTTCGCCGCGTGAGGCAATCGCGCGCGGCGTTCAGGTGATTTATCAAGATTTCTCGCTGTTTCCGAACCTCACGGTTGCCGAAAATCTCGCTCTCAGTCGTTTCCTTGGCGAAAAGCGCCAGTTGATGAACCGGGCTGAGGCGCGCCGCATCGGACAAGAAGCGCTGGATCGCCTTGGGGTTTCCATCGATCTCGAAGCTGAGGTCGGTTCTCTTTCAACCGCGGACCGCCAACTCGTCGCCATCGCCCGTGCCTTGATGTCGCCGGTGCGTCTGCTGGTCATGGACGAGCCGACCACGGCGCTGACGGGTCGCGAGATCGATCGTCTCTTCGCATTGGTCCGTGAGATCAAAGCAAAGGGGATCGCGGTGCTCTTTGTCAGCCACAAGATGCGCGAGATGCTCGAAATTTCCGAGCGGATCGTCATTTTTCGCAACGGCCGCAAGGTCGCCGAGGGCTCGACCGCCGATTTCACCGAAGGCTCCATAACGAAGGCGATGACCGGGCAAGATATCGGCGGCGAGCGATACGAAGGTCCAGCCTCTGACGCGCCCATTCGTCTCGCCGTTTCCGGTCTTTCCGTTCCTGGCCGGGTCGAGGATGTTTCATTCTCCCTGCGCTCCGGTGAGATCGTGGGCTTGTCAGGCCTTCTCGGTTCAGGCCGGACGGAACTTGCGCTCGCACTGTTCGGCTTGTCGCCTGACCACGGCGGGCGGATCGAAATCGACGGGCATGCGATCGAAGCCAAGGATGTCAACGCGGCAATCGACGCGGGCATCGCTTACGTGCCTGAAGACCGCTTGTCCGAGGGACTGTTCATGACGCAGTCCATTGCGCGCAACATTAATGCCGGTGTGATCGACCGACTGTCGAGCGGACCGTTTGTCGACAAAACGGCCTTTTCTCAAGCAGCGGAGGATACGGTGTCCTCGTTGCGGATTGCCACCCCTGGCATCGAAAAGGCTGTCGGGCTCCTGTCCGGCGGCAATCAGCAGCGCGTCGTTATCGGGCGCTGGCTTCAAACCGGCCCCAAGGTGCTCATCCTCAATGGTCCGACCGTCGGTGTCGATGTCGGGTCCAAGGCCGAAATCCATCGACAGCTTCGTAAACTCGCCGTTGAGAACGGGCTGGCGGTGCTAATGATTTCCGATGATGTGCCCGAGCTCATTCAGAATTGTAACCGCATCCTCTTGATGCATCGTGGCCGCTTGATCGACGAGATCCAAGCCGTTGGCGTGGAAGAAGACGATATCCACGCCCGTCTCAAAGGGCTCGACTGATGCGCCTTCCAGCTTTTCTGCACCGCTCGGAGGCAGCCGTCGCGCTCGTCCTTCTCGCCGCGATCGTCATCATCGGCGCGATCAATCCCGCATTCTGGCAGCCAGACAATATATTCAATCTGGTTCGCGCCAATGTGGTGATCGGCATCATGGCACTCGCGGTGCTTCTGGTGATGATCTCGGGCGGCATCGACGTCTCTTTCCCAGCCTTCGCGGCGGCGGCGATGTATCTGACTGTCATCGCCATGAACCATTTCGGGTATCAGGGGGTCGTTCTTCCATTCATCGCCGCGACGCTCATCGGCGCGTTTTGCGGGCTCCTGAATGCCGTGTTCATCCATACGTTCAGGATGATCCCGCTTATCGTCACGCTTGGTACCGCGTCGGTCGTGCGTGGCCTTCTGCTCGGGCTTGTGGGCACCAGTATCGTCAATATCGACCGGATGCCGCAGTCTCTTATCGGCTTTGGCCGATCCACAGTTTCAATCGCCGGCAGCCAGTTGACGCTGATGATCTTCGTTTATCTCGGCCTTGCCGTTCTGGTCTGGTTGTTTCTGACCCGCACCATGCTCGGCCGCGGCTTGCACGCCTATGGAGGTGATCCGGAATCCGCCCGCCGAGTGGGCTTTCCGACCCGGCGCATCGTTTATGCCGTGTATATTGCGGCAGGTGCGCTGGCGGGTTTCGCCGGTTTGTTGCATGCGTCGATGATCTGGCTGGCAAACCCGCGTGATTTCGTCGGCTATGAACTCGATGTCATTGCAGCCGTCGTGCTTGGCGGAGCCTCGATCTTCGGCGGCCGAGGTTCGGTGCTTGGCACGATCCTGGGTGTCGCGCTGCTTGTGCTGATCAAGAACAGCCTCATCATCCTTCGCGTCGACAACACCTGGCAAAGCGTCGTCGTGGGCGCGGTTATCGTCGTCGCCACCGCCGTCACGGCTTTGCGAGACCGCCGCAAGGCGAAGGCAGGGAGCTGACCCATGGGCAAGTTCGATTTTCGCCGGATCATCGACCGGGACAACAACATCGCGCAGCTTCTGATCATTACGCTCGTGATCTTCGCGACCATGTCGTTCCTCGAACCAAGCCGGTTCCTGCGCTACTACAACTTCGAAAGCATCAGCTTCATTTTTCCTGAGCTCGGCATTCTCGCCATTGCGATGATGCTGGCCATGCTGACCGGGGGGATCGACCTTTCGGTGATCGGCGTCGCCAACCTGTCGGGCATTCTTGCTGGTGTGTTCTTTACCCGGATCATGGTGGCTGAGCCAGGTGCCACCGGCCTGGAAGAGGTCATGCGCGTTGGCTCGGGCGCTTTGCTGGCCATGATGGTTGGTCTGATCGCGGGGCTCATCAATGGACTGCTGATCGCAAAAACAAAGATCACGCCGATCCTGGCGACGCTCGGCACGGGTCAGATTTTTGTAGGGCTTTGCGTGGTGCTGACAGGCGGGCCTGCCATTACCGGCTTTCCCGCTTATTGGGGGATGATCGGGAATGGCAAGGTCTTTGGCATTGCCGCCCCGCTGGTTCTGTTCCTGCTTGTGGCCATAACAATCGCCCTCGTGCTTACGCGCACACCTTTCGGCACCAAGCTCATGCTGATAGGCACCAATCCACGAGCCGCCGTCTTCGCGGGCCTCCGCTCGGAGCGGATGATCATCCTGTCCTATATGACAACCGGCGTTCTAGCCTCGATCGCGGGTATCATGTTGTCTGGGCGAACAAACGCGGCGAAGTCCGATTACGGCACCTCCTATCTGCTTCAGGCGGTGTTGATCGCTGTTCTTGGTGGCACTAATCCAGCTGGTGGGCGGGGTACGGTGCTTGGGGTCTCGATCGCTGTGATTGCACTCATGCTGTTGTCCAGCGGCTTCCAGATGATGCGCTTTTCGAACCACTTGATCGACTTCATCTGGGGCGCGTTCCTGCTCATCGTCATCGCGATCAATGCTTTCAGGAACCGCGCACGATGACCATCGCCCACCTTCGGCCTGCCTTTTTCGATGAGGTCGAACGGCCATGGGTTCAGCATGGCGAACTAACCGCGACGCTGTTTCGGTATTCGACGGGCGTGGAGGCGATCCGCTTGTCCCATGCGCGGGGCAGCCTCGTCGTGCTGCCTTACCTTGGTCAGATGATCTGGTCGGCCGCGTTCGACGATGTCGACCTGACGATGAAGAGCTTCTTCCCCGCGCCCAGGCGGGTCACGACGATTGGAGAAACCTACGGCTGCTTCGCCTTCCACTCCGGACTGCTGCGCAACGGCGTGCCCGGTCCCGGGGATGATCATGCCGCGCATGGTGAAATGCCGTGTGCGCCGATGGATACTGCTGCGATCGAAGCCGGCGAGGATGAGGAAGGTCCGTTTCTTCGTGTCCTGGGCACGTATGACTATGCCATGGGCTTCGGCCCGCATTATCTTGCACGACCGAGCGTTACCTTGCGCGAAGGCAGCGCGCTGTTCGACATGGCCATGGTCGTGGAGAACCTGTCGGCCTTGCCGATGGATCTCATGTATATGTGTCATGCCAACTTTGCTTACGCGGAAGGTGCGGAGCTTCTCCAGCAAACGCCGTTCGACGCTGCGTCGACACGCGTGCGCCGTGCCGTGCCGCGCCATGTTCGACCAAATCCTGAATACCTGGCCTTCATCGACAGGCTCGCCGCAGACCCCTCGGAGTCACGCTTCCTGGCCCAAGGTGCGAGCTATGATCCCGAACAGGTCTTTTATGTCGAAGGACTGGAAAGAGACGATAAAGGCAAGACCCACGCCATGCTGCTCAGGCCACAGGGTGATGCATTTGCCATGCGGTACCGTCCGGATCAATTTCGCAAGACCGTTCGCTGGATCCTGAACGGCGGCGACCAGTCCGTGGCCGCATTCGCGCTTCCTTCAACCTGCGAGCCCGAGGGCTACACCGCGGAGCGTGCTAAGAACAATGTTCTTGAGTTGAGAAGCGGCGAAAGTGCGTCCTTCGACGTGCGGCTAGGTTATCTCAACAAGGCGGAAGCTCTGGCTGAAAGCGAACGTTTTGCATCCTATCGCTGAAGAGGCTTCATGACCCAGAAAGTTGCCGTTGTCGGTTCGAACATGATGGATCTTGTGACCTATGTCACGCGCATGCCTGATCCCGGCGAGACGCTCGAAGCACCGAGCTTCGAGATGGGCCACGGAGGAAAGGGCGCAAACCAGGCAGTTGCAGCCGCGCGTCTCGGATCAGATGTCATGATCGTTACCAAGGTTGGCGACGACGCCTTCGCGGATGCGACCGTCCGCAACTTTGAAGCCAACGGGATCGACACGACGTTTGTCGGCAAGGTGCCCGGTGTCTCGTCAGGCGTTGCCCCGATCTTTGTGGACGCGTCAGGTGAAAACTCGATCCTGATCGTCCCGGGCGCTAACGCCCACCTTCTGCCCGGTGATGTCGATGCTGCTGCGGACCAGCTTAAAGCCTGCAATCTGATCCTGCTGCAGATGGAAGTTCCCGCGCCGACTGTTTACCGTACGATCGCCTGGGCAAAGGCGAACGGCGTGAAGACCGTTCTGAACCCGGCTCCTGCTGCCGCCGACCTCGACGTAGCGCGAATAGCAGCGGTGGATTTCCTGGTTCCCAATGAGACGGAACTCGCCATCTTGTCTGGATTACCGGTCGGTAGCGAAACCGAGGCTGAAACTGCAGCACGCAGTTTGATCAGCCGGGGTATCGGCACCGTGATCGTGACCATGGGATCGCGCGGCGCGTTACTGGTAGAAGCCGGCCAGACGCAACGCGTCGATGCAGTAGACGTCGTGCCTGTAGACACGACCGGAGCCGGCGATGCTTTCATCGGCGCCTTCGCGCATTTCTTCGCCGGAGGTACCCCCGTCCTAGCCGCGCTCAAACAAGCTGCTGCTTACGCAGCGGACACCGTTACCCGGCGCGGTACTCAGAAGTCCTACGCGACGGCTGAACAGTTCGCCAAACGTCAGGCTGTCGGATAGACGACAGTGGGTGACCTGATCCCACATCAGCCAAACTGCGAGCTTTCTGGGAAATGGCTGTGCGAGCTATTTTTCATCATGGTGGGCGCCTGTGTCCTTAATCTGCAATAAGCCTAGCTTGTTCAGGATGTAAGTATCGAAGTTTTGAGCGATCTGATTGAACAAGCAGCTTTCGAGGCGAGGACCGTATTCCCTTGTTATGATATGTCGCCGGTAGCTGGCTATCGGTAGATAGGCATCGTCTCAGCCGCTTCTGAACCGGAAGCGAACTAGGGCTTCGAATTCTTAGGTCTTCTAAGCCTTCGAGGGCTATCGAGGGTACCGAGAGCGGTCTACGTTCGCCTTTCAAATGCTTCTCTGATCAGCTTTCGGTTCCCCGTTAGTGCGCTCGATCGCGCAGCGCGCTGAATGATGTGGCACCTTGAGCCATGCTATCAGCTTGGCTCAAGGTTTGTTCCGGAAGTATTTAAACCATTACTCTTTAACGCTCATGTCGAAGGCACGAACCCAGTCGTCGCCGCGCGGCTGCCATGTCACCTTGTTCGAGACGCCGAAGGTGGCTGGCTGCTGGTACAGGAAGACGGAAGCGGCTTGATCGCACATCAGCTTGGTAGCTTCCGCGTAGATGGTCTTGCGCTTCTCAGGATCGGTCGTCGCACGGCCCTCATCCAGCAGTTTGCCGAAATCAGCATTGTTCCAGTAGTCGTAGACGTTACCGGGCGCAAACATCGTAAGCATGCCGTCAGCATCGATTGTCGGCCACGCAAGACCCTGAACCGCCATCTGCGCCAAATCGCGCGCCTTGATCTGCTTGTTCATGAAAGCGCCGAAGTCGATCTCGCTGATCTTCACAGTGAGGCCAATTTCTTGCAGCTGAGAGGCGATAATTTGCGTTACCTCGTCTCCCTGCAAATAGGTGGAAACAGGAACTTCAACCTCGAGCGGCGTGGAAAGATCGACGCCCGATTCTTCCAGAAGCTGAGCCGCTTTATCGGGATCGTAAGGGTAGGGCTTGAGGTCGGGGTTGTAACCGAAATAGTCTGGTGAGAGGATCTGGCAGTTAGACACCGTGGCCTTACCGTCGAAGATGGATTGAACGATGCCTTCCTTGTCGATAGCGTAGTTCAGCGCCTGACGAAATTTCAGGTTCTCCATCGGGTTCTTCTGATGATTGATCTTCACCAGCATCGACCGTGTTGAATCAACAGCATCCGCATGGGCATTGCCGGAAGCGTTGATGCGTTCGATCTCTGTCGTGGGAACGCCTGTCACGAGATCGACTTCGCCAGCCATCAAGGCAGCAACCCGGCTGCCGATCTCTGGAATGGTGCGGAAGTTGACGGTATCGAAGGCAGGCTTTTCGCCCCAGTAATCCGGATTGGCCTTCAGCGTGATGTGGTCGCCCGGCACGTTCTCTGCCACGGTGTAAGGGCCGCCCGACATGGTTTCGGATGCCGGATTGTGAGTTTTTGCCCATTCTGGCGGCAACAGGAAGAACATCGACAGTTGGTCGGCAAAAGCGGGGTAGGGCGAAGAGGTTTTCACCTCTACCGTCAGTGGATCAACCACGCGCACGTCCGAGACCAGTTCGAACCAGGCTGCAATACGCGCACCGACCGCCTTGTCGCGCACGCGATCGAGATTCCACTTCACGGCTGCGGCATCGATCTTTTCGCCATTGGCGAAAGTGGCGCCTTCCGCCAGTTCAAAGCGCCAGGTGACATCATCCACCATGGTCCACTTCTTGGCGAGCGCGGGTTGCAGCTTCAGGTCCGGTGCGCGCAGAAGAAGCGACGGATAGATGTGGCTGAGGACGCTGAGGTCCGAACCCACCGACGCGGTCATGTGCGGATCAAGCGTGTTGACCGACACGCGCATGGCGATCGTGACGGACTTGGCATCCTGGGCCGAGGCCGGCGCCGAAAGCGGCAAGGCGAAGGCCAGGGCGCCGGCGGCAACGCCGGCGAAGAAGGCAGTGCGGGACATCAACGGCATGCTGCAACCTTTCTAGAGCGGGAAGATCAGGTGAGAACGAAGTGCTGCGGTGCGACTTTCTGCAGGGTCTGGCCAGGCCGGGGACCGTGCATTTCGAGGTCGAACGGAACGTGTCGGCGATTGCGCTCAATGTCAGGATCCGGCACCGGGATCGCGGTCAGCAGCGCCTTTGTATAGGGATGGCGCGCATCGCCGAAGATGGCCTCGCTTGGCGCCATCTCAACGATACGACCGCGCAGCATCACCGCCACCCGGTGGCAGAGATAGCGCACCATGGACAGGTCATGTGCCACGAAGAGGTAAGCCAGCCCCAGCTCATCCTGAAGATCCTGGAAGAGATTGACGATCTGGGCTTGGATCGACACGTCGAGCGCGGTGATCGGCTCGTCCGCGACAATGAAGCTGGGATTGAGCGCGATCGCGCGAGCAATGTTGACGCGCTGGCGCTGACCGCCTGAAAACTCGTGCGGATAGCGGGTCATGAAGCTTGGATCGAGACCGACCTTGCGGAAGAGTTCGGCTGTACGATCCTGCCGCTCGGAGCCCGATGCGGTTTTGTGAACCACCATCGGCTCAGCAACGAAAGCGCCGACCGTCATGCGCGGATTGAGAGCGGCATAGGGGTCCTGGAAGACGATCTGCATTTCCCGCCGGAACGGCTTCAGCTCGGACGCCGACAGTCCGGTTATCGTCTGACCCTTGAACAAGACCGTTCCGGATGTCGGCGCTTCCAGCTGGAGCAACACGCGGCCGGTGGTGCTTTTGCCTGAGCCAGATTCGCCCACCAGTCCCAAGGTTTCGCCTGGAGCAATTTCGAAGCTGACATCGTCAACGGCTGAGACACCGAAGCTGTTACCTCCGAACCATGTGCTGCTGCCACCATAGCGTTTAACAAGGTTGCGAACGGAAAGAAGAGGGGTGTCGTTCATGCAGGCTTCTCCTGGCGAGCCCGAAGCGCCATCGGGAGATCGTACCAGGCGGCGACAAGATGGCCGGACGTGCTGTCGGGTACCTGGACCAAGGGCGGAACCTCATGAAAGCAGCGCGGCGTCGCAAATTCGTTGCGGGGCGCAAACGGATCACCTTGCTGCGAGTCAAGGAGGTTCGGCGGCTGGCCGGGAATTTGGTAAAGACGTCTCTGCGTGCGCGCTTCGCCATGGGGCAGCGACCGCAGCAAGCCCCAGGTATAGGCGCTGCGTGGCGTCTTGAAGATCGGGCCGACCGGCCCGCGTTCCATGATACGCCCGCCATACATGACCTGCACCGTGTCGGCCAATCCGGCAACCACGCCCATGTCATGCGTGATCCAGATGACCGTGGTGCCGAACCGCTTCTTCAGGTCGCGCACCAGATCCAGCACCTGCGCCTGCACGGTCACGTCGAGCGCGGTTGTGGCTTCGTCGGCGATCAGCAGCTTGGGATCGCAGGCAATGCCGATCGCGATCATGACGCGCTGGCGCATGCCGCCGGAGAACTGATGCGGATATTGCCGAATGCGCTCCTTCGCGTGGGGGATGCCGACGAGTTCCAGAAGTTCGACGGCGCGTGACTTGGCCTGCGAGCGCGACAGGTTGCGATGGCGTAGCAAGGGCTCCATGAGTTGCCGCTCCACGGTCAGAACCGGATTCAGCGAGGTCATCGGGTCTTGAAAGACGAAGCCGATACGTCCTCCGCGCAGCTGGCAAAGATCCCTTTCCGGCATCTTGAGGAGATCGCGGCCCTCGAACAGGACCTCACCGGACACGATGCGGCCGGGCGGGCAGGGCACAAGCCCGACCATCGACAAGGCATGGACGCTCTTGCCTGATCCGGATTCGCCGACGATGCCGAGCGTCTCACCATCATGCAGCGTGTAGGACACGTCGTTGACGGCATGAACGGTGCCGGCCGGCGTGTCGAAGACCACAGACAGGTTGCGGACTTCCAGAAGTGGCGCGCTCATCGGACGCTCCTTTGCCGCGGATCGAAGTAGTCTCGCAGCCAGTCGCCAACGAGGTTGACGCTCAAGACAGTCAGCACGATCGCGAGCCCCGGGAATGTGACGATCCACCAGGCGCCGGATATATAAGTGCGCCCGTCGGCAAGCATGCGGCCCCAGCTTGGTGCGGGCGGCTGAACGCCAAGTCCGATGAAGGAGAGAGCGGCATCCATGATGATGACGCGCGCGAGTTCAAGCGTGGCGACCACAAGCGCAGGCGTCAGGATGTTCGGCAGGATGTGGCTGAACATGATGCGGGCTGTGGAAGCGCCGATCGCCTTCGCCGACAGGACGAATTCGCGTTCGCGAACCGCCAGAACCTGGCCGCGCACGATGCGCGCGTAGCGGATCCAACTGGTGAGAGCGAGGACGATCACCAGGTTGGTGGTGGATGGGCCAACCGCTGCGACGACGAGCAAGGCGAGCAGCATCAAGGGCAGCGCCAGTTGGATGTCGACCAAGCGCATCAGCAGGCTGTCGACGAACCCACGGAAATAGCCGGCAATGATGCCGAGCGTAACACCGACGATGCCGCCAAGAACAACAGCGCCGCAGGCAATCAGAAGCGTTGTACGGCTGCCGAAGACGATGCGCGAAAGGATGTCGCGTCCGAGCTGATCGGTGCCGAACGGGTGTGGACCGGGGCTGAAGAGACCGGTCCATGTCGGAGGCGCGAGGCGCGCGGTGAGGCTGCCGCGAATAGGATTGGGCAGGCCAAGCCAAGGTGCGGCAATTGCTACGGCAACGAAAACGATCAGGATAATCCAGCCGAACAAGCCGGCTTTGGATCGAAAGAGAGCGGAAAAGAACGGCTTCACGGAACTCTCCTAACGCCGTTCGCGGATGCGGGGATCGAGCAGGCCGTAAAGCAGGTCGATCGCGAGATTGATCAAAACGAAGATGAAGGCAATCAGAGCAACGCCTGCCTGGATGACGGGGAAGTCCTTGGCCTCGATGGCCTGAATGATGAGGCGGCCGACGCCGGGCCACGCAAACACGGTCTCGGTCACGACGGAGCCGCCCAGAAGCTCACCGGTAATGATGCCGATCATGGTGACCACCGGAATCAGCGCATTGCGCCCGACATGCCAGATGAAGATGGTTCGCGGCATGAGCCCCTTGGCGCGGGCGGTGCGCACATAATCTTCCTTCAATACGTCGAGAAGGTTGGAGCGCAGGAGGCGGGCGATTGAGGAGCACACGAACACTGCAAGGGTGACCGCAGGCAAAATTAGGTGGGAGATCGTGCCGTATCCGCCGGTCGGCACCCATCCGAGATCAACCGCAAAGAACAGGATGAGCATGATGCCCAGCCAGAAAACGGGTGTCGCCTGGCCTAGAAGAGCGAAGATCATCACGATCAGCTCGGCCATGGTGCCCTTCTTCAGAGCCGCGATAGAGCCGGCGACGGCGCCGATCAACGTTCCCAAGATGATGGCAGCGGTCGAGAGTTCGAGCGTCGCCGGCATACGCTCCAGAACAACCTGCATCGCCGGTCGACCGAACTGGAATGATTGGCCAAAGTCGCCCTGAAAGACCTGGCCGATATAGGTAATATATTGCTCGATCAGCGGCCGATCGAGCCCGAGTTGCGCGTTCAGCGCATCGATCTGCTCGGCAGATGCACCAAGTGGCAGCAACAGGGCTGCCGGATCACCGATGATGCGCGTGACGAAGAAGACGATCGTGAGCACGCCCCAAACCGCGATCAACGCTTCCAGAATCTTGGTCAGAAGATAGCGGATCACGCGGTGCCCTTTTTAATCGCGCTGCGGAGCGGTGCGCGCAAGGAAGTCGCGCACGGCCGCCATGACGGTGGCCTTCGCTTCCACATGCACCGCATGATTGGCGTTTGGCACTTCCAGCAGCTCTGCGTTCGGGACGCGCTCCGCGATGAGGCGGGAGTGATTGGGCGGGCAGATCCAGTCCTGCGCGCCCACGATCACCAGGGTCGGAACCTTGATCTCGGGCAGGCGGTCGCGCAGGTCGTAGCTGCGTTCCTTGAACAGCGCGTTGTGGGTCTCTGTATGCAGATGCATAGTGCGCACCCGCTCCAGTGCCGCGTCGGGATCGAACTTCTCGTAATAGAGCGGCTGGAAGGCGAGCCAGATGAGACGCAATTCCGTGTCGTCGATGACGGTGTCGGAGAAGATCTTGCGCAGCATTGCCTCCGACGCGCTGGGCGCCTTGTGCAGGCGGGCGCGGAAGTTGTCGAAAGCGTCTTCCTCATTATGGTGGCTCGGCGCTGTGCCGCGCAGGATGAGCCGCGACAGACCCTCCGGATATTTGACCGCATAGGTCAGCGCGATCATGCCGCCGAACGAACCGCCCTGAAGGATGATCTTGCGTCCGCCGCACTTCTCGAGACGGAAGGCTTCGACGTCATCGGCGAACTGCTCGAATGTGTAAGGGGGCGTCAGGCTTGTTTCGCCGCAGCCGCGCTGGTCATAGGCAATGACGCGGTAGTTGTCGGTGAGCGCGCTCCAGGCGCCGAACTCACCCTTGCGGTCGCCGATACCCCGTCCACCATGCAGCGCGATGATCGTCTCATTATGCTCGGTCCCGGCTTCATCATACACGAAGGTGGCGCAGTTCAGGTCGATCGTTGCCATGATGCAAGCCTCCCAGCGCGACTGTCCCGAGCCGCAGAACCATCGTTGGCTAAGATAGAAACAGGAAATGGCGCCAATTTCAAACGCAAATCTTTGAAGCCAGCCAAAAAATATGCACGAGCATTTTTGATGAAGTTTTAAGCTTAGCCCTTGTCGGCCAAGGTCACGTGTTTGGCCGTGACCTCTCGCAGACGAGCGGCATCTCGGGTTCTTAGGGCTTCCACCATCTCGAAATGTTCGCGTGCTGAACGTTCCAGCCTTGCGGGCGTGTTTCCGGCACGTTGAACCGCGATGGGGATACGCCGTCGCAGATCCCAGATGATCTCGTTCATGACCTGATTGCGGCACGCCGTCAGCATCTCGCGATGAAAAGCGTGGTTGGCGCTGTCCTGCTCCATCACCGTTCCCGTCTGCAGCGTATCGGCAAACATTGTGGCGAGGTAGGACAAACGAGCTACAGTATCACTGGTAATATTCGCAACAAGCTCATCCGCAATCGAGGTTTCAACATAGGCACGGGCCTGCATGATTTGTTGCACGTTCTCTCGGTCCACAGAAGGAACATAATACCCGCGATTGGGGAATTTTTGGACGATCCGTCTCGTTGTGAGGTGATCAAGAGCATGCCGAAGTGCCAGCCTCGTTGAACCATATCGCTCTTCGAGGTCGATCTGCTTCAGCCACATGCCCGGAACGAGGACACCGCGATAGATGTCGGCTTCGATCGTTTCTGCCAAGGTCGAAGTGGCGGAAGGGGCGTCTTGCGTCATCAATCCTGATCCCGTCTCAGCGAGTTTGTTCCAGCACACGAAGCATTGCTTCGGCACGCAGGCTTGTACCCTAGCATTTGGCCGTTCGGTTGACAGCGACAAAAATTGGCGCCAATCTGACGAACAATGTCCTTGTTCCTCCCTTCAGTGAGGCTTCCATCTTGTCCAGCAGTTCTTCTTCCGGTGCCTCACGCCTTCGCGTCGGCGTGGATTCCGGCGGCACATTCACCGATGTCTGCGTCTTCGATGAAGAAAAGGGCGAGGTCTTCGTGTGGAAGGTCTCAAGTACGCCACATGATCCATCCGAAGGCATCACAACGGGCATCGAACAGGGCTTGAAAGCTCTGCCCGAAGGGGAAGCAGATCCGGCCTCTCTGATCTATTTCGGTCATGGCACCACCGTCGGCACCAATGCGCTGATCACCGGACTCGGTGCGGACACCGGTCTGATCACCACTGAAGGCTTCCGTGACATTCTGGAAATTCGCCGTCAGAAGCGCCCGGACCTCTATGATCTGCAAACCGTAAAGCCGCCGATCCTCGCGTCCCGCGACAAGCGCCTCGAAGTGAAAGAGAGGATCCTTTTCGACGGTACGGTGGAAACGCCGCTGGACGAGGAAGATGTACGCCGCGCGGTTCGCCGCCTGAAGGAGGAGGGTGTCGGGGCCATTGCCATCTGCACCCTCTTTTCCTTCATCGAGCCAAAACACGAGGCTCGTATTCGCGCGATCGTGGAAGAAGAATATCCCGGCGCCTTTATTAGCGTTTCGCATGAAATCGCGCCGGAATTTCGCGAATATGAGCGGCTGTCGACCACGGTCGTCAACGCCTATCTCGGCCCGATCATGAAGGCCTATCTCGACCGCCTTTCGCCGCGGTTGGCGGAGATCGGCGTTCATGCCGAACCGCATCTGACGCAGTCGAATGGCGGCGTCATTTCCTGCGAAACAGCCAAGACACAGCCGGTGCGCACCGTTCTTTCGGGGCCGGCGGCAGGCGTCATGGCGGCGCTGGCCGTTGGCCGCTCCACCGGCTTCGACAATCTCATCACCTTCGACATGGGTGGTACGTCCAGCGACGTTTCGCTGATTGATCGCGGCCGTCCGCAGATGGCCAACGACATCGAGGTGCATGGCTATCCATTGAAGGTGCCGATGCTCGACATCCATACGGTGGGTGCCGGCGGCGGCTCTATCGCCCATGTCGACAATGGCCTCCTGAAGGTCGGTCCCCGCTCGGCTGGTGCAGCTCCCGGCCCTGTCTGCTACGGACGCGGCAATGACGAGCCAACGGTGACCGATGCCAATGTCGTTCTCGGCATCCTCAACCAGACCCATCTGCTCAATGGCCGCATGCCGATCGATGCGTCGGCGTCGAAGGCTGCCATGCAGCGGCTGGCGGACAAGCTCGGCATCGGCGTGATGGATGCAGCCCAAGGCATCATCCGCGTCGTCGTCGCCAATATGGCGAAGGCCATCCGAGTCATCTCCGTGGAGCGCGGCTATGACCCGCGCGATTACGTGATGCTCGCTTTCGGCGGCGCCGGCCCGATCCACGCCGCTCGGCTTGCCGCCGAACTCGACATTCCCCGCATCATGATCCCGAAACATCCCGGCATCATGTGCGCCATGGGCCTTCTGCAGTCGGATCTGCGCACCAATATCGCGCTGACCCGCATGACGCGGCTCACCCCGGACGCGCTTCGCCTGCTTGAAGACGGGTTTGCCCAACTTGAAGTGCGTGCAGCCGACTGGTTCGCCGCTGAAGCGATCGCACCGGAAGCCCGGGCGCTGAAGCGTGCCGTCGACATGCGCTATGGCGGCCAGGGCTATGAGCTGACGATCGATTGGCCTGAAGGTGTGGGGGAAGACGAGATCGTCTCAGCGCTTCGCCGTAACTTCGAAGACGCACACCGGCAGCTCTACGGCTATGTCGCGGCCGAAGAGCCGATCCAGATCACGACGCTGCGCATCGAAGCGATTGGCCACGTGCCCAAGGCGGAACTGAAAGCCTATCCGGCAGCGACAGGCTCGGAAAAAGACGCGATCCTTGGCGAACGACGGGTCTATTTGCCCGAACTCGGCGACTTCGTCTCGGTGCCGCTCTATGACCGCGCTTTGCTGGGCCCTGGCCATGTCGTGACTGGCCCGGCGGTCATCGAGCAGATGGACTCCACGACCCTGGTTTTGCCCCAGCAGACCGCCACCGTCGATCCCTATCTCAACCTCATGATCGAGGCCCAGGCATGAACGCCCATCAACCGGTCGTATCCGAACCGCTGCGCGTCGATCCCGTCACCACCGAGGTGATCGGCAGTGCATTGTCCACCATCGTCGAGGAAATGGGCAAGGCGATCGTGCGCGCGGCCTATTCCACCAACATCAAGGAGCGGCAGGACTGCTCGACGGTGATCTTCGACACCGAAGGCCGCACGGTCGCGCAGGCTGAGCGCATTCCGGTTCATCTGGGCTCGCTGCTCGGCATTTCCGAATGGGTGATGAAGAATGTCGATCTCGCCACGGTGGAGCCGGGCGACGTCTTCATCGGTAACGACGCGCATACCGGCGGCGGCACGCATCTCAACGACATCGTCTTCCTGGAACCGGTGTTCTTCGAGGGCAGGTTGGTCGCTTGGGTGACCAACCTCGCTCACCATTCCGACTTCGTGGATCGTGGACACGCCCACATCTATCAGGAAGGCCTGCGTATTCCGCCGATCCGCCTTTACCGCAAAGGCGTGTTGCAGCAGGACATCATGGATCTCGTGCTTCTGAACTGTCAGGTTCCGCATGAGCGTATCAACGATTTTCGCGCACAAATGGCCGCCAATCGCCTTGGCGTTCAGCGCTATCAGGCGCTTTGCGCCAAATATGGCGAACCGACTGTCCGCGCGGCCAGCGCCGAGGTGCTGGATTATGCCGAGCGCAAGACGCGCGCCGGCATCCGCACCATTCCAGATGGCATGTACGCTCACAGCTGCCGCTTCGACACGCCGTCTTACGACCAGGTGCTCGACCTGAAGGTCAAGGTCGAGGTGAAAGATGACGAGATCACCATCGATCTGCGCGACAATCCCGAGCAGGTGCGCGCCGGCATCAACATGGTCTATACGGCCACGCTCGCGACCGTCTATTTCGCCGTGAAGTCGCTGGTTGATCCCGACATTCCCGCCAATTCCGGCTTTCATCGTCCGATCCATGTGATCGCGGATGACGGTTCGGTGTTCAAGGCGGTATCACCGGCTGCCGTTTATACCCGCACGGATATCGGCCAGCGCCTCGTGGACATGATCTTCACTGCGCTTTCCCCCGCCATTCCCGATCGCATTTGCGCCGCCTGTACCGGTGGCGGGCTGGTGACGCTCAGCGGCACGCATCCGCGCACGGGCCGCTTCTATGTCTATAACGAAATGAACGGCGGCGGCATGGGCGCGCGTGCAGCGCAGGACGGGCTGGATGGTGTGCAGGTGCACACCACCAACACCGCCAATATCCCGATCGAGGCGCTTGAGTTCGAACATCCCGTGATGGTCGAGCGCTATGAGCTCGTGCAGGATTCTGGGGGTGCTGGAAAATGGCGCGGCGGCATGACCATGCGGCGGCGAATTCGTGTGCTCGACCATACGGCGACGGTCAATGCCGGCGGCACGAACTCCATCGTTGCGCCCTGGGGCCTGTTCGGCGGACGCGATGCCACGACGACCAATGTGGAACTCGGCGAGGGCGTTGCGCCCTTGAAGAACCGCAACGGCCGCGTCGGTCCCAGCCAGACCATCGCGATGGTTGCGGCGTCGGGCGGTGGCTACGGCGATCCGAAAGAGCGTGACCGTGAGCTTGTGCGCCGTGACCTCAAGGAAGAGCGCATTTCGGAAAAAGCTGCTCGCGAGATCTACGGTCTCGACATCTAGGCCATTGAAGCCGTCCAGCCATTTGTCCCTGAGGTAGTCATGCGCGTAGCAATTTTGGGAGCCGGCGGCGTCGCCTTCGGAATGGCGGCCTTCCTGCACGAGGCCGGGCATGAACCGGTGCTCTGGTCGCCAACGGGGAAAGGCACAGCCGGGCTGCTGAACGAGGATCTTGTTTCCACCGGCGCAGTAGAAACGCGTTTCCGCGCCGCAGTCGCGCTAAGCGCGAGGGAAGCCTTGGTGGAAGCAGATGTTGCGATCGTGGCTTTGCCGGCGAATGGGCATAAGGCGGTGATCGATGCCGCTCTGCCGCATATCCGTTCGGGTCAAACGGTGATCGTCAGCGCACAGCTTTCGATGGGCGCGTTGTACCTTGCCAAGGGTCTCGAGGCGCGCAACGTCGATGCCACGGTTGTGGCTTTCGCAACGACGGTCCTCATGGGCCGCAAGACTGGACCCGCCAGCGTAGCTGTCGGCGGTGTGCGGGAGCGGCTGGAGGCAGCTGTGATTCCTGCTTCCGCGGCGCAGGACGGATTGGCGACCTGCCGCAGCCTGTTCGGCGACCGCTTCCGTCTGGCGGCGAACCTTCTCGCCATCGCACTGTCGAACCTCAATCCGCCAATCCACATGGCAAGCGCGCTTTGCAATCTCACGCGCATCGAAAAGGGTGAGTATTGGGCGAACTACGACGGGATCACGCCGGCCGTCGCGCGTTTGATCGAGGCTCTGGACCGCGAGCGCCTTGCTGTTGCGGCTCACTTCGGCGTTTCCGTCCGGACTGTGGAAGAGCACTATCGCCTTACCTTCGGCTTCCCTGAGGGACAAGGCGTGGCGGAAATGGCAGCCGCCGTTCATGAGCGCCGCAAGGGACCTCCCGGACCGACTTCGCTCGATACGCGCTTTGTGACGGAAGACGTTCCGTTCGGCATCGTCGCGGTGCTGGCCTTGGCGGAAGGTGCCGGCCCCAATCTGCCGCTCCACCGCGCGGGCGTGGATCTCCTCGGCGCGCTCTACGGCCGCGACTTCCGAGCAGAAAATGACCTTCTGCCTTTGGTCGACATCCAAGATCCGCTCGTCTTAGCTCGAGGCTAGATCATGAAGCCCGTCAGCGATAAAGGATGAATGGCATGATTGATCCTGCTGAAGCACGGGCAGAAGGGCTGAAGGCGCTTGAAGCGCAACTTGCCCGCGACTTCCTCAATCTCGAACTACCCGCAAAGCCCTGGGTGCCGTTGCGATCTGTTGACGGTCAAATGGTCCGCGACGTTGTCGTGATCGGCGCCGGCATGTGCGGGCTCGCAGTCCTTGCCAAGCTGAAGCTCAGCGGCATCACCAACGTGGTCGCCTATGATGCTGCTGCAAAAGGCGAGGAGGGGCCCTGGATCACCTTTGCCCGGATGCAAACGCTGCGTTCGCCCAAGACCCTTGCAGGCCCCAGCCTCGGACTTGCGCAACTTACCTTTGGTGCGTGGTTCACCGCACAATTGGGCGATGCTGCCTGGGACGCGCTCGACAAGATCCCTAAGGCGCAGTGGATGGAATACCTGATCTGGTATCGCCATGTCCTTGCGCTGCCGGTCGTCAATGACACCCGCATGGTCGGTATCCGCGAAGAAGGCGATCATATCGCAATTGATCTGGAAGGTGCTGAGAATGGCCGTGTCCTCACACGGCATCTGGTCCTTGCAACGGGCCGTTCTGGCCTCGGCGGCTTTTCCGTCCCCCCGTTCTTGTCGGAGATCGACCGCCGCTTGTGGGCCCATTCGGCCGATGTCATTGATTTCCATGCACTGAAAGGCAAGCGGGTAGCCGTGATCGGGGCAGGCGCTTCGGCCATGGATAATGCCGCAACCGCGCTGGAAGCCGGGGCAGGGCAGGTTGATCTCCTGATCCGGCGAACTGAGATGCCGCGTATCAACAAGATGACGGGCATCAGCAGCTTTGGCGTCGTTCACGGCATGCAGCATCTGCCGGACGCTTGGAAGTGGCGCTTTGTCGATTACACGCTTTCCAGTCAGATCCCGCCGCCCCGCTCTTCGACCCTGCGCGTCTCGCGCCACCCGAATGCCCGTTTCCTGCTGGGCTGCAGCATCAACGGCGTGCGTGTGAACGGGGAAGCTCTCGAACTCAATACGAGCCTTGGCTCAATGAACTATGACTATGTGATAGCCGCTACAGGCTTCACGAACAACTTTGCGGGACGGCCGGAATTCGAGACCATTGCGCCTCATATCCGCACCTGGGCCGATGGACGGCATACAAGCGAGATGGGACAAGCGCGGCCGGGTCTGAGCGATGCTCCCGACCTTGGTCCCGACTTCGAGTTCCGTGAAAAAGAACCGGGCGCCTGTCCGATGCTCAGGCACATCCATTGTTTCAACGATGCTGCCATGCTCACTCACGGCAAGGTTTCCGGCGACATACCCGCCGTCAGCGCCGGTGCCGACCGGCTGGTGCGCGGCATCGCAGCCAGTCTCTTTGCGGCCGATGTGGAAACGCATTACGCCAATCTCCGGGCCTATGACACGCCTGAACTTCTCGGCGACGAATGGGTCGACTCCTCGCCCCTCATCAGAAAGGAAGCCGCGCTTTGATGGATGCGATCGACCAGGCTGCCGGCCTCCTCGAAGGAGACGCGCTTCATGCCCTGCGGCGGCGCCGGCCTGAGTTTGTTGGTGGCGCAGAAGCCTGCCGTGCAGCCGTGCTGCATCCGCGAAGCGAACATGGCTTGGGTCGTAATCTCCGTGCAGCACTGGCCTGCCGGATTGCCCGCTTGAATGCAGATGATGAACTGACCTCCGAGTACCAAACCATTCTGCAAAACCTCGCGCCCTCACAGGAGCTTCTCATGCTCGCGGAAGGCGGCGGCCTAACTATCGAACCGCTGGCGACAATCGCACGCCATGTCGATCTGGTGACCCTCACAGCCACGGAAGCGCAGGCAGATCATATCCGCCGTTTGGAAGCGGCTGGTTTGACGAACCCGCAAATCGTCGCCCTTTCCGAACTGATCGCCTTCGCCAACTTCCAAACGCGCGTCGTTGCGGGTCTGCGCTTGTTGAGGTCCGTATGAGCGTTAAATCCGTTCGCTTGAAGCCGCTCACCTGGCATCCCCACATCGCGCCTGTCAGCCTGGAAGAAGCGACGGCCGAACAACTCGAGGCGATGAAGGTCACGCCGTCCGCCAAGAAAGTTTCGGACTATGTGCGCACGCTGGCGCATGATCCCGAAAGCTATGTTGCGCGGACCGTCCTGTTCAACGCCATCATGTATGCGGAAGGCGGGTTGCCGCGGCTGGATCGTGAACTGGGAGCGCTCAGCGCCTCGATCGTCAATGGCTGCCGCTACTGCGCCGTCGTGCATGCGCGCCAACACTCCAGTCTGACGAAAAGCGACGATGTGGTCACCGCGCTTTATCTGCAGCAGCCTGAAAACCTCCCGCAGAGGGAACAGGCCATCGATTCGTTCGCACGAAATCTGTCTTATACGCCTTCGAAGGCCACTAACGAGGACATGACCGCTTTACGGGCGGTTGGTCTGGGCGATGCGGAGATACTCGACCTCATCCATGCAATTGCCATCTTCGGCTGGGCTAACCGACTTATGCACGTCCTAGGTTATTCGTCGCCGGCGGCTTAGATGGGAGGGGTCGTTCGTTGCCGTTTCTACGTAGTACTGTTTGTTGGAGCAAATTGCCGATCGGTCGGGTTGGGGCTGCGGGCAAATCCACGATCATCCGCTTAATTGAACCTTAACTATGACCTCCGGTTACGGCCAAGATCAGGCTCGTGTTCACTTCGTCACCCCTGCCCATCAAAGCCATTCTGCTGCGCTGGTGCCAGATTGCAATCACGCAGGCGCTTCAAGACATAGTATGCTGAATGGACGTTGCGAGAAATCTGGATTGTCTTCGGCGCGGTTGTCTAACACCCATGGCGGGCGGTTGAAGAATTTGTAGGAGGCTGGAAGGTGCCTTCTTTGCGGCGAGAGCGGCTGCTTTGTGTGTCTCGAAGCATCTGGTGGTGGAGACCACGCCGCGAGCTTGCAGGGCAACAAGCTGCAAAGGCCGACCATCGCCATCGCCGAACCAAGCTGCTGTCCATCGTGCTCGGAGCTGGTGGAATGATACCATTTGTCCGGTTACAGCGCTGAACCTGGCTTGCGAACGGCTCACCGGCCTCGAAGTCGCGGGATGCCGGGAACGTGCTGTGCAAGCCAAGTAGCCGATGCCAGAATGCCGATGAGACGCCCAACTACGTCGATGGCGCACCGCCCCTGTCTACTCAGCAAAATGTTGTGGGCGGCGTGTCACTACCAATCTTCGGATCCAGGCTCCCGCAGGACCTGAAAAGCTTCATCCAGCCTAAGATGGGCTGCGTCAGCCTTGATCAAGCCGGCATCCACCAGACCGTTGCGCCAGCCATGCCAGTATGAGCGCGTTGCATCCGCGAGCGGACATTCCGTACCTCTGAGGCCGTCGAGGTAGCCGCAAAGGATTTCACCGTCGTCGAGCGTGTGAAAGTCATCTACGGTCTCAACTGGCTTGAAGATCTGCTTGGTAGTCTTTTCCATCCAGAAGATGCCAAGTCCTTTCTTTGCAGGCATTACCAAGTCCCGCCTGCAGACAACCGCGATCCAGCCGCTAATCAGGTGAAGCTAATCCTTTAGGGCTTTCGGAGCTCGCAGGAACAACCTCAAGATAACCGGCAGGCGGACCGGTTTTCTCCCTCAATCAACCTTCCAACGCAAGCTGATGCCGGACCGCTCCACTCGAAGAAGGAGCAATCTATGACCATCAAAATCTCAAAGGCCGCAACCGATGCCGAAGTGGCCCGGTCTGAGACACGATCTGAACGCAGCACAAGGGCCAACGCGCACCATGCACGACCGAGCTTCTATATCGGACGGCTTGCGATCACGGATGACGTAAGGAGGGATGCGTACCGAGTGCGCTACCGCAGTTATGTGGCGGGTGGGTACATCACGCCGAACTCCAGCGGCCTGTTCAGCGATAGCTACGACGACATGCCGAACGCGAAGACGATCGTCATATACGATCAGGATATGCCTTTGGCGTCAGTTCGAACATGTACCCTTGCCCGGGGAACCGATCTGACCTCGCCAGCCTGCGAGGTGTTCCCGGAAGAAATCGATGCTTTGCTTGCAGGGAAGGCCGATGCCTTTGCAGGCCGTGGCATCGAGACCAACCGGTTGGTCCGCGCCCCAGAGGCCGAAAACAATCAAGGTCTCGTCTTCCTGCTGTTCCGAATGGCAGCCTATGTTGCCATCTGCTCGCACGCTCAAATTCATCTCGCCTGTGCTCGAAGCAATCACGCGCCATTCTACAAGCGCATGGGTTATGAGCCCGCCTCTGGCTTACGCCCTTACCCCGGACTGACCTGTCAGATGCGTCTTCTGGAAAGTGATCGCGGAAGATTGGACGCGGTGCGCAAAAGCTTTCCGGTGATCGATCCGCTTGGGGGTTCGACCGGCGACCTTGCCGGGTTCTTCAAGGGCGAGCCTTTCACGCTCTCGCTGGCCGGAGCGTAAATCCATGTTGGAAGCTCTTGTTGTCATATTCGCCATTATCACCATCGGCTCCTTTAGCTGGGGACTGAGAGGCCACTTCCGGGCTCCCGACGGCATGCCCAGGGGCATGCAGGCACTAACCGCGGTCAGCGGTCTTGCAGGCTTGCTCCTCGTCTTCCTGACGCTGCGCAATGGTGTCGAGCTGCCGGAAACACTTGGCTTCGTCGCGATGTCGCTGCTTGCGCTCTCGCTGTTCTGGTGGGCGGTGGATACGACCCGACGCCGGCCACCTCACGTTGCACATAGCGGGAAGGATCCGGATACCCTCTATGAGGACGGCCCTTACGCTTATGTCCGCCACCCCTTTTATCTCGCCTACTGCTTGTTCTGGGTGGGATCCGCGATTGCGGTTGGTGGACACCAATGGCTTGTCGCAGCATTTCTCGTGATCTGGTACTATGTGACATCGCGAAGGGAGGAGACCCATTTTCTCCGTTCGTCGATGGCGGGCTCTTATTCCGAGTACCGGCGCCGAACAGGTATGATACTCCCGAAGGTCCATAGGATTCGGCACAGGTGATCAGTTTGGATTCGGGTATCGCGCTGGTGAGAAAAGGCGTCACCACGATGCAACGCCTTATCCGGTTGCAACGGCCCGAATCCAAATTCGAGGAGGCCGCCCTCAACGATCAGGCCGGCCTCCTTCTCTATCTCGGCATATTGTTTGCCACGACAGGCATCTGCACGATGACATTCATCGTGCTGCAATTCAGGCCATGGGATCGGCCCTTTCTTGTCGTCGCATGTGCTGCCATCCTGCTGAGCTACGCACTTATCCTTCTGGCTTCGCGGCAATGGCGACGTCGTGGCGACGCCTCTCGCTTTCTTCGCATCGCATGCGCCCTCTATATCTGCCTTGGAACGAGCTGGGGTGCGCTGATCAACGGCCTCTTGTTCTATAGCGAGCCGGATCAGCGTGCGCTCGCCATCGGCCTCGCCCTCGGCGTTGTCTCCACGCCGATCATCTGCGTGCCTGCAATTGTAGCCTTCAGCTTTTTTTTGCCGGTCGCGCTTCTTTCGATCGTCGGCGTCGCGCTTCTCGATGTGGCCGATACGGTCACCGTCATCGCTTTCACCATCTTCACGCTCTACGCAGTGATCGGCATCGTCGGCTTGAACACGGCCTTTATCGGCCGCTCGGATGCGCAAGGGGCGCTACAGCGGAAGATCGAGACGGTCAACGTTTTCCTTCGCGAATATCAAGAAGGATCGCCCGACTGGTTGTGGGAAACCGATGCCCAATTCTGCCTGAAACAAGTCCCGCTTGAACTCGCAAGAACCCTAGGTATCGAACCAACCAGATCCGATCTCCAGCGACTCGATGACTTGTTTCTGTCCGTAGGAACTGCCGACAACCGCCCTGATCTTGGAAGTCTCTTGCAACAAGGGCGTGCTTTCCGGGAAATGACTGTCACTGCACAGAGCCATTCAAGGCAGCGTTGGTTCACATTGACGGGCCATCCCGTGCATGACGAACGGGGCGGCTTAATTGGCTTTCGTGGCATTGGGCGGGATATAACGGAGCGCTACGAGGCGGACATGAAGTTGGCCTACATGGCTCGCCATGATGGGCTGACGGGGCTTTTGAACCGCAAGGCTTTTGTTGCTCGTGTTGAAGAGGCGTGCCGCGAAGGCGGTCGCTTCGCTCTGCTCAGCATCGACCTGGATGATTTTAAGGGTAAGAACGACAATTACGGGCATCACATCGGGGATGCACTGCTGGTGGAAGCTGCGCGGCGCATCCAGTCGCTGCTCAGACCAGCCGATGCGGCGGGACGACTTGGCGGAGACGAGTTCGCAGTGCTGGTCAGCGACGCTGACATCGATATCGCTTATTCGACCGCGACGGCTCTCGCTCGCCTGCTCGCCGAACCAACCACTATCGACGGGCAGACCGTTTTGCCGGGTGCAACGCTCGGGGTCGCCGCGTCGGACGGGTCTGAACAGGACGCCACCCGGGTTTTCCTGATGGCTGATCTTGCGCTTTACAAGGCGAAAGTCTCGTCCAAGGGCAATGCAGCCCGCTTCGAACCCCATCTGGAAGAAGCATATTTCGCGCGGCTTGTTCAGGAACAAGAGTTTGTAGACGCCCTCGACAGGCAAGAAATAACCGTCGCCTACCAACCGATCGCCGATCTAATGACTGGACAGGTTCTCTGCGTCGAAGCCCTCGCGCGTTGGTATCATCCTCAGCGCGGCGCGATCTCGCCCGCTATTTTCGTGGAAACCGCCGAAAGGGGTGGCTTGATCGACCGCCTGGGTGAGGTGGTTCTGCGGCGAGCGTGCATGGATGCGATTCAGTGGCCGGAGACGGTACAGATCAACGTTAATCTTTCGCCGAAACAGTTAATCAGCGGCCGTTTTCCAGCCTTGCTCGCGTCGATCCTTCAGGAAACGCGATTGCCTCCCTCGCGACTTGGTATCGAAATTACCGAAAACGTGTTCATCGACTTTGCCGAGGATGCGATCCGACAGCTTCTGACCATCAGCAACTGTGGCGTCAAGATCATCCTGGACGATTTCGGAACCGGTTACTCTTCCCTGAGCTATCTGCGGATGATTGAAGTCGATGGCCTGAAAATCGATGCCAGCTTTCTGCGTCAACTGCCAGACCGAAAAGTGGAGGCGATCATCCGAACAGTCACGCGTCTAACAGCCGACTTGAACATCTATCTTGTTGCCGAAGGGATCGAGCGGCCGGAGCAACTGGAATGGCTCCGTGAAAACGGCGTCCAGTTCGGCCAAGGCTTCCTGCTCGGTCGACCCCGGCTTGATCCACAGCTTGGACGCATTGATCTTAGATCGAGTATACCGTCATAAGCGCGATAGGTATCGTCGTTATTTAGGCATTTAGGCTTCAACGCTCGAACCATTTCAGCGCCATTGCCGATGATGGCGAGGGCGCCGGGGCAGCATCGCGGTGATGCCTGCTCTAAGGATCAACTTCCTACAAGCAGTTCTTCGGTACTTTCGTAACGACTTGCCCGAAATGAAGGTGACGCTGAACGTCTGTATGTCACTGACGATCGAGGGGTGGGCTCCCGCAGTAGATTGATTTTCGATTGGAGGAGACACCTCTAGGGAGGGGGCGGCTTCAGTACTGAGCGGTTCAGCGACGCCCCTATATCGCTGCCGTACCCCGCGGCCACCGGCTCGAGGATCGCCCAGTAATTCGAAACATCGTGACCATTGCCGCCCTGCATGGTCTCAACTTGGCCGCCCGTCTCTCGGTCCGCATCCTCCTCCTCCAACACGGAAAGGCCGCGGCAGACGGCGCTCTGGAGCCGTACTCTCCGCCAACAACACGGCCGATGCCTATGGTGTCAGGCTTAACGTCGAGCGCGGAGCGATGGGCCAGCTTTGGACCTATCCTACTTTGCTTCACTCATCGGATTACCAACGCGGTACAGCGTTTCGGGGCAGGTAGGATCGATTTCCGGTCCAGAGGAAAGTTAACGCAGGGGGCTGGCTTTCTGTCCGCCAGGCTGCCGATGCTTGTTCGTTCGGCTGACTAGATAATCTTTGAACCATTGTTTGAGAGGAAGGCAAACCGCCTTGGCTTGGCGATCTGCCTCAATCCTTCACTAGAACTTACGCTTGTTCCAGCCAGACCTTCTGGAAGTCCATCTGGAATGTCTGATGCACGCCATAACCCTTCACCTTGGAGTTGGTGTGGCTATAAAGGTTCTGCCAGAAGGGCTGGATGATCACACCGGAGTCCTGCAGGATCGTCTCGATGTCCTTCATGACCTCCCGTCGCTTTTCCGGATCCGAGATCGACAAGGCTTCCTTGAGTTTGGCGTCGAAGGCTGGATCGGAGTAGGCGCTTTCGTTCCACGCCGCGCCGGTGCTGTAGCCTAGCGACAGCGTCTGGACTGCGAGCGGACGCATATACCAGATTGTGATAGAATAGGGATACTTGGTCCAGTCGTTCCAGAAAGTGGAGCCCGGCAGAACGGTGCGCTTGACCTTGATGCCAGCTTCACGCAGCTGCGCCGCAATCGCGTCGCCCGTGTTTTTCTGCCAATCGTCCTGGATGGTGATCAGGTCGTGCTCGAAGTTGGTCTGGCCGGCTTCTTCCAGAAGTTTCTTGGCCCCTTCGAGGTCACGGGTCTTCTTCGGCAGCTCGTAATATTCCGGCTGGATCGGGCTGACATGGTGGTTCTCACCGACGGTTCCACGACCATTGTAGCCGAGCTGTAGAACCACGCTGTTGTCCACCGCCATTTGCAGGGCGTTGCGCACACGCTTGTCGTCATAGGGCTTGTTCGCCACGTTGGTGCGCGCGACGACTGTGGTTGCCGTTTTCACTTCGGACTGGACGAGATCGAGACCGTTCAGGATATCGATGAAGTCCGCTGGCGTTTCGAAGTTCAGGTCGATTTCGCCGGATTCGAATGCGTTCACGGTGGTGGAGAAGTCAGTGCCGTAATCGATGAACTCGATGCCGTCGAGCAAGGCTTCGCCGCCCCACCACTTGCCATTTTCACGCCGTTTGACAACAGCCTTGGTGCCGGTCTCATAGGAAACAAGCTCGAATGCACCCGTGCCGATCGGCTTGCCGACGGGATCGTCGTTGGCAGTGAAGCTGCGGTGGACCACGAGCGCCGGGTAATCGGTCAAGTTTGCGATCAGGGAAATGTCGGGCTCTTTAAGCGTCAGCTTGACGGTATGATCGTCGACTTTGACGATCGCACCCTCGCGCGGTTTGCCTGAGGTTTCATCAACGAGGCCCGCCACGCGTGCCGCCATCGAATTGCCCGCAACGCCCTTTTCTGTCCATCGATTGAAGTTGTGGACGACGTCGTCCGCGTTGAAGGCGTCGCCATTGGTCCAAGCAACGTCCTTGCGCACATGCAGGACATATTCCGTGGCGTTTTCGTTGACCTCCCAGCTTTCCAACAGCACGGGCTCGAAGGTGAAATCGCGCGTATAGGTAACCAGTGGTTCGAGCCAGGTCCGCGAAATGTTGGCGAGCTCGACCCAATCGTAGCTGCGCGGATCCTTCTGACCTTTCACGGCCATGGAGACGCGAACGACGCCGCCCTTTTGTCCTTCCTGGGCAAAGGCCTTGGTCGGCAAGGTGGCTCCGATCATACCATATGCGAGTGCAGTCGATGCGCCGAAGGCGCTTGCAAGCGCCAGAAACTCGCGACGATCGATCGATCCTTTCCGTACCTCCAAGGCCATCTTTTCGATGGACGGCGGTACCTTGTTCCCATTGCTTCTAAAAAAACGCATGTGCTTTCCCCTTTGTTGGTTTTCTGAAAAGTCTCACCACGTGTCGGTACTCAGCTGAAGGTCCGTTACACCTCCTTGTTCGCGCCGCGAATGCCTGCTGCCGCATCGCGCTCGGGTTCCAGGATAAAGCTGTGGCGGGACGCAAAGCGCTCCATTTCGCGGCGTTGCGGCGTGTCCCCGGTGTAGATCTGCACGTAGGAGGGGATGCGCCGCATGCGGAGCGCGATGTCTTCCCTGGTGTTCATCGAAATATAGCCGATCTGCACGAGATAAACGGTGCGGGCACGTACCTCAGCGTCCAGATCGGAGAAGCCGAATTTGGTGAACATGGCGGCCAGGGCTGATAGTCTTGCCTCATCAGCTTCCAGCACTTGAGCTGCCACTTCGGGCGATTGAAGCGCCCAGCTCCGAACGGCAAATTCGAACTGCGAGTCGAAGATCTGGGAATCAAGCCAGCAGTCCATAATGTTGAGCATCGCTTCCGCGATCGTCTCCGCATAAGCCTCACAGCGACCCTGGATGCCGGAGGTATTCTTCGCATTCCAGTTCGCTAGTAGTGCTTCTAGCAACTGCTCGCGGTCGGTGAAGAACCAGTAGAAGCTCGTGCGCGAGACATTCAATTTCTTGGCGAGAGGTAGGATCTTGACTGCATCCACGCCGCCATCGACCAGCGCTTCATAGGCGCTGGACAGCCAACCTTCCCTCGACCCTTTCCATGCTGTTTCGTTCATCGCGATACCTTGCGTCACAGGCAGAGAATACTGAATGTACACCGCTGTCAACAGAGCAAGACACAGCTATCGAGTATCTTGACAGTGGTGTACATTTGAGAATTTAATTGTTGAAGCCCAACCCACTTCAGGCAGGCGAATATGTCCAACGATCCACTACTGCAGCCCTATACGCTCAAGCATCTCACCTTGCGCAACCGGATCATCGTGACATCTCACGAGCCGGCCTATTCCGAGGATGGGCTGCCGAAAGATCGCTATCGCGCTTACCATGTCGAGCGGGCCAAGGGCGGCGTGGCGATGACGATGACGGCCGGCTCAGCCGCCGTTTCGCTCGACAGTCCGCCCGTGTTCAGCAATGTGCTGGCCTACAAGGACGAGGTCGTTCCCTGGTTGAAGCAGCTGACGGACGAGTGCCACGAGCATGGCACGGCGGTGATGATCCAGCTCACCCATCTTGGCCGCCGCACAAGGTGGGACAAAGGTGAGTGGCTGCCGGCCGTCGCGCCCTCGCATGAGCGCGAGCCTGCGCATCGCGCTTTTCCGAAGAAAATCGAGGATTGGGACATCGCGCGGATCGTCAAAGATTTCGCCGATGCTTCGGAGCGCATGAAGGCCGCCGGCATGGATGGCATCGAGTTCGAGGCCTATGGGCATCTGCTCGACCAGTTCATCTCGCCGCTGACCAACACACTTGATGCCCCTTATGGCGGATCGCTGGATAACCGCATGCGGTTCATCTTCGAGGTACTGGGCGCTGTCCGAAAGCGGGTCGGGCGCGATTTCATCCTCGGCGTGCGCTATACGGCGGACGAGGATCTGGCTGGCGGCACGGGTAAAGAAGAGGGCTTCGAGGTTTCGCGCCGACTGCGCGACAGCGGGTTGATCGACTTCCTGAACGTCATTCGCGGCCATATCGATACTGATCCGGGCCTCACCGACGTTATCCCCATTCAAGGGATGAAGGCGTCACCGCATCTCGATTTCGCCGGCGAGGTGAAGGCTGCGACCCAGTTTCCTACCTTCCACGCCGCGCGCATCCCCGATGTCGCGACCGCCCGCCACGCCATTGCTTCCGGCAAGGTCGACATGGTGGGCATGACGCGCGCGCACATGACGGATCCGCACATCGTGCTCAAGATCATGGAACGGCGTGAGGATGAGATCCGCCCCTGCGTGGGCGCTAATTACTGCCTCGATCGCATCTATCAGGGTGGCGCTGCTTACTGCATCCACAACGCGGCCACAGGGCGCGAGCTGGCGATGCCGCATGTCATCCCCAAGGCCGACGCGGCCCGCAAGATCGTGATCGTCGGCGCGGGACCGGCGGGACTTGAGGCCGCACGGGTCGCAGGCGAGCGGGGTCATGATGTGACGGTGCTTGAAGCGTCGGGTGCAGCCGGCGGGCAGATCCGGTTGACGGCACAAAGCGCGCGACGGGCGGAAATGATCGGCATCATCGACTGGCGCGTCGCGCAATGCGAACGACTGGGCGTCAAGCTGCGCTTCAATCAATGGGCGGACAGCGACAGCGTTCTGGTGGAGAGACCGGATGTGGTTGTGATCGCGACCGGCGGACTGCCGCATACGGAAGTTCTGAGGGCCGGAAACGATCTCGTCGTGTCGGCCTGGGATATCATTTCAGGCGACGTGAAGCCCGGATCGAATGTGCTGATCTATGACGATGCAGGCGACCATGCCGGGCTACAGGCCGCCGAATTCATCGCCAAGTCTGGCGGCAAAGTGGAGATCATGACGCCAGACCGAGCCTTCGCGCCTGAAGTGATGGCGATGAATCTCGTGCCTTATATGCGCTCACTGCAGGCGCTGGACACCACCTTCACGGTGACCTTCAAGCTGGAAGAGGTTCACCGCGACGGCAACCAGTTGCTGGCCTTCATCGGCAGCGATTACGGAGGCGTGTGCAAGACGCGAAAGTTCGACCAAATCGTCGTCAATCACGGGACGATCCCGTTGGACGAGCTTTATTTCGAGCTCAAGCCGCTTTCGCGCAATCTGGGCGTCCTGTCGCATGAGAAGTTCATCAACGGACGCGCGCAAACGGGGGCCGACAATCCGGACGGCACATTCCAGCTGTTTCGCATCGGCGATGCCGTGGCGGCGCGCAATACGCATGCCGCGATCTATGATGGGCTGAGATTGGCAAAGGATCTCTAGACGGGATTGAGATCGCGATCGAATGCGTTCGGTCGCGATCATCACCGGCTACTCGCCCAGCAAGCGCGGATCGAGCGGATAGCGCGTCAGGGTCTCGTGACCGGTTTCGGTGATCAGGACCTGATCCTCAAGCTTAATCGAGAAGTCGCCGCCCTCAGGCGAAATCAGCGCTTCGACGCAGACCACCATGCCGGGCTCGAAATGATGCTCGAACGCGCCTTCGACATATTGGTCGGGATAGGCGATGTTGGGCCACTCGTCGCAGAGCCCAACGCCATGCATCATCAGCCCATATTTCTGCTTCTGGTAGAGGGCGGGAAGCCGATGCGACTGTTCGATCAGGTCGCGGAAAGCGAGGCCAGGCTTTAGGAGGGCGCAATTGGCCTGGATGTGGTTGCGCGCGAGCTTCATCGCGTCGATCATGTCGGTGCGCGGTGACGCGTCACCGATCCACCATGTGCGGCTGATATCCACACAGATGCCGTAGCTGCCGATGAGATCGGTATCGAAGGCCACGATTTCGTTGTCCTGAACGATCCGCGGCCCACATTCCTGGAACCAGGGATTGGTGCGGGGACCAGAGGTCAACAAGCGGGTCTCGATCCATTCACCACCGCGCTTGATGTTGCCGGCATGGAGAACCGCCCAGATATCATCCTCGGTCATCTCGCCTTTGGGAACGCCCTCGCGCGCCGCGACTTCCATTGCCGCAACCGCATGTTCGCAGGCGACCGATGCACAGCGCATGGCGCGTATCTCATCCGCGCCTTTAATCGAGCGCGCCTTCTCGGTCAGCTCCTCACCCGGAAAGATCTGCAGACCCTGCGCTTCCAGAGCGCGTAGGCCTTCGAGCATGATCTTGTCGACCGCAAGCCGCTTGTTGGCGCCGCCATGCTGTTCGATCAGGACGCGGACTTCGTTGGAAAAGGCATCGGCGGCAACGTCGATCTTGTCGCCGCGGTCGAAGTAGAACAGGTCGGCGCCCGAGCGCCGCTCGCGCACCAGCGGGTTGAACTGGGAAAGAAATGGCGAGCTCTTGTAGTCCCAGATGACCATGTAGCCATCGGCGCAAAGCAGAACGGCACGGAACAGATTGTGGGTGTTCCAAAGCTGCATATTGGTGGAATCGGTCGCATAGCGGATGTTCAGCGGATCGAACATCAGCAGCGCGCCGTAGTCACGGGCAATGATGTGCTGGGTTAGCCGTGTCCAGCGATAATGCCGCATGGCGGCAAGGTCTGGCAGGATCAGGCCGGCCTCTTCCCATTCGCGATAGGCGAGAGCCGTAGGTCCAATCTCCACCCGGTCGCCGTCGTTCAATGTGCCATCGCCCAGCGTCGCGCCACGGGTTGGATCGATCTTCCGCCGGTCGCGAAAATAGGTATCCATCGATATGACCTTGCTTGAGCGCTGGGGATTTCAGGACGGGACTGTCAGCGATCGATCACCAGATCGCTGGTTGGTTTCGAGCAGCAGGGGAGAAAGAAGCCCGCGTCGATCTCGCGCTGCCGGATGCCGCCATTGTGGACCATGTTGACGGAGCCGGAGACGAGCTTGGACTTGCAGGTTCCGCACATGCCGTTGGCGCAAGAGGACGGAATGCGGATTCCAGCCTTCTTCGCACAGGACAACACGGTCTGTTCCGCTGAAACGTCGATGCTGCGCGCCTGTTTGGAAAACTGAACAGCGTAGATCGTCTCGGCCGGAGCTTGAATTGGCGTCACCACGTCGGCATCGATCACGGCGGCGTCGAAGCTTTCCTCGATATAGCGATGCGCGGGCACCCCGGCCTCGGCCGCGATCTTGCGCGCCGCCGCCATGAAGGGTTGCGGACCGCAACACAGGATGACTCGCTCGGCCAGATCGGGAACCGCAAGCCGCAGATAATCCAAGGAGATGCGGCCGGTCAGACCCGGCCAGGACGGTTCGTTGCCAAGCTGTTCGGGCAGGAAGTGCAAGCGCAAGGTCTTGAGGCGAGCGGCCAGGCCCGAGAGCTCATGGCGGAAGATCAGGTCTGCCGGCGCGCGGCCGGCATGAACGAAAGCCACATCGGCCTGTTCATAGCTGTCGGCGAGTTCCCTGACCATGGACATCACGGGCGTAATGCCCGAGCCACCAGACAGGAGCAGGTATTTCTGTGCCGCGCCTGCCGGTCGGATAAATGTGCCGAGCGGCCCCTGCGCCGTGACGCTCATGCCCGGCTGCATCGTGTCGTGCAGCCAGTTGGACATGCGGCCGCCGGCAACGCGCTTGACCGTGATCGAAAACGCATTGCGCCGGAGCGGCGAGGACGAGACGCTGTAGCATCGGCTGTCATCCTCGCCCCCCGCAGGGAACGTGAACAGGAAGTATTGGCCTGCCCGAACATCGAACTGCTTTCCCGCCACCGAAGCGAAGGTAAAGCTCTTCACGTCATGCGTTTCCTGATGCACGTCGAGGCAGACCAGCGCGTCGTCTGCTTCCGGGTCCCAGACTTGCGCGAGGGTCGGGTAAGGAGCGCCCCCGGCAAACGCGCTAGTATCCATGCGCATGCATCCGGTCGACATACCAAGTCGCGAACTTCTCGAGATAGGTTTCGGAGAACGGCGAATACGGGCCTGGGATATAAGCGGGGTCCATCACACCCGCATGGGAACGTGAGACGAGATCCGAGTCCTGATCGGTCGTCGCGATCCAGACATCGGTCAGCTTCTGAAGGTCGTAGTCGACGCCTTCGACGGCGTCCTTGTGCACGAGCCACTTGGTGCGCACCAGCGTGCGGCCAGCCGACAGAGGAATGACGATCGAGACGACAGCGTGATCGCCCATGAAATGCTTCCAGCTATTATGGCCCCACAGATGCGTGTCGCCGAGATCCTTGCGCGTCATCGTGCCGAGGAGCTTCGACGAGGCTGCCGTCGCATCATAAGTCTGGGATTCGCCGGCGCCCGATATGATCAGGCGCTGCGTCCTAAAATTGGTGACGCAATCGATCAACTGCTCCACCGCAGCCGAGGGATGGCCCTCCTCCTCCCAACGTCGTGTCCGCTCGGCATAAAGCGCAAGATGCTCGTCGGCCTGCGCCTTGTCTTCCGGGCTCAGACTGTCCGGATCATAGCCGAAATCGAGATCGACGAAGGACACGCAGAGCTCGGGGTGATTGGCCGAGCAATGGTAGCATTCGCGGTTGTTTTCCAGCGTCAGCTTCCAGTTGCCTTCCTCGACCACGTCTTTCTCATAGGCGATCTTGGTATTGCGGATGTCATAGGGGGCAAGGCGCTCGTTCATCACGCGCTCGAGCTCGTCGATGTCATCGGGCGGATTGTCCGACAGGCAGACATAGATCAGGCCGCTGATAGAGCGGAAGTTGACTGCCTTCAGCGACCGGCATTCCTTATCGAAATTGGCTCCCATATGCGGCGCATAAGCGAGTTCGCCGGTCAGCTCGTATGTCCATTGATGATAGGGACAAACGAGCTTGGATACGATGGTCGGACCGCCATCGAGAATACGTGAACCACGATGGCGGCACACATTGTGGAAGACGCGGACAACACCATCATCGTCGCGCAGAAGAATGAGGCTGCTTGCACCAATATCGATGACGGTCGCATCGCCGGCTTCAGACACGTCGCATTCAAGCCCGATGCAGATCCAATGCTTGCGGAAGAAGACGTCGAGATCAGCCTCGAACACGTCGTCGCGGATATACAATCCAGCCGGAAGCGAGTGGCCGGCGGCACGCGCGTTCAAGAGTGAACTGATGGTGGGTACTACTCTGTCAAGCATGACATTCCCTAAAGTCAGTTTTGATAAAGCTGCTACAGTTCGCAAGAGCGCTCAACTGCAGGAATGCTGTTGCGTGACATCAGGAAAACTGATGCAACAAGGACTTCAGAAGTTCCTTGAGGCGAGCAGTGACGGGTCTCAGACGAAGGCTACCACCAGTAACGGCGTTGATGGTCTTCGAAGCCGCCGCGCGCCTGCACAGTTTTACGCATGCCGCCGAAGAACTTGGGGTCACGCAGGCCGCCGTGAGCCGTCAGATACACCTGCTTGAAGAGGCGCTCGGCTTTCCGCTTTTCACGAGGCTTCACAGGCGCATCGAGCTGACCGAAAAAGGCCGTGCCTTGTCCACAGCCTCGACGGGAGCCTTCAACATCTTGGCCGACAGTGTTGCAGAGATTACCCGTCGCAACACCTCGGAACAGTTGGTGATCTCAACAACCGTCTCGTTCTCGCAATTATGGCTGTTGCCCAGAGTTTCAAGCTTTTCCCGTGCGCATCCCAATATCAAGCTTCGGATCATCTCCCAGGATAAACGGGTCAATGCTCAAAGTGGCGAAGCGGATTTATCAATCCGCTACGGGCATGGCACCTGGCCCGACGGAAAAGCTGAGTTCCTGTTCAATGACGAGGTTTTCCCCGTCTGCTCGCCGGACTATGCCAGTGCGATGGGCTCGATCTCCGATCCCGGCGACCTTCTGCGCTACAATCTGGTGTCATCCGACTCGGATGAGCCGGGATGGGTCGGATGGAGCGAATGGTTCTCGGCATTCTCGATCGATGTGCCGACCGCGAACTTCGGAATGCATACCAGCTTCTACATGGACAGCATTCATGCGGCCCTGATGGGCGAAGGGATCGCCCTCGGCTGGTCGCGGCTCGTGCAGCGCCTTCTCCAGGAAAAGCGCCTCGTGCGAATAACGCCATACGCCATGCCCACCCATGACGGTTACTTCATCGTCGTGCCCCGTCGACGCAGTGAACGCAGCGACGTCTCGCTTTTTGTGAACTGGATCAAGGATCAGGCTCGGGAGAGCGCGAGCTGATGTCTTGGGGTCTATATGCCCACCCGCATCGTCTGTTCATTACGCCGGCGATGCGTAGTTCGTATCAGCTGCGTGCGAGGGTGGTGATGGACGATCCAGCCTGCAGCAGAAAAGACGAAACGACCGAGGGAAGCGCACCGGAGGATGTCCGGTAGATCCCGCAATTCTTCAACAGTGCGCGCCGACTGGTCTCCATGCCGCGGTGTCGCCAGATCGTGCGGGTTGCGTAAGGAAGATTGTCGTTTCGCCATGACAGCCCCATCGTGAGGCCCCGCAAATATTGCCGCTGGTGGATTTCAAACGGCATCAGGATCGTTTGTCCGAAAGTTGGCGCTTCGCCGCGCGTTACCTCGGTGAGGAAGATGCGGTTGCGCTGGAAGGCCGCCAGCCCAACATAGCGCGAGCGTTGCCGAATGCCGCTTTCCAGATCATCGATACGCTCCAGCGACGTGACGAGAACCTGGCCATGACTTTCACGCAAGTGGGCGCAGGAACAAACGATCCTGTCTGGCCACGACAGAGAGACATGCCAGGTCTGGTAGAAGCCAAGATAGGGACGCAGCGCCTGCGAGTTTCCCGGGAAGGCATCTGCCAACGGACCGTCCATCAATTTTGGTCGTTTGGCCTCTTGCAGCTTACGCCGAAAGAGCGGCGTCGGAAGATCGAAATCGACGGGATCGAGCCCGAAGGCCGCAGCGATGCGCAAACGGTTATGCGCCGAGGGCTCGCAGTTTTCGTTGATGTAGCGGTTGAATTGCTGGCGGTTGATCGCGACCGAACGACACAAATCCGAGATTGATGCTCGGGTGCTGCAGGCCAACCTCAAATTTTCGAAAAAGTTGGTCGGACCCTTGCGCATCATCGTAGCGTAAAGGTGCGTAAATCCGCGTCAAGCTGCGAAATTGTATTGCGTGCATCTCGGGTCACAATCCCTGCCAAACAAAACAAAAGGGGATCCGATGGACAATTTGCAAAAGACTTTCAACGTGAGCCGCCGTGGCTTCTTGCAGGGAAGTGCCATGCTTGGCCTTTCTGCTTCGGCAGGGGTTTTGAGCACTGTGTCTGCAAGGGCGCAGGAGCCAAAACGCGGCGGCAATCTGCGGCTGGGCTTGGCCGGCGGTGCTTCTGCCGATACGCTGGATCCGGCGTTGGCCTCTGCGAGCGTCCTCTTCGTTATCGCGCATTGCTGGGGAGATACGCTGGTTGAGTCGCATCCGGAAACCGGTGCGGCCCTGCCGTCCCTCTCTGAATCCTGGACGCCATCGCCTGATGCAAAGGAATGGACCTTCAAGATCCGCACGGGCGTGACTTTCCATAACGGTAAACCGATGACGCCGGCCGACGTGGTCGCCACGCTGCGACGCCATGCCGATGAAAGCTCCCAATCAGGCGCACTTGGCCTCTTGGCGGGCATCAAGCAGATCGAAGAGCGCGCCGGTAATGTCGTCATCACCTTGGCCGAAGGTAATGCCGATCTGCCACTGGTACTGACCGACTACCATCTGCAAATCCAGCCAAACGGCGGCAAAGACAATCCGAATGCCGCAATCGGCACCGGCCCCTACAAGCTCGTCGCATTTGAGCCCGGTATTCGCGCGAATTTCGAACGCAACACCAGCGATTGGCGTGATGATCGCGGCTTTGTCGACAGCGTCGAAATCACCGTGATGAACGATTCGACCGCGCGCATCAGCGCGTTAAGCGCCGGGCAGGTCGACTTCATTAATACGATCGAACCCAAGGTCGTTTCGCTTCTTTCGAACGCGCCGAATGTCGAGATTTTGCGCAGCGCGGGCAAGGGTTTCTATTCCTTCCTCATGCATTGCGACACCGCGCCCTTCGACAACAACGACCTGCGGCTTGCGCTTAAATATGCGATCGACCGCGAGGCGATCCTCAAGCAGGTCGTCGGCGGTTTTGGCACGATCGGCAACGATTATCCGGTGAACGCCAACTATGCGCTTGCGCCCACCGACATCGAACAGCGCGCCTACGATCCTGAAAAGGCCGCCTTCCATTTCAAGAAGTCAGGCCACGACGGACCGATCCTGCTTCGAACCTCGGAAGCGGCCTTCCCGGGTGCGGTCGAAGCGGCACAGGTTTTCCAGCAAAGCGCATCGAAGGCTGGGATCCAAATCCAAGTGCAGCGCGATCCCAACGACGGCTACTGGACTGAAGTGTGGAACGTCCAGCCGTTCTGTGCTTCATATTGGGGTGGACGTCCGACGCAGGATGGGCGTTACTCGACATCCTATGTATCGACCGCGGAATGGAACGACACCCGCTTTAAGCGGCCTGACTTCGATGCAATGGCAGCAAAGGCGCGGGCCGAACTCGATGAAGCCAAGCGGCGGATCTTGTATCGTGACATGGCAGTGATGGTGCGCGACGAAGGCGGCCTGATCCTGCCTGTGTTCAATGATTATGTGAACGCCGCTTCCAAGACGCTGAAGGGTTTTGTCCACGATATCGGCAACGACCTGTCCAACGGCCGCATGGCTAGCCGGGTCTGGCTCGAAGCCTGATCCTGCACTGTCATGTGCCGACCGGTCGCCGCTCAACGGCGATCGGTTTTCCTTAGACTTCATAGTGCCTGCTGAGATCTCATGACCGACACGTCTTTCCACGTCATCGAAAACGAATGGATCATGCTGAAGGACGGAACCCGTCTTGCGGCCCGGATCTGGATGCCTGACACGGCGAGTGTAGAGGCTCCCGTTCCTGCCGTTCTGGAATTCCTGCCTTATCGCAAGCGCAACGGGACCGCGCCGCGCGACGAGTCGACCTATCCGGTTTTCGCGGCGGCGGGGATCGCAGGGGTTCGCGTCGATATTCGCGGTTCCGGTGAGTCCGATGGCGTCATCGACGGGGAGTACACACCACGCGAATTGTCAGACGCGGTGGAAATCATCGAATGGATCGCTCGCCAGCCGTGGTCCAACGGCAGCGTCGGGATGATGGGCATCTCGTGGGGCGGCTTCAACTGCCTGCAGGTTGCAGCCCTCAAGCCACCCGCGCTGAAGGCGGTGATCTCCATCGCATCGACTGTCGACCGCTATAACGATGACATCCACTATAAGAATGGCGCACATCTATCGGCGCAGTTCTCCTGGGCTGTCACAATGAGCGCCTATCAGTCGCGTTCACCCGATCCGGAGCTGGTTGGTGAACGCTGGTACGATATGTGGCTGGAGCGCTTGGAGCGCGAGCCCTTCTTCATAGAAGACTGGCTTTCGCACCAGTGCCGCGACGATTTTTGGCGCCACGGCTCCATTTGCGAAAGCTTCGACGATTTCCCGGTTCCTGCGCTCGTAATCGCCGGATGGGCTGACGGCTACCGCAACACGCCCTTGAAGGCAGTCGAAGGAATGCCAACGAAGGCCAAGGCGCTGATTGGACCATGGGTCCACAAATATCCGCACTTCGCTTATCCCAAGCCTCGCGCCGATTTTCACGCCGAAGCGATCGCCTGGTGGCGTCGCTGGCTTTGTGACGAGAACACCGGCGCAGATGATCTTCCGCAGGTTCGAGCCTTCATCCTGGACGGACCCAAGCCGTCGCGCTGGCGTGAAACCGATCCCGGCTACTGGATCTCCAAAGATGCCTGGACCGAGCCGCAACAGCTGACCCTACGCCTAGATGCGAATGAACGTCTGCAGCAGGATCCTGCTTCAAGCGCGTTGGGAACAGCGAGTCTGCAATCGCCGCTCGATACGGGCACAGCGTCAGGCGAATGGTTTACGCTCAAGCCGGATGCTGAAATGGCGGGGGATCAGCGACTGGACGATGCCGGCTCGCTGATGTTCGACAGCCAAGTGCTGGACACGGAGCAAGTTCTGCTTGGCCAACCCTCGCTGAGCCTCGCATTGTCGAGTGACGCCCCCCTTGCGAATCTTGTTGTGCGCCTGGTGGATGTGCATCCGGACGGAACGGCCACGCGCGTGTCCTATGGTGTGCTCAATCTCGCCCACCGAAACGGAAACGCGCATCCGCAGCCCCTGACTCCTGGCGAAACAATCGAGGTCAGCCTGGCTCTTGATGCTTGCGGCTACCGCTTCGCACCGGGGCACCGCATGCGGGTTTCCCTGTCGAGCGCCTACTGGCCGACGATACTGCCGCCGCCTTTCGATGCGACACTCCTGATTGATCTCGCTTCCCTCCGGATCGAGCTTCCTTTGCTAGGAGAGCATCGTCGCATCGAGGTCGCGGAACCAGCGAATCCAGACCCTCTGCCGCGCTATGAAGTCATAGCGGACGGCTGCTCTACGCGTTCGGTCGAGCGTGATCTTCGCGAAGGCGTCACCCGATATAAGGTCAGCGAGGATACGGGTTTGAACCGTCATCCCGGCAATGGCTTGGCGACGCGGGAAACCGTGGACCAGGTTTGGTCGATCAAGCAAGGCGACCCATTGTCGATGAAAGCCGAAGCCCACTACACATGCACGGCGAAGCGCCAAGACTGGGAAACCAGGTCCGTCGGCTCAATGCGTATGTCCTGCACTGAGACTGAATGGATCGTCATGGAGCGAAGGGAGGCCTTCCACGGCGAACGCCGCGTTTTCTCCCGCGAACGAAGTGTCCATATACCTCGCGACCATATGTAAGCTGATTGAATTCGAGCCTTAAGTTTCGTCTTACGCTGATGACTGCCGGCAGCGATTTAGCTCTGATCGCGAGCGCCCGGTTGACTGTCTGCTTTGCACCTTGATGAGCAGAAAAGACGTTCCCTTTATAGCCGTAATCGACTTTCACGATGATTAGCGGCTCGACGCATCTGATTTGCGGCGCGTAACAGTGAAAACCTGATCGAGATCAGGATGTAATTCCAGACCCAGACCGGGCCCCGCTGGTACGGTGATCATCCCGTCTTCTACTTCCGGAAGAGCCGTTACGAGGTCGCGGTACCACGTGCGGTAGAAGGCGCGAACGCTCTCCTGGATGAGGGCATTCGGTGCATTCAGCGAGAGATGTGTCGACGCAGCAAGCAGGACGGGTCCGGTACAATCATGGGGAGCAATCGGGAGATGCCAGGCTTCTGCCATTGAGGCGATCTTGCGTGCTTCCGAGATGCCACCGCACCAGCCAATATCGAGCATGACCACGCCCGCCGCGCCGGTTTCGAGCAGATCACGGAAAGCCCAGCGTGAGCCCAGTGTTTCGGATGCTGAAATCGGCGCAGGAGAGACGTCGGCATAGCGCTTGAGGTCCGAAAGACTGTCCATCTTGATCGGGTCTTCATGCCAGAAGGTCTGGTAGGGCTCTAGAGCTTTGGCGATCTGTATGGCCGGCAGGAGCTGCCACATAGAGTGGAACTCGACCATGATGTCCATCTTGTCGCCCACAGCCTTTCGGATCTTTTCGAACGGTGCGAGCGCCAGCTTGAGGTCCGGCAAAGAGATATAATGCCCGCGTGTTTTCTCCGCCGCGGCATCGAACGGCCAGATCTTCATGGCCGTGATCCCTTCTTCGAGCAGGGAATGCGCCAAGTCGTCCGCGGTGTTCAGGAAGCTGTTCAGATCGTCATAAGACGTCCCCGCGGAGAGCCCATAATTGGCGGTGTTCTGGCCCGTGTTTCGCTTGACGTATTCGGTGCCCGCGCAGGTGTTGTAAGTGCGGATTTCCTTGCGGGTAAAGCCGCCGAGAAGCTGCGCGATCGGAAGGTTCGTCGCCTTGCCGAAAATGTCCCAAAGAGCGATATCGAAGGCCGAGTTGCCGCGCACTTCCGCGCCGGACGAGCGGAAGCCGATATAGCCGACAAGATCCTGCGCAAGCAGGTCGATCTCCAGCGGATCGCGACCGATGACCCTTGGCGCGATGAACTCGTGGACATGCGCTTCAACCGCGCGCACGCCGTAGAATGTTTCCCCAAGACCGGTGATGCCCTCATCCGTATGGACCAGAACCCAAAGAAGGTTCTCCCGCTCGTCGATGCGTACGGTTTCGACGGCCGTTATCTTCATTCTCTTTCCTTCGTTTGTCGAAGCGCCGCTGCCAAGTCTGGCTTTTGGTCAGAAAACAAGATGAACCTTCATTGACTTCGTTCGGTCGGTGGCAAGTTCGAACGCCTGGACCGCCCGATCCATAGGGATTTGCGCGGTGAGGAGCGGGCGCACGTCGATGCGGCGTTCAGAGATCAATTTTGCCGCCCAAGCAAATTCTGCGTCGAAGCGGAAAGTGCCGCGTAGAACAAGTTCCTTGGTAACAACGGCGCTGATGGGCAGCGTCACGTCATTGCCCATGCCTACAACGACGATCGTGCCGCGCGGACGCACGACCTTCAACAAGCCGGCGAGAACTGCGCCGTTGCCGGAACACTCGAAGGCGACATGAAAGTGGCCTTTTCCTTCCGCGTAAGGAGCAAGCGCCTCAGGCTGTGTGGCCACGTTGACGACGAGGTCGGCGCCGATCGACTTCGCGATGGCCAAAGCGGTGTCTGAAATGTCAGTGGCGACAATCTCGGTCGCGCCTGCAAACCGGGCGGCGAGAATGGTTAGGCAGCCGATGGTGCCGGTACCTGTGACAAGCACGCGCTTGCTGACCAGCGAACCAGCCTGGGTGATGGCGTGTAAGCACACGGCGAGCGGTTCGCAGCAGGCCGCTTCTTCGAACGGCGTATTGGGCGCGACGGGCACGGCCTGTTCAGCTTCGACAACGATCTCTTCGCGAAAGAGGCCCTGCACATGTGGAAAGCGCATGGCGGAGCCGTTGAACCGCATGTCCATAGCGTGCTGGCGTTGTCCCTCTTGTATGAATTCGCAATTGCCCAACGGACGGCTTGGATTGATGGCGACGCGCTGGCCGACCGCAACATTGCTGACGCCTGCACCGATCGCGGCAACTTCTCCCGACGCTTCATGTCCGAGGATCATGGGTTCACGCACCCGAACGGTTCCGAAGCCGGCATGGTGAAAATAGTGAAGGTCAGACCCGCAAATGCCGCCGGCCTTCACACGGATACGCACTTCGCCCGGTCCTGGTTCGCCAATGTCGCGTTCCTCGACCCTGAGATCATGCTCCTTGTGAAGGACAACGGCTTTCATGGTTAGGTCCTAGAGATTCTGGAATGGGGATGCAGGCGATCAGAGCTGGGCGAGCCAGCCGCCATCCACGTAAAGCGTTTGGCCGTTTATGTAGTCGGACGCGCTGCTCGACAGGAAAATGGCTGCGCCGACCAGTTCTTCCGGCTTGCCCCAGCGGCCGCTCGGATTGGAAGCGCGTACCCAGGCATCGAACTCCTTGTTGTCGATAAGCGCCTGGTTCATGTCGGTCAGGATGTAGCCGGGGCCGATCGCATTCGCCTGGATGTTGTGCGGCGCCCACTCAACCGCCATGGTGCGGGTGATGGCGGTGATCGCGCCCTTGGACGCGGTATAAGGCGCAACAGTTGCGCGGCCTGCGGCGCTGACCAGTGAAGCGATGTTGACAATCTTGCCGCCACGCCCGCGGGCGATCATCCGCTTGGCGGCCTCGCGAGCAATGATGAACGAGCCGGTGAGGTTAACGTCCAATACCTTCTGCCAGTCTTCGACACCGAGATCGACCATCGGCTTGCGGAACTGGATGCCAGCATTGTTGATGAGGATGTCGATTTCCAAGCCTTGTCTGTCGAAGGCTTCGAAAGCTTCGACGACGGAGCCCTCTCTGCCGACGTCAAAATGCAGGCCGGAAATACTGTGGCCCTTCTTTGCGAGCTTCGCGATGGCTTCAGTTACGCCTTCAGGGCGCGTGCCGTTGATGATCACGTGTGCGCCGGCTTCTGCGAGACCCTCAGCATAGGAAAGCCCGAGACCGCGCGTGGAGCCTGTGATGAGCGCCGTGCGCCCGGAAAGATCGAAAAGCTGCTTGAAAGACATCGGCTTGGCCACGAAGACAAAGTGAAGGATAGGGAGGCGTGCCGCTAAGCCCGCCCTTGAGTGGACCGTCAGCGAAGCCAGCTTGCCGGCACTGTGATCAACGCGGGGAAGAGCACAAAGGTGAACAGCAACACGGTATAAGCGATCAGGAAGGGCAGCATGCCCTTAATGACCTGATCCAGTTCCACACGTGCCACGCCGGAAACGACGTTCAGGACGGTGCCGACCGGCGGTGTGATGAGGCCGATCGCGTTGTTCATCATGAACATTACCCCGAAATAATATGGGTCAATCCCGGCCTGCATCACGAGCGGCATCATCACCGGAGTGAGGATCAGAATCGTCGGGGTGAGGTCGAGCGCGGTGCCGACCAGGAACACGATGACCATCAACATGAACATGAAGAGGATCTTGTTTTCCATGAACGGCGCGAGCGATTCGCCGATTTCCTGCGGAATGTTCGCAACCGTGATGAGCCAGGCCGAGACATAAGCCGCCGCAACGAGGAACATGATCGTGCTGGCGGTTTTCGCCGCCTGCAAGAGCAGGGACGGCACGACCGAGATTTTCAGCTCACCGTAGACGAACATGCCGATCAGGAAAGCGTAGACGACCGCAACGACACCAGCTTCGGTAGGCGTGAAAATGCCGGTCTTCATGCCGCCAATGATGATGGCCGGCAGAACAAGCGCCCAGACGCCTTCCTTTAACGCGTTCAAGAGACGCGACATGTCAAACGTATGGTCCGATGCCATTCGTTCGTCTTTGCGCGCATAGAAATACCACGTGACCATCAGCGTGGCGGCCATCATCAGGCCCGGCGCAATTCCCGTCATGAAAAGGCGGGTTACAGAGAGCTCGGCAGCCACACCAAAGACCACGAACGGGATGGATGGCGGAAGCAGGGGTGCAACAATACCGGCAGAGGAGATGAGGCCGGCAGATAGTGGCACCGGGTAACCGGATCGGCGCATCAGCGGTATGACGACGGCGGCAAGTGCTGCACAGTCGGCGATGGCCGAGCCCGAGATCGCCGCTAGGATGAGCGCCGCAAAGACGGCGACATAGCCGAGACCGCCGCGAAAGTGGCCAACTGCGGCAATCGCCACGTTGACGATGCGCTTAGAAACGCCACCGGCATTCATGATTTCGCCAGCAAGGACGAAGAAGGGCAGCGCCATCAGCGGATAGTTGTTGGCACCGTCCAGCACGTTCTCTGCGAGGATTTGCACGTCGAAGATGTCCAGATGTATCATCAGGACCACGCCGCAAATTAGAAGAGAAAAGGCGACCGGAATACCCAGCAGCATGGCTCCGCAGAGTGAGCCGACGAAAACGAAAATTGTCATGTTTCTTGCCCCCTCGGCCGTTTACTCGACAAGCCCGTCGGCATTGCTGGCAAAGATCTCCTCATCACGCACCCTGCCGGTGGCGACCTCGAAGATCGAACGAAGGAGAAGAATGGCCATGCCGATGCAGCAGAGCACGCAGGAGACATACACCCACCCCAGGGGAACCCCGGCGACAGGCGAGAAATTTTCAAGATTATCGACCGTTTGGCGCCATGCACCCAGGCCAAGCAGGTAGCAGCACAGAAGCGTCGCTAAATCACCGCCGATGCGGACGAGGCGCTGCGCCTTGAAAGGCATTGCGCGCACCAGACTGTTGACGCCCAGATGCGCGCGGTCGCGCAATGTGAGGAAGGCGCCGATGAAGATCAGCCAGACGAAAATAAAGCGCGACAGTTCCTCCGACTCCGTGATGCCGGAATTGAAGCCATAGCGCAGCACGACATTGCCAAAGATCATGATGACCATCAGCGCAAGCGCGATCATCAGCAGCTTCTCAAGCGTGCCGAACAGGATTCGGGATATCATAAGCGTTCCCCAAAGGCGTGATATCGGGACGTGATCTTGATGGGGCCGGCCTTCCCGGAAGGGGAAAGCCGGACCCATGGCGCGCGAGGATTATTGCCCGGCGCGCACTTTTGCGATCGTCGCTTGGATCTCGTCAACGAGTTCGGCACCCACCACGGGCTTGTACTTCTCGATGATGGGTTGGGTCGCGGCGCGGAGCTTGGCGAGCTCGGCTTCCGGCAATTCCTGAACTTTCATCCCCTGCGCCTCAAGATCAGCGACAACCTTGGCGTTGCCTTCATCCATCAGCTGGCGCAGGAACACCATGGACTCCTTGCCAGCTTTCACGATCGCCTCCTGATCGGCAGGTGTCAGCTGCTCCCAGAACTTCTTCGAGGTCACGAGGATGCAGGGCGTGTAAACATGGTTCGTGGTCGTTCCGAACTTCTGCACTTCGTAGATCTTGTTGGCGTACATGTGGATGTACGGGTTTTCCTGACCATCGAGAGCGCCGGTTTCTAGTGCCGTAAAGACTTCGGCATAGGACATCGGCAGAGCGTTGGCGCCGATTGCCTTCCAGCTATCGAGGGCAACCTGGTTCTGCATCACGCGAACCTTCAGTCCCTTGATGTCGTCGGCGGTCTTCACTTCATGTTTGTTGTTGGAAAGCTGACGGAAACCGGTCTCACCCCAGGCGACGCCGTGAAGGTTGTGCGGTTCGAGCTTGTCCATCAGCTTCTGGCCGATAGGACCCAGGAAGACTGCGTCTACTTCCTTCATGTTTCCAAACAGGAAGGGGAAGTCGAACACCTGAACTTCCTTGATCTTGCCGGCGATCGGCGCCAGCGAGCCGTAGAACATTTCCTGTGTGCCACTCTGGGTAGACTGCAGCATCTTGTCGTCGCCGCCCAGCATGCTGCCATGGTAAACGGTGACCTTGACGCGGCCGTCCGTGTATTGGCCTGCAAGTTCAGCAAACTTGGTAAGCGCCACGGCCTGCGGGTGCTCCTGCGGCATGGCGTGGCCGAGTTTGGCTTTAAATTCCTGCGCGGCGGCAATCGTGCCGCTTGCTGCCGTTGCGAACATGGCGAGTGCCAAGGCGCCTGCCAGTTTGATCATTTTACCATTCATTGGACCTCTCCCATGGTTCCATACAAAATGGTGGTCTCTCCACCCAATACGGATGATCATTCATGATCCTCCGGCATCGAAGACGTCGCTTGAGCGACGCCTCAATCTCCTCACCGCCAGAGCGGCATCCATCTCCTCACCACTCTGCGACGCTCCCATCCGCATGGCGCCAAAGTGGATTACGCCAGCGATGACCTTCGCGGGCACGCTCGACAACGCATTCCTCATCCACTTCAATGCCGAGTCCCGGCCCCTGCGGAATGGCGACAAAGCCATCCGCGTAAGCGAAAACATCCTTGTTCGAGATGTAATCGAGAATATCGTTCGCCTCATTATAGTGGATGCCGAGGCTCTGCTCCTGAATGAAGGCGTTGTAGCTGACGGCATCGACCTGCAAACAGGCGGCGAGAGCGATCGGACCGAGCGGGCAATGCGGAGCAAGGGCCACGTCATAAGCTTCTGCCATGGCCGCGATCTTGCGGCATTCCGTGATGCCACCGGCATGGGACAGGTCCGGCTGAATGATATCCACATAGCCATCGGACAGGACCTGCTTGAAGTCCCAACGCGAATACAGTCGCTCCCCAAGAGCGATCGGCGTCGAGCAATGGTTGGCGATCTCCTTGAGTGTTTCGCGATTTTCGGAAAGAACCGGCTCCTCGATGAACATGAGCTTGAATTGCTCGAGTTCCTTGGCGAGGACCTTTGCCATCGGCTTGTGGATACGGCCGTGGAAGTCCACACCGATACCGATGTACGGCCCCACCGCCTCGCGTATGATGGCGATCGTCTCGACTGCCTTGTCGACTTTTTCGTTCGTATCGACGATCTGCATCTCTTCGGAGCCGTTGAGCTTGATGGCCTTGAAGCCGAGAGCAACAACATCTTGCGCGTTTCGTGCCACATCTGAAGGACGGTCGCCTCCGATCCAGGAATATACCTTGATCCGGTCTCTGACCTGCCCGCCCAGCAGGGAATGGACAGGCTGGCCGAGCGCTTTACCCTTGATGTCCCACAGCGCCTGATCGATGCCAGCTATAGCTGACATGTGGATCGAACCGCCCCGGTAAAAACCGGCGCGGTACATAACCTGCCAATGATCTTCGATCAGAAACGGGTCCTTGCCGATCAAATAGTCTTCAAGCTCGTGCACCGCCGCCTGCACCGTTAGTGCGCGGCCTTCAACCACCGGCTCGCCCCAGCCGACAACGCCGTCATCTGTTTCGATCTTCAGAAACAGCCAGCGCGGCGGCACGATATAGGTCGTTAGCTTGGTGATCTTCATGCGTATCGAACCCGTCATCCGGCAAGAAAACCGGCGCCTGCACACTTGTGCTGCAGGGTGGATGACCGACGACGTGCTGCATCCGCTGCGGCTAGACCGCCGCGGCAGTGAGCCACCAAATCGCAGGGTTCCTCCTCCTGCACCTCCTGGACGCAGTAAGAATTAAATCCGATTTATTGTCAAATTCGGTATGATTTATTTTTGGGGATGATGCTCGTATAGTTCCCGCTGAGAGGTAAGTGGCTGGGAACAGAGTTGCGCTCGATTACGGCAAACGGTCAGATCAATGAAAAAGGGGGCCGACGTCCGGTCAAGGACAATCTTCTGCATACGTTGGTTGACCGAATCATTTCCGGCCAGATCGCCGAGGGTTCGACTCTTCCTAATGAAGCGGAGCTGAAAGAGTACTACGGTGTCAGCCGCACGGCCCTGCGTGAGTGTATGCAGCATCTGGTTGCACAAGGGATTGTCCGCTCTCGAACACGAGCCGGCACAGTGGTTCTGCCGCGTGAGCAGTGGAATTATCTCGATCCGATCGTGCTGGATGCGATGATGCGCCATCCAAAGGATGATCGTTTCTACAGATCGCTCATCGATGCCCGGTTCGTGCTGGAACCCGCTGCAGCGGAGGCCGCTGCGCAGAATGCAAGTACGCGGGAGATCATGACGATCGCGGAGGCCTTCGATGAGATGGCCTCTGCGCATTCGCTTTATACGGATGCCTGGAGCCAGGCGGATCTGCGCTTTCACGCCGCCATCATCAATGCTTCGGGCAATTGGGTGTTCAAGCAATTCATTACCGCCATCGGTGCTGCACTTCTTGCAAGCTTCCGGATCACTAACAGGGCCAGTCAGTCTCACGAACAGGCGCTGGATGTTCATCGGGCGGTGCTTGATGCCATTCGGATGCGCGATGCGAAGAAAGCACGGCTTTCGATGGAGGCTTTGGTCAACGGCGCGCGCGTTGAGCTTGCTGCGGCGCTTGGCGACGGGAAAGGCAATGTGCCGATCATTCCAGTCAACCCACTTCCGGACGCGACTGCCGCCAGCAAATGACGATCACCCTAGGCAACAGAGGAGCCGATGATCTTGGCTTGCCAGGAGTCGCGTCGTTGAGCGCTTGCCGCGCACCGCGTGGTTTCAACTATGTTGCGTTGACCTGCGTAGACCGCCGGCACTATGGTATTGAGCTGTGCTTTGCGGTCAGACCGCTTTCAGCTATTTGCTTTTCGATGACCCATCAGCGTGACGAGGTAAGAAACGGAATCGCTCGTTTGATGGCACGGGTCTGAGCAACCTCAGCAAGCACACCGGTTAAGAAGCTCTTCAAGTTCATTGAGCGTCCAGCTGCCATCTGGCTGCCAGTCTCGGTTTTGAACTTGTCTCCGGGTCTTATAATCTTGGTCTGGAAGTGGTCCAAAGCAAAGGCAGTGTGTCCAAGACGTGGAGACCAAACCAGGGATCAAGCGATTGATGAATGATCTGATGGTAGCGGAGGAGGGATTCGAACCCCCGACACAAGGATTATGATTCCTCTGCTCTAACCAACTGAGCTACTCCGCCACGCGCGGTAAAATGCTGCGGTTCATAAGGCCGCTGCCCGCGAAGACGGGCGGGATATAGGGCGGCAGTTCGTTGGGTGTCAAGCGAAGAGGTGGGGTTTGGATCGATTTGCATGGGACATCGAGGTTTGAGCAGTTCATGTGCGTTCGGCGGCACTCGTTTGGCTGGCTACACATCAACAATCGGCGTTGACCGTAGGCTTTTGTGACATCGGCATAGGCTCAGCTTCGTGCCTGCGGGGTTGAGTTCGCTTAGGCGGGCGAATATGTCCGGGACATGATAGTTTCACCGGCTGACGACCTACCTGTTCGTTGCCAACCCCTCGTTTTCCAAGTTCAGGCAGATCGATCATCATGAAACCGCGTATTGCCGTGCTTGGCTGCGGCTATTGGGGCTCCAATCACATCCGCACCTTGAAGTCGCTCGGCGCCTTGCATGCCGTGGCGGATGCTAATCCGGCGCGGGCGGAAGGGTTTGCGGCTGAGCAGGATTGTTTGGCGATCGATCCGGCCGAGTTGTTCGACAGTTCCGATATCGACGCCGTGGTGATGGCGCTGCCTCCGCAGTTTCATGCCGAGAACGCCATTCGCGCGGTTCAGGCGGGCAAGGATGTGCTGGTCGAAAAGCCGATTGCATTGACCGTCCCGGACGCCGAGCGCGCGGTTGCTGCTGCGCGCGACAGTGGCCGGGTGTTCATGGTCGGGCATGTCTTGCGGTTTCACCCGGCTTTCGAGCAGCTCATGGCGCTGATCGGCGCCGGAGAACTGGGCGAAATCAAGTACATCCATTCGCACAGGCTCGGGTTGGGCAAATTCCACACCGAGAACGATGCGTTGTGGGATCTGGCGCCGCACGATCTTTCGATGATTTTGGCGATCACCGGCGAGGAGCCGGTTGAGGTTCGCGGCGAGGGCGCGGCATTGCTGGATCACCTCAGCGACTTCGCGCATGTCCATATGCGGTTTGCCAGCGGGGTGCGCAGTCACCTGTTTGCGTCGCGGCTCAATCCCTATCGGGAGCGGCGTTTGACGGTTGTCGGCACCAAGGCGATGGCGGTGTTTGATGATGGCGAGGCCTGGGCGCGCAAGCTGGCGGTTTATCGTCATGCGGTGTGGCAGGACAGCGGCCATTGGGCATTTACGGCTAACGAACCGAGCTATGTTGCGGTTGGCGAGGGGCTTCCGCTGACGCGGGAACTCGAGCATTTCATCCACTGCATCAACACGCGGGAAACGCCGCGGACCGATGGCGAGGAGGCGATCCGCGTGTTGCGGGTTCTCACGGCCGGGACCGTGGTACACGACAGACGGCAGGATGCGGCGCGCTAAAGTACGGTTAAAAGCGCAATATTGCGGCCGGATCAGCGCGCGGTTTGCCTATATCGCAGCGCAAAACAGCGATGTTACGCGACGGATCGATACGGAACCGAGGCTAGTTGAGCCAGCATGCGCTCGGCATCGGCATCGCGTTCCGAACGCTCGATGAAACCGCCACCCAGCACGCGTGAGTCGTCGGAATCGTCGGAATAGAACACGCAGGCCTGTCCAGGCGCGATGCCCGACTCACCGTCGGCGAGTTCGACGATAACCTGATTCTTATCCACGTGCAGAATTGCCGGGCGCGGGGGGCGAGTCGAGCGGACCTTGGCGTAGATGGAAAGACCCTCAGCAGGGATCGCATCGAGTGGCTCGTCGCCCAGCCAGTTGGTGGCACGCAGGTAGATCTTGCGGGTTGCGAGTGCTTCGCGCGGACCTACCACGACGCGCGCATGCTCGGCATCGAGATGGACGACGAAGAGCGGTTCGCCGGTTGCCACGCCGATGCCGCGGCGCTGGCCGATCGTGTAACGCAGAATGCCTTCGTGGCGGCCAAGCACACGACCGTCGATATGAACGATGTCGCCGGGGCTGGCGGCTTCCGGGCGCAGCTTGGCGATGATGTCGCTGTAGCGGCCCTGCGGCACGAAGCAGATGTCCTGGCTGTCCTGCTTGGTGGCGACCGACAGGTTCATCTCTTCGGCGATCTTGCGCACATCCGGCTTGGACATGCCGCCGAGCGGAAAGCGCAGGTAGTCGATCTGCGCCTGGGTCGTGGCGAACAGGAAGTAGCTCTGGTCACGGTCGCCATCGACGGGGCGATACATGGCGCGATGCGCACCATTGGCGCGGCTGCGGATGTAATGACCGGTTGCCAAAGCTTCGGCGCCGAGATCCTGGGCGGTGGCAAGCAGGTCGGCGAACTTGACGGTCTGGTTGCAGGACACGCAGGGGATCGGCGTTTCGCCGGCGGCATAGCTTTGCGCGAAGGGGTCGATGACGGCTTCGCGGAAGCGTGCTTCGTAATCCAGCACATAATGGGGAATACCGAGCGTTTCGCAAACGCGGCGGGCATCGTCGATGTCGCGGCCCGCACAGCAGGAGCCGGCGCGGTGGGTCGCGGCGCCATGATCGTAAAGCTGCAGCGTGACGCCCACGACGTCGTAGTTCTTGCGCTTGAGGATGGCGGCGACCACGGACGAGTCGACGCCGCCCGACATGGCCACAACAACCCGCGTGTCTTCCGGACGGCCGGGAAGATCCAAGCTGTTCATCGCAAACTGCATCCCTTGGTTCATGCTGCGGGAAATCATGATGCGGGCAAAGCCGCGCGGTTCTGTTTCTTAGTATAAGGGCCCAAGGCTGGAAGCGCTACCCTGCATGCTTGGCTGCCCGGCAGCGTCACCGAAGAGCCTGTCGGCAGCCGTTTTTTCAGACTTCGCTCAAGCTCAATTTAAGTCCGCGCAAATTAGGTAAGCGAAACTTCATAGTCGCTTGGCAAGCTATGCTCAGGTTTAGGCAAAATTTAAGGCAGAGCCGATAACCTGGGTTCGATTAGGTCTTTGAGTTGAGTGTAGAGAGTACGGATGACCGATCTTATTCGCCCGCGTGTCAAATATGTCATCGGGCCGGACGGCAGCCCGCTGACGATAGCGGATTTGCCGCCGACGAACACGCGGCGCTGGGTGATCCGGCGTAAGGCCGAGGTTGTGGCAGCCGTTCGCGGCGGGCTTCTCAGCCTCGAGGAAGCATGTACGCGTTATAAGCTTACCACGGAGGAGTTTCTCTCCTGGCAGGCTTCCATCGATGAGTATGGGCTCGCGGGATTGCGGACCACTCGGATCCAGCAGTATCGGCATTAAGCGCCAAACTGGACGGAAAAAAGACAAGGCGGCCTCGGGTCGCCTTTTTCGTTTCTGGTGACAGCTTAAAAAAAAGCAGCCGGTTGCGCGGCTGCCTTCATGTTTCGATTCAGGTTGAAGTGGGTTCGATCAGCCAATCATTGCGCTGGCGATCTGCGGCTCGATCTCGCGGCCGCCGCGGCCATCGCGGGATTCGAGCATCTCGGCGCGCTCGAGCTCGATCTCGGCTTCGGAGAGCTGGGCCTGCGCCGCGCTCTTCTGTTGCGCGAGGTCGGCTTGCGAATTCTTGAGATTGTCGCGACGCTGGCGCGCGGCCTTGGCAAAGGTCGGATAAGCGAAGTGGCTGGTATCCGTGATGCCGGCCTTCTTTTCTTCAGCGGCGATCTGAAGGTCGAGCTCGGTCGCCATACGGTCGAATTCGGCGATCATCATGTCGAGCTGCGCCATCTGACGGCGCTTCTCATTGACCTGAAACCGCTTAAGCCTGACGAGATTCTCGCGGGACTTCATACTCGGATACTCCTTGGCGGCGACCGCCGTCCGGGGACGAGCAAGGTTCGCGCAACACTCCATGCCTAGTCTGCAGCCCGTTGCCTGGTGACAGGAAATGGGGCGACAGGAAACGAAATCGTAATCTTTTCCCCGCCCGGTAACCTTTCGTTTACGGGCATTGTTAATCATAGGGCCAAGGACTTAAGGGCGGGTAAAAATAGATGCGACGATCCTAATGGGTCGAAAACATCGAGTCTCCTGAATCACTTAGCGGCGAAAGCTAGTAAAAGGGATGACGGCTTCTCTCGCTTATTAATGTTTGGTTGCAACGGCTTGTGCCGAAATGTTGCAAAATCGGTTGTCGCTTGCCAAGCGGGATTAGGTTTTGTTAACCATTCGGTGTCAGCTTTCTTAACGGCGGTCGCTGCCATGTTCGGGTGAACATCGGTCGAGCGCGAAGTGGCGGCGAAGAAGGGGATCTAGATGCGCGTTCTGCTGATTGAAGACGACAGTGCAACCGCACAGAGCATCGAGCTGATGCTGAAGTCCGAGAGCTTCAATGTTTATACGACCGACCTCGGTGAAGAGGGCGTCGATCTCGGCAAACTGTACGATTATGACATTATTTTGCTGGACCTGAACCTGCCTGATATGTCGGGTTACGAGGTTCTGCGCACGCTGCGTCTGTCCAAGGTGAAGACACCGATCCTGATCCTGTCCGGCATGGCCGGCATCGAGGATAAGGTTCGCGGCCTCGGTTTCGGCGCCGACGACTACATGACCAAGCCGTTCCACAAGGACGAGCTGGTTGCGCGCATTCACGCGATCGTTCGCCGCTCGAAAGGTCACGCTCAGTCGGTCATCACCACAGGGGACCTGATCGTCAATCTCGACGCAAAGACCGTGGAAGTCGGCGGCCAGCGCGTGCATCTGACCGGCAAGGAATATCAGATGCTGGAGCTGCTCTCGCTGCGCAAGGGCACGACGCTGACGAAGGAAATGTTCCTGAACCACCTGTATGGCGGCATGGACGAGCCGGAGTTGAAGATCATCGACGTCTTCATCTGCAAGCTGCGCAAGAAGCTCGATCACGCATCCGGCGGCCAGAACTTCATCGAAACGGTCTGGGGCCGCGGTTATGTGCTGCGCGAGCCCGAGGATGTCCGCGTCAGCGCCTGATTGCCGACTGCGTCCAACCGATTGAAGAACCCGGCTTCTGGCCGGGTTTTTGTGTTCTGCTGTCTGGCTTCAAGCCGCCTATAGTGCCGAGCGCGCGCGTGTGGCGTAGAAGCTGTGACGAAGGCACTGCATCAGTTGGGAGCGGTTGAAAGGCTTGAGTAGATAGCCCTGGGCGCCGGCGCGTTTGGCGCGCATGATGGCACCAATATCCAACTTGGTGAGGCAGACGATAACCTGCGACTTCTTTTCGTTTGCGCCGACCATGCGCACGAAATCGACCACCGCCATGTCCGGCAGTTTGCAGTCGACCAGAATGATGTCCGGCATGTCATTGGCGCAAAGATCCAGCGCTTGACGGCCGCTGGCCACTTCGGCCACCAGCATCTCTTCGCTTTCCAGAATACGTTTCGCGACTTTCCGGATTACGTCGGATGCGTCGACAATCATGCACCGCTTCATTGCCGTCTTCCCCGCCGGCGTGACTTTCCGCAGGACGGAAACTAGGCGGCTTGTATGGAGAAAACGGTAAAGCACTCGCGAGAACTTTAGTAATCTCGCGAGTAGCTCTCTGATCAGCTTGCGGTCAGCAGGATTTCTTCCGGCGTCGTACGGATCGAGATTTCCATGCCGGCTTCCTTGGCCAGGAGCAGCGTATAATAGGGCTGCACCGAGTGGGCGTCGATCGGCTCTTCAGGCCGTCCGCCGCTATGCAGTTCCAGAAATTTCGGAGGCACGCGCACCATCGGGCCGGCCGAAGCCAAGCTGAATCGCGGTTTGCTGTCGGTATCTTCCAGCGTCACCGTGATCTTGCCGCCGCGCGGAATGGTGCCGATGGAGATCAGGATCAGGTTGAGCAGCAGCTTGACCTGGTTCTTGGGCAAGAGGGCGCGCGGGCCGTTCCAAACCAGATCCGGCTTTTCATTGGCGAGATAGGCCGTCGCCACCGCTTGCGCATCGCCGGTGTCGATCTGCATGCCGGCCGAACCGGCGGCGCCGAACGCGATGCGGGCAAATTGCAGACGAGCGGAGGCGTTGCGCGCGCTGGTGCGGATGAGGTTCATCGCATCTTCATCGGCGCCGCCTTCGTCCAGCAGTTCCAGGCCGTTGTTGATGGCGCCCACCGGCGAAATGATGTCGTGGCAGACGCGGCTGCACAGCAGCGCTGCAAGATCCGGTGCCGACAGCGTTACAAGCTCAGCCATGATGCATCCCCAAATCTGATCGCATTCGAATCAAATGCGTTTATTCCCGCTACTTCGCGGCATTCCCGGCTCTTCGCAAGCCAAAGCCGTTGTCTCTTTTGGGAGACAGCGCCGGAAGGACCGCGGTTATGGTGAAGAAATCATGCATCTTAATGGTTGAAAAAGGATTGCGGCGTAGCGTCCCGGATCAGGACATGCCTGCCGCCTTCGCGCTGTGGGCGGTGAAGGCAATGATTGAAGCCGAGACGGCTTCCAACAGGAGATCAATGCATGCTCTTGTCGTTTGCGAAGCACCTGATGACCAAGCTGGGAATGCTTTTCCTTGCCGTGGTTCTCGCGCTCAGCGTTGCACCGCGCGCCCAGGCGCAGGACACCTACACGGCCGACGAAATCGTCGATTCCGGCCACAAGTTCTTTGGCGAAGCTTCCGGTGGCATGGCCACGGTGATCGAAAAGATCTTCTCGTCCTACGGCCTGCCCAACGGCTATGTGCTGGGCGAAGAAGGCTCGGGCGCGCTGGTTGGCGGCGTCACCTATGGCGAAGGCACGCTGTTCACCAAGAATGCCGGCGATCATAAGGTGTTCTGGCAGGGTCCTTCCGTCGGCTGGGATTTTGGCGGGCAGGGCTCGCGCACGATGGTGCTCGTTTACAACCTCGATGACGTCAACAGCCTTTACAAGCGCTATGGCGGCGTTGCCGGCTCAGCCTATGTGCTGGCGGGTCTCGGCTTCAACGTGCTGAAGAACGGTCCCATCCTACTTGTGCCGGTTCGCACCGGCGTGGGCGCACGTCTCGGCGTCAATGTCGGCTATCTCAAGCTGACCTCGCAGCCAACCTGGAACCCGTTCTGACCATTAACCGGACCGCGCTTTCCTCAGGTCCGGAGGTGGATTTTCCTCTCCCCTCCGTGGCACAGTGATTCTGAGTTCACCGGTTCGGCGTTTCCGTGGTCATCCAGTCCATTCTAGCCTTCATTCTTGGGTTCCTCGTTGCAGGCTTGCTCGCCATCCTGATCGCGCCGGCCTTTCGCCGTCGTGCGGAACGACTGACGCGGCAGCGCCTGGAGGCGACTCTGCCCATGAGCCTGAACGAAATGCAGGCGGAGCGCGATCGTGTGCGCGCCGAATATGCCGTCGAGGTGCGCCGCGTCGAAGCCGATGCGAAGTCGCAGAAGAGCAAAGCGAATGAGCGCTCGGTAGAGGTTGCCCGGCTGACAGCGCAGCTGAAAACGGCCGAACAGGCGAGTTCCGACAGGAGTGCGGCCGTTGCCGCGCGCGACGTCACGATCGCCGATCTGGAATCGCAGCTGGCTGGAGAACGGGAGATGTTGGCTGGCTTGAAGGAAAAACTCTCGGCAGCCGAGCGCAATCTTGCTGACCGTAGCCTCGCCTATGAGGAACTCAGCCGCCTTCAGGATGAAGCCAGCCTGCTGGCGAGCAATCGCCAGATTGATCTTGTGGCACGCGATGCCGAGATCGACAGGTTGAGCGCGACGGTGACGCAGTTGCGCGCCGCGCGGGGCGAAAACGAGCAGAAGGTGCGCGAGCAGTCAGCAGCCGAGCGGCGAGTCGGTGAGGATCTCAAAACCGAGCGCCGCAAGGTCGCCGATCTCGAAAGCAAGCTCGAGCGCTTGTTACGCGACCTGTCGGATCGCGAGGAAACGATCGCGCGCCGGGATAGGACGATCAGCCAGCTGCGCGGTGGCGAGGGAGCGCCGGTTGCCGATAGCGATTACGCCGCTCAGAATGAGATCGAGGCGGGACCGGATGCGTCATCCAAGGAAATCGCGCAGTTGCGTCGCGATCTGCGACGCGCCGCACAAACGGAAGAGGAGCTTCGGCTGGAATTGACGCAAGTGCAAGCAACGGCGATGCGCCTTGAAGCCGAAGTGGCGGATATGACGTCCCAGTCGTCTTCAGCATTCCAGCCCGGCGATACAGTTCTGGCGCGGCTCGAAGCGGATCGCGACCGGCTGGAAGCTCAGCTTCTTTCGCTGGCGGCGGAGAACGACCGGCTGCGTCAGCAGCCTGTCGCGGACGGCGGAGCTGCTCCGTCTGGTGGAGACGGGCTGCGGGATGAACTCGCGCAGATCGCTGCGCAGATGGTGCATATGACGCGAGTCCTTGAAGGACCGGGATCGCCGATCGACGCGGCGCTGGCGAAAGAAGCGCCGGCTGGTGCCAGAACGGGAACGCTGACGCTGGCAGACCGCATCCGGGCGCTTCAGGATGCGGCTTCAGTCGCGGAACCGTCCGAGCCTGTGCAGCGCGATCGCTGAAGCGGTCGCGACGTTCAAACTGTCGAAACTTTCGGACATGGGGATGCGGACGGTGCGGAGCCGTTGCATCAGCGCCGGCGGCAGGCCTTCGCCCTCCGTGCCGAGAAGGATCGCCGTCCGGCCGGTGGGTGTAACCGCGGCCAGGCTTTCAGCGCCAGAAGGGCTGAGCGCGACGGCGTTGAAGTCGTGTTTTGCAAGAACGTCCGCCAACTCGCTTGCCGAACCGCCACGTGCAAACGGCACCTTCAAGGCTGCGCCGACGGATACGCGGATCGCCTTGCGGTAAAGCGGATCGCAGCAGGTTTCATCCAGCAGCACGGCATCGGCTTCGAAGGCGGCCGCGTTGCGGAAGATCGCGCCGACATTGTCGTGGTTGGCGATGCCGACGAGAACCACCACCAGTGCATCGGCCGGCAGGGTTTCCAGTAGCGCGACGGGTGAGGGTGGCGGGGTGCGTTGGGCGAGGCCAGGATGCCGCGGTGAATGTGGAAGCCGGCGATGGCGTCCATGACTGCCTGCGACGCGACATAAACGGGCATGTCGGCTGGGGCTGAGCGCAGAACGTCGCTGACGCCATCCAGGCGATTTTCCAGCACCAGCGCCGACAAAGGCGGGAAGCGGCCAGCGCGGAACAGAACCGACAGCACCACCTTGCCTTCGGCGATGAAGGTGTCGGCTCCGCGGGCGAGATCCCGATCGCGCACGTTCCGGTAAGCGGAAATGCGTGGATCTTCGGGGTCTTCGATGCGGATGATCTTCGTCACAGGCATCCCGCATCAAGCGGGGCCGAAGGCCCTACAGCGTTGCCGCCGGAGCCTTGTCGCCGGCGTTCAGCGTGCCGCGCTTTTCCTTGTAGAGCTCTTCCAGCGTGCTCAGCAGGTTGCGGGTGACGGGTGAGGACAGGGAATAATAAATAGTCTGCTTGTCGCGGCGGGTTTCCACCAGCTTGAGCTGCCGGAGCTTGGCCAGATGCTGCGACAAAGCCGACTGGCTGAGCTGTACGCTCTCCGCAATTTTGCCGACCGACATCTCGCCTTCGCGCAGATGGCACATGATCAACAAGCGTTTTGTGTTGCCGAGCATGCTCAGCAGCGCAGCAATCTCGTCTGCGCGTTCCAGGATTGGCGTGGACACGATACCCAACTTTCAACGTCAACTGTTTAGAGCCGGAGTTACGGACCGCAGTTTCGGAAAGTTTCACGATGCTAAATTATTCTTCGCTGTGCGGCTCGGCCGCTGGCGACGTGCCGCCTCGGGCCTTTGCAACGAGATCGACCAAGGCGGTCCGCGCGGCATGCCGGTTTTCGATCCGCGCGTCGAACCAGATGCGTGCTGTCAGGTCGCCCGCGGCAAGATCGATGCCTTCGGGGTCGATGCCGGTCAGGCTCCATTTGCCGGCGGGCTGGCCGGCGAGTTTCTCAGCATAGAGCGACACGGCATCCGCGTGGTCGTCGTTCATGTGTTCAAGGATTGAAGCCTCGAAAGTGGCGAGGCCGAACGCGTCGGCGGTGAGAAGATCGGCTGCTTCCAGCCGGTAAGCCTTGCCGAAGCCGCCGTTCAGCGATGCGCCGCGCGGCTGGAGGCGGTAGGTGCGAAAGTCCGGCAGCGAAGCGTAGAGCGTAGCTTTCGGGACGTGGCGCAGGAAGCGTCCGGATACGCGGGCGAGGTCTGCTTGATTGCTGACCAACTGCGCCGTGCAACTAACCGACAGGCGGGGATAGGCGAGCGCATCGCCCTTGCCAGGTTCACCCAAGAGGAGTGAGCAGCGCGGATCGCGTTGCAGCGCCTGTGTGTGCTGTGACAGGCCGGACACCAGGATGAGCGGCGCGCCGTCGCAATCACTGGCAACGGCAACGCGGCTGACGAACGGACTGCCGTCGCTTGCATCGAGAACCGCCAACGCACCGAAGCGCGCGGTGCGCATCAGCGTCCTGGCCAAACGCACCGCCTCGCTGTCCAGCGGGCGAAGCACGCTTTCGGGCTTCGCCATGGCTGGTTACCGCGGCGCCATGCGGATCGCGCCATCCAGGCGGATCACTTCGCCGTTCAGCATCCGGTTGCCGATGATGTGGAGGGCGAGCTCGGCATATTCCGAGGGCTGGCCGAGGCGCGAGGGGAAAGGCACCTGTTCGCCTAACGATTTCTGCGCGTTCTCCGGCAGGCTCGCCATCATCGGCGTCCAGAAAATGCCCGGCGCAATGGTCATGACGCGAATGCCGTCGCGCGCCAGGTCGCGCGCGATCGGCAGGGTCATGCCGACGATGCCGCCCTTGGACGCCGAATAAGCGGCCTGGCCGACCTGACCGTCATAGGCGGCAACCGAAGCGGTGTTGATGATGACGCCGCGCTCGCCGTCTTCCTGCGGCTCTGCATGACGCATCCGGTCGGCCACCAGGCGGATCACGTTGAAGGTGCCGAGCAGGTTGATCTCGATCACCTTGCGATAGGTGTCGAGCGGATGCGGGCCTTCCTTGCCGAGCGTCTTGGCGGCCAGAACGATGCCGGCGCAGTTCACAAGCACGCGCGGTGTGCCAAGCTTGTCGGCGACTTCCGCGACGGCTGCGGTCGCGCTTTCGTCGCTGGATACGTCGCATTTCACGGCAAGGCCGCCGATCTCGCTTGCGACCTTTTCTGCACGATCCATGCCGATGTCGAACAGCGCGACCTTTGCGCCCTGTGCTGCCATTGCACGTGCTGTGGCTTCGCCCAATCCCGAACCGCCACCGGTGACGATCGCAACCTGACCCGACAGATTCATTGTTCTTCTCCCGTTCCTCTCGCCTGATCCCATGAGATCATGGCCCCGCCGCTGTTTACGTCAAAGCGGCCTTCGATCAAACGAAAAGTGGTTGATCCAACGGGCGGTGATCATCTCCAGCAGGGCAGGTTGAAAGCCCACCCAGTGCCTCAGGCGCGCCGCACCATGGCGTGCAGCACATCCTGAATGCCTATGGAGCCGACGAAGCGCGATTGCTCATCGAACAGCGCTACGGGTGCCGTGTTGGAACGCTGCATGGCGAGCATCACAGTCTTCAACGACGTGCCGGGCTTGGCCCAGTAAACGCGCGGTGCGTCTGCGGGCAGGGGTTCGTTATCGTCGCAGGAGGTCCAGACGGCCGGCTGGCCGTTCCGTTCTGCCGCGGCCACCAGCCCGTCGGTGTCGATCTTGAAGCGGGTGGTTTCGCGGCGATCAAGCCACAGCCAACCATTGCCTCCGGCGTCTTCCAGATCGCGTTTGTCACGCATCACGTTCCAGGCAGTCAGCACCGAAAGCGGGTTCACATTGGCGATGAACTCGCGGACATAATCATTGGCGGGGCTGAGCACGATTTCTTCCGGCGCGCCGGTCTGGACGATGCGGCCGCCTTCCATGATGGTGATCTTGGAGCCGATCTTGAGTGCTTCTTCGAGGTCGTGGCTAACGAAGACGATGGTCTTCTTCAGCTTGGCCTGCAACATCAGGAGTTCGTCCTGCAACTTGGTGCGGATCAGCGGATCGAGGGCGGAAAACGGTTCGTCCATGAGCAGGATCGGCGCTTGCGTGGCGAAAGCGCGGGCAAGGCCGACGCGCTGCTGCATGCCGCCGGACAGTTCATGCGCATATTTGTCGGCCCATTTGTCCAGGCCGACCAAAGCGAGCTGCTCGGCCACGCGCGCCTTGCGCTCGGCCTGGGAGACACCGGCGAGTTCGAGCCCGAAGCCGACATTTTCCTCGACCGTGCGCCAGGGCAGAAGGGCGAATTGCTGGAACACCATCGCCACGCGGCTTTGCCGGATCTGGCGCAAAGCGCGATTATCGCATGTGACGACATCCACCATGCGGTCTTCGTTCTTGACGAAGACATGGCCGCGCGTCGGCACGTTCAGGCGGTTGACCGCCCGCAGAAGCGTCGACTTGCCGGAGCCGGACAGGCCCATCAGCACGGAAATCTCGCCTTCTTCCACGGTGAGATTTGCGCCGGCGCAGCCGAGAACCGCGCCGGTCGCCGTCAGGATGTCCTCTCGGCTGGCGCCCTTGTCCACCATGCCGAGCGCGCGCTGGCGTTGGGCGGCATCGCCGAAGATGATGTCGACGTTCTGGAAATCGACGGCGGTGCTCAACGTGCCGCTCCCGTGCGGATGCGCGACATGCGGTCGAGGATGATCGCGAGCACGACGATGGCGAGACCGGCTTCGAGGCCGAGCGGGATGTTGACCGAATTCAGCGCGCGCACCACCGGCTTGCCGAGGCCATTGGCGCCGATCAGGGCGGCAATCACCACCATCGATAGGCAGAGCATGATGCACTGGGTCAGGCCTGCCATGATGGTGGGCAGAGCTGCCGGCAATTCAACCTTCCACAGCAGCTGCCGCTTCGTGGCGCCGAAGGCCTCGCCGGCTTCCAACATCGGTACGGGCACGGATTTGATGCCGAGATAGGTCAGGCGGATTGGGGCGGGGGCGGCGAAGATCACGGTGACGATGACGCCGGGCGCGACGCCGAGTCCAAACAGGATCAGCACGGGAATGAGATAAACGAAGGTTGGCAGCGTCTGCATCAAATCGAGCACAGGCTGCAGCCAGGTATAAGCGCGCTCGTGATGGGCAGCCCAGATGCCGATCGGAACGCCGATCGCCATGGAAACGGCGGCAGCCGAAACCACAAGCACCAGCGTTTCCACCGTTGCTGCCCAAAGGCCCTGGTTGAGGATGAAGAGGAGGCCGAGCGCGGTACCGAGCGCGAGCTGCCAGGACCGTTGCAAGACATAGGACAGCGCGACGATCAGGGCGATCAACACCAAGGGCGGCAGCCAGAGCAGGCCGCTGGTGGCGCCGGACAGGATGGAGGTGATGCCGGTTGCCAGCGAGTCGAAGAACCAGGCGAAGTTGGAGGTCAGATAATCGAAGAACAACTTGCCCCAGCGGCCCACGGGTATCTTCGTGGTCAGGATTTCGCTGAGTTCAATGATCCAGCCTTGATCGGTCTCCATCGGTCCTCTTCAGTTCCATTGCATGCGGCGGCGGCCTTTGGTGCGGCCGCCGCGATCTTCCAGGTGCCTCTTAGCCGCCGATGGCGGTCTTGACGGCTGCCGCAGCATCCCCGCCGTCGAAGGTGGTAACACCCTTCAACCAGGGCGTCACGGCATCGGGGTTCTTCTTCAGCCAAGCGGTGGCGGCGTCCTTTGCATCGGCGCCGTCGTTGAGAATTGCGCCCATGATCTCGTTTTCCATGTCGAGCGAGAACACCATGTTCTTAAGGAGCGCGCCCATGTTCGGGCATTCGGTGGTGTAGCCGGCGCGCACATTGGTGTGGACGGTTGCGCCGCCGTAATTCGGGCCGAAGACCTCATCGCCGCCCGCCAGATATTCGAGCTCGAAATTGGCGTTCATCGGATGCGGCGCCCAGCCCAGGAAGACGATGTCCTTCTTGGAATTGGTGGCGCGCTGCACTTCCGAGAGCATGCCGGCTTCCGAGCTTTCCACCAGTTCGAAGCCCTTGAGGTCGAACTTGCCGGCGGAAATCATGTCCAGGATCAGGCGGTTACCGTCATTGCCGGGCTCGATGCCGTAGATCTTGCTGTCGAGCTTGTCCTTGTTCTTGGCGATGTCGGCAAAGGTCTTGAGGCCGGCATCGAACGTGGATTTCGGCACGGCCAGCGTGTATTTCGCGCCTTCCAGATTGGTGGTGATGGTTTCCACCGATTTGTCGTCGCGATAGGCCGCAATGTCGCCTTCCATGGTCGGCATCCAGTTGCCGAGGAAGACGTCGATGTCCTTGTTCTTCAAGGACGCGAAGGTCACCGGTACCGACAGGATCTGGGTATTAGGCTCGTAGCCGAGCGCTTCGACGATCACGGAGGCGGTCGCGGTGGTGGCGGTGATGTCGGTCCAGCCCACGTCGGAGAAACGCACCGCCTTGCAGCTTTCAGGTTCGGCAGCCTGTGCTGCACCAGCGGCGAAGGCCGTGAGCAAAAGAGCCCAAGATACAAGTTTGACGGTACGCGACATCAAAATCTCCCATTGATGGCAAAAACGGCGGATGGCTTTTCCTCGCACGGCGTTGAATGCGTGCCGATCATTTTGCCGAGGCAGCGATTTGCGGCAAACGAACCATCAAAACGCTGCGCTTGCAAGCCGGATAGGGCAAAGCGCAGCGCAAAACACCCAAATGGCGGCATGCACTTTTGCAAAAGCGGCGCTTCGGCGTAGAAGGCGCTTCCATGGCCAAACTCTATTTCCATTACGCGACGATGAACGCCGGCAAGAGCACGCTCTTGCTCCAGGCCTCCTACAATTATCAGGAGCGCGGCATGCACACGCTGCTTCTGGTTGCCGGTCACTACAAGCGCGACGACCGTGGATACATTTCTTCGCGGATCGGGCTCGAGGCCGATGCCGAGCTGTTCGCCGATGGCGACGATCTGCTGGCGCTGGTGAGCGAGCATCATGCGCATCGCGGATTGCATTGCGTGTTTGTCGATGAGGCGCAGTTCCTGAGCGAGGCCCAAGTGTGGCAGCTGGCACGGGTGGCCGATCGGCTTGGCATTCCGGTGATGGCTTATGGCTTGCGCACCGACTTTCAGGGCAAGCTGTTTACCGGCTCGCAGGCGCTGTTGGCATTGGCGGACGAGCTGCGCGAAGTGCGCACGATCTGCCGCTGTGGGCGTAAGGCGACGATGGTGGTGCGGCTGGGGGCCGATCGTAAGGTGGCGCGCGAAGGCGAGCAGGTGGCGATCGGCAAGGAAGCCTATGTTTCGCTGTGCCGCCGGCATTGGGAAGAAGAAATGGGGCGGGTGACGGCGGAAGATCTCGTCGGCTTTGCCCGGGGATGAGCATCAAGCGCATTGCCCTCTGCCTTTCTAATCCATATCTGAGACGCCAATGATGATGCTGCGCAGGCGCGGCGTGACCGGAGGTTCTCCATGCTCTCTTCGATCCGGGCGTTCTTTGCGCGGGCAGCCGAGCTTATCGGCCATGTGATCGGCCGCGTGCTGGCCGTTATAGCCTGGCCCTTCGTGGCGCTAGGACGCTGGTTGGGCGGGCGCAGCTGGATCGTCAAGGCGCCGTTTGCGGTCGTGCTCTTGCTGCTTGTCGGGCTTTACGGCTACTTCCTTTGGAATACGCAGGTCTGGACCAACTTCGATCCAGACTATCCGGCGCGCTATGCTTTCGCCCAAACGCCGGCACCTGCCGCGCCTCCAGCCAATGCCGGGCAGGCTGCCGCTCCGGCAACCACGCCCGTTGTTGGCGCGGAAGGTGTGGAAGGCGAGCTGCGGACTTGCGTGCGCTCGGGCATCGTGGATGCCACGGCCGATCTGATCGACTTCAACGTCAACCAGAATGCCTGGGTCTCCTCCAACATCCTCTACAAGGTCGGTCTGTTCGGGTTGGATTGGGACCGTACGCCGTTTCTCGACAACAAGGCTGCGTTTCAGCGCGGCGTGAACCAGGCGATCCGGCGCACTACGGTAGAGCTGGTGGACGCGCTTGGCCGTGTTCGCGGCACCTCGCAGATCGACAACAATCTGCAGGATGCGCGCGGCAACATGCAGTTCGACGAGTATACTTGGTATTTCGGCCTCAGTCCGTTTGGCCCGAAGACGCCGACGCCGTCTTATTACCGTGCCGCGATGCGCGACCTGCGCGCCTTCAACGATCGCATGCAGTCCTGCGCGGTACAGTTCGATGCCCGCGGAGATAACCTGCTGCAATTCGTGGAGCGGATCGCCAGCGATCTCGGCTCGACTTCGGCGATCCTTCGCGAGCGTTCGGAAAACCACAATGGCGGCTGGTTCGACAGCCGGGCGGACGACCGCTTCTGGTTCGCCTACGGCCAGCTTTACGGTTATTACGGCATCCTGACCGCCGCGCATCACGACTTTGCGGCCGTGGTGCAGAACCGTGGGTTGACCAGCCTATGGCAGGAACTGGAGCAGCAGATCCGCTCCAGCCTCCGCATTCAACCAGCGATTATATCCAATGGCCGCGAAGATGGCTGGATCATGCCGACCCATCTCGCGACGATGGGCTTCTATGTGCTGCGCGTCCGCTCGAACCTGGTGGAAATCCGCGCAGTGCTCGACCGTTAATCGCCGAGTTCTGCGGCTTTCAGGACGTCATTCATGCGGCGCTGCCAGCCGGCGCCGGTTGCCCGGAATTTTTCCAGCACTTCCGGCTCAAGCCGCAGGGATACGGCCTGCTTTGGGTGAGCAACCGGAGGACGACCAGGTTTTCGCTTGATTGGCGTCGATATCGCCTCTGCCGAAGTACGGCCAAGCTCTTGGCTGCCCTGAATGGAGTGCGGAATGGGTGTCTGCAAGTTCGGCATGCTGAAAGTCCTCGTATCCAATCTCCACACCTGCCCAACGGAGCAGAGCTTCGACTTCATCGGTGTCTTCCAGGACAGGCGACGAGCTGTTAGTCACCTTGAAGACGATCGACACTGGACATCAGTGACAAATGGTCGTTATCAGGGATGACTTCGGCTCTGCTCTCTTTCCTTACATAAAGGCTAGAGAAGTTCCGGCAGAATAGAAACCACTTCAGCTTATTCGTTTAACATATGTTAGATTGACGCTACGTCAAGGCCCTAGTTTGTCTTCGATCTTGTACTGGGAAGTCTCAATCGGCTGTGGACATCAAACAGACACCGGTCTGATTTTCTTCGCGTTGCATGATGTTGCAAGCGATCGCGAGACTCAAGCTAGGCGATCGACTACCAGCCGTGGAGCGGGATGATCGAACGTCCGTCGCAGTTCCTCTGCAGGCAGGGGTTCGCTGAACAGGAAACCCTGAAATTCGAGGCATCCAAGATCAACGGTGCGCGCGAACTGCGTTTTCGTTTCCACGCCTTCGGCCGTCACCTTCAGCTTGAGTGCTTTTGCGAGGTCGATCACGGCCTTGACGATCGCGTCATCTTCTGGCGATCGGCCGAGTTCGCGGATGAAAGTCCGGTCGATCTTCAGCTTGTCGATCGTGTGACGACGCAGATAGCCGAGCGACGAATAGCCGGTACCAAAATCATCCAGCGCAATGGCGACGCCCGCATTGTGCAAGGTGCGCAGAACCGTCGAGACCGCGCGCTTGCCTTCCAGCAAGACGCCTTCCGTGATCTCCACCTGCAAACGGGAGGGGGACACGTCGTGGTCTGCTAGGAGGGCCAGGAGCTGGTTGGCGAAGTCCGGATCACGCAACTCGCTCGGAGACACGTTGATGGCGACCCAGGGCAGATTGCTGGTGGCCAGAAACGCGATTGCGGATTTCGCGACCCAGCTTCCCAATTCCCCGATCAAACCCCTTTGCTCGGCGATCGACACGAACTGTGCTGTTGGGATCGCGCCGTGAATGGGATGGTGCCAGCGGGTCAGAGCTTCCGCTCCGAGGATGGTGCGGCCATCGGCGGCCATGATAGGCTGGAACGCCAGGGCGAGACCTTCGCCGGTTTGTAGTGCCGACCGGAGTTCGCTCTCGATACGGCGACGCCGCACAAGCAACTCGTCCATACCGGCAGTGAACATTTGATAACGGCTACGGCCGTTCTTCTTTGCTTCGTAAAGCGCGATGTCGGCCTTGCGGCGGAGATCTTCAGCGTCAGCGCCGGCATCAGGTGCAACCACGACGCCGACCGATGCGCCGATATGGACGATTTCGCCGGACAGATCGAAAGGCCGAGCCATGGAAGCGACCAGGCGCTCCGCCACACGCGTGATGACGCAGATATCATTGATCCGCTCCAGCACGATGCCAAACTCGTCACCGCCCAGCCGGGCAACCGTGTCATGCTTGCGCACCAGCGCTTCAAGCCGACGCGCCACCTGCCGAACGAGTTCGTCGCCGGTGGGATGACCGAGCGTATCGTTGATGTGCTTGAAGTGATCTAGATCGAGATAGAGCAGGGCGGTCTTTGTCTTGCCGTCGGCCAGCGACAGCAAGGCCAGCCGCAGCCTGTCGTTGAACAAGGTGCGATTGGGCAGATCGGTCAGCGGATCGTGTAAGGCAAGATGCTGCGCGCCGGATTCGCTTTCCTGAAGCTGAAGCGTGGCACGGCGGAACCGATAAAGAAGAAAGGCCAGAACAAGCGCGATGACCGCCGCCACTGCGGTTAAAGCCGGCATAAGGTGGTTGATGAGGCTGCTGGCCGGTTTGATCGGGTCCCATGCGATATAGCCAAGCAGCGTATTATTCGATGAAACGATCGGGATACGGCTGTGTTCGGGGTCATGATCGCCGACCCGTTCGAAGTGGCTGCTGTTCAGGCGGAATTGATCGCCCATCCGTTTGATCAGTTCAGCATCGAGATATTTCACCGAAACATGGAGAAAGCTCGCTCTCGGAGTGGGGCGGGTATTCGTCCAATTCGGCGCCATCGTCACGATGCTGACCATGGCCGGGAGGCCATCGAGCATGATCGTGTCTGCTGCGATCGGTCGGCTGACGGTGGCCGAGCGCAGTGCGCCTTGTTGTGCATTGTGGATGCTGACAGCGATCGCCGGCGGCACATGGATCTGCGATGGCTCCAGACGGGTGCCATTTTCCATGCCATAGATCGGCTTGCCCTGGGCATCCACGATGTAGATCCGGTCGTGGCCGAAATCGGTGCTGAGGCGCGTGCCGAGATTGCGATCGAGCCAGCTTTGATTGTTGGAGCGCGCGAAGATCCAGGCTTCGGGCGTCGCGGTGGCAATCTGCTGCTGCCGGCGGAAGTCCGCGCGTTCCGCTGCCAAGGCATTGAACGCAAGATGGTTCTGCCGGTCGAGCGAGTCCTGATCGACCCGCGACACGGCGTAAAATCCGAGCGCTGCCAGCGCCATCACCGAAACAACGACCGCGCCGATGATCGTCCGGATCTGTATCGCAACTCGTTTCCGGGCCGGCATCGCGCTTCCAAGACTTCCGTACTCCAGTGGAATATAAGCTGGCTGTAATTTAAGTACGCGTGAACCCCCTTCGCCAAAATCGTCAACACGTCATAAAAAAGAAGGCAGCCATGCAGAAGTGTGCTTGCATACAATAAGCACGCTTATTATATCGCCGCTCATGAACACTGAGCCTGTCAAACCCTTTGGCTTCCTCCTTCACGAAGTCGCCCGCCTCGTTCGCAGCAAGATCGAGGCGCGTGCTGGCGTGCACGGGCTGTCGGAAGCGCAGCTGCGGCTTCTTTTCCGCTTGTGGAAGGAAGAAGGCGCGACACAGGCCCGGCTTGCGCAGGTCTTGGAAGTCGAGCCGATCAGCATCTCGCGCCTGCTCGACCGCATGGAGCAGGGCGGCTGGATCGAACGGCGGCAGGACCCAAACGACCGCCGTGTTCGCATGATCTTTACCACGGCCCAGACGAAGCAGATTCGCGGCGCGGTGAAGGACGTCGCTTCGCAGGTTTATGAAGAAGCCTTGGCCGGGGTCTCCCCGGCAACGCGTGACGCTTTGTTCGAGGGCCTGGAGGCGATGGCCCGCAATCTTTCAACCGGTTCGGCGCAATCCGAGTCTTGTTTCAACGATCAGGGGCCAGCCGGTCATGCGCGGGCTTCAAAGGTTACAGTGTCATGAGTGCCGTTCAAAAGATTGATGACGAGGTCGAAACCGTCGAGCGCGAAGCGCCCAAGCCCGTGCCGGCTCCGGCCCAGGCTCCCGCACCTACTGCCGCGCCCGTAGCGGCGGCCGCTCCTGCTGAAACTCCGGCACAGCCTAAGAAGAAGAGCAGCAAGATGCGCTATCTGGTGATGGCCGTCGTACCGCTGCTTCTGGTTGGCGGCGGCATCTATTACTGGGTGACGGGAGGGCGGTTCCAGGAAACGGAGAACGCCAATCTGCGCCAGGCCCGCGTGACGATCGCGTCCGAAATTGCTGGTCGCATCACCACCGTGAACCTGCACGAAAACCAGACCGTAAAGGCCGGTGATCTGCTGTTCGCCGTTGATCCCGAACCCTATCGCATCGCGCTTGCTCAAGCCGAGGCGTCATTGGCTGGCGCGCGCCTCAATGTGGAGCAATTGCGCGCATCGCTCGGCCAGGCGGAAGCGCAGCAGCGCTCCGAAGTGGGCGAGGTCGCCTATCTTCAGCAGGAACTCGACCGTCAAACCGCGCTTTCGGGCAAGGGTGTGACGACGCAGTCTTCGCTCGATACGGCACGCCGCAACCTGGACAAGGCGCGCGATGCCGAACGGGCTGCGGCACAGGCCGTGGTTGGCGCAAAGGCAGCGCTCGGCGGCAATCCCGACATCAAGACCGACGAACATCCGAGCGTTCTGGCTGCCCTGGCCACGCGGGATCGCGCCGCTTATCAGCTCGAACAAACGACGGTGAATGCACCTGCCGACGGCATCGTTTCACAAGCCGCATCCTTCAAGGAAGGGCAATTCGTATCGGCGGGCTCGTCGCTTTTCACGCTGGTTGAAACCGGTGACGCCTGGGTCGAGGCCAATTTCAAGGAAACGCAGCTCACCCATATGAAGCTTGGCCAGAAGGCTGAGATCGAACTCGACACGTTCCCGGGCCGACCGATCGAAGCGACCGTCGACAGCATCGGTGCCGGCACGGGCGCCGAGTTCTCCCTGCTGCCGGCGCAGAACGCCACCGGCAACTGGGTGAAGGTCACGCAGCGTATTCCCGTGCGCCTCAAGATCAATGCGGCCGATGCGGACCTTCTGCTGCGCACCGGCATGAGCGCCACTGTGAACGTCGATACGGGTGTGACCCGCGGATGGGGCAGCCTCATCGGCCACGCCTATGCCGGTCCTTCCGCAGCGCCGGAAGCGCAGGCGGCCAACTAAACGAAGCCATTCAGTTTGAAAGGCGATTGTTATGACGATCGAACTCGAATTCCCCGTCTCCTCCGCAACGGAGGAGGCTTGCCCTTTCACGGTCTGGGTTCCGCGCGAAGAAGCGTCGACGCCGGAATATCAGCAGGCGATTGCCGCCGCCGAGAGCCGGATGACCGACCTGCCGCCTTTTGCCTGCGACGGCGAAGTGTCGGCCGCAGACACCTTCCTCGGCCAGTGGCTGTAAGCTTGCCCAATGAGCGCCGCCGTCGATTCCCATGAGGTGAAGCATCGTGGCCTGATCACCGTTTCGATCATGCTGGCCACGATCATGCAGGTGCTCGACACCACGATCGCCAATGTCGCTTTGCCGAACATGGTGGGCGATCTTGGCGCCTCGCAGGATACGATCAACTGGGTGCTCACTTCCTATATCGTCGCCGCCGCCATCATGACGCCAGTGACGGGCTGGCTGTCTGACCGGATCGGCCGGCGCGAGCTGTTTCTGACTTCCGTGATCGGCTTCACCATTTCATCCATGCTCTGCGGCATCGCCTGGAGCCTGGAAACCATGGTGCTGTTTCGTGTTTTCCAAGGTCTGTTCGGCGCTGCTATCGTGCCGCTGTCGCAGACCTTTCTGCTCGACATCAACCCGAAGGAACGCCACGGCCAGGCCATGGCGATGTGGGGCGCTGGCATCATGGTCGGCCCGATCGTCGGCCCGACGCTGGGTGGCTGGCTGACCGAAACGCTAAACTGGCGCTACGTCTTCTTCGTCAACCTGCCGGTCGGCATCATCGCAGTGCTCGGCTGTACGGCTTATCTCCCGCATGTCGCCAAGCGGCTGCGCGGCTTCGACTTCTTCGGCTTTGCCATGCTGTCGCTCGGCGTCGGCGCGTTGCAGTTGATGTTGGATCGTGGCGCGGAAGTGGACTGGTTCTCGGCCGTCGAGATCTGGATCGAGCTCGGCCTGTCGATCACCGGCTTCTGGGTGTTCATCGTGCATCTGGCGACGCGCCACGATGCCTTCATCGACCCGGCAATCTTCAAGGACCGCAACTTCGTCACCGGTCTTGTCTTTATCTTCGTGATCGGCGTGATCTTGCTGGCGAGCCTGGCGCTTCTGCCGCCGATGCTGTCGCGCTTGTTCAACCATTCCACGATCACCACCGGCCTCGTGATGGCGCCGCGCGGCGTGGGCACCATGATCTCGATGATCCTGGTCGGACGGCTGGTGCGGGTGGTGGATGCGCGCATCCTGGTGGTGACGGGCCTGTCGCTGACCTCGTGGTCGCTTTACGACATGACCGGCTTCTCGCCGCAGATGGACGATTGGCTGATTATCCAATCCGGCATCATCCAGGGACTTGGTCTTGGATTGGTCTTCGTGCCGCTGTCGACGATTGCCTTTGCGACGCTGGAACCGCGTTTTCGTACCGATGCCGCCAGCCTGTTCAGCCTGGTGCGAAATCTCGGCTCGTCGATCGGCATTTCGGTGGTAACGGTTGTTCTGACGCGCAACACGCAGGTCAATCACAGCGAATTGGCGGCGTCGATCAACCCGTTCAACCCGAACCTGCAAGGCATTTCGCCGGGTGCGGCGGCGGGCAATCCGACGCTGTTGTCGCAGATGGATCAGCTCGTGAACCAGCAGGCGGCGATGATCTCTTATGTCGACGATTTCAAGCTGATGATGATCGTCACGCTCTGCGCCATTCCACTGGCCTTGCTGTTGCGCAAGCCGAAGGCTGCGGCTGCAGGTGGCGGGGCGCCCGCTGTTCACATGGATTGAGCTTGCAAGGCCGGTGTTGATCTTTCCCAGGGAAAGCGGCGCCGGTCTTGTTCACCGCTCTATGCATTGCTGCGCTGCAAAACAGCGGCTTGAAGCGTTGAGCGAACTGGCGCATTGATCGAAATCAAGCTCTCAACGCGCGATCCATTCATGCCCTTTCCGATCTATGCCCTGGCGGTCACGTCCTTCGTGATCGGCACAACCGAATTCGTGATCATGGGGCTTCTGCCTGAGGTCGCCGCAGATCTGCGCGTGTCCATTCCCGCAGCCGGCCTGCTTGTCACCGGCTATGCGTTGGGCGTCGTAATCGGCGCGCCGATCCTGGCGATCCTCACGGCCAAGCTGCCGCGAAAAGCGGTGCTGATCGGCCTTGCCGCCATGTTCGTGATCGGCAACCTGTTCTGCGCCATCGCCCCGAACTACTGGACGCTGATGGTGGCGCGCGTCGTCACCGCCTTCGGCCATGGTGCTTATTTCGGCATCGGCTCGGTTGTGGCCGCCAGCCTCGTGCCGCGCAACCAGCGCGCCAGTGCGATGGCGCTGATGTTTGCCGGTTTGACGCTTGCCAACATCCTCGGCGTTCCTGCCGGCACGGCGCTGGGCGAAGCCTATGGCTGGCGTTCGACCTTTTGGGCGGTGGTCATCATCGGCCTGTTCGCGGTTGCGGCCATTGCCTGGTTCGTGCCGTCCGGCGTCGCCAAGCCGACAGGCGACGGGATCACGAGCGAGCTCAAGGTGCTTGGCCGCTTGCAGGTCTGGCTCGCCATGATCATCTCGGCGCTGGCTTCCGTCAGCCTGTTCTGCGTCTTCACCTATATCAAGCCGCTGCTCACCGATGTGACGGGTATCAGTGTGCCCTCGGTCACCTGGATCCTGCTGCTGTTCGGTGCCGGCATGACCGTCGGCAACATCCTCGGCGGCAAGCTGGCGGACTGGAAGCTGATGCCGACGGCGATCGGCACGCTGGTGCTGATTGCGCTGACGCATCTGGCTTTGGCCGAGTTCAGCCGCAGCCCGGCGATTACTATCTCGCTCGTGTTCATCTGGGGCGTGCTGACCTTCGTGATCGTTCCGCCGATGCAAATGCGCGTGGTGGAAGCGGCCGCCGAAGGTCCGAACCTTGCCGCAACGCTTAATCAGGGCGCGTTCAATGCCGGCAATGCGGCGGGTGCGTGGATTGGGGGTGCTGCGATCTCCATGGGTGTCGCTTATGACGGCCTGCCTTTCGTGTCGGCGGCAACGGCTGTTCTTGCCATGCTGATTGCCGTCTGGTCGCAATCGCTCGACCGCCGCGGCATCAGCCCGGTGGCTATGCCTGCCGAGTAATGGGGCCTGCCGAGTAACGGAGCCGGCGGAGTGACGAGGCTTCGATCCCGCTTGCTGCACGCCGGTTTCCGCGATATGCAGACGGCATGACGAAGATCGTATCCACGAAGCTCTGGTGGTGGCCCGCATAAGCGGCCGACCCAGACGCGTGCGCGCGAAATTTGGATGGCCGCAGGAGAAGTCCGGGCGGCCATTTTGTTTTTCAGGACCTCCCGGGCGCTTCGCGGCAAAACCCTTAAGCCGGAGTGTGAGATGACCATCGAACAGCTTGAAAACGGATCCGAACGCTACACCACAGCCGGTGGCGTTTCCGTTCTGCGCCAACGACACGAAACAGCCTATGCCGGCGCGATCGAAGCTTACATCGATGGACTCGACAGTCGCCGTGGTGCGGTTTTCTCGTCGAACTACGAATATCCCGGCCGTTACACGCGCTGGGACACGGCGATCATCGATCCGCCGCTGGTGGTGAGTTCGCGCGGGCGCGCCATGAAGGTCGAAGCGCTCAACAAACGCGGCGAGGCTCTGCTGGCGATCGTTGCGCCGCATCTGCACGGGCTCGATGGCGTCGCGGTGGAAAACAGCGCGGACCGCGTCGTGCAACTGACCATCGCCGAGCCCAGCGGTGCGGTGATCGAGGAAGAGCGCTCGCGCATTCCATCGGTGTTCACGGTGCTGCGCGCGGTCACCAACCTCTTCAAGTCGTCGGACGATGCCAATCTCGGCCTTTACGGCGCCTTCGGCTACGATCTCGCCTTCCAGTTCGATCCGGTCGATCTCAAGCTCGAACGCGCCACCAGCCAGCGCGACCTCGTGCTTTATCTGCCGGACGAAATCCTGGTGGTCGACCACTACACCGCGCAGGCCTGGCATGACCGCTACGACTTCGCGGCGGGCGGGGCGAGCACGCGAGACATCGCGCGCGAAACGCAGTCTGAGCCGTTCCGCACCGCCGACCGCATTCCACCGCGCGGCGACCATGAGCCGGGCGAATATGCGAAGCTGGTGGAGCGCGCCAAGGACAGTTTCCGGCGCGGCGATCTGTTCGAGGTCGTGCCCGGCCAGACGTTCTATGAGCGCTGCGAAACCAAGCCATCGGCGATCTCGCGCAAGCTCAAGGCGATCAATCCGTCGCCCTATTCTTTCTTCATCAATCTGGGCGAGGGCGAATATCTCGTTGGCGCATCGCCTGAAATGTTCGTGCGCGTGTCCGGTCGCCGGGTGGAAACTTGCCCGATTTCCGGCACGATCAAGCGCGGCGAAGATGCGATTGGCGATGCCGAGCAGATCATCCAGCTGCTGAACTCCAAGAAGGACGAGTCCGAGCTGACCATGTGCTCGGATGTCGACCGCAACGACAAGAGCCGCGTTTGCGAGCCGGGTTCGGTGCGCGTCATCGGCCGGCGACAGATCGAGATGTATTCGCGCCTGATCCATACGGTCGACCATATCGAAGGCCGGCTACGTGAGAACATGGATGCGTTCGACGCCTTCCTGTCGCATGCCTGGGCGGTCACCGTGACCGGCGCGCCGAAGCTGTGGGCCATGCGCTTTCTCGAGCAGAACGAGAAAAGCCCGCGCGCCTGGTATGGCGGTGCGATCGGCATGGTGCATTTCAACGGCGACCTGAATACGGGTCTGACGCTGCGCACCATCCGCATAAAGGATGGCATCGCCGAAGTGCGCGCCGGCGCGACGCTGCTGTTCGATTCCAACCCGCAGGAAGAAGAAGCCGAAACCGAGCTGAAGGCTTCCGCCATGCTGTCGGCTATCCGTGAAGCGCAGGCCGGCAATGCCGCTGTTGCGCAGCGCGAGGCTTCGAAAGTGGGCGAGGGCGTGTCGATCCTCCTGGTCGATCATGAAGACAGCTTCGTTCACACGCTGGCCAACTACTTCCGACAGACGGGCGCAAACGTCACCACGGTGCGCTCGCCCGTTCCAGAAGAAGTGTTTGAGCGAGTGAAACCGGATCTCGTCGTGTTGTCGCCGGGACCGGGCACACCGACCGACTTCGATTGTAAGGCGACGATCAAGAAGGCTCGTTCACGCGATCTGCCGATCTTCGGCGTCTGCCTTGGTTTGCAGGCGCTGGCGGAAGCCTATGGCGGCGAACTCAGGCAGCTGCATGTGCCGATGCATGGCAAGCCCTCGCGCATCAGCGTGTCCAAGCAGGGCGTGATCTTCTCCGGCCTGCCGAAGGAGGTCACGGTCGGCCGCTATCATTCGATCTTCGCCGATCCGGTCCGCCTGCCTGATGGCTTCGTCGTGACGGCCGAAACGGAAGATGGTGTGATCATGGCTTTCGAACATGCCAGCGAGCCGATTGCCGCCGTGCAATTCCATCCCGAATCGATCATGACGCTGGGGGGCAATGCCGGCATGCGGATGATCGAGAACATCGTCGCGCATCTGCCGCGCAGGGCCAAGGTGAAGGCGGCCTGATCGTCTGATCAGGTATGGGCAGGCCGGTTCGACCTGCCCGACATGGCGCTGCAAAGGGTGAGATCGTGACTGCAATCGAGACGGATGAAGGGCCGAAGCGAACGGCCATGCGGCTTGCAGCCGGATCGATCGCGATCGGCTTTTTCGTCATGGGCCTCAAATTCGTTGCCTGGTTCCTCACCGGCTCAGTTGCGCTTTATTCGGACGCGTTGGAATCGATCGTCAATGTCGTGGCGGCATCGGCCGCCCTGTGGGCAATCTCGGTCAGCCACAAGCCGGCCGATCTCGACCACCAGCATGGGCACCATAAGGCCGAATATTTCTCGGCCGTGCTGGAAGGCGTGCTGATCGTCATCGCAGCCCTGCTGATCCTGATGGAAGTCTGGCGCAAATGGGAAGCGCCCTCGACGCTGGAAGAGCCCTGGATCGGCCTCGCCATCAATGGCGGCGCTGCGGCAATCAACGGCGTTTGGGCCACCGTGCTGATCCGGCGCGGCACCAAAGCGCGCTCGCCGGCACTTGTTGCCGATGGCCACCACATCATGACCGATGTCGTGACCTCGATCGGTGTCATTGCCGGCTTGATCGCCGCCGTGCTGACAGGGCTGAAGTTCCTCGATCCGCTGTTAGCGGCCCTGGTTGCGCTCAACATCCTGTATCAGGGCTGGAAGGTTATCACCGGCTCGCTCAGCGGACTGATGGATGTCGCGGTGGACGTGCATGAAAACATGCGCATTCGCGACATCATCTCGCATCATTCGGCTGGCGCGCTCGAAGTGCATGATCTTAAGACGCGCATTGCGGGCCGTGCGACCTTTATCGAGTTCCACATGGTGGTGGATGCCGCCATGACGGTCGGCCAGGCCCATGTCATCTGCGACCGCATCGAGGATGCGTTGCGCGCGGAAATCCCCAGCGTGCGCGTCATCATCCATGTCGAGCCGGAAGACGAAGCAAAGCTGCCTCCAGGCACGACGGCTATCCCGTTCGCGTGAGGCATCGATAGACAGAAATGGAACAACCGAATGGATGAGCTCGAAAAAGCGGCCAAGGGCATGCTTTACGATGCCAATTACGATGCAGCCGTGTTGGAAAAGCGTAAAGCCGCAAAACGCATCCTGCATCGCTTGAACAGGCTTTCGCCGGACGAAGACGCGGAACGGAATGGACTGATCCGGCAGTTGCTGGGCAAGACCGGCGAACGCTTCGTGTTCGACGGGCAGTTTCACTGCGATTTCGGGTTCAACATCGAGATCGGCGAGGACTTCTACGCCAACGTCAATTTGGTGATCCTTGATGGGGCAAAGGTGGTGATCGGCAACAATTGCTTCATCGCTCCGAATGTCGGCCTCTTTACCGCCGGCCATCCGCTCGATCCGGAGCGGCGCAACAAGGGGCTGGAATATGCCCTGCCGATCACGATCGGAAACGATGTGTGGATCGGTGGCGGCGTGTCCGTGATGCCGGGCGTGACGGTTGGCGATGGCGCGATGATCGCCGCCGGCACGGTCGTCACGAAGGATGTGCCGCCAGGCGTGATCTTTGCTGGTAATCCTGGGCGGGTGATCCGGGAAATCACCGAAAAAGACGGTGAACGCACCGATTTCTCTCGCAAGTGATCGCCCTCGGATGCGAGCGGCACGTCGGGCATGAGTGAAGTGCAATCACAGCCGCCAGCCGGGTTCGGCGTTTGGCCGCCTCTCTTGCAGTGGCTGCTGCTGATTGCCGGCTCGGTTCTCCTTGTGTTCGTTTTCGAGGCCATCGGCATGCCGGCGACCTTTCTTCTGGCGCCCATGATCGCCGGGATCGTGGCCGGCGCATTGGGCGCGACGATTGCGCTGCCGCGCTTTGCCTTCAATGGGGGCCAAGCGGTGCTCGGCATTCTCGTTGCGGCTTCGATCTCGCCCGATCTGGTGGGCTCCTTTCTGTCGCACTGGACGCTGTTCCTGTTCGTCGTCCTATCGACGCTGTGCGCCAGCAGCCTGTCGGGCTACCTGATCAGCCGCTGGAACATCATGCCCGGAACGTCAGGCGTGTGGGGCTCGGCTCCGGGGGCCGCCACCGCCATGGTGCTGATGGCCGAAGCCTTTGGCGCCGACACGCGGCTCGTCGCCTTCATGCAGTATTTCCGGGTGGTGATCGTCACGGTGGTGGCTGCGCTCGTTGCGCGCTTCTTTGTGGATACAAGCGCCGTCGTTGCCGCCCCCATTCCTTGGTTTCCACCGCTTGATCCACTGGCCTTCGGCTCAACGCTCCTCGTTGCCGCGGTTGGTGCGACGCTGGGCATGCTGGCGCGGCTGCCGTCACCGTTCTTTCTGGGTGCGATGGTTCTGGGCATCGTGCTGGAGTTTTCGGGATTGGCGACGTTCCAGCTGCCGCAATGGCTGCTGGCGCTGAGTTATCCGATGATCGGCTGGACGATCGGGCTCAAATTTACGCGCCCGATTTTGGGACATGTCCTCCGTATTTTGCCGCAAATCGCCGCTTTTATTCTCGTTTTGGTGATGTTTTGCGGCGGGCTGGCCGCGCTTCTGGTCATTTTCACCGACATTGATCCGCTCACCGCCTATCTTGCAACAAGCCCCGGCGGCATGGATTCGGTTGCGATCATCGCGGCCGCTTCCAAGAACGTGAACCTGTCTTTTGTGATGAGCGTGCAGATGCTGCGCTTCCTGATCGTGCTTCTGTTCGGCCCGGCGCTGTCGCGGCTGGTGGCGAAGCTGGTGACGCGCCGGACGGTTTGAGCCGAAGCTGTGCGCATCATTGATGCGTCGGCAACCTCTGGCTTGTTTGTTTCATGCGCCTGGGCTATGCAGCTGATCATGACGACGCGCACCGCCATTTCTGCGATGAACACAGCCGCTCCCGCGGGTGCTGTTACGCGCGCGCTTTTCTCCTCGCTTCTCCTTCTTAGCTGCGATCGCCGGGCTCGCTGAGGAGCACCCGGCGGTCGTTGTGCCGCCAGGCAACCAGCTCCTTGATCCCTTTCGCATAAAGTTCTGAGATTTGCGCCCGATCGAGGCGCTGGAGACGACGAGAATGAACGCCAATCCCCCCATGCAGACCCAATCCGCCAAGCCCGTTCGCGGCATGCCCGATGCGTCGCGCAAGTACCAGCCTTATCCGGCGATAAACCTTTCCGACCGCACCTGGCCGACCAAGCGCATCGAAAAGGCACCCGTCTGGTGCTCGGTCGATCTGCGCGACGGCAACCAGGCGCTGGTTGATCCGATGGGGCATGAGCGCAAGGCGCGCATGTTCAAGCTCTTGCTCGACATGGGTTTCAAGGAAATCGAGATCGGCTTCCCCTCGGCCTCGCAGACCGATTTCGACTTCTGTCGCTGGGCGATCGAAGAGGGTGGCGTGCCAGAAGACGTGTCGTTGCAGGTCCTGGTGCAGTGCCGCCCGGAACTGATCACGCGCACCTTCGAAGCGTTGCAGGGCGCAAAGAAGCCGATCGTCCATTTCTATAATTCGACCAGTGAGTTGCAGCGCCGCGTGGTGTTCGGCAAGGATGTTTCGGGGATCAAGCAGATTGCCACCGATGCGGCCAAGATGATCGTGGACATGGCCGCGAAGGCTGGCTCCAAGGACGCGTTCCGCTTCCAGTATTCGCCGGAAAGCTTCACCGGCACCGAGCTGGAAGTGGCGCTGGAAATCTGCAATGCGGTCACCGAGATCATCGATCCGACGCCGGACAACAAGCTGATCCTCAACTTGCCGGCGACCGTGGAGATGTCGACGCCGAACATCCATGCCGACCAGATCGAGTGGATGAGCCGAAATCTCGACCGCCGCGATTCTATCATCCTGTCCCTGCATCCGCACAACGACCGCGGCACGGGTATTGCCGCGACCGAATTGGGGTTGATGGCGGGTGCCGATCGCGTCGAGGGCACCTTGTTCGGTAATGGCGAGCGCACCGGCAATGTCGATGTCGTGACGCTGGCCCTGAACATGTACACGCAGGGCGTCGATCCGGAACTGGACTGCTCCGACATCAACCGGATGAAGGATGTCTACGAATATTCCAACGAGATGAAGATCCCCGAGCGCCACCCTTATGTCGGTGAGCTGGTTTATACGGCCTTTTCGGGCTCGCATCAGGACGCCATCAACAAGGGCATGAAGGCGATCAAGACCGCCAACAAGCCGCAATGGGAAGTGCCCTATCTGCCGATCGACCCCGCCGATGTCGGCCGCAACTACGAGGCGATCATCCGCATCAACTCGCAGTCGGGCAAGGGCGGCATCGCTTATGTCTTGCAGGCGGACTACGGCCTCAACCTGCCGCGTGCCTTGCAGGTCGAGTTCAGCAAGTTGGTCCAGCACATCACCGATGTCGAAGGCAAGGAGTTGCCTGTCAAGCGCATCCACGACGAGTTCATGCGCGAATATGTCGAGCAGCCGGAAGGGCGCATCAAGTTCGTGGATCACACAACGCATACCGATCCCTCCAACCGGCAGCGCCGGACGCTCGAAGCGGTAATCACCGACGGCGGCCAGGAAGTCACGATTACGGGCACCGGCACCGGGCCGATCGACGGCTTCATGGACGCGCTGTCGCGTCATCTCGGCGTCGAGATGAGCGTGGCCGATTATTCGGAACATTCGATGCAGCGCGGCTCGAACGCGGCGGCCATCTCTTACGTCGAAACGGATTATCCGGGCGGCAAGCTGTTCGGCGCCGGCATCAACACCAACATCGTGGCCGCTTCGCTGGAAGCGATCTGCTCGGCGGCGAACCGCATCCTCGCCAAGCAGCAGGCATAACCGGTCACGAGCAGGGGCGGGCGCTCACGCGTTTGCCCCTGGCCGCCCTCTCGGCTAGAGCGGAAGCGTTCAACCGGGAGGAGCCGATCTTGAGCGAGCCGACACAAGCACAGCGCCTGTACGCCTTCATCAAGGGCACCGGGCCGAAGACCATCGTGCTGCTGCATGGCTTCGGCGGCTTTCACGGGGTGTGGTCTGAGATACAGCCTGGACTGGTTCAGGGCGCCGGAGTGCTGGCCTACGACCTGCCCGGGCATCATCGATCGCTGAGCTATCCCAATGCAGGACCGGCTGGTGTGGCGGTCAAGGCGATCCTGGCGGATCTTCAGGCGCGCGGGATCACGCGGGCGCATTTTGTCGGCCATTCGATGGGCGGTGCAATTGCGAGCTTGATTGGTTTGCGTGCACCGGAAGTCGCTGAATCCCTGACGCTGCTGGCGCCGGGCGGTTTCGGGCCTGAGATTAATGCCGATCTTCTGCGACGCTATGGAGCGGCGACCAACGCGGATGAACTCCGCTCCTGCCTTAACGAGATGTCCGCGCCGGGTTTCGCAATGCCGACAAAATGTGTGGTCGGTTTGGCCGCATCGCGCGGCGCTCGCGGGCAGCGCGAGAAGCTGGTGGAGATCGCGGCTGCCATCACGAAGGGCGAACGGCAAGGTGAGATCCCGCGCGACATGCTGGCGACACTCACCATGCCGGTGACGGTTGTTTGGGGCACCGAAGACACGGTGCTGCCGTTCAGCCAAACCCAGGACCTTCCGCTCAACTTCAAGCTCGAAGTGCTGGCGGGCAGGGGCCACATGCTGATGGAAGAAGCGCGCGAAACCGTGCTGCGTATCATCCGCCGGACGACCCGCTAGGCAGCAACATCATCCTGCCGAAGATTCCAGAATTTCGCAGCCTGTGCAGGCTGGAAGAAACGTCGTAGACGGCCATATTTTCCGTGTTAACGTAAAACTAACCATACGGGCCGGAGTACGCGTATCATGAGCGAGCCCCAACGCAGCGACGAGCCGAAGGGGTCCGGCCTCAGCCTCCTGAACATCATCCGTGACGTGCGCAGCGCCGAAGCCGATCGTGCCGACGTGGTTGTGGAGCTGCGCGAAGCCGAGCGCATGCGGCTCGAGTTGATGGTGCAGGAGTTGCAGCCCGTGCTGAGCGAGGTGGATGCCAGTGATCCACGTTTCGACTTTGTGATTTCCTCCGGCTTGCAGCCCCGCTTCTGGATCGATGCCGCCAGCCATGTCGCGATGGGACGCGATCGGCGCACCTATCGCTTTGTCAGGGATACGCGGCTCGGCCGGGTGGTGCTGGCGGATTCCAGCGATCTCAAGCCCGTTGCCGAACAGGTTGCACGCTACATCGCCGAGCGCATCGTCGAGCGCCAGCGCCTGCTGGATGGCGAGGTCGTACGGATCGGAGGTACGCCTGAGGGTTCAGGCGAGTCGGCAGCCCATGAAGCCAAGCGGATGCCGCGCGAATGGTCAATGCTGCTTGGTGGGCTGGCGCTGATCGGCGCCGGCGCGCTTGTCGGCCTTTCGGTGGCGGCGGCCTATGCCTGGTTGCAGGGGTGGCCGCTTATCCCCGGTTAGATCGGCGTCGGGCTGATCGGCTGAACATCGACCGGGCGTGCGGCTTGGCCTGTTAGCTGGAAACTCGAATGTTCATAGATCTCTCGCGTGGTGCGCGACAGCCCACGGCGCATCATGTGGATCGACCAGTTGTCCGGCTCGCCGCTAATGGTGAACAGGTTGAAATGCGAAAGCGGCTTGCCTTCGCCGACCGATTCGCCCGCTGCGGCGACACCCACCACTGGAACGCGGTTCTTCGGCCCATCTATCCAGTGCACCGTCGACAGATGGGTATGGCCGTGCAGTACGAGGTCGGCGCCGTGTTCCCGGATGACATCCTGGAAGCGCCCGATGCCGAACAGCCGTTTATGTGCGGCCGTGGCGCCATGCACCGGCGGGTGATGGATCATCACGACACGAAACAAGCCATCCTTCTTGGCTCGATCCAGCAGCACCCGCATGCGGTCGGCCTGATCGTCCCGGAAATAGCCGCTGGCCATGAACGGCGCGCTCGCCCTGGCGGACGTCGCGCCGATAAAGGCGACGTTGCCCCGCACGCGCAGATAGGGAAACGACTTGCGGCTGATCGGCCCTTTTTCGCCGTCGCCCGCCATATACTTGCCCCAGGCCACGCAGATCTTGTCGAACGCGCCCGGCACATAGGCGTCATGGTTTCCCGGCACCAGCGACACGGCTTCTGAACCGCCGAATTCCTGAAGCCACAAACGCGCGACCTCGATCTCGGCATCCAGCGCGAGATTCACGAGATCGCCAGTCAAAGCGATATGGTCGGGATTGATCTTCTTGATGTCCGCCGTCAGCGCATTGAGCACTGCATCGTCGAGTACCCCCTTGCGGTTACGCTGCCAATTCACGTAGCCCGTGATGCGCTTGGACGCGAGTTGGCGAACGGTGACTTCCGGAAGGGGACCGAGATGAATGTCGGAAAGATGTGCGAGACGGAACATGTTTCCCTCTTAGAATGCGGCACGCCCCGATGGAAGGGAAATACCTGCCTGATCACCCGCGCTTTATCGGCGGGAAGAAACTCTTGAACGCGCGAAACTGGCTTTTGGCTGCGGGGCCGCGCTTTCGTCGTGCCCGCATGCGGTTGTTTCATCTGTTCTTCGTGATGACACGGCCGATGACCTTGGGTGCTCGCGCTCTCATCTGGGATCGGCAGCAGGGTACCGTTTTTCTCATCCGGCATACTTATGTGCCAGGCTGGCAACTGCCGGGCGGCGGTGTGGAGGCGGGGGAAACCGCTGTGGAAGCCTTGCAGCGCGAGATTGTCGAGGAGTGCAATATCGAGATCAAAGGCCACCCGCAGTTGAAGTCGATCCACTTCAACCGCCAGGCGAGCCGCCGCGACCACATTGCGATCTATCTCGTGACGGATTTCACCGTTTTAGGAGAGCGTCCGGGCGACCATGAGATTGCCGAAGCGCGGTTTTTCCCGGTGACCGCACTGCCGGAAGACACAACGCCGGCCACGCGTCGGCGCATTGTCGAGATCATCAGCGGGATCGCCCCGCATGAAGACTGGTAGCCGGCTGAGTCTTAGCCGAAGCGCGCGCGGTCGTGCGGCGCATCGTAATCCACCGCAGGACCTTTCGGCACGATGCCGGTCGGATTGATGGTGGGATGGCTGCCGTAATAATGGTGCTTGATGTGGAAGAGATCGACGGTCTCTGCCACGCCTTCCACCTGGTAGAGGTCGCGCAGGTAGTTCGACAGGTTGGGGTAATCGGCAATGCGCTGCCGATTGCACTTGAAGTGGCCGACATAGACCGGATCGAACCGCACCAGCGTCGTGAACAAACGCCAATCTGCTTCCGTCAGCTGGTTGCCGGTCAGGTAGCGCTGTTGTTCGAGCCTTTCTTCCAACTGGTCGAGCGTGCGGAACACATCGTCGAACGCGCTTTCATAGGCGTCCTGCTTGGTCGCGAAGCCCGCGCGATAAACGCCGTTGTTCACGTTCGGGTAGATCAGCGCGTTGGTTTCGTCGATCGTCCCGCGCAATGCTTCCGGGTAAAGATCGAGCGAGGCGTCGCCCCATTCGTCGAAAGCCGCATTCAGCATGCGGATGATCTCGGAGGATTCGTTGGAGACGATCGTGTTCTCTTGCTTGTCCCACAGAACCGGCACGGTCACGCGGCCTGAATAGGTCGGCTCGGCGCGGGTGTAGATCTGGTGCAGGAACTCGGATCCGAACAGGCTGTCGCCAGTGGCGCCGTCCTCGCTTAGGAAGGTCCAACCATTTTCGCCCATGTGCCAGTGTACGATATCGACGGAGATGATGTCTTCGAGCTTTTTTAGCTTGCGAACGATCAGCGTGCGGTGCGCCCAGGGGCAGGCGAGCGATACATAAAGATGATAGCGGCCGGGCTCGGCCTTGAAGCCGCGGGTGCGGCCTTCGGCAGGTTGGCCATCCCTCGTCACCCAGTCACGGAAGCGCGAAGCGTCGCGCTCGAACTTGCCGCCGCTTCTGCTTGTATCGTACCAGGCGCGGTCCCACTTGCCGTCGATCAGCTGTCCCATGACGCTCTCCTTGTCTGCCTGTTCATGGATCTAGGGCTCTGCCGTGCGTTTCTAAAGCGTTGCCTGATGAACACTGCGTCGCTTCAAGGCCATGGACGACGCTGCGGAACAGTGATAGCGAGCACGGAGGAGACGAACCGCATGATCTGCATTATCCGACGACGAACGGGCTCGCGCGCTTAAAAGAAGCGCAGATGGACAGTCGCGCCCCTGCGCGGCACACGAACCCCTCTCTCGGATCTTCCCTCATGTTTCCTGGCGCCATCGCCTACCTGGCCGAACTGCCGGCCCACGATGTTGAAATTGACGCGATCAATGACGAGGCCTTTGGCCCCGGCCGCTTTGCGCGCGCAGCCTACAAGATTCGCGAAGGCGGGCCGCATGATCGCAGACTGTCCTTTGTGGCGATGGCCGGCGATCAGGTGGTTGGCTCGGTGCGCTTGACGCCGATCGCGGCCGGAGAGGGCAGGGGGCATATGCTGGGGCCGCTTGCCGTGCGGCCGGCCTTCAAAAGCGCCGGCATTGGTCGCACGCTTGTGGCGCTAGCGCTGGATGCCGCGCGAGTCGCGCGCTCGCCGCTGGTGATGCTAGTGGGCGATGCCCCCTATTACGGGCCGCTTGGTTTCGTTCGGGTGCCGTTCAACCAGATCGAAATGCCACGGCCGGTTGATCCCACTCGGTTGCTTGCCTGCGAGTTCGTGCCGGGTTCGCTGGCGCGGCTGCGCGGGCCGCTCGATCATGCCGACCGCATCATAAGGCCGGAGGTCGTGACGGTAGAACAGCCGGCAGATGAACCTGCTGCCGAGCCTTTGCGCGCGGCAAGCTGATCGGGTCAGTGGCCGTCGAAGGCGATCAACGTGTTGACCTGGACGCCCAGCGCTTCCAGCTTCTTGCGGCCGCCGAGCTCGGGCAGGTCGATGACAAAGCAGGCGGCGACGATGTCGGCACCCATCTGCGTCAACAGCTTCACCGCGCCTTCCGCCGTGCCGCCGGTGGCGATCAGGTCGTCCACCAGGATCACGCGCTCGCCCGGCTTCACCGCGTCGCGATGCATCTCCATTTCGTCGACGCCATATTCCAGGCTGTAGGCTACGCGCACGGTTTCATGCGGCAGCTTGCCTTTCTTCCGGATCGGCACGAAGCCGGATGACAACTGGTGTGCCATCGCGCCGCCGAGGATAAAGCCGCGCGCTTCGATGCCGGCGACCTTGTCGACCTTCAAGCCGGCATAGGGATGAACCAGTTCGTCGATCGCGCGGCGGAACGCACGGGCATTGCCAAGCAGTGTAGTGATGTCGCGGAACTGCACTCCGGGCTTGGGATAATCAGGGATCGTGCGGATCGACTGGTCGAGGAAGTCTTCGAGGGAACTCTTCATGGCTCCACCTTGCAGGTCGGGGAACAAAAGAAAAGGCGCCTGACGGCGCCCTTTCAGTTTTTGATGGGAGAGCGAGGCTTAGTGCGCCACGCCGGCCCACACCTTGCGCTTGGTCATCCACAGCAGGCCGATGAAGAGCATCAGGAAGATGATGACGCGGAAGCCGATCATCTTGCGCTCGTCCAAGTGCGGCTCGGCAGCCCACATCAGGAAGGCCGAAACGTCGCGCGAATACTGGTCGATCGTCTGCGGCGAACCGTCTTCGTAGGTGACCTGATCGGCCGAAATTGGCTGCGGCATGGCCAGCGACTTGCCCGCGATGAAGTACGGGTTGTAATGCGTGCCTTCCGCGACTTCCATGCCTTCCGGCGGGGTTTCTTCGTAGCCCGTCAGCAGCGCATGAATGTAGTCTGGACCACCTTCCGCATACTGCGTGAAGACGTCGAACACGAAGCGGGGGAAGCCGCGTTCCACCGTGCGTGCCTTGGCCATCAGCGACAGATCAGGCGGGGCTGCACCGTTGTTGGCGGCGGAAGCCGCTTCGTCGTTAGGGTATGGTGACGGGAAGTGATCCGACGGCAAAGCGGCACGAGTGAACATTTCACCATCCGCATTTGGGCCGTCCGTCACTTCGTATTCGGCGGCAAGCGCCCGAACCTGCTCGGCGGAATAGCCGAGGTCTTCGAGGTTGCGGAAGGACACAAGGCGCAACGAATGGCAGGCTGAGCAGACTTCCTTGTAAACCTTTAGGCCACGCTGCAACTGGCCCTTGTCGTAGCGACCGAGCGGACCCGCGAAGCTCCAATCCAGTTCCGCCGGGCGGTGGATCGGAAAATGCGTTGGGTTCGCTTCGTTATGGGCTTCTTCCTGTGCGAGGGCGGCAGTTGCCATCGTCGCGCCAAGGCAAAGTGCCGCCAGTCCCGAGAGGATCTTTTTCATCATGTCGTCCTTTCGAGTCCTGGGCTCAAGCCTTGGTCTCAGGCGCAGCAGCTGCGCCCGCCGGATGTGCGGCGGCACTTCCGTGGTTCTTCGCAAGCACCGCTTCCGTGATCGAGTTCGGCAGGCGACGCGGCGTCTCGATCAGACCGAGAACCGGCATGATGACGAGGAAGAAGCCGAAGTAGTAGAGCGTCGCGAGCTGAGCCATGACTACGTAAGGCGGTTCTGCCGGGCGCGAGCCGAGCCAGCCGAGCAGAATCGAGTCGACCACGAAGAGCCAGAAGAACAGCTTGTACCAGGGGCGGTAAACGGCCGAGCGAACCTTCGACGTGTCGAGCCAGGGCACGAAGAACAGAACGGCGATGGCGCCGAACATGGCCAACACGCCGCCGAGCTTGGAGTCGATCGGTCCGATGTTGAAGGTGATGGCGCGCAGGATCGCATAGAACGGCAGGAAGTACCATTCCGGAACGATGTGGGCCGGGGTCTTCAGCGGGTTGGCGACGATGTAGTTATCGGGGTGGCCAAGGAAGTTCGGCAGGTAGAAGACGAAGTAGGCGAAGAGCAAGAAGAACACCACCATGCCGAGCGCGTCCTTGACGGTCGCGTAAGGCGTAAAGGGGATCGTGTCCGTCTTCGACTTCACCTCGATACCGGTGGGGTTGGTCTGACCCGTGACATGCAGCGCCCAGATATGGAGCACGACGACGCCGGCGATCATGAAGGGAATGAGGTAATGCAGCGAGAAGAAGCGGTTCAGGGTCGGATTGTCGACCGCGAAGCCGCCCAGGAGAAGCTGCTGCACCCATTCGCCGGCCAGCGGAATGGCGGTGAAGAAGCCGGTGATGACGGTTGCGCCCCAGAAGCTCATTTGGCCCCAAGGCAGAACGTAACCCATGAAGCCGGCAGCCATCATCAGAAGGAGGATGATGCAGCCAAGTATCCAGAGCAGTTCGCGCGGCGCCTTGTAGGAACCGTAGTAAAGGCCGCGGAAGATATGGATGAACACGGCGAAGAAGAACATCGATGCGCCGTTCGAATGCAGGTAGCGCAGGAGCCAGCCCGAATTCACGTCGCGCATGATCTTTTCGACGGAGTCGAAGGCCAGCAGCGTGGAGGCCGTGTAGTGCATGGCCAGCACGACGCCGGTCAGAATCTGGACCACCAGCATGATGCTGAGAATGCCGCCGAATGTGTAGGCGTAGTTCAGGTTGCGTGGCGTCGGATAGGAGATGAAGCTGTCATGCATCAGCCGCGGCAGCGGCATGCGTGCATCGATCCAGCGTCCAATTCCGGTCGTCGGCGTATAAGTCGAATGTCCACCGCTCATAGTCTGCTTCTCTCGCCTTAACCGATCCGGATCGTGGTGTCCGAGATGAACTCGAACGTCGGAACCGCCAGGTTCTGCGGAGCAGGGCCTTTGCGGATGCGGCCGGCTGTATCGTAATGCGAGCCGTGGCACGGGCAGAACCAGCCGCCGAAGTCACCGGACTGGCCGAGCGGCACGCAGCCAAGATGGGTGCAGGAACCGACCATGACGATCCAGTTTTCCTTGCCTTCACCGGCAGAGCGATCGAGGTCGCTCGCCTGCGCATCGGCGGGAAGATTGGCGTTGCGGGCGATCGGGTCCTTGAGCTCGGCCAGGGGAACCTTGTTGGCTTCTTCCAGCTCGGCCGGCGTGCGGTTGCGGATGAAGATCGGCTTGCCGCGCCATTTGGCGGTGATGGACATGCCCGGTTCCACACTGGAAACGTCCACATCCACCGTGGCGAGTGCCAGCGTGGATGCGTCCGGGCGCATCTGATCGATGAAGGGCCAGGCCACGCTTGCAGCGGCCACGACACCTGCCATACCTGTCGCGATATAAAGGAAATCGCGCCGGGTCGGTTCGGCGGTTTCGTTTGCGCTCACGGAATAGTCCTCCTGACCGTCGAGCCAATGGCTCCGTTGTCTCATCGCCTTGTCGACGTTATCCGCCGGCTGGGGACCACCAGATCATGCACGCGCGCCGTGAAGCCGCCACGGAATCCCTGGTAGTTTGCGGCATTTTCTAGGCGTCTGCGAGGGGGTTGTCCATATGGTCGCAGAACGGGTGGGCAGTTTGTCGCAACATAGTTGCAAGTGCCTGCCAGGGCTCACGATTCTAGCGCCGGCTCTACTTGGCGCCCAGCCGGACAAGAACCGCCTGGGGAATGGCGAGGTCGCGGATGGCCCCATCGTGGCGGCGCATGCCACAAAGCTCGCGCTGGATAAAGAAGCCATGCACGGCGTCCGCCGCAGCCTTGAGCAATGCAGGGCGATCGGGATGATCGGGCCCGGCCTCCGCAAGCTTCGTGAGCGCTTTCGCGGCCTGCGTACCGGCGCGGCCAAGCGACGACGCCTTTTCGCCTGCGATCTCCGTGTTGAGCGCATCGAACAGGACATCGCCAGGATGCACGCTGCCAAAGTGGGATGGGAGACGAAGGCTCATGATGACCTATTCCGCTGCGAGCCGATCGGCCAGGAAGCCGCCGGACTGGCGCTTCCAAAGCTGGGCGTAAAGGCCGTCGCGCGCAACAAGCTGATCATGCGTGCCTTCTTCCACGATTCTCCCGCCGTCCAGCACGACGATGCGGTCTAGCGCCGCGATGGTCGACAGGCGATGCGCAATCGCGATGACTGTCTTGCCATGCATCAGCTCGCTCAGACTGTCCTGAATGGCTGCTTCAACCTCGGAATCGAGCGCTGACGTTGCTTCGTCTAGCACCAGGATCGGCGCGTTCTTCAGCATCATGCGGGCAATCGCGATACGCTGGCGCTGGCCGCCGGACAGCTTCACGCCGCGCTCCCCGACATGGGCGTTATAGCCGGTGCGGCCCTTGGGATCGCGCACGCCCAGGATGAAATCATGCGCCTTGGCTTGGGTTGCGGCGGCGATGATATCGTTTTCCGTGGCGTCCGGGCGGCCATAAGCGATGTTGTCGCGGATCGAGCGGTGCATCAGCATGGGATCCTGGCTGACGACGCCGAATTGCTGACGCAGCGAGGTCTGCGTCAGGCTGCGGATGTCGCGGTTGTCGACCAGGATGCGGCCGGCTTCGACATCGAACAGGCGCAGTGCCAGGTTCACCAGCGTCGTCTTGCCGGCGCCCGAAGGGCCGACCAGCGCGACGCGCTCGCCGGGCTGAATGTGCAGATTGAGGTGGTCGATGACGCCACCGGCCTTGCCATAATGGAAAGAGACATCATCGAAGCGCAAATCGCCGCTGGCGCGTGGCGCGACGATCGCATCCGGCGCATCCTGGATGCCGGGCTTCACCGAGATCGTGCCGGTAGCGTCCTGAACGGTGGCGAAGGAGCGGATCAGGCCGTTGATGTTGAACATCATGTAGCCGGACATCTGGTTGAGCCGGAACACGAGGCCTATCGCGGTAGCGACTTGACCGGTTGAGGCCTCACCGACCTGCCAGCTGTAGATCGCAAGCAGGGCAACGCCCGCCATCATGAAACCGTTGAGGATGGCAATCGCGCCGCGGACGCGGGTGATGCCGCGCGTCATCTGCTTCACGGCGGTGAGATATTGCGCCATGCCTTCGCGCACGAAACCATGTTCGCGGCCGCCGCTGTCGAACAGTTTGACGGCCATGATGTTGGTGAAGGCATCCACCAGCCGACCGTTAACCAGCGAACGCTCGTCGGCCGTCTTGCGACCGGCGGCACGCAGCGGCGGCAGCAAAACCCAGGCGGATGCGAGATAGCTCGCGAGCCACAGAGCCAGGACTACGCCCATTAGCGGATCGAGCGTCGACAGGATCGTCGCGGCCAGGATCAGGAAGGTGACGAAGCTCCACATGGTCTGGAGCGACGAGGTAATAAAATCGCCGGTGGCTTCGCCGCCCTGCAGGATCTTGGTAGCGATGCGACCAGCAAAATCGTTCTGGTAGAACTCATAGGGCTGGTCGATCACGCGCCGAAACGCCTGCCAGCGAACGAGCTGGTAGAAGTTGGGCACGACGACTTGCTGCTCGACCACGGCGTTGCCGATCATGATCGCGGCACGCACGAACAGGACAAGCACGAGGAAGGCGAGGAGATGCGGCCAGTAATCGGCAACCAAAGTCGCGGGATTGGCGGTGTCGAGAATGTCGATCAGCCAGCCGACCGACCAATACAGCGCCGCATCCACCGCGCCGGACAGACCGCCGGCGATCAGAAGCAGGATAAACGGCCCTTTCGCCTGTTTGGCGAAGAACAGGATGAAGGCCCACGCATCACGCGGCAGCACTTCGCGCGGCGTATCGCCGAACGGATCGATGACGTTCTCGGCGCGCTGCCAGGCACGCTCGCTCAGGGACAAAGGTGTGGACAGGGAGGGATCGGGGGTCAGCACAAGCATAACATAGTGTTTGCCTGCCTGCACTGACACCCCGGCCGCCTTATTCTGCTGCCAGATCCTTCGGCCTTTCGGCCTGCGCCCCGATTGCCTCGGCCTCTTCCTGCATCAGGAAGCCGCCGGATTGGCGCTGCCAGAGCTGGGCATAAAGCCCGCCCCGGGCCACCAGCTCGTCATGCGAGCCATCCTCGATCACCCGCCCGCGATCCATCACGATCAGCCGGTCCATGGCCGCGATGGTGGAGAGGCGGTGCGCGATGGCGATCACCGTCTTGCCTTCCATCAGGCGGTACAGGTTCTCCTGGATCGCCGCTTCGACCTCGGAATCCAGCGCCGAAGTTGCCTCGTCGAGGATCAGGATCGGCGCGTCCTTCAGCATGACACGGGCAATCGCGATGCGCTGGCGCTGGCCGCCGGAGAGCTTGACGCCGCGATCGCCGACATAGGCATCATAGCCCGCACGGCCCTTGTGATCGCGCAAAGCGGCGATGAAGGTTTCGGCTGACGCGCTTTCGGCCGCGCGCTTGACCATCGCATCATTGGCATCCGGCCGGCCATACAGGATGTTGTCGCGCACGGAGCGGTGCAGAAGCGACGTGTCCTGCGTGACCATGCCGATCTGCGCGCGCAAACTGTCCTGCTGAACCTCCGCGATGTCCTGACCGTCGATCAGGATACGGCCGCTTTCCACGTCGTAGAAGCGCAGAAGCAGGTTCACCAGCGTCGACTTGCCGGCGCCGGAACGACCGACCACGCCGACCTTTTCGCCGGGACGGATGGTCAGCGAGAGATCACCGATGATGCCTTTGCCCTTGCCGTAATGGAAGCCGACGCGATCGAAGCTGATCTCGCCCTTGGTCACGGCGAGCGGCTTGGCGCCGGGAACGTCTTCCACCACGCGCGGCAGCGAGATCGACTGGATGCCGTCCTTCACCGTGCCGACATTCTCGAACAGCGCGGAGACTTCCCACATGATCCATTGCGACATGCCCCACAGGCGCAGCACGAGGCCAAGGGCCACTGCAACGGCGCCGATCGAGACCAGATCGCCCAGCCAAAGCCACAGCGCAATGCCGGCAACGGAGGCCAGAAGCAGGGCGTTGAGGATGTAAAGCGAGCCGTAAAGACCGGTCACCAGCCGCATCGAGCGGTAAACGGTCTGCAGGAAGTCGAACATGCCTTCGCGGGCATAGGATGACTCGCGCTTGGCGTGGCTGAACAGTTTTACCGTCTGGATATTGGTGTAGCTGTCGACCACGCGTCCGGTCATCAACGAGCGCGCATCGGCCTGTTCGGCCGCGACCTTGCCGAGGCGCGGCACGAAGAAGAACAGCAGGCCAATGTAAGCCGCAAGCCAGACGGCTAGGGGTGCCGCCAGCCGGATATCGGCCGAGCCGACGATGAACAGCACGCCCAGGAAGTAAACGATGACGTAGTTCAACACGTCGATCAGCTTGATGACGCATTCGCGCACGGCGAGCGCCGTCTGCATCAGCTTGGTGGCGATGCGGCCGGCGAACTCGTCCTGATAGAAGCTCATCGACTGCTTCAGCAGATAGCGATGCACCTGCCAGCGGATGCGCATGGGATAGTTGCCCATCAGCGTCTGCTGGCTGATCAGTGAATTGAGCACCACCGTCGCAGGCAGTGCGATCAGCACGATCGCGCCCATGCCGATCAGCTTCCAGCCTTCGGTCTGCAGGAAGGTTTCGCGGTTTTGCGCCGACAGCCAGTCCACGATATTGCCGAGAAAGGCGAACATCCAGACTTCGGCCAGTGCGATCGCGGCCATCAGGATCGCGGCAAGGATGATGAAGGGCCATGAGCCCCTGGTGTAATGCAGGCAGAAGCCGACGAGCGTCTTCGGGGGCTCGACGGGTTCTTCGTTGGGGAAGGGGCTCAGGCGGGATTCGAACCAGCGGAACATGGGATCAATCTCGTACTAAAAAGCGGTCGCGAGCGGCTGTTGAAGCCGGATGGTCATGACGGAAGCGGGCAAAGCACCTTCAGCCGACGAAAAGCGGGTGAAGGTGGATGAAGACCGAAAAGCAAGAACAACGACATGGCGAAACCTCGGAACGGAAAGAACGGTCCGGCGGGGTTCGAGACGCTGCTTGGAAGAAAAGCTTGAAGAGGTCGCGAAGCCGCCGTCAGGCGCCGAATGGCCGAAACATTGGCCGGAGAAGGGCGCGCGGGATGTTTACATTGATCATGTTTTCCATCCTTGTCCCCTCTGGTTCGCGTTGATGTCGGCGGCTTCATAGCCTAGTTGCGCGCAAACGGCCAGTCACGGGAATGGTATTTTGCCTTAACGGCAAGCAGCGCCAATCCCATCCGACACGCCATCTTGAACGGACACGTATCATGAGCGACCTGCGCATCGCGCTTTATCAGCCAGAAATCCCCGGAAATACGGGAGCGGTGCTGCGCCTCGGCGCCTGCCTTGGGGTTGCCGTCGACATCATCGAGCCGACAGGCTTCGACATTTCCGACAAGAACCTGAAGCGCGCCGGCATGGACTATCTGGAAATGGCAGCGCTGCGCCGCCATACGGATTTCGAAGCCTTTGAAGCATGGCGCAAAGAAGAGGGCCGGCGCCTGCTTTTGCTCACGACCAAGGGTGCAGTGCCTTACACACAATTCGCCTTTGCGCCCAACGACATCATCCTGTTCGGACGGGAATCTGCCGGTGTGCCGGAAAGCGTGCATGCCCTCGCCGATGCGCGGCTTACCATCCCGATGATGCCCGGTGCGCGCAGCCTCAACCTGTCGGTCTCCGCGGCAATTACATCCAGCGAAGCCCTGCGCCAGTTTTCCGTTGCAGGTTGAAGGAGTTGCGCGCCGTGGCCAACGATGTGATTCAAGCTGTTGACGCAGAGAGTCACGCAACGATTCTCGCTCTCAACAACGATCATGCGCAGGAGCTGTCTCTACTATCGGCCGAGGACCTCGCCCAAATGGTCGCGGGTGCGTTTCATGCACGGCGGATTGGCGAGGGCGATGCTTTCCTGCTGACCTTTGATCAGGACGCGGATTACAGCAGCCCGAACTTCCTGTGGTTCAAGGCGCGCTATCCGCGCTTCGTTTATGTGGACCGCATCGTGGTGTCGCCGAAAGCACGGGGACGTGGGCTGGCCCGGCTGCTTTACGAAGATCTGTTTGCGCGCGCTCAAGAGGCCGGGCATCAACGGATCTGCTGCGAGGTGAATGCCGAGCCGCCGAACCCGGCCTCGGATGCGTTCCATGCAGCGCTCGGCTTCGCCGAAGTCGGGCAGGCGGCGATCCATGGCGGCACGAAGACCGTGCGCTACTTCTTCCGAGCCTTGTAGCGAAGGGCTTAGCGCCCCTCGCGATACCACATCGCGCCGATCGCCATCAGCAGCAGAGCGAGACCGAAGAAGCCGCCGAACAAGGGTGTGCGGCTGACGGATTGCAGCACGCTGTCGTCAGTGACGCGCAGGCCCATCCAATCGCGGCCATTGGTTTCGCCGTTGCCACTGACCGGCACGATGTTGGGCAGGCTGAGGCCAGTGACGCCGCTTTCGAGCCGCCGAACGCTGCCGCCGGTTTCATCCGCAACCGGCTGGAGCCGCTCCGTCGTGGACACGACATCGGCGAATTCCGGTGCATTGAGCGGGCCGACATGGGCAAGCGCCGTCAGGTCGCCATTGGCGATCTGGTAAAGCCCGACCTCGTCGGTTTCCAGGCTGCCTGTGAACAGGCCGGGCTGGTTGGAGGTCAGCGGGATCTGCAGCCGCTTTCCGGTCGGCGAAATCACGCTGGCCGGGCCGGGATCATCGCTCATGGTCTGACGCGTGACGTTCAGCACCATGCCGCGGCCGTCCGCGATGAGGCGTTCTTCCTCGAGTTCCGGCTCCTTCATCAGCCAATGCGCAATGCGGCGGTACAGCGAGACATGCGGGCCGCCGCCTTCATAGCCGCGTGCCCAGAGCCAGCCCTGGTCCGACAGGAACATGCCGACACGCCCTTCGCCCTTGCGCTCGAGCACCAGCAACGGCCGGTCGCCCGCACCCTTCATCACCACTTCGCCTTGCGTACTGTCGACGCCGATCTGGCGGAACCAGCGGCTCCAGCGGGGCGGCTCCTGCGCCGAACCCTCCAGTCCGCGCGTGACGGGATGACGCTGGCCGAGATCGGTGAGGCGCGGATAGAAACCTTCTTCCACGACTTCGCCAGAGGGCAAAGCGGGCAAGGCCGACATCAGCGGCGTGTTGGCGATCGACTGCCCGCCGGCATATTCGGGACCTGCCGCGATCAGCAGCGCGCCGCCGTTTTCGACATATTCTGCGATGTAGTCGTAATACAGGATCGGCAGTACGTCGCGGTGCTGGTAGCGGTCGAAGATGATCAAGTCGAAGTCGTTGATCTTGTCGACAAACAACTCACGTGTCGGGAAGGCAATCAGCGACAGTTCGTTGATCGGCGTGCCGTCCTGTTTCTCAGGGGGGCGCAGGATCGTGAAATGCACGAGATCGACGGAGGCGTCGGACTTCAGCAGGTTGCGCCAGGTGCGCTCGCCGGCATGCGGTTCGCCGGACACCAGCAGCACGCGCAGGTTCTCGCGAATGCCGTCCAACAGCGCCACTGCGCGATTGTTGGTGGTGGTGAGTTCGCCTTGGACGCCTTCCACCGCGAATTCCACGATGTTGCGGCCGGCGGTCGGGATGGTGACCTCGACGGTCGCCGGCTGGCCCACGATGGCGCGCTCGGTCGCGACCGGATTGCCGTTGATCGACACGCGCACATTGACCGCTTCGCCTTGACCGGCAGTGTCGAGCACGCGGTAGGTCATGGGGATCGGCTTGTCGACGAGGCCGAAGCGCGGCGCGTTTTCCAGCCGGATGCGCCGGTCGCGCTCGCCGTCCTCGCCGGTGATCAGCGAATGGACCGGCGCTTCGAAGCCAGGATTGCCGTTGGCCGGCACGTCATGCACCTGGCCGTCGGTCACCATGATCGCGCCCGCAATGCGTGACGGCGGCACGTCGCGGAAGGCGCTGTCTAGTGCGCCGAATAGTTTGGTGTCCGTGCGCTCTTCGGCAGACGCGGCCTGACCCGCTTCGATCTCGCGCACTTCGAACTGGTCGAAGCGCGCCAGCCGCGTTTTCAGCTCGGCCAGTGCCGCATCGGTCTGCGCGCTGCGGTCGCGAATATCCTGGCTCTGGCTGCGATCCACGACGAGCGCTACGACGCTCTTCAGGGGCTGGCGCAGTTCGTCGAGCAGAACCGGGTTGAGCAAGGCGAGCGCAAGAGCGGCCAGCGCAGCCAAGCGGAACAAGGCACCGCGCTGCCGTCGCCACAAAGCCAGCACCGCGAGCAGCGCCATGGGGATGGCGAGTAGGCCCAGCGTGGTCCAAGACAGCAGCGGCTCGAAGGAGAGCGACCAGGTCATCGTGTGCACCCTCGCGGCCGTCGTTTACCCCCCTCTGGCCTGCCGGGCATCTCCCCCTCAAGGGGGGACAGGGGCAGCTTGGATGCCGGCTCTTTGTTTGCAAGGCTTGCACCCAGTGCAGGGTCAAAGGTTGGCGCGGACGTGACTGCCAGCCTAGTCGCCCCCCCTGAGGGGGAGATGGCCGGCAGGCCAGAGGGGGGTAGTAGCGCCAAGGTTGCGGTCATTGCCCCAACCTTTCGAGCAACACCGGCACGTGGACCTGATCCGACTTGTAGTTGCCCGTCAGCATATACATCATGATGTTGGCGCCGCCACGCAGGGCATATTCGCGCTGCATCGGGTCGCCGGGAACAGTCGGCAGCATGGGCTCGCCATTGGCGTCGATCGCCCAGGCGCCGGCCAGATCGTTGGCGGTGATCATGATCGGCGTGACGCCATCGCCGGTGCGCACCGGGCGATCATCCGGGTTCGCTGCTGCCGCGGAAGCTTCGACCCAGAGCGGACTGCCATTATAGCGGCCGAGGAATTCCGGGACGATGAAGAAGGATTTCGTCAGCACGTGGTCTTCCGGCACCGGCTCCAGCGCCGGCACGTTGAGGTCAGCCAGGATGTCTCGCAGCCGTTGCGTGGCGGGCGTGGTGGAGGAGGCGTCGAAGCCGGCCGAATACTGGTCGCGCGTGTCGAACAACACCGTGCCGCCCTGCTTCATGTAAGCGTCGACGCGGGCAATGGCGTCCTCGCTCGGCATGGCGCCGTCGGGATCGATCGGCCAATAGATCAGCGGGTAGAAGGACAGTTCGTCGGTGGCGATGTCGACGCCGGCCGGGTCGCCTGGTTCAAGCGCAGTTTTCTCGATCAGGAAGCGGTTCAACCCCTGAATACCGGCGCGGCTTATGGCGTCCACCGAAGAATCACCGGTGACGACATAGGCGATGCGCGTGGTGGAAATTGCCTCGATCGCAGCCTGATCGTCCTGCCGTGTGTCCTGCGCTTGAGCGGGCAGGGGATGCGAGACGAGGCCGAGTGCTACGAGCCCGATCGCAGCGGCAACCGGTTGCCCACGACGGCGTTTGCGCGCGAAGGCGCCGCCCATCCAGAGTACGGCCAGCGTATCCAGCACCATCAGAAGCAGCGCCAGCGCAAATAGCGGGCCGCGCAAATCACGCGACTGATCGAAGGCATAAGAGGCTTCCGTCACCGGCAGGTTGGTTTGCGGCCTGACGATCGGCGCGAGCGTCGCGTCGGAGGCCAGAAGATTATGCGCCACGACACCTTCCTCTCCGCCATAAAGGCCGGGTGGGTTCTCGATCGTCACGCGTGCAGCGGCATTGGCCGGCAGCGGCCGCGCTTCCGGTGTTGGCGGCACAAGCATGCCATCGGCTGCAATCATGCGATAGGGCGGCAGGCCGGCGGCATTGGCTTCCGCACCACTATCGACACGCCCCTGATTGCGCGACAGCTGCACGACGCGGCGGAGCATCTCCACGAACGTGCCGGAGATCGGCAGGTTCGACCATGTCGCTTCCGGCGTGACATGGAACAACGCCACCGTGCCCTGACCACGCCGTGCGCCCGTCACCAGCGGCGTGCCATCGGCCAGCGTCGCCCAGGTATGGTCGACGATGTCGGCCGAAGGTTCGGCCAGAACCTGCCGCGTGACGGTGACTTCCGCTGGCGGCGCTAGATCGGCAAAGGGGCCGGTGCCGGGAAACTCGGTCACAGCCTGCGGCTCGGTCCAGGACATGGCGCCGCCCAGCGCGCGCTCTCCGGTGCGCAGGCGCACGGGCAGGAGGTCTTCGTCGGGTCCTGCGGCGGCCAGACGCGAGCCTGCAAAGCGCACCAGCGTGCCGCCCTTCTGCACCCAATCCACGAGGGCGGTGCGGGCGGCATCGGGGATGACGCCGACATCGGCCATGACGATCATCGCGGGCTTTTGTTCGAGCAGTTGCGGGATCGCCTGCGCGAGATCAGCACTTTGCGGCTCCACCAGATCGGCAAACGGCTCCATAGCCTTGCGGATATAAAACAGCGGCGAAAGGAGGGGCTGGGCGCGGTCGGCTTCAGCCTGAGACAGCAAACCCACGCGGCGGCGCTTGGCGTTTTCATCGAGCACGCGCACGGCGCCGGCCTGTGGCTCGCTGTCGATCGACACGGAGGCGAAATCGTTGCGCAGCTCGAACGGCACGGCAAGCTCGCCGCTGGCAGAGGTTTCGCCGGCACCAAAGGTGATGGTCGTGTCGCCGATGCGTCGGCCGCGGTCATCAAAGGCGCCGGCAGTGACGCTGCGCGGCGCGGGATCGCCGGGACTGCGGACGGCGGTGACGCGGAAGGCGTCGACCTGGTTGTCGGCGGCGGTCAGCGCCAAGGACGCGACGCGCTCGGGCGTCACCCAGACGAGGCCGCTGCGGTTTGCCCCGAGCAGACCCGCAAAAGCCTGTTCATCGCCTCCGGCGGCCAGCCCGTCGGAAAGGACAGCGATGCTTGGTGCGGAAAAGCGCGCGACCGCTTCGGCCACGCGGCCGAAAGTGGAAGGGCGATCCACCGGTACGGGACGCGGATGGGCGGCGCGCAGATGATCGCGCGCGACTTCCGCTTCGAATGGCCCGATTTCCGTGCTGGGCGGCTCGGCGGTGAGCGCCAGCACCACCGGCTTGCCGGCGGTACCGGCATCGGTGATCAGCCGCTCGGCGGTGGCGACGCGGCGATCCCAGTCGGGCGCGGTAGACCAGCCATTGTCGAGCACGATTGCCACCGCATCGCCAGATGCCGTCATGCGCTCGCGCGGATTGAAGACGGGGTCGGCCAGCGCGAAGATGATGAGTGCGGCCATCAAGAGTCGCAGCAAGGTCAGCCACCAGGGGCTGGAGCGCGGGGTTTCTTCCTTGCGCAGGACCTTGGCGAGGATCTTCAGTGGCGGGAAGGTTTCGGTCTGCGGCTTCGGCGGGGTGAGGCGCAGCAGCCACCAGATCAGTGGTAGGGCGAGAAGCCCCGCCAGCACCATCGGCGCACCAAAGGAGAGCGGCAGCCAGCTCATGCGCGCGCGCCTCCGAATCCGGGTTCGGTGGACAGCGCCATGTGGATCGTGACCAGCGCTTCGGAGGCGAGGCGGTCGGTGTGGTTGACCGTGTAGCTCCAGCCCTGCCGCTTGGCCCAGGCTGCCAATTCCTCGCGCCGGGCGCGATACTGATTGCGGTAATCTTCAGCCAGCGTTTCAGCGCGACCGGCAGTCAGGCGCTCGCCGGTTTCCGGATCCTGGAACTCGGTGCGGCCGCTATAAGGGAAGCTTTCTTCGGCGGGATCAGCAATCTCGATCAGATGCGCGCGCACGCCGCGCTTTGTGAGGGGATCGAGCCAGGCCATGATCTCCTGCGGCTCATCGAGGAAATCCGAGGCGATGATGACATCCGAAAAGCGCCGGACCTGGCTCCAGTCGGGCTGGGCGACCAGGGCCGCATGGGTGAGGCGTGCCGCCAGCCGCTCGGCGCCGTTGCGGGTGGAAAGCGGGTCGGTCAGGCCCGGCCAGCCGATGCGCTCGCCACTGCGCGACAGGAGTTCGGCCAGCGCCAGCACCAGCACAACCGCGCGGGATTCCTTGGACACGGTGGCGATGGTCGACTTGTAGAGCATGGATGGCGACGGGTCGGCCCAAAGCCAGACCGTATGCGCCGCTTCCCATTCCCTGTCGCGAACATAAGTGTGATCGTCGCGCGCCGAGCGCCGCCAGTCGATGCGCGCGACGGCATCGCCTTCCACGAAGGGGCGGAACTGCCAGAAGTTTTCGCCGACACCGCGACGGCGGCGGCCGTGCCATCCGGAAATCACGGTATTCACCACGCGGCGCGCTTCAACCAGCAGATCGGGCACAAGGGCGGCGCGCGTGCGGGCGCGGGCCAGCGCTTCGCGTGTTGCGACGGGAGGGGCGACCTCGCCGATACGCGCCATCAGATCGCCTTTGTCAGCCTCGCGACCACGTCGCGAACGGTCATGCCCTCGGCACGGGCGGCAAAGGTCAGCGCCATGCGATGCTGCAGCACAGGCTCAGCCAGCGCGCGCACATCGTCGATCGACGGCGCCAAACGGCCATCGTAGAGCGCGCGGGCGCGGGCGCAGAGCGTGAGGGCCTGTGACGCGCGCGGGCCGGGACCCCAGGCGACATGCTTGTCGGTTTCAGAGTTGCCCTGGCCGGGACGCGCCGAGCGCACCAGCGTCAGGATCGCATCCACCACGCTTTCGGGCACCGGCATGCGGCGCACCAGAAGCTGGATGGCTTGGAGGCGCTGCGGGTCGAGCACGGCGGAAATGCGCGCTTCGCTGCCGCTGGTGGTTTCGGTGAGAATGCGGCGCTCGGCTTCGAGCTCGGGATACAGAATGTCGATCTGCATCAGGAAGCGATCGAGCTGCGCTTCCGGAAGGGGATAGGTGCCTTCCTGTTCCAGCGGGTTCTGCGTCGCCAGCACATGGAAGGGTGCCGGCAGATCATGGCGATGGCCGGCGACTGTCACATGATATTCCTGCATGGACTGCAGAAGGGCCGACTGGGTGCGCGGGCTCGCGCGGTTGATCTCGTCGGCCATCAGCAACTGCGCGAAGATCGGGCCGGGAATGAATCGAAAGGCGCGACGGCCGGTGTCATCTTGCTCCATCACCTCGGAGCCAAGAATATCGGACGGCATGAGGTCGGGCGTGAACTGGATGCGGTTGGACTGTAGGCCGAGCACCTGGCCGAGCGTTACGACCAGCTTGGTTTTTGCCAGACCCGGCACGCCGACCAGCAGCGCATGACCAGCGGCCAGAACGGCGACGATCGTCTTTTCGATCACGCTTTCCTGACCGAAGATGACCTGTCCCAAACCTTCGCGGACGGCGGCAATGTCCTTCAGCGCAGCTTCAGCCTGAGCCACCATGTCCGCATCGCTGGGCTTGGTTTCGCCTGCTGCCAAATTGCTGGTGATTACGCTCATGCCGAGACGTCCTTCCTGTTGGCGGCGGGCAGACCAATCATCCGCTTGGGGCGAGATGATGGTGAACGGGCTGGAAGCGCGTCCGGCTGACCTTAAATGGGTCACAGGTGCTGACAAGCAAAACAACAGTGACTATTTCGTGACTCATGACAGACCCTACCACTAACGCTGCGGCAGGCCTTGCGAAGGCCGGCGACACTGCCGGGATAGAGGCGCTTATCGGCCGCGCCGCCCGCGCGGGCAAGGGGCTTCCGCCCGTAGACAAGTGGAACCCGGACTTTTGCGGCGATCTCGATATGGAGATCAAGCGCGACGGCACTTGGTTCTACCTTGGTACGCCGATCGGCCGCATGCCGCTGGTGCAGCTCTTTTCCAGCGTGTTGCGCCGGGACGAGGACGGCAAGACCTATCTCGTCACGCCCGTCGAGAAGGTCGGCATCCGGGTCGAGGATGCGCCTTTCGTCGCGGTCGAGGTGGATGCCAGTGGCGAGGGCGAAGAGCGCGTTCTCACCTTCCGTACCAATGTCGGCGATGTGGTCGAGGCCGGGCCGGATCATCCAATTCGCTTTGTGGACGAGCCGGAAACGGGTGGGCTGAAGCCCTATCTGCATGTGCGCGGTCGGCTTGAAGCACTGGTGGCGCGGGCGGTGATGTATGAGCTTGCCGAACTCGGCGAGGAGATCACCATCGACGGCGAGCCGATGTTCGCCCTGCGCTCCAAGGGTGCCGTTTTTCCCGTGATGCCGGTTGCGCAACTCGACAGGCTGGTTGCCGAAGCATGAGGGTTGTGGAAGCGCCGTCCCTGTTCAGCGCGGAGGATTTCCGCCGCCGCGCTTTGATCGAACGCGAGCCGCCGGAAGCCGATTTCTTTGGCGATCACCAGCTAAACCCGGATTTCAGCGACCTCATCGTGCGGCCGGATCTGCGCGCTGCTGCCGTGATGATCGCGGCGGTCGATTATCCCGACGGTGCCTCGCTCATCCTAACCAAGCGCACCGACCGTTTGCGCAATCATGCCGGCCAGATCGCCTTTCCCGGTGGGCGGATCGATCCCGAAGACAGTTCGCCGGAAGCCGCCGCGTTGCGCGAAACGGAAGAGGAAATTGGCCTCGATCGCAGCCGCATCGACGTGCTCGGCCGCTTGCCCGATTATTCCACCGGCAGCGGCTTTCGCATCACCCCCGTGCTTGGCATTGTGCAGCCGGGCTTCCAGCTTGCGATCAATCCCGACGAGGTGGATGCGGCCTTTGAAGTACCGCTCGCCTTCCTCATGGACCCCGCCAACCACGCCCGCGGCAGCCGCATATGGCAGGAGCGCGAGCGCTTCTTCTACGAGATGCCTTACGGTGACCGCTATATCTGGGGCGTGACCGCGGGCGTCATCCGCACGCTTTACGAAAGGCTCTACGCTTGACAACCACCATTGCCGGCCGCGCGCCCTTCCTCGAAGCTCCGGGCTTGCGGCGCCTCATGATGGCCCTGAAGGCTGACGGCGAGGAAGCCCGCATTGCCGGAGGTGCAGTGCGCGATGCGCTGATCGGCCGTCCCACCGGCGATGTCGACATCGCGACCACCGTGCTGCCTTCCGAAACGATTGCCCGCGCCGAAGCGGCTGGTTTGCGCGCGGTGCCGACCGGCATCGACCACGGCACGATCACGGTGATCGCCGATGGCGTGCCTTATGAAGTCACGACGCTGCGCAGCGACATTGAAACCGACGGCCGCCATGCCAAGGTCGCCTTCGGCCGCGATTGGCAGAAGGATGCGGAGCGGCGCGATTTCACGATCAACGGGCTTTATGCCGAAGGTGACGGCACGGTGATCGACCTCGTCGGCGGTCTGGCCGATCTCGACAAGCGCCTGCTGCGCTTCATCGGCGAGCCCGAACAGCGCATCCGCGAGGACTATCTGCGCATCCTCCGCTTCTTCCGCTTCTTCGCCTGGTTCGGCACCGGCCGTCCTGATGCGGAAGGGCTGAAGGCCTGCGTCCGGTTGAAGGAAGGCGTGACAGGCTTGTCGGCCGAACGGATCTGGACGGAGATGCGCAAGCTCCTAACCGCGCCCGATCCCAGCCGCGCGCTGTTGTGGATGCGCACGACCGGCGTGCTGACGCTCGTTCTGCCGGAAAGCGAGAAGTGGGGCATCGACGCCATTCACGGCCTCGTTTCAGCCGAGCAGGCGAGGGGATGGACGGCCGACCCGCTGCTCAGGCTGGCCAGCATCATTCCGCCCAATGTCGAGCGGATCGAAACTTTGTCCAAGCGCCTGCGCCTGTCCAAGGCCGAAACAAAGCGACTCGAAGAGTGGGCTGCGGCTGCACCGGCAGCAGAGGATGAGACCACGCAGGCGCTCGCCCGACGCATCCATGCCGGAAGCCGCGAAGGCATCACGAATCGACTGAGGCTTCAGATCGCCAGCCAGTCCGCCGCCGGCAATGATGCGGCGCCACTTGAAGCGCTGTTGAGCCACGCTGAAGGTTGGAAAAGCCCACCTTTCCCGATCTCTGGCGCGGACTTGATGGCGAATGGCGTGCCAGCCGGACCGGAGCTCGGCCGGCTCTTCAAGCAGTTGGAGGCGGAATGGTCCGCCTCCGATTTCACTTATGATCGCGAAGCGCTGCTTGCCCGCGCCTCATCTCTCATCGAAACGCGCTAGGCAGCATCCTGCACGCGTTCGATCCGCGAACGGATCGCATCGACCATCGATTCTCGGATGGTCGTCTCGCCATGGGTCTGGCGCATGTGCTCGACGGCACGGCGCATGACCTCGGCTTCTTCCTCATGCCTGGTATGCCAGGAGCAGCCCGGCACCAGCGATCCACACTGAAATTCCTTCATCGCATCGTCCTCCTTCGCAATGATGGGTCGATGTTAAATGAGGGCAATGCCATTGAGTTCAAGACGCGTCAGGGCCACTTCACTTCCGGCGGCATGCTGGACAGGATCGCGTCGATGTTGCCGCCGGTCTTCAGGCCGAAGATCGTGCCCCGATCGTAAAGCAGGTTGAACTCGACATAGCGGCCGCGGCGGATCAGCTGTTCTTCGCGATCCGCTTCGGTCCAGTTCTCGTTGAAGTTCTTGCGCACGATGTGCTGGTAAACGATCAGGAAGGAGCGGCCGACATCCTGGGCGAAGCGAAAGTCCGCATCCCAGCCGCCGTTCTCGCCTTCGGAGTGCAGGTAATCGAAGAAGATGCCGCCGATGCCGCGCGGCTCCTTGCGGTGGGGCAGATAGAAGTACTCCTCGCACCACGCCTTCAGGCGCGGATATTCGGCGACGGCCGCATGCTTGTCGCAGGCAAACTGCATGGCGCGGTGGAAGGCCTGCGAATCCGGGTCTTCCTGTGTGCGTCGACGTTCCAGCACCGGCGTAAGGTCCGCGCCGCCGCCGAACCATTGGCGCGAGGTCACCACCATGCGCGTGTTCATGTGAACGGCCGGCACGTTGGGGTTCCAGGGGTGGCAGATCAGCGAAATGCCGCTTGCCCAGAAGCGCGGATCCTCGTCGGCGCCGGGCATCTGCTTACGAAATTCGGGCGAGAACTCGCCCTGTACGGTGGATGTATGCACGCCGACCTTTTCGAACACGCGGCCATTCATCATCGACATGACGCCACCGCCGCCGGCACCTCCGTCACGCTGCCACGGCGTTTGCTCGAAGCGCCCCGGCGACCAGGAGGCATGCGGCCCGGAAACTTCGTCTTCCAGTGCTTCAAGGCCAGCGCAGATGCGATCGCGCAGCTGCTCGAACCAGGCGCGGGCCGTGGCTTTCTTGTCCTCGATATCGTCCGGCAAACCGGCGGGAATGCTGTCGCGGTTCATGGGGTCCTGCGAATGATGGGAGTGGCATGACCTACCCCGCCGAGTCCCACCCGGCAAGCATTGCCTGCGCGCGTGCGACAAATGACTCGTCAAGCGATGATGAGGTCCTTAATCTCTGCAGGCTAATTTCTTGTGGCCTGTCCCCGTGGAATGACGGAGTTCCGCATGCGCCCGCCGGTCCGCCCGCCGCTCGACGGCCTTAAGCATCGTCTCGCACAAGAACGTGAGACGAGTGCCACGCGCGCCCGCGACGGCTTCCTGCGCGAAACCTTCCGCCTGCCACGCACCGACGCCCGCGCTAAGGCTCGTGAATGGTTCGACCGCTGGCCAAAGCAGGCCTATTGGACGGAAATTGAAAGCTGGTTCGAGCGGCCGGGCGATGAGATCGAATTTACGATAAGGCGGTTGCCGACGGCGGATTGAGACGACGAGTGCTTACATCCTCAAGCGTGCTGTGTTAGTCTGTGTACATCCTAACACAGGGATTTAGGACGATGCCTTCCAGCGAGACAATGACGATCAGAGTTCCTGCGGAAACGAAGGAAAAGCTGGATCGTATCGCTGTGCATACAAGGCGCAGCAAGTCGTTTCTTGCCGGTGAAGCGATCGCGGCCTATGTCGATCGCGAGCTTAAAATCATCGAAGGTGTCACTCGCGCTTTGGAAGATGCCAAAGCTGGCCGCGTTGTTTCTCACGAGCAGGCGGTGACCGAGATGCGCCAGCTTCTCGGTAAAGCCAAGCAAGGGCGCGATGGCGGCGAATGAGGCCGGTCGTCTGGTCGCGTACCGCTCTTGATGATGCGCTAGAGATCCTGCGCTATGTCGCAGCGGATGATCCCAACGCTGCCGAAAGAATGATCGAAGCCATCGAAGCCGCGGGTAACCGTCTAGGCATGATTGCGACGGGACGTCCAGGTCGCGTCGTCGGCACATATGAGAAATCCGTTAAGCGGCTGCCCTATGTCATCGCCTATGCAGTGGACGCGGCTGAGGGCGAGGAAAAGATCGTCATCCTTCGCGTCATCCACACGGCGCGCAATTGGCCGTCAGGCAACTGGCCGCAGTAGTCCCGCTTTCGCAGATCTCAGGCGACCTTCACCAGCACGGCCGTATCCATGCTCATGATTGTCTCGCCTGCGCCGTTGAACGCCTCGCCCTGACCCGACAGCAAACGCCAGCCGGGCCTTGAGGCCAGTGCACGATGGCCGGTGGTGGTGCGCGAGAAGCGGATCGTGTCGCCGGCGTAAGCGGGCTTGAGCCAGCGCAGGTTCTGGAAGCCGGGCGAGGGGCCGAATTCGGGCTTGGGACCATCGCCCGTCCATTCCACCGGCTCAATCTGCAGCAGATTGTGGCGCATCCACATCGATGTCGTGTGCCAGCCGGACGCGCAAAGAGCGCCGAAGACCGTTCCCTTCGCGCCTTCCTCGCTGAGGTGGAAAGGCTGCGGATCATACTTCCTGGCGAAGGCCACGATCTCCTCTGCCGTGAAGACATGGCTGCCGAGATCCTGCGGAATGCCGATGGCGAAATAGTCGTCGAGCGTCATGCCGCCAGCTCCGGATTGCGCAGCAGGAACATGCCGGTGTTCGAGAACTCCAGAACGAGCTCGCCACGCTGGTTGTAGAGGCTGTTGCGGAAGGTCACGAAGCCAAGCTGCGGACGCGAAGCAGAACGGCGCGTGGCGAGGATGGTGGCTTCGCCGCGGATCGTGTCGCCGGCGAGCACCGGCTTCTTCCACTTCAGATATTCTACTCCCGGTGCGCCCTGCGAGGTCGAATCGAGCAGGAAGTGATCGCAGATCAGCCGCATGAACATGGACACGGTGTGCCAGCCCGACGCCGACAAACCGCCGAGGATGCTGGCTTTGCCGGCTTCCTCGTTCAGATGTATCGGCTGCATGTCGAACTGCTCGGCGAATTCGACGATCTCAGACGCGTCGACCTGTTTGCTGCCGAGGGGGATAGTGGCGTCCTGGACGAAGTCTTCGAAGGCCCAGCGTTTGTCGGTCATGCCATCCCCCGTGTCTGCGGCTCAGGTGTTGAAGCGGAACAGCAGCACGTCGCCGTCCTGCACGACATATTCCTTGCCTTCGTCTCGCGCCTTGCCGGCTTCCTTGGCCGCTACTTCGCCGCCAAGCGTGACATAATCATTATAGGCGATGGTTTGCGCGCGGATGAAGCCACGTTCGAAATCCGTATGGATCACGCCTGCGGCCTGCGGCGCCTTCGAGCCCTTATGAACGGTCCAGGCGCGTGTTTCCTTCGGGCCTACCGTGAAGTAGGTGATCAGGCTGAGAAGGTCGTAGCCGGCGCGGATCAGGCGGTCGAGTCCGGGCTCTTCGAGGTTCATCGCGTCGAGATATTCCTTGGCTTCCTCGTCAGGAAGCTGCGACACCTCGGCTTCAATCGCCGCCGAAATGACCACGGCCTTGGCGCCCTGCGCTTCAGCCATCGCGTCTACAGCCTTGGTGTGCGCATTGCCCGTCGCAGCCTCGGCTTCCGCGACATTGCAGACGTAAAGCACAGGCTTGGAGGTCAGGAGGTTCAGGCCTTCGAGGATCTTAAGATCCTCCACCGCGATGCCCTTCAGCATCATGCGTACCGGCTTGCCGTCGGTCAGGAGCTTAAGCGCATCTTCCATGACGGGAAGAACAGTGAGCGCTTCCTTGTCCTTGCTGGAGGCGCGCTTGCGGAACTGCACGATGCGGCGCTCGAGACTTTCGAGATCCGACAGCATCAGCTCAGTTTCCACCGTCTCGGCATCCGCGACCGGATCGATGCGGCCCTCGACATGGGTGATGTCGTCATCTTCGAAGCAGCGCAGCACATGCACGATGGCGTCCACTTCGCGGATATTGGCGAGGAACTGGTTGCCGAGGCCTTCGCCCTTGGACGCGCCGCGCACCAGGCCGGCGATGTCCACGAAGGAGATGCGGGTCGGAATGATCTCCTTGGACTTGCCGGCGGCAGCCAGCGCCTTCAAGCGCGGATCGGGAACGGCGACTTCGCCAGTGTTCGGCTCGATCGTGCAGAAAGGATAATTCGCAGCCTGCGCGGCGGCCGTGCGCGTCAGGGCGTTGAAGAGCGTCGACTTGCCGACATTGGGCAGCCCGACGATGCCGCATTTGAAACCCATGAGAAATGGTCCTGGTCTAAAAAGAAGGTTAGCAGGGCTATGGGCGACGAAGCGGGTTACGGTCAACCCCGATGCGCAAAGCGGCTGTGAGCGCTATTCCCGTCCCAGCAGCTTCTTCAGCATCGCAGCCATCGGGCCGCTTTCCGGTACCTTGATCTGCGGCTGGGCTGGGCGTGCCTGGCGGATGTGGCTTTGGCCCTTAGGCGGCGTTGCGGGCTTTGCCTGGGGCTCGCCCTTGGCATAGGGCTTTGGCTCGCGCGCGCCGCATGGTGTCGCCAGCGCCACCTTGTTCATGAAGCCGTTGTCGTCGCCCTTGGCGAGGAGGTCGGCATTGTCGGCGATGGCCTCAAGCAGGGGATCGAGCCAGGTCTGATCGGCCTTGGCAAAGTTGCCGAGCACCCAGTTGTGCACAAGCTCCTTGGCACCGGGATGGCCGATGCCGATGCGCACACGGCGGTAATCCTTGCTTGGAAGATGTGCGTCGGCTGAACGGATGCCGTTATGGCCGCCATTGCCGCCGCCGATCTTCACGCGGATCTTGGCCGGGGCGAGGTCGAGCTCGTCATAGAGGATGCTGATGTCGCCGGGTTCGATCTTGTAGAAGCGCGCGGCTTCCCCGACAGACTGCCCGGAATTGTTCATGAAGGTCTGCGGCTTCATCAGCAGCACCTTCTCACCCCCGATCGTGCCTTCGCAGATCAGGGCGTGGAACTTCTTTGTCCAGGGCGCAAAGGAATGGCGGCGGGCAATTGCGTCCGCCGCCATGAAGCCGACATTGTGTCGGTTGTCCTGATATTGCGCGCCGGGATTTCCAAGGCCTGCAAAAATACGCATGGCTGTGTTCCCGTCGCGGGCTTGAGCGAAGGATTACTCCTTCGCTGCGCCTTCTTCGCCTTCGGCAGCGGTTTCATCGCCTTCGGCTTCGGCTTCGGCTTCTGCCTCAGCTTCCTTGGCTTCCACCAGTTCCTCTTCGGTGACGCCGGCTTCTTCAGCCTCGGTCAGCACGGCAGGAGCAGCGATGGTTGCAACCGTGAAGTCGCGGTCGGTGATCGTCAGCTCGACATTCTTCGGCAGCTTGACCGAGGAAATGTGGATGATGTCGCCGATCTTCAGGCCCTTGAGGTCGATCTCGATCGCGTCCGGGATCTGGTCTGCAGGAACCTGCAACTCGATGTCGTGGCGAACGATGTTCAGCACGCCGCCGCGCTTGATGCCGGGCGAAGCGTCTTCGTTGAGGAAGTGAACAGGCACGTTCACCGTCACAAGCGAATGCTCGCCGACGCGCAGGAAGTCGACATGCATCGGGAAGTCCTTGACCGGATCCAGCTGGTAGTCCTTCGGCAGGACGCGGATCTTCTGGCCGTTGACATCGATGATCGCAACGGTGGTCTTAAAGCCGCCGCCGTGAATCTTGTAGAAGATGTCCTTGTAGGAGAGAGCAATCGCCAGGGGAGGCTGCTTCTCGCCGTAAATGACTGCTGGTACTTTGCCGTTGCGGCGAATCTCGCGGGCGGACCCCTTACCGACCTTTTCGCGCGCCTCGGCCTTGAGCTCGTAAGTCTCGTGGCTCATGGCTTTTCCTTCATGTTGTGGAGCGTTTCCGAAACCATCAGGGCTGTGGAAACGTCGAAAGCAGCCGATCAACTCAGCCGCTTGCGCCCCGCGGTGCCTCCAAGGGTGTCTACGCGGGTGAGCGCCCTATAGGCCAGAAGGCACTTTCTTGCAAGCCGTAGTAGTCTTTTAGGACGTTGACGGCTGCGGGCCGACGATTGCCCAATTCACGCCGAACGGGTCTTTCATCAACCCATATTTGTCGCCCCAGAAGGCGTCATGCAGATCCACCACGCTTGTCATGCCGGCGCCGATCGCCCGGTCCCACCAAGCCTGCGCATCCGCTACGATCAGGGTCATGGATCCAGCCATCGGCATGACGTCCATGCCGTGTTCAGGGAAAGGATCGTTGAACATGAACGGCCCGCCATTGATGCGCGCTTCGCAATGCATCAGGCGACCGTCGTCGGTTGCGCGCTGATCCGCGATGGTGGAGCCGAGCGCTTGCTCGTAGAACCGGGCGGCTTCGCGCGCATTGGTGACGGTGACATAGGCGGTGACGCCGGCATAATCAGGCCGGGGTTCGAAATTGCTCATTCTGTTCTCCTGTTGATCAAAGCGTCTTGGCCACGGTTTCCAGCTGGTCGGCCGCTTTGTTCCAGCCGTCATGGAAGCCCATCTTTTTATGTCGTTCGCGATCTTCAACGGTCCAATGCCGGACGATCGCGGTGTAGTTCGTCCGCCCGTCGCCTGCATCTTCCAGCTGGATGTCGGCGACGATGAAAGGCTTTGCAGACGGCTCCCAAGTCGAGGTGAAAGCGTCGGTGAAAACGAGGCGCTCGTTGGGTACGACATCCAGATAGATGCCAGGATTGGGGTAGGTTTCGCCTTCCGGGCTCTGCATCACGATCCGGCTGGAGCCGCCGGGGCGCACATCCACATCGGCTTCGATCGTTTTCCAAGGCGCGGGCGTGAAGCATTGCAGGAGCAGCGGCCCTTCTGTCCAACAACGGTAGATCTTGTCGCGCAGCGCATCGAGCGTGCGGACAAGGGTGAGCGTGCGGTCGTCTTCTGTTTCGGCCATGATGAACTCCGTTGCAGCATCCGGGTTGAAGACGATCCAGTGCGGCGTGAGCCGACAGCTGGATGGAAAAATGCGGTCTCAGGGTGACGGCACAGTCTCGACTTGCCGGACAGCCTCGCTTTCCAGCCGGTCGAGATGCCCGCGGATATGCGCGGCTTCCGCCCCCGATCGCGCCAGGGCAATCGCACGATTAAAGGCGTCGCGGGCGGCTGAATTCCGACCCAACTGCATCAGAAACGCCCCGCGCACGCCATGGAAGTTGAAGTAGCCGTCGAGGGACGTCCCAAGCGGCTCCACCAGTGTCAGGGCGGTTTCGGCGCCATACGCCTTCGAGACAGCAACGGCGCGGTTGAGCGTGACTACAGGTGAAGGCGTGATCTGCTCGAGCATGGCATAAAGCACATCGATCTGCCGCCAGTCCGTTTCGTCGGCGCTGGTGGCGCGCGCATGCAGCGCTGCGATTGCGGCCTGAAGCTGGTAGGCGCCGGGTCTGCGATGGCGCAAAGCCTTGTCGACGAGCGCCAGTCCTTCCGCGATCATCGGCCTGTTCCAGCGCGCGCGATCCTGATCCTCCAGCAGGATAATGTCGCCGCCCGCATCGAAGCGCGCGGAACTGCGGGCATGCTGCAGCAACATCAACGCTGCCAGCCCCATGACCTCCGGCTCGGCGGGGAACATCCGCAACAACAGCCGCCCCAGCCGGATCGCCTCGTTGCAAAGGGGCTGGCGCGGTTCGATTTCCTCGCCGCTGGCCGAATAGCCCTCATTGAACACGAGATAGATCATCGCCAGCACCAGTCCGAGCCGCTCGGCGCGCTCCACTGGACCCGGCGTGTCGAATGGAATGCCTGCCGCCGCGATCCTTGCCTTGGCGCGGGTGATGCGCTGTTCCATCGCCTTTTCATTGACCAGAAAGGCGCGCGCGATCTGCTTCACCGACAGGCCGGAGACAATGCGCAAGGCCAACGCGATCTGTTGGGTTGCCGGAAGTTCGGGATGGCAGCAGGTGAAAAGCAGTCTCAGAATGTCGTCGCGGTAATCCGCCTGGTCGAGCCGTTCCGTCATCTCGCTTTCGGCATCGCCAAGTTCGGAAAGCTGATCCTCAGGCGGGAGAACCGTTTCGCGCTTCAGGCGGCGCGTGCGGTCGAGCGCAGCGTTGCGCCCAACAAGAATCAGCCAGGCCGCGGGATCGCGCGGCGGACCCTTGTCCGGCCACATCCTCAACGCGCGCAGACAGGCATCCTGAAAGGCTTCCTCGGCTGTATCCAGATCGCGGAAATAGCGCAGCAGTGCGGCCATCGCTTTTGGCCGCGCGGACGCAAAGGTCGCGTCGATCCAGGCGAGATCGTTCATCCCGGCTGGCTCCTGGCCCCCGCCATATCGGCGACCGCCTTAGGGTCGACCGCGACACCGGCATGGAAGATGCCGACCGGCCGAATCTCGTAGCAGCCGGGCACCGGATTGGCTTCGGTCAGCTCGCGGGCGACATCATGAGCATCCTCCAACGCGTCGCAGTCCACGAGGTAGAAGCCCAGCAACTGCTCCTTGGTTTCGGCAAACGGCCCGTCCATGATCAGCGGCTCGGCTCCGCCCTTGCGCAGGGTCGTGGCCGCCGTCGTCGGTAAGAGCCGCGCCACGGGACCCAGCCGCCCCTCGCTCGCAAGCCGCTCCTGAATGACGGCCAAACGTGCCATGCAGGCATCGTCCTCCGCCTGGCTCCACGTGCCGACGACATCTTCCTGGGCGTAGCAAAGAATGGCGTAAAGCATTGCACAGCGTCCTCTCGCGACAAGGACGCCAGCCTAAGTCCGATGCCGACAGAGCGGGTAGCTTTTTCTTAATGTGGCAAGTCAGTCGTTAATGACGAGTACCAAGAATTGGTATATCATCTTGCCAGATTGGAGATCCCAATGGCTCGAAACACATCCATTTCGCTTGGCGATCATTTTGTGGGGTTTATAGACCAGCAGGTCGAGGCGGGCCGATATGGTTCGGCAAGCGATGTTATCCGTGCCGGGCTCCGCCTTCTGGAAGAACACGAGGAAAAGCGGCGCGCGCTCCAAGCTGCACTAATTGAGGGCGAAGAGTCGGGTGAGCCGCAGAGCTTCGACTTCGATGCCTTCAAGGCTCGCAAGAGGACAGCGATCCGGACGTGATGCGGGGCTTCAAGCTTTCTCCCGCAGCCATCTCGGACATCGCGGCTATCTGGGACTACACGGCAGAGCACTGGAGTGCTGATCAGGCGGATCGCTACACGGACGACATCAGGGATGCTTGTGAAGCGCTCTGTTCTGGTCTGAAGGTGGGTCGGCCGGTGGACGTCAGGCCGGGCTACATGAAATATGCGGTTGGGTCGCATATGCTCTACTTCCGGCAGATGGACGACTGGATCGTCATCGTCCGCATCCTGCATCAGCGCATGGATGTCGGCACCCGCCTATGAAGCCCGGGCATGAGCCTCCTTCATGTCCGGCAGAAACACGGTCAGGAGACCGAGCAGCGGCAGGTAGGAGCAGATCTGGTAGACGAAGGTGATGCCCTTTGCATCGGCGATCGTGCCGAGCACGGCTGCCGCGATGCCGCCCATGCCGAAGGCGAAGCCGAAGAAAATGCCGGCGATCATGCCGACGCGACCGGGCACCAGTTCCTGCGCAAAGACGACGATGGCGGGGAAGGCCGAGGACAGGACCAGGCCGATGATAGCCGACAAGACGATCGTTGCTTCGAACCCGACATAAGGTAGCGCCAGCGTGAAAGGCAGGACGCCTAGGATGGAGAACCAGATCACGGCTTTCGAGCCGTAGCGGTCGCCCATCGGACCGCCGATCACGGTGCCAACGGCTGCCGCTCCCAAGAACACGAACAGCATCAGCTGCGCATCCTGCACGGACACCTGAAAGCGCTCGATGACATAGAAGGTGTAATAGCTGGCGAAGCTGGCATTGTAGATGTTCTTGGTAAAAACGAGCAGCGCCAGAACCACCAGTGCTGATTGCGTGCGGCCGCGCGGAAAGGGCAGGGTGAAGTTGGGAGCAGCGCGCCCCGCGGAAGCGCGATGCACGCCGCTATACCAACTGCTCACCTGCCATAGCACGATCATGCCGATGAAAGCCGCTGCGGAGAACCAGGCAACGCTGCCTTGCCCGCGTGGCACGACGATAAAGGCCGCAAGCAGCGGTCCGACTGCCGAGCCGAAATTGCCGCCGACCTGGAATACGGATTGCGCCAGGCCATAGCGTCCACCTGATGCCATGCGTGCCACGCGCGAGGATTCCGGGTGGAAGATCGCCGAGCCCAAACCGATCATGCAGGCGCCGAGCAGCAGGAACAGGTAGCTGCCGGCATAGGCCAGGATGAACAGGCCGACCAGCGTCGATGCCATGCCCACAGGCAGCGAATAGGGCAGCGGGCGCTTGTCGGTGTAAAGGCCGATCACCGGCTGCAACAACGACGCCGTGACTTGGAACGCCATGGTCAGCAAGCCGATCTGCCAAAAGTCGAGACCGTAATCGCGCTTCAACAGCGGATAGATCGACGCCAGCAGGGTCTGCATCAGGTCGTTCAGGAAATGACAGAAGCTGACCGCCAGGATGATGCTGAAGGTCGTGGTCTGGGCGGTCTCCGCCAAGCTGATCGTTTGCGACTGGCTCATGCGGGGTGACCCTGAACGTTACGACAACCCCGCTTTAGCTGGCTTGGCTGATGCGACCAAGCTCAGGCGGCAGTTTAATCGTTGGTCCAGTCAGACGCTCGCAGGCTCGAAGAAGATCAGGCGATTGCCGAATGGATCGGTCACCGCGACTTCGCGAAGTCCCCAAGGCTGCGTTTCCAGACCGGGGCGCATGAAGCCGTAATTCTTCGAAAGCAAGTCGGCATGGAGCGCTTCGATCTCGGTGACCGCAATACGAACAGCCGAACCCGGCGTCGCATCACCGTGATGTTCGCTCAGATGAAGCTCAACACTGTCGCGCTGAACCGCCATGTAGAGCGGTAGATCGGGGGCAAAGCGATGTTCCCAGGCAACTTCAAAACCGAGAAAGTCGACATAAAACTCGCGGGCTTTGGCAATGTCGAACATCCGCAGGATCGGCATAGTGCGCCCAAGGGACATTCCGGCCTCGCTTTTTTCCTAGTCGAACAGGCTCGACACGCTTTCTTCCGTTGCCGTGCGCGAGATGGCTTCGCCGATCAGGTCGGCGATGGTGAGCACGCGGATATTGTGGGCGGCTTCGACGCTCGATGTCGGCTGGATGGAATCGGTGATCACCAGTTCCTTCAGCTTCGACTGTGCGATCCGATCGGCAGCACCGCCGGATAGAACGCCATGGGTGATATAGGCGGTGACGCTGTTGGCGCCGTTGGCGAGTAGCGCGTCGGCCGCGTTGCAGAGCGTGCCGCCCGAATCGACGATGTCGTCGTAAAGCAGGCAATCAGCGCCTTCGACATCGCCGATGATGTTCATGACTTCCGACTCACCCGGGCGCTCGCGGCGCTTGTCGACGATGGCGAGCGAGGCATCGACGCGCTTGGCCAGCGCACGAGCGCGCACCACGCCGCCGACATCCGGCGACACGATGGTGAGCTTGGACGAGGCATAGGTTTGTTTGACGTCGCGCGACATGACCGGAACCGCAAATAGGTTGTCGGTCGGGATATCGAAGAAGCCTTGGATCTGGCCGGCATGGAGATCCATGGTTAGAACGCGGTCGGCACCGGCCTGCGTGATGAGATTGGCGACAAGCTTGGCCGAGATCGGCGTGCGGCCCGAAGCGCGACGGTCTTGCCGGGCATAGCCGAAATAGGGAATCACTGCCGTGATGCGGCGCGCCGATGAGCGACGGAACGCGTCGATCATGATCAGCAGTTCCATCAGGTGGTCGTTGGTCGGATAGGACGTCGACTGAAGAACGAAGACGTCCTCGCCGCGCACGTTTTCCTGAATCTCGACGAAGATTTCCTGGTCCGCGAAACGGCGAACGCTGGCTTTGCCGAGTGGAACATTGAGATAGCGGGCGACCGCTTCGGCAAGGATCCTGTTGGAGTTGCCCGCAAAAAGCTTCATCGCCAGTCCTTGATCTTACAACCGAGCGCTTGCCGGAGTTGGATGACGGGGCTTTTACCGGTCAGACCGCGCATTGCAACCCGTGCTGTGACGCATATCGAAAGTTAATCCCAAAAAAGCGTTGTGCGGGAGGCAAGATCAGCCGTTTTGAGCCTCAATAAAGCGCGCCGTTTCTTCGATCGAGCGATCGGCAATCGCCTGCATGGCAGCCGGCTTCACGCTTTCCCAACCCGAACCTGCGCCGCCGCCGGGCTCGCTGCCCTGGATGCGATGCAGGCGCTTGCCGGATCGATCGCTGATGTCCCAGACATAATTCACCATCGTACGACCGTTTTGCTCGCCGACCGTGAAGTAGCCCTTCATGACATGCGTCGCCGTTTTGTCCGAGGCGGCGGTGAAGGCGAGACCGTGTGCCTTGGCCTGCGCACCGAAGCGGACGGCAAGGGGCTGCGCGGCATCGACGCCGACGCCGCTGACTTCGGCCAAGGCGATGCGGGCGGGGCCGGAGGGCAGGGCGGCGACTTCAGGCTCGCGTTCAACCGGCTCGGCTTCGCGCATGGGTGTCAAGGGTTCGCGCACGGCTGAGCGCGGTGGGTCGAGCCTTGCTGCCTGGGCTTCCAGCGTGCGCGCACCGCCACGATGGCGCTCGTCATAGGATTGGTCGCTTTGGCCGGCATAGGCGACGTTGCGGCCGTCATCATCGCTGCGGGATGAGCCGCCGCCGCCAACATAGGCCGGCGGCACGCGCACGCGTGATACGGAGCCGTCATCGCGGGGATAGGCCGACTCGCGTAGTGGCGCTGCATCGGCACGGTCATAATCAGAGCCGCTGTCGGACTCGTTCATGCTGAGCACTGACCCGCTCGACCCGACATCCAGCGGCGGGATCGGATGATCCGACATGCTGCAGCCGGCCATCGTCGTGAGGGCCAGAACCAGTGCGGCTATGTTTCGGCTGTTGACCATGGGTCCCCTTCCGTCGCGAAGAGGATAGGGTCGGAGTCCTTACCTAAACACTTCCTGATGGAAGAGCGGCGGGGTCGGTGCCGAAGATGGTTAAGCCGCTCTTAGCTCCTGATGATGAGGTCAAGCCCGTGGCGCGACAGCGAGCGGGGTGCCGCGTCGGTCGTTAGATAGGTGCGTCCGAGCGTCATGGCTGTGTTGGTGTCGGAATCCATGATGATCATATGCGCGAACAGCGTCATGTCCGGCACGATCGGCTCGGGGTTGGCCTGGTAGAACATCGGCATGTCCATCCAGGACGGGCTGAAGCGCGCGCCAACCGAATAACCGCAGGCGTTCAAGCGATGGCGGGTCAACTCATGCGCTTCCATGACCTTGGAGTGGGCGTCGAACACGTCGCCAAACGTGTTGCCGGGGATCATCGCTTCTTCCACGGCCAGCAACGCGTCTTCGGCCGCTTCGAACAACTCCTGATGACGGGCGGTCGCCTCGCCGACCAGAACCGTGCGCATCATCGGCGCATGATAGTGGTGGAAAACGCCGGCCCATTCCAGCGTCAGCTGGTCCTGCGTCGACAGCGTGCGGCGCCCCGCCTTGTAGCGGCACAGAAGCGCGTCGGCGCCGGAGCCGATGATGAACTCGTTGGCGGGATAATCGCCGCCGCCGGTGAAGATCGCACCCTGCATCGCTGCCAGGATCGCGCCTTCATCGGCGCCGGACTTGATGAGGGGCAGGGCAGCATCGAGCGCATCGTCGCTGAGTTCGGCGGCACGTTCGGCCTTCTTGATCTCGGCCGGGCTCTTCACCTGCCGCAAGCGCGGAATGATCGCGGAGGCATCCAGGATCTTGCCGAAGGTCTGCAACTGCTCGTCCAGGCGGCGACCGTTGAAGCCGGTCAGGCCGTGCGTGTCATATTCCACGCCGATCTGCGCGCCGAGTAAATCGAGATCGTTGAGGAGGTTACGCAGATCGAGCGTCGGGTCGGAGCCGGCGCGGTCGGTCCAGAGCGTGATGTTGTCGATGGTGGACGTGTGGCGCGCCTGCCGCAGATCGGCGGAGCGCGTCAAAAGCACCATCGAGCCGTCGGATTTCAGCACCAGGCACTGGAAGAAGCAGTAGCCGAACGTGTCGAAGCCGGTCAGCCAATACATGCTTTCCTGCGCAAAGATCAGCAGCGCATCGATCTTGGCGGTGCCCATCTCGGCGATGAGCCGGTCGCGCCGCGCATCGTATTCGCTCTTTTCGAAATGAAGGGCCATCAACGTTGCTCCAGCATGATTGCGGATATCTGGCGGCCATAATCAGGCTCGCCGCGATGTGTTGTGCGCCGGTACGAGAAGAACAGCTCTTCCTCGGCATAGGTGCAGCGGTATAGCGCCTCGGCCTGCACGCCGGTGCGGCGAAGGCGGTCGACCGTATAGGTGTTCAGATCAAACAGCGCATGGCCGGGATTCGGCGAAGCGCCGAAATAGCGGACATTTTCCGGATCTGCATCCACGAAGCGCGCCACGAGTTCGGGCCCAACCTCGTAATTGGCTGCGCTGATCGACGGCCCAAGCACGGCAGTGATCCGCTCGCGGCTTGCGCCTAGCGATTCCATTTTGACGATCGTGTCTTCCAGCACGCCGGTCAGCGCGCCCTTCCAGCCGGCATGGGCGGCACCGATCACGCCGGCTTGCGCGTCGGCATAAAGAATCGGCCCGCAATCGGCCGTGGCGATGGCGATCAACACGCCGGGCGTCGCGGTTACCACGGCGTCGGCCTTTGGGCGCGCGCCATCAAACGGACCGTCGACGATGATCGCCTCGGGTGAATGGATCTGGTGCGGACTGACCAGCGCGTCCTCCTCGCGGTTGAACCAGGCGGCGAGGCGGCGGCGGTTTTCGCGCACGGCGTCCTGATCGTCGTCCGAGCCAAGGCCGATGTTCAGACCCTCGTAGATCCCTTTCGACACGCCGCCGACACGCGTGAAGAAGCCGTGACGGATCGCGCTGCCCGCCGTTTCATCGAGCAAGGCAGACCGGATCGGCTCAGGCCGGGTTTGAACTGGCATCATGAGAGGTTCGCTGGGCTGATTGAAAGGGGTGGCCGGCTTTGTCCGGGGTGAAGCAGGGCTGCTGAATCGTGCGGCAGGGAAAGCGTCAAGTCAATTGGGGAGGAGCCCCTAGCGCCCGAAGCCGGCCGGCGCAAGTCTGGGCGGGGTGATGGCCAGCACCTTGAACAGCTCGCCCATCTGGTCTGGTCCTGCCAGCCGCTCCACCGCATCGCGGATCGCCTGCTGTCCCGTTTCATCCAGCGCGGCACCCAGCTGGCCCGCGCGCTGAAGTAGGCCGACCGCCAGGAGGAAGTCGCCCTGCGTGGTCAGATGCGCCTTCAGCCCGGCTGTTTCAGCAACAGCGGCCAGCGCGGCAAAATCCACATGCGCGGTGAGATCCGCTTCCCCCGGTTCCGCCAGCACATCCGCGAAGGCATGCTTGCGCAGCGCCTGCAGCGTGTCGCCGACTGCTGGCTTGAGGTAGCCATAGTCGAGGAACAGACCGGCACCGCCATGAACCGCAAGATGCGCGGCGATCGCGGCCATGATGGCGCTGCGGGCGGGTGCGAGTTCCGCAATCGAACCGTCCGGTGCCTGCATGGCATCGTCCGGCAACAGTGCCGCATCCGGCATGCCCGGTCCGGCAACGAAGCTTAGATCGTCATCCTCACCCAGCGCAAGCAGCCGCTCGCGCCACGCGCCTTCAACCTTCACGAATTGCCGGATCGGCACGGCGTCGAACAGCTCATTGCCGATCAGGATCAAAGGCTGCTTCGGCAGTTCTGCAACGTCGTCATGCCAGCGGAGCGGCAAGTCGAAGGCCGAAAGCGTCTCGCGCTGCACTGCGCGCAACCGTGGGCTTGTTTCCACCAACGCAATTGTCGCTTGCTCGCAAAACGCCGGCTGAAGGCGGCGCAGCGTGCGCAGCATGTCCTTCATCAGCGTGCCGCGTCCTGGCCCGATCTCAGCCAGCGTCACGGGTGAAGGCGCGCCAAGCGCCTGCCACGTTGCCAGCACCCAGGCGCCGATCAGCTCGCCGAACATCTGGCTGATCTCAGGCGCGGTCGTGAAGTCCCCGGCCTGCCCAAACGGTTCGCGCGTCGTGTAGTAACCGTGTTCCGGATCGAACAAACAGATCGCCATGTAGTCGGACACCGAAATCGGCCCGTTCGTGGCGATCAGCGCCCGCAGACGCTTCGTCAGCCCGCTCATGCCCGGCGGGAAACCCGGCTTGCCCAGATCATCGCGATTACGCCAATCAACACCATCGGCAGGGACAGGATCATGCCGCGCGTGATCCAGTCCGTCCCAACCTGGTAGCCGAGTTGGGCGTCAGGAACGCGGTAGAATTCCACGATGATGCGGCTGATGCCGTAGCCGGTAATAAACGCGCCGCCGATGAAGCCGGGCGACTTCAGCTTGCGGAACACATGGATAAGCACCCACAGCACGAGGAACAGCACAAGCCCTTCGAGTGCTGCTTCATAAAGCTGGCTGGGGTGTCGCGGTTCAGGGCCGGCAGCCGGGAAGATCACGGCCCAAGGCACGTCGGTCGGCTTGCCCCAGAGTTCCTGGTTGATGAAGTTGGCGATGCGAACGATGCCGATGCCGATCGGCGCTACGGCCGCCATCGTGTCGATCAGCCCAAACAGCGGAATGTTGCGCTTGCGCGTGAAGACGATGATCGCCAGCACGACCCCGAGCAACCCGCCATGAAACGACATGCCCCCGCGCCATACCGCCACGATCTGCGAGGGGTCGGCGAGATAAATGGGCAGGTCGTAGAACAGGATGTAGCCGAGCCGTCCGCCCAGCACGATGCCCAGGGCTGCCCACATCAGGAAGTCGTCGAGGTCTTCGCCTTTCAAGGGAGGCGTGTCGTTGCGCCAAAGGCTCGGCTGGCTCACAAGACGCTTGGAAACCCACCATCCCAACAGGATGCTGACGACATAGCCGATGCCGTACCAATGGATGGGCACAGGCCCAAGATTGATCGCCACAGGATCGATGTTGGGGAAGGCAAGCGCCGAAAGGCTAATGGGCATCGCAAGGAGTTTCCGCAGATTCGCGGGCGACCATGCAGAGGCCCCGGCATGCGGTCAAGCGCAGCACCCCCGCATTAGTCTTGCAATCAGCCGGAGCGGGTCCTACTTCGAAACCAACACTGGAGATCCTGTTATGACCACCACCGGACCGAACCGCATCTTCGACGATTTCGCCAAGCTGATGACCGATGCTGCGGGCGCTGCACAGGGCGTGCGCCGCGAGGTGGAAACGGCTGTTCGTGCCCAGGCCGAACGCATGCTGAACTCCATGGACATCGTGAAGCGCGAGGAATTCGAGGCCATGCGCGACATGGCGATCAAGGCGCGCGCCGAGAACGAAGCCCTGTCGGCGCGACTCGACGCGCTCGAAGCGAAGCTTGCTTCGTCCACGTCCGCGTCGGACACCGCGTCCGACTCTGGTCCAGTGACGCTCGGAACCGAGCCGAACGTCGGCTGATCCGGCTTTTCCTCGCCGGGGTTGTCCACAACCCCTCGTCCAGAGAAAGTGCTTTCGGCAGAATCCCTTAAGAGGTCGCAGCGATGCGGCCTCTTTTTTGTTTCCACACCTGTCTGGGGGCTCAAACAAAAAGAGGCTGGTGGCGCGACTCCCGATCAATACACTGAATCTGCTGCATGATTCGGAACGGGGTCAGCAGCAGGGAAGGTTAGACGGCAGCATGGAAGCGCTCGAAGAAGAAGGGCATCCAGCCTCGCTCAAGTGACCGGTCGGATAGTGGCAGTGTTGCAGCCTCTCTCGACCCATCCAGCGTACCGTTTCGCGTGTTGCGTAAGCCTATTATGCGAGGTGCCGAGGCGCCTCGATCCCGAGAAACAGGACGCTCAATGAATCTGCAAACAGCGGACCTGGCGCGCGACTCCCATCCGGTCGACGTCATCGAGCAGGTCGCGCATACCAATGACTGGTCCTTCGAGCGCACGGGTGACGACGAGATCGCGATCTCCGTTGCCGGCAGCTGGACCGATTACCACGTCTCCTTTTCCTGGATGGAGGATTTCGAAGCCCTTCACCTGGCCTGCGCTTTCGATCTGAAGGTGCCGGAAGCGCGCACTTTCGAGGTCCTGCGCCTCCTGTCGCTCATCAACGAACAGTTGCTGTTCGGCCATTTCGATCTGTGGGAACAGGAAGGCGCGATCATGTTCCGCCAGTCGCTGCTTCTGTGCGGCGGCGCCGAGCCCAACATCCAGCAGGTCGAAGTGCTGCTCACCAGCGCGCTTGAAGCCTGCGAATGCTATTATCAGGCCTTCAGCTTCGTTGTGTGGTCGAACAGCTCGGCCAAGGATGCGTTGGCCGGCGTCCTTTTTGACACGGCGGGCAACGCCTGATGTCGGCAGGCAAGGAACGTCTGCCGGAGATCAGCTTCGGCGACTTCGAGAAGGTCGATATCCGCGTCGGCACGATCGTGTCGGCCGAGCCTTATCCGGAAGCGCGCAAGCCTGCGATCAAAATCACGATCGACTTCGGCGATCCGATCGGGATCAAGAAGTCCTCGGCGCAGATTACCAAATACTACGAGCCCGAAACGCTGATCGGCAGTCAGGTGCTGGCCGTCGTCAACTTTCCGCCGCGCCAGATCGGCAAGTTCATGTCGGAAGTCCTCACGCTCGGCATGCCGGACGAGGAAGGCGAGGTGGTTCTCACCACCGTCGAGCGAAGGGTGCCAAACGGCGGCAAGCTGTTCTAGCTGCCAACGTCACACCGGCGCTGCAACCGCCCCTGCCGTCGAGCCCGTCACCAACAACTGAATGAAGTCGATCACGATCGCCGAAAGCACACCGGCCGTGGTGGTGCCGATGCCCAGCAGAAACAAGCGGCTGGCGCGGTCATAAACCCGCCGGCGCAGGGAGTCGTGACGCAGCAGGGTCATCATCGACATGAACTGAAGCACGATGCCGACGCCCAGAAGCAGCAGGGTCGGCAGATCTTCCAGCTCCCAGGGAATGGGATTGTGCGCCCACTGCGTCACGAAAGTCAGTGAGAAAGACAGAAGAATGCCGCTGACGGTCAGCGTGCCGTTGCGAAACAGCATCTCGACCAGCGGTTCGTTTTCATCACTCTTCAACGGCATGCAGATCCCCCTCGCTACCCCTGATTAGTCAAGTGCTCGTTCGTCAGGCCGGAACCCGGATCGTTGCGCGCAAGCCGCCCATCGGACTGTCGCCGAGAGTAACATCGCCGCCATGCGACCGTGCAATGTCGCGCGCGATCGAAAGGCCCAGCCCCGTTCCCGACTTGTCGAGATTGCGCGCTTCGTCCAGCCGGAAAAAGGGCTTGAAGACGTCGACCCGACGATCTTCCGGCACACCCGGGCCATCATCGTCGATGGTGACGATCAGCGTTCCTTTCGTGTGAACGGCCTGCACCTCGACCTTGTTGGCATAGCGGAAGGCATTGCCGATCAGGTTCGACAGGAGCCGCTGGAAGTCGTTTGGCCGCACTTTTACCAGCGGACTGCCTGACAGCTTGGTATTCAGTGCACGCTCACGCAAACGCGCTTCTTCGCCGAGCTTGTCGAAATAGGCCTGGAGGTCGAGCACACCGGAACTCTCAGCGCCTTCGCCACGCGCAAACGCCATGTAGCCTTCGATCATCGACTGCATGTCGTCGATGTCCTCGTCCATCGCTTCCTTTTCCTCGACGGGCGGCATCAATGCCAGCTGCAGCCGGAAGCGGGTCAGGATGGTGCGCAGATCGTGGCTCACACCGCTCAGCATCATCGTGCGCTGCTCGATCTGCCGCTCGATGCGCTCGCGCATCTGGATGAACGCCATGCCGGCGCGCCGCACTTCCTCGGCACCGCGCGGCCGGTATTCGAGGTTCGGACGACCCTTGCCAAAGCTCTCCGCCGCTTCCGCCAGCGCTAGGATCGGCCGCATCTGGTTGCGCAAGAACAAGACGGCAATCGTGATCAGCACCAAGGACGTGCCGACCATCCACAGCAGGAAGATGTGGGTGTTCGAGGCATAGGCCTGATTGCGGCGCGCAAACACGCGCAGTACGCCATCACCCAACTGAACGCGGATCTCCACGATGTTGGAATTGCCGACCGTATCGATCCAGAACGGCCGGTTGATCTGCTTGGTGATCTCGCTCGAAAGCGCTTCATCGAGGATCGAGAAGAAGGGCTTCGGTCCCGGTGCGGGCAGGGGATCGGGAGGCAAGATGTCGACGCGAAGCCCAAGCCGCTCCTGCGCGATGCGCACGATCTGGCTGTAATCGCCGTTTGGGGCAAGCGTGTCGGTCATGTCGATGATAGCCGCGATGTCGCGCACCACGGCTTCCGACAGGCGCACGGTCACCGTTTGCCAGTGCCGCTCCATGAACACGAAGGCGACCACCGATTGCAGCAGGATCATCGGCGCAATGACGATGATCAGCGAACGCGCATAGATGCGCTTCGGCATCATATGCGAAACCTGCCGCCAGAACCGGTTCCAGCGGATGGCAAGCGGATGCTCGGCCGGCAGCAAGCGCAGCTTGCGCAGCCGCATCCTGGGCAGTTTCAACCTGTCCTTGCTCAAAGGGAAGATGAAGGCCATCGCCGATCGTTTCGGTTTCCAGGCGCTGTTCTAGCGCATCAGCGACGCCCGCACAAAGCCGTGCGCTTTATTCCACGCTCAGCCGGTAGCCGATGCCGCGCACGGTTTGCAGCCAGACCGGGTTGGACGGATCGCGCTCGATCTTGCGGCGCAGCCGGTTGATCTGGACGTCGATGGTGCGCTCGCCGACTTCCGTGTCGTTGCCGACGAGTTCATGGCGCGGGATGGTTTCGCCGGCGCGCTGCGCAAACATCACCAGAATGTCCTGCTCGCGATCGGTCAGTTTTAGCGGCTCGCCGGCGCGCTTCAGCTCACGACGTGCGATCTGGAACGTGTAGGGGCCAAACACGATCTGCTCGACCTTTGGCGTTGTCGGTTGCGCGCCGCGGCGCAGGATGTTGCTGATGCGCAGAAGCAGTTCACGTGGGTCGAACGGCTTCGGCAGGTAATCGTCAGCGCCCGCTTCCAGACCCTCGATGCGGTTGTCGGTTTCCGACAAGGCCGTCAGCATCAGGATCGGCACCTGCTTTTCTTCACGCAACGCGCGCGTGAGTTCGACGCCGGTTTCGCCGGGCATCATCACGTCGAGGATGATGAGGTCGAAGTCCAGCCCGGCCAGCAGCCGACGCGCATCTGCGGCGCTGGCGGCCATGGTGACGCGAAAGGCGTTCTGCCCAAGAAACTTCTTCAACAGCGTGCGGATGCGCGTGTCGTCGTCCACCACCAGGATATGCGGTGCGTCGTCATCGGGGATAGGGGCGGGTTCGGTCATGATCGTTCCTCAGCCGACTCAGGCTCGTGGTGCCCGAGATTATCCACCTGCTGCCTGAATTCGCGATTCACCATTTCCTTCAAGAAGTGTTCGACGGTTGAACGATCTTCCGGCTTGAGGTCGGCCAATGCCCGGCTGATACGGCGGGACTGTGGCGCGGCCAGTGCCAGCGCCAACGCACGGCCCTTAGCCGTCAGGTGCAGCTCCCGCTGCCTGCGGTCGCGCGGACCCTGCACCTGCATGACATGGCCGGTGTCGATCAGCTGCTTCAACACGCGCGCCAGGCTCTGCTTGGTGATCTGCAGCACGTCCAGAAGCTCGGCGACGGTCAATCCCGGCCGACGGTTGATGAAGTGCAGAATGCGGTGATGCGCCCGCCCGAAACCCAGCTCGTCCAGCATGTGGTCGGGGTCCGAGGTGAAGTCGCGATAAGCGAAGAAGAACAGTTCGATCAGATCGAAATCGATCTCGGGCGCCTCGGAACTCGGTGCAGGCTCCTCTGCGGGATCGATCCTGCGGGCGCTTGTATCGGCCATTGTCTAAAACTTGCTCCTAAAATTTATGTCAGCCTTGTTGACATAATCTCGAACCGTGGTAATTTTCTGCCAGCAAATCGACGATACGCGAACGAAAAACAGCGTCAGGACATTTTTCCCGCAACATCATTGATTGCCTCATCGTTGCCCACCTTTAAACAGACTGGACGCGATAAGATCTCGCTACAAACGGGATTTCGTCAACTATAACAAGCGCTCCTAGGGAGATTACTATGGCATCGGTCCCATTCGATCAGTTGGACGGCTTTATCTGGATGAACGGCGAGTTCGTGAAGTGGGCGGATGCCAAGGTCCACGTACTCACCCATGGCCTTCATTATGCAAGCTCGGTGTTTGAAGGCGAACGCGCTTATGGCGGCGAAATCTTCAAGCTCGCAGAGCACACCAAGCGCCTGCATGATTCCGCCGAGATTCTCGGCTTCACCATTCCTTACTCGCAAGAGGTGATCAACGACGCCTGCTGCGAACTGCTGCGCAAGCAGGGCTTCACCGACGCCTATGTGCGTCCTGTGGCGTGGCGCGGATCGGAGTCGATGGGCGTTTCTGCTCAGAACAACCGCATCAATTGCGCGATCGCGATCTGGCAGTGGCCGTCTTATTTCAACCCCGAGCAGAAGCTGAAGGGCATTCGCCTGGACATGGCTGAGTATCGCCGTCCGGATCCCCGCACCGCACCGTCGCGCGCCAAGGCCGCCGGCCTTTACATGATCTGCACGCTGTCGAAACATGCCGCGGAAGCCAAGGGCTACGCCGATGCGTTGATGCTCGATTGGCGTGGCCAAGTCGCCGAAGCGACCGGCGCCAACGTATTCTTCGTCAAGGACGGCCAGTTGCATACGCCGGATGCCGATTGCTTCTTGAACGGCATCACGCGCCAGACGGTGATCGAGCTTGCCAAGCGTCGCGGCATCACGGTCAACGAGCGCGCTATTCAGCCGGAAGAGCTGTCGACTTTCAGCGAATGCTTCCTCACCGGCACGGCTGCGGAAGTGACGCCAGTGTCGGAGATCGGCGAGTTCCGCTTCACGCCGGGTAAGATCAGCGAGCAGCTGATGAACGACTACACGGCTGAAGTGACGCCGAAGCAGATCGCCGCCGAATAAGCGGCAGGCTGCGTCATCATCATTGCGGCCTCCGGCAGATGTCGGAGGCCGTAATGCGTTCGGGTAGGGCGCTTCTTAGTGCGCCAGCATTTCCTCGACGATTTCATCCTTGTTTAGCGCGAAGGGATAATAGGTCGGAAAGTTCGTGATCTCCTTCAGCAGCGCTGCGCGATCATCCCCGAAATAGAGATGGAAATGCCCTGCCTTTTGCGGCGCGATCGTGTGGTCGCTGAATTGGAAATAGTCCGGCGCCGCATCATCGCCTGATGTCTTCTTGAAGATAAAGCGAACGCCGCGATTGCCCTTGGGATAGGTCAGGATCTCCAACCCGTCGCTGGCATAGGTCGCCTTGGATGGCTGGCGCTGCTTATAGAAGGTCACCTGGTCGCCTTCGATGCTGATCCAGTCCACATCGGTCTTGTATCCGACCTCGTACTCTTCCTTGTATTCCTCAGCGGTCTTGTCGCCTTTGTCGGCCTTCTTGGCCATCACCGTGTCCAGCGTGCCGTCGGTCAGGTACGGGTACACCGATTGCCAATGGCCTTCCCAGTCCGAAAGCGGTCGTTCCTTGACCTGATCGTCTTCGAAATAACCGGAGTAGATCTTCTTTTCCTCTTCGGTTTGCGGATGATGATGATGGCCGTGCACGTGTTCCTGGCTCTGAGCGGTTCCAGACGCCGCTTTATCGGCTGCGAAGACTGCGCCGGTGAACAGCAGCGTCGAAGAAAGAGCGAGTGCGGCAGCGCGCTGGATGAGGGTGTGGTGCATGAAGAAACCTCGCGGTTGAACGGGAATGTAGATCGTTACGATGTAACATAACGTTATGTTGTTACGATCTGATGTCGCGGAGTGCAAGAGGGCTCGTGCATTGTGGCACCTGCGCTTGTTCGTCTGCCGGAACCAGCCTATGCCGGACTGAACATCAGGGAGCTCACGCATGGGCCAACTCAATGCAGCGATCGTGCCGGTTACGGCTTTCCAGCAGAACTGCACCATCCTGTTCGATGCCGAAACGAAAGTCGGCGTGGTGGTCGATCCGGGCGGCGATGTACCCCGCATTCAGGCGGCGCTCGAGCAATATGGATTCCAGGTCGAGGCGCTGTGGCTCACCCATGGCCATATCGATCATGCCGGCGGCGCGATGGAGCTAAAAGAGCTGCTTGGCGTGCCCTTGATCGGCCCGCATGAAGCGGATCGGCCTTTGCTTGAGAATATCGAGATGCAGGCGCAGCGCTTCGGTGTGGCGGAGAGCGTGCGCAACTGCACGCCGGACCGCTTCCTCACCGAAGGCGAGACGGTGTCATTCGGCGACCACGTGTTCGAGGTGTTGCATTGCCCTGGTCATGCGCCGGGCCATGTCGTCTACTACAATCGCGCTGCTGCTTTTGCCCATGTCGGCGACGTGCTGTTCAACGGCTCGGTCGGTCGCACCGATTTGCCCGGCGGCGATCATGCAGCGCTGATCCACTCCATCAAGACCAAGCTGCTGCCGCTTGGTGACGAAATCGGCTTCATCTGCGGTCATGGTCCGGGTGGCCGTTTCGGCGAAGAGCGCCGCACAAACCCGTTCCTGACGGGCAGCGCTTGAAGGGCGAGAACGTCTCACAAACGAAAAACGCCGCGGTATGAGCCGCGGCGTCTTCATTTCTATCCAGCTGCGAAATCAGTTGGCTTCGCAGAAACGGCTCACACCGTCATAGCCGACGAAGGTGCCGGTCGACGGGTTGAAGCTGCGATAACGGTCCGAGCAGTAGCGGTACCAATCGCGTGACCAAGGCTCGATGCCATAACCGCCGCTGTAAACGACCTGCGGACGGGACTGGACATAACGCGGCTGTGCGTAAACACGCCGCGGGGGCGGGGCCGGGTAGTAGCCATCATCGACGATGATCCGCTCGCGCGGCTGTGCCAACGCACCGCCAACCAGGGCACCGACGGCCAGACCGGCGATGCCGGCTACGGCCGCGTCACTGCCGCGGTGGGAATGGTGATGACGATAGCCGTCACGATAGCGCCAGCGGTCATCCGCTTGCGCGCTCGAAAAGGCCGTCAGAGTGGTTGCGGCAACGGCGGCCGACAAAACTAAGGACTTCAGGAAGCGCTTCATTTCAGATCTCCTGCGCCGGTCTCCAAGAACACTACCAGCTTGAAACAACGCTATAGAGCGCGCAATCTGAACGCGCGCTGAATAGGCAGGTTCCCGACCATTAGATGCCGCTGAAACGCTGGGTTTAGCCGATCTGAAGGTTGACGGCCTTGGGGCCTTTACCGCGCTTGTCCGGCTCGGTGTCGAAGCGCACCTTCTGGCCATCCTGCAGGCCGGGCAGACCAGAAGACTGAACGGCAGAAATGTGCACAAACACATCCTTGCCGCCATCATCCGGCGTGATGAAGCCGAAGCCCTTGTCTTCGTTGAAGAATTTTACAGTTCCGCTTTGTGCCATCTGCTCTTCCCTCGTTCCGTGGATCAGCCGGAACGCATGCGCCCGGTCAGCGCCGGCGCGAGCAGGATCATCCGTCACAAGGCTCAAGGCGGCACCGCGCCTTAGTGTTGGCCGATTTCAGCCGCCTCGGCAAGAAAAAGCTTCCGCTTACGTCATCATAAGGGGCGATGATCAAGCGCGGGGAAACGACCCCCGCACTCTTTTCATGTGCGCGATCAGCGATCGCCGCATCGGCTGAAGCCAAGTGTCACGCGGGGCGGAGGTTAACCGCCTTGGGACCCTTGCCCATGCGATCGGGCTCGACTTCGAAGCTGATCTTTTGTCCGTCGGTCAGCGTGTGCATGCCTGAACGTTCAACGGCTGAAATGTGCACGAACACATCCTTGGCGCCATCGTCGGGTGTAATGAAGCCGAAGCCCTTCGTTGCGTTGAAGAACTTCACAGTACCAGTCTGCGCCATGAAGGGATAACTCCTTGTCCCAAGCTTTGTCGTAACCGGCCTTGGTTGCGCCTTGGCCGGCCTTCCTCCCCACATTGCTGCGGGTTTCAAATAGTCAGTGCCGGGTGGACGACGGTTTTATGCGTCGCTGAACGGCAAAAGCCTAAACGTGCACATTTATCGCATGGAAGAAAAAGCCCGGCAAGAGGTACAACCTAAAGTCTAAAGCCGATGCCGCTTATAAGTACTTGAGACGGCTTAACCTTTGATCGAAATCAAGGGCGATTGCTTGATCGGGCGTTGGATGAACTGGGTAATTTGCGCTTTGTAGTTGCTTGATCCGCAACGCTCCGCTCATAGCCGCAGTCAAGACGACTGATGCTTCTGCCTGTTGGCGCCAAGGCGCGGAGCCCCTATAATAAGGGCACGTTGCGACTTGGCTTGCAACGTCCATCATCAAGGAAAGACGTCGGTTCGCAGTGGCACTTGTTTGCCAGCGCCGTCGTGTTTTCGTTTAAGATCGAGAAGGCTGATCGGCCATGAGCGAGATCGATACTCCGCCCGTCACCAAGGTGCGGCCAAAAACCGAGCGGCCGAAGCTGCACAAGGTCATTCTAATCAATGACGACTTTACGCCACGAGAGTTCGTGACGGCAGTCCTGAAGGCGGAATTTCGCGTCAACGCCGACACGGCCAACCAGATCATGATGACCGCTCATCGTAAGGGCGTGTGCGTGGTCGCCGTGTTCACCAAGGACGTGGCTGAAACCAAGGCAACGCGCGCCACCGATGCCGGGCGGAATGCCGGCTATCCGCTCCTGTTCACCACCGAACCGGAGGAATGAGCGGGTTCAGCGACCGCCATTCACCAGGTTGAGGATCAGCTGATGGACATTGCCGCCATCGCTCATCTCCACCCGGTCGAACTCACTGGCCTCGTGCCGCTGATCGTTTGAGGCAGCCGCCAGCATAGGCTGGATCGCCTCGCGGATTGTCCGACACTCCGGATCGTCAGGCTGGAAGAAACCCACTGTTTCCTTGTAGATCCGATCCGCCATGGTCCTGATCTGCTGCCCATGCACCTTTTCATGCGCGAGAATGCCGGCACTGAACGTCTTCCAGAGCTTAGTTGTGCCCGCCGAAAGCGCGCCTGTCGCTTCCGGTACGGTGTAGGTGATGGTCAAAAAGGGAACCGCCGACACCAGCCGGCACCCATTACCCTCACGCTGATAATTGCGCCGCCATTTCAAATCGAAGTTCGTATGGGCGATCGTCCCCACCACCCCCATGCCACCAATCCGCGGCCCGTTCGCGCCGATGGACTCGTAGAGTTCCGGGCCGGTGGAACCCGAAACCGCATAGGTCTTCACCCGCTCGGTCGCTTTGACTTGCGCCGCAGCGGGGAGGGAGAGGGCAGCGAAAATCGCGGCTGCAAGGCCAAGCGGCAGACTCACCTTCACCGCCCCGGACGCCCGGTCTTGGACTTGCGGCGCTTCTGCTTGGCCACATCGGAAGGGTCTTCATAGGAGCCGACGCCGATCTTGGCGCGGATCAGGGGGCGAACATCGTCGGCGCTGCCGGGCACCGGCTTTTCCGGCTTGGTGCCTTCCACCGGCTTTTCTGTTCGCCGCACCGTCATCTCGTCCAGCGAATTCTTGCGGAACAACGAACGCGACACGGCTCCGGCCGGGGTCGCTGTGTCTGTTCCCGGACCCATATTGTCGAGGTCGGGCTTGGCAAACAGCGACTTGCCCGTTTCCTCGTCCACGGTGCGATGCAGCGCGCGGCCCTTGTTGTGTTTACCCTTTTCGCGACCCGACACCGGGCTTTCATATTCCACGGTCCGCGCCAGCGGATCGTCGGACACCGCCAGTTCCGCTTCACGCAGCCGCTTGATCTCGTCGCGGATACGTGCGGCCTTCTCGAAGTCGAGATCGGCCGCGGCGTTGCGCATTTCCTTCTCGAGATGATCGAGATGCGCCTTGAGATTGTTGCCGACGAGGTTGTTGGCGCCGCCCTTTTCCTTTGCACCCGGGATCTCGGCACGCACATGGTCGCGCTCGTAAACGGAGTCCAGGATGTCGGCGATGTTGGACTTCACGCTTTCCGGCGTGATGCCGTGCTCGGCATTATAGGCCAGCTGCTTTTCGCGGCGGCGGTTGGTTTCCTCCATCGCTCGCGTCATCGAGCCGGTGATCTGATCGGCGTAGAGGATCACCTTGCCGTCGACGTTACGCGCCGCACGGCCGATCGTCTGGATCAGCGAGGTTTCGGAGCGCAGGAAGCCTTCCTTGTCGGCATCGAGGATCGCCACGAAGCCGCATTCGGGAATATCGAGGCCTTCGCGCAGCAGGTTGATGCCGACCAGCACATCAAACGCACCGAGCCGCAAATCCCTCAGGATTTCGATGCGCTCCAGCGTGTCGATATCGGAATGCATGTAGCGGACGCGGATGCCCTGCTCATGCAGATATTCCGTCAGATCTTCCGCCATGCGCTTGGTCAACACGGTGCAGAGCGTGCGATAGCCGGCCGCCGTGGTTTCGCGGATCTCGCCCAGGACATCGTCGACCTGCGCCTTTGCCGGACGCACCTCGACCGGCGGGTCGATCAGACCGGTCGGACGGATCACCTGCTCGGCAAACACGCCGCCGGCTTCTTCCATTTCCCAGCCGCCCGGCGTCGCCGAAACCGCGACCGAAAGCGGCCGCATCGCGTCCCATTCTTCGAAGCGCAGCGGGCGGTTGTCCATGCAGGACGGCAGACGGAAGCCGTATTCGGCCAGCGTCGCCTTGCGCCTGAAGTCGCCGCGATACATGCCCCCGATCTGCGGCACGGTCACATGGCTTTCGTCGATGAAGACCAGCGCATTGTCGGGAATGTATTCGAACAGGGTCGGCGGGGGATCACCCGGCTGGCGGCCGGTGAGATAGCGCGAATAGTTCTCGATGCCGGCGCAGGAGCCTGTCGCTTCCAGCATTTCGAGATCGAACCGCGTGCGCTGTTCCAGCCGCTGCGCTTCCAGCAAACGGCCGGCGCGCTCCAGCTCGACAAGGCGGCCCTGCAGCTCTTCCTTGATCGACTTGATCGCCTGGTTCAGCGTCGGGCGCGGCGTCACATAGTGCGAATTGGCGTAGATCTTCACCGACTTCAGCTCGCCGGTCTTCTTGCCGGTGAGCGGATCGAATTCCATGATGCTTTCGATCTCGTCGCCGAACAAGGAGATGCGCCAAGCACGGTCTTCCAAGTGGGCCGGGAAGATCTCGATCGTATCGCCGCGCACCCGGAACGAGCCGCGCACGAAGTTGATGTCCTGACGCTTATATTGCTGCGCCACAAGGTCGGCGAGCAGCTGTCGCTGGTCCAGGCGATCGCCGATCGTCATCTGGAACGTCATCGCCGTATAAGTTTCGACCGAGCCGATACCGTAAATGCAGGACACCGACGCGACGATCACCACATCGTCACGTTCCAGCAGCGAGCGCGTCGCGGAATGGCGCATGCGGTCGATCTGTTCGTTGATCGACGACTCCTTCTCGATGAAGGTGTCGGTGCGCGGCACATAGGCTTCCGGCTGGTAGTAGTCGTAGTAGGAAACGAAATATTCGACGGCATTGTCGGGGAAGAACTTCTTGAACTCGCCGTAGAGCTGCGCCGCCAGCGTCTTGTTGGGCGCGAGGATCAGCGCCGGACGCTGCGTTTCGGCGATCACCTTCGCCATGGTGAAGGTCTTGCCCGAGCCGGTAACGCCGAGCAGGACCTGCGTCCGGTCGTTTTGCTGCACGCCTTCCACGAGATCCTTGATCGCCGTCGGCTGGTCGCCCGACGGCTTGAACTCGGTCTGCATCTTCAGCGTGATGCCGCCTTCGGATTTTTCAGGCCGATGCGGGCGGTGCGGCGTCCACAGCACACCGTTCTTGTGCAGCGGGTTGCCACTTTCGATCAGCGCCGACAGCGCCGCCACCGTCGCCGTCACGCCGGATGAATTCAGCGATGACGCGTCTTCGAGGCTGATATCCATGCCGGCAACAGGATTGAGCCCGGCTGCCGCACGCTCCTTCGGCGTCGCCGCGCCACCCATGGAGGTGCCACGTGCCGATTTAGTCGCTGCCGATGAGCGCTCGGGGACTTTCTTGGCCGCCTTACCCCCACCCTTGACGGAAGAGGCGGCGCGCGACGCAGGTAAGGAGTTTGTGAAGGTGTCGTTACCCCCACCCTTTATCCCTCCCCTCAAGGGGGAGGGGGACGTCGCCGTCGAGCTTCCGTTTTCACTATCGTCGTCAGGCGCATAGGTGGCCGATTTCCCCTCCCCCTTGAGGGGAGAGGTACGGGGTGGGGGTGCAACAGAAGCCTCACGCGCCGCGCTCTCAGCTTCCTTCTCGATCTGCGCAGCCCAGTCGCTGATCGATCCGCTTAACGGCGTACCTGTTAGTTCCATCTGCGGCGCTTCGCCGAAACCGTCGCGCGCGGCATCGTCGGCGGCATCGACCGGCCCTTCATCGGCATCGATCGTGTCATTCGGCGCCCGACCGCGATGCAGCGGTTCAGACGCATCAAGAAAGTCGGTCAGCGGATTGCCGCGCTTCTTCGGACCCGAAGGCGCTTTGCGAGACGGTGAATTGGCCATGTCGCCAATATGGTGAGAGTCCCCCTGAAGGGGAAGAGGGTCTGGCATCAGCCTGTGCGGAAGCGCAGCCCTGCTGACATACCGGCGGCACTGTCGGCAAGAAACAAAGTCGCCTTGCAGCCGTTGGGAAGACACCCCGTTCAAACAAGGAGCGTCTTCATGGCCAGCCTGAAAGCTTTCGCCCTCAACTGCTCTCTCAAGGCCTCGTCAAACGAGGAAAGCTCCTCCACCGAGAAGCTGGTATCCGACCTCTTCAAGGCCTTCGAGAAGGTTGGCGTGTCCTGTGAGGTCGAACGCGCGCTCGACCACGACATCAAGCCGGGTGTGGAAAGCGACATGGGTGAGGGCGATCAATGGCCGCCTCTGCGCCAGAAGATCCTCGACGCAGACATCTTCGTTCTGGCAATGCCGATCTGGCTCGGCCAACCCTCTTCGGTCGCCAAACGCGTGATGGAGCGCATGGACGCCTTTCTGGAGGAAGCCGACGACCGGGGCCGAATGCCGGCAGCCGGCAAAGTAGCCGTGGTTGCCGTGGTCGGCAATGAAGACGGCGCGCACCATGTTCATGCCGAATGCTATCAGGCGCTCAACGATGTCGGCTTCACCATCCCCGCCAATGCCGGCGCCTACTGGGTCGGCGAAGCCATGGGCTCCAAGGAATACAAGGAGTTCAAATCACCGCCGGAAAAGGTGCAGCAGACCATCGATATGCTGGTGTCGAATGCTGCGCATCTCGCCAAGATCCTGAAAAATGCCAGTTATCCCGGTGTGGATTCGTAGAATCGCATGCTAGAGCGTGATCCTGTCACAAAAACCGGCTAAGGGTTCGCTGGTTGATAAAGAGACAAGGATCGAATCGATGAAGATTGCCGTTCTGGGTGGTGATGGTTTCGTCGGCTGGCCAACTTCGCTGCACCTTTCGGAGCAGGGCCATGAGATCCACATCCTCGACAATCTGTCGCGCCGCTGGATCGACACGGAGCTCGGCGTCCAGTCGCTGACGCCGATGGACTCGATCCAGGAGCGCACACGCATATGGCATCAGGAAACCGGCCGGCGCATCCATTTCCACCTCATCGATCTCGCGCGCGACTATGAAGTGCTGAAGAGCTGGCTGGCCGAAAACCGGCCGGATGCTATCGTGCATTTTGCCGAGCAGCGCGCCGCGCCGTATTCGATGAAATCGGACCGGCACAAGAACTACACGGTCAACAACAACGTCAACGCCACGCATAACCTGCTGAACGCCATGGTAGAGATCGGGCTCGACGCCCATCTCGTCCATCTCGGCACGATGGGCGTTTACGGCTATTCCACTGTGGGTGCCGAGATTCCCGAAGGCTATCTGCCGGTCGGCATCGAGACCATGTCGGGCGAAACAGTCAGCCAGGAGATCCTGTATCCGTCCAATCCCGGCTCGATCTACCATATGACCAAATGCCTGGATCAGCAGCTGTTCCAGTTCTACGCCAAGAATGATGGCGTGCGGATCACCGACCTGCATCAGGGCATCGTCTGGGGTACGCATACCGAGCAAACGCGCCGGCACGATCAGCTGGTCAACCGCTTCGATTATGATGGCGATTACGGCACGGTGCTGAACCGCTTCCTTATCCAGGCGGCGATCGGCTATCCGCTCACCGTTCACGGTGTCGGCGGTCAAACCCGCGCGTTCATCCACATCCAGGATTCCGTGCGCTGCATCGAACTGGCCCTGAACAATGCGCCGAAGAAGGGCGACCGCGTAAAGATCTTCAACCAGATGACGGAAACGCACCGCGTGCGCGATCTCGCCGAATTGGTGGCCCGCATTGCCGGCGGCACGGTTGCCTATCTGCCGAACCCGCGCAAGGAAGCGGCTGAGAACGATCTGGTGGTCAAGAACGACCAGTTCCGGGCGTTGGGCCTCAACGCGATCACGCTGGAAGCCGGCCTCCTGTCTGAAGTCATGGATGTCGCCAAGAAATACGCCTACCGCGTCGACCGCAGCCGCATCCCGGCGGTGTCGGCCTGGACAAAGGACATCGCGCCGACGTTGGAACACGACCCGGAAGGCAGGCGCCTGAAAAGCGTGAGCTGAGCGCTTTACCCTCCCCCTTGTGGGGGAGGGTGGCGAACGCAGAGAGCGGGTGGGGGTATGATGACGGACGCAACGCTCACACCTGATCCACTTGGCGGATCGACCCTTCCCAAAAGGGCGAGGGTAGGAACGCCATCGGTGCCGCCAAAATGACGCCAGCCTTGCGCTACGACGCAGATGCGAATGCAGCCTATATCCGCCTTTCGGATGCGCAGATCCTGGAAAGTGAAGAGGTCTCCGCGGAGATCGTCCTGGATTACGATGCGCAGGGACATATCGTCGGGATCGAGTTTCTGAACGCAACGGCGCAGCTATCGCAGGAGTTGCTTGCTGCTGCCTAAGCGTAGAGCTTTCGCATGACCCGCTATGCCTTCGTCACCCTCGTCACCAACACCGACTACGCCCTCGGCGCAACGGTCCTGCTGCGCTCCTTGAAGCGCACCGGCACCGCAGCGGATCTTGTCGTCCTCCATACCGGCGGCGTTTCAAGCGCTGATCTGGAGACGCTGCAGCGCGAAGGCGCCAAGCTGGTTCAAGCCGAGTTGCTGCCGACTTCGGACGCCTTCAACGAACGTCACGCTCGTGCCAAACTGCATGGCGCGGCCCCGTTCACCAAGGGACGCAAGCCCGGCTTCCACACGCCGCTCGACAATTTCGCCAAGCTGCGGCTGTGGCAGCTTACGCAGTATGAGACGGTCGTTTTCCTGGATGCCGACACGCTTGTGCTGCGCTCCATCGACCGGTTGTTCAACTATCCGGAATTTTCTGCAGCACCCAACGTGTATGAAGGCCTCAGCGACTTCCACCGCCTGAATTCCGGCGTGTTTGTCGCGAAACCCTCCAGCATGACCTTTGATGCCATGTTGTCCCGACTGGATGAACCCGACGCCTTCTGGCGCCGCACGGACCAGACTTTCCTGGAAACCTATTTCCCGGACTGGCAGGGCCTGCCGGTGTTTGACAACATGCTGCAATATGTCTGGTTCAACATGCCGGACTTGTGGAACTGGAAGGCGATTTCCGTGTTGCACTTTCAGTACGAGAAACCCTGGGAAGTGGACCATCCCAAGGTGGACCGGCTGAAACCGCTTATCGACCTTTGGCAGGCGTTCCGCACGCGCGCGGCCATTCCGGACATCGATACGCTTCCAAATCCGAGCTCGAATTCGACCGCGCAATGACATTCCCGATCTCGGTTGTTTCCGGCGGCACCGGCTTTGTCGGCCGCTTCATCGTCAACGGTTTAATTGAGGCGGGGCATCATGTGCGCGTCATCGGCCGTCATGCGCCGCATCGCGGCGATTTTGTCGGCCCGGTCGCGTTCATGACCGCCAGCCTCGGCGACGAGATCGACTGGTCGCCGGCCTTTAATGGCGCCAGCAACTTCATCCATGCCGCTTTCGACCATCTGCCGGGCCACTTCCGCGGCGGAGAGGGCGACGATCCCGAAGGCTTCAAGGTCCGCAATATCAACGGCACTGAAGCGCTGTTCAAGGCAGCTAAGGCCGCCCGCGTTGCGCGCACCATCTTCCTGTCCACCCGCGCCGTTTACGGAACCCAGCCGCCCGGCAAGGTGCTGGATGAAGACACCCGCCCGCACGCCGACACGCTGTACGGCGAAGTAAAGCTTGCCGGCGAGCGCCGCTTGCAGGCACTGGCCGATGAGACCTTCACCACGACCTCGCTGCGCGTCACCGGCGTTTATGGCCCGGCCGTTGCCGGTCGCGAAGACAAGTGGACGCCGTTGATCCGCGACTGGCTCGCCGGCCGCACCATTGAGCCGCGCGCCGGCACCGAAGTGCATGGCCGCGATGTCGCCCGCGCGATCGAGCTTCTTCTGGAGGCCACGTCAGAAGCCGTGTCCGGCAAGGTCTTCAACGTGTCCGACCTGATGGTCGACCGCAGCGACATCCTGGCCATCGCGCAAGAAGCCAGCGGCATGTCGGGCATGGCCCATCCCCTGCCACCCGCCGCCGACATTTCCGCCTTCAACGTCATGTCCAGCGCTCGCCTCCAGGCCCTCGGTTGGCAGCCGGGCGGACGGCGCTTGTTGCAGGAAACGGTGCGGGATCTGGTGGCCGCGATGCAGCCGGCCACCGCGAGCTAGCGCGACAGCGGCTCCTGCTTCATTTCGAGGTGCAGGCCGCTTCCGGTCCAGGGATGCGCCTCGCAGACGGCCTCGTCCAGTTCGACGCCCAGGCCCGGCTCTCCTGACGGGACGACATGGCCGTCCTGCCATTCGATCTTGCGCTTGAGCAGGGTGGCATGAAAGCCATCCCACTGCTTGAGGGATTCGAGAATCAGGAAGTTCGGCAGCGTCACCGCCAGCTGAATGTTCGCCGCGCCGACGATCGGCCCGCAATAACAATGCGGCGCGATCTGGATGTGCCAGGCTTCCGCCATCGCAGCGATCTTCTTGGTTTCCAGAATACCGCCTGAGCGGCCGAGATTGGGCTGCAGAATGCTGGCCGCTCTCTGCTCGATCACGCGCGCAAAGTCGAACCGCGTCGCCAGCCGCTCTCCCGCTGCAATCGGGATCGATGTACCGCGCGCGATCTCGGCCATGACTTCCGGCATATCGGGCGGGCAGGGCTCTTCGAACCATAGCGGATCATAGGGTTCGATCGCCCGCGCCATTCGCAGCGCACCGGATGCCGTGAACTGCCCATGCGTGCCGAACAGGATATCAGCCTTGCCGCCCACTGCCTCACGGATTGCCTTCATCATGCGTGTGGACAGGTCGATATCTGCCAGCCGCGGCTGGTGCCCGTCATGTACCGTATAGGGTCCGGCCGGATCGAGCTTCAGCGCATCGAACCCTTGCGCGACATAGGCGACCGCGCATTCCGCCGCGAGGTCAGGATCGTTGAAGACGTTGCGCCCTTCGCTCTCGCCGCCATTGGTGTGCACCGAACCTGTTTGCGGATAAAGATAGGTGTAGGACCGCAGCGTTTCATGCACTCTGCCGCCGAGCAGCTTGTAGATCGGCTTGCCCGCCTCCTTGCCGATGATGTCCCAGCAGGCAATCTCCAGCGCCGAGAAGCAGGCCATGACCGTCAGGTCCGGCCGCTGCGAGAAGCCGACCGAGTAGGAGCGTCGGAAGAACACCTCGATGTCATGCGGATCGTGCCCGACGAAAAATCGTCCTGCCAGATCCTCGATCATCCTGGCCGTCAGATGCGGATCGAAGCTCGCCGAATAGGCTTCGCCATAGCCATGCACCCCGCCATTCGTGGTGAGCCGGACGAAGATGAAATAGCGTCCGCCAATCCCCGGCGGCGGATTGCCGACGACCCAGGTCTTCACATCGGTGATCTTCATGAGCGTCTCCTAGCGATGATCCTCGAGCACCATTTCGGCCCCCTTCCAGCCTGTCAGAATAGCTGCCGCATTGGTGTTGCCGGTGATGTTGGAGGGGAAGATCGAGGCGTCGATAACCCGCAAATTTCCGGCGTCGTGAACCGATAAACGGGAATTTACGACGGAATTTTTCCCGTTTTTTCCCATTCGGCAGGTGGAAACAGGGTGGTAAACGGTACCCGACCGGCGTCTGAAGTCGTCGATCAGGGCATCGTCATCCCTTATCGATGGTCCCGGCAGCACTTCTTCAGAAATGACATCTGCAAAAGCGGAAGTCGCCGCCAGTTTCCGCAGGAACTTCACCGCATCCAGCATCTCCGCCACATCGTGTTCCGTGGAGTAGGCATTGGGGGTGATGCGTGGTTGTTCAAACGGATCGGCGGATCGGATCATGATCTCGCCGCGGCTTGACGGGCGGCAGTTGGAGAGGCCGATGGAGAAGCCAGGCCAAGGATCTGGCGACAGGATCGGCCGCTCGCCCGGCTTGGGCAAGACAGTCGAGAAAGCCTGAAAATAGAGTTGCATGTTAGGTCTGATATGAGCTGGGTCGGTGCGAAAAAACCCGCCGCCTTGGTTCATGCTCATGGACAGGGGACCCCGCCGGAGAAGCAGGTACTGGCTCCCCACCAGCGCCTTTCCCCACCAAGGCCGCAGGATCTGGTTGAGAGTCTTCTGCTTGGCCCGCCAGGTGTAGTTGATGCCCAGATGATCCTGGAGGTTGGCGCCGACATGGCCGCTGTCGATCAGAACCGGAATATCAAAGCTCTGCAGCAGCTTAGCCGGACCCACGCCTGACAGCTGCAGCAACTGCGGCGTGTTGATCGAGCCGCCCGACAGGATCACCTCGCGTCCCGCTCGTGCGGTCTTCAACTGCCCGTTCTGCCGGTACTCGACCCCTACGGCCTGTTTGCCCTCGAACAGGATGCGCGTGACATGCGCAGCCGTTTCCACCCGCACATTCCGTCGCTTCATCGCCGGCCAGAGAAAGGCGCGTGCCGCCGACATGCGGCGGCCGTTGCGGGTGGTCAGCTGGTAGATGCCGACGCCCTCCTGATGCGCGCCGTTGAAGTCGGAATTGTGGGGCAAACCAAGTTCTTGACCTGCCTGGAGGAAGCGGTGGGTGAGGGGGTGCACGAAGCCGGTATTGTCCGTGACATGCACCGGCCCACCCCGCCCGCGCCATTCGTCGGCGCCGGCCTGATTGTCCTCGATCGCCTTGAAGGTTGGCAGAAGATCGTCATAGCTCCAGCCTGGATTTCCTGCGGCCGCCCAGTCTTCATAATCCTCCCGCGCGCCCCGAATCCAGACCATCGCGTTGATCGAACTCGACCCGCCCAACAGCTTGCCGCGCGGCCAGTGATCGACATTGCCGGCCAGTCCCGGATCGGGCTCGGTGCGGTAGTTCCAGTTGACTGCCGGATCGTAGAAGGTCTTGCCGTAGCCCAGCGGCATCTGGACGTAGAAGCGCCGATCGGTGCCGCCGGCTTCCAGCACCATCACGGAAAAGCGGCCGCTGGCGGATAGCTTCTCGGCCACGACGGAACCGGCCGAACCGGAGCCGACAATGATGAAATCGTAAGTCTGCATGGACGGGCCGGCTCTGAAAGGAAGTCGCAGCCTAGCCAGCATCCGGCCTGCTCGTTACGCGGTGCTCCGGCATCGCTTGTGAAAAAAGCGACGGGAAGCCTGGCTTGCGTTGCCTCTGTCGCCGGGACTGTCTAGGCCAGAAGAACAGAGCTCAGGAGATCGCGATGTCGGACCAGCCCCGCGGGCAGCTAACGCTGCGCACCCTTGCCATGCCCGGCGATGCCAATGCGGCCGGTGACATCTTTGGCGGCTGGGTGATGGCGCAGATGGATCTCGCCAGCGGCATGCGGGCGGCGGAGCGTGCAAAGGGCCGCGTCGTGACCGCTGCCGTGAAGGAAATGGCTTTTGCGAAGCCGGTCAAGATCGGCGACACGCTCGAGATCAGCACCGAAATTCTGAAGATCGGCCGGACATCGATTACGCTGTATGTGGAAGCCTGGGCAAAACGCTATCTGAGCGACCTGCGCGAACGCGTCACCCATGCCGAGATCGTCATGGTGGCGATGGACAAGGATGGCAAGCCGACGCCGGTGCCGGCCGAAGGCTAGAGCATTTTCGGCGAAAGAAGAGTCGCCGAAATGCTCTAGCTGTTCATTTAGACGCAATTCCTGACGCAAAACCACTCCGCACTTTTGCTGGAATTGCTCTAGGCCGCTTCATCTTTCTGCTTCAGATCGAAACTGACGCGTGCTTTCGCAACGCGGCCGGTGTTCAGCCGTGCCCACTCGCCAAGCGCATGGACGGGCACCAGCAGGTCGCGCCCGAGATCGGTCAGCTCGTAATCGACACGCGGCGGGATTGTGGGGAACACCGTGCGGGTGACGAAGCCGTCGCGCTCGAGCCCGCGCAAGGTCGTGGTCAGCATCTTCTGCGAAATGCCGCCGATCAAACGCCGCAGCTCGTTGAAGCGCAGGGGACCTTGGCCAAGCAGTTCCACCACAAGCACCGTCCACTTGTCGCCAACGCGGCTGAGGATGCTGTTGACCGCCTGACACGCTTCGCTGCTTCCGTGAATGATGGGTGGCATGAGGCTTGATCCAGTTACTTAGAGGTGACCGCGGTATCGAAAAAGTGCCTCCTTGTGCGGCGTGAAGGCAGTTTCGTATATAGCCCCGGTATCTGTTTGATACCAGATCATTTGGCCTGTTAGCGGGCGCTTTGCCCGGCACAAAAGGATTTTCAGCTATGTCCAAGCCTAAAATCGGCGTCATCGTCGGCAGCATTCGCGCCAACCGTTTTGCAGAACGCCCCGCTCAGTGGATTGCCGAACTGGCGCGTGCCAGCGGCGAACTGGATGTCGAGATCATCGACCTCAAGGATTACCCGCTGCCTATTTTCGACGAGGCGGTTTCGCCGGCCTATGGCACCGTCAGCAGCGAAGTTGCCCTGCGCTGGCAGAAGAAGCTCGACGAGCAGGACGGCTTCATCTTCACGGCGGCCGAATATACGCGTGGACCCACGGCCGCTCTGAAGAACGCGATCGACTACGCTTATCCGCAGTGGAACAAGAAGGTCGCGGCCTATGTCGGCTACGGCGGCGTCGGTGGTGCGCGCGCCATCGAGCAGCTGCGCCTCAATGCGATCGAAGATCAGATGGTGCCGATCCGCAATGCCGTTCACATCATGTTCGGCGAGTATCTAGCGATCGTCAACGAAGGCAAGTCGATCTCGGACTTCCCGCATCTGCAGCAGGCGGGTCAGGACATGATCGCCCAGTTGACCTGGTATGTGAAGGCGCTGAAGGCTGCCCGCGACGCCGACACGGCAGCGACCGAAGCCGCTTCGGAAGGGCGCGACCACGAGGAATAAAAAAGGCCGCTTCGGCGGCCTTTTTTCTGTTCCTCAGACTGGGGTGACCCTGTGGGTCTCGACCGCTTTTGACGCGATGATCTTGTCGATGCGGCGGCCGTCGAGATCAACGACCTCAAAGCGCCAGCCTAAGGCTTCCAAGGTTTCGCCGGTGGCGGGAAGATGGGACAGCTGCGCCAGAATGAAGCCGGCGACCGTTTCGTAGTCGCGGTTTTCCGGCAGGATGATGCCGAGTTTGTCGGCCATCTCGTCGGCGGGCATGTAGCCGGCGATCAGCCAGGAACCGTCTTCACGCTGCATGACGCTCGGGCCCTCGTCGGCATCGGACTTGAACATGCCGGTGATGGCTTCAAGGATGTCAGCGGGGGTCACCACGCCTTCGAAGTGGCCGTACTCGTCATGCACGAGAGCCATTGGAACATCGGCCTCGCGCAGGGTGGTGATGACGTCGAGCGCATCGGCATTGTCATGCACGATCGGCGCCTGGCGCACGAAGCTCTTGATATCCAGCTCCTGGCCCGTGAGGATCGCTGCCAGCAATTCGCGGGTCTGGATCACGCCAATCATGTCATCGACGCTGTTGTCGCCGGCGGGCAGGCGCGAATGCGAGGTTTCGACCAGAGCATCGCGGATGGTCTGCTGGTCTGACTGAACGTTGATCCAGTCGACATCGGTGCGTGGGGTCATGATGCCGCGCACGGTCCGGTCGGCGAGGCGCATCACGCCCGCGATCATGGCGCGCTCATCCGTTTCGATGACGCCGGCGCCCTCGGCTTCCGCGATGATCGTCTTGATCTCCTCGTCGGTGACCTTTTCTTCGGATTCTTCCTTCTGCCCCAACAGGTGCAAGACGGCGCGACCGGAAATGTCGAGGAACCAGACGAGGGGAGCGCCGATCGTCGCCACAACCGTCATGCCCGGCGCCACCTTTGCGGCGACAGCTTCGGGATTGCGCAGGGCGATCTGCTTGGGAACCAGTTCGCCGATGATCAGCGATCCATAGGTGATAACGGCGACAACGAGGCCGACGCCGACCGCATCGGCGATGCCATTGGGCATGCCGGCCTGGATCAGAACGTCAGTGAGGCGCTGACCGAGGGTCGCGCCGGAGAAGGCGCCGGACAGGACGCCGACGAGCGTGATGCCGATCTGAACACTGGATAGAAAACGGCCGGGATCAGCGGCCAGCTTCAAGGCGCGTGCGGCGCCGGTCGAGCCGCGATCCGCCATGGTCTTGAGCCGCGCTGGCCGGGAGGAAACCACGGCCAGCTCCGACATGGCGAGCAAGCCGTTGACGACGACGAGAACGAAGACAATCAGAACTTCAATGTAGACCATGCAGGTTCCTTACCATCACACCTGCTGCGATGCGAAGTGGGAATCCTGCAAGAACTGCTGGGATGGTGGATGGTTTCCGATCTTCCACAGTGTCTCAACGGCAGGCGCGGTAACCGTTGCGACGCTCCTTGATGTCGAAGTGGAAGTGGTCGGCGTGATCGGCATTGTAGCCGGGGCCAAGTACGGTTGTGAAATAGGAGCAGCCGTCGGCACGCACCGTGTTGAGGAGGCCGCGGGCGCGGAAAGCGAACAGGCCCTGCTTCTGCACCTTGATGTCGCGGCCGTTCTTCAGCTCGATGCGCATGACATCGAGCGCGTTGCCCTTGGAGTGTTCGGACGCAACCGTCGTGCCGGCAATGCGGCGGCAGGAGTAACTTGATCCCTGGTGGATTGTTTTCACGCCCGACCAATAGCGCGAGCGGGCGTTTGGCGCGAGCTCATCCTTGGTCCAGGTCGCGAAAGCCAAGGCCATGTCGCAAGTCAGAGTGGCTGCGGGCTTCATCTCGATATTGCCGGAAAAGCCCATCAGTTTGACGGGATAATCGATACGGCAGGAGCCGCCATCGTTGATGGGTTGGAGATCCTGGTAAGCCACGCCCATGCGCTTCAGCGCGCGTCGGCAGGCGACTTCCTCCGCAGGCATTGTGGCCGCGCCAGCGCTCGACATCGGCAAGCTCATGCGGGGATAGCCGACCATCATCGGGTTGGACGGGACAAGCCGCTGCAACCCTGTTGTTCTAGTGCTGGAGCGGCTTGTCTCGCTGCGGTTGCCGCATGCCGACAGGCCGAGCAGCGCGAGTGCTGCCGTGAGCAGTGTTGCACGGCGGGCGATGGTCGAAGCGCGTGAGCGGGAAAGGGGACGGGACGGCATCGGAGTTCCCTTGAAAGAGACGTCCGAGACTAGGATGCAAGGGTAAAGGAAGCCTCAGGTTGGATCTTCAGGCCTGTGTCTACAATGAGGCAGGATCAGTCAGAACAAGGACTTAGCTGGTGGTCCGCAACCTTTGATTCACCATGATGAAACTTTGAATCAATGTTGCTTATTGGCAGAAGGTCACGCCAGGGCGGCGGTCGGCCAGATCGAGATGGAAGTGGTTGGCGTGATCTGAGTCCGATCCCGGTCCCAGCACGGTGGTGAAGGGTCCGCATGCGGCGGCACGAACTTCGGCCAGGAAATCGGCTTCAGCCTTGTCGGTGGTTTTCTCGACCACAACCGAGCGACCGTCCGCCAGGGTGAAACTCATAATGTCGATGGCGTTACCGAGGGCATGTTCGGACAGTTTCTGCGTGCCGTGCCGTGGCCGGCACACATAGCCTGATCCGTTCGCCATGGCGGTGATGTCCGTCTTCAGATGCTTCTGCGCGGCGTCCTTGACCTTGGTCTGCAGGAACTTGGCCATAGTGAGTGAAACCGAGCAGTTCGCGACCACCGACGGCTCGACCTTGATGCCGCCGCCGAAGTTGGAGATCGAGACGGGATAGGGCATCGAACAGCCGTCCTCGCCGCTCTCAGGGCCGCGATCCTCGAACACGACGCCGAGCGTCTTCAGTTCCGCGCGGCAGGTGAGTTCGGTCTCGGGCTTTGTTCCGACAAGCGAGTTCGGCAAAGGCGGTCCCTGTTCCGGACGCGGCCCGTCTGCACGCTTCTGCGCCGGGGCATCTTCTTCCTTTTTGGCGGTATCGTCGGGCTTTTCCGTCTTCGGCGCATCGGCCGGACGGGTTTCCGGCTCGGGCGGCGCTACCGGCAGCGCTTGCGGCTGTTGAGGTTCTTCGTCTGATCGCGGTTCGCCGGGGACCTCTTGTGCTTCTTTCGGCGGAGAGGGGTCCTCGGGATTGGCTTGCGGTTTGGGCGGGCTTGCCGGGAGTTCCTGCTGCTGTTCGCCCTCGTTCGACGAAGGCTGTTCGCCCTCGTTCGAGGCAGGCTGTTCGCCGGCCTTCTCGTCCGGTGCCGGCTCATCCTCCGGGTTCGCCTTCGGAGCAGGCATGGTCTGCGGCAGGGCGGGTGCCGCGTCTTGCGACTGCGCCAAACCGAAGCCGGGCAGGGCGACAATAACGCCGCCGAGCATCAGGGCAGCGCAAACACTGGTCCGCAAGGATGATGTCATCGCACCTAGATGGAGCATCGAACTGCGGCGGCAACGGGGTCGCCGCGATCCTTCGATTGACAGACGCAAGCTTGCGGCAGAGATGCCACAACCCTCTTCTGGAGCCTCCCGATGTCCGAACTGCTCGCCCCGCGTCTTCTTCCGATCCTGATGCTCGTCGCGTCCAATGTCTTCATGACATTCGCCTGGTACGGCCACCTCAAGTTCAAGGGCGCGGCGCTCTGGACCGTCGTGCTTGTGAGCTGGGGTATCGCGTTCTTCGAATATTGGCTGGCTGTGCCCGCCAACCGCATCGGCAGCGCGGTTTATTCCGCTGCCGAGTTGAAGACGATCCAGGAGGTCATCACGCTGGTCGTGTTCGCGGTGTTCTCGGTGTTCTACCTGAAGGAAGCGCTGACGCTGAACCACGTGCTGGGCTTTGCGCTCATTGCCGGAGGTGCTGCGCTGATCTTCAAGGGCTGAGGCGTGCGGCCCGTCGCGCCCGCAGCGCAGGCACGATCTCCACGGCGAGCATCGAGATGAGAATCAACGCGCATCCCGCAAAACCAGCGGAAGGCAGACGCTCGCCCAGGAAGATCGCGCCGAACAGGGCCGCAAACACCGCTTCCGACGACAGGAAGATCGCGGCCTGCAAGGCCGTCGTGTAGCGCAGCCCAATGGCCATGAGCGTGAACGCCACGGCACCCGAAAACATGCCGGCGTAAAGCACTTCAACCGCGGCGCCGCGAAGGGCGTCCAGGCTGACAGGTTCGAAAACAAAGGCGGCGGTCAGACCTAGGACGGCACAAACGGCAAACTGCGTCACGGCAAGCGTGATCGGCCTGCCCGTTTGGGCTGCGCTACGGGCGATAAACAGGCCTTGCAGCGCCGCAAAGAAGGCCGCGAGGATCGTCAGCCAGTCGCCGGTGGTCAGACCCGCCAAGGTCCCGCCGGACAGCAGGAAGATGCCGCAGAGCGTGCACAGAGCGGCAGGCCAGACAACGACATGCGGAAACTGGCGGAACAACACGATGCCGAGGATCGGGGTCATGACCACATAAAGGCCGGTCAGAAAGCCGGAATTGGTCACGCTGGTGGTGAGCAAGCCGAATTGCTGTGCGGTGATCGTGGAAAACAGCATCAGCCCGACCCAGGCGAAAGCCAGCCATTGCGACGTGGTCAGTGTCGCCGGCGCCTTGCGCGCTTCCCTGACGGCAAAGGGAATCACGCAGAGCGTTGCTACCAGAAAGCGAGACCCGACGAACAGCAGCGGCCCCATGGTTTCCATGGCGGTTGCCTGCGCAACGAAGCCCATGCCCCAGATGGCACCGGCAAGGAGAAGAACGAGATTGGCTTGAACGCGGGTCATGTTCGCCGCGCTAGCCTATTCGCGTGACACTGAAAAGGAGCCACAGCGATCTCCCCGCCCCGCCAGCCATCACAGCCGGCTGATTGTCGCGTGGCGGAAATAGTGTGTGGCATCCCCGTGGCGGATGGTTATATTAGGCTTAAGAACGCTATTTGCGGGTCCGCTAGCCATGTTGCTATCGGGCCGTTTTCATTTGTGGCTTCGAGCACCGTGTCGGACACAAGGCACGGAGTATGGAGGGTTTTGGAGATGAACAAGGTTCCGATGACCGGGGGCGGTTTCGAAGCGCTCAAGGAAGAGCTGCGCTGGCGCCAGCAGGACGAGCGGCCGCGCATCATCGAGGCGATCTCGGAAGCCCGCGCGCATGGCGATCTTTCGGAAAATGCTGAATACCACTCGGCCAAGGAAGCGCAGAGCCTGAACGAAGGCCGCGTGAACGAGCTGGAAGACCTGATCGCACGCGCCGAGGTCATCGACGTATCCAAACTGACGGGCAATACCGTGAAGTTCGGCGCGACCGTGGAGCTCGTGGACGAGGACACGGAAGAAAAGAAGACCTATCAGATCGTCGGCGACCAGGAAGCCGATGTGAAGCTTGGTCGGATCTCCATTTCATCGCCAATTGCCCGCGCGCTGATTGGCAAGAAGATCAGCGACACGATCGAGGTGAACGCGCCCGGTGGCGCGCGCGGCTACGAGATCGTCAACGTCCGCTTTGGCTGACACCAGGCATATCGCTTTCAAGAAGGCGCGTGACGTTGATGTCGCGCGCCTTCTTGTTGTTGCGCCCAATTTCAAGAAGCGGCTGTCGGGCGTTACCAGCACGATCATCCAGCTTCTGCCGCTGCAGGCGCAGCGGTTTCCGATTGCCAGTCTGGGCGCTGGGTTGCCCAATTTCGTGCCACGCATGCGGTGGAGCCAGGTCTTCGGTCTGCTGAAGCGGCCGGAAGGGCGTGCCTTCCGCATCTGGCATGCGCGGCGCAATGTCGAGATGATCGGCGGCATTCTGTTGCGCGATGTTTTTCGCGCGCCGATGAAGCTCGTTTTCACCTCCGCTGCCCAGCGCGACCACAAGCCTTTCACCAAATGGCTGATCCGCCGCATGGATGCGGTGATTGCCACCAGCGCGCGTTCCGGCAGCTTTCTTCATGTGCCCCATACGGTGATCCGTCATGGGGTTGATCTTTCGGGCTTCGTGCCGGCAGAGGATCGGGGAGCGGCTGTGGCTGAGGCGGGTTTTGCCGAACAGCGCCTGATCGGTTGCTTCGGGCGGGTTCGCGAGCAGAAGGGCACGGACCTCTTCGTGGCCGCGATGATCGCTTTGCTGCCGCGCTATCCGGGGTGGACCGCCGTGATCACCGGGCGCGTGACGGACGATAATCGCGCCTTTGCAGATGGTCTGGAAGCGCAGATCGCGGCTGCAGGCCTGAGCGAGCGCATAAGCTTTCTCGGCGAAGTGCCGGATATCAAGCCATGGTATCAGCGCGTGTCGCTTTACGTCGCGCCGTCGCGAAATGAGGGCTTCGGCCTGACGCCGCTCGAAGCGATGGCTTCTGGTGCCGCCGTGGTGGCGAGTGATGCCGGCGCTTATGCAGAGATGATCGTTCCGGGCGCAACGGGAGCCGTGGTGCCGGCTGGCGATGGTGCGGCCTTGCTGCGCGCGATTCAGGTCTATCTCGACGATCCCGCGCTGGCTGAGGCTCACGGGCTCAAAGCCCTTGCGCATGCGCGCGCGACCTTCCCACTGGAAGGCGAGGCGGATGCGATTCAGGCCGTTTATGAACGGCTGTGGCAGGGCGCGACGTCGTGAGCGACACACTGCCTTCCACGCTGATCCTCGGCAAGTCGAACAGCTACGGCCTGACGCGAGACGCCGAAATCCTACAGGCGGCCATCGCGGAAGCGGGCGGCCAGGCGGGTTATGCCACGATCAAGCAGCGCAGCTGGTGGCAGCGTTTGCTGCGCATCAAGCGTGCCAAGCGGATCGTCCATCTGGAACGTGCCTTCCCCGGATGGTTCGGTGCGGCTTCGGATGAGACGTTTCTCGTCCCCAACCAGGAGCGTTTTCCGCGCCGGCAGATCGGACGGTTGCGGCATGTGGACCGGGTGCTGGCGAAAACGCGGCATGGCGAAGCGGTGTTCAGCGCGCTCGGTGTTCCGACCAGCTATCTCGGCTTTTCCTCGCCTGACCGTTTGTTGCCGGATGTGCCAAAGGATTTCGGCCGCTTCTTTCATCTGGCCGGCGGCAGCACGCTGAAGGGCACGGAAGACGTGCTGGATCTCTGGCGCAAGCATCCGGAATGGCCGGAACTCGTGCTGGTGCAGAAGGCCGACAATGCGCCCGGCGGTGTACCCGCCAATGTCCGGCTGATGTCGGGCTATCTCGATGATGAGGCGCTCAAGCACCTGCAGAACGCATGCGGCGTGCATCTTTGCCCCTCGCGCTCGGAAGGCTGGGGCCACCATCTTCTTGAGGGCCTTTCCGTCGGCGCGCTTGTGGTGACCACCGATGCGCCGCCGATGAACGAGCATGTCGATCCGACGTGCGGCGTGCTCGTGCCCTACGGTCGTAGCGAACCCCGCCATCTCGGCACGAATTTCTATGTCGATCCCACAGGATTAGAAGCTGCGATCGAGCGGATCATGGCGATGCCGGATGCGGAAAAGCGCGCCTTGGGTTTGGCTGCCCGCAAGCGCTACGAAGCGATTGATGCCGGCTTCCGCCAGCGCGTCGGGGACTTGCTGGTTTAGAAGCCCTGCATGGCCTGGTCGATTGCCACGCGACCCTCGTCCTTGACCTGGCGGATGGTGAGTGCCGTGCGCACCGTGTCGACATTGGGGGCGGAGGTCAGGACCTCGATCACGAAGCTCTGAAAGGTTGCGAGATCGGCGGCAACGCAGTGCAGAAAGAAGTCCGATTCGCCTGACACCATCCAGGCTGAACGGACGATCGGCCAGCCCTCTACCAATTTGGAGAAGGCCTTGAGGTCGCCATCGGACTGGCGATTGAGGCCGACCAGCGCGAAGGCCACGACCGTCATACCGAGTGCTGCATTGTCGAGCAGTGCGCGATATTGCCGGATGATGCCCTGATCTTCCAGCCGCTTCACGCGCCGCAAACAAGGCGGCGCCGATATGCCGACGCGGCGCGACAGTTCGACATTGGTCATGCGGCCATCATCCTGCAACTCGCGCAGGATCTTCCAGTCGATGGCATCCAGATCGGCTTTCAAAGTCATGGCGGCTCGGATGGTGCTCTGACAGGGAGGGACAATCGCGGGATGCGGCTACCTTCGCATAAACCAAAGTTCGGCCATCGCCTAGCTTCCCAGGCGTTTGAGCGCGAATGAGCTTGGGATAGCGTATGGCTTGCCTTGCAAGCAGTAGCAGCAAAGTCCTACATTCCGCTCAATATATAGAGAAAGGCCGCGAGGGTTCTGCGCGGCCACCAAGAGGCTTTCCCATGACCACGCGCCACGCACCCGTTGCGATTATCGGTTCGGGCCCGGCCGGCTACACGGCCGCAATCTATGCCGCCCGCGCCATGCTGAAGCCGATGCTGATTGCCGGCATGCAGCAGGGCGGCCAGCTGATGATCACCACTGAGGTCGAGAATTATCCGGGCTTCGCCGATCCGGTGCAGGGCCCCTGGCTGATGGGCGAGATGATGAAGCAGGCGGAGCATGTCGGCACCGACCTGGTCAACGACCTCATTACGTCTGTCGATCTCGATGTTCGCCCGTTCCGGCTCACTGGCGATTCCGGCACGATCTACACCTGCGATGCCCTGGTGATTGCGACCGGCGCGCAGGCCAAGTGGCTCGGTCTGCCCAGCGAAACGGCCTTCATGGGCTTCGGTGTTTCGGCCTGCGCGACCTGCGATGGCTTCTTCTACCGCGGCAAGGATGTGGTTGTGGTGGGCGGCGGAAACTCGGCGGTCGAGGAAGCGCTGTATCTCTCCAACCTCGCGCGCCACGTTACGGTCGTGCATCGCCGCAACGAGTTCCGCTCCGAGCGTATCTTGCGCGAGCGCTTGATGGCGAAGGATAATGTCACCGTTCTCTGGAACACGGTGGTGGACGAGATCGTCGGCGAGCCCGCCAAGAAGCCGCTGCCGCCTTCGGTTAATGGCATTCGGTTGAAGGATGCCCACACCGGTGCGGTGAAGGAGATGCCTGTGGACGGTGTGTTCGTTGCAATCGGTCATGCTCCCGCCACGGAACTGTTCCAAGGCAAGCTGAAGATGAAGCCGAACGGCTATCTGTGGAGTGCGCCCGATTCGACCGCAACGTCGATCCCGGGTGTGTTCGCAGCTGGCGACGTCACGGACGACATCTATCGCCAGGCCGTGACGGCCGCGGGTATGGGCTGCATGGCCGCGCTGGAAGCCGAACGCTATCTGGCCGGCCTGGAAGTTCACCGCGAGGCGGCGGAGTAGGATTGATACGGCGTCTGGAGTGACGCCGAGGGGGACTGATGGCACTGGATTGGGACAAGCTGCGGGTTTTCCACGCGGCGGCTGAGGCTGGATCCTTCACCCATGCGGCGGAAAAGCTCCGCCTGTCGCAGTCGGCTATTTCCCGCCAGGTCAGCGCACTCGAACAGGATGTCGGCGTACCGCTGTTCCACCGTCACGCGCGCGGTCTTGTTATGACCGAACAGGGCGAGCTTCTGTTCCGCACGGCGCATGACGTGCTGATGAAGCTGGAAAATGTCCGCAGCCAGCTGACCGAGACCAAAGACAAGCCATCCGGCGTTCTGCGCGTGACCACCACGGTTGGCCTCGGCGCTGCCTGGTTGACCGAGCGCGTGCAGGAGTTCCTGGATCTTTATCCGGAAATCCAGCTGCAGATCATTCTGGCCAACGAAGAGCTGGATCTGACGCTTCGCCACGCCGATTGCGCGATCCGCCTGCGCCAGCCGCAACAGCCGGACCTGATCCAGCGCCGGCTCTTCACCATGCACTTTCATCTTTATGCCGCGCCGACCTATCTCGCCAAGCATGGGATGCCGGAAAGCATCGACGATCTCGACAAGCATCGCATCGTGACCTTTGGCGAGCCGGTGCCGAGCCAGCTCGCGCATCTCAATTGGCTGGAAACGGCCGGGAAGCCGGAAGGGATCCGGCGTCCCGCGACGCTCCAGATCAACGACATTCTATCGGTCAAGCGCGCCGTGCAGCGCGGGGCGGGCATTGCGATGCTGCCGGACTATATGGTCGGCAAGGAGACCGGCCTTGTTCAGCTGATGACGGATACCGAAGTGCCGACCTACGACACCTTCTTTGCGTATCCCGACGCCATGAAGCAGCAGGTGAAGCTGCACGTCTTCCGCGACTTCCTTTTGTCGAAAGCGCGCAGCTGGGCCTATTAAGCGCGTTGGCTGGGTCTATGGCCTGCTGTCTGGCTCTCTAACATCGATAAGAGCAGCGTTTGGCTGCTCTTCATTGTGCGATGCAGCATTGAACAGAGTGCTTGTTCAGGCGGCACGCCGCGCTGTTACTGTTCCTCAGTGATTTGTTAACAAAGGCTAAATGCCTGTTTGTTCACCGACTTCTGCCCAGTGGCATAGCGAAGTGCAACACTAATGCCTTTCTGCATGGGTGCGATGCAAAATGAGGTGCTTGAACATTAGGCAAGAATGGCTCATATCACAGTCATCTCCTGAGCGCGTTCTCCTCCCATTAGCGCTCGAGAGTGTTCCCCTCTGGAGGTCAGCCTTAATTGGCACTCCAATAACTCAGCCGGGTCGTTTCGATCCGGCTTTTTTTTGCCTGAAATCTAGGTGGATGCGCTTCCGGTCTTTGGGGGAAGAACGCAGAAAGGCCGAAAGCACCCTGCGATGCTTCCGGCCTGCTGAACCAGGAGGAAGGGACGTTGCAACCCGGTCCTGCCTTTAGGCGAACTAGGTGTTCGCGATCTGCGGGATTGTGGTTGCACCTTTAGGACGTGCCGCCTGAACCGAGCCGGAAAGCATGGTTCATTTTCCATTCATGGCGCATGCAGGCGGTCGGTGAAAATCGTTCTCGCCAGCATCAGAAAATCTCTTGAAAGGCCAAACGGGCCTCACCACCTATCCCTTGCGGTCGCCAAGATTGGGGCCGCTGACAGGACGGAACGCCAACCGGGTTCCATGTTCGGTCACACGCAAAAACCATGTTGCTCACCAGGAGAACAGACCCATGCGTCAGTTTGATTTTTCGCCGCTTTACCGCTCCACTGTCGGTTTCGACCGTCTTTTCGGCATGCTTGACCAGGTCAACCAGCCGGATGCCGGCACCAGCTATCCCCCTTACAACATCGAACGCACCGGCCAGGATGCTTACCGCATTTCCATGGCGGTTGCGGGCTTCTCGGATCAGGAGATCTCGATCGAGGCTCACCGCAACGTGCTGACGGTGAAGGGCGAGCGCAACGAAGCCGACAAGGAAGAGGGCGTCGAGCTGCTTTATCGCGGCATCGCTTCGCGCACCTTCGAGCGTCGCTTCCAGCTGGCCGACCATGTCGAGGTCACCGGCGCGACGCTCAAGAACGGCTTGCTTCACATCGATCTGAAGCGCAATGTTCCGGAAGAGTTGAAGCCTCGCAAGATCGAGATCGCTCCAGCTGCAAACAGCGCGAAGCAGATCGAAGCCAAGGCTGCCTGATCTTTTTAGTCGTAGCGGACTGCAAGCGGCGCCCTCACGGGCGCCGCTTTTGTTTTAGGCGTTGGTGAGAAGACGCTGCACCTGATCGACATGATCGTCGGTGCTCGCGAAGCTCGTGACGAAGCGGTAAAGCTGCTCGTTCTGTTCAAGCACGACATCGGTCACACGCGGCAGCTTCCACGGCGCAAACACCGCGCCCGCTGACCGCAGCCGTTCGGCGGTGGTGTCGTTCAGGATTGCAAAGATCTCGTTGGCCTGCGGTTGCCAGGCAAGCCGCGCTCCCGGAGCCTGCTCGAACACCTGCGCCAGCCGGGTCGTCATGGCATTGGCCTGACGCGCCGTCTTCAACCACAAATCGTCTTCCAGATAGGCTTCGAATTGCGCTGCGATGAAGCGCGTCTTGGAGAAAAGCTGTGCGCCGCGTTTGCGGATGTAAGGCAGCTCGCCGGTAAAGCGGTTGCCGAAGATGATGATGGCTTCGGCGCACCAGCAACCATTCTTGGTGCCGCCGAAGGACACCATGTCCACGCCGCGCTTCCAGGTCATTTCGGCGGGCGACACATCCAGCGACACGAGTGCGTTGGCAAAGCGCGCGCCATCCATGTGAAGCGGCAAATCGTGCTCGCGGCACACGGCGCTGATCGCGTCCAGTTCATCAAGGGAATGAACGGTGCCAATTTCCGTGGCCTGCGTGATCGTCACGCCCATCGGGCGACCGCTATGCACGAAGCCTGCGGGAAAGCGGGCGATCGCCTTTTGCAGATTCTCCGGCGTGATCTTGCCATCAGGACCATCGACGCCATGCAGGCGCGAGCCGCCGAGGAAGAACTCCGGCGCGCCGCATTCGTCTTCGATCACATGCGCTTCGCGATGACAGAAGGCGACGCCGCCGGCCTTGTTGAAGGCGGTCAGCGACAGCGCGTTCGCCGCCGTGCCTGTCCCAACGAAGAACACTTCGCATTCGCGCTCGAAGATCTCGGCGAATCGCTGTTCGACGCGGCGATCGAGTTCGCTCGTGCCATAGGCCTGTGCAAAACCGCCGGCATGGCGCACGAGGCTTTCAGCGATGGAGGGGTGGGCGCCGGCCCAGTTGTCTGAAGCGAAATGCATGGATACCGTCACGTCTTGGATAAAAGAAGGCTCTGCTTTGAGCGCGGCGACCTTGATCCCTTTGGACGGGCGGACGCAAGCGCTACTTGGCGATCGAAAGACCCTTTCAAGAACGCCTGTAGCCTAAGCAACAATATTGCGGATGATCCGAGCCACCTTTGCGCTTGTTGCGTTGCAGCGACGATTTTGTCACGTTTCGGTCTTGTGGCAGTCGGCGTAATCTGCCATACGAATATAGGACAGCAATGCTGTCTCATCTTGATCTTGCATCTCTTGCCGGTCGGAGGTCATTCTGCCTTCCGTTCCGGCTCGCCGCGCGCTCGTGATCCAGGCCGGATCACTCAACTGGAGGCAGTACCCATGAAGGACGACACGCTTCGCGTCACGCAGACCCTTGCCGGGACTGCTGCCACGAAAACCGCCGCCCTGCCGGGCGGACTGCCGAAAGCGCAAGGGCTCTATGACCCTCGTAACGAGCACGATGCCTGCGGCGTCGGCTTCATCGCTCAGATGAAGAACGTCAAGTCGCACCAGATCGTGCTCGACGGTCTGCAGATGCTGGAAAACCTGACGCATCGCGGCGCAGTGGGTGCGGATCCGCTGATGGGCGATGGCGCGGGCGTGCTGGTGCAGATCCCCGACCGATTCTTCCGCGAGGAGATGGCTGCGCAAGGCATCGAACTGCCTGTTGCCGGGCAGTATGCCGTCGGCCACATCTTCATGCCGCGTGACGCCGAGGTGCAGTCGCATATCGAAGACATCATCCGCGAAGCCGCGCAGTCCGAAGGCCAGCCGCTGATCGGCTTCCGCGATGTGCCGGTGGATAATTCCTCGCTGTCCAAGGCGCCCGATATTGCCGCGTCGGAGCCGGTTCATCGCCAGTTCTTTATCGGACGTGCGCCGGAGATCGCCGATGACGATGATTATGAGCGGCGGCTTTATATCCTGCGCAAGGTCATTTCCGGCCGGATCTACCAGGAAAACGGCAATCGCGACGTGGGCGCCTACATCGTGTCGCTGTCGGCGCGCACGATCGTCTACAAGGGCATGTTCCTGGCCTATCAGGTCGGCGCTTATTACAAGGATCTCAGCGATCCGCGCTTCGAAAGCGCGCTGATCCTCGTTCATCAGCGCTTCTCCACCAACACTTTCCCGTCGTGGAAGCTGGCGCATCCCTATCGCATGGTTGCGCATAACGGCGAGATCAACACGCTGCGCGGCAACGTCAACTGGATGGCCGCGCGTCAGGCTTCCGTCGATTCGGAGCTGTTTGGCAACGACATCGCCAAGCTCTGGCCGATCTCCTATGAAGGCCAGTCGGATACGGCCTGCTTCGACAATGCGCTCGAATTCCTGACGCAGGGCGGCTACAGCCTCGCGCATTCCATGATGATGCTGATCCCGGAAGCCTGGGCCGGCAACAAGTCGATGACGCCCGAGCGCAAGGCGTTCTACGAATATCACGCGGCCCTCATGGAGCCGTGGGATGGCCCAGCCGCCGTGTGCTTCACCGATGGCCGCCAGATCGGCGCGACGCTCGACCGCAACGGTCTGCGCCCGGCACGCTATCTCGTCACCGACGATGATCGCGTCATCCTGGCTTCCGAAGCCGGCGTTCTGCCGGTGGACGAGAGCCGCGTCATCAAGAAGTGGCGTTTGCAGCCGGGCAAGATGTTGCTGATCGACCTGGAAAAGGGTGCGATCATTTCGGACGAAGACGTGAAGTCCGAGATCGCCACCGCCAACCCCTACAAGCAATGGCTGTCGAACACGCAGCTCATTCTCGAAGACCTGAAGCCGGTGGAGCCGCGCGCGCTGCGCCGCGACGTGTCGCTGCTCGATCGCCAGCAGGCCTTTGGCTATACGCAAGAAGACACCAAGATCCTGATGGCGCCGATGGCGACCACCGGTCAGGAAGCCGTGGGTTCGATGGGCACCGATACGCCGATTTCGGCCATGTCGGACAAGTCGAAGCTGCTTTACACCTATTTCAAGCAGAACTTCGCGCAGGTCACCAACCCGCCGATCGATCCGATCCGCGAAGAGCTGGTGATGAGCCTCGTGTCCTTCATCGGACCGCGGCCGAACATCTTCGATCTGGAAGGCTCTTCGCGCCGCAAGCGGCTTGAAGTGCGCCAGCCGATCCTGACCAATGGCGATCTCGAAAAGATCCGTTCCATCGGCCACACGGAAGACCGCTTCGACACCAAGACGATCGACTTCACCTATTCCGTGCAGGAGGGTGCGGCCGGCATGAAGGGTGCGGTTGAGCGCCTTTGCGAGCGTGCGGAAGCAGCGGTTGCGGGCGGTTACAACATCATCGTTCTGTCGGACCGCCAGATCGGGCCGGACCGCATTGCCATTCCGGCGTTGCTGGCCACGGCTGCCGTACATCATCACCTGATCCGCAAGGGGCTGCGCACCTCGGTCGGCATTGTGCTGGAAACCGGCGAGCCGCGCGAAGTGCATCACTTCGCCTGCCTTGCGGGCTATGGCGCGGAAGCGATCAACCCATATCTGGCGTTCGATACGCTCACCGACATGCACAAGCGCGGCGAATTTCCGCCGGAGGTCGACGCGAGCGAGATCGTTTATCGCTACATCAAGTCGGTAGGTAAGGGCCTGCTCAAGGTCATGTCCAAGATGGGCATCTCGACCTACCAGTCCTATTGCGGCGCGCAGATCTTCGACGCGATCGGCTTGCGCAGCACCTTCGTGCACCAGTATTTCGCGGGCACTGCCAGCCTGATCGAGGGCGTGGGGCTTGATGAAGTGGCGGAAGAAACCATTCGCCGCCATGCCGATGCGTTTGGTTCCGATCCGGTGCTGCGCAATGCGCTGGAAGTCGGCGGCGAGTATATGTACCGGATGCGCGGCGAGAGCCACATCTGGTCGCCGGACGCGGTGGCGACGCTGCAGCATGCCGTGCGCAAGAACTCGTGGGAGACCTTCAAAGAGTATTCCGAACAGGTCGACAGCCATGCTGCGCGCGCGCAAACCATTCGCGGCCTGTTCAAGATCCGCAAGGCTGAGGATACTGGCCGTGCAGCCGTTTCGATCGATGAGGTCGAACCCGCAGCCGAGATCGTCAAGCGCTTCTCCACCGGCGCGATGAGCTTCGGCTCCATCAGCCGCGAAGCCCATTCGACGCTGGCGCGCGCCATGAACGCGATCGGCGGCAAGTCGAACACGGGCGAGGGCGGCGAGGAGCCGGACCGTTATCTGCCGCTGCTCGACGGTTCGTCCAATCCGGAGCGCTCTGCCATCAAGCAGATCGCGTCGGGCCGCTTCGGCGTCACGACCGAATATCTCGTCAATTCCGACATGATGCAGATCAAGGTCGCGCAGGGCGCCAAGCCCGGCGAGGGCGGCCAGTTGCCCGGACACAAGGTCGATGCGACCATCGCTAAGACCCGTCACTCGACGCCTGGTGTCGGCCTGATTTCGCCGCCGCCGCATCACGACATCTATTCGATCGAGGATCTGGCGCAGCTCATCTATGACCTGAAGAACGTCAATCCGGCAGCGGATGTGTCCGTCAAGCTGGTGTCGGAAGTCGGCGTCGGCACGGTTGCGGCCGGCGTCGCGAAGGCGCGCGCCGATCATATCACGATCTCCGGCTTTGATGGCGGCACCGGCGCTTCACCGCTCACTTCGATCAAGCATGCCGGCAGCCCTTGGGAGATGGGCCTGGCCGAAACGCATCAGACCCTGGTGCTGAACGGCCTTCGCTCGCGCATTGCCCTGCAGGTCGACGGCGGTCTGCGCACCGGTCGCGACGTCATCATCGGCGCGCTTCTGGGCGCCGACGAGTTCGGCTTCTCCACCGCGCCTTTGATTGCGGCCGGCTGCATCATGATGCGCAAGTGCCATCTCAACACCTGCCCGGTGGGCGTGGCAACGCAAGACCCGGTCTTGCGCAAGCGCTTCAAGGGCACGCCGGAGCATGTCATCAACTTCTTCTTCTATGTGGCGGAAGAGGTGCGGCAGCTCATGGCGGAAATGGGCTACACCAGGATCGACGACATCATCGGCCAGTCCGAGCTGCTCGCCAAGGAAGAGCTGATCGAGCATTGGAAGGCGAAGGGTCTCGACTTCACCAACATGTTCTTCAAGCCAGAGGCGCCGAAGGAAGCGACCTATTGGACCGAACGTCAGGTTCATCCGATCGACGACGTGCTTGATCGCCGCTTGATCGAAAAGGCGATGCCGGCACTTGAAAGCCGTCAGCCGGTGGTGATCGAGGAGAGCATCCACAATGTCGATCGCTCGGCCGGCACCATGCTGTCGGGCGAAGTCGCCAAGCGCTTCCGCCATCGCGGTTTGAAGGAAGACACGATCCAGGTGAAGCTGACCGGCACGGCCGGCCAAAGCTTCGGCGCCTTCCTGACGCGCGGCGTGTCCTTCGAGCTGATCGGCGACGGCAACGACTATGTCGGCAAGGGGCTGTCTGGCGGCAAGATCGTCATCCGGCCGCCGGAAGATACGCGCATCGTGCCGGAAGACTCGATCATCGTCGGCAACACCGTGCTTTACGGCGCGACCGAAGGCGAGTGCTACTTCCGCGGCGTGGCTGGCGAGCGCTTCGCTGTCCGCAACTCGGGTGCGATCGCGGTTGTCGAAGGCGTGGGCGACCATGGCTGCGAATACATGACCGGTGGTCTTGTCGTCGTGATCGGCCAGACCGGCCGCAACTTCGCAGCCGGCATGTCGGGTGGCGTGGCCTATGTGCTGGATGAAGCGGGCGACTTCGCCGAGCGCTGCAACATGGCGATGGTCGAGCTCGAGCCGGTTCCGGAAGAGGACGACATGCTCGAAAAGCTGCATCACCATGGCGGCGATCTCATGCATAAGGGGCGCGTCGACGTATCCGGCGACATGACCCGCCATGACGAGGAGCGGTTGGTCAAGCTGATCTCGAACCATGCGCACTACACTGGTTCGACGCGCGCCAAGGCGATCCTCGACGATTGGGCGACCTACCGGCCGATGTTCCGGAAAGTCATGCCGGTCGAATACCGCCGCGCTTTGATCGAGATGGAGCGCATGCGCTTAGGCGTGGCGGCGGAGTAATCCGCCCTAATTGCAAGTTCACGAGTTTTGGCATATGTCCTGGCATATGCCAAATGGAGGTCGCCGTGCTTGAGAGTGTTAAAGAACAGCGTGTCCGCGTCTTCATGAATGGTAGAAGCCGGGCAGTTCGGATCCCTAAGGAGTTCGAGTTCGAAGGGGATGAGGTGACGATCCGTAAGGAAGCGGATGGAACGCTTACGCTGGTGCCCGACGTGCGCGAGCGTTCCCCAAAGGAAATTCTGCAGTGGCTACGTAGGCAGCCACCGCTTGCCGCATCCGACTTTCCGGATATCGACGACGACAGTGACATGCTGCCACTGGATGAAGTCGAACTGTGATCCGCTACATGCTTGATAGCAATGTGCTGATAGACATTGCGCGCGATGAGGACGAGCGCGTCGCCCGACGGTTCGAAGAAAAAGCGCTCGGCGAAATTGGTATCAGTGTCGTTGTGTCGGGCGAAGTTCGCCACGGCATGAGGAAGAGGCCTGCCGCGCGGTCCAATCCTAAGATGACCTATTTGTTGGGAAGCCTGCGGACGGAGCAGATGGGACCGGATGTCGGAGTCTTGTACGGCGACATTCGTGACGATCTCGAGCGGCGCGGTATTTCGATCACTCCGAACGATTATTGGATCGCAGCTCATGCGATGTCAAATGGCGCTGTACTTGTAACGAGCGATAGACGCATTCACGACGCCGGGATTACCGGCTTGAAGTTGGAGGACTGGCGAGACGAACTCGCAGGTCAGGGGTAGGACGACGATGGGTAAGGTTACAGGCTTTCTCGAGATCGACCGGCAGGTGCCGAAGTACCAGCCGGCCTCTGATCGTATTCGGCACTTCCGTGAATTCACGCTGCCGATGTCGGATCGGGAAGTCGAAAAACAGGCTGCGCGCTGCATGGATTGCGGCGTGCCTTATTGCCATGGGCCAACGGGCTGCCCGGTCCATAACCAGATCCCGGACTGGAACGATCTGGTTTATGGCGGTGACTGGGAAGGGGCGATCCGTAACCTGCACTCCACCAATAATTTCCCGGAATGGACCGGCCGCATCTGCCCGGCGCCCTGCGAGGAAGCCTGCACGCTGAACCTCGAAGACATGCCGGTCGCCATCAAGACGGTGGAACAGGCGATTGCCGATAAGGCCTATCTGATGGGCTTGATCCGCCCGCAGCCTGCCGAGGTGAAGACCGGCAAGTCGGTTGCCGTTATCGGTTCGGGACCGGCCGGTCTGGCGGCAGCGCAGCAGCTGGCGCGTGCGGGGCATGACGTGCACGTGTTCGAGCGCGAGTCCAAGCCCGGCGGTTTGCTGCGCTTCGGCATTCCCGACTTCAAGATGGAGAAGAGCACCATCGATCGCCGCGTCGAGCAGATGCAGGGCGAGGGCGTGATCTTCCACTGCAGCGTCAATGTGGGCGTGGACAAGACCGTGGATGCGCTGATCGAAGAGCATGACGCGGTGCTGTATTGCGGCGGTTCGGAGAACCCGCGCCCCGCCGGCATTCCGGGTACGGAACTGGCAGGCGTGCATGATGCGATGCCGTATCTCGTGCAGCAGAACAAGCGCGTCGGAGGTGAGGATATTCGCTCGACGGCCTGGGCCTCGGAGCCGATCGTTGCGGGTGGCAAGCATGTCGTTGTGGTGGGCGGCGGCGATACAGCGTCGGACTGCGTCGGCACGGCGTTCCGTCAGGGCGCGGTACGTGTGACGCAGCTCGACATCCGCCCCATGCCGCCGGAGCGCGAAGACAAGCTGGCGGTATGGCCTTATTGGGCCACCAAGATGCGGGTGTCGTCGTCACAGGCTGAAGGCGCGCAGCGCGAGTTTCAGGTTGCGACACTGGAATTCGTCGGCGAGGATGGGCACCTGATCGGCGTGAAATGCTGCGAGGTCGATGACCGACGCAAGCCGATTGCCGGCACCGAGTTCCTGATCCGCGCCGATCTCGCTTTCGTTGCCATCGGCTTTGCCGGCCCGATCACAAGTGAAGGCGTGCTGAGCGATCTTGGCGAACGCCTGACCCTGTCTCAGGACAGCCGCCGCTCGGTGAATGTCGTTGCCAATGATCGCAACTACCGTACCAACATCAACAAGCTCTATGCGGCCGGTGATGTGCGGCGTGGGCAATCGCTGGTGGTTTGGGCGATCCGTGAGGGCCGTCAGGCCGCGCATTCCATCGACGTGGATCTGATGGGCGCTTCGGTCCTGCCGCGCTAAGCGCGGCAGTCCACTTACTGTGCGGCTGGTGCAGTTGCCGGCGGCGTGATGGATGCAGTGCCTTCGGGAGCGGATTTCGCAGCGTCTGCCTTGCCGGCGAAGTCATCGGCTCGGCCGGTCTGGGTGCCGGCCTCGCGCTGCTCACGCATCTGGATGTCGGCCGCCGTGCCGGCTGATGGTGTGGTGTCTCCGCCAAGCAAGGTCGTGCCGCCATCGAGCTCCGGATCGGTCAGCGAGATCGGCACGGTGCGCACGATGCGGATCTTGTCTTCAGCGCCGGGCCTGAGGTCGGCACCCGGCGTATAAGCGGGACCGATCAGGCCGATCGCATCGCCGCTGCCGCTTCCCAACACACGACGCAGAGGCTTTTCGGCATAAAAGGCGATCTTGCGCTTGCCGGCGGCAGTGAGGTTGATGCCATCGCTGCCGCGCAACCGCGCCTGTTGTCCGTTCATGTCTGGACCGGTTGTGACGAAGGCGCCGTTTTCATCCACGAAGCCGTCCCAGATATCGACATAGTCGGCTTCCGCCGTCGCAGACACGGCTTTGAATACATCGTTATAGGCCAGCATGTCCGATGTCAGCGACGCCTGCCGGAAAGGCGGCATGCCAACCCAGATCACCGGAATACCGCGGCTTTCCACGGCTGTCGCGAGGGCTGTCGCGCGCCGCGTATATTCCTTCATCCAGCCGTCGCTGCGCGGCTCAAGCCGCTCGTCACCCGCCTTCATCTGCTGGCGATCGTTGGAGCCGAGCATCACGACCACTGCGGCCGGCTTGTCCTGATCGAGGATGCCGCCGATCTCGCCAGGCCAGTTGTAATGGTCTTCGCGCACGATGCCAGATGAACCGTTGGCGCGATCCACGACTCGAATGCCGGCGTCCTGCGCAAACATCTCGCTCAAGCCCTCGGCCACGCCGCTGGCCATGAAGTCGCCGATCACCAGCACGACCTTGGCAGCGGCGAGTTTTTCGACCGCTGCAGGGGCGGGCGGCGTTGCGGGCTGGGTGCGGCGAGGCGTGGTGCGGGGCTTCTGCGGCGCAGCAGGTCGCACGATCTGCGCCGGTGCTTGCTGCATCGGCTGTTGCTGCATGCGCTCGCGCTGGTTGCGACGATAAAGCTCGCGCACGGCCGCGCCATCAAAAGCCTGCGCGCTTGCCCTTTGTGGCTCGAGCGGCGGCATGACGAGCATGACGCCGGCTGCCAGAACGCCGAACAGGCAACGGAGACACTGCTTGATCGAACCCGCTGCCTGCACGTTCAGCCTCAACGACCCCGGAGTGTGGTCAGAACTTCCTTGCTCGGATGACCGTCGGCTTCCAGGCCGCGACGTTCCTGGAAGGCGCGGATCGCGGCACGCGAGCTTTCGCCGATCTTGCCGTCGATCTTGCCATCATAATAGCCGTTCATGGTCAGCCGCTTCTGCAATTCCTGCGTTTCCTCGAAGCTCAGCCGCGTGAAAGGCCGGTTCCAGTCCTTCACGGTAGGCCCGTAGCCGGCGATCTGGTCGGCAAGAAGGCCGACAGCCAGCGCATACTTATCGGCGTTGTTGTAGCGTTTGATGACGAAGAAGTTCTTGGTCATCAGGAAGGCCGGGCCGCCGCGACCGTCCGGCAGCTTCAGCTCGGCATTCTGGTTGCCGCGGGGGAAGGGCTTGCCGTTGGCACGGGTGACGCCGAGCTCGTCCCACTTGCCAAGTGAAATGGACCCGCCGGGGAACTTGCGACCTTCCGGCAAAGTGACCTCGTAGCCCCAGGTCTGGCCGCTCTGCCAGCCATTTTTGCGCAACAGGTTGGCAGCGGTCGCCAGTGCGTCCGGCACGGAGTTCCAGATGTCGCGCTTGCCGTTGCCATCGGCATCCTGCGCGTAAGCAAGGTAGCTAGAGGGGATGAACTGAGTGTGGCCCATCGCGCCGGCCCACGAGCCGCTCAGATGGCTCTCGTCGATGTCGCCGCTTTCCAGGATTTTCAGCGCGGCAATCAGCTGATCGCGGCCGAACTTGGCGCGGCGTTTGTCGGCATAAGCGAGGGTGGCCAACGAGCGCACGACGTTGCGCATCACCTTGTCGTTCTTCAGGATCTCGCCGTAGTTCGATTCCATCGACCAGATCGCGAGCAGGATGTTGCGATCGACGCCATAGGCCTTTTCGATGCGATCGAGCCAAGGCTTCCACTGCCGCGCCATCTGGCGGCCTACGCCCACCGAATGCTCATTGATGCGGTTGTCGAAATAGTCCCAGACAGGTGCCGTGAATTCCGGCTGATAGGTCGCCTTTTCCAGCACTTCCGGATCGATGTCGCGGACATTGCGGAAGGCGCGATCGAAGGTGCGGCCCGAAATGCCGTTCTTGGCAGCCGTTGCCTTGAAGCTCTGCACCCAGCGCTGGAAGCCAGCGTCGGCATGCGCAGGCTGTTGCGCGGCCAGCGTCATCGGCATGGCCAGGCTGGCGGCCAAAGCGAGGCTCAGGAAGCGTGTGGCGGTGCGGCGAATGGCGGGCATCGGCATTTCCTTCAATCAGGGCGTGGGATCACCTTGGCTGATGGGAGTTATCAGAGGGTTTACCATGAATGGGTTTGGGATGGGATAGCGGCAAATTTTCGATTTGCTCGCAGCAACGTGATCAGCGTTGAAGCTTGATCCCAACGAATACGCTTGCGGCGTCCATGTCACGGGATTGCAGGTCGCTGCTGATCTGCTCGTAACGCGCACGGCCGGTGAGGCCTGCGTAACGGTTGAACCAGTAGGTCAGGCTGGCTTCCGTGTTCCAGATGATTTCGCGGCTGTCGAGATCCTTGAAGTCGCGCATGCCCAATCCGACCGAGGCATTGCCGGTGAGATTGGCGCGCAGTTCGCGTGTGGCTGACAGGGCGGCGGAGTACAGAACCGAGCCGGATTCACCGGGTGAGGTCGTGCCTTCGACCGTCGTGTTGCCGTTCAAAGCCACGGTCGTGCCGCGCATCGGTGACCAGATCAAATCGGCATCGAAGCTGGCGCCGGACAAAGTGCGCAGCCGGTCATCATCGAAATTCTCGGCGATCCAGCCGGCCGAGATTTCGCCGGTCCACTTTTCCGCAATGTCGATTTCGAGGCCGCCGCGAATGCCGCTGCGGATGCCTGAGCGCCTATAGCCGGCAGAATCGACCTTGTTGTCGTAGAAGCGCTTGCCGATTTCGGCTTCAACGAAGGGCGTCAGAGCAGGCGACAATTCCCAGCCGGTGCGCAACACGAAGGCGGCAAGCGTGGAGTTGCGGTCCTTTTGCGAGATCGTTCCGCCGGTGGAAAGATCGGCGTCGCCATAGATGTCGAGCTCGATGCGGCCGGTGCCGGTCAGTTGCAGCGGACCGAAGTTCTTGCTCAGGCCAAGGCTTCCGTCGATGGTCTGGCGGATCGGTTCATCCAGCGTCCCCTCGATCTGCACCGGCGAGGTCGCGGATTCCGGCGTCACCAGATAGTTGGCGGTGGCGTTAAGCGTGTAGGCATTGGCGAGATCGAGCTGAAGCCCGGAGTTCAAGCCGCCATAAAGGGTTTCGACCTCGTCGCCGCTGATCGTCTTGCGATAGGTGCCGAAGCCGCTGAGGTTGGCAGAATGGCGGGACCAGTCCGACGTCGCGCTCACACGAAGCGTGGTTTCGGAAAGAACGGCGGATTTGCCGTCCGAACTGGAATCCGCATTGTTGGTAGCGGTGATGCCCTGTTCCAAGGTCGGAAACAGCAGGAACTTGCCCGCGCGCAAACCGACGGGCGCATAGGGCGTTTCCTCGAAGGTCCGACGGCGCTCGTCGACCGCAATGGCGCGTTCGTTGCGGCCAAGGTCGACAGGGTCCGTCGTTAGCCTGAGCTGACGCTCGGCCGGCAGCGCCGTGATCGCCTCGCCACTGGTGCCTTCCTGGCCTTCTGCCGTCGCCGCCGTGGCAGCGCGGCCTGCCTGGCTGCCGCTTGGCTGAGCGGGGTCAGCAGGGGTTGCCGGTGTAGCCGGCGTGGTGCGCAGGTCAGGCGTAGTGTTGGCGAAGGGATCGCTGGGGTTGGTGTCGTCGAAGATGGAGGACGAGTTGGCGGCAGCGTCCGAGGACGACTGCGAATCATCCGGCAGGGCGCCTTCGCTCGTCGGCTGGTAGACAGGCGCATCCGCGATCTGCTCGAGCGCGGTGCGGGTCGAGGCGAATGGCCGGTCGGCATTCGTGTTCGTGCCGGTGCGCAAGCCCGTGCTTTGCGCAAACAAGGGCGCGACAAGGCTCATCGCACCGAGCGCGGTGGCCGATGCCAGCACAAGCGCGAATGAACGCCTTGCCTTGCCTTGCGAATGACTTCTTGCCTGCGACATTCTCGGATCTGCCCCATCCGCGCGCATCGCGAGGATTACAGAACCGTAAACAGGCTTGGTTAAACAATCCTTTCGGACGACCACTTTGCTTTATTGGACAGCGTTTGGCGAAAGCGCTAAGCCGCGCGCATGAACGATATGAGCTCCAGAACGAACACGCACGGCGATGGCCTTCTGTCCGCCCTGCGTACGGTGACCACAGAGATGGCGGGCGTCGCGGCCTTGAAAGCCGCGCTCGAGAATGGCCTGTCCGAACCATTTGAGAAATCGCTTGCCCTCATCCGCGGCATCACCGGGCGCCTGATCGTCACCGGCATCGGCAAAAGCGGCCATATCGGCACCAAGCTGGCAGCGACCTTCGCGTCGACCGGCACCCCGGCCTTCTTCGTGCATCCCGTGGAAGCCAACCATGGCGATCTCGGCATGATCGGGCCGAACGACATCATTCTTGCCATGTCGTGGTCAGGCGAAAGCGCGGAGCTCAAGGGCATCGTGAATTATGCCCGCCGCTTCGACATTCCGCTGATCGCCATGACGGCAGGGACCGAGTCTGCCTTGGCACGGGAAGCCACGGTGGTTCTCGCTTTGCCGAAGGTCGCGGAAGCCTGTCCGCATGGTCTGGCGCCGACCACGTCGACCCTGATGCAGCTGGTGATCGGCGATGCGCTGGCGATTGCGCTGTTGGAAGCGCGAGGCTTCACGGCCGACCACTTCCGCACCTTCCATCCCGGCGGCAAGCTCGGCGCGAATCTTACCCAGGTGCGCGATCTCATGCATCGCGGCGATGCGATCCCGGTTGCCAAGCTCGGCACACCGCTGCGCGAGGCGGTGATGACCTTATCGCAGCACCGTTTCGGCTGCGTGTGCGTGCTGGAAGAGGACGGGCGTTTGGCGGGGATCGTCACAGACGGCGATATCGCGCGTCACATCGATCGCGACATGTCGGCGCTGACTGTGGACGACATCATGACGCGCGAGCCGAAGAGCGTTCGCCCGGACACGCTGGCGGGAGCAGCGATCGGCCTTCTGGAAGATCTCAAGATCAGCGCGTTGGTGGTAGTGGAAGATGAACGGGCGGTCGGGATCGTGCATTTCCACGATCTGCTGCGCGTCGGAGTGGCCTAAGCCGCTTCCACGATCAGTTCGGACCCACGCACGCCGGTGACCTTGACGCGGTTGCCGGCTGCGAGATCCGGACCCTGAACCAGCCACATCGTATCGCCAAGCTGGATGCGGCCGCGTCCCTCGGTGATCGGCTCGCGCAGCACGGCAGTACGGCCGATCAGCTGATTGCCGGGCTGGTTGAGGAAGGGCTCATCGCTGTTCGTGCCGTGAATGCCCACATAGCGGCTGCCGACGAAGGCTGCGAGCAGCGACAAAGCCAAAAACAGCACGACCTGCACGTGCCAGGTCCAAAGACCTGTGTCCCACAACAGGAAGGACAGCGCGCCGATGATGATGGCGGCGATGCCGCTCCACAGCAGGTAAACGCCGGGCAGGGCGATTTCCAACCCGAGCAGGACCATGCCGAGCAGGATCCAGCCCCAGGGGCCGAGTTCGGCTATCGCGCGCGCAATCATGCCTGGTCCTCAGTCCTGCTGTGGCGGAATGACGACGCGCGGCGGGCGCGAGGGATTGCCCCGGCGGGGCGTTGGTCCGTCGGACGTATTATCCCCGAATAGTTCCTTGGCGATCGATCCGATGCCGCCAAGCGAGCCGATCAGCGACGACGCCTCGAACGGCATCAGCACGATCTTGGAATTGGGCGAGGTGCCGATCTTTGCCATGGCCTCGGTGTAACGCTGGGCCACGAAGTAGTTGATGGCCTGCACGTCACCCTGCGCGATGGCTTCCGACACGACCTGCGTGGCGCGCGCTTCGGCCTCGGCGGAGCGCTCGCGGGCTTCGGCATCGCGGAACGCCGCTTCCTTGCGGCCTTCGGCTTCCAGAACCTGCGCCTGCTTCAAACCTTCGGCCTCAAGGATTTGCGCGCGCTTGTTACGCTCGGCCATCATCTGACGCGCCATGGAATCCACGAGGTTTGCGGGCGGGTTGATGTCCTTGATTTCGACGCGGGTGACCTTGATGCCCCAGGGGTGTGCGGCCTGATCCACCACGCGCAACAGGCGCTCGTTGATGGCGTCGCGGTTGGACAGAAGCTCGTCCAAATCCATCGAGCCCATGACGGTGCGGATGTTGGTCATGGTCAGGTTGAGAATGGCGTTCTGCAGACCGGCCACCTGATAGGCAGCCTGGGCGGCGTTCAGCACCTGGTAGAAGGCGACGCCGTCCACGGCGACGATGGCGTTGTCGCGGGTGATGACTTCCTGGGTGGGAACATCCAGCACCTGTTCCATCATGTTCAACCGCGCGCCGATGCGGTCAACGAAGGGAACGATGAGGTTCAGGCCCGGCGTCAAAGTGCGGGTATAACGGCCAAAGCGCTCGACCGTGTAGTTGTTGCCCTGCGGAACCGTCTTGATGCCTGCAAAGATCAGCAGGAGCACCAGGATCGCAAGCACGATGATGACGATGTCAAATCCGCCGAACATTCAGACCTCCAACCAAGAATGCAGGAGGTCTAATCTAAACGGGGGCTTACGCCAAGGCAGTTGGTATCAGTCGGCGGATCAAGCTGACACCGGAGGTGAATGCAAACAGATCGGCATCGCTGTCGGGGTTGCCGGTCAGCGCACCGGTCACCAACTCAACGCCGATACGCGAGTAGGTGATGCCGTTGCCACCATAGCCCATCATGGAAAAGATGCGGGGATGGCTGGGCAAAGCGCCGATCCAGGGCAGGCCGGTTTCGGTAACCCCGAAGGAGCCTGACCAGCGGAAAGCGGGCTTTGTATCGAGCTTCGGCATCAGGGCCTTCATCTTGGCGGAAATGCGTTCCGTCTTTTCCTGCAGCATGGCATCGCGCTTGTCTTCGTCGGTGAAATCCTCGTCTTCACCGCCACAGATGACGCGACCGTCCGGCAGCGTGCGCAGGTAGAGATAGGGGTCGGACGCTTCCCAGATGAAGGTCTCCTTCGGCCACAGGTTTTCTGGCTGCGGTTCGGTGGCGATAGCCCAGGTCGAGATGATCTTGTGGCCGGATTGCGGAGCGGGATCGAGCAGTTCGTAGCCGGTCGCGAGCACGAGATGATCGGCGGAGATCGTGTGGCCGCTATCGGTTGTCACCTCAACGCCGTCGCAGCTGTCTTTCACCTCCACAGCCTCGACCGGCGCGAAATAGCGGGCGCCGCGTTCGATCGCTTTTAGATGGAGGTGGGCGGTCAGTTTGCGCGGGTTGATGGCAAGATTGTCGAAGGACAGGATGGCACCTTCGCGCTCGAGACCGAATTCATGGCTCAGCTCCGAAGCGTTCAGGAAACGGGAATAGATGCCCGCCGCACGACGCATGTCTGCCTCAGCCTTCAACGCATCTGCGTCCATGACGTCGCCCACGATGAAAAGCGAGTTGCGCGGTTCATGATCGCAGGGGATGCCGAGATCTTCGATGCGCGCCTGCAGATTGGCAACCGCATTGCGCGATCGCCGCCAGGCTTGTTCGGCTTTCGCCGTACCGAGCTTCTTCGACAAGGTTGACAGCGGCTGATCGATTTCGAACTGCACCAATGCCGTGGTCGCCGGCGTGGAGCCGAGCATGGCACCATCGCGCCGGTCGATGACGATCACGGAGAAGCCTGCGTCGGTCAGGCTTTCGGCCATCATGGCGCCGGAAATGCCCATGCCAACGATCAGAACATCGCATTTGGCATCGCGCGTTAGCTCATGAACCGGCACCTCGGGGGCCTTGTAAGTCACCCATACGGGTTTGCCGCCGCGCAGATCCAGATGCCGTGTCATGAAGGTCGTCTCCGAAGGTCGGCTTAAACCTATGTTGCTCGGAGACGTTCCCGATAGTCCTGACAGTTTCCAGCCAAACCTAAGAAAGCGCTTACAACCAGCCTTCCAGCTCGCGCCGAACGATCTGCTCCACGACGCGCATTCCATCGGCGGAATCGTTCAAGCAGGGGATGTGCGAGAAGTTCTTTCCGCCGGCATGCTCGAACTCCTCGCGCACTTCACGGCCGATCTCGTCCAGCGTTTCGATGCAATCGACAGAGAAGCCGGGATTCAGGATGGCGATGGAGTTCACGCCTTCCTTGGCCAGCCGCTCGACGGTCTTGTCGGTGTAAGGCTGCAGCCATTCCTGCGCGCCGAAGCGCGATTGGAAGGTGGTCATCAGTTTCTTCTCGTCCCAGCCGAGACGTTCACGCAGCAGGCGCGAGGTCTTCTGGCAGTGGCAATGATAGGGGTCACCCTTCTCGAAATAGGCTTTCGGAATGCCATGATAGGAGGCGATCACAACTTCCGGCTCGAAAGACAGGGTTGCCAGATGGGTCTCGATCGAACGGGCGAGAGCATCGATATAGACGGGTTCGTCATGATAGGCCGGCAATGTGCGGATCGCCGGCATGTCGCGCAGGTCCATGAGGGCGCGGAACAGTTGGTCGCTGGCGGTGGCGGTGGTAGTGGCCGAGTATTGCGGGTAGAGCGCAGCCATCATGATGCGCTTGCAGCCGGCGGTGCGCAGGCGCTCGACGGCGGAGGCGATGGAGGGGTTGCCGTAGCGCATGCCGTATTCGACGACGACAGGCTCGCCCTTGAAGCTTTCCGCCAGCTTTTCGGCTTGGGAGCGCGTGAAGGTGCGCAGGGGCGACTCGTCCTTTTCGCGGTTCCAGATGCGGGCGTAATTCTCGCCGGACTTCTTCGGCCGCGTGGTGAGAACTGCGCCGTAAAGTATTGGATACCATACAGCTTTGTTCAGTTCGATGACGCGCGGATCGGACAGGAACTCGCGGAGATAGCGCCACATCGACTTCTGGTCGGTGCCGTCGGGCGTTCCGAGATTGACCAAGAGAACGCCGACCCGATCCGGCGCGAGGGCGGGATGGTTGGCGGGCAGGGGGCCGGTTGCCTTGGAAGCCGGACGATCCAGGCCCGTCGCAGTTGATACCACCGCTTGATGCTCCTTCGAAGATTCTGGAGCAGACATACGGTTTCACCGCCGCCAATCAATGCTGCAAATGGAAGCGGGGACGGAAAAAGCCGGAAAAAGCGGGATGTCAGCGCCGCTTTTTACCGGTTTGGCGGCCATTTTTTCCGCAAACGCGTCAATTTCTTCCGGGAATCTGCAGCTCCGTGCCGACAAACAGGCGATGAACCTGCAAGCCGGGATTTGCGCGCTGGATTCGGCGCCATTGGGTGCCGTCGCCATAAGCGGCTTCGGCAATGTCCCACAACGTGTCGCCCTGGACGATCGTGTGGGTGCCACCAGCGGTGATGGAAGACGAGCCCGGTTCGGTCGTTGCACTGCTTTGCGAGGGCTGAGCTGGCTCAGTCGTTGTTGCCGCCGGTGGGGGTGTTGCGGACGGTTCTGCCGAAGGTCCTGACGAGGGTGGGGTCAGGTCGGCGGGCGGGGTGGTGGGCGCTGGGGTTGTTGTTTCGGCGGCTGTAGGTTGCGACGGAGCCGGCGTTGCGGCCGGTTCGCTGGCGGGGGCTTGGGTCGTGCCGGCTTGCGCCAGGGTGATGCGGCCGTCGAGGGCGGGGGTGTAGGGGCTGTGGGCTGTGATGTAGTCGGCCAGGACCTGTTCGAGGCTCGGGCCGAAATCATAGGCGTTTTCGGCTTTGTCGGCGAAGAGCTTGTAGCCGTCGCCCCCGGTGCGCACGAAGTTGTTGGTGGCGATGGTGTAGGTCTTTGCGGGATCGAGCGCGGCCCAAGCGCCGCCGTCCTTGACCTCGATGGACTTCAGGCGACCACCGTTCGGGGCGACGGATTTGTCGAATGTGTATTTGATGCCAGCGACTTGCGGGAACTTGCCCTTGCCTTCCTCGATCTCCGACAGGCCGGCTTCCAGCGAGTCCCTGAGATCCTTGCCGGATAGCTGGAAAGTCGCGATCGTGTTCTGGAAGGGCAGGACGGTCAGCACTTCGCCCATGGTGACTGGGCCACTGTCGATAGAGGCGCGAATGCCGCCGCCGTTCTGGAGGGCGATGGTGACGCCTTGATCCTTGGTGCGATCCAGGATCGCGTCGGCGATCAGGTTGCCCATGGCGCATTCCTGGGCACGGCAGGTTTCGCGACTTCCATCGACTGCTGCCGTGAACTCGCCGACCTGCTTGTTCTTCAATTCCTCGATCGGACCGCCAAGTTCGGCGACGCGTTTCAGCACGCCTTCGTCTTCGGGGATGGATTTATCCAGGTAAATGGGGTCGCCATTTGCCTGTTTTGGAACGCCATTATCGTCAAAGACGACGGTCAATTTGCCGAGATACTTAGAATAGGAGGCAGCCGTGACGACCGGTACCTTCTGGCCGTCGGCACCATCGACCATGGTGGGGTAAGGACCTTCGGCCTTGTCATCGGTGTTCGACAGGAAGGTGTGCGAATGGCCGCCGACCACCACGTCGACGCCGGGGATTTTGGCGATGGTGTCGCGATCCCGGACATAGCCGACATGGGTGAGCGCAACGATCTTGTTGACGCCCTGATCGGTCAGCGCCTTGACCTCACGCTTCACGGCTTCGACATCATCCTCGAAAGCGAGGTTGGGGCCGGGTGTCGCTACATCCGGTGTGTCGGTGGTGACGATGCCGACGATGCCGATCTTCTGGCCGCCGATCTCGACCACCGTGCTGGGCTTCAACTTGTCGCCGACCTTGGACTGCGCGTTCGGCTTGACGTTGGCGCCGAGGACGGGGAATTGGGCCTTGTCGAGGAGGCGCATCAGGCCGTCTTCGCCGTCGTCGAATTCGTGGTTGCCGACGGTCATGGCGTCGAACTTGATGAGGTTCGAGAACTCGGTTTCGACGTCGCCGTGATAGGTCTGGAAGAACAGCGAGCCCTGATAGTTGTCGCCGGCATCCAGCACGAGCACGTTCTGCCCATTGAGGGCTTCACGCTGTTGGCGGATTGCGGTGACGAGACGCGCTGCGCCGCCGATGCACTCGCCCTTGTCCTTTTCTTCCTGCGAGCAGGTGGACTCGTATTTGTTGTTGCCTTCGATCCGGCTGTGCCAGTCGTTGATATGCAGGATGTTCAGCGTGTAGTCGGCCCACGAAGCGCCGGCCGAGAGGCCGAGGATCGAGGTCGAAAGAGCGGCAAGAAGTGTGAGTTTCTTCATCGGCGTGTCTCCGCTGGGTCCCTGGTTGTAGCCGCTCTTTTTGTCGATCGTGCTACAGCATTCCGCGAGCGGCCATGTTTCCATCGGGCTGGATGACTGGCAAGCCCTAACGCAGAAAAGCCGGCCCAAAGATGAGCCGGCTTTCAAAATTCGTCGGTGACGTGCTGCTTAGGTGCGGCGGGTCAGGACGAAGCGGTTGCCTTCGGCGCTGGTGCAATTCAGCTGATTGCTGGATGCGATGTTGCAGTTGAAGGCGATCGGCTGCTGACGGATCAGCGAGGTGCCGGTGATCGCCACCACGCTGGCGCCATTGTATCGATAGGTGCCTTCCGACAAACGGCTGCCATTGTCCGCGGCAGTGGTCGAGAAGGCGCCATTGGAGAAGGTGGATACGCCAACGCCGCTTTCATCGACCCAGGAGCCGTCGACGCTGACCTGCTTGAGCATGGGGCCTGAACCCATACGACCGCCCGAGCCGCCATCACCGCCGCCAACGCAGCCCGCAACAGCGGCAGCCAAAGTGAGTGCGGACAACAGGCGAAGCGAAGGTGCGAGGCGCATCAGTTCATCCTCTGAATAAGAGACGATCGGGGTTGACGCCCCTGTCGCATGATTCGGATGGCCGCGCGACTCCGCGCGGCCTCCGCGATGAATGATTAGCGAACCAGAATGTTCCGGAACTGCCAGGGATCCTTGGTGTCGAGATCTTCCGGGAACAGGCCGGGACGACCATCCAGCGGGGTCCAGTCGGTGTAGTGACCTTCCACAGGGCCGAGATACGGCTTCTGAACCTCAAGGCAGCGCTTGAAGTCCATCTCGTCCGTATCGACGATGCCGGCTTCCGGATTTTCCAGCGCCCAGACCATGCCGGCCAGAACGGCCGAAGTCACCTGAAGGCCGGTCGCATTCTGGTAGGGCGCGAGCTTGCGCGCTTCTTCCAGCGACAGGCGCGAACCGTACCAGTAGGCGTTCTTGTCGTGGCCGTAGAGCAAAACGCCCAACTCGTCGACGCCGTCCACCAGCTCGCTTTCATTCAAGACGTGGAACTCGCCCTGCGCCTTGCCGGCCGCGCCGAACATCTCGTGCAGCGACAGTACCGCGTCATTGCAGGGATGGTAGGCGTAGTGACAGGTCGGACGATAGGTGATCTCGCCCTTCTTGTTCGTGGAGGTGAAGAAATCGGCGATCGAGATCGCTTCATTATGGGTGACGAGGAAGCCGTATTGCGGGCCGGGCGTCGGGCACCAGGTGCGCACGCGCGTGTTGGCGCCTGGCTGGTCGAGATAGATGCCGAGCGGCTGGTCCTTGTCGCCAAGCGTGCCGGCATTCTTCGGCATCCACTTTTCATGCGTGCCCCATCCGAGTTCAGCCGGTTGCAAACCTTCGGCCACGAAGCCTTCCACCGACCAAGTATTCCAGAACACGTTGAACGGCTTGGGATCTTTTGCGCGTTGTGTGTCGCGCTCGGCAATATGAATGCCCTGGACGCCGGCCTTCTTCATGAGCTTGGCCCAGCCGGCGCGGTCGTCGGCCGAAGGAACGGCGAAATCCATGCCGAGATCGGTCGCCAGATTTACCAGCGCCTGCTTGACGTACCAGGACACCATGCCGGGATTGGCGCCGCAGCAGGATACGGCCGTGGTTCCGCCGGGATGGGCAGCCTGCTCGGCCTTCATCGTTTCGCGCAGCGCATAGTTGGTGCGCTCTTCGTTGCCGACCGTGTCGTCGAAATAGAAGCCGAGCCAGGGCTCGACTACCGTGTCGATGTAAAGCGCGCCGAGCTTGCGGCAGAGGCGCATCAGATCGACCGAACCCGTATCGACCGACAGGTTGACGCAGAAGCCCTGGCCGCCGCCTTCGGTGAGGAGCGGCTTCAGAAGCTTCTTGTAGTTCTTGGCGGTGACGGAGTCCTGGATGTAGCGGATGCCGCGCTCGTCGAGCAAAGCGCGATCCGTGTCCTTGGGATCGATCACGACCAAGCGGGACTTGTCGTATTTGAAGTGTCGCTCAATGAGCGGAAGCGTGCCTCTCCCGATGGATCCGAAGCCGATCATCACGATCGGGCCAGTGATTTCGCCGTGGATGGGCCAATTCGCTTCTGCCATTTTGTGCACACTCCTGTGTCTGTTGAGGAAGACCCCACCCTACACCATAGAAGTCAGTCACAATAAACCCCGGACAGCCAAAAGGGTCTTTTGGTTAAGGCCGTTCAACTTAGCAAACGTGCTGCGATAAGGCCGCGCAGCGAGTTGCCGACATAGATCTGGCCTTGCTGCAGATCTGCTGGGAAAAGCACCTGTTCCATGGCGCGCCCGCTTGTCAGCAGTTCGCCGCGCAGCACGCCGGGCAGCAGGCCCGATGTCAAAGGCGGCGTCGCGAGGATGCCGTCGCCGCGATCCACGAAGAGATTGGTGATCGTGCCTTCGCACAGTTCGCCAAGTTCGTTGCAGAGCAGGACTTCCTGCGCCTCATGCTGAGCGAACTCCGCGCGTGCGGCCTCGTAAAGGGCGCGGCGGGTGGTCTTGTGCGCGAGCAGGGGGTCGTGGCTCGGCAGCTTCGTTGCGGCCAGACGCAGGGTCCAGATCGTGTCCTTTGCCAGGGGTACAAAAGCTTGCGTTGTGGCTTCCGGGTTGCCGGCGCTGTCGAGCGTCAGGCGCACGCGAAGCGCGTCCTGATCGCGCAGAAGCTCGGACAGAACGAGGTTTACCGCCGTATGGTCAAAGCGAAAGCCGAGGGTGGCTGCCGAGCGTTCGAGACGATCAAGGTGGCGATCGAGCCGGAGGAAGCCATGGTCGGGTTCGTAACGGAAGGTTTCGATCAGGCAGTCCGTGGGATCGAGCCGGTGGCGAAGCGCGCCTTCAACAGACATTCGTCATACTCCGCTTGAGCAGAGGAATCGAACACGACCCCGCCGCCGACATTGTAAACGGCCTCACTGGTTGGATGCAGGGTGACCGTACGGATCGCGACGTTGAAACGCATCGTGCCATCGGGCGCCATCCAGCCGATCGCGCCGCAATAGGCATCGCGCGGCTCGGTTTCCAGCGAGCGGATGACTTCCATGGCACGGATTTTGGGCGCTCCTGTGATGGAGCCGCAGGGAAAAAGCGCGGTGAAGATGTCGCGCACGCTGCGGTTGGGCAGCAGTTTGGCGCGTACGCGGCTGACCATTGTGTGCAGGGTGGGATAGGTTTCGACCTTGAACAGGTCGGGCACATCGAGCGTGCCGACTTCGCTGATCAGCGAGACGTCGTTGCGCAGGAGATCCACGATCATGCGGTTTTCGGACCTGTTCTTCGGATCATGGACGAGGAAGTGTCGCTGTTTTTCGTCTTCGTCGGGCGTTTGCCCGCGCGGGACCGTGCCCTTCATCGGCCGCGTTTCGATCCAGCCGTCGCGGTCGATCTCGAAGAACAGTTCGGGCGAGCGTGACAGGATGACCGGGCCACCGAGATCGATGAGGGCGCCGTATTTCACGGGCTGGCGCGCGATAAGCGCTGCGAAGGCTGAGACCGGATCGCCGGACCAGTGGGCGTGGATGGGGAAGGTGAGGTTGACCTGGTAGCAGTCGCCCTCGCGTAAGTGCCGGTGCACGCGCTCGAAGCGCTTGCGGTAGTCTTTGGCGCTCCATGAAGCGCGGGCGTCGAAGATCGGGCCGTTGGTGGGCTGGGCCTCTTCAAGAGCGAGATCGCGTTCTGCCGGGTGATCGAACACGCCGAAAAGACAGAGCGGAACGCGTCGGCTCTCCGGAAGGAGCGGGCGCAGCTTGGGTTCAAGCAGGTAGCCGGCTTCATAGGAGAAGAAGCCGGCCAGCCATTTGCGCTGGGTACGCGCTTCCTGGAGTTGGTCCAGGGCTCGGTCGAAGTCGTCAGGCGTGTCCGCGCGGATGATCGCGCGCGGTTGTTCGAACAAAACCGAGCGGCCGGCGCGATCGTCGCGGAAGAAGGCGAATGGCTGCACGGTTGGACCCGGTTGATGAACGCGCTTATTCCATCGCTTCCAGCTCGTCGATCAACCCTTCTATCACCGACAGACCCTTGTTCCAGAACGCCGGATCGGAGGCATCAAGGCCGAACGGGGCCAGCAATTCCGAATGATGCTTGGTGCCGCCGGCGCGCAGCATGTCGAAATACTTGGCCTGGAAGCCGCTCTCGGCATTCTGGTAAACCGCATAAAGCGAGTTCACCAAACAGTCGCCGAAGGCATAGGCATAGACATAGAAAGGCGAGTGGATGAAGTGGGGGACATAGGCCCAGAAGGTCTCGTAGCCCTCGCGCAACCGGATCGCCGGTCCCAGGCTTTCGGCCTGCACTTCCAGCCAGAACTGGCCGATCTGGTCGGCGGTGAGTTCGCCGTTCTTGCGCTCGGTGTGAACCTTGCGCTCGAAGGAATAGAAGGCGATCTGGCGCACGACAGTGTTGATCATGTCCTCGACCTTCTGCGCCAGCATGGCCTTGCGCTCGCGACGGTCGGTGGTGCCATCGAGCAGGGAGCGGAAGGTCAGCATCTCACCGAACACGGAGGCGGTTTCGGCGAGCGTCAGCGGCGTCGAGGCCATCAGCGCGCCCTGACCTCCGGCCAGAACCTGATGTACGCCATGGCCGAGTTCATGCGCCAGCGTCATCACATCGCGCGGCTTGCCCTGGTAATTCAGGAGCACATAGGGATGCGCGGAAGGCACCGTCGGATGGGCGAAGGCGCCCGGCGCCTTGCCGGGGCGCACGCCGGCGTCGATCCACCGTTTGTCGAAGAAGTCGCGCGCGATGTCCGCCATCTTGGGGTCGAAGCGGTTATAGGCTGAGAGAACGGTCTGCTTGGCGTCTTCCCAACCGATGGTTGCGGTGGGGGCTTCGGGCAGGGGCGCGTTGCGGTCCCAGTTGTTCATCTGCTCCATGCCGAGCCATTTCGCCTTCAAGGCATAATAGCGGTGCGACAAGCGGGGATAGGCGGCCTGCACGGCTTGCGCGAGTGCATCCACCACAGGGCGCTCGACGCGGTTGGCGAGGTGGCGGGCGTCGGCGATGTCCTCGAAGCCGCGCCAACGGTCGGAGATTTCGCGATCCTTGGAGAGCGTGTTGGTGATGAGGCTGAAGGTGCGCAGGTTGGCCTTGAAGGTTTCCGCCAGCGCTTCCGATGCCTTCTGGCGCAGAGCCGGGTCGGGATCCTGCAGGAGGTTGAGGGTCGGCTCCAGCGTGAGTTCGGCGCCATCCACGGTGAAGCGGAGCGCGGTCATGGTTTCGTCGAACAGGCGGTTCCATGCGCTGCGGCCGGTGACGGACTTTTCGTGGAACAGCTGCTCGACGCGGTCTTCGAGCTGGAAGGGCTTGTCCTTACGAAGGTCGATCACCCAAGGGCGGTAATGGTTGAAGGCCGGATCGGCATCGAGCGCATCGGCGATGGCCTGATCATCGACCTGGTTCAGCTCCAGCGTGAAGAAAAGGTAATGCGAACTCGCATCCGTCATCTTCTCATGTATGTCGCCGTAGAGCTTGGCGCGACGGGGATCAGCCGTGTCACTTGCGTAGATCAGGCTGGCATAGGCACCGATCTTGCCCAGCAATTCCTCAAGCGCTTCATAATCCTTCATGGCGCGGCCCAGTCCGCCGCCGGTCTTGTTGGCGGCTTCGCTTGCGAGCTTGCCCTTCCACGCCGCTTCGAAGCTCTTGGCATCATCTGCGGCGCGCTTGAGGTCGGCCTGGAGAGCGGGGGCGTCCATGGACGCGTAGAGGTCGGTCAGATCCCATTCCGGCAGGTCGCTGAGATAGGGCATTGCCGACAAAGCCGCCGAGCTGGATGGCGAGGCTGCCTGCAAGGGTTCCAGGCTGGAGTGGGAAAAGGGCTTGGCCATCTGACGTCTCATCATACAGCCTGATCCAAGGGTGCGGATAAGGCTTTGTTCACCGGATTTCTTGAGCCGCTATTTAGGGTGCAATGGCAATATGATCCATAAGCCAATCTCGGCTGGCATAGAGTGAAAGGTGACGGCTCACCACAATGGCAGGCCCCGTCCTCATCATTGACGACGATCCGGTTCAACGCCGACTGGTGGATGCCGCGCTGACGAAGTTCGGCTTCAGCACGCTTGTGGCCGAGGGCGGCGCGGCGGCGCTGAGCATTCTGGACAGCGCGCAGGGCCGCGACGTTGCAATCATCGTGCTGGACATGGTGATGCCGGGGATGGACGGGCTTGCCGTCCTCGGCGAACTGTCCGCGCGCAGCGTCGAAGCGCCGGTGATCGTCCAGACGGCGCAGGGTGGGGTCGACAATGTTGTCGCCGCCATGCGCGCCGGCGCGTTCGATTTCGTGGTGAAGCCCGCGTCTCCGGAGCGGCTGCACAATGCCGTCAATAACGCGCTGAAGGTGGAAAGCCGCGGCGACGAGCAGAAAAGACGGCGCAGAGGAACCGCGGCTGCGCTGACGTTCCGCGACCTTGTGACCCGCAGCCCGAGCATGGATCGCGTGCTGCGGCTCGGCCAGAAGGCTGCCGCATCCAACATCCCGATCCTGATCGAAGGCGAATCCGGCGTCGGCAAGGAGATGGTGGCGCGCGCCATTCAGGGCACCGGCGACCGGCGTTCACGGCCGTTCGTCACGGTGAATTGCGGCGCGATCCCCGACAATCTCGTGGAAAGCATCCTGTTCGGGCACGAAAAGGGGTCGTTTACGGGCGCCACCGAAAAGCATGCCGGCAAATTCGTGGAAGCCAATGGCGGCACGCTGTTTCTCGACGAAATCGGCGATTTGCCGATCGACATCCAGGTCAAGCTTTTGCGCGCCGTGCAGACCGGCGAGGTCGATCCGGTCGGCTCCAAGCAGACAATCAAGGTCGATATCCGCCTGATCTCGGCCACCCATCGCGATCTCATCCAGCGCGTGAAGGACGGGCTGTTTCGCGAGGATCTGTTTTATCGGTTGAACGTCTTTCCGATCATGGTGCCGCCGCTGCGGCAGCGGCCGGAAGACATCGCGCTGCTGGTGCGCCATTTCATCGAGCGGCTGAGTGCGGGCGAAACCCGCGGGCGGGTGACCGGCATCATGCCGGACGCACTGACCATGCTCGAAGCTTATGACTGGCCCGGCAACATCCGCCAGCTGGAGAACGCGGTTTTCCGCGCGCTGGTGTTGAGCGATGGGCACCTGCTCACACCGGCGGACTTCCCGCAGATCCGCGCGCAGCTCGGCGAGATCGATCTCGATGCCGTTGATTTCTCCCAAGCAAAGCCGCTTGTTCTGAGATCACCGCCGCCGCCGAGTGCGTCGGAGGCTCAGCCGCTGTATGGGCTCATGCGCACGCATGACGAGCGCGGCGAGATCCGGGCGCTGGCAGACATCGAACGGGAAATGATCCGGCTCGCGCTGGATCATTATAACGGCCAGATGAGCGAAGTGGCGCGCCGGCTTGGCATCGGACGCTCCACGCTTTACCGCAAGCTCAAGGAATATGGGCTCGAGGGCGAAAGCGAGCAGGACGAACGCCTTGCGTCATGATGCCACCGATCTCGGCCGCAACCGCCTGCTAATAAACGCTTTACCATCCCTGCCATAATCGGCCCGAGGGGTGGACATCGCCATCCTCTAACCGCATTTGGGCTTCAATAAGCATGGATTAACCATTAGGATCGACAATCGTGGTTACCGATTCACGAATGTCGTCCTCATCGGTGCTCGGGGACATCTAGCCGACAAGGCAGTATTTTGACCAAGACCGACGGCAAATTGAACGCTCAACGCTCGATTTTCTTTGGCTTGCCCAAGTGGCTTTCTGCGTCGTTCCTTATTGTCGCCTGTTTGTGCTCCGGCATGAGCGTGGCGTCCGCTGAAACCCGTACGCTCAAGCTCCACTTCATTCACACGAATGAAAAGGCGGAAATCACGTTCAAGAAGAACGGGAAATACATTCCGTCCGGTCTGGCCCAGGTCAACAAGTTCCTGCGCGATTGGCGCCGTAACGAATCCACCAAGATGGATCCGCGGCTGCTCGATCTGGTGTGGGAGGTTTATCAGGCGTCCGGCTCGCGTTCCTACATCACCGTCATTTCCGCTTATAGGTCGCCGGCAACCAACTCGATGTTGCGTGGCCGCAGCCGCACCACGGGTGTGGCCGAGAAGAGCCAGCACATGCTCGGCAAGGCGATGGATTTCTATCTGCCCGACGTGAAGCTCTCCAAGCTGCGCGAACTCGGCCTCCGCAAAGGCGTGGGCGGCGTTGGTTTCTATCCGACTTCCGGCTCGCCTTTCGTGCATCTCGACGTCGGCAATGTTCGCCATTGGCCGCGCATGTCGCGTTCCCAGTTGATGGCTGTGTTCCCGAAGGGCGACACGATCCATGTGCCGTCCGACGGCAAGCCGCTTCCCGGCTATCAGCAGGCTCTTGCCGCTTATGAAGCCCGCAAGCGCAATGGCAGCACGATCCAGCTCGCGTCCGAATCGACCCGTCGCAAGTCCGGTGGCTTCCTGTCCGCCTTCTTTGGTGGCGGCGCCGATGATGAAGAAGATTCCAGCCCAGCGGTTGTCGCTTCTGCCTCACCGCATGGCCGCGCTCAACCGAGCCGCCGTGCTGAACAGGAGGCGCCGGAAGCTGTCGCCGCCGCTCCGGCTGCGCGTACCGCGCCAGCTGCTCCGGCCGTTGCTGCTGAGCCTGAGCCTGCTGCTGTCGAGGAAAAGCCGGAAACGCCCGAAACCATTATTGCAGCTTTGCCGGCTCGCGGCGTCCCCTTGCCGGGTGCTGCACCGCGCCAGCCGACGCCTGACGCTTCGGCGGCCATGATGGCGGCACTTGCGCCGGCCGCGCCGACGCTTGATCCCAAGAAGGCCGTTGAAGAGGCGATTGCCGCCGGTGCCGCCACCAGCGGTGCGCCCGTTCTGGATGCGCCGTTCAAGCAGGAATCCGACATCGCCTTCAACGTACCGCTGCCCACCCAGCGTCCGGACTACCAGGTCCAGCCTGAGGGCGTCGCGCTGCCAGACTCCACTTCGCTGCTGATTGCCCATGCCGAACGTGAGGTTCCGGCGGATGGACCAACCGTTGCTGCCGCTGTTGTGGATGATGCGCCTCCGTCGGTCACGGCTGCTGCCGTTCAATCCGGCCGGATCAGCATTCAGGACCTGGTGGCTGCGTCCGAAAAGAAGGGTGCGCTCGATCCGAGTGAGGCGACCGGCATTGCCGGCCTGCCGCAGGAGCAGGCTTCGGAACTGGCAACCGCTTATGCCGCTGTCCCCACCGCGCGGCCCGGCGCACGTCAGCCTGGCTTTGCGATGACGGCGCGTGACATCGGCCAGGCTGCGGCTGACACCCAGGAAGAGCGCCAGGCGCCGATCGTTGCCCGCAACGAAGTCATCCTCAGCGGCAGCGAAGGTGCGCCGTCGCAGCGCCTTGCCATGCTTGAGCGCCAGCCTGACCAGGCGATTGCCCGCACGATCGACTCCGGCGTCAAGACCACCAACAAGGGCTCCAAGCCCCGCGCCGGCCAGGGCAAGGCCGAGCCGAAGTCGGTTGCGGTTCCGACCGAACCCTCCGTGGCCCGTTGGGCGCTGTCCGGCGAGAAGGTCGCGCAGAACACGAACGGCACCAAGGCACCGTCCTTCGCCTACAATATCGTTCGCACCGCGCCGCGCGAGGTCTATACCTCAGGCTTCCAGCAGACCGACCTGTCGCGCAAGGCCAACCGCTTCAGCGGCAAGGCCGTTGAGTTCCTGCCCGTCGCGCAGTTCAACCAGAACTAAGACGCTCGCTTCATCAGCAAACAAAAAGGGCGGGATGCGTAAGCGTCCCGCCCTTTTTGCTGTTCGGCCTGATGATCTCAGGCGGTCTTCAGCTTCGCGGCCTCGGTAGCCAAGGCGGTGATCTGGTCCCAGGCGCCGGACGCCACAAGCGCATCCGGTGCGACCCAGGAGCCGCCGACGCAGACGACATTCGGCAGGCCGAGATAGGTTGCGGCGTTGGATGGCGTGATGCCGCCGGTGGGGCAGAAGCGGATGCCCTGGAAGGGGGATGCGAGCGACTTCAGGAAAGCCGCACCACCGGCCTGTTCGGCCGGGAAGAACTTCAGGATGTCATAGCCGCGCTCGGCTGCCAGCATGATTTCGGTAGCCGTCGTTGCACCTGGCAGAAGCGGCACGTCGCTGTCGGCTGCGGCATCGAACAGAGCCGGGGTCTGGCCGGGGCTGACGATATAGGTCGCACCCGCTGCCACCGCTTCGGCGAAGTGCTTGGGATTGAGGATCGTGCCGGCGCCCACAACCGCTTCCGGCACTTCCGCTGCCACGCGGCGGATGGCTTCGAGCGCTTGCGGTGTGCGCAAAGTAATCTCCACCGCCGGCAAGCCGCCTTTCGCGAGCGCGCGCGCAAGAGGTGCTGCGTCTTCCGCGCGCTCGATCCGCAGAACCGGAATGACCGGCTGAGCTTCGAGGACGGTGCGCAGGCGATGGGACGAGATCATGGGAAAGCTCCAGGTGATGTCAGCTTCTAAACCGGTTCAAAGAACCCGGCAACGTTCACCGCAGAGATAGGTTCGGTTGGTGCCGGAACCAGTCTGCCAAGCCTTGCAGAAATGTACGGGGCTTATCCGGAGCGGGCGTGGTTGATGCGTAGGCAGGGCTTGCTGCGGGAGAAGGTGACGCTGTCTTGGCCTGCTTCTTCAAGCGTGTTGCGTGCCTGGCATAGGCTGCGGCCAGCTTCTGGTCGTAGCGGTTGGTCGCATAGGCGGGGCCGTTGTAGCCTTTTGCAAAGGCCGCCCAATTGCGGGCGCGGATGGCTGGCTTCAGGCCCGCCTTGTCGCAATAGCGCAGCATCAGCTTGACCTGTCCGGCGACGCTTTCCCGGCATTCCGCGACAAGCGCGTCGACCGAGGCAAAACCAAGCCAGCGCCAATGCCCGCCCATGACCTGGCCAAGGCCCCAGGAGACCGATTCGTGGGCTGCCTGATGATCGATGGCGGCCGCGCGGCGCAGCATCTTCCAGCGTTCTGCCTGGCTCGATGGATTGCGGATTGCGCCTGCGCGGGGATCCGCAAGGCTGGCTGCACGGGCCTGGGCGCGCTTCAAACCGGTGAGGCGGCGGTCGAAATAATGACCTTCGAAGCGGATGAGCGGTTCGTCGCGATCATCGATGCGCGCGGATGCCTTGCCGCCGCTTTCCACTTCGGCGATGGCAAGCAGGGCGGCCGGATCGATATCGGCGTTTTTGGCAAGCTGGATGATGGCGGCTTCGACTTGGGGGGCAAACATGCGTGCTTCCTTGTGGGTTGAAGGGGCACTGTGCGGGCGGTTTGTGGGGCGTGGATAATTTGGGCGGGCTTACCGCGGCGCGCCGTCACGCCGGCCGTGAGTTTTCTTGCCAGAAAGGGCGCGAAGCGGTAACGGGCGGCCATGACCCTATCCACCCCTTCCGTATCAGCGGAGATCGCCGATCTGCCGATCCGCGTCGCCGCGCTTTATCGCTTTGCCGCGCTGTCCGACCTTGAGCCGATGCGCGCGGATGTCCTGGCGATCTGCCGCGAGCATGGCATCGTCGGCACGTTGCTTCTGGCGCGCGAAGGCATCAATGGCACGATCGCCGGCTTGCCGGACCGCCTCGACGCAGCGCTTGGCGCGATCTGCGTGCGGACCGGCCTGACGGACCTCGAGCTCAAGTTCAGCGGTGCGCCGGCCATGCCGTTTCGGCGCTTGAAGGTGAAGATCAAGCGCGAGATCGTCACCATGGGCGTGCCCGACATCGACCCGACCTTGTCGGCCGGCACCTATGTCGCGCCGGGCGACTGGAACGCGCTGATCGCCGATCCTGACACGATCGTGATCGACACGCGCAACGATTATGAAGTGCGGCTCGGCACCTTCGCCAATGCGGTCGACCCCGTAACCACGAGTTTTGGCGAGTTCCCGGCCTGGGTGGAAGCGCATCGCGATGAGCTGGAAGGGCGCAGAATAGCGATGTTCTGCACCGGTGGCATCCGCTGCGAAAAGGCGACGGCCTATGTGCGCGGTGCGGGCTTCGATGATGTGTTTCATCTCAAGGGCGGCATCCTGCAATATCTCGAGGATGTGCCGGCCGAAAACAGCCTTTGGCAGGGCGAATGCTTCGTTTTCGATGAGCGCGTTTCGGTTGGGCACGGGCTCAAACCGGGCAGCGTCATGCTGTGCCATGCTTGCCGCCATTCGGTTACGGAGGCCGATCGCGCGAGCCCACTCTACCAGGAAGGCGTGTGTTGCCCGCAATGTGCGGAAACGCAGGACCCTGCCGACCGTGCGCGGTTCGCGGAGCGGCAGAAGCAGATCGAGCTTGCGCAGGCGCGGGGCGAGGCGCCGCATCTTGGGCCGCGCCTGGCTGAGTAGCCTGACCTTCCTTGTAATTCCGCTTGGGGTCCTTACCTCCGTTTGGCCGGCATCCCGCCGCTCAACCAGACAGGAGCCCTCGATGTTCGACCCGAAGCAATTGCTTGATCAGTTTCTAGGCAGCCAGCGGCCGGGTGGTTCCGGTGGCTTGGGTGGTCTCGGTGGGCTTGGCGGCCTTGGTGGTGCCCTGGGCGGCGGCGCCGGCGGTTCGCTGCGCGACCGTGCCGATCAGGTGCTGCAATATGCCAAGAACAATCCCGGCAAGACCACGGCGCTGGCCGGCATGCTGCTCGGCACCAAGAGCGGGCGCAGCCTCGGCGGGTCGGCGCTGAAGATCGGCGGCCTCGCTGCGATTGCCGGCCTCGCCTACAACGCTTACCAGCAATATCAGCAGAGCCAGAGCGGGCAGGCGACGGCAGGTGCAGGTGCTAGTTCGGCCGCTGCGTCACCGGAACTGCTGCCGCCGCCGGAAGATACCGGCTTCCATCCCTCGCGGCATCCGCAGGGCGAAGATGAGTTTTCGCTGGTTCTGGTACGCGCGATGATCGCGGCAGCGAAGGCCGACGGTCATATCGATGCGGACGAGCGGCAGAAGATTTCGGGCCGGTTGGGAGAAGCCGAGCTTGGTGCGGAAGCCGAGCGCTTCGTGAACGAGGAGCTTGCCAAGCCGATCGATCTGGACGCGCTGGTTGCTGCCGCGAAGACGGAAGAGCAGAGGGTCGAGATCTACACGGCCTCGCGCCTGACGATCGACCCGGAAACGCGTGCTGAACGCGGTTACCTCGATCTGCTGGCCGGCCGCTTGCAGCTGCCGGATGAACTGGTCGAGCATATCGAGCAGACGGTGTCGGCTGCGAAGGCGACGGTCTGAGCGTGATATAAAAAAGCCCGGCTTAGACCGGGCTTTTTCTTTGTGCTGTGAAGAGCGTTACGCCAGCGCGTTGGTAAAGCGCTGGATGCGGATGCTGGCTTCTTCCAGGAGGGCTTCCGAGGTCGCGTAGGAGATGCGGAAGTTCGGGCCGAGGCCGAAGGCCGAGCCGTGAACGACCGCCACGCCTTCAGCTTCCAGCAGTTCGGACACGAAGTCCTCGTCGGAGCCGATGACCTTGCCGGATGCCGCCTTCTTGCCGATCACGCCCTGGCAGGACGGATAAACATAGAAGGCGCCTTCAGGGGTGGGGCAGGAGATGCCGCTTGCCTGGTTGAGCATGGACACGACGAGATCGCGGCGGTTCTGGAAGATCGCCTTGTTTTTCGCGATGAAGTCCTGCGGACCATTGAGCGCTTCCACCGATGCCCACTGGGCGATGGTGCAGGCGCCGGAGGTCTGCTGACCCTGGATCATGTCCATCGCCTTGATGAGCGCGACGGGACCGGCCGCATAGCCGATGCGCCAGCCGGTCATGGCATAGGCCTTGGACACGCCATTCATGGTCAGCGTGCGCTCGTACAAAGCAGGCTCGACCTCGGCGATCGTCTTGAAGACGAAGTCGCCGTAGGTGAGATGCTCATACATGTCGTCGGTCAGCGTCCAGACATGCGGATGCTTGAGCAGAACGTCGGCGATCTCGCGCAGTTCCTGCTCCGTATAGGCTGCGCCCGACGGGTTGGACGGCGAGTTCATCAACAGCCACTTGGTCTTCGGCGTGATGCGCTTTTCCAGCTCGGTCGCCGTAAGCTTGAAGCCGTTGTCGATCGAGGTTTCGGCAAACACGCTGGTACCGCCGCAGATCGCCACCATCTCCGGGTAGCTGACCCAATAGGGACGCGGGATGATGACCTCGTCACCGGGGTTCAGCGTCGCCATGAAGGCGTTGAACAGGATCTGCTTGCCGCCGGTGCCGACGATCGTCTGCTCCGCACGATATTCCAGATTGTTCTCGCGCTTGAACTTGGCAGCGATCGCTTCGCGCAGCGGGGCTATACCCGAAACCGGCGGGTACTTGGTTTCACCGCGGCGGATCGCTTCGATGGCCGCATTCTTGATATTGTCCGGCGTATCGAAGTCCGGCTCGCCGGCGCCAAGGCCGATCACGTCGCGGCCCTTTGCTTTCAGGTCGCGCGCTTTCTGCGTGACCGCGATGGTCGCGGAAGGCTTAACGCGGGAAAGGGCATCGGCCAGGAAAGCCATGGGACTGTCTCCTCAAGGAAAAGCGGCGACGAAAAGCCGCGAGGCGACCTAAACCTCATCATAGCCGCGAGTTCAAGGGACGGATGTCCTTGTGGGAAACGTTGCGGAAGATTTCGCTCGTTAACGAGGGATAAAAGCTTCGCTGTCATCTTTCAGGGATTGTCGACCCTGTGTCCCGAGTGGATCGAGCATGACGCGGAATTTCAGCCGGGCGCATTTAGCGCAGGGCGAAGATGGTATTTTTACAGCCATGTGGGGCAGTCATGTCCTGCAATCGGCATTTCAGCCGATTTTTTCATTGCAGGACGGCCGGCTCTCGCTTGTGGCTTTCGAGGCTTTGCTTCGGCCCGTGCACGGCAGCAACGCGGTGTCGCCGACTCAGTTCTTTCGCCAGGTGGCGTCTCAGGACCGTTTCGCGGTGGAAACGCTGACCCGCACACTGCATCTGCTGAACGCCGGAAAATGTCTCGACAAGTCGGCCACGCTGTTCGTCAATTTCGATCCATCGCAGTTCACGGATCGTGCGCTGGCCGACATGGCCTTGCGCGACATGATGCGGGTTCTCGAAGTGGCTGATATCGCGCCGTCGCGCATCGTCTGCGAGATGACGGAGCAGGTTTCATCCTGCGAGCCGGTTCTGTTTGCCTTCGTGGAAGCTTTACGGGCCAAGGGCTTCCGCATCGCCATCGATGATTATGGTTCGGGCGACTCGGACATTCGGCGGGTCGAGCAGCTGAAGCCGGACATCGTGAAATTTGATGCAGCCTGGATCAACCAGTTGATGGCATCCGGTGCCGGCATGGCGCTCTTGAAGATGATGGTCACGACGTTCAGCCAGTGCGGCATCAAGACCGTAATCGAGGGCGTCGAGGAAGGCTGGCAGATGGAGCTCGCCGAACATGCGGGCGCTCCCATGGTGCAGGGTTACCTGCTGGCCCGGCCGCAACTGGCCTTGATGAATTTCACGGGCTTCATGCTTTCGGGGCAGGGCATCGTGCGCGGGTTTGATCCCGCGATCCCCCATTCTCTGGCGCAAGTGCTGCCGAGCGAATGGACGTCTTTGAAGACCGCCGCTTCGCCGCTTCGCGTAAGCGCCGCTCAGCTGGGACGACCCCGCACCTTCGGACGTAGACAGGTATTGCGATGATTGACCAGGCGCGGATCGACAACGCGATCATTCTCGATGAAATCGGCATCGCCACGGCAGTTTTTGGCAGCTTCCGGCTGAAATCCGTTTTCCAGCCGATCTTCACGGCGGGAGCATCCGCACTTTCTCCTTGGGGCGTAGAAGCGCGGCTGCGGCCTTTGCGCGAAGGGCTGCAGGTGGCGCCAGCCGTTCTGGCCGAAACGCTGGCCGCATCTGAAGTGCCGTTCTTCGAAGCGCTGTGCCGCGCTCTGCATATCGACAATCATCCCAATATCGGCGTCGATGGGATGAGCCTGTTCTGCTCGATCGATGCGCGGCATGCGCTCGATCCTGCTCGCATCCTGTCTGAACTCGAATTCCTGTCCACGCGCGTCGAAGAAGTCGGCATGAATCCGAAGCTGCTGGTTTGCAGCATTGCGGAAACCGAGAAGCTGGAAAAGAGCGTGCTGGTGCGGCTGGCGGCCGCAATCCGGCTGCACGGCTTTTCGCTGGGCGTCGATGATTTCGCGGCCGGTTTCCCATCGCTGGAACAGGTGGCTTGCGTGGAGCCGAACATCGTCAAGTTCGACGGTCCCTGGTTCCGCCGCGTGACCAGCGTGCCGCGCGCGAGCAAGCTGCTCGGACCGCTTTTCGCAGGCTTCCGCGAGTCGGGCGCCGATGTTCTGGTGGATGGCATCGAGACGGTGGACCAGCTCAATGCCGCGTTGGATGCCGATGCCGTGCTGGTGCAGGGGCCGCTGCTCTCGCCGCCGGCTTTGGCCGGCGCCTTGTTCCCGACCGAGCCGCTGGAGCGCGCTGCCCTGGGGGTACCGCAGGGCAATGTCGTGCGGCTGGCCGACCGGCGCCGGATCGATCAGCAGCGCTGATCAAAGCGTCACAACTTCTCGCTGGTGGAATCAAAGGCGGCAGGCAAGATGCCGTCCTTCTCCAGTGAGGACGATCCCTGACATGCTGACCCTTTACAGCCATCCCGACAGTGGCAACTGCTACAAGCCGCGGCTTCTTCTGGCTAAGCTTGGGCGTTCGTTCCGGCATGTCAGCGTCAATTCTGTAACCGGCGAAACGCAGACGGCCGACTTCCTGGCCAAGAATCCCAACGGCAAGGTGCCGCTGCTGGAACTGGACGATGGCCGTTTGCTCGCCGAATCCAACGCGATGCTGCTTTATCTCGGAGAAGGGACGCGCTTCGTGCCTGAAGACGCCTACGAGCGGGCGCTGGCTTATCAGTGGCTGTTCTTCGAGCAATACAGCCACGAGCCTTATGTTGCGGTGCGCCGCGCGCTGAAGATCTATCCCGAGCGGGCAGCGGAAGCGACGCCGGAGAAGATGGCGGCGACCCTGGCCGGTGGCAACAAGGCGCTTCGTGTGATGGACGCGCAGCTGGCCAAGACCCCGTTCCTTGTCGGTGAAACGCTGACGGTGGCAGACATCGCCTTGTTTGCCTATACGCAGGATGCGGCGATTGCCGGCTTCCACATGGACCAGTTTCCCCATGTGGAAGACTGGCTCGGCCGGGTTCGTGCGGAACCCGGCCATGTGCCGATGGAATGGCTCGGCGCCTGAAGGTCAGGGCTCGAGCTGACCCTGGCGAGGGTCTTGGGCGGCGCTGATATCCGGCTCGTTGCGCGTCTTCCACAGGGAATAGAAGATGCCGGCGGCGAGGATGCCGATCGTGCCGAGCAGGGACAGCATCGTATCGACATGGATGCCGAACGGCACCAGCGCGACCTTGATGCCGATAAGGACCAGCACGACGGCCAGCGACGTTTGCAGGTAACGGAAGCGGTTCATCGCGGCGGCTAATGCGAAATACAGCGCGCGCAGGCCGAGGATCGCGAAGATGTTCGACGTGTAAACGATGAACGTGTCCTGCGTGACCGCAAACACGGCGGGGACGGAATCGACCGCAAAGATCAGATCGACCGTTTCCACCATGATCAGCGCCACGCCGAGCGGGGTGAGGAACAGCGCAAGCTTGCCGGTCTTGCTATCGGGCTGGCGCACCGTGAAGTTCGAGCCATCCAGCGTCTTGGTGATGCGGAAGTGCTTCTGCAGGAAGCGGAAGATCGCGTTCTTTTCGAGATCCGGCTCCTCGTCCTGATGCGAGAACATGCGGATTCCCGTGAAAATCAGGAAGGCGCCAAAGAAGACCAGGATCCAGTTGAAGGAGTGAACCAGCGCGGCGCCGATGCCGATCATCACGGCACGGAACAGGATAACGCCGAGAATGCCCCAGAACAGCACGCGGTGCTGGTAGATACGGGGGATCGCCAGGAAGCCGAAGATGGTGGCGATGACGAACATGTTGTCCATCGCCAGGCTCTGCTCGATCAGATAGCCGGTATAGAATTCCAGTCCGGCCTGCGAGCCGCGCGACCACCATATCCAGGCGCCGAAGGCCACCGCGACCAGCACGTAGCCGGCATAAAGGGTCAGGCTTTCCTTGGCCGAAATCTCTTTCTCCTCCTTGTGGAGGACGCCGAGATCGAACACCAAAAGCCCGATGACGATGGTGATGAACACCACCCAGAAATAAACGGGAGTACCAAGAAAATCGCCCATAAGGGCGCTGAGAAGCGCATCCATGATTGCCGGCCCATCTGCCAATTGAACATTGGTGCAGCTCCGACATCACGATTGCGCTCGATGCGCGGATCGCCAGAGGGGCCCGGTCGCTACGTCCGCCAATTTGGCGAAATGCGGTCAGAAATCAAGGTGGAGCGGGTGGGCTTGGCTGCCGGTTCGATCACGAACTCGGGAGCACAGCCACGAAAATCCGGGCAAAATAAAAGGCGGAGCATGCCCCACCTTCCATTTTCCAAGCTGGGTCGGCATGCCAAGGCAATGTGACCCAAGAAAACATCACGCCCGTTTCCACGGACGCGAGGTTATCAGCCCTTGGTGATGTTCTGTGCTGCGGACTTGCCGGTGCGGCGGTCCTGAGCGACTTCGAAGTTGATCTTGTCGCCTTCGTTGAGCGAGCTCATTCCCGAGCGTTCAACAGCCGAAATGTGGACGAAAACGTCCTGGCCGCCGTCGTCCGGCTGAATGAAACCAAAACCCTTGGTGGCGTTGAACCACTTTACGGTTCCTGTCGGCATTTTAATGTCCTGTCGTCTGCGGTTTTCTTCAATCCGTAAATCCACGGATCAGGGGTCGAAATTTAGGGATTGACGTCAGAAAACGCGCGCAGCGCGGGCCATGAGGTCCGATCAGCCGAAATTCCAGATCGCGATATACGCGAATCAAGGAAACGGATCAAGATCATCCGTTAAGCGCGGTTCATGCTTGTTAAGAGATTCAGGCGTGATCCCCGCGAATGAGCTGGTTCCGGCACAGTTCCCCAGGACGAGAAAAAAGATGAGCAGGACGCTCGGACCTCGCAAGCTCCTGACAATGCACAACATTCCTAAGAGGGGATCGAGCACAAAGAAGGAACATCTTCCATCTGCGAGCCTACGCTTTCTTAACGAAGGCTAATGGCTGGTTGATCGGGCCAGTTTCATCCTGTACGGAGTTCCTCGGGACGGGCATCTCGGGCACTCAACTTTCAGGAGACGGTGGGGCTTTGCCGACCAGCACGAACTGCTTATGCATGCTTGGATTCGTAGGCCTAATGGCCAGCGCCGGCTGCACATCCACTACTGCGACCAACCAAAGCGCCTCGCTTGCGCCCGTTGCCGCCGCTACTCCCGCACCAGCGCCCGGCACATTGCCGGACACGATGGACATCGCTTCCGTTGATCGCAACACCGCTGCCGGTGATGTCGCGCAGCAGGGCACGCTGATTACGGCAGTGGCTTATGCAAGCCCGGCTCCGGAAAGCGGTGGCGTTGCCGCTCTCAACACGGCCGTTGCACAGGCGGACGCAACCCAGACCGCAACGCCGCAGCAGGCTGTCGCCTCGGCCGCCGCTGCGCCGGAAGGTACGCCAACGCAGCAGGCCGCCGCCTTCGTTGCCGAGAAGCCGAAGACGCCCGTGGCGATTGTCGCTACGAACGCCGTGGCGCCGGCTGCTAGCGAAGAACCGGCAGAGAAGCCGGTTGTTGTTGCTTCGCTTGAACCAAGCTCGACAAAGACCGTCGCCGCGCGCAGCCCGGAACTGGACTCGCTGATCGAGCGCTACGCGCAGCTTTATGAAGTGCCGGTGTCGCTCGTTCGCCGTGTGGTGAAGCGCGAAAGCACGTTCAATCCGGCAGCGAAGAATGGGCCATATCTCGGCTTGATGCAGATCCGCCATGATACCGCGCGCGGTCTTGGCTATCAGGGCAGCGCCAAGGGGCTTCTGAACGCTGAAACCAATCTCACTTACGCCGTCAAATATCTGAAGGGCGCTTACGTCACCGCTCGTGGCGATCATGACAAGGCCGTGCGTTTCTATTCCCGCGGCTATTATTACGACGCCAAGAAGCGCGGTCTTCTGGAAGAAGCTGGTCTCAAGGGCGGCAAGGCTGCCAAGGTGCAGGTGGCTGTGGCCGAGAGCGGTGCTGAAAAGGCGGCTGAGCTCGATCGGGGTGCTCGGGTCGCTGCGAAGAATCTGCCCGGCGTGGCATCGGCAGCAAGCGCCGTTGCACCCGCTCCCTCGCGTATGGCGAATGTCGTTCAGGCATCGAGCAGCAACAGCCTGTCGATCGCCGAATAAAGCAGGCTGTTCTCAGCCTGCTTCCTCAAGCTTTGCTTTCATTGCCTGGCACCAATCGCGCCCGGCATCACCACCCCATAAGAGCCAGGCGATATAGCCGGCTGACGGATTGTCTTCGTTGCCGAAGTTCGGCGCGCGCTTGTCGACCTTGTGGCGGGCGAAGTAGCTGACCATCCGCCTAACCGTTTCGGGAGAGAGTGCGCGGCGGTTCTTGAGATCGCGCGCTCGTGCTACGCCGATCTGTGTGCCGCCACGGTTAAACTTGCCGCGCAAGGCAAGCCCTTGCTCCGCAGCGTCGGCCACGTCCTGCGGCGGGGTCAGGTCCAATGTGTCGCCATTGGTCTTGCTCATGGCTTACTCCTTGTGAAGCTCAGACCCGCTTTTCAGCGCGCGGCCGCCGTCTTCCTGTTCGACAAGGTAGGCTGGCTCTTCCTTGGACGCGTTGCGCTTGACCTTGGTGCCCTTGATCGTGCGCTGTACCGGCTTCTCGAAGCTTTCCTTCACCGTGCCTTCGGCGGTGTTGGAGCCCCATTTCCATTCGACCTTCGTACCCTTTGCGAGCTTGCTCATCGACGTTTCTCCTTCTGTGTTGGCTTGAACAGACAGGAAGGAGGGCAGTTCCCGACAAGCGGCGGATCAGACCAGCGTCCGCCGACTCTCCTGACACGAATGGCATCCAGGTTTTCCTGCCCTTGCGGAATGTGTGGGAAGCAATACTAATCCTGTGCCGGCCGGGGATGGCGGCATGAGGTTAGAGCCTGGGGAGGGGAACCATGAAATACGTCTACTACGCCGCCACACTCGTGTTCACGGCATTTTACGCCCACAGCGTTTATGGCTATGCGACCGATCCTGCTTTCTGGGCCGGTGAATATCAGCGGGTTGGTTTCCCGACCTATCTCGTCGGCGTGATGCTGGTCGTCAAAGCTTTGGGCGTGATTGCAGTTTGGGTGAGGAAGCCGGTTTGGCTGGCACAGCTCGCTTATGCCGGCTTCTTCTATCATACGCTGCTTGCCGTCATGGCGGATGCGGCCCTGCGCGATCCCATCGCCCTCCTGCCGGCCGTGCTGTTCGTGCTGGTTCTGTTGTCTTGGGCGACGCAGAATCATGCGCGAAGCCCGGCGGCCGCTTACGCGCCGAGGCCTGATCACCCACTGGGCTCGCAGGCCTGATCATTCGTAATTGGCCAACCGATCAACTCAGGCGGCTTCGGCTAGCTCGCTCGTGGGTGTAACGGCGGCCACGACTGCGTCACGGGATTGCTCGATGAACTCGGGATCAGTTCTGAGTTCATCGAGGGAACGCGGCGTGGGTCGCTCGCCATCCCAATCCTCGAAGGCGAAGCCAAGAACACCCGCGGCTTCGGACAGCGCTTCATCAAGCGTGTCGGCGACGGTGATCACGCCTGGTACGTCCGGAAACGACACGCCATAACCGGTTTCGGCTTCCTTATGGATGAGTGCGATATAGTGCGTCACAGCTCAGTCCTTCTTCCAGCCTGCTTGCTTGTAGATAGAATGCACCGTGCCTGAGGGAATGTCACGGCGCGGATGCGGCAGGATCACCACTGCACCGCGAGCGGGGTGCCTGTACTTCTGGTGGGAACCTCGCACCGAGACAAGCACGAAGCCGTCGGCTTCGAGCCGACGGATGATATCGCGACTGTCTTTCAACATCTCCTTACCGGAAATAATCCTGCAGCGGACGAACTTCCAGGCTGCCGGCTTTGAGGGCGGCGATGGCTTCGGCTACGGCGGCAGCACCCGAGAGGGTGGTATAATAGGGCACCTTCTGCATCAGGGTCGCGCGGCGCAGCGACTTGGAGTCGGAGAGCGCCTTCTGGCCGTCGGTGGTGTTGAAGACGAGTTGAACCTGACGGTTGCGGATGGCGTCTTCGATGTGGGGACGGCCTTCCAGCACCTTGTTGACCTTTTCCGCCTCGACGCCGTTTTCCTTTAGGAAGCGCGAGGTTCCGCCGGTGGCCATGACCTTGAAGCCGAGTTCGGCGAGCTTCTTCACCGACGGCAGTACGCGCTCCTTGTCTTCGTCGCGCACGGACACGAACAGCGTGCCGGAGCGCGGCAGGTCGACGCCGGCGCCGAGCTGTGCCTTGGCGAAGGCCAGAGCATAATCGTGGTCGAGGCCAATGACTTCGCCGGTCGAGCGCATTTCCGGTCCAAGCAACGTGTCGACGCCGGGGAAGCGCGCGAAGGGGAAGACGGCTTCCTTCACCGCGATATGGCCAAGCTTATGCGGGTTCGGCTTGGTGCCGTAATGGTCGAAGGCACCGTCGAGCGTCTCGCCGGCCATGATGCGGGCAGCGATCTTGGCGATCGGGCGGCCGACGGTCTTGGCGACGAACGGCACCGTGCGGGACGCCCGCGGATTGACTTCGAGCACGAAGATGTCGCCGTCCTTGATGGCGTATTGCACGTTCATCAAGCCGCCGACATGCAGGGCACGCGCCATGGCGGCCGTCTGACGCTCCAACTCGGCGACAAGCTCTTCCGAAAGGGAGTGGACGGGCAGGGAGCAGGCGCTGTCACCGGAATGGATGCCGGCTTCCTCGATATGCTCCATGATGCCGGAGACATAGACGTTTTCGCCATCACAAAGCGCGTCGACATCGACCTCGATCGCTTCGGTCAAATAGGTGTCGAACAGAAGCGGGTTCTTGCCGAGCAGGGTGTTGATCTGGCCGGTCTTGTCGTTCGGGTATTTCTGCTTGATGTCTTCGGGAACGAGGCCCGGCACCGTTTCGAGCAGGTAGTTCTGGAGCTGGCCGGCATCATGCACGATCTGCATGGCGCGGCCGCCGAGCACGTAGGAGGGGCGCACGACCAGCGGGAAGCCGAGTTCGCCGGCAACCAGCCGCGCTTGTTCCACGGAATAGGCGATGCCGTTCTTGGGCTGAAGCAGGCCGAGCTTGTGCAAGAGCTTCTGGAAGCGGTCGCGGTCTTCGGCGAGGTCGATCATATCCGGCGAGGTGCCGAGGATCGGAATGCCGGCCTGTTCCAGCGCTGCCGCAAGCTTCAGCGGGGTCTGGCCGCCGAACTGCACGATAACGCCATGCAGCGTGCCGGCCTGTTTTTCCGTGCGCAGAATCTCGAGCACGTCTTCGGCCGTCAGCGGCTCGAAATAAAGACGGTCGGACGTGTCGTAATCCGTGGAGACCGTTTCCGGGTTGCAGTTGATCATGATTGATTCATAGCCGGCATCCGCGAGAGCAAACGCGGCATGGCAGCAGCAGTAATCGAACTCGATGCCCTGGCCGATGCGGTTTGGACCGCCGCCGAGGATCACGACCTTCTTGCGGTCCGACACGCGCGCTTCATCGGCGACCTGGCCGGCGAAGGGCAGTTCGTAGGTCGAGTACATGTAGGCGGTGGGCGCGGCGAACTCGGCCGCGCAGGTGTCGATGCGCTTATAAACCGGATGAACGTCGAGCTTTTCGCGAATCTTCTGAATCGCTTGCGCGTCGCTCTTCACAAGCGAGCCGAGGCGGGCATCGGAGAAACCCATGGCCTTGAGCTTGCGCAGGTTCCGGGCATCCTTGGGCAGGCCGTGCTCGCGCACACGGCTTTCCATTGCGATGATGCCGGCGATCTGCTCCAGGAACCACGGATCGATCTTGCACATTTCGTGCACGTCTTCGAGCGAGGTGCCCATGCGGATGGCCTGCGCCACCATGCGCAGCCGGTCTGGCGTCGGAGTGCCGAGGGCAGCGCGGATCGCGTTGCGGTCTTCGCCGCTGCCCAGCCCCGGGATCTCGATTTCGTCCAAACCGGTGAGGCCGGTTTCCAAACCGCGCAGGGCTTTCTGCAAGCTCTCCTGGAAGGTGCGGCCGATCGCCATGACTTCGCCGACCGACTTCATGGCTGTGGTCAGCACATTGTCGGCGCCGGGGAATTTCTCGAAGGCGAAGCGCGGGATCTTGGTGACGACATAGTCGATCGACGGCTCGAACGAGGCCGGCGTGGCGCCGCCGGTGATGTCGTTTTCCAGCTCATCCATTGTGTAGCCGACGGCCAGCTTGGCGGCGACCTTGGCGATGGGGAAGCCGGTGGCCTTGGAAGCCAGCGCCGACGAACGCGACACGCGCGGGTTCATTTCGATGACGACGAGGCGGCCATCGGCCGGGTTGACGGCGAACTGCACATTCGAGCCGCCGGTCTCCACGCCGATCTCGCGCAGCACCGCGATCGAGGCGTTGCGCATCATCTGGTATTCCTTGTCCGTCAGCGTCAAAGCCGGCGCGACGGTGATGGAATCGCCGGTATGAACGCCCATCGGATCGAGGTTTTCGATGGAGCAGACGATGATGCAGTTGTCCGCCTTGTCGCGGACGACCTCCATCTCATATTCCTTCCAGCCAAGGACGCTTTCCTCGATCAGCACTTCCGTGGTGGGTGAGGCGTCGAGGCCGGATGCGATGATCTCGTAAAATTCGGCGCGGTTGTAAGCGATGCCGCCGCCGGTGCCGCCCATGGTGAAGGACGGGCGGATGATGGCGGGCAGGCCGACGTGATCGAGCGCCTGTGCTGCAATGCCCATCGCATGGCCGACATAGCGCTGCTTGCGGTCGCCTTCGCCGAGGTTCCACTCGGTCTCAAGCGCGTCGAGCTGGGCGTCGAGATTGTCGGGGTTGCTGGCCTTCAAGGCGGCGCGGCGCGCCTTGTGCGCCTGCTTGTCGGTGTCCTTGACGGCCGAGGCGTTGGCCAGCATCGACTTCGGCGTTTCCAGCCCGATCTTGGCCATGGCTTCGCGGAACAGCGAGCGGTCTTCGGCCTTGTCGATGGCTTCCGCATTGGCGCCGATCATCTCGACATTGTAGCGGTCGAGCACGCCCATGCGGCGCAGCGAGAGGGCGGTGTTCAGCGCGGTCTGGCCGCCCATTGTCGGCAGAAGCGCGTCCGGGCGCTCCTTGGCGATGATCTTGGCGACGACTTCCGGCGTGATCGGCTCGACATAGGTCGCATCCGCCAGTTCCGGATCGGTCATGATGGTGGCCGGATTGGAGTTGACCAGGATGATCCGGTAGCCTTCCTCCTTCAGCGCCTTGCAGGCCTGGGTGCCGGAATAATCGAACTCGCAGGCCTGGCCGATAACGATCGGACCCGCACCGATGATCAGGATGGACTTGATGTCGGTGCGCTTGGGCATGGGTTTCTATCCGTCTGGCATGCGCGTTGCGCTGAAAAGCCGGACGGAATGAACCGGCCGGCCTGCGCACACGCTTAATCTTGGGCTAGGCCGGTCTTATAGGGGAGGATCCGCGTGTGCGTAACCCCAAAAAACGCGATCCACAGCGCATGTTGAAGGAAAGCCGCTTCGGCATATCCTGCAAGCTGCCCGCTGTGTTCTGTCGCGCGGCTCGCGCCGGCCTCAGGCCGGCGTGAGCATGGTGTCGTGGCCTCGTTGCCGCCACTGGTTCACCAGCACCGGTGCGATCAGAAGGAGACCGATGATCGTCGTGTAGATTTCCGGCATGATGAGCAGGAAAGCGGCCACAATCAGGAGCAGGTTTTCCCAGGCCTTGGTCGGTGCCAGCATGTAGCGCGACAGGGCAGCGCCCAGTGCGGTGATGCCGATGACGCAGCCGCCCAGCGCAAGGAAGAAGTCCGGCCAGTTGAAGTCTTTCGTCACCAGAAGAAGCGACGGCGAGAAGACGAAGACGAAGGGCACCAGCGCCTTGCCGAGCCCAAGCCGGAAAGCGGTGTTGCCGGTCTTGAACGGATCGGCGCCCGCCATGCCTGCCGCCGCATAGGCCGCGAGCGCCACGGGTGGCGTGATGTCGGCCAGCAGGCCGTAATAGAAGACGAAGAAGTGGGCCACGATCGGCTCGACGCCGAGCAGAGCCAGAGCGGGCGCGGCCACCGTGACCATGATGATGTAGTTGGCCGTGGTCGGTACGCCGCAGCCCATGAGGATGCAGACGAAGCCTGTCATCACCAGCGTGAAGAACAGGATCAGCGTGTTGGCTTCGACCCAAGGCAGAACCACTTCGAACACCGAGGCCAGATTGGCGGCGACCGAGGTGACGATGAAGGACACCTTGAAGCCAACGCCGGTCAGGGTCACCACGCCCACAACGATCCCGACCGTTGCGGCGGCGGCGCCGACGGCCAGCGCATATTTCGCGCCGTCACGCAGACCATCGAAAATTTCCTGGAAGGACAAACGGCGGCGTGGGTTGAGCAGGCCGACTGCGATGCACAGCGTGATGCCCCAAAAGGCGGCGAGATAGGGTGTGTAACCGGCAACAAGGACGCCGATGAGGGCGACCAGCGGAATGATGGTCGGCCAGTCGCGCTTCAGCGCCGCTGCGACATCCGGCATTTCGTCCGGCCGCAGACCGCGCAAACCGCTGCGCTTGGCTTCGAAATGAACCTGGATCAGAACGCCGAAGAAGTGCATCGCGGCGGGCACGATCGCGGCCAGGATGATGGTCGTATAGGGCAGGCCCAGGAACTCGATCATCAGGAAGGCTGCGGCGCCCATGATCGGCGGCGTGATCTGGCCGCCAGTGGAGGAGGCGGCTTCGACGGCACCGGCGAATTCGCGCTTGTAGCCAAGCTTGATCATGGCGGGGATCGTGAGCGAACCGACCGTCACCGTGTTGGCGACGGAGGAGCCGGAAATCATGCCGAACAGAGCCGAGCCGAAGATGGAGACCTTGGCGGGACCACCGGCAAAGCGGCCGGCAACCCAGGCCGCGCAATCCAGGAACAACTGGCCGAGGCCGATGCGCGTGGCGAACACGCCGAAGAGCACGAAGTGGAACACGTAGGTCGCGACAACGCCCAGCGGCACGCCATAGATGCCTTGTGCGGTCAGATAGAGATGGTCGACTAGCTGAGAGACGCTTGCGCCGGGATGGGTGAGGATGCCCGGCATCCAGGGGCCGTAAAGCGCATAAAGCATGAAGATCACGGCGATGATCGGCAGCGGCCAGCCCACGGATCGGCGCGTGGCGTCCAGCAGCAGGAGGATCAGCGAACCGCCGAGGATCACGTCCACAGTGGTCGGATTGCCGACGCGGAAAGCGAGGTCGTCAAGCGGGATCAGCGGCACATGGGCAACCGCCACCACGGACAGGATGGCAAGCGCCCAGTCGTAAAGCGGAATGCCGATCGGGCGCCAAAGCGAGGCTTTCGCCGGCTCCGAATAGCCCTTCTTCCAAAGGGGAAACACGAGGAACACCAGCGCCAGAACGAGGGCGAGGTGGATGCCGCGGTGGACCATTTCCTGCAGCAGGCCGAAGCCGGCCGTGTAGTAGTGGAACAGCGACAGGCCGACGAGCAGGCTGCCGACGATCCAGTTGGCCGCCGGGCTCAAAGGGCGGAACCGTATTTCGGAATCGAACTGCTCTTCGAGTTCGCGTGCCCGCGCTTCGTCGAGCTCCATCGGCGTCAGATGGATGTTGTCCTGTTTGTCGGCGTCGGTCACGCGAGGCTCCGGCATGTCACATATGAAAGCGCGCCGCTCCCGGTGGAGAGCGGCGCAATCATCGAAGGCGTTGTTGAAGTCAGGCGCTTACTTGAGCGCGCCGACCTCGCGGAAGTACTTCTCCGCGCCGGGGTGGAACGGAATGCCGGCGCTGGTCACGGCATTCTCGATCGTGATCGCCTTGCCCTTGGCATGACCGGCGGCGAGCGCCTTCTGGGTTTCCTCAGCGTAAAGCGACTTGGTGATGTTGTAGACGAGGTCTTCCGGTTGCTTGGCATTGGTCACCAGCTGTGCGGCCACGGACAGGGTCTCGGTCGCGCCGACACCCTTGTAGGTCTCAGCCGGAACGGTGTTCTTGGAGAAGAAGGTGTACTGGCCGAGGATCTTCTCGGCTTCGGGACCGGTCACCGGAACCAGCGTGATGTTCATGGACGATGCGATTTCGGTAATCGCGCCGGCCGGGAAGCCGCCGACGAAGAAGTAGGCGTCGAGGCCGCCGTCGCGCATCTTTTCGCCGGACGGGCCGGGCTTCAGATACTCTGCCTCGATGTCCTTTTCGCTGAGGCCATAGGCTTCCAGAACGATGCGGGCATCCACGATCGTGCCCGAACCCGGCTCGTCGATCGACACGCGCTTGCCCTTGAGGTCGGCAACGGACTTGATGCCGGCATCGGCGCGCGCAACGATGTGCAGCGTTTCAGGGAACAGGGTCGCGATGAGGCGCAGGTCTTCGACCTTCGGCTTGCCTTCATAAAGGCCGGTGCCGCTATGCGCCCATGAGGCGACGTCGGACTGGGTGAAGCCGGGACTCCGACGCGCCGCTCTGGATGGCATTGATGTTGGCGACCGAGCCGTTGGATGCGGTAGCGGTGGCGATCAGGCCTTCAACGCCGGCCGGGCCGGTTGCGCTGATCGAGTTGGCGATGATGCCGCCGACCGGGAAATAGGTGCCCTGCGTGCCGCCAGTGCCGATGCGGAAGAACGCCTGTTGCGCGAAAGCGCGCGTTGCCCCAACGCCCGTTGCGAGAAGGGCCGCACCGAGCGTAAATGCGCGACGTGAAAGTACAAAAGTCATGATTGTCCCTTCGAACCTTGATCAGGCCGAAAGGATAACCTGTACGGGTGTTGCAATTTCAACGCCTTGCGGCCAGGTCGCACCGCTTATACCCAGCCGCCTGCACGTTATGCGCGTAACAAGACTGTCTTATTCGGCCGCAGCAGAAGCCGTCGCAACCGGCAGCTCGTTTTCTTCCTGCAAGGAGGTCAGCCAGGTCTTCACGGCGCTGACATCTGCGTCGCCGAGCAGATGACCGAGTTCGACGGTCTTGCCAACGACTTCGGCTCCCTTGCCGCGCAGTGCATCAGCCAGACCCGGCGCGAAGCTGCCATAGGTGGCGTCGTTCTTGCCGGCGACCGCCAGGATGGAATCTTTGGCGAGATTGACGTCCGGCAAGGTCTTCAGAACCATCATCGGGCGGAGTAGGGCGGCGCGCTGCACGAGATCCGGGTGCAGGAAGGAGAGGGCGGCGAGCAGATTGGCGCCGTTGGAATAGCCGAGATAGATCGCGTTGTTCAGGTCGATGCCGTAGTCCTTTTGCGCCGTTGTCATGAACTTGGCGAAGGCGTTGGCTTCGGAGCGGATGTCGTCTTGATCGAAGGTGGTGGGTGTGACCCGCTTGTACCAGCGGTTGATGCCGTCCTGCACGACGCGGCCGCGAATGCCCAGCAGTGCGGAACCCGGCGCGACCTTGGCCGCAAGATCCATCAGGCTGGTTTCGTTGCCGCCCGAACCATGCAGCAGGATCAAAGTCGGCGAGCCCTTGGTGGTCGCCTTGCGGTAGTTCGCAACGAAGGCCTGCGAGCGCGTGACCGAGGTCAAAGGGTTGCTGGCGGCAGCCTTGGCGGCGTTCGTCCCAGCAGGCGCATTGGTGAGCGAAGCTTTCTCAACCAGGCATTTCGCGTTCGGCGTGACGTTCGCCTTGTTGCTCATGGAAGCACCACACTCGATCTGCGCCGAAGCAGGCAGCGCTGTTCCGCCGATAAGGAGGCTGAAGATCACCGCGGTGGCAAGAATGCGCATCATGGATTGACCCTGAAACAGGTTGGTTGACAGTGGGTTAACGCGGTGAGTTCTAGCATCTCCGCGAGCCGTTCATCGCGGCTGGCAGGCACTTCCAGCTTTATTGCAGCACGAATGTGGCACTGCATCATTGAAACACGTGTTTGTGAAGTCTTCTTCGTGGAACAAATCTGCTTTGGTGAAATTGTTGCGCCTCTGCAACTTACCACCTGATCGCAAGTTATGTGTTTTAGCCGGAGCAACCTTGCTGCCGGCGCATCTGTGCGAGGGAATTTGCCATGCAGTGGAGAGGGCGCCGTCAAAGCTCCAATGTCGAGGATCGCCGTGGCGGCGGTGGTATGTTCGGTGGTAGCGGACGCATGGGCGGCCCCATGCGCATTCCCGTGCGTGGCGCCGGTGGCGGCCTAGGGATCACGGGCATCATCATTCTGCTGATCGCAGCCTGGATTTTCGGCATCAATCCGCTGGAGCTGCTGTCCGGCGGTGGCAGCCTGGGTGGCGGTGGTGGTCAGACGCAAAGCCGTACGGTCGACACCAAGGCTTCCGACGAGATGACGCAGTTCGTTTCAACCGTGCTCGCTGAAACCGAAGACACCTGGAACGGCATCTTCCAGGCGGAAGGCCAGACTTATAAAGAGCCGCGCATGGTGTTGTTCAGCCGCCAGGTACAGTCGGCTTGCGGTACAGCGTCGTCGGCTTCAGGCCCGTTCTACTGCCCGAACGACCAGCGCGTTTATCTCGACACGACCTTCTTCCAGCAGTTGGACCAGCAGTTCGGCGCGTCGGGCGATTTCGCGCAGGCCTATGTGATTGCGCATGAGGTTGGCCACCATGTCCAGAACCTCACCGGCATCCTGCCGCGCTTCAACCAGATGCGCCAGAGCATGAGCCCGGAAGAAGCCAACCGCATGTCGGTTCGCGTCGAGTTGCAGGCGGATTGCTTCGCCGGTGTCTGGGCGCACTTCACCGATCAGAAGGGCTTGCTGGAATCCGGCGATGTCGAGGAAGCGCTGAATGCTGCCACGCAGATCGGCGATGACACGCTGCAGAAGCGTAGCCAAGGCTATGTCGTGCCCGACAGCTTCAACCACGGCACCTCGGCGCAGCGCCGCACCTGGTTCCAGCGCGGCGTGCAGAACGGCCGCTTGAGCGACTGCGATACGTTCAACAATCCGGTGTAAGGTCGGGTTCTTGCTTCAATGAAAAAGGCCGGCGATGAGCCGGCTTTTTGTTTTTAGCGCTCAGCGAGAAGCGGTTCGCCGCGCCGTTCGTGGATCAGGTTCACGAAGCGGCGGAAGAGGTAGTGGGAATCCTGCGGACCTGGGGAGGCTTCCGGGTGATGCTGGACCGAGAAGACCGGCTTGCCCTTGAGCGCAATGCCGCAGTTGGAACCGTCGAACAGCGAGATGTGGGTTTCTTCGACGGCTTCCGGCAGGGACTGGCTGTCCACCGCAAAGCCGTGGTTCATGGACACGATCTCGACTTTGCCGGTGGTGTGATCCTTGACCGGATGGTTAGCACCGTGATGGCCCTGATGCATCTTGGCGGTCTTGCCGCCGAGCGCCAGCGCGAGCATCTGGTGACCGAGGCAGATGCCGAAGGTCGGCAGGTCGGCCTTGAGCAGATCCTGGATCACCGGCACGGCATATTCGCCCGTGGCTTCCGGGTCGCCGGGGCCGTTCGACAGGAAGATACCATCCGGCTTCATGGCGAGGATGTCTTCGGCCGCCGTGGATGCCGGCACCACTGTGACCTTGGCGCCGAGACCGGACAGGAGGCGCAGGATGTTGCGCTTCACGCCGTAATCGATGGCAACCACATGCATGGTGGGCTCGGTCTGCTCGCCGAAGCCTTCGTTCCAAGCCCAAGGCGTCTCGTTCCACACCGAGCTCTGGCCGGAGGTGACGTCCTTGGCGAGATCGAGGCCGACGAGCCCTGACCAGGCCTTGGCCTTCGCCTGCAAGGCGGGGATGTCGAACTTGCCGCTGGGATCATGCGCGATCACGGCATTCGGCGCGCCCTTGTCGCGGATCAACGCCGTGAGTGCACGCGTGTCGATGCCAGCCAGCGCCACGACACCGCGCTTCTTCAGCCAGGTGTCGAGGTCGGAGGCCGAACGGTAGTTCGAGGGATCGGTAATGTCTGCCTTGAAGATCGCGCCGACCGCGCCGTTGCGGGCAGCGGGTGTCAGGTCTTCGATGTCTTCGTTGTTGGCGCCGATATTGCCGATATGCGGGAAGGTGAAGGTGACGATCTGGCCGACATAGGAGGGATCGGTCAGGATTTCCTGGTAGCCGGTCAGCGCCGTGTTGAAGCAGACTTCCGCAACAGCTTCGCCCGTAGCACCCAGACCCTTGCCTTCAATCACCGTGCCATCGGCCAGCACCAGAACGGCGGTGGCGATTTCATCGTCCCAAGGCTGGGTCGCCTGGGTTGCCGTTGTTTCGGTTGCCTGATCCATCTCGTTCTCCACTGCCTCGCTGCGCCTTCGGTTTGGCTTTGGCTCTTCCCGAGCGCACGCTATGGGCTGCGCCTGGAAATACACGATGCAAAAGCCATTTGGCGGGACGGTTGTCGGTTGAGTGCAAACTCATGGACCGGAACCTCCCCCACATAATCCGCTTGGCGCCACCGGACAACAGGAAAGCCAGCGTTTTTGCGAGGCATATTACGGGTTTCCACGGCTTCGATGTCTGGGAGACCTTCCGGCCGCTTGGCAAAGCCACTATGGACTTCAGGGAAATGGAGACCACCATCATGCTGCGCGATCAATTCGCGAACGGCCTCAAGACTGCGATGAAGGCGGGCGACAAGCGTCGCACCTCGACGCTGCGGCTGATCCTTGCTGCCATCAACGATCGCGACATCGCCAATCGCGGTCTGGCCAAGGAGCCGGTGGTGGATGAGGAAATCCTGGCGATCCTCGGCAAGATGGTGCGCCAGCGCGAAGAATCCGCAAAGGCGTTCGAAGAAGGCGGCCGCATCGAACTGGCGCAGCAGGAGCGCGAGGAAATCGAGATCATTCGCGACTTCCTGCCCAAGCAGATGAGCGAAAGCGAAGTCCGCGAGGCCTGCCGAAACATCATCGCCGAACTCGGCGCGAGTGGTTTGCGCGACATGGGCAAGTGCATGAACGCCTTGAAGGAGCGTTATCCTGGCGCGATGGACTTCAGCAAGGCCAGCGGCATCGTAAAGGAGATGCTGCAATAAGGGCTGAGCCCTCAAGCTCCCTCTTAAGGGGAGGTCGCGCCGACGGCGCGGCTGAGAGGAATCTTGGCGCTGGCGGACCCCCACCCCTAACCCCTCCCCTCAAGGGGGAGGGGAACAGCTCCCGCGTATGCCTTCGCCGCTCCATCTTTGGCGAAGGGTCGGCGTGATCCGGCGCGCCCTTCGACGATTGGCGATGTTGCTGGCCTTTGTGGCGGCTTTGGCGAGCGGGCTGGAGTCGCTGCCGCAGGCGCTGATGGCGGTGCGGGTGGTGCGGGTGGCGTTTGATCCGGTCGCGCAAACGCGCATCGAGCTGGAAGCTGTGCCGTCCGAGCAGATCCTCGTCAATGCTCGCCAAGCATTTGCTGAGGGCGATGGCGAGCTTGCTGCGAGCTACCTTGTTCTGGCCGATCAGCGGACACTCACCGTGCCGGACGATCTTCGTCAGGCGGTGGCGGATGCTATCGCCTTCGATGTTGCCGATTTCAGCGGGGATGTCTGGGCCGGCTTCGTTCATGGCGAGGCTACGACGCCGGCCGGCTTTGCGGCGGCCTTGGCGCTTGATCTCACGGCGATCGGAGACGTGAAGGACTTGGTGGTCCAGGCCGCAGCTTACCCCGACCACGACATTCTCATCATGAGCCTCGCCAGCATCGGACTGGCGCTGACCGGTGCGAGCGTCGTGTCGGTTGGTGCGGCGACGCCTGCAAAGCTGGGCGCTTCAACCCTGAAGATTGCGCGCAAGGCTCGGTTGCTCCATCCGCGCTTTGTCACCGTGATGGCGCGGGAACTGCGTGGTGCGCTGAAGATCGGCAAGGTCGAGGAAGCGGCGACGGCCTTGCGCCGGCTGGATTTTACCACCGCTCGGCGGGCTGCTGCGGAGAGCTTAGACGGAACGGTGCTGGCGCGGTTGCAGGACAGCGCCGTTGATCTCGGCCGCGTCGGGCGCCGACAGGGCGTGCGCGGAACGCTGGAAACCTTGGCGCTGGTGGATGAACCGGTGCGTCTGCGGCGGTTGGCAGCAATTTCCGAGCAGTTCGGTTCGGGCTATCGCGCTGTAATCAGGGTTGTGCCGGACGCGGGACGGGTCGCTGCACGCTTGGTCAAGCCGCTGTTCAGGCTGACCGAACTGCTGGGCTCGGCGCTTCTCTGGCTGCTGACGATCCTGCTGTTCCTTCGCCGCAGCGTGCTGGTGATTGCACGTGCCATTGCAACCGCCGTGCCGCCTTATCCGCGACGCCGTCGGCGGATCGTTCCAGCGACACCGATAACATTAATGTAGAGCGCACGAACGCTTGAGCTTCTTGGTGGCCGCGGGGAGCACCACCATATTCCGCTTCGTCAACGCAGCCGAAGGAGCCCAACCGTGGACACCAACGACCGTAGAGCCATTGAAACCCTGTTCGACAAGCTCGGAACCGTGGAGCGGCAGGCGCCGCAGCGCGACGCCGAGGCCGAACGCTTCATTCAAGAGGAAATCACCCGCCATCCCGGCGCGCCTTATTACATGGCGCAGACCATTGTCGTGCAGGAGCAGGCGCTTGAAGCCGCGCAGCGCCGGATCGAGGAACTGGAAAGCCAGCCCCAGGCTCAGCCGCAGAGCGGCGGCGGTGGCTTGTTCGGAAGCTTGTTCGGTGGCGGTGATCGCAGCGAGCAGCAACGTCGTCCGGCTGGCGCCGTTCCGCGCATCGGTAGCGGTGCGGCGGCAGCGGGTGCCAGCAAGTGGGGTGCCGGCGCCGGTGCGAACCCTGGAGCAGACCAGCGCGGCTTCGGTGCCGGACGCGGCGGCGTGGGCGGTGGAATGGGCGGCGGTGGCTTCCTTGCCGGTGCGGCGCAGACCGCGATGGGTGTTGCCGGCGGCGTGCTGCTGGGCAATGCGATTGCCGGCATGTTCGGCGGCGATGAAGCGCAGGCGGCCGAAGCCAACGCGGAACCGGCCGCCGAGCCAGCAGCCCATGAACAAGAGGACGCGCAGGTCGAGGATGCCAGCTTCGACGATGCCGGCGGCTTCGATGACGGCGGGTTCGACGAGATCTAGAAACCCGACCGCTCAGCTCGCGGCGCGCAGCCGCGAGTTGTTGAGCAGACCGCGTTCTTCAAGGACCGGATAGGCAATCGAGGCCAGAAGCGAATTGATCTGTTTCAGGTCTCGGATCGTGTCCAGGTGGATAGTGCTCGTTTCCACGCTGCGGACCGAGCCCTCGCGCAGCCGGGCGAAATGACGGCGCGCGGTATCCTTTTCCGTATCGCGCAGCCGGTCCTTTTCGGCCACCAGTTGACGCGCCGTGGTGGCATCACGGGAGACCAGCACGTTGAAAGCGAGGCGCGCATTGGCCAGTACAGCGGCATGGAAGGCGGCCAATTCCCGCCAGCCTTCGCCTGTAAATTCGAGCTTGTGCTGCACCTTCTTGCGGACATGCACCAGCATGTTGCGCACGATGATATCGCCGACCTGTTCCAACTTCACGCAGGCGCCCAGCAACTCGCTGCAGCGCTGCGCATCGTCTTCCGTCATTTCGGCGGGATCGATGCGGGCAAGGTAGAGTTTCAGGCGGGCATGCCTGCGGTCGACACGGTCGTCGAGCCGCGCCAGTGCGTCGATGCCTTTCTGGTCCGCCGCTTCGTAAAGCTCGAAAATCCGCGCCAGCATCACTTCGATGATCTCGCAGATCCGCATGGCCTCGCGCGTCGCATTGCCGAGGGCGAGATGCGGGGTTTTCAGCGCGGAATCATGCAGGATCGTGGGCTCGACGTCTGCTAATTCGGGCTCCGGTTCCTGCTTCGTGGACATGCGAACGAAGGCTTCAGACGCCTTGAGGATGAGGCTCGCCAGCGGAATGCCGGCGACCAGCATCAGACAGTTGAACGCGATATGGGCGTTGACGATCTGGTCTGTGCCGGTTGCGCCGAGAAGGGTGACCGGTGGGCGGAAAGACAAGAATAGCGCGAGCACCGCGATCGAGCCCACGCCGCGCATCAGGAGATTGCCGATCGGCACGACCCGCACCGGCGCAGGCGAAGTGCGCGTCAAAAGCGGCGCGATCAGCGAGCTGCCGAGGTTGACGCCGAGTACCATCACCACGCCAAGCTCCGGCGGGATCAAGCCGCGCGAAGCGAGCGTCACCAGAAGCAGCACGGCTGCGATGCTGGAATGAAACAGCCAGGTCAGAACCGCCGACAGAAGAAAGGCGGTGACGGGATCGCTGGAAAAATAGTCGATGACCAGCGGCAGGAGGCGACTGTCGCGCAGTGGCTCCGACGCTTGCCCGATCATTTCCAGAGACAGGATCAGCAGGCCGATGCCGACGATGATCCGGCCGAGCTGACGCCATTCCCGCTTCTCGGTCGCCATGAACATTGTCGTGCCTGCGGCAAGGCAGATCGGCACAAGCAGCGAGAGGTCGAAGGTCAGCAGCCTGACGACCAGAGCCGAGCCGATCTCGGCGCCGCGAACTGCGAGCTGGCCTGCGATGCCGGACACGATGCCCGAGCCTGCAAAGGACCCGACCAGCAAGGTCACGGCGGTGGAGCTTTGCAGCGCAATCGCCAGACCTGCGCCGGTGGCAACGGCTGCCAGCGGATTGCGCATGGTGGAGCGCAGCTTGATGCGCAGTACGTCGCCGTAAGCGCGCTCGACGCCGGTCTTCACCATGCGCGTCGCCCAAAGCAGCAGCGCGATGGCGCCCGCGAGATGCAGGAAGAACACCGATCCCGTCATGGCCGCCACCCGGCGACGGAGCGCAGCGCGCCCCTATGTTTCAGCAGATTTCGCATTGTTTTTGGCATGATGTAGTTTAGCCGGATAATGGCTTCCACCACAAATGAATACCGTGCTGCGCGCGACAGGGCTTGTCGCTGCTGCCTAATAGGCCTGTGAATCCCGGGCATCGCTGCGGGGGTTGATGGTATTCGGCGGGCAGGGGGGGTATGACCTCGAAGCCAGAGGTTTTTCCATGCGCCTTCCCGACTCCTTTCTTGATGAGATCCGTGACCGGGTGCCGATTTCGGCGCTGATCGGAACGCGTCTTTCGTGGGATCGGCGCAAGACCAATGCGTCGCGCGGGGATTACTGGGCCTGTTGCCCGTTTCATGGCGAGAAGAGCCCGAGCTTTCATTGCGAGGACAAGAAGGGCCGCTACCACTGTTTCGGCTGCGGTGTGTCGGGCGATCATTTCCGCTTTTTGACCGAACTCGACAGCCTGTCCTTTCCTGAAGCGGTTGAGCGCGTGGCGGATATGGCGGGCGTGCCGATGCCGGCGCGCGATCCGGTTGCCGAGAAGCGCGAGAAGGAACGCGCGTCGCTGCATGACGTCATGGAGATGGCGACGGCGTTTTTCGAGGAACAGCTGCAAAGCTCAGGCGGCGCGAAAGCGCGCGCTTATCTCCGCGATCGTGGGCTGACATCTGTAACGCAGCGCGAGTTTCGGCTGGGTTATGCGCCGGACTCCCGCAATGCTTTGAAGGAGCATCTGGCCAGCAAGGGCGTCGACAAGAGCCAGATCGAGGCGTGCGGCCTGGTTGTGTTCGGCGACGATATTCCTGTGTCTTATGACCGTTTTCGCGACCGCATCATGTTCCCGATTGAGGATACGCGCGGTCGGATCATTGCGTTCGGCGGTCGCGCGATGTCGGCGGAAGTTTCGGCGAAATACCTGAACTCGCCGGACACCGAACTCTTCCACAAGGGCAACGTCGTTTACAATTTCGCCCGCGCCCGCAAAGGGCAGGGCAAGGACGGCACGCTGATCCTCGTTGAAGGCTATATGGACGTGATCGCCCTGGCGCAGGCCGGCTTCACCAATGCGGTGGCACCGCTCGGCACGGCGCTGACCGAGAACCAGATCGAGCTGATCTGGCGCGCTACCGGCGAGCCCGTGCTGTGTTTCGACGGAGATGGCGCGGGGCAGCGCGCGGCTTGGCGGGCGGCCGACCTGATCCTGCCGACTGTCGCAGCCGGACGCACGGCGCGCTTCGTTTTGCTGCCGGAAGGCAAAGACCCCGATGATCTCGTGCGCGAAGAGGGGCCGGATGCATTTCGAAGGTCGCTCAGTGAAGCAAGGCCGCTTGGCGATCTGATCTGGAGCCGCGAAACCGGCGGTCAGGTGTTCGAAACGCCAGAGCGGCGGGCAGCGCTGGAACAGGTGCTGCGCGAGATCACCGGGCGCATCAGGGATGAGAGCGTTCGGCGGCATTATCAGCAGGATATGCGCGACCGCGTTCATGCCTTTTTCGGTTCGACGCGGCCCAACAATCGCTACAACAACAATGATCGTGGCAAGGGACGCGGCGATAACAACTGGCGCGGCGGTGATGGACGACAGGGCGGCGGCGGTCGCGGGCCGATGGCCGTGTCGGAAAGCCTGACGCGTTCAGCGCTGGTCAACAACAGCGGGGCGCTGCCGATCCGCGAATCCGCCATGCTGGTGTCGCTGGTCAATCATCCCGGTCTGATCGACGCCTTTTTCGACGACATTGAACGGCTCGAACTGGATCATCCGGTGTTGCGGCAGCTTCATGCCGGTATTTTGGACGCCGCCGCGCATCAGGCGACTGGCGACCGGCAGGCGCTGACAGACTATCTCAACAATTCCGGTTTGAACGAGCCGCTGGAGAAAGCGAGCCTGATCGTGCGGCGCGTGGGGAACTGGACCGCGCTGGAAGATGCCGACATCGCCGATACGCGCGACGCGTTCCTGCAGCTGCTATACTTGCATAGAAGCGCATCAACTCTACATAGAGAGCTGAAAGCAGCCCAACTCGCCCTTGCAAATGATACAACCGAGGAGAACTTTCGACATCTCCTCGATATTCAGGCGCAGTTTCGCGAGTTCCAGGCTGTGGACGCGTTGATTGAAGGGTTCGGCATTTCTTCAGGGCGGGCGCGGCAGAGTTGATGGACGACAAGACGCGTCAGGCGATCCTTTGTCACCGAATGATTCGCTTTGTGGAGCGAATCATGACAGCTGCCTTGACCTAGCGCCTGAGACGCGGAATCAGGGACAATTCAAATTTGGATCGCGGAAAAGGCATCCGCGAAGGACTTTAACGACGAAACGACAGTGTGGACCGCGCGAGCCGCCGGGGGAACCGCCCTTTGGGACGAGGGTTAATCCGGAATTAATTGGGCTCGGATACGCGGTGGACAACGCGGGAGCGGCCCCGCCGCATTGATTGAGACGGATCGCGTTCGTTGCGCAACCGTCTGCTTGGAGAAGCTGAATCATGGCAGTGAAAGAAAAGGAAGAGGTCGAGACGGAACGCGAAAGCGCAACCGACGGGCCATTGCTCGACCTTTCCGATGATGCCGTCAAGAAGATGATCAAGGCCGCGAAGAAACGCGGCTATGTCACGATGGACGAGCTTAATTCGGTTCTGCCGTCGGAAGAAGTGACTTCCGAGCAGATCGAGGACACGATGGCGATGCTGTCCGACATGGGCATCAACGTCGTCGAAGATGACGAGGCCGCCGAAGAAGGTGGCGAACGCGACGCAGCCGATGGCGAGGAAGACGCCAACGAACTGGCGGAGCGTACCGGTACGGCCGTTGCCGCAACCACGACCAAAAAAGAGCCGACCGACCGCACCGATGATCCGGTGCGCATGTATCTGCGCGAAATGGGCTCGGTGGAGCTTTTGTCGCGTGAAGGCGAAATCGCGATCGCCAAGCGCATCGAGGCCGGCCGCGAAACGATGATCGCCGGTTTGTGCGAAAGCCCGCTGACCTTCCAGGCCATCATCATCTGGCGCGACGAGCTGAACGAAGCCAAGATCCTGCTGCGCGAGATCATCGATCTCGAAGCCACCTATGCCGGCCCGGAAGCCAAGCAGGCGCCGGTTGTCGTCCATAATCCGGAAGAGGCTGAGAAGCCGAAGGTCGACGAGCGCGGCCGCCGCATCCGTGAAGACGACGACATCACCAATGTCGGCGGCGAGAACCGCGTCGAGGAAGACGACGAAGACGACGACGAGGCCAGCCTGTCGCTCGCGGCCATGGAGGCAGAACTCCGCCCGCAGGTGATGGAAACGCTCGACGTCATCGCATCGACCTACAAGAAGCTGCGTAAGCTGCAGGACCAGCAGGTCGAGTCCCGTTTGGCGGACGCGGATTCGCTGTCGTCATCGCAGGAGCGTTCCTACAAGAAGCTCAAGGACGAGCTAATCACGGCGGTGAAATCGCTGTCGCTCAACAATGCGCGTATCGAAGCGCTGGTCGAGCAGCTCTACGACATCAACAAGCGCCTCGTGCAGAACGAAGGCAAGCTGCTGCGCTTGGCTGAAAGCTATGGCGTTCGCCGCGAAGAGTTTCTGCGCGAATATCAGGGTTCGGAGCTCGATCCGAACTGGATGGGTCGCGTCGGCACGCTGACCAGCCGTGGCTGGAAGGAGTTCGCCCGTTCGTCCAATTCGGCGATCGTAGACATTCGTCTAGAGATCCAGAACCTCGCGACCGAAACCGCGATCTCGATCCTGGAATTCCGCAAGATCGTGAACCAGGTCCAGAAGGGCGAACGCGAAGCCGCGATCGCCAAGAAGGAAATGGTCGAGGCCAATCTTCGCCTCGTGATCTCGATCGCCAAGAAGTACACCAACCGCGGTCTGCAGTTCCTGGATCTGATCCAGGAAGGCAATATCGGCCTGATGAAGGCCGTCGATAAGTTCGAATATCGTCGTGGCTACAAGTTCTCGACCTATGCGACTTGGTGGATCCGTCAGGCGATCACGCGTTCGATCGCCGATCAGGCTCGCACGATCCGCATTCCCGTGCATATGATCGAGACGATCAACAAGATCGTTCGTACCTCGCGCCAGATGCTGCACGAGATCGGGCGCGAGCCGACGCCGGAAGAACTGGCTGAAAAGCTCGCAATGCCGCTCGAAAAGGTCCGTAAGGTCCTGAAGATTGCCAAGGAGCCGATCTCGCTCGAAACCCCAGTGGGTGACGAGGAAGACAGCCACCTCGGCGATTTCATCGAGGACAAGAACGCAATCCTTCCGATCGACGCGGCGATCCAGGCCAATCTGCGCGAAACGACGACGCGCGTTCTGGCCTCGCTCACCCCGCGCGAAGAGCGCGTGCTGCGCATGCGCTTCGGCATCGGCATGAACACCGATCACACGCTTGAAGAAGTCGGTCAGCAGTTCTCGGTGACGCGCGAGCGTATCCGCCAGATCGAAGCCAAGGCGCTGCGCAAGCTCAAGCATCCGAGCCGGAGCCGCAAACTGCGGTCTTTCCTCGACAGCTAAGCCTAGCTGCTCGACATCATCAAAAGCCCGGCCGAGCGATTGGCCGGGCTTTTTCGTATGTGCTGCGGCCTTCTGACTCAGGCTGGAACAGCGTGGACTCTTCGTGGATTCGCTGAGGGAATGAACCCTTGGGATCGACACGATGCCTGCACCCATTCCACAACGCGCACCACGCTTGAAGAACCCTGTTCCGCGTATCCGCCGCCAGCCTGTCCGCTCTACCAGCGTTCATGAAGCCGGCTATGATGTGGCGACGCAAACGCTCGATCTGCGTTTCAGCGGAGGTGTCTACCGCTACGATGCGGTGCCTTGTGCGGTCTATGAGGCGTTACTCGGCGCGGGTTCGCCGGGGCGGTTCGTCAACGATGAGATCCGCGGGCGCTTCCGCTGCCACCGTATCGGCTGATAGAAGAAGCCGGACAGCGCGCTTTCAGTAGGACAATCATGCCGCAAACCACGCTCACGATCGCCACTCGCGGGAGCGGTCTTTACGAGTTTACGCAGGATGCCCAGCGCTTCGTGCAGGGTGAGGGCATAACGACCGGTGTGCTGACGCTGTTTGTGCGCCACACCTCGTGCTCTTTGCTGATCCAGGAAAACGCCGATCCGGATGTGCGGCGCGACCTCGATGCCTTCTTCCAGCGGCTCGTGCCGCCGGCCGATGATCCATCCATGGACTACCTCGTGCACCGCTTCGAAGGTCCGGACGACATGCCGGCGCATATCAAGTCGGCGCTGACGGCGGCGTCGCTGTCCGTTCCCGTCACGCGCGGACGGCTGGCGCTTGGCACCTGGCAGGGCCTTTACCTGTTCGAGCACCGCGCCGCACCGCATCGCCGCGAGATTGTTCTTCACCTGCAACGTGACTGAGCCTGTGCTGGAAGCGGGGAGGCTGATGCGCTAGGTCAGTGGTCAAGTTAAGCCATGAGGAGCCAGTGATGTCATTTCTGAAGAAGCTGTTTGGCGGCGGCTCCGAGGCCAAGCCGGCGGCACCAGCGGGTCCGGTCAAGGAGCTCGAGCATAAGGGCTTCCTGATCAAGGCGACGCCCTACAAGGAAGGCTCGGAGTTCCAGACCTGCGGTGTTGTTTCCAAGGAGATCGACGGCGAGCTCAAGGAGCACCGCTTCGTGCGCGCCGACCGTTTCGGCGACATCAATACGGCCGCCGACATTTCGATCGTAAAGGGTCGCCAGCTCGTGGATGAGCAAGGCGACCGTATCTTCGGCTGAAAGCCTGCAATCTTAAGCGGACTGGCGGCGAGTGAAGCCTTCGCTCGCGCGCAGAAGGTTGACGGTATAGTCCTTCGTGACGCGGCGCTCGGCCAGTTCGGGCGATGTCAGTTGCTCCACTTCGGCGCCATCCTGCATCACCATCAACCGGTCGCACATATGGGTGACGACCGCCAGATCGTGGCTGACCATCACGAAGGTCAGGGCGCGGTCGCGACGGATCTGTTCCAGCAGGTTAAGAACTTCGGCCTGTACCGAGGCGTCGAGTGCGGATGTCGGTTCGTCAAGCAGCAGAATGGACGGCTCCACGATCAGCGCCCGGGCAATCGCCACGCGCTGGCGCTGGCCGCCGGAAAGTTGGTGCGGATAGCGGAAGCGGAAGCCTGAGCCGAGGCCGACTTCATCCAGCGCGCGATTGATGCGGTTTTCGCCATCGCTGACGCCATGAATGTCGAGCGGTTCGCGGAGCAGGCGGTCGACGGTGTGCCGAGGATGCAGTGAGCCATAAGGGTCCTGGAACACCATCTGGACGCGGCGGTAAAACTCCTTGTCGCGGCGGTTGCCCAAGGTTTGCCCGTCGAGCGCGATCGTGCCGGCGCTGACCGGCGCCAGTCCGGCGACAGCGCGCAGAAGCGTCGACTTGCCCGAGCCGCTTTCGCCGACCAAGCCGAAGCTTTCGCGAGGGGCGATGTCGAGGCTGACGCCTTTCAGTGCACGAAAATGGTCATAGGTGACTTCGAGGCCGCGGATCGACAAAGCAGGGGTGGAAGCAGTGTTGGCCATCATCGTGCCCATTCCGCCTGGCGTTCGAGAACGGGCAGCGGGTGACGGCTCGCGCCGATCTCGGGCATGCAATTGAGAAGGCCTCTTGTATAGGGATGCTGCGCCTGCGACAGATCACGCGCTGCAATCTCCTCCACGACGCGGCCGGCATACATCACGAGCACCCGGTCGCAGAAGGAGGACACCAGCCGCAGGTCGTGCGACACGAAGATCAGCCCCATGCCCTTGTGGCGCACGAGGCTGTCGAGGATGGCGAGGATTTCCAGCTGCACCGTGACGTCAAGTGCGGAGGTCGGTTCGTCGGCGATCAGCAGTTCCGGTCCGGCAATCAGCATCATGGCAATCATCGCGCGCTGGCCCATGCCGCCCGAGACTTCGTGCGGATAAAGTTCGAAGACGCGTTTGGGATCACGGATCTGCACGGCTTCAAGCATGGCAAGCGCCCGTTCGCGCGCTTCGCTGCGCGATACGCGCTCATGTGTGCGCAGGGTTTCCATGATCTGGCGGCCGATCGACATAACCGGATCCAGCGAATATTTCGGGTCCTGCAGCACCATGGCGATGCGCTTGCCGCGCAGGCGCCGACGCTCCGCATCGCCCATCGTAAGCAGATCCTGCCCGTCGAACCGCAGCCGATCCGCCGTCACCTGCGCGCTCGGCGCGGTCAAGCCGAGGATGGCGCGGCCGGTCTGCGACTTACCCGATCCGCTTTCGCCGACGATGCCGAGCCGCTCGCGTCCCAGCGTGAAGGACACACCGCGCACGGCATCCACCCTGCCGGTGCGGGTTGGAAAGCGAACGGCTAAGTTTTGCACTTCCAAAAGCGGTGCGCTCATTGCCCGGAACTCCGCGGGTCAAGCGCGTCGCGCAGACCGTCGCCCAGCAGGTTGAAGCCGAGGCTGACCAGCAGAATTGCCACGCCCGGTGCAGCCGCAACCCACCACTGGTCGAGGATGAAGCGGCGCCCGGAGGCGATCATCGCACCCCATTCGGGAAGCGGCGGCTGCGCGCCGAGGCCGAGGAAGCCGAGGCCGGCGGCGGTCAGGATGATGCCGGCCATGTCCAGTGTCACGCGTACGATCAGCGAGGACATGCAGAGCGGCATGATGTGGCGCAAGACGATGCGGATGGGCGAGGCCCCCATCAGGCGAACCGCTGAGATATAATCGGAGTTGCGCACCTGCATGGTTTCGGCGCGCGCGATGCGGGCATAGGGCGGCCATGACGTAACGGCGATCGCGATCACTGCGTTTTCGATGCCGGGTCCGAGTGCGGCCACCAGCGCCAAAGCAAGCACGAGCTTCGGAAAGGCCAGGAAGATGTCGGTGATGCGCATTAAAACGGCATCGACCCACCCGCCTGCATAGCCCGACACCGTGCCGATCAGAAGGCCGATCGGTGCCGCGATGATGGCAACGAGAACAACGACATAGAGCGTTAGCCGCGAGCCGTAGATGAGGCGCGAAAGGATGTCGCGGCCTTGGTCGTCAGTGCCGAGCCAATGTTCCCAACTCGGTGGAAGCAGGCGCGCGGTGGCGAGGTTGCCGATCGTCGGCGAGTAGGGCGCCAGCAGATCGGCTGATATGGCGACCAGCACCAGCGCCAGGATGATGATCAGGCCGATCAGCGCCAGACGGTTTTCGGCGAAGCGCCTCCACGCTACGTATGCGCGGCCGAGTTTGGCTTGCGTGCGCGACGTCGGGCGATCGCTCAGGAGCCATTCGCGGCGTGACAGTTGCGGCTCCGCCAGAGGTGGGGGCGTCGTGTTTCCCATCACGCTCATCGTGCCCGCGTCCTTGGATCGAGTAGCCGGTAAAGCAGGTCCGACAGGAGGTTGATGGCGATGAACACGGAGCCGATCACGATCGTGCCGCCAAGCACGGCATTCATGTCCGCGTTCTGGAGCGAGTTGGTGATATAAAGGCCAAGGCCAGGCCAGGCGAAGACGGTCTCGGTCAAAACCGATCCTTCCAGAAGGCCGGCATAAGAAAGCGCGATCACCGTTACCAGTGGCACGGCGGCATTGCGCAAGGCGTGACGCCAGATGATGCGGCGTTCGGACAGGCCCTTGGCCCGTGCGGCCACGATATATTCCTGGCTGAGTTCGTTGAGCATGAAGGACCGCGTCATGCGCGAGATATAGGCCAGCGAGAAATAGCCGAGCAGCAGCGAAGGCAGCGCCAGATGCGAGATGATGTTGCCGAAGGCCGACCAATCACGCTGGATGATGGAGTCGAGCAGATAAAAGCCGGTGATCGGCGTGAATGTATATTCGTAGACGACGTCGATGCGCCCCGGGCCGCCGACCCACTGCAGGCGGGCATAGAAGATCAAAAGCGCGAGAAGCCCGAGCCAGAAGATCGGCACGGAATAGCCAATCAGGCCGATGATGCGCACGATCTGGTCCAGCCATCCGCCGCGCCGGACGGCCGCGAGAACGCCGAGCGGGATGCCGAGGATCGCGCCGATCAGCGTGCCGAGTGTAGCGAGTTCGATTGTTGCGGGAAATACGCGCTTGATGTCGGTCATCACGGGATTGGTGGTCAGCACGGAACGGCCGAAATCGCCTGACAGCGCCTTCTGCACATAGATCACGAATTGCGTGGTGAGCGGCTCGTTGAAGCCGAGTTCCTGACGCGTGCGCTCCACCACGTTGGCGGGCGCGCGGTCGCCGACGACCGCAAGAACCGGATCGATCGGGATGACGCGGCCGATGAAGAAGGTCACTGCGAGCAGCCCGAGATAGGTCACGATGACCACGACCAGGAAGCCCAGCAAGGACTTGACGAGACTGCGGGCCCGGCGCCTTCGCGGCGCCGGTTGCGTATCGGAGACGACGCTCATGACGTCAGATCATTCCTTGGTCACAGGACCAACGAAGTTCGTGTCCATGCTCGGGCCGAGCTTGTAGTTCTTCACATTGTTGCGCATCCCGGCGACTTCGATCTGCTGGAAGATCATGACGAAGGGACTGGTATCCAGCGCTTCCTGCTGCAGCTTCTTGTAGCCTTCGGCACGCTTTTTGTCGTCGCGCTCAAGAAGGGCAGCCTTGGATTCCTTGGTCAGTTCCGGAATATCCCAGGCGTTGCGCCAAGCCAGCGTCTTGACCGAGGCTTCATCGGCATTGTCGGGGTTCGAAGTGAAGGCTTCCGCGTTCGAGTTCGGATCCCAGTAATCCATGCCCCACTGGCCGATATACAGGTCGTGGTTTCGGGCGCGGTACTTGGTCAGCGTCTGCTTGCCGTCGCCAGGGATGATTTCGACCTTGATCCCGGCCTGCGCAGCGGTCTGCTGGAAAGCCTCTGCAATGCCGGTGACCGGCTGGTTGTTGCGCACGTCAAAGGTCACGGAGAAGCCGTCCTTCAAGCCGGCCTTTTCGAGAAGCTCCTTGGCCTTGGTCACGTCGAGCTTGTAGGGGCTGGCATCGAGTGCACCGAGCACGCCCTTGGCCTGGTAGGTTTGGCGGATCTCACCGATGCCCTTGATCAGCGTGGAGCCGATCGCGTCATAGTCGACCAGGTATTTGAAGGCTTCGCGCACTTCCGGCTTGGCGAGTGTCTCATTCTTCTGGTTGAGGCTGATGTAATAGACCGTGCCCTTGGCCGCGTCGGTCGTGGCCAGGTCGGCGTTTTTGGAAACGGCTTCAAGATCGCCCGGATCGAGATTGCGGGCGACATCGACATCGCCGGTCTCGAGCATCAGGCGCTGCGTCGCGCTTTCCTTGACGTGGCGATAGATGACGCGGTTAAGCGCCGGCTTGTTGCCGTAATAATTGTCATTGCGCTCCATCACGAGGATCTCGTTGGCGCGCCAGTCGCGGATCTTGAAGGGACCCGAACCCGCATAGTTGGTCTTGAGCCAGGCATAGCCAAAGTCGGTATCGTACTTATTGTCGGCGCTGACCGTGACGGCTTCGGCATGTTCCGAGACAAGCTTCTTGTCGACTACGGCGCCGACCGTTGCGGTGAGGCAGTTGAGAACGAAGCTCGGCGCATAGGACTTGTCGACGGTGAGCACGAAGGTGTCTTCGTCAACGGCCTTGGCCTTTTCAGTGACGTTATCGCCGGTCAGACCGAACTGGGTGAGAATGAAGGCCGGGCTCTTGTCGAGCTTGACGGCGCGCTCGAACGACCAGGCGACGTCTTCGGCTGTTAGCGGGTTGCCGGAAGCGAACTTGATGCCGGGCTTCAGCTTGAACGTGTAGGTCAGGCCGTCCTCGGACACCGACCAGCTTTCGGCCACGCCGCCCGTTACTTTGGTTGTGTCGTTGATGTCGAGGCGCACCAGCATGTCGTAGCCGTTGCCGAGGAACTCGGCCGGGCTCAGCTCGAAGGATTCTGCCGGATCGAGCGTGATCGTGTCATCGATTGCCCAGGCAAGAACCAGCGTGTCCGCCGGCGTGGCGGCATAGGCCGGGGCGTTGGCCGCGACGAGCGCCGTGAGGGCCGCGCCGGCAAAAAGCAGGCGGGCATGTGCGTTGATCTTCGACATCATCATGATCTGTGTTCCCGATTATGGTTGTTGTTGCGGCCGTCGATAGGGGGTCAGCGAAGCGTCAGACGCAGGACGCGGAACCAGTTTTCGCGGCAGATTTTCTTTATGTCGGCTTCAGCGTATCCGGCGCTTTGCAGACCGGCAACGAGTTTTTGCAAGCCCGCTGAAGAGCCGATCTCGGCCGGGATCATGGCGCCGTCAAAGTCGGAGCCCAGCGCCACGCCGTTGATGCCGACCTGTTCGACCATATGATCAATATGGCGGATCATCGTGGTGATACCGGTATCCGCACGCTCCTGGCCATCTTCGCGCAGGAAGGCGACGGCGAAGTTGAGGCCGACGATGCCATTGCTTTCCTTGATCGCGGCAAGCTGCTTGTCGGTGAGGTTGCGCGCCGAGGGCGTGATCGCATGAACGTTGGAATGGGTCGCGACCAGCGGCGCCGTGGAATGCTTGGCCACATCCCAGAAGCCTTGTTCCGTGATGTGCGAAAGGTCGATCAGGATACCCATCTCGTTGCAGGCCTTGACCAGCGCTCGGCCCGCGTCGGTCAGCCCAGGGCCCGTGTCGGGGGAGGAGGGGTAGGCGAAGGGCACGCCGTGGCCGAAGACGTTGTTGCGGCTCCAGACCGGGCCGATCGACCGCAGGCCGGCGGAGTACAGCGTGTAAAGGCCTGACAGATCCGCGCCGATCCCTTCCGCGCCCTCGATATGGGCGATCGCGGCGAAGATGCCGGCTTCGATGGCGGCTTCGAGTTCATCGACGGTGCGGCAGATCTTCAGCAGTTCGGCGCGGTCCAGGCGGCAGGCGATGTCCATCTGCGCCATCGTCACTTCCAGCGACGGCGCGCGCTCGATGGGTGCTGCCGCGGGCGTCATGAAGTGACCGCGCGCATCCGGCTTGCCGAACGAGAAATCGCCTGAGGGCACGTAGATCGCGCAGAAGCCTCCGACGAGTCCTCCTTCTGCCGCTTTCTTGAGGTCGATATGGGCTGCGCCAGTTGCGGCTGCGAACTCCTTCAGAGGATCGCGCCCTGCTTTTTCCCCATTCCACAAGCGAAGCAGCAAATCATTATGGCCGTCGAAGATCGTTTGCATGTCGCCTCCAAGTTCCCGGGATTGATCGGGCTTAACCGGGCCGCCGGTCAAGCCTCAACCAGCCGTGTCGTTATCTTCCCCAGGAAAATGTCGCAATGCAGCAAAACTGAACGACAGTTTGGGAACGATCATGTAGCTGAGGGCTTAACCGCTCATGACTCCTGATCCGCACTTGCCTCTTAAGCCTCAGACTGTCCGCGATACGCGCATCGACGTGTTTCGCGCGCTCGCGCTGCTGTCGATTTTCGTCAATCACGTTCCTGGCACGATCTACGAAAACGCGACGCATAAGAACTTCGGCTTTTCCGATTCCGCCGAAGCCTTCGTGCTAATTTCCGGCATCGCAATCGGCTTGGCCTATGGCGGCAAGTTCATCCCCGGCGTGCGTTTGCTGATGTCGCTGAAGGCTCTGCGACGGGCAGGGGTACTTTACGTCACGCAGATCATGACGGCTTTGACCACGATTGCGATCTTCGTGCTGGGCGCGACGTGGCTGGCCAATCCTTCGCTTCTGGCCGAGATCAATATCGAGCCGATGATCGACGATCCGGCGCGCGCCTTGCTTGGGCTTGTGACAATGGGTCATCAGCTTGGCTACAACAACATCCTGTCCATGTATGCGGCTGTGATGCTGCTGTTGCCCGCTTTGCTATGGCTCAGCACGATCAGCCTGGGCCTCATGGTTGCCGTATCCGGCACGCTGTGGCTGCTGGCCGGTATCTATCAGGTCGCACCGCCCAACTATCCGACGCCGGGCATGTGGTTCCTGAACCCGCTGTCGTGGCAGTTCCTGTTCGCCATTGGTCTCGCTGGCATGCTGCATGTGCGCCGCGGGGGCAAAATCGTTGCGCATCCGCTGCTGATGACGGCTGCTGCTGCTTATCTGGTTCTGGCCTTCGCCTGGGTGCGCGTGCCGCTTTGGGGCGTGGATACGTCGCTGGGCCTGCCGGCCGTGCTGACGGGTTTCGACAAGACCTTCCTGTCTCTGCCGCGCCTGTTGCATGTGCTTTCGCTGGCTTATCTGCTGGTCGCCATTCCCGGCCTGTCAGAGCTGGCGCGCTTGAAGGAAACCAATCCGCTCGCCAGTCTGGGACGCCATTCTCTGCCCGTCTTCATCGCCGGTACGCTGTTGGCGATGGTGGCGCAGGTCATCAAGATGTCGCGGCCGGAAAGCCTGCTGCTCGACACGCTGCTGATCAGCACCGGCATCGCGCTTCAGTTCGCGCTGGCCTTCTATCTGGATTGGTACAAGGGCCTGCAGAAGAGCTCGAAGCAGGCTGCTAGCCATGTCAAGCCGCGTCCAACAGCGGTTCGTGAGGACAGCAAGTTGGTGCCGGCTCGAGTGCCTGCTGAGCGTCGGTAAGCATTCCAAAGCTTCAGAACTGATTGACGGCGGCTGAGTGGTCAGTCGCCGTTTTCGTTTGTGAGCTCACCGCATCGCCAACTCGATGATTGCACGTAAACCACGCAGCCATGTCGCCACCGGCATGATGCCGATGTGGCGAACCCCGTTCCCGCCCTCTCCGGTGGTCGAACCAATACATGGTCGTGCAGCGTTACAGTCACGATGCTGGTGTTTGTGTGCTGGGCTTGCGCTGTTTGTGACCTTACGGCCATCGTGCTGCCCCTAGCACGTACAACCCGGCTTTGCCCCGCCGGAGGGGTTGTATTCGCTTTCGACTGCCGGATACCGACTGCGTGTTACTCACTGAGTGGCGTGAGCCAATTGGCCTCCTGAATCTTTGCGTCGAGATTGCGCAGGTCGCGCGAGAGATCATCGGCCTGCTTCTGCGCGGCCCGTACGTCGAGGGCTGACCGGAAGCGAACTTCGCTCTTGGTCTGGATTGTCTGAACCACCGTCGCCCGATCCGCCACATCACGCCACGCTGCCTGACGAAGGCGCAGGACGTCGCGCTTGGCAAGCGCTTCGGTGAGTGTTTCACCCATGAACGGGGTCGTGCTGTTCGTCCGGTTGATACGGCTGATCAGGGATTCGAGCTCCGCAGCCAGGCGGTCATACTCGTCCATCAACGCAGACGGATCTTCGGCAGGCTGATCGCCTTCCTGGACCTTGGCGTTGCGCAGCGCACGTGCCTTGACCTGTTCCATGCGCTTGGCGACATCACTGCGCAGCACGAGCGCTTCGGCAAGTTTCATGATCAGTTCCTCACTGCAGAGAACGCGGTGCGCCGACGCTGGTCTATGTTCCGACGTTTCTACAAAGAAAAACCCCCGCCGCAAACGGGCAGGGGGTTTCAAGGCTTAAGAGGTGAGGCGGTGGCTTATGCTGCTTCAGCGATACGGGCCATCTTGCGGACGTCGTCGTCGGACAGCAGACCGCCAGCGCGCAGCAGACCGGCGAAGCGGCCGTTGGTGGCGGCGAGTTCGTCGAAGCCACCCATTTCGACGATGCGACCGCGATCCATGAACAGCACCATGTCGGCATCACGAACCGTCGACAGGCGGTGGGCGATGATGAAGGTCGTGCGGTTGGCACGCAGATCGTCGATCGCTTGCTTCACACGCTCTTCGGTCTCCACGTCGAGTGCGCTGGTCGCCTCGTCGAGCACGAGAACCGGAGCATCCTTGAGGATCGCACGGGCAATCGCGATACGCTGGCGCTCACCACCCGACAGCTGCGAACCGCGTTCGCCGGCGATCGTGTCATAGCCGTCGCTCTTGTTCAGGATGAACTCCTGCGCAGCGGCAGCCTTGGCGGCAGCATGGATGTCTTCGTAGGAAGCATCCTCACGGCCGACGCGAATGTTGTCCTCGATCGAGCGGTTCAGCATGCCCGCATCCTGGAACACGGTGGCAACCGAGGCGCGAAGCGAGCGGCGGGTGACAGTGCGGGTATCGACGCCGTCGATCAGCACGCGGCCTTCCGACGGATCATAAACGCGCTGCAGCATGTTGATCAGCGTGGTCTTGCCGGCACCCGTCGGGCCAACGATCGCAACCGTCTGACCAGCCTTCACGGAGAAGGACACGTCGTCCAGGCCATGGTTTGCACCGGGGAAGCGGAAGCTCACATTGTCGAACACGATGTCGCCGCGGATCTTCGGCATGTCGACAGTGCCCAGCGGCTCCTGACGGGCTTCCACAGCGTCTTCGAGAGCATAGAAGTCCACCAGCTTGGCGCGGGCTTCGAAGATCTGGTTGAAGAAGGCATTGACCTGGTCGAGACGGCCGATCAGCAGGGTCGCAAAGCCGGTGAAGGCCACGACGTCGCCAATCCGCATTTCGCCACGAGTCACCATCCAGGCGCCGATCAGCAGAACGATCATCATCGACAGGGTGGAGGCAATGCGGTTCAGGCCGCTGGCCAGCGCCCACCAGTCGAGAACCGGATACTGGGCGCGGATCAGATCGCCAGTGTGACGCTGCAACTCACGCGCTTCCGTGCTGGTGCGGTTGAAGCTCTGCAGCACGGCAACGTTGCTGACGGCATCCGACACATGCGAGAAAACGCGGTGGTAATGACCCTCGACAGCAGCCTGGCCGTCCTTGGTGCGCTTCATGACCATGCGGCCGATCGCGATGTAAACGACGCCAAGCACCATCAGCACAGCCGACATGCGCAGATCCATGCTGAGCGCGGTGGGAACCAGCAGCACCAGCGCAACAGCGGTTGCGAGATGGGTGCGCATGAATTCCAGCCAGAGCGAGAACAGCGTTTCCACAGCGCGCAGAAGGGTATGCAGCGACTGGGACGTGCCACGCGTCTGGTGCCATGAAAGCGGCATGGTGATCGTCTTCTCAAACGACTCTTCCAGCACGGCGACACGGCGCTTATGCGCAAAGCGGTCGGCGGAACGCGCTACCAGCACGAAGGCGATGATGTTGAACAGGCCAAGGCCAGCCCACATCGCCATGTTCGTGAACAGGTCGCCCGACGAAGAAATCGAGTCGATGATGCGGCCGAACAGGATCGGCTCGGCGATCGTCACCAAAGCCAGAACCACGTTGGCGCCGCAGATCAGCGCAACCTTCTTTTTTTCAGCGCCCAGATAGGAAAGAGCACGAAGATAAATATCGAAAAGAGACACGAGCAGAAACTCCGGCCAGGTCTTAATTTGTGCGCCGCATCATGAGCGGCTGATGAAATATCGACGTGAGCTTAGAGAATGCCCGCGCGGGAACAGGGTCGCGAAAGAGCAACCCTGTTCCCTGCTCCAGCTGCGTATTCAGCCGCTGAATCAAGCATTTGATATTCAACATGAACTGGCGTTGAAGCCAGCTGGGCATGAAGGTCAGGCATCTTTTCCTTCCCCTAGGGAATGGAATGAGGAACGATTACCCTGACTTCATGAACTCCTGCGCCTGAATGCTGCATGAACGTATTATTCAGGACAGTATCGTTGACCGAAATTTCGTATTTTTCGCCGCACTGCACCTTGATCTCGTAGGTGGCTTCATCGAGCTGCAAGGTCGCTTCGAAGCCGTTCCAGCTCGAGGGCAGCACCGGCTGAATGAAGATGCGATCGCCTTCGCGGCGGATGCCGAGAATAGCTTCCACGGCAGCGCGGTAGAGCCAGCCGGCCGAGCCCGTGTACCAGGTCCAGCCGCCGCGCCCGCCCTTGTCGTCCGAAGAGTAGATGTCGGCGGCGACCACATAGGGCTCGACGCGGTAGCGCTCTGCTGCCGCTTCATCCAGGGCATGATTGACCGGCATCAGCATCTGGAAGGCACGGTAGGCGGCATCGGCACGGCCGAGTTCGGCCAACGCGAACACCGTCCAGGTGGCCGCATGCGTGTATTGGCCACCATTTTCGCGCACGCCCGGCGGATAGCTCTTGATGTAGCCGGGCTCCTTCGGCGTCTTCGAGAAGGCGGGCGTGAAGAGCTTCACGATCTCGAGCTTGTCGTCGATCAGCTGACGCTCGACCTGATCCATCGCCATTTGCTGCCGATCCGGCTGGCCGATACCGGACAAAACGCTCCAGGACTGGGCGATCGAATCGATGCGGCACTCGTCGCTGTCCTTGGAGCCGAGCGGCGTGCCGTCGTCATAGGTTGCGCGGCGATACCATTCACCGTCCCAGGCCGCAGTTTCGAGCGCGGTCTTCAGGCTGGCGATATGAGCCTCCCACGCTTCCACGCGGGTCGCATCGCCGCGCTGGCGTGCATAAGGCACAAAGTCGGTCAGGGTCTTCGCCAGGAACCAGCCGAGCCACACGCTTTGACCCGCGCCGTTCTTGCCGACGCCATTCATGCCGTCGTTCCAGTCGCCACCGAGGATCAGCGGCAAACCGTCCGCACCCGTCCGCTTGATGGCGAGATCGAGCCCGAGCGCGCAGTGCTCGTAGAGCGTTGCCGTCGTTTCCGACGTCTTCGGCGTGAAGAAGGCATCGTGTTCGCCTTCCTTCAGAAGCTCGCCCTCGATGAACGGAATTTCCTGATCGAGGATCGATGCGTCACCGCTGGCCGTGATGGCGCTGTGAGCGCCGTAAGCGAGCCAGACCACACCGTCCGAGATGGTCGTACGCACACCGGCGCCGCTGCGCGGCAGCCACCAATGCTGCACGTCGCCTTCGGGGAACTGGCGGCCGGCCGCACTCAGAACCTGCGCCTGCGCAAGGCTCGGATCGTGCAGCTGGAAAGCCAGCGTGTCCTGCAGCTGATCGCGGAAGCCGTAGGCGCCGCTTGCCTGATAGAAGGCGGAGCGGGCACGCAGCCGGCAGGCAATTGCCTGATAAGGCAGCCACGCATTGACCATCGCGTTCATGGCGGGATCGGGCGTGTTGACCTGCAGCGTTCCGAGGAAGCGGTTCCACTCCGCGTCAATGGCGTTCAGCCGCTCGTCGAAATCCACCGCGACATGCCTGGTGTAGAGGTCGCGTGCTTCGTCCGGCGACCCGGCATCACCCATGAGATACAGGATCTCTGCACTCTCGCCGGGAGCAATCGTCACATCGCGTGCGATGACCGAACAGGGATCGATGCCGGCTTCCACCTTGTTGGACAGGGCCTTGCCTGTGATCGCTGCTTCCGGCGCCAAGACGCTGCCGTGGCGTCCCAGGAACTCGGCACGGTCTACGGTGACGGATTGCGCCGGCGCGTCCGATGCCAAAAACGCGCAGCGCTCGCCGAAGTCGAGGCTGAACGGATTGCGCGCGAGAAGGGCGCCCGTTGCCGGTTCCTGCCAGGACACGATGTTGGGTGCATTGCGAGCGCGGTTCTGGCCCAGCACCCATTCAGCATAGGCGTAAACGCGCAACGTGACGGCGGCATCGCCCTTGTTGTGGAGCGCCAGACGCGACAAGCGGACGGAGTCGGCGGGATCGACCACATGGGTCAGCTCGGTTTCTACCGCACCATGGCGTGCGGTGAAGGTCGAGAAGCCCTGACCATGGCGCGCTTCATAAACGGCGTGTTCATTGCGCACGACGCCGGCCACCGGCGAGAAGGTCGTGCCATCAGCGAGATCATGGATATAGATCGCTTCGCCGGGACGGTTGCTGACCGCATCGTTTGACCAGGGTGTCAGCTGGAAATCGCGGCTGTTGCGGCTCCAGGTGAAGGCCGAGCCTTCCGCCGAAACGTGGAAGCCGAAATCCTTGTTGGCGATGACGTTGATCCAGGGCTGCGGCGTCGAGCGCCGGCCGTCGAGACGGACCACATAGTCACGGCCGTCGCGATCGAAACCGCCGAAGCCGTTCCAGGATTCCAGACCCTGTCCGCTGGCGCGCTTTTGCAGCGTGGCAGGCGGGGTGTGGGTCAGCGCGACCGAGGAGCGGCTGGCTTCGGTTGAAGAAGCCGCTGTCCGGTGGATCGGCTGCTTTGCTGTTGGCTTTTCACCAGTCCCATTTGCCTGCAGCAGTTCGAGTTCGGCAATCTCTGCACGCTCGATCTGGTCGGCGATCGTGCCGTGACGGGCGTGCAGAACGACGCGGGCCGTCGCCAGAAGCGTGCGGTAGGTGCCTTCATCCATCAGGTCGCGGCGCACGGAGAAGATGTGCTGGCGCGGTCCGAGATCATGGCCGCGCATGCTGCCATTTTCGCGATGCCACTCGATCGCCTGTTGCAGATCCTGCGCATAGGACGAGGCCTGCTCGTTGATGATCACGAGATCGGCGGTGAGACCGCGCGAACGCAGATATTCCTGAACCCGCATCGCCTTGGCAATGATGCCGAGATCGGCCTGATCGCTGATGCGCAGAACGAAGATCGGGAAGTCGCCGGAAATCGCCAGCGACCAGAGGGCGGACTGCGCGCCCATGCCGGCCGAGATCGAATCCGGCGGCGTACGGGTCACCGGACTTGGGAACAGCAGGTAGCGCGCCAGGCGCTGCACATTGGCGGCTTCCGCCAAGGTCAATCCGACATGGCGCGTTTGCACCTGGCTGTGGGTCCAGCCCAGCATGCTCTGGCGGCTGAAGCTTTCCGGGTGATCGAGGCGGTCGATCGCCTCCTGCAAAGCCTGCCGATTCGATCCGACAACCGTCCAGAAGGTAAGGGCGGCTTTCTTCATGGCCGGAACGCGCACGCGCGCCCGCAGGGCCATGACAGGGTCGAGGGTGAAACCCGCGCTGCCCGTCAGCTGCGCGTTGGGATCAAGCGCTGCCGGATCGGCAATCGTGCGGCCACGACCGATAAAGGCGCGGCGATCTGTTTCGGCTTCCGTTTCACGCAGTCCGCCGGCATCGGTCGTCACGAAATGCGCCAGCGCGATGTCCGGTTCACCTGGGGAACGCTTGCGGCGCGTGGCAAAGATCGCGCCATTGGCCGGATCGATCTCCGTTTCCACGAACATCTTCGAGAAGGCAGGATGGGCACTGTCGGCCATCTCGGGCGCCAGAACGATCTCGCCGAAGGAGGTGATCTCGATCGTGCGCTCGCTCGCGCCTTCGTTGTAAACGGTGATGCGGCGTGCTTCGCCGTCGCCTTCGGTCACGGCGATGACTTCCACTTCCGTCAGGATGTGGCCGACACGCTTGGAGAACACCGACTTGTCATTGGCGAAGATGACGCGCGTTTCCTCACCCTCGACGCGCTTGGGCTCAGCCGTTGCCGACCACCATGCGCCGTCGTCGCAGTCACGCACGAACAGGAAGGAGCCCGAACGGTCCTCGGACGCGTCGCCGGTCCAGCGGGTGACGGCCAGGTCGTTGAAGCGGCTGTAGCCGGTGCCCGTTGCGGTGGTCATCACGAAGAAATGGCCGTTGGAGATGAGGTTGGTGGACACTACGCCTGCCAACGGGTTTTCGATCAGCCGCGTGTCGGGCGACAGCTCCTCGCCGCCGGTCGCCGGCTGTTCGGCTGCTTCCGTGCGCACGATCGTGACAGGCACGGCGCGCGGCGCCTTTTCCTGCAGCAGGAGCTCGGCCGCAACGATCACCGGATCGGAATGGAAGTGGTCGCGCATGCGGCCTTCGAACACGACATTGGCCACGGCCACGATCGACATGCCGGTATGGTGGGCCATGTAGTTCTGCACCACCGCATGATCGGAGCCTTCCGGCACCCGCGAGGGCGTGAAATCCACCGCGTCATAGAAGCCGTAGCGGCCACGTGCGCCCAACTCGGCCAAGCGGTGCAGGTTCGTCACCGCCTCATGCGGCATGAACTGCGATGCGAGAACGCTGGCATAGGGCGCGATCACCGTGTTGTTGGCAAGACCGCGCTTCAGGCCCAATCCCGGCACGCCGAAATTGGTGTACTGGTAGGTCATCTCGCGGTCGCGCGCATTGAAAGCTGCTTCCGAAATGCCCCACGGAATACCCTTGGAGCGGGCGTAGCTGATCTGCCGGCGGATGATCAGGTTGTTGGTCTGGTTGAGCAGACCGCCCTGCGGCTCCTTCATGACCAGCGGCGGCATCAGATATTCGAACATCGAGCCGGACCACGACACCAACGCGCCGCGGAAGCCGATCTCGGTCACCGGGCGACCCAGACGGAACCAGTGCTCAGTCGGCAGATCGCCCTTGGCGATCGCAAACAGGCTGGTCAGACGCGCTTCGGACGCGAGCAGATCGTAGCAGCTTTCGTCCAGCTGATGCGTGTCGGCGCGGTAGCCGATCGACAGAAGCTTGCGGTCTTCGCGGAACAGGAACGAGAAATCCATCTCGAAGGCCAGCAAGCGCGCACGGTCGTGCAATGTGCGGAAGCGTTCGCGCAGAGCCGCAACCCCGGCTTCATCCGTATGCGCGTCGCTGACATGCGCTTCGCAGGTCTGTGCGAGCTTGGCGGCCCAAAGCTGCAACTCCTCCGAGGCCGTGGACTGCACCTCGGCGTGGATCGAACCGGCCAGCTTGCGGATCTCGCCGGCGAGAACCGCGAGGTTGATGGTGCGGATCGACGCCGTTTCCGGCTCGCTCTGCAAGGTAGCGACAGCACGGCGCATACCGGTGATGCGGTCGCTCAGGCGCTGGCGCAACGGGCGAAGCGGGCGGCGGTCGTCGGGCAGGGCGGCCAGCGTTTCGTCGAGGATGGTGGTGACATCCAGCACGCCATCGAAATCGCCCTGAAGGTAAGCTGCAGGCGCTTCGGCCCAATCCGAACAAGCGCGCGCAACCGCGATCAGGTGCCCCGCCAGATTGCCGCTATCGACAGCCGACACATAAAGCGGCAGCAGGGGCTGTAGCGACTGCGTGTCGTACCAATTGTAGAGATGCCCACGGAAGCGCTGCATCTTTTCCATCGTGGCGACGGTCTGGTCGATGCGCTCTGCCGTTTCGATTAGACTGATCCATCCGAAGTCGCGCGCGGAGATAGAAGACAGGAGATACACGCCGATATTGGTCGGCGACGTCCGGTGGGCGACGATGCCGACCGGGTTTTCCTGGAAATTGTCCGGCGGCAGGAAGTGCTCGCCAGGTGTGACGAAGGTCTCGAAATAGAGCCACGTGCGGCGCGCCACGACGCGCAGCGACAGCTTGTCTTCGGCCGACACTTCCAAGCGGTCTTCCGAATGTGCCGAGCGGCTGATCAGCCAGGCGAAGGCCGGCGAGCCGATCCAGAACAAGGCAAACAGCGCGCCGAGGAAGGCACCGCTGGAGTTTGCGATCGTCGGAATGGCGACGCCGACAACGGCGATCACCAGCGCGCCATGCATCGTGCTGAAGGTGCCGAGCAAGTCGTTGCCGCCCTTGGAGGCCTGCGAGGCCGTGCGCCATTCCAGAAGATCGCGGCGGCTGACGAACATGCGGTACAGCGTGCGGATGATCGCATCGCCCATCAGCCAGGCCGAATGGGCGATCAGAACGACCTTGAGCACCACATGCGCGGTGGCAAAGGCGATATCGCGCAACACACCGCTGACATGGCCGCGCATGGTGACGTCGAAGGAGCGCGGGAACAGCGAGTCCATCAGCTCGAAAGTCTGCGCCAGGAACAAGCTGATGATGAGCAGGGCCTGCCATTGCACCGCGAAGGTGAAAGGAAGCAGGCTCCAGCCGGCGATCGATGCCAGCACCCAAAAGATCGGCGTGATGGTGCGGCGCAGATTGTCCACCATCTTCCAGCGGGACAGACCGGGAATGCCGGACTTCGGGTCGAACAGGTAAGGCAGCAGCTGCCAGTCGCCGCGCGCCCAGCGATGGTGGCGCGAGGCGTCCGTGGTGTAGCGCGTCGGGTAATCCTCGATCAGCTCGACGTCGGTTGCGAGCTGCGCGCCCGCGAGCGAGCCTTCCAGAAGGTCGTGGCTGAGCACCGAGTTCTCGGCAATACGGCCCTTCCAGGCCGCTTCCACCGCGTCGATGTGGTACAGGCCCTTGCCCGTGAATGTGCCGCTGCCGAACACGTCCTGATAAACGTCGGACACGGCAAACACATACGGATCAAGCCCGCGATTGGCCGAGAACACGCGCTGGAAGAACGAGGCTTCGTCGCCGGTTGTCAGCGACGGCGTCACGCGCGGCTGCAGAATGGCCGCGCCGCGGATCACGATACCGGTTTTCGGATCGTTCACCGGGCGGTTCAGCGGATGCTGCATCTTGCCGACGAGACGCGTTGCTGCTTCGCGCGTCATGCGCGTGTCGGCGTCAAGCGTCATGACGTAAACCACGCCTTCCGGCAGAGCCGTGTCCGGCGTCAGGAAGGTGGTGTCGTCGTCGCCGCGCAGAAGCAGGTTCAGCTCATGCAGCTTACCACGCTTGCGCTCCCAGCCCATCCACACGCCTTCAGCCTTGTTCCAAAGGCGACGGCGATGGAGAATGTGGAAGCGGACGTTTGTGTCGCGAGGATAGCGCTCGTTCAGGACGCGAATTTCGCTACGTGCGTAATCCAGCAGATCCTGATCCTCGGGCGAGATCTCGTGTTTGCTGTCGTTCCAGTCGGTGAGCAGCGCGAAGGACAGCTCGCCCTTCATATTGGCGAGGAAGTGCACTTCGAGGTTGCGCACGCTTTCGTCGACATCGTCGCGCGAGCCGATCAGAGAGGGGATCACGACCAGCGTGCGCGCTTCAGCCGGCACGCCTTCCTTGTATTCGTAGCCGATCATGCGCGTCGGCGTCAGGAACAGCAGCGTCAGCGTATTATAAAGACCGACCGCTCCCTCGATCGCCGGGATCGAAAACAGGATGAGCAGTATCGTCATGGCCGCCGGCGTGGCGCCGAGCGCCCACAGGCCGAGGCCGGCGGCCAGAAGCAGGAGGCCCGTCAGGATGGCGACGGGACCAGCAACAGCCATCCAACCGGCACGACGCCAAATGCGGCGAAAACGTTGGGAAAAGGTCGGGTTGTAACCGAGTTCTCGCTCGAAGGCTTCGCGGCCGGAGCCGACCAGAACAACGCCGGCATCGCCGTCCACCGCCGCATGCGCCAGGGTCAGCCGCGCGACTTCAACTTCCGTTTTCCCGGAACGACGCGCCAGCTTTTCGATGGCCTTGCGGTATTCGTTGCGGGACGCAAAATCGAGTTCGGCAAAATGCGGTGTCTTGCGCAGTTCTTCGTCGACATAGCTGAGCGCTTCGAACCAGTCGCTCCATTCCACGTCGTCGACCAGGCGCAGGCTGCGGATGATGTTGCCGGTCGTGACATTGCCGGAAGACAGCGTCTGGTGTTCGCCGTGGATCACGACCTCGGCGTCGTTGCCGGCCTTTTCCAGCTCGGTTTCCAGCCAGCGCAGCGCTTCGCCTGCATTGCGCGAGCCGTCGCGCAGGCGGTACAGCAGCTGCGTGGCGAATGTGTTGTCCTGCGCATGCCGCGCGAGCGGCTTTAGCGCCTCTTCGCCAGCCCGAACCGAACCGGAGCCAAGGATACGGTCGGCAACCACATTGGCGACCTGCCGCATTTCGCGGGCGCGATCGACGCGCAGGGCAAGGCGCCGCAGGTTCTCGATCAGCACGAAACGCAGGATCGAGGGCAGGGCCCACAGCTCGCCGATCTTCAGCGGGTGGACGGTCTGGAAACCGTGTACCAGAGCCTGAAATGAGCTTTCTGAAACGGCGCTGTCGGTGTGGGCGACATAAAGCCAGGCCAAGGCCAGCGCGCGCGGGATCTCGTGTCCGCCGCCGATGCGGATCAGCGGGAGTTCGCGGTAGAAGCGGTGCGGCAGGTCGCGGCGAACTTGGTGGATCGCTTCTTCCACCACATGGTTGTTGTCGAGCAGCCATTGCGCGGCTGGCGTAATCGTATCGCCGCGCGCCACCGCATCATTGGTCGCGCGATAAACGCCGAGGATCTTGGCGGCGTTGTCCTTGAGCCGCTCCTGCACATCGAACGGCTTGATGTCGCGAAGGAAGCTTTCGCTGTTGTTGGCGAACTCGGCGCCCAGGCTGCGAAGGTTTTCTTCTCGGATGAAATTCGACCGGATCGGCAAATCCGCTGCTGCGGGAAGCGCCACGTCTGAAAACTTCAGGCGCGATGAATCCGTCTGAACATCCATGATTTTATCCGTGCTCATGATTTCGCAGCCTCAAGGTCTGAAGCTGGCGACCCGGTTAAACCGATTTGATCGAAATTGGTTGCCGAGGCAAATGGAAATGGGCGCATCATCGATTGTCTACAGTCTCGCGCCTGCAATATCGCGCTTTGACGGAACCATTGTGAAACTTCTTTGCTGCACCATATGCCCAGCCATCCCTGTCAGATCGAAGCTGAACGCTGCATGACCAAAAATATTCGCAAGGCCGTAATTCCCGCAGCGGGCTTCGGCACCCGCATGCTTCCAGCCACCAAGAGCGTCGCCAAGGAGATGCTCACCGTGGTGGATCGTCCCATCATCGATTACATCGTGGAAGAAGCATTCGCCTCCGGCATCGAGCACATCGTGGTCGTGATCGGTCGCGGTAAGGGCGTGATCGAGGATCATTTCGATCATGCGTTCGAACTCGACACGTCGCTGCGTTCCAAGAACAAGCTCAGCGTGGCCGACAAGCTCACCTCCATGACGCCCAAAGCGGGTTCCATTTCCTTCGTGCGCCAGCAGGAAGCGCGGGGCCTTGGCCATGCGGTCTGGGCTGCCCGCCATGTCATCGGCGACGAACCTTTCGCAGTGCTTCTGCCCGATATGCTCATGGTCGATCAGCAGCCTTGCATCGCTTCCATGGTTTCTGTGTACGACAAATCCGGCGGCAACGTCATCGCCGTTGAACAGTGCAAACCGGAAGAAGCCCACAAGTTCGGCATCGTTTCCCTGTCGGATGGCGCGGATCGCCGCATCACCGGCATGGTGGAAAAGCCGCCGCAGGGCACGGCCCCGTCCAACCTCTACATCTCCGGCCGTTATATCCTGCAGCCTGAAATCTTCGACCTGCTCGAGAATCAGACGCCGGGCGCCGGTGGCGAGATCCAGCTTACTGACGCGCTGATCAAGCTGATGGAAACGCAGGAAATCCGGCCATACGAGTTCTCCGGCCGTACCTTCGATTGCGGATCGCCGGCCGGCTTCGTCAACGCCAACTTGCACATGGCGATGATGCGTCCCGATATCGCCGGCGACATTGAAGTCAGCGAATATACCGGCGGCTACAGCACGCTCTGATCCTCATCAGTGGATCTATTCGATCAGGCGCGGGCCGCTTTATGCGGCCTGCGCCTTTTTACCATCGGACAATGCGCCTGCCGGTTGTGAAAACGGTTGTTTGGCTGTCACAATCCGACGATACTCCCTTTCGCGGAAGCAATCTTTCGCCAACGATATGGGAGCGAGACTATGAAGACCATCGGGCTTACGGCCATTGTTGCCGCGTCGGTAACGCTGCTTTCGACATCGGCGTCCTTCGCCGTGACAGAAATCAGCTGGTGGCACGCCATGACGGGCGCCAATAACGAGGTCGTCGAGACGCTCGCCAAGGAATTCAACGAAAGCCAGTCCGACTATAAGGTCGTTCCGGTCTTCAAGGGCACCTATCCGGAAACGCTGAACGCCGGCATTGCCGCATTCCGCGCACGCCAGGCACCAGACATCATCCAGGTTTTCGATGCCGGTACAGGTGTTATGATGGCCGCCGAAAAGGCGATCAAGCCGGTGGCTGACATCCTGTCGATGGGTGGAGAGAGCTTCGACAAGAGCAAATATCTCGGCGGCATCGTCTCCTATTATTCGAAGCCGGATGGCACGATGCTGTCCTTCCCCTACAACTCGTCCTCGCCAATCCTGTATTACAACAAGGACGCCTTCCAGAAGGCCGGGCTCGACGTCAACAATCCGCCCAAGACCTGGACCGAAGTCTGGGATGCCGCCAAGAAGATCAAGACCAGCGGCGCTGCTGCCTGCGGCTACACCTCAACCTGGCTGACCTGGATCCAGACCGAAAACTTCGCTGCCTGGAACAATCAGCAGTGGGGCACCAACGAGAACGGCATCGCCGCACTGGATGTCGAGCTGAAGATCAACACGCCGGTCTTCGTGAAGCATTTCGATGAGATCGCCGCGCTCGCCAAGGACGGCACCTTCAAATATGGCGGCCGCACCGCGGAAGCGAAAAACCTCTTCCTGTCCGGCGAATGCGCTATGCTGACCGAATCGTCGGGCGGCTTGGGCGACATGGTGAAGTCGGGCATGAATTTCGGCACCGGCCAGCTTCCTTATGAAGCCGGCATCGAGGGCGCGCCGCAGAACACGATCCCCGGCGGGGCAAGCCTTTGGGTGTTCGGCGGCAAGGATGACGAGAAATATAAGGGCGTTGCCGCTTTCTTCGAATTCCTGTCGCAGACCCCGATTCAGTCGCGCCTGCATCAGGTTTCCGGCTATCTCCCGGTCACGATGGCTGCCTACGAAGAGACCAAGAAGTCCGGCTTTTATGAGAAGAATCCGGGCCGCGAAATCCCGATCCAGCAGATGATGGGCAAGGCGCCGACTGCGAACTCCAAGGGTGTGCGTCTCGCTAACCTGCCGCAGGTCCGCGATATCCTCAACGAGGAATATGAGAAGATGCTGGCCGGTCAGCAGACCGCGCAGCAGGCGCTGGATAATGCCGTCCAACGCGGCAACGCAGCAATCAAGCAGGCGCTCGGCAAGTAAGGTTGCCGGCTAAGCAAAACGTGCTAAAGCATTGCAATGGCTTACCCGTAGAAAACGGGTAAGCCGCTCCCGCATCGCAACCGGTGTGGGACGCTCTGATCGTGAGGACCCCGTTTGAGCCCCCGCGTTACCTTCCCCAACAAGCTTTTGCCTTATCTACTGGTTGCCCCGCAGCTAGCGATCACGCTCGTCTTCTTCTATTGGCCGGCCAGCCAGGCAATCTACCAGTCGACCCTGCGCGAAGATCCGTTCGGGCTGGACAGCGCCTTTGTCGGCATCGACAACTTCCGCCGAGTGCTGGCCGATCCGAACTACGTCAATTCGATCCAGGTTACGGTGATCTTCTCGATCGCCACCGCCGTGCTAGCCATGGCGGTTGCCATGTTCCTTGCCGTGATGGCCGATAAGGTCGTACGCGGGAAAGGCTTTTATCGCACGCTGATGATCTGGCCCTATGCGGTCGCGCCTGCCATTGCCGGCATGCTGTGGCTCTTCATGTTCAACCCCTCCATGGGCACATTCGCCTATATGCTGCGTTCTGCCGGCATCTACTGGGATCCGCTTTTGAACGGTCCGCAAGCCATGTTTCTGGTGATCGTCGCCGCGGCCTGGAAGCAGATCAGCTATAATTTCCTGTTTTTCGTCGCAGGCTTGCAGGCGATCCCGAAGACGCTGGTTGAAGCCGCCGCAATCGATGGTGCCGGCGAAACCAAGCGCTTCTGGACGATCATCTTCCCGCTGCTTGCGCCGACCACCTTCTTCCTGCTGGTGATCAACACGACCTATGCCTTCTTCGACACGTTCGGCATCATCCACGCGGTGACCGGTGGCGGTCCCGGCAAGGCCACGGAAACACTGGTCTACAAGGTTTACAACGACGGTTTCGTGAACCTGATCCTGGGCGAAAGCGCCGCGCAGTCCGTGATTCTGATGGTGATCGTCATCGCACTCACCGCCATCCAGTTCCGCTACGTGGAAAAGAAGGTGCATTATGGCTGAGGCGCGTCCATGATCGGCCAGTCCCGCATCTCCCGGATCATCGCGCATCTCGCGCTGATCCTTGGCATCCTGATCGTCGCCTTTCCGATCTACTACACCTTCGTGGCGTCGACCCATTCGCTGCAAACGATCCTTCGCCCGCCGCTGCCCTTGCTGCCGGGCAAGGAGTTCTTCGCCAACTATTATCAGGCGCTGTTCGGCGGCATCGGCCAGATCGGTGGCGTCAATGTCTGGACGCTGCTGCTGAACTCCACGATCGTCGCGCTCGGCATCGCGGTCGGCAAGATCGTGATCTCGATCCTGTCGGCCTATGCAATCGTGTTTTTCCGCTTTCCGGGCCGCATGGTGTTCTTCTGGCTCATCTTCATCACGCTGATGCTGCCGGTCGAAGTCCGCATCCTGCCGACCTACAAGGTGATGGTCGATCTCAACCTGATCGACACCTATACCGGCTTGATCGTGCCTTTGATCGCCTCGGCCACCGCGACGCTGCTCTTCCGCCAGTTCTTCCTCACCATTCCCGGCGAGCTGGTGGAAGCCGCACGTGTGGATGGAGCAGGGCCGTGGCGCTTCTTCAAGGACATTCTGCTACCTTTGTCGGCAACCAACATCGCGGCTTTGTTTGTGATCCTCTTCATCTATGGCTGGACGCAATATCTGTGGCCGCTGCTCGTCACCAACCGTAACGACATGAATACGATCGTCATCGGTCTGCGAAAGATGATCTCCTTCGCCGACGCCGACACGCAGTGGCACCTCGTGATGGTGACCTGCATCCTGGCGATCGTGCCGCCGGTGCTGGTGGTTGTGTTCATGCAGCGCTGGTTCGTGCGCGGCCTCGTCGAAACGGAGAAATAAGACCGGAATGGCAACCGTTGAGCTGAAAGGCGTCCGCAAGGTTTATGGGGGCGGCGTCGAGGCCGTGAAGGGCGTCGATATCTCGATCGCCGACAAATCGCTCTGCGTGCTGGTCGGCCCGTCCGGCTGCGGCAAGTCCACGCTCTTGCGCATGATCGCCGGGCTGGAAACGATCACGCACGGCACCGCTTCGATCGATGGCCGCGTGGTCAACGAGGTCGGCCCGGCCGAGCGCGACATCGCCATGGTGTTCCAGAATTATGCGCTTTACCCGCATATGAAGGTCTACGACAACATGGCCTACGGTTTGCGCAACCGGGGCATGAAGAAGGATGAGATCGATGCGCGCGTGAAGCGTGCGGCCGAAACGCTGGAGCTGTCGGCGCTGCTCGACCGCCGGCCGCGTGAACTCTCGGGCGGCCAGCGCCAGCGCGTTGCCATGGGCCGCGCCATCGTGCGCAACCCCAAGGTCTTCCTGTTCGATGAGCCGTTGTCGAACCTCGACGCCAAGCTACGCGGCCAGATGCGCGTCGAGATCAAGAACCTGCAGCGCGCGCTTGAAGTCACCAGCGTTTACGTCACGCATGACCAGCTCGAAGCCATGACGCTCGCCGACCAGCTCGTGGTCATGAATGGCGGTCTGGTGGAACAGATCGGCAAGCCGCTGGACATCTACGAAAAGCCGGCCTCGACCTTCGTGGCGAGCTTCATCGGCGCCCCGCCCATGAATCTGCTGGGCACGGTGACCGGCGGCAAAGGTGCGCCACTGACCGTTGCCGACCTGTCCGATCTCGGCCTATCCGTGCCGCCCGGCACCACCACCGTCGGCATCCGGCCGGAAGATATCGAGCAGGGCGATCATGCGGGCGAGGGGTTGAAGACCCGGCTCACCGTGGAAGCCGTCGAGCCGGTCGGCGCCGAAAGCTTCCTGCATGGCACGGCAAATACGCACCGCCTCGTTGTGCGCGTGCCGGGCCGCTCGATCGCTGAACCCGGCGCCGTTCTGCCGATCTTTGCGCCGCGCGCCAAGCTGCATTTCTTCGATGCCAACGGAAAGCGCGTGGAAGGCTAAGGCTCGCTTCGAGCCTGCCTTCAATTGGCGAGCCTGATCGTCACGCCCGGCGTTTTTCTTTGAACGAGACGGCGCCGACGATCAGCGTCACGACGAGCATGGTGGACGCTACAACCAGCAGCGCCACCGATAGCGAGGTCGCGGTCAGCACCGCGCTCGCAAAGATGATGCCGATAGCGTTGGCAGTCCGCAACAGGGCAAACACTTCGGGTCGCTTGTTGGGCGGCGCCAGGATGTCGAGGATCAGGGAATAGTAGGTCGCGAGCGGGGCAAGCACCGCGCCGATCAGCACGGCCCCGACGATCGTCAGCGCCAGTGAGTGCTGCATCGCGGCCAGCCATGCGCCTCCCGTCATGACGCACAGAAGCCCGACCACCATGCCGCGCGTGGCGGCTCGGTTGCGCACGCTCACCCAGATCCCGCCCGCCACCGAAGCGAGGCACAAGGGCACGGTGAACAGGATCGCTAGAGCAGGCGGGTAGCCGAAGCCGATCGCCAAGGCCACCGCGCCGATCTCGATCGCAGCGATGGCCGAGCCGCCGGCTGCCGAACACATCAGCCACAACAGGATCGAGGGGCTGAGTACCGATCCTCCGGCATGCGGCGTGTCTTCGATGGGTGCTACGCTGACATGCGGAACGAGCAGTGCCGGGATCGCGCCGAGCACGGCCATAGCCACCACCGCAAAGATCGGCGACAGCGAGCCCAGTCCCGATGCGGCGACAGGCGCGAGAACGAAGGTTACCTCGTTCAGCGTGGCCGATATTCCTAGCGCACGCGGCATTTTGGAAGCCGGGGTCAGACCGTTCAGCACCGAGCGCAGATAGCCCCAGGCCGCGCCGTGAACCGAGCCTGCCACCGCCGTTAGCAGGAAGAGCCATAGAAAAGGTGCCCCGTAAGCGGCCAGCACTGCCATAAGGAGGAGGGCAATGGTGCGGATCGCGATCAGCCCCTGCAGAAACCATGTCGCCGACCGGTTCCTGCCAAGCCGCGTGATCGGAATCGCGCCCAGGACCTGCGCGACGGTCATCGCCAGGATCAGGGCCGCCCCGCCGCTTGTGTCACCGGTCAGAACCAAGGCGAGCAGCGAGAAAGTCACCGGCCCGGCCGCCTGCGGCACGCTGATGGCCGCAGCCGACACGAACCAGCGGATCAACTGCCCGCGCGCGGCAGGGTCATCGAAGGCTTTCCGGTCGCGATCGCCGGCCTCTGCGTTGTGGAGCGTCGTCATGGGAGATTGACCTGTCGGCTGCCCGTAGCACCGCGCGGTACAGCGCCCCGTCTGGCTAGGCCTGTGCCAAGTGCAACGAAGCCGTCCACCCACCCCAGTCCCACAAGCGGACGGCGTCGAAGCAATCCTGAACGAACAAGTAGCGTAATCATGCACCGGCCCCTTTGATGGGCCGGGCCGTTCCCGGGCATTCTTTCCCACGGAGGGGATGAGGACGTTACCTCACGATTCGAGAGGATATGGGTGGGAGTGATGAAGTCAATTGGCTTGGGTGCCGCCGTTCGTCCAACCGATCTTTGACAAAAACCAGGTTGGGGAACGGGCTGCCGAGAATGAAGCGCCCTGGCAACCTCAATGCACCGCCGACATCATATCCTCCGGCAGCGGCGCGGGCTTGAAGCTGTCGCGGCGCGTCCAGCGGTAAACCAGGAGGGCGGCAACGATGGCCAAGCCGGCGAACAGGCCGATCCAGATGCCGAGCCCGCCCATGCCGAAGTGGAACGCCAGCAACGCGCCGAGCGGCAGGCCGATACCCCAATAGCCGATCGCCGCATAGATCATCGGCACGGTCGTATCCTGCAAGCCGCGCAGCATGCCGCTGGCCACCGCCTGCGCGCCATCGACGATCTGGAACAGGCCGGCCACCGCCAGAAAGACGATGGCGAGATCGACCACCGGCGCGTTGGCGGGATCGCTGAGATTGATGAAAGCGCCGATCAGCAGGCGCGGAAAGACGATCATCACGAAAGCCGCAAGCGTCATGAAGCCGATGCCCAGCGCAAACGCCGTCCAGCCGGAGCGGGTGATGCCCTGCTTGTCTTCGGCGCCGAGCGACAGGCCGACGCGCACCGTCGCCGCCTGACCCAGTCCCATCGGTATCATGAAGGTGACGGAGGCGATCTGGATCGCGATGGCATGGGCGGCCAGCGACGTCGTGCCGATCAAACCCATCAGAAATGCGGCCGCGTTGAAGATCGACACTTCGAAGGTCAGGATCGCTGCAATCGGCAGGCCGAGTTTCAACAAGGCTTTGAAGCGTGGCCAGTCCGGACGCCAGAAGCGGCCGAAGATGTGATAGCGGCGGAACGGGCGTTTGAAGGCGATGATAAGCGCGAGACCGATGAACATCATCGCGCTCGACAAGGCCGTGGCGATGCCCGAGCCGGACAAGCCCCAGGCGGGAAAGCCGAAATGGCCGAACACGAGCAGCCAGTTCGCCAGCGCGTTGAACAGAACCGCGCCCGCTACCACAACCAGCGCCCAACCCGGCCGTTCCAGCGCGGAGATGAAGGAGCGAAGAACGAGATAGGCGTGGAAGGGCAGCGTCGCCCATTGCAGTGCCCTGACATAAGAGCCCGCATCTGCGGCAAGCTTTGCCGACTGCCCCATCCACAGGAAGATGCTTTCTGCGTTCCAAAGGAAGATCCAGGCGGGGATGGAGTAGAGCGCCGCGATCCACAGGCCCTGCCGGATGGTGCGGCGCGTTTCGCGCACGGCAAAACGGTTGCGGCCGAGTTCGCGCGCCGCCATCGGCGAGGTCGCCGTTACCAGGCCGAGGCCGAAGATCATCGGCAGGTAGTAAAGGCTGGTCCCGAGTGCCGCTGCCGCAATCGCATCCGGACCGAGGCGTCCGAGAATGATTACGTCGGTCGTGGTCATTGCGACCTGGCCGAGATTGGTCAGCACCATCGGCCAGGCAAGCGCCACCATGGCCAGGACTTCGGTACGCCAAAGCGAAGAGCGGCTCTGCGCGGGGAGCGCGAGGCTGGTCATCACAACACCTGCAAGGTCCAAGCGCGGCAGCCATTTCGGCGCACAGCCCGCTTCACTCCTTCCTTGCGACAGGTGAGCTGCGAGGTCAATTGGGCCAGCATGCATCTGCTTATCGAGCAGGCAGATGCCGCTTACGCGGTCAGTCTATTCGGCGAACACCTTGACGCTCGCGGCTCGCCCAGCGGCATCGATCACGGTGAGCGTCGAGAAGCCAGCGCCATCCGGCGTCCAGCTCGCGGTTCGCCGCCTGACCATACCATCCAGCGGTTTTCCGTTTGCCAGCCAGCGAAACGGCGCGCGCCCGCCCTGCAGCTTCAAGGATAAAGCAAGTGGTTGGCCGCTCGCAGCTTCCAGCGCCATCCGTGCTCCATCCGGGGGGAAGATGATTTGCGGCGCGGCTTCGCTGACCTTTGGCGTGGTGTCGATGTTGCTGGTGAAGCGGCGCAGCGTTACCGGCAGGTCGGCGCGGTCCTGACGCAAGGCACCGGCTGGCGCACGAGGCAGCTGGATCTGAGCAACCCCGGAGCGCTTGAAGCCCTCGAACAGGATGGGAGCGGCCGAAGCAAAACCGGACAAGCCGGGCACCGAGCCGCCATCGGCGCGGCCAACCCAAACACCTAAGACATGCTGACCGTCATAGCCGATCGACCAGGCATCGCGATAACCGTAGCTCGTGCCGGTTTTATAGGCGAGCCGCAGGTCCGGCGCGCCTTCCGGCGGCATCACGCCCGAAAGAATGTCGCCGATCTGCCAGACCGCTTGCGGCTCAATCGTGCTGGTGAGCATTGCGCTTGCCTGCGGCACTTCCGTCAGCACCGCCGCACGACCCCCATTGGCAAGCGCGGTGTAAAGCTGGACGAGATCGCGCAGGGTCAGACCGGCACCGCCGAGCCCAATCGCCAGACCCGGCTTTTCGCCGCGCGGCAGCTGCACGGATACGCCCGCTTGACGGAAGCGGCCGACTAGCCGCGCTGGGCCGACGGCATCCAGCAAGCGAATTGCGGGCACGTTGAGCGACATCTGCAAGGCATGGCGGACCGGCACATCGCCTTGGTAGTGCATGTCAAAATTCTTCGGCCGATAGCCAGCAAAATCCGCCGGCCGGTCCTCGATGATCGTTTCCTGCGCAACCAGCCCTTCCTCGAAGGCCAGCGCATAGATGAAGGGTTTGAGCGTCGAGCCCGGCGAGCGCGGCACCCGCGTCATGTCGATCCAGCCGGAGCGCTGATTGTCGAAGAAGCCGGCGGAGCCGACATCGCCTAGGATTTCACCCGTGCTGGCATCAGCCATGATCATGGCGACCGAAAGCTTCGGCCCGAGCTTCGCGGCCGCTTCCCGTGCCACGGCTTCCAGCCCGGCTTGCACGCTGGCGTCGAGCGTCAGCTGCATGCGGGTTGCGTCCGGCGCGTCGCGCTGCATGCGATGCGTGGCATGTGCGGCAAGGGCGGGGAGGGCACGACGGCGGGACGGCACCGCATCGCCTTGCGCACGCTCGGCCTCGTGCGCTTCCAGCAGGCCGGCCTCCACCATGCGGTCCAGAACGCGGTCGCGAGCCCGCACCGCACGAGCATGATCGCGATCCGGCCGGCGGCTTTCCGGGGATTGGGGTAGGGCAACCAGCAGCGCCTGCTCGCCGACACCCAGCCCACGCGGCTCGCGTCCGAACCAGGCCAGCGAGGCTGAGCGAATGCCTTCAAGATTGCCGCCATAAGGCGCGAGCGTCAGGTAGCGTTCAAGGATTTCGCGCTTGCTCAAGCGCCGCTCGATCTGCAAAGCGCGAACTGCTTGCTTGAGCTTGTCCCCCATCGAGCGCTCTTCGCGCGGCTCCAGCAAGCGGGCGAGCTGCATCGTGATGGTCGATCCGCCCGACACGATCCGCCCATGCGTGACAAGCTGTCCGGCCGCGCGCAACACGGCGAAGGGATCGACCCCATGGTGATCCCAGAAGCGGCGATCCTCATAGGTCACCAGCATCTCGATCAACGCCGGATCGACCGTATCGAGATCGACCTTCAGCCGCCAGCGACCGTCGGGTGCCGCAAAGGCGCGGAGCAGGGCGCCGTTGCGGTCGAGCACCTCGCGCGACATGGCCGGTGGAGCATCAAGCGGCGGCGGATAGGCGCGGTCGAGCGCAAGCAGACCCTGCCACGCGCCGACGGCCAGACCGGCGGCGAGGCCAAGCCCGATCGTGAGCTTGCGCGAAACCCGCATATCAGGGCGCCTTGACCTCCATCATGCCGCTTGCCGTCCGCGCCGAGAACTCCGGTCGGTACATGTCTTCGACGCTGGCGGCAGGATGGGCATAAACCCCCGGCGTCACCGCCCGCACGACATAAGCGACCGAAACCTCGCGCTCGCTATCCTCGGTACGGTTGAAGGCGGCCACGAAGCGGTCGTCACGGAATTCGAGATGCGCCGTTTCGGTTTCTTCCAGCCAGTCGAAGTTGGACAGGCCGGCGCTGTTGACGATCGACGGATTGTCGATCTCGAAGCCGGCTGGCAGCAGGTCCGTGACGAGCACACGCGAGGGCCAGGCATTGTCTTCGCGCATCTTCAGTACAACCACGAAGCGCTGGTTTTGCTCGACCTCGCTCGGGTTCACCGGCTCGCCATCGAGCGAGTAATAGCTGCGCTCGATCGCAAAGCCGTTGCCACCGGCCGGCAGCGGCTGCACGGGCGGAGCCACGGCAGTGACGACGGCATCCACGGGCGCTTTGCCCTTATTGGTGATCGTGACCGGCTGGTCCTGCAACACTGTGCCGTCAAGGCGCTGCGAATAGCCGCCGTCCTGCGCCGTGCCGTTGATGTCGAGCTTCATGCCGCCGGTTGAGGCCACAACTGCGCGTGCCGCCAACGTCATCCAGGCTTCTTCCTGGGTGCTGGTGGAAGACCGGGTGTTGCGCTCCTTGGCAACGAGGCTGATCATCTGCGGCATGAAGGCCGGCGACGGCTTGGTTTCCGCAGCAAGCGCCAGCATGGCCGCGCCGTCCCGCAGGTCCGAACCGTAGTCGGAGCGATAAAGCTGGTTTTCCGCCGTGCCGCTCGCCAACCGGAAAGCCGAGCCGAAGGCTGCTTCCGCCCGATTGTTGTCGCCGTAAAGGGCTAAGGCGGCACCCAGCTGGGCACGCGCCATCGGCGTCTTGAACTCTTCGATGCGCGTATCGGCGTAATAGCGGAGATCGCCGATCGAGGCCTTCTTGTTTCGGGCGAGAACATAGAAGGTGTAGGCGATCTCGCTGTCCTTCGACTGCAGGTCGACGTCGTAAGCCACGGAATTGCCGAGGCTCTGGACGGCCAGCATCATGGCTTGCGCCGGCACTTCATAGCCCTGCTCACGTGCCCGGGTCAGGAAGTCGGTGACATAGGCGTCGAGCCACAGGTCGCCATAACCCGGACCCCAAAGGCCGAAGCTGCCGGAAGACGACTGGTAGGACAGCACCCGTGCGATGGCATCCTGGATACGTCCCTTGATGGCTGGATCATCGGGAATGCCGGCGGCCTTTGCCAGCTCCGAAAGGTAGAGCAGGGGCATGGCGCGGCTGGTGGTCTGCTCGGCACAGCCATAAGGATAGCGGTCGAGCGTCATGACCAGCGAGGCCACGTCGAACGCCGCGTTCGGCGTCACGCCGATCGAGACGGTAGCGCCGTCGAGGATCGAGGAGGCCAGCAACTCGCGATCGACCGTGAGGCTGGCGCCCGGTGCGAGCGACACGACGTTGCGGGTGGTGACGGGCGCGTTGGATGGCCGCAGCGGTAGGAACAATTCCTGATCGATCTGCGTGCCATCGGGGTGGCGCAGGCTCACCATGATCCGGCCATCGCCCGTTTGCATGCCGGTCAGCGGCACCTTCACGGTGGCCTTGCCACCTGCGGCAAGTTCGATCGGGTCGGATCCCGCATCGGCGACGATCTGGTCGTTGGTGGTGACGTCCAGCGTCCAGCCGCCAGCCGGACCATCGGTGTTGGCGAGGTCGAGGCGCAGTTCGGCTGCATCGCCCGGCGTCAGGAAGCGGGGCAGGCCGGAGGTAATCACCACCGGATCCCGGACGATGACGTCCTTTTCAGCATGGCCGAAGGCATCTTCGGTCCAGGCCACAGCCATGACGCGAACGGTACCGTTGAACTGCGGCAGATCGAACGAGACCTCCGCCTTGCCTTCATCGTCGAGCTTAACGGGGCCTGAGAAGAAGGCGACGAGCTTTTCCTTCGGCGGATTGCCGCGCGATGTCACGTCGCCGCCGTCACCACCGGTCCGGATGCGGCCGGTGGCGCCGAGCGAACCGTCGATCAGGCGGCCATAAAGGTCGCGGATTTCCAGGCCGAGCTGGCGCTGGCCGTAATACCAGCCTTCGGGATCCGGCGCCTTGTAGCTGGTCAGGTTCAGGATGCCGACATCGACGGCCGCCACCGTGATATAAGCTTCCTTGTCTGCAGCACTCGGTACGGAAACCGGGATCACCAGTGGCGAGCGGGGCGCGCTCTTTTCAGGCGTTTCAAGGGCGATGTCGAGCTTGCGCTCAGCCGGGTCGACCGCCAGCCATTTGATGCCGATCGCGCGCATCGGCAGGCGGCTTTCGGCTGCTTCGCCCGGACGGAACAGGGTGGTGGTCACATAGGCACCCGCACCGAAATCCTCGGTCACCGGCACGTCGATCGTGGTGCCGCCTTCCGGGACCGACGCGGTGATGGTGGACACCAGGCGCTCGGAGCCGATTGTAATCAGCGCCTCACCGCCAAAGCGCGGCGTGACCTGGAGCTTGGCCGTATCTCCTACCGCGTAGGATGGCTTGTCGAAGGCAACTTCCAGCGCATCCGGCGTTTCGGTCGAGCTTGCTTCCACATACCAGCCCGCTTCGAATTCGCGGCTGGTGGCCGGACCGGCGGGATCGTTGGTTTCGATCTCGAGGCGATAGCGGCCCCAGGCGACTGGGGTTGCGATCTGCGCTTCGGCATTGGCTTTGGCGTCGATCTTGCCTTCCGCGATCTTGGAAGTGCGGGTAACCGGCTCGTAGTTCCAGGAACCGTTCGAGCGATACCATTGATAATCGCGATCGATCTTGATCAGCCGCCAGAACAGGCCGGGCGCGTCGATCCGGTTGCCTTGTGCATCCGCTGCAAGCACCGAGAAGCGCGCGGTCGAGCCTTCCGGCACGGAGTCGTTGCCGCCTTCGAGCCGAATGCCGATCATGTTGGTTTCGGGCTGGATCGCGACTTCAGTGCGACGCTCCACGGCGCGGCCGCCGCCTTCACGCATGCGCACCACGACTTCTGCGTTCAGCAGGCGCGTGGTTGATGGCGGCGCATCGACGGACACGTCGAAGCTCGCTTTGCCTTCATCGTCGAGCACGGGGAGGTTCTCGAGCGGCAGAACCTGACCCTGCTCCTCGCTGTCTTCATCGGCCAGACCGAACTGGAAGCCGGGGAAGCGAGCCCAATTGCGCGTGGTACGAACATTGACCTCGCCTTCGATGGAAAGACCGGCTGCCGGTGCGCCATACAGGAAGCGGCCATCGACCGACATCGTGTCGGCTTCGCCCACCGCGATCTCAGGCGAAGCTGCAGCAAGATCGAACTCCATGCGATCCGGCACGAAGTCTTCCACGAGGAAGCTTTGCGCGGCGAGCGAGGGCTGCTTGGGATCGGCGTATATGCGCAGCTGCCAGCTGCCGCGCATGGCATTGGACTGAGTGGGGAAATCCACCGCATAGCCGCCGAGCGAAGCTTCGGACACAACGATGCGGCGGTCTTCAACACCGTCCGGCCGGGTGAAGATGAAGGTGAGCGGCAGAGCGCCGACACCCTTGGCTTCATCATTGCGCACGAGGGCTGCGGCATGCACCGTCTCGCCGGCGCGGTAGATGCCACGCTCGGTCCAGGCAAAGATGTCGAGCGCACCGGGTGCTGCGCGTCCGGTGACGCCGCGGTCGGACAGGTCGAAGCCAGCGCGCGTCATGTCTAGAAACACGAAGTCGTCGCCCGAACGCGCCATCAGGGCCGTGGGTACAAGCCCCGCCGTGCCGCGTACGAGGCCGGGCGTAAAGGTCGCCTTGCCTTCGTCATCGCTGGTCGCCGTGCCCAGAACCTCATTGTTGCGGGCGAGTAGGGCCAGTTCGACATCTTCCAACGGCTCGGCCGAGTTCAGCGAGCGCGCAAACACGGTCAGGCCATCTTGCCCGGTATAGGTCGAAAGGCCGATATCGGACACCACGAACCACTGCGTGGCCTTGTTGCTGTAGGTCTCACTGCGGTCGTCGCTGGGCGTCGCCACCATGACGTACACGCCGGGCTTGCGCTCGGGCAGGGCTTCATCGACCGGGAAGGAGGTCACGACCTCCTTGTTGAGCTCATTGGCAACGTCGATCGTGCCTTCCCAGGCCGGCGTGCCGAGATCGCTCTCGACAGTCGACAGGCTGTAGCCGTCGAGCTGGCGCAGGAACTGCTCGCCGGACAGGAGCTGGCTCAGCGCACGATCGCCGATGCGGAACAGCTGAAGCTTGGCTGTGTCCATGTTGACGGAAACGAGCGGCAGACCGTGCCGGCCGGCGGACGGCAGCACGAAGGCGTCGCCGGTGAAGCGGGCGGACGGCGTGCGGTCGCGCACATACAGGTTCAGCGTCACCGGAGCCTGCAAACTTTCGCCGATCGCGGCCGGCAATCCGCTGCGGAACGTGACGCGATATTCGTGGCCGTGTTCAAGGCCGTCGATGCAGATCTGCTTGTCTTTCGCTTCGATTGCCGGCGGCGCCTTGCCGTCCAAGGTGACGAAGGTGGCGTAATCCGTGCCGGACTTGACCAGTTCTTCGGAAAACTGCGCGCAAATGCGGGGCGTGGCGGAGTCGGCGTCGACGGAATTGTCGAGGATGCGGAAGCCCTTGCGCACCTTCAGATCAGCGAAGGCAGCTTGCACTTCGGCGTCGTTGACGAGGTCGAGGCTCGCTTCATAGGCGCTGAGGGCAGGACGGTAGAGGTCCTTGCGATCGAGGGCCGCGGCTAGTGCTGCCAGTGCGTCTGCGCGCTGTGTGGCGCTGCGGCTGGCAAGGTAGCCGTTCAGCGCAGCCGAGGTCGCATTGGCGTTGAAGATCTGCTGGTCGCTATAGCCTGAAGGGCTTGCGGCCAGGGATGCGCGTGCCAGTTCGGTCCAGACCGCGGCGTCATCCGGGGAGAGCGCCAGCGCCTTCGTGTAAAGCGCGGTCGCTCCGGTCGGATCGGCTTCAACCGTCTGGCGGGCCTGGTTCAGAAGGTCGTTCAAGCCGCCGCCGGAATCATCCTGCGTGGCCGTCACCGTGTTGCGGTACTTACGCGCGGCATCCACAATGTCGGCTGGCAAGAAGGTCAGCGCGGCCGGCGCGCCGAGGTCGGGTTCGGCAGCCTGATCGACGACCTTGCCGGCGATCGCGCCTGGCGCCTCGATCGTCTTATCGAAGTCGGACTTCAGGAAGCACCATTGCGCCTTCGAGTTGTAAGTGAAAGCGCGGCAGGTCTTGTCATCGAGGCAGGTTGCTTCGCACTGATCGAGCGACAAGCCTTTTTCCGTGCGCAGGTCGAAGCCGAAATAATCGACATCCGGCGTGGTTTCGATCGTTCGGGCGGATTGCGCCGAAGCGCCGCCAACCATCGCCAGCCCAAGCAAAACGGCGCCAAGCCATGCGCCGACTCTACCCCGTGCCTGCAACGCCATGTCGTCCCCCAAGACTTGCCAGTCGAGCAGGCACATGAACGCTGCTCGGTACTGGAGTCAATCAGGCAGTTTTTGCAGGATCAACTTAAATGGAGGCCGAGTTGTTTCGCGACTAAGCGCGTCAACCCAGACCTGCCTCAGCTGCCCTTGACCGCGTCACCTCATCGACATTTCCGTGCGCCATAAGCTTTGAGGCTGTGGTCTAATTTTCCCCAAATCTGTCGCAATCGCGCCGACTGGCGGCTTGGGAACGTTGCAGATTTGCGATCGGGAACACTCAAAAACACGCGCTTTGACATATCGGGCGCAATGCTGAATTGTAGCGAAATCAAGGCAACATCAAGCGGGAGAACCTCGATGACCTTCTTCAAGAACAATGGGAACAAGGTTCCGGATCACGTCCACGCCGCCGCCAAGCAGGTGAAATCCGGTGGCCTCGATCGCCGTGAGTTCCTTGCTCTCGCCAGCGTTTTCGGCGCATCCTCCGCAATGGCCTATGGCATGATCGGCCTACCGACGCCGGCCCGCGCGCAGGATGCTCAACCGAAGAAGGGCGGCGTGCTCAAGGTCAACATGTCGATCCGCACGCCGAAGGATCCGCGTCTCGCCGACTGGACTGAGATCGCCAATTCGCAGCGCCAGTCGCTGGAAGCCCTGGTTCTTTACACCCCCGAATACACGTTCGAGCCTTATCTGCTCGAAAGCTGGGAAGTGAACGACACCGCCACCGAATATGTCATGAAGCTGCGTCCGGATGCAGTTTGGACGAACGGTGATCCGCTGGTTGCCGACCATCTGATGTTCAATCTCACACGCTGGTGCGACAAGTCCGTGGAAGGCAATTCCATGGTAGCGCGCATGGGCACGCTGGTTGATCAGGCCACTGGCAAGATCCGTGAAGGCGGCGCCACGGTTGTGGACGACCACACGGTCAAGATCACGCTGACGGAGCCGGACATCTCTTTCATTCCGAACCTGGCTGACTATCCCTGCCTCGTTGTGCACCCGACTTTCGACAAGGATGGTTCGGACTTTACTCGCAACAAGATCGGCACCGGTCCGTTCGAGCTGGAAAGCTTCGCCGTCGGCGAGCGCGTCGTCTACAAGCGGCGTGAGGACGGAAAGTGGTGGGGCGGTGAGGTCATGCTCGACGGCGTCGAGTTCATCGACTACGGCACCGATCCGTCTGCTGCGGTAAACGCCTTCGAGGCGGGCGAAGTCCACGCCAATTACGAGACCACGCCGGACTACCTCGACATCATGGATGGGCTCGGCCTCCAGCGCAACGAAGCGGTGACGTCGATCACCATCGTGGCGCGCACCAACGTTACCAACAAGCCCTATGACGATCAGCGCGTGCGCAACGCCCTGCAGCTTGGCGTCGACAATGGCGTGGTGATGCAGCTTGGCGTCGATAATGCGGGCGTTGTGGCGGAAAACCACCACGTCGCGCCTATCCATCCCGAATATGTCGAGCTGCCGAAGGTCGCTCGCGATGTCGAGAAGGCTAAGGCGCTGCTGGCTGAGGCCGGTGCCGCCGACTTCGAGCATGAGCTGATCTCGTCGGACGAAGACTGGCACAAGAACACGGGCGACGCGATTGCCGCTCAGCTGCGCGATGCCGGCATCAAGGTGAAGCGCACGGTTCTGCCGGGTTCCACCTTCTGGAACGACTGGACGAAGTACCCGTATTCCCTGACCAACTGGACGATGCGTCCGCTTGGCGTGCAGGTTCTGGCACTCGCCTACCGTACCGGTGAAGCCTGGAACGAAACGGGTTGGTCGAACAAGGAGTTCGACGAGAAGCTCGCCAAGGCCCTGTCGATTATCGATCCGGAACAGCGCAAGACGGTGATGGGCGACGTCGAGAAGATCCTGCAGGACTCCGGCATCATCATCCTGCCTTATTGGCGCAAGGTGTATAACCACTACCAGCCGGTGGTGCATAACTACATCCAGCACCCGATGCAGCAGCTGAACCTGGGCAAGGTCTGGCTCGACGAAGCCTGATCCATTCGGGCGTCGTTTCGCGGCGCCCGCTTCTTCAAAGGGCGGAAAGGTCCGACCTTCAGCAATTCGTCCGCTTTTGCGCGAATTGCCTGACCCCAACCTCAAGCACTCCTTTCGGCGTGCTCGATTTTCGGCAGGGGATGCAATGTTATCGTTCATCTTGCGCAGACTGGGCATCATGGCGCTGACCATGTTCGCCCTGACTGTGGTTGTTTTCTTCCTCGTCAATCTTGAGCCCAACCTCAAGAAACTGGCGATCACGCAGACGGAATCGCGCGCCACCGCCGAGCAGCTCGAATCTTGGCTGGAGCGCAACGGCTACCGCCAGAACTTCTTCGTGCGCTACGGTCAATGGCTGGGCGTGGTGCCCAAGCAGCCCAACATCGACGCTGCAACGGGCCAAGCCATTCCGCGCTTCCGCTTCTGCGACGAGCCGTCCGAACCCGCTTATTCCGGCTTGTTGCAGGGCGAGTTCGGCTGTTCCACCAAGTTCCGCGTGCCTGTTGCTGAACGGCTGTTCCCAGCACTCGGCGCAACCGGCATCCTGATGTTCTGGGTCATGGCCGTGATGGTGCCGATCTCGCTGCTGATCGGTGTGTTGGCCGGCATGCGCGAAGGGTCGCGGACCGATCGCACGCTGTCCATGGCTTCGATCACCACCACGGCAACGCCGGAATATGTGTCGGGCGTCATCTTTACTGTGATCTTTGCATCATGGCTCGGCTGGCTGAATGGCTCGGCCGCAACGGCGACGAACCAGGGCATCACCTTCTCCAACTTCACCCTGCCGGTCATGACCATGGCGATCTACGGCATCGGCTATATCGCCCGCATGACACGCGCTTCCATGGTGGAGGTGATGACGCAGCAATATATCCGCACCGCGCGTTTGAAGGGCCTGTCCTTCAGCTCGGTCGTCATCAAGCATGCACTGCGCAATGCGCTGATCGCGCCCTTCACCGTCATCATGCTGCAATTCCCGTGGCTGCTGACGGGCGTCGTGATCGTGGAAACGATGTTCCGCTATCAGGGCTTCGGTTATGCGCTCGTGGAGGGTGCGGCCAACAACGACATCGACCTTCTTCTCGGCTGTTCGCTGGTCTCGGTTTTCGTTGTGCTGTTCACGCAGCTCATCTCGGATATCGGCTACGCCTATCTCAACCCGCGCATTCGCGTGCAGTAGGGCGGATACCTGATGCAAATGGATTATCTCGGCATCACAGGCATCGTTCTCGGCGTCCTCAAGCAGTTCTGGCCGGTGTGGCTGGCGCTTGCTCTTGTGCTGGTTGCGAGCTTTACCTTCAAGAAGCGGCTCGGGCTCTACGGCCACCTCTTCGATTCCGGCGTCGGCATTGCTGGCGTCATGATCTGCCTGTTCTGGCTGTTCACAGCCATGTTTGCGGCCGTCATCGTGACCTTCGATCCGCTGGCTCAGGTCGCGATCATGAAAGACGCTCTGCCCGGCGCGATCGATCCGCAATCCGGCGTCGCCTATCTCTTTGGTGGCGACCGGCTGGCGCGCGATATCTTTAGCCGCATGGTTTATGGCAGCCGCATCGTGCTGATCATCGCGCCGGCCGCGACAGCCTTTGCCTTGATGGTAGGCACGACGCTCGGCCTGCCGGCGGGATACTATGGTGGGCGCATCGACTCGGTGCTGTCCTTTCTTGCGAACCTCGTCCTCGCATTCCCGGTCATCCTGCTGTTCTACCTGCTGGTGACCCCGGGCATCATGGACACGCCGATCCCTTATGCACTGGCTGCGGTGTTTTTCCTGTTCCCGATCGTGTTCTTTGCGGTGCTGTTCTTTACCCGCTTTAAGACACGACCGGAACGGCTTTACCCACTGCTCGGCTTGACGCTGGTGCTGGGCGCCTGGATTTATGCGGGGCTGGTGTTCGACGCCGATCCGCTCGGGCTGATCTCGATTTCGCCCAACCAGCTCAACATCTTCGTGGCCGTGGTGTTCGCTTCCAGCCCGGGCGTGTTCCGGATCGTGCGCGGCCTGGTGATGGACATCAAGACGCGCGATTACGTGGCGGCGGCGCAAACGCGCGGCGAAACGCCATGGTACATTATGCTGTGGGAGATCCTGCCCAATGCACGCGGTCCGCTGATCGTGGATGCCTGTTTGCGCATCGGCTACACCACGATCCTGCTTGGCACACTCGGTTACTTCGGCTTGGGGCTGGCACCTGAAAGCCCGGATTGGGGCACGTCGATCAAGGAAGCCAGCCGGCTCCTGCGCGCGCAGATCCATCCGGCTTTGCCGCCGACGATCGCCCTAATGTCCTTCGTTCTAGGGCTCAACCTGCTTGCCGATGCCCTGCGTGAGCAATCGATGAAAGATTGAGGAGACGGCGATGAACCAGCACGTCAGCAATCTGCAGCCGGAAACCGGCACACAGCCGATCCTCGAGATCGAGAACCTGTCGATCTCCTTCTTCACCCGAAAGGGTGAAATCCCTGCGGTGATGGATTTCTCCTGCTCGGTGATGCCGGGCGAGGCGATGGGGATCGTGGGCGAAAGCGGCTGCGGCAAGTCCACCGTTTCGCTCGGCATCATGCGCGACCTCTCCAACGTCGGAAAGATCGTCGGCGGGCGCATCAAGTTCCAGGGCAAGGACATGGGCGACATGTCGGATGCCGAGCTGCGCGCCATTCGCGGCAACAAGATCGCGATGATCTATCAGGAGCCGATGGCTTCGCTAAACCCGGCGATGAAGATCGGGCAGCAGCTGATGGAAGTGCCCATCATCCACGACAAGGTGTCGAAAGAGGAGGCCTACAAACGCGCTTTGGAGACCGTGCGGGCGGTAAAGCTGCCGGACCCCGAACGCATGATGCGCTCTTATCCGCATCAGCTTTCCGGCGGTCAGCAGCAACGCATCGTCATCGCCATGGCACTCCTGTCGAAGCCGGCGCTTTTGCTTCTCGATGAGCCGACCACTGCGCTCGATGTGACGGTTGAGGCCGGCATCGTCGAGCTGGTGAAGGGGCTCGGCAAGGAGTTCGGCACGTCGATGATCTTCGTGTCGCACAATCTCGGTCTGATCCTCGAGACCTGCGACCGCATCACCGTGATGTATTCCGGCGAAGCGGTGGAAACCGGTCCGGTCAAGGACGTGTTCGACCATATGCGGCACCCCTATACGCAAGGGCTGTTCCGCTCGATCCCGCTGCCCGGCGCCGACAAGAACTCACGGCCGCTGATCGCCATTCCCGGCCAATTGCCGCTGCCGCATGAACGGCCGAAAGGCTGCAACTTCGGCCCGCGCTGCCATCATTTTGTGGAGGGCGTGTGCAACGCGGCCGAGATCCCGATGATCGACGTGCCCGATCACGCCAACCATGCCAGCCGCTGCATCCGCTTCGACGAGATCGACTGGACCGCCGTTCCCGCCGGCACCAAGACGGAGAAGCCGCCAGTTACACCGGGCGCGCCGGTGCTGAAGATCGACAATCTCAAGAAGTATTATCAGGTCGCTGCCAATGCGATGTTCGGCGCTGCCGAAACGCGCGTGGTCAAGGCGAACGAGTCCATCTCCTTTGAAGCGCGCGAAAGCGAGACGGTTGCGATCGTGGGCGAAAGCGGTTGCGGCAAGTCGACCCTCGCCAAGGTGCTGCTCGGTCTGGAAACGGCTACCTCCGGCGACATCCTGCTGGGCAATAAGCCCATTCAAGGCACGGCGATCGAAGGGCGGGACGTCGATACGATTTCTTCGATCCAGATGGTGTTCCAGAACCCGTTTGACACGCTCAATCCCAGCCATTCGGTCGGGTCCCAGATCATTCGGACACTGGAAAAGTTCGGCGTCGGCCGCACGCTTGCCGATCGCCAGCAGCGCATGTTCGAGCTGCTCGATCTCGTCAAGCTGCCGCGCGCCTTCGCCACCCGCAAGCCGCGCCAGCTCTCAGGCGGTCAGAAACAGCGTATCGGCGTCGCGCGCGCTTTTGCCGGCCGCGCCAAGGTGGTGGTGGCCGACGAGCCGGTTTCCGCGCTCGACGTGTCGGTGCAGGCGGCGGTCACCGAGCTGTTGATGGACATCCAGCGCGAGTCGAAAACGACCATGCTGTTCATCAGCCACGACCTGAGCGTGGTTCGCTATATCGCCGACCGCGTTGTCGTGATGTATCTCGGCTATATCGTGGAGCAGGGCACCACCGACCAAATCTTCGCGCCGCCCTATCACCCCTATACCGAGGCGCTGCTGTCCGCGATCCCGATCGCCGATACGAGCGTGGTGAAGAAGCACATCGTGCTGGACGGCGACATCCCCTCGGCCATGAACCCGCCCACCGGCTGTCCTTTCCAAACGCGCTGCCGCTACAAGTCTCTCGTGCCCGATCACCTCTGCGAAACCCAGGTGCCGCCCCTGCGCGAGTTGGATGACGGCCATCGCAGCTTGTGCTGGCTGCCTGACGAGGTGCTGGCCCGCATGGAGCCGGTCATCAGCTTCGCGGCCAAGACCGCGGACGATCCGGCAAGTCGCGCGCCTGACGAAGGTCGGGCGCTGCCTGTTCATGGCGGGCATCCAGTCGAGGAGGACGCGCTGAGCGAGCCGCTGACACCGGCAGACGCTCTGGACGAGCAGGCCCGGATCGACGTGCATGGCTCACGAGAGATTTCAGCCTTGCCGGGCGAATCTTCTCCCGAGAAGCTGCAAACCGAAGCCGGTGACGGACGTCAGGCCGCAAGTGCTGAGGTGAAGCCCGCTCTGGCCAAGACGCCCGAAGAAGAGGCCGCCAGCGGTGAGGGCACTGCACAGCCCGCGCGTCAGGTTCAAACGGCGGCGTCTCCCGCGGAAGCGCGCCGAAAACTCGGACTGGACGAATAAAGCAGCGTTCGGAACAACGGTCATGTTCATGCATTGTTCTTGGCGAGACCACGAGGTGATGACATGGCCGACGAAGAAGAGCTGAACCCGAAGAACCATCCGACCGATAACGCTGAAAAGGACCCGGATGATTGGGTCACGGGCGACGAGCCGATGACCGGCGCCCAGCGTTCCTACCTGAAGACGCTGTCGGAAAAGGCTCATGATCCCGATGCCTATGCCGAGGATCTCAGCAAGGCCGAAGCCTCGAAGCGCATCGATGCGCTGCGCGAGAAAGCCGGCCTGGAATAAGACCGCGACGAATCGGATTCTAGAAAAAGGGCAGCCAATAATGGCTGCCCTTTTTCTTTATAGACGAATGACGACCTGCTTATTGCGCAACGAGGCTCACGCACTCTTCCGTGTTTTCCGGCAGACGACCGCCGCAGGTGTTTCCATACTGCTCTGCGGGTGTGCCGAAATCAGTCTCGTTATAAAGATCGTCGCAAGCCTGCATTTCGCCGGCCTGGCATTGCTGCGCGAGTTCATTCAAGCGCTCATCCGCGACCGTCGGAGCAGGCTGCGGCGAGGGCATTTCGGCTACCGAGGCGAAAGACGGTGCTGTTGCAGGCGAGCCATCTGCGCCTGAATTGGCTTCGGGATCAGCACTGCCATCGGTGTCAGAACCGGGCTGGCGGAAGCTGTCCTGTGGCGCAAGGCCGGGCGACAGAATGGTGCCGAAGTCATTGCTCAGCACGCCCATTTCCCGCAGCATCGGCTGGAAAACAAATGGAATGGACGTTGCGATGAGGATCGGGATCAGCACGAAGGCGGCCATGATGCCCAATGCACGCAGTGGTCCCTTCCACGAGGAATAGGGCCGGGCGCCGGGCCGCGACAAGACATCGACGCGCGCCGACAAGGGCGGATAAAGCGCCAGCCATTTGCCGATCGTCAGCCAGCCGGTATCCAGCGTCCTCTGCTGCGCGATATAGGCTTCGACATTGACGTTCTTCTTGTAAACGCCACCGGCAGCCAGGATGATCAGGCCGCGATGGGCTCCCGCGGGATCGCCGCAAAGAGCCGCGCCCCAGCGGTCGCAGGTGAATTCGCAGGCGCGCGAATAGGCTGAGCCCAGGAACGGCATGATGCGGCCGGGCGCCGTCAGAAGCTGCCAGTTAAGATGGCCCGACCGAAGATGGCCGATTTCGTGACCGATGATCATGTCCCGCGCAGTTGTGTCGTCGCCGCAGGCTTCCAGCAGATCGGTATAAAGGGTGACGATCCTGCTGCGGAAGAACTTGGTCGCAAATGCGTTCAGCCCGCCATCGGCCTGGAACAGGTAGGCATCGGGCGTCTTCTTCAATCCAGCCTTGGCCGAAAGCTCGACCACACGATGATAGATCTCGGGAAACTGGTTGGGCCCAAGCTGGATGGCGCTGCCGCGCAGATGCATGATCAAGGCAAGATGCGCGAAGAAGAAGATCAGCCCGAAGAACAGCGCATAGATCAGGCCGATGCCCACCGTTCCGAAGATGATTGCGATCCACAAGATGATGGATACAACGAGGATCACGACGAAAAGCGGTATTTCGCTCGGCCATCGCTTGATCAGCACCGGTTGCTGATTGATCGAGACACGCTCTTGCATGCAAACCCCTCCTGCACACTGCATTAGTCATGCTGCATAGAACCAAACCTTGATGACGAACAAGCGCAGCAACGGAAAAGAAGAGCAAAGTCCTCTGCTTTTATTCCGCTTCTTCTCTGTTTTTGACCAGTTGATAAAAATTTCCGACGTGGTAGCCTCCTTCAAAAGCCAGCGTTAAAGCCAGCTACGGGGAACATCGATGGACGCACGCCTTTCAAGGGAAGGCATTGTGGGCGCACGGCTCTCGCCGGCCCAGCTTGCCGAAAATTTCGCCGATCTCCATCCGCCGCTCGACCGCCACGAAGCGCTTGTTGAAAGCGATCGTTGTTACTTCTGCTACGACGCGCCTTGCATGCAGGCGTGTCCAACGTCGATCGACATTCCGCTTTTCATCCGTGAGATCTCGACCGGCAATGCCGTGGGTGCAGCCAAGACGATCTTCGACCAGAACATCATGGGCGGCATGTGCGCCCGGGTTTGTCCGACCGAGACGCTGTGCGAAGAAGCCTGCGTACGCGAGATTGCCGAAGGCAAGCCGGTCAAGATCGGCATGTTGCAGCGCTATGCAACCGATATTGCCATGGCGCAGAACAAGCAGTTCTACAACCGCGCGCCCTCGACGGGTAAGCGGGTCGCCGTGGTCGGTGCTGGCCCGGCCGGTCTTGCCGCCGCTCACCGCCTTTCTATGCATGGCCATGATGTCACGATCTTCGAAGGTCGTCCAAAAGCCGGCGGCCTCAACGAATACGGCATCGCCACCTACAAGAGCACCAACGACTTCGCACAGGCCGAGGTGGATTATGTGCTGGGGATCGGCGGCATCGAGATCAAGCATGGGCGCATGCTCGGTCGCGATTTCTCCCTGTCGGAGCTGACAGCCGATTACGACGCGGTCTTCCTCGGCATGGGGCTGGCCGGCGTCAACGCCTTGCGAGCAGAAGGCGAAGACGCGGCGGGCACTGAGAACGCGGTCGATTTCATCGCTGCGTTGCGTCAGGCCGAAGACAAGACCGTGCTGCCGATCGGGCGGCGCGTGGTCGTGATCGGCGGCGGCATGACCGCCATCGACGCCGCCATTCAGGCCAAGTTACTCGGCGCGGATGAGGTCACCATCGCCTATCGCCGGGCTAAGGAGAACATGAACGCGTCGGAATACGAGCAGGATCTGGCGACCGCCAACGGCGTGGTGATCCGCCACTGGCTGGCACCCAAGCGCGTTCTAAACGAAGGCGGCAAGGTCGTTGGGCTGGAACTCGAATACACAATTATCGATGGCGATCGCCTGGCTGGTACGGGTGAGACGCTGGCCATTGAAGCCGACCAGGTCTTCCGCGCCATCGGCCAAAGCTTCCGCCCGGAGGTGCTCAACGGCTCCGGCGCTTCGACCGCTTTCGAAGGGGGCAAGATCCGCATCGACGCCGAAGGCCGCACTTCGCTCGCCAAGGTGTGGGCGGGCGGCGACTGCGTTTCCCTTGGCGAAGACCTAACAGTGTCCGCCACGGCTCAGGGTCGAGACGCCGCCGAGAGCATCCATAAGTCGTTGATGGGCTGAGGCATGCTGTGTTCGTTTTCCATCACGAAGAGGATCGGGGTCACCATGGCAGCTTGTGTGCTGATCGGTCTCGCGACACCTCATGCACACGCTCAGGATGCCTGGCTGCACGGCCAATGGTGTGATGCCGACAGCGGCGAGATGATGATCGTTGAAGCCGATAGCTTCGGCTTCAACGAAAACACGGTCTGCAAATGGCTCGACAAGCCTCAAGCCGGATCGAGGATCGAAGCGCGCATCAGCTGCGTCACCCATCATCCGGATGGCAGCAAGGACGACGCGTGGAGGCCTGTCCTCAGGATCGTCAATACCGGTCCGCGCTCCCTTTCGCTGCGCTTCGGCAAGGGCAACGCAGTCGCTTACGCGAAATGCTGAAGATGAGATCAGCCAAAGGAACATGACCCATGGCAGACATCCGCAATAACTTCATCGGCATCAAGTCACCCAACCCGTTCTGGCTCGCATCAGCGCCGCCCACCGATAAGGCCTATAATGTCATCCGCGCCTTCCAGGCCGGTTGGGGCGGTGTGGTTTGGAAGACGCTGGGCGAGGAGGGGCCGCCAGTCGTCAATGTGAACGGCCCGCGTTACGGAGCGATCTGGGGTGCCGATCGCCGTTTGCTCGGCTTGAACAATATCGAACTCATCACCGACCGGCAGCTGCAGCTCAATTTGCAGGAGATGAAGCAGGTCAAGAAGGCGTGGCCGGATCGCGCCTTGATTGCCTCCATCATGGTGCCCTGCGAAGAAGAAAGCTGGAAGGCCATTCTGCCGCTGGTTGAAGAAACCGAATGCGACGGCATCGAACTCAACTTCGGCTGTCCGCACGGCATGAGCGAGCGCGGCATGGGCGCAGCCGTGGGGCAGGTGCCCGAGTACATCGAAATGGTGGCGCGCTGGTGCAAGCAATACAGCCGCATGCCGGTGATCGTGAAGCTCACGCCCAACATCACCGATATCCGCTATCCCGCGCGCGCTGCCAAGCGCGGCGGTGCCGATGCGGTGTCGCTGATCAACACGATCTCGTCGATCACCTCCGTCAATCTCGACAGCTTCTCGCCCGAACCGTCCATCGACGGGCGCGGCAGCCATGGCGGCTATTGCGGCCCAGCGGTGAAGCCCATCGCGCTCAACATGGTGGCCGAAATCGCGCGCGACCCGGAAACGCACGGCCTGCCGATTTCGGGCATCGGCGGCGTCACGACCTGGCGGGATGCAGCCGAGTTCCTGGCGCTCGGTGCCGGCAACGTGCAGGTCTGCACGGCGGCGATGACCTACGGCTTCAAGATCGTCCAGGAGATGATCGAAGGTCTCAAGAACTGGATGGACGAGAAGGGCCACGCAACGCTTGATGACGTCATCGGTCGCGCCACGCCCAACGTCACCGACTGGCAATATCTCAACCTCAATTACGTCACCAAGGCGCACATCAACCAGGATCTGTGCATCAAGTGCGGCCGCTGCCACATCGCCTGTGAAGACACCTCGCACCAGGCGATCACCAACATCGTGGACGGCCTGCGCCACTTTGAGGTGATCGAGGAGGAATGCGTCGGCTGCAATCTCTGCGTCAATGTCTGCCCGGTTCAGGACTGCATCGACATGGTGCCGCTTGCCGCGGGGCAGCTGGACAAGCGTACGGAGAAGGTGGTGTCGCCGGTCTACGCCAACTGGACGCAGCACCCGAACAACCCGATGCACAAGCCCGCACCCGTGCAAGTGCCGGAGCCGGCTGAGTAGGGGTACAAAGGTCGTCGCGCCGACCGGTTCTGAACTGGAGGCAGATCAGTCCTTCGGCCGCAACCCATCCATGAACAACTGCTCCAGAAATCGCGCCGCATCCTCGTAGCGGCCGGCCGCGCCCTTGTCGGGGCCGAGCACCGCGCGCACCTGGACGTCGAAATCGGCATAATGCTGCGTGGTAGCCCAGATCGAGAAGATAAGGTGATGCGGGTCGGTGCGGGCGATCTTGCCGGCCTTCATCCAGCCGCGGATTACCAGCACCTTTTCATCCACAAGCGTCTTCAGTTCGCCGGCGATGAGCGGCATGATGCGCGGCGCACCTTCCAGAATCTCGTTGGCGAAAAGGCGACTTTCCCTGGGATAATCGCGCGACATTTCGAGCTTCCGGCGGATGTAGCCGCGTAGTTCCGTCATCGGATCGCCGATATCGTCCAGCTCGCGCAGCGGCTGCAGCCAGGTGTCGAGAAGCCGGTGCATCAAGGCAGAATAAATGTCGTCCTTCCGACGGAAATAATAAAGAAGGTTCGGCTTCGACATGCCGGCCGTTTCGGCGATGCGGTCGATGGTCGCGCCTCGAAAGCCGAAGCGGGAGAAAACATCGAGCGCGGCTTCGAGGATCAGCTCGCGCTTTTCGATCTGAATGCGCGTTCGAGGAGCAACTGCATCCACAATGATCACGAAGCTCCATCGATCTGCTTAAGCGTTGAGCCCTGGACCAATCGTCTGGCCCAGTTGATTGCCTGGAGTGGCGCGCCCGCTCCCCGTTCCGGCTCGATTAGTATTCCCTTGACCGCCCCTGCGGCAATGCTAACCTTTGTCCGTTCGGTCAAAATTGCCGGCGAAAATGGTGTGGAATCCCAAGCCATTGCCGTGGTGCGCGCACGGGGTGAGAGCAAGGAGACTGAAGCATGCTGAACCGGGTTAACGCACCCAACGACCTTTCCGCTTTCTGGATGCCATTCACATCCAACCGGCAGTTCAAGCAGTCGCCGCGCATGCTCGTGGCGGCCAAGGACATGTATTATACGACGGCCGATGGCCGCCAGGTTCTGGACGGCACCGCAGGCCTTTGGTGCGTCAATGCCGGCCACTGCCGGCCGAAGATCACTGAGGCAATCCAGCATCAGGCTGCCGAGCTCGACTACGCTCCGGCCTTCCAGATGGGGCATCCCATCGCCTTCGAATTCGCCAACCGTCTTGTCGATATGGCGCCGGATGGGCTGGACCATGTGTTCTTCACCAACTCCGGCTCCGAGTCGGTCGAGACCGCGCTGAAAATCGCGCTGGCTTATCAGCGGGTCAAAGGGCAGGGCTCGCGCACCCGTTTGATCGGCCGCGAGCGCGGCTATCACGGCGTGAACTTCGGCGGCATCTCGGTTGGCGGCATCGTCGGCAACCGCAAGATGTTCGGCACGCTACTGACCGGCGTTGACCACCTGCCGCATACGCATCTGCCGGCCAAGAACGGCTTCACCAAGGGCGTGCCGGAGCATGGCGCTGAACTCGCCGACGAGCTGGAGCGCATCGTCACGCTGCATGATGCCTCCACCATCGCGGCCGTGATCGTTGAGCCGGTTTCGGGCTCCACCGGCGTGCTCATTCCGCCAAAAACCTATCTCGAGAAGCTGCGCGCCATCTGCGACAAGCACGGCATTCTCTTGATCTTCGACGAGGTCATCACCGGCTTCGGCCGCCTCGGCACGCCGTTTGCGGTCGACTATTTCGGCGTGAAGCCGGACATCATGATCACCGCCAAGGGCGTCACCAACGGCGTCATTCCGATGGGCGCGGTGTTCGTCACCAGCGAGATCCACGACGCCTTCATGAGCGGCCCCGAGCATCTTATCGAGTTCGCCCACGGCTACACCTATTCCGGCAATCCGATTGCATGCGCGGCCGGTCTCGCGACGCTCGAGACCTACAAGGAAGAGGGTCTTCTTGAACGCGGGCCTGAGCTCGCTCCATACTGGGAGGAAGCGCTGCATTCGCTGAAGGGCGAGCCGCACGTCATCGACATCCGCAATATCGGCCTGGTCGGCGCGATCGAGCTGGAGCCGATCGCCGGCGAGCCGACGAAACGGGCTTTCTCCGCCTTCATCAAGGCCTTCGAGCGCGGCGCGCTGATCCGTACGACCGGCGACATCATCGCTCTGTCGCCGCCGCTGATCATCTCGAAGGTACAGATCGACGAGCTGATCGACCATGTCTGCGCGGTGCTGCGGGCGGTGGACTAAAGGGGACAATCGCTGCGGCGGACCATCGTGCCGCCGCAGCGATGAGACTGCAACGAAGTTGCTTTGGGGAGCAATGAATGGCCGCGCCCGGCGAGAACCTTCGCATCAATTCCGACCGGCTTTGGGACAGCCTGATGGACATGGCCAGGATCGGCCCTGGCATCGCTGGCGGCAACAACCGCCAAACGTTGACCGATGAAGACGCGGAAGGTCGCAAGCTCTTCCAGTCGTGGTGCGAGGCTGCCGGCCTTTCCATGGGCGTGGACGAGATGGGCACCATGTTCTTCCGCCGCGAAGGTACGGATGCGGATGCCCTGCCGGTCTATGTCGGCAGCCATCTCGATACGCAGCCCACCGGCGGCAAGTTCGACGGTGTACTAGGTGTGCTGGGCGGGCTCGAAGTCATCCGCTCGCTTGATGATCTCGGCATCAAGACCAGGCACCCGATCGTCATAACCAACTGGACCAACGAGGAGGGCGCCCGTTTCGCCCCGGCAATGCTCGCGTCCGGCGTGTTCGCTGGCGTGCTGGAACAGGACTATGCCTATGACCGTACCGACGCCAAGGGCAAGCGCTTCGGCGACGAGCTGGAGCGGATTGGCTGGAAGGGCGAGGAGCCGGTCGGCGCGCGCAAGATGAAGGCGTTCTTCGAGCTGCATATCGAGCAGGGCCCGATCCTCGAAGACGAAGGCCTTGACATCGGCGTCGTCACCCACGGCCAGGGTCTGAAATGGCTGCAGGTCACGCTTACCGGCAAGGAAGCGCATACCGGCTCGACCCCCATGCCCAAACGCCGCAATGCCGGCCTCGGCATGGCCCGCATCACCGAGCTCGTGCATGAGATCGCCATGGACTACCAGCCGGACGCGGTCGGCGCGATCGGCCATATGGAAGTCTATCCGAACTCCCGCAACATCATCGCAGCCAAGACCGTCTTCACGATCGACATCCGCTCGCCCGACAAGGAAACGCTGGACGAAATGGATGCCCGGATCCGTGACGGCATCGTGACCATCTGCGAGGCGCTGGAAATCACCGCCGAGGTCGAGCAGGTCGGCCATTTCGATCCGGTCACCTTCGACGAAACCTGCGTCAAAGCCGTGCGCGATGCCGCCGACCGGCTCGGCTACACCCATCGCGACATCGTTTCAGGCGCTGGCCACGACGCCTGCTGGATCAACCGCGTCGCACCAACCGCAATGATCTTCTGCCCTTGCGTGGATGGCTTGAGCCACAACGAGGCGGAGGAGATATCGAAGCAATGGGCAGGGGCGGGCTGTGATGTGCTGTTTCATGCCGTTTTGGAAACGGCGGAGATCGTGGGGTAGGGGCGGCTGATGATGTTTGGAGCTTGGCGCGAAGGAACCCCCACCCTTTATCCCTCCCCTCAAGGGGGAGGGAGGCGTCACCGTCGCGCTTCGCTGAGCAACGTCTTCGACTGGCAGTTCGACCTCCACATGGGTCATGATCATCGTCCAACGTCTCAGGGGGTAGGGCGGCTGACGATGTTTGGAGCTTGGCGTGAGGCTACCCCCACCCTTTATCCCTCCCCTCAAGGGGGAGGGAAGCGTCTCCGTCGCGCTCAGCTCGACAGTGTATTCGTCTGGCGCTTCGGCCCCAGAATCCCCCTCCCCCTTGAGGGGAGGGGTAAGGGGTGGGGGTCCCTGAAGCGCACCACCTCTCCCACCAAGGCGCAGGCATCCTGATGCCCACGGAGATAACCACCCAAGCCATCAAGCGCGCCCGGCAATTCCGCCGATCCATGACCGACGGCGAAAAGAAACTCTGGGCAGAGCTAAAACAGTTCCGCCAATGGTATGGCATCCATGCCCGCAAGCAGGTTCCGCTCGGTCCCTACACCGTTGACTTCGCCATCCACGCGCATCGACTGGTCATAGAAGTCGATGGCGAGCATCATTTTACGCCCTCCGGCCTTCGGCGTGATGCCGCGCGCGACGCCTGGCTGCGAAACGCTGGCTATCGTGTCCTGCGGTTCACAACCGGCGAGATTTCAGACGAGTTCGACGGTTGCGTGGAGCAGCTTCTATCCGAACTCGCCGTCACCAGACGCTTTTCACCTGTCTTCCAAGGTGTCGCTCACACACCAGCCAACCTCGCTCCAACCTAGCGAAAGCGACCATCTTTGACGGGCAATAAAAACACGGGGAACTCCATGTCCAAAGTCATCAAGAACGGCACGATCGTCACCGCAGACCGCACCTACAAGGCGGATGTGCTGATCGAGGGCGGCGTCATCAGCAAGATTGGCCAGAACCTGTCCGGCGACGAGAGCTTCGACGCGACCGGCTGCTATGTGATGCCCGGCGGGATCGATCCGCACACCCATCTCGAAATGCCGTTCATGGGCACCTATTCCGCCGATGATTTCGAAAGCGGCACGCGTGCCGCCCTTGCCGGCGGTACCACGATGGTGGTGGATTTCTGCTTGCCCAACCCCGGCCAGTCGCTGCTTGATGCGATCAAGATGTGGGACAACAAGTCGGTAAAAGCTGCGACCGACTACACCTTCCACATGGCGATCACCTGGTGGGGCGAGCAGGTCTTCAACGAGATGTCGCAAGTGGTCGATCGCGGCATCAACACGTTCAAGCACTTCATGGCCTATAAGGGGTCGCTGATGGTGGATGATGACGAGATGTTCTCGTCCTTCCAGCGCTGTAGCGACCTCGGCGCGCTGCCGCTGGTTCACGCCGAAAATGGCGATGTGGTCGCGGCGCTCAGCCAGAAGCTGCTTGCCGCCGGCAACAACGGGCCGGAAGCCCATGCCTATTCACGCCCGGCGGAAGTCGAGGGCGAGGCGACCAACCGCGCGATCATGATCGCCGATATGGCCAACTCGCCGCTCTATGTCGTGCATGTCTCCTGCGAGCAGAGCCACGAAGCCATTCGCCGCGCGCGCCAGAAGGGCATGCGCGTTTTCGGCGAGCCGCTGATCCAGCACCTCGTGCTCGACGAAACCGAGTACTTCAACAAAGACTGGGACCATGCCGCGCGGCGCGTGATGAGCCCGCCCTTTCGCAACAAGCAGCATCAGGATTCGCTCTGGGCCGGCCTGCAATCCGGCTCCCTGCAGGTCGTCGCGACCGATCACTGCGCCTTCACGACCGAACAGAAGCGCACCGGCCTCAACGATTTCACCAAGATCCCGAACGGCACCGGCGGCTTGGAAGACCGGCTCCCGGTTCTGTGGACACGCGGCGTCGTCACCGGGCGGCTGACCATGAACGAGTTCGTGGCGGTGACCTCCACCAACATCGCCAAGATCCTCAACATGTATCCCAAGAAGGGCGCGATCCTTGAGGGGTCGGACGCCGACATCATCGTGTGGGATCCGAAGCGCTCCAAGACGATCTCGGCCGGCAACCAGCAGTCGGTGATCGATTACAACGTCTTCGAAGGTGTCGAAGTCACCGGCCTGCCGCGCTTCGTGTTCACGAGGGGCGAGTTGGCGATCACCGAAGACAAGGTCGACGCCAAGCCCGGTCATGGCGAGTTCGTGGCGCGCGAGCCTTTCGCCGCCGTCAACCGCGCGCTGTCGACCTGGAAGGAAATCACAGCACCGCGCAAGGTCGAGCGCGCGGGCATTCCCGTGTCGGGAGTTTGACAACCCTTCATGGACATGCAGGCCAGCCAACCCAGCCACGCCACCGTCTCTGCGCCCTCCGTCATTTCGGCGGCGGGGCTTGGGCTCACCTTCCAGACCAATGACGGCCCGGTGCGCGCGCTTTCGGACGTCAATCTTACCATCAACAAGGGCGAGTTCGTTTCCTTTATCGGCCCGTCGGGCTGCGGCAAGACAACCTTCTTGCGTGTCATCGCCGATCTCGAACAGCCGACCGACGGCACGATCAGCATCAACGGCATGAGCCCGCGTGAAGCGCGCGAGCGGCGTGCTTATGGCTATGTCTTCCAGGCGGCGGCACTTTATCCCTGGCGCACGATCGAAAAGAACGTCGCGCTACCCCTGGAGATCATGGGCTTCTCGGATGCGGAAAAGCGCGAGCGTATCGCCCGCACTTTGGCGCTGGTGAACCTCACCGGCTTCGAGAAGAAGTTTCCGTGGCAGCTCTCGGGCGGCATGCAGCAGCGCGCCTCCATCGCCCGCGCTTTGTCGTTCGATGCCGATCTTCTGCTGATGGACGAACCCTTCGGCGCGCTGGACGAGATCGTGCGCGATCACCTCAACGAGCAGCTGTTGCAGCTTTGGGCGCGCACGGAAAAGACGATCTGCTTCGTGACCCACTCCATACCGGAAGCCGTTTATCTCTCAACGCGCATCGTCGTGATGTCGCCGCGACCGGGGCGCGTGACGGATGTGATCGAGTCCACCCTGCCGCGTGAGCGCCCGCTCGATATCCGCGAAACGCCAGAATTTCTCGCCATCGCCGCGCGCGTCCGCGACGGTCTGCGCGCCGGCCATTCCTATGATGATTAGGCGCGTAAAGCCATGAGCGAGGCACGCGGCAACAGGATCATCCCCGTTCTGGTCATGCTGATCGCGATCGTTGCGATCTGGTATGCCGGCACTTACTTCATGAATGCGCCGTTCCAGCGCGACCTCGACCGAAGGGCAGGGGTGACGCGCTCCAGCGGTGACTTGTTCATCGCGACCATGACGCAGCCCAAGCCGACGCTGCCCGCGCCGCATCAGGTCGCCACCAACTTCTTCGAGAACACGTTTCTTCGGAAGATCACCAGCAATCGCAGCCTGATCTATCATGCGGGCGTGACACTTTCTTCGACCCTGCTCGGCTTCGTGATCGGCACGGTGCTGGGCATCCTGATCGCCGTCGGCATCGTGCATTTCACCTCGCTCGATCGCAGCCTCATGCCCTGGATCATCGCGTCGCAGACAATCCCCATTCTGGCGTTGGCGCCCATGATCATCGTGGTTCTGGCGGCGGTGAACCTCACCGGCCTGCTGCCCAAGGCGCTGATCTCGACCTATCTGTCCTTCTTCCCCGTCGCGGTCGGCATGGTGAAGGGCTTGCGCTCGCCCGAGATCATCAATCTCGATCTCATGCACACCTATCATGCCTCGAAAGCGCAGACCTTCTGGAAGCTCCGACTGCCGGCTTCCGTGCCGTTCCTGTTTGCGTCCATGAAGGTGGCAATCGCGGCGAGTCTCGTTGGCGCCATCGTCGGCGAATTGCCCACGGGTGCGGTCGCCGGCATCGGTTCCAAGCTGCTCGCCGGCTCTTATTACAGCCAGACGATCGACATGTTCGCGGCCCTCGTTGCCGGCAGCCTCGTGGCCGTGCTTCTGGTTACCGCAGTCGATGTCGTCGGCGCCATCGTGCAACGCCGAATGGGAGCGCGACCGTCATGATGCGCGCTTTATCGTGGCAATCCCTCGTCGCCGTGCTCCTCCTTCTGGCGGCACTCTTCCAGCTGCCCTTGGCCAATGTGCCGATCGCCATGACGGCGCCGGCGGTCGCATGGACCACGCTGATCCTGGTCTACGGGTTTCTCTTAGCCGGCATCGGGGCCGATACCTTCATGCGATCGCGCTTGTGGCGTGGCATTGTTTTGTTCTTGTGCGCCCATCTCGCCACCGTCTTTCTTTTCACCCTCATTTCGGATGAAAACGGACTGGCGCGGCCGGGTTTTTATGTTGTTCTCGCGGCCTGCTGGCTGCTTGCCTGGCGCTGCGTTGAGATCTTGTCCGGCCTTCAGCCGCGCAGCCGTGCCGGGCGCATCATCCTTGCGCTGATCATCCCCGCGATCTTCGGCGCCTGGATCCTGATCATCTGGGAAGCGGTCACGCGCGGCCTCGGCATCCCCTTCATCCTCCTCCCGCCACCAAGTGCCGTATTTACTAAGCTGATATTCTCGCTATCGGTCATAGCGGCAGACGTGAACCAGACCATCTTCAAGGCGGTGCTTGCCGGCTACCTCATGGGCTGTGCATCGGGCTTCGTCGCGGCGATCCTTGCCGACCGCTTCCCGTTCATGCGGCGCGGCCTGCTGCCGATCGGCAACCTCGTTTCGGCCCTGCCCATGATCGGCATCGCGCCGATCATGGTGATGTGGTTTGGCTTCGACTGGCAGTCCAAGGCCGCCGTCGTGGTCATCATGACCTTCTTCCCCATGTTGGTGAACACGGTAGCGGGGCTCGCCGTCACCTCCACCATGGAACGCGATCTGATGCGCACCTATGCGGCTGGCTACTGGCAGACCTTGTTCAAGCTGCGCTTGCCGGCCGCCGGCCCGTTCGTTTTCAACGCGCTCAAGATCAACTCGACTCTGGCGCTGATCGGCGCGATCGTGGCTGAGTTTTTCGGCACGCCTGTGGTGGGCATGGGTTTCCGCATTTCGACCGAAGTCGGGCGCATGAATGTCGACATGGTCTGGGCGGAAATCGCAGTGGCCGCGATCATCGGCTCGCTGTTTTATGGCGGGGTGGCTTTGGTGGAGAGAGCCGTCACGTTCTGGCATCCGTCTTTCCGGAACGGGAAGGCGTAACTTCAGAGGGAACAAGAAAAATGAAGCGTCTGACGGGAATTCTGATGGCGAGCGCGCTGTCGATGGCGGCCCTGCCGGCCTTTGCGGCCGACGAGGTCACCTTGCAGCTGAAGTGGGTCACGCAGTCGCAGTTCGCGGGTTATTACGTGGCCGAGGAAAAAGGCTTCTACGACGAGGAAAACCTCGACGTCACGATCAAGCCGGGTGGGCCGGACATCGCGCCGGAACAGGTGATCGCCGGTGGCGGCGCCGATGTGATCGTGGACTGGATGGCCCCTGCACTCGCTGCGCGCGACAAGGGCGTGAAGCTGATCAACATCGCGCAGCCTTACCAGAAGTCTGGGCTGGAGATGATCTGCCCCAAGGATGGTCCGGTGAAAACCGAGGCTGACTTCAAGGGCAAGACGCTTGGCGTCTGGTTCTTCGGCAACGAGTACCCGTTCTATGGCTGGATGAACAAGCTCGGACTATCGACCGAAGGCGGGCCGGACGGCGTGACCGTTCTGAAGCAGTCCTTCGACGTGCAGCCGCTCGTCCAGAAGCAGGCCGACTGCATCTCGGTCATGACCTACAACGAATACTGGCAGGCGATCGATGCCGGCTTCAAGGCGGAAGACCTGCTCGTCTTCAACTACACCCAGCTCGGCAACGACATGCTGGAAGACGGCCTCTACGTCATGGAAGACAAGCTCTCGGACGCGGCCTTCAAGGACAAGATGGCGCGCTTCGTGAAGGCCTCCATGAAGGGCTGGAAATACGCCATGGAAAACCCGGACGAGGCTGCCGAGATCGTGGTCGACGCTGGCGGCCAGGACGAAAACCATCAGAAGCGCATGATGGGCGAAGTCGCCAAGCTGCTTGGCGACGCATCCGGCAAGCTCGATCCGGCCGCTTACGAGCGCACGGCCAAGCTGGTGGTGGACCAGAAGATCGTGAGCAAGGCGCCGGAAGGTGGCTACACCACAGAGATCTTCGACGCCGCCAGCAAATAGGCCAGTGCTTCATCAATCAAAGAAAAGGGCGGCTCCAGGCCGCCCTTTTTGCATCTTCGTGCTGTGATCCACCCGGATCAGTGCGCGGCGGCCGCGCCCGGACCGTGGATGCCAGCCCAGCCGAGATAGGTTTCAAGGAAGCCAAGCTGCTCCGGAAACTCGCCGATCGCGCCTTCAGCCAGCATCTTGATCGCGACATACAGAATAACCAGCAGGCCGAGCCAGGCGATCCAGCGATACTTGTGCAGGAGCCGCGCGACAAAGGTTGCCGCGAATCCCATCAAGGCGATTGAAAGCACCAAGCCTACGATCAGAACGGTCGGATGCTCCATCGCCGCACCAGCCACAGCCAGCACGTTGTCGAGGGACATCGAAACGTCGGCGATGACGATCTGCCATGCGGCTTGGGCGAAGGTCTTGCGCTTGCCATGTGGAATGCCGTCGTCGCGACCTTCGAGCGCCTCATGCGCTTCGTCTTCTTCCGCTGGAGAAACGCTCAGTTCGCGATACATCTTCCAGCAGACCCAGAGCAGCAAGAGACCGCCGGCAATCAGCAAGATGGGCCCGATGGCAAGCAGCCAGGACGTGATGAGCGCAAAGCCGATGCGCAAAACGGTTGCGGCAATGATGCCGACGAGAATGGCTTTCTTGCGCTGGTCTGCTGGAAGGCCAGCGGCCGCCAGGCCTATGACGATCGCATTGTCGCCTGCCAAGACCAGATCGATCGCCATGACTTGAAGCAGGGCCCAAAAGCCGGCGGCGGTAAAGATTTCCATTAGTCGCTTTCACCCCTCACGTCAGTCTCACGTGGCCTGACATCTGTGTGAGGCTTTTAACGGCGGATCGAGGCAAGTGCCAAGATCAAATGCGAAGGAAGATCTCCAAATCTTGACCCAAATTACCGCCTGTTCCGTATGTCGCTCAAGGTCCGGGTCGGCGTCAGCGCTTCTGGATCCAGCTTGATCTCGATAACTGCCGGCTTGCCGCTTGTTCTCGCCCTCTGAAAAGCCGGTGCGAAGTCGGCGGTCGTCTCGACCGTCTCGCCATGCCCGCCGTAAGCCCGCGCCAGAGCGGCGAAGTCCGGATTGTTGAGCGTCGTGCCGGAGACGCGGCCCGGATATTCCCGCTCCTGATGCATGCGGATCGTGCCGTAGATGCCGTTGTTCACGACGATCACGATGATCGGCAGGTCGTACTGGATGGCGGTAGCGAACTCCTGTCCGTTCATCAAGAAGCAGCCGTCGCCGGCAAAGGCGATCACGTCGCGTTCCGGGAACAGGCGCTTGGCGGCAACGGCGGCCGGCGTGCCGTAGCCCATCGAGCCGGATGTGGGGGCGGCTTGCGTGGCATAGCGGCGGAACTTGTGGAAGCGGTGGATCCAGGTCGCGTAGTTGCCCGCACCGTTGCACAGAATGGCGTCCTCGCCGAGCACCTCGCCGAGATGCTGCATAATCGGTCCCATCTGCACCGCGCCGGGGCCGGTCTGCGGCGGCGTCGACCAGGCGAGATAGGCTTGATTGAGCGCCTTGGTGTTCTCATTCCAAGCCGGCGCCGCCTTCGGCTTCAGCGCGGCAAAGGCTTGTGCGAAGGCCTCCGGCGAGGCGTTGATGGCGAGCGTCGGACGATACACGCGGCCAAGCTCATTGGCGTCCGCATGCACATGCACCAGCGTCTGATCGGGGTAGGGGCTTTTGATCAGCGTGTAGTCGGAAGACGGCATCTCGCCGAAGCGCCCGCCAACCAGCAGCACGAGATCGGCCTGCTTGATCGCGGCTGCCAGCTTTGGGTTCGGCCCAATGCCGACATCGCCGGCATAGTTTGGATGGCTGCTGTCGAACAGCATCTGGCGGCGGAAGGAGCAGCCGACCGGCAGGTTCCAGCTTTCCACGGCCTTGGTGAAGGCGGCAACGGAACTCTCGCTCCAGCGCGTGCCGCCGAGAATGACGAAGGGTCGCTCGGCCTTTTCGAGCAGCGCCTGCAACTCGCTCATCTGCCCCGCACCCGGCACGGTTTCCACCGGCGTATAGGGCAAGGCCGCCGGCGCCTCGACCTCGTCCAGCAGCATGTCTTCGGGCAAAGCGATGACGACCGGTCCGGGACGGCCGGAGGTGGCCACGGCAAACGCGCGCGTCACGAGTTCAGGAATGCGCGCTGCGTCTTCGATCTCGACAACCCACTTGGCCAGCGATCCGAACACCGCCTTGTAGTCGACTTCCTGAAACGCCTCACGATGCCTGATGCCACGCGCGATCTGGCCGACGAACAGGATCATCGGCACCGAATCCTGCATCGCGATGTGAATGCCGGGCGAAGCGTTGGTGGCGCCGGGGCCGCGCGTCACGAAGCAGATACCGGGCCGGCCGGTCAGTCGGCCTTCGCTGTCGGCCATCATCGCCGCGCCGCCTTCCTGGCGGCAGATGATAGTGTCGATAAGGGAATCATGCAGCGCATCAAGGACGGCGAGGTAGCTTTCGCCCGGCACGCAATAGATCTGTTTGACGCCGTTTGCCTCAAGTGCGTCGACGATAAGCTGTCCGCCGGTCTGCATGCTGGTCCCCCCACAAGCTCTGATGGTGCTTGCCTAACAAGCCTGAAGCCGGCTGTCACCGCGTTGCGGTGACGCGATCCGCCCAGGCCAGGAAATCAGCGGTGATGATGTTTCGATTCAACTCGTTGAGGGATTCGTGGCGCGTTCGCTCGTAAAGCCTTGTTTTCAGATTCGAAAAGCCGAGCTGCTCCAGCCTTTCTGCCAGAGCGCGCGTGGCCTTTCCGTCCTCGGTCGCGGGATCTTCCAGCCCGCCGACCAACTGCAGTGGCAGGGTTCTAGGCACTGACTTGAACCCGGCATCATCCGCGCCGGCAAAGATCAGCGCGAACAGGTCCTGCCATAGAGACACACTAGCGTCCCACCCGCAAAGCGGATCGGCAATGTAAGCGTCGACCTCGGAGGCATCGTGGCTCAACCAGTCGAACTCCGTGCGGGCATGCGGAATGGCCTTGCCCCAGGCGCGAAAAGTCAGCCGAGGCAGGATCTGCGAGGGCACGTCCGAGCCCATACGAAAGCGCTCCAAGCCAAGCAGGGCACGGGCGAGGCGGCCCTGCAGACCGGCTGAAAAATTGGCGTTCCAGATTGCAGCGGCCTGCATCTTTTCGGGAAAGCGCTGCACGAGGTTGAGCGCGATCAGCCCGCCCATGGAATGGCCGAAGCAGATCACCAGCAGTCCAGGATAGTCCTTGGCGGCCAGATCAAGCACGGCCGCCGCATCCTCCAGCACCAGCCGCGCGCCGTCAGTCTGCGCGAAGCGGCCGAGCGGCGCGCCAGGTGCCGTGGTCGCACCGTGTCCGCGATGATCATGCGCCAGCGTATGATAGCCGCGTTCAGCCAGCGCTTGAGCAAACCGCGCATAGCGCCCGGCATGTTCAGCAAGGCCGTGGTTGATCTGCACCACGCCGCGCGGCTCCTGCGCCTCCTTGCGATAGAGCCGCAAAGCCGCATCGGACGGCGTGTGGAACGTCTCGACCCGGTCGAAACTCATACCCGGTTCCCACAGGCGTGCCGCCATCTGCCCTTACGCATTGCCCCGATCCTCCCTTTGGCTTACATAGCGCGCAATTCACCGCACGATCAGGGATTGGAATAGCGCGCAATGGCACGCCAGTTCATCTATCATATGTCCGGCCTGTCCAAGGCCTATGGCACCAAGAAGGTGCTCGAAAACCTTCATCTGTCTTTCTACCCGGATGCCAAGATCGGTATCCTCGGCCCGAACGGCGCCGGTAAGTCGACCGTCCTGAAGATCATGGCCGGCCTCGACAAGGAGTGGACCGGCGAAGCCTGGCTCGCTGAAGGCGCGACCGTCGGCTATCTGGCGCAGGAGCCCGAGCTCGATCCGGCGCTCAACGTCAAAGGCAACGTCATGGAAGGCGTCGCCAAGAAGACGGCGATCATCGACCGCTACAACGAACTCATGATGAACTACTCGGATGAAACGGCCGACGAGGCCGCCAAGCTGCAGGACATCATCGACGCCCAAAATCTGTGGGATCTCGAACAGCAAGTCGAGATGGCGATGGAAGCGCTGCGCTGCCCGCCGTCCGATGCTGACGTGACGCAGCTTTCGGGTGGCGAACGTCGCCGCGTGGCACTGTGCCGCTTGCTTCTGCAGCAGCCGGACCTGCTCCTCCTCGACGAGCCGACCAACCATCTGGACGCCGAGACCACCGCCTGGCTGGAAAAGCACCTGCGCGCTTATCCTGGTGCGGTGATGATCATCACCCACGATCGCTACTTCCTCGACAATGTCACAGGCTGGATCCTCGAGCTCGATCGCGGCCGCGGCATTCCTTACGAGGGCAACTACACCAAGTATCTCGATGCCAAGGCCAAGCGCCTGATCCAGGAAGGCCGCGAAGACGATTCGCGCCAGAAAGCGATCTGGCGTGAGCGCGAATGGATCGCATCCAGCCCCAAGGCGCGTCAGACCAAGTCAAAGGCCCGCATCAAGGCCTATGAGGATCTGGTTGAACAGGCAGACAGCCGTCGCCCCACCGATACGCAGATCGTCATTCCGGCCGGCGAGCGTCTCGGTCAGGTCGTTATCGAGGTCACCGATCTCGACAAGAGCTTTGGCGATCGTTTGCTGATCGAGGACCTGAACTTCAAGCTGCCTCCGGGCGGCATCGTCGGCGTCATCGGTCCGAACGGCGCGGGCAAGACCACGATGTTCAAGATGATCACCGGCCAGGAAACGCCCGATGACGGCACGATCCGCGTCGGCGAGACCGTGAAGCTCGGCTATGTCGATCAGAGCCGTGACGCGCTCGACCCGAACAAAACCGTTTGGGAAGAGATTTCCGGCGGCGCCGAAGTCATCAAGCTCGGCAAGCACGAAGTGAACAGCCGCGCTTACTGCTCGTCCTTCAATTTCCGGGGCGGCGACCAGCAGCAGAAGGTCGGCAACCTGTCGGGTGGTCAGCGCAACCGCGTCCACCTCGCCAAGATGCTGAAGAACGGCGGCAACGTCCTGCTGCTCGACGAACCGACCAACGATCTCGACACCGAAACCCTCGGCGCGCTCGAAGATGCCCTGGAAGCCTATGCAGGCTGCGCGGTGATCATCAGCCACGATCGCATGTTCCTCGACCGCATGGCCACCCACATGCTCGCCTTCGAAGGCGACAGCCATGTGGAATGGTTCGAAGGCAACTTCGAGGAATACGAGAAGGACAAGGTCCGCCGCCTTGGACCGGAAGCGGTGAACCCAAGCCGCGTTACCTACAAGCGGCTGACGCGCTAAAGCGACATTGCGAGGCGCCCCTTAGCGCTATACCTGTATAGCAAATTGGAGCGCCTCTCATGTTAGCTTTGCGACTTCCAGCCGAACTGGAACAGCGTTTGGAAGATCTTGCCCGAAAGACCGGTCGGACAAAGAGCTTCTACGCGCGTGAAGCCATCGTCGAGCACATCGATGATCTGGAGGATCTGTATCTCGTTCGTGAGCGGCTGAGCGACGATCCGGAATACGTTTCCTTTGACGAGGTCGTAGAGAACCTGGGTCTTGATCCCGCCGACCTGAAGCGCAATTAGCGGTGGGCTGGAAGGTCCGCTTCGAAAAGCGCGCCGAGAAAGACCTTCGGCGTCTCGGGCACACCGCTCAGGTCCGGATTCTGCAATTCGTCCGAGAGCGCTTGGTTGAAACGGATGATCCACGCGCAGTCGGCGAAAGCCTGCATGGACCACTCGGCGAGTACTGGAAATATCGCGTGGGTGAGTATCGTTTGATCGCGGCGCTGGAAGACGACATCGTCACGATCTCGATCATTCGCGTCGGTCACCGTGGAGACGTTTACAGATGACGATGACGCGCGACTGGTCCGCTGCGCAATATCTGCTTTATGCCGATGAGCGCACGCGGCCGGCGCGCGATCTTCTGGCCCAGATCCCGGTCGACGATGCTAGGCACGTCGTCGACATCGGTTGCGGGCCGGGCAATTCCACCGAACTCCTCGTCGCCCGCTGGCCTCAAGCTGAGATCAGCGGCTTCGACACATCGCCGGCGATGCTGGCGGATGCCCGCAAGCGGTTGCCGGATGTCGCCTTCTTCGAGGGCGACGCGGCGACGTGGATGCCGGACGACGGCACTGACGTCACCTTCGCCAACGCGATCTTTCAATGGTTGCCGGATCACCAGCAGGTTCTCGCTCGCATCCTCGGCGGCATGAAACCCGGCGCTGTCCTGGCCGTGCAGATGCCTGATAATTTGGCCGAGCCCACGCACCGGCTGATGAGCGAAACCGCTCGTGCCATGCCGTTCGCCGCCAAGCTCGCGGGTGCCGCGCGCGATCCACTGCCGCCGGTTTCTACCTATTACGATGCGCTGACTGCCTGCGGTGCATCGGTCGATATCTGGCACACCATCTACAATCACCCGATGAAGGATGCGGCGGCGATCGTGGAGTGGGTGAAGAGCACGGGCTTGCGGCCCTTCCTCGCGCCGCTGAATGACGGTGAACAGGCGCTGTTCCTGCATGCCTACCAGACGGCGATCGACGCGGCCTATCCGTCGACCGCCGATGGCACGCGGCTGCTGCGCTTTCCGCGCCTGTTCATAGTCGCCCGCAAGAGCTAGCTCCGCATTGCCTGTCATGGTTAAAGCCGCTTAAATAAGCCTGACATGAATTAGCTCGCACTTGATCCCAAGCTTGTGCGAGGTCAGGAAGAACAAGCATGAAGCGCGTGGTCATCAGCGGCATCGGGGCCGAAATCCCGACGGCCTCCATCAGCAATGATGAACTGGTGGCGACCTTCAATGGCTGGGTCGAGCGGGAAAATGTTGGCCGCACAGAGCGGGGCGAGCAGCCGCTGCCGGGCTCAACCAGCGCCTTTATCGAACACGCCTCCGGCATCCGCGCTCGCCGCGTGCTTTACCCCGAAGGCGTGCTCGACATCGACCGGATGGCGCCAGTCATGCCGCGGCGCGAAGACCATGAAGTGTCCATTCAGTCTGAATTCGGTGCTGCTTCCGCACGCAAGGCGCTGGCGGATGCGGGCCGGGCGGCTGCCGATGTCGACATGGTCATTTGCGCCTCCTCGCATCTGCAGCGCATGTATCCGGCGGTCGGCATCGAGATCCAGCAGGTGCTGGGAACGTCGGGCTCGGCGATCGATCTCAGCCTTGGCTGCTCTTCGGCAGCCGGCGGTCTGCATACGGCCTTCAACCTCGTGCGCTCCGGTGCGCAGAAGTGCGTGCTGGTTTGCACGCCCGAGCTGATCACCGGCCATCTCGACTTTCGCGACCGGCAAACGCACTTCATCTTCGGCGACGCATCCGTTTCCATGGTGGTGGAAGCGCTGGAGGATGGCGAAGAGCGCGAAGGCTGTTTCGAGGTGCTGGACACCCGTCTTTGGACGCAGTTTTCCAACAATATTCGCTCCAACTTCGGCTATCTCGCCCGGCTCACCCAGGCCAACCCGTCCGTGCTCGACATGGAAGGGCTGATGATCACGCAACTCGGCAACAAGGTGTTCAAGGAAGTCACCCATGCCGGGCATGAGTTCATCATCGACTTCCTGCGCGACAATGGCCAGACGCCGGAAGATATTCGCCGCTTCTGGCTGCATCAGGCCAATGCCCGCATGAACGGCATGATCCTGCGCCTGGCTTTCGGTAGGGATGTGGACAACGACCGTGCGCCCATCGTCCTGGGCGATCTCGGCAACACCGCTGCGGCTGGTGTTATCGTGGCGCTGGATATGCATCATCGCGACATGCAGCGCGGCGATTATGGCCTGATCTGCGCGTTCGGCGCTGGTTATTCGATCGGCGGTGCGCTGTTGCGCAGACTGTGATCCACATAACGAGCTGATGGGTCATTCAGCGCAATTGGCTGGACAGTCAAGTGCTGTCGCTTCATGGATGAAGCTCGCTCAACCGGACCGCTCCCGATGCACGATCTGTTTCCGCGCACGCTCGACGACTTCAAGATCATGCCTGGCAAGCAGCTGAAAGGCCGCGTCGCCGGCCTGTTCGTGGCGCCGGATCGCGACTTCGTCACGCAAGCCGTCGACAGCCTCGACCTCACCTTCGAAGGCATTCCCGGCGATTACCATGAGGGCTTTACCCGCCGCTCGGGCGGGCGCGAGCCGTGGTATCCGCGCAAGACCACGATGCGCAACGAGCGCCAGTTGTCCCTCGTCGCGCCCGATGAGCTGGCCGAGATCGCCCGCCGCATGGATCTGCCGGAAGTGCGCTCCGAATGGGTCGGCGCCAACCTCCTGATCGACGGCGTGCCGCATTTGTCCATGCTGCCGGCCGGCACGCTGATGTTCTTCAAGAACGGCGTGACGCTGAAGATCGACGCGCAGAACGGTCCGTGCAGGGATGCCGGTCGTGCCGTGGGTGAGGGCGCCGGCGTGGCTGATGTGCAGGGTGCTGCGCTGCTCTTCCCGAAGGTCGCAAAGCGTTTGCGCGGCATTGTTGCCTGGGTGGAAAAGCCCGGCACGATCCAAACAGGCGAAACGGTTTCGCTTCGCCTGCCCGAACAGTGGATCTATTGAGCTTCAAGCCTTGCGGTTGCTGCCCGCACCCTGGGCGAGAACCGCGACGTGGTCCCATTCCTCCCAAAGCGCGATGCGCTTGGCATATTCCTGCTTGATCATTGGCAAACCGACATCGCCGAAGAACACGCGCAGCGGCGGTTCGGCCGCATCTACAACCTTGAGGATCGCCTCAGCCGTCGCTTCAGGATCGCCTGCCGCCGTGTTGCCACGACGCGCCTTGCTGTTTTCGCGCACGCTGTCATAGGCGGCAATCGACTCGGAGTGCTTGGCCGAGGGACCGCCCCAGTCCGTCGAGAAGCCCGACGGCTCGACCAGCGTTACATGGATGCCGAACCCTGCCACTTCCTGTGACAGCGTCTGGCTGAAGCCTTCCAGCGCCCACTTCGAGGCGTGGTAGAGGCCGACGTTCTGGAAGGCGTTGACGCCGCCGATCGAGGACACCTGGATGATGTGGCCCGCCTTCTGTTCGCGCATGATCGGCAGGGCTGCCTGCGTCACCCACAAGGCGCCGAACACATTGGTCTCGATCTGCGCACGCGCGTCTTCTTCCGACACTTCTTCAACCGCGCCAAACAGGCCGTAGCCCGCATTGTTGACGACGATGTCGAGCCGACCGAAGTTGGCTTGCGCCTCGGCGATGGTGGCGTTGACCTGCGCTTTGTCGGTCACGTCCAGTGTGAGCGCCAGGACGCTGTCGCCATACTGGTCGACCAGCGGCTGTAAGGTCGAAGCGTCGCGTGCCGTGGCGGCAACCTTGTCGCCGCGTGCGAGAGCGGCTTCCGCCCAGATGCGGCCGAAGCCCTTGGATGATCCCGTGATGAACCAGACTTTCGATGCCATGATGAAAGGCCTTTCTGAAAGTCGCGCCTGAAAAAAGGCGCGTGAGGAATGAATGATGTGAAAAGCGGTTTTTGGCCGCAGTCCGTAGATGCGACCTCAGCGCAGCGGTTCAAGGGGCAGGGTGCGAACCGGCGTCAATCGCTCTCATCGGCATCGAGCAGCCGCGTTGCGCGCCACGTCGTCAGCACCTCGTTGACATTATCCAGCACGAAGAAGCGCGCCGCGTCCCGATCGTAGCCCTCATCCATCAGGGCATCATACTCGGTGTGCTGATGGCGCACATGAGCAAGCGTGGTCAGCCACACGGCGATCGACGGCGGCAGATCGGCCATGCGCCGCTGACTTGCCTCAAAACGGATCGCCTCGATATCGGCATAAGGCGCGCCGGGCAGAAGCAGCGTCAGTGCCTTGGCGATCGCCTTGTGCCGGCCGGTGGCAAAGCGCACCATCAGCCCTCAAGATCCGGTCGGTCGCTCGACGCGAAGTAAGGCTTGATGTCGATCACCGGCGTGCCGTCCAGTACATCAAGCGCTTCCAGAACGAGCCGGCCCTCCGCCATATCAACCGAAACCAGCCGTGCCACATGCAGCCCGATCGGGTTGGGCCGAACCGGCGAGCGCAAGGCGAAGGTGCCACGCGGTTCTTCGGCATGGCGCGGCTGCTGCACGATCAGATCGCGCGCGCTGCGATGCAGCCAGGTTAGGATGATGACGTGGCTATGAGCCTCAAGCCCGAGCAACCCCTCCCGATAATCCTCATCGACCAGCACCTGTGCCTGCACGTTGCGCTCTCGGGCTTGTCCCATGTTTTTCGGGCAATCTCCGCGTTGCGTCCACGCTGTCTCCGCCTTGCCGATGAACACCAGATGCGCATCGGGCGCACGCGTGCCGGGATCGAACGGCAAAGCGCGTTCGCCCGCGCGGATCGTCGTCAGCACGGCGGTGTCAGGATCGTCAGTCATTTTCTGCCTTCACTGCGACATAGCCATTGCAACTCACCATGACATGACATAAACATATCTTTATGTCTCTTACTCATTCGGGAGATCGTTGATGTCAGACAAGCTCGAACTGCTGACCCTTGTAGATACGTTGAAGGCAGCGGCCGAATCCAGCCGTTTGCGGATTCTGTTTCTGCTGGCGTCCGGCGATCTCACCGTCAGCGATCTGACCGCGATCCTCAACCAGTCGCAGCCGCGCGTGTCCCGCCATCTCAAGCTCCTGCAGGAAGCGGGCCTTGTCGATCGCTACCAGGAGGGCTCCTGGGCCTTCTTCCGGCTGGCGGAATCCGATGGTGCGCGCGAACTGATCCTCGGCCTGCTCGCCCGCATCGCCGATGACGATCCGCTGGTGGAGCGCGACATCGAGCGCCTATTCGGCGTGCGCCAGAAGCGGCAGGAAAAAGCGACGCATTATTTCCGGTCCAACGCATCGAGCTGGGATGAAATCCGCTCTTTGCATGTGCCGGACAAGGCCGTTGAGGCCGCTCTGCTCGATCTCGTCGGCACGCGGCCCTTCCAGTCGATGGTCGATCTCGGCACCGGCACCGGCCGTCTGCTCGAACTGTTCGCGCCGCTGTATCGCCGTGCCGTTGGCATCGATATGTCGCGCGAAATGCTCGCCGTCGCCCGCGCCAATCTGGAACGCGCTGGCATCACCAATGCACAGGTGCGCCAGGGCGACGTTTATGCCCCGCCGGTGGACCGCGACGCTTTCGACCTCGTGACCGTCCATCAGGTGCTGCATTATCTTGATGATCCCGCTTCCGTTGTGAAGGAAGCCGCCAAGCTGCTCCGTCCGTCCGGCCGTCTCGTCATCGTCGACTTCGCGCCGCACAGCCATGAGTTCCTGCGCGAAGAGCACGCCCACGCCCGTCTCGGCTTTGCTGATCGGCAGATCGAGGACTGGCTGACCGAAGCCGGCCTTGAACTGGAAGACACGCTCACCTTTGCACCCGACAACGGCAATCAGGGCCTCACGGTCAAGCTCTGGCTCGGTCGCGACCGCCGCCTGCTGATCGCCGACACCGCCGCCGCACAGTCAGCACGTCACCCCCAAGCAAGCGAGACGGTTTGATGAACCAGCCCAGCTTTTCCCGCCGTCCGGATATCGGTGAGCGCGTCCGCGTTTCCTTCGAGTTCTTCCCGCCGAAGACGGCCGAGATGGAGACCCGCCTTTGGGATACGGTGAAGCGGCTTGAGCCCCTGCAGCCGCATTTCGTATCCGTGACCTATGGCGCCGGTGGCTCGACCCGCGAGCGCACGCTGCGGATCGTCCGGCGCATCATCGCCGAAACCGGTCTGGCACCAGCGGCGCATCTCACCTGCGTGGATGCATCGCGCGCCGAAGTCGATGAGGTCATCGCCAGTTTCCTTCAGGCTGGTGTTACACGCTTCGTGGCGTTGCGCGGCGATCCGAGCGCCGGCGTCGGCGCGACCTATGAACCGCATCCCGGCGGCTACACCAACGGTGCGGAACTCACCGCCGCTCTCCAGCGTCAGGGTGCAACCGACATCTCCGTGTCCGCCTATCCGGAAAAGCATCCGGAAAGCCCGGACTTCGCGACCGATATCGATATGCTGAAGCGCAAGGTCGATGCGGGCGCGACGCGTGCCATCACGCAGTTCTTCTTCGAAAACGACGATTACGAGCGCTATGTTGAGCGGGCGCGCCGGGCTGGCATCTATATCCCGATCGTGCCAGGCATCCTGCCGATCGAGAATTTTCGCCAGGTCGCGAACTTCGCCGGCCGCACAGGTGCGACGATCCCTGCCTGGGTTGCGCAGCGCTTCGAGGGGCTGGAAGAGGATCGGCAAACGCATGCGCTGGTCTCGGCTGCCGTTGCCGCCGAGCAGGTGCTGGATCTTGTCGAACGTGGCGTGGAAGACTTCCACTTCTACACAATGAACCGCGCCGAACTCTCCTTCGCCATCTGCCATCTGATCGGCGTTCGTCCCGTCGAAGCAGCGGCGGTTCAGCCGGCGGCAGCAGCTGCCTAAGCCGGCTAGTCGGCAAAACAGGGTCGACGCTTCTCCCCAGCGCTTTATGTTCACCCGAACGAAAGCCCGGAATGAAGCAAGGACGACCCTGATCTGATGCAGCGTTTCAACACCGCACGGGATGCCGCTATGAAGCTGCGTCCCGACGATCCCATCTACTGCTTCCATCCCGAAGTCCTGAAGGCAGACACCAGGCGGTTCATGGGGTTCTTCCCCGGCAAGACCGCTTATGCTGTAAAGACCAACGGCGAAGAACTGGTGTTGAAGACGCTGGCGGAAGCAGGCGTCCAGACTTTCGATGTCGCGTCACCGGCCGAGTTCAAGGCGGTCCGGAACGTCGCACCGGATGCTGAGATGCTCTACATGCATCCGATCAAGGCGCAGTCCGACATCCGCCTCGCGCTGGAAACCTACGGCATCCGCGTCACGGTGGTCGATCATGAAGACGAGATAACCAAGCTGACCCGCGTGGTCCGCGCGCTCGACATTGACCCTGGCCAGATGACCGTGTTCGTGCGGCTACAGACCAAGGGCCATGCGGCCTATGAATTGTCGAAGAAGTTCGGGGCAGGGCCGGCTCATGCGGTGGAACTGCTGCAGCGTCTGTCGCGCACCGGCTACAAGGTCGGTCTGTGCTTCCATGTCGGTAGCCAGATCGAAGACCCGGACACCTATGAGCGCGCGCTGGCTTCCGCCGACTGGGTCCGCAACCGCGCCGGGGTGCCGATTGTCGAGCTTGATGTCGGCGGCGGCTTTCCCGCCGAATACGGTCACGATCCCAACCGCAAGACGCCGAACCTGCCATCGCTCGACGAGCTGATGGCGCAGCTGCGCGGCGACATCACCGAATGGGGTTTTGGCGACATGCCGCTGGTGGCCGAACCCGGCCGCGTCATCGTCGCCCGCGCTTTCTCCCTGATCGTGCGCGTCCTCCTGCGCAAGGGTCGCCGGCTCTACATCAATGACGGTATCTGGGCGTCGCTGTCGGACAGCTGGACCGGCAAGATCACGCTGCCCGCCCGCTTCATCCCCGATCCGGCCATCCGTCAGCGCAATGGCGATGAAACCAAGATCGTGCCCTTCAAGGTCTGCGGCGCGACCTGCGATTCCGTCGACATCCTGTCGCGGCCCTTCTGGCTGCCGGAAACCGTCGACACCGGCGACTGGATCGAAATCGGCCACATCGGCGCCTATTCCCTGTCGCTGCGCACCCGCTTCAACGGCTTCTACCCCGACACCTTCGTGCAGGTCGACACCCCCTTCCACGAAGGAGACGCCCCTCAAGGGTTCGCGAGCCTGGAGACGATGGCGGACTGAGCCTCAGTCCGCGTTCCGGCGCTTCAAGGCCGAGACCGCTCGGGAGCCGTAAACCTCGCGGCGATGCGCGAGGTAGATCACGAGCACAGTCTGACCGTCCTGCTCACGAAGAGACGTGACGAGGCGGTAGTCACCGACGCGGAGCTTCCAGTATCCAGCCAGCTCAGCGCGATAGGGGATGAGCTTCGTTCTGACATCGTCCATCGCTTCGAGCGACGTCAGCACGCGCTGGATGCGCGTCTGGACTGCGCGGTCTAGTTCCGCAAACTGCTCGAAGGCACGTGGGTGCCATTGAACGACGGCCATTCAGTGATCGAGCCGCAGCCTGCGCATGACCTCGACATTGGAGATCGGCTCGAAGCTTTCTTCTGCAAGACCTTTGACGACCGGCGCATCGTCGATTTCTTCGATCCGGTCGAGCAGCGCCTCGCGCACTAGCTGCGATGCGCTGACAGATGACGATGACAGCACCTTGTTGAGAAGCGCTTCTGTCGCGTCGTCGAGATCGATGGTGATGCTGGCCATGCCGATGCTCCCTAGAACAACAGTTTAGCACGGCCGCTAAAACTAAGGAAAGCGCCGGCCGCTTCCCTCAGCTCGTGTGCTTGGCGACCCAGGCGCGCCATTCGTTTTGCGTGCCGTTGAAGACGTTGATGTCGGCGTCACCCTTGATGCCCGGCACCTTGCCCGTGCCCGTATATTGCCAGAACAGGAAGTCCTTGGTGCCGTAGCGGATATGCGGATGCGCCGATACCGAGCGCAGCCACCAGTCATAGCCGGTGAACAGGTCGAGGCGGTTGTCTTCGTAGAAGTCGATCGACGTGTAGATGATCGGCTTCTTGCCGTAATGCTTGGTGAGGCGCTCGAGGAAGATCTTCATTTCCGCGCGCACGACAGATGCCGGCGGCCGCTTCTTGCAAGTCGGCGACATGTGGTTCCATTCCATGTCGAGCACTGGCGGCAGGGAGTTCTTCTCCTTTGGCACGTTGCGGATATACCAGTCGGCCTGGTCCTGCGCCGTGCGGCAGAAGTAATAGAAATGATAGGCCGCGCGCGGAATGCCTGAGGCTTTGGCCTCCTGCCAGTGCGTGGCGAACATGTCGTCGACGCGGTCGCCGCCCTCGGTGGCCTTGATGAAGGCGAAGGACACGCCGCTTTCGCGCGCGATGCCCCAGTCAACCGAACCCTGATATTTCGAGACGTCCGTGCCGTGGATGGCGTAGGAGGTCGGCGCCAGTGCCTTGTCCCACGGATGCGGCTTGCGGTCGTTGAAACGGGGATAGGCAAGCCCGGTCTGGAACGAGGTCGTGGTGGTGCGTGTTGCCGTCGGCTTCACATCCGCGAAATCGTAGCTCGTGGTCGAGCAGGCCGCGACCGAACCCAACATGGCGAGACCAAGGAGGCTGCGCAGGATCGAAAGTTTCAAAGCCACACCAGCTTCCCTTGTTGAACTCAGGCCATCAATGCCGCGAGATGGTAACCAAAGTCTTGCCCGTTTGCACCTTCGTTGCACGGGAAAGCTGCTTCTATCTTGCAGCACGGTCTCCGATAGCTGATTTTTCCGTGATCATGGCGCAGAGCGTCACAGCAACCTTTTCCGCAGTGCGATCAACTTTATTTGTGATTTGCTAATATAAGGAAGGTTAAGAAGCGGCGGGGTCAGCATCGCCATCGGAATGACAGCATGAATACCACCTATGCCGGCCTTGCCGAGGGTGATCGGGTCTCGCTCGCGGTTGCCGAGATGAGCCGCGTGCGCGTATGGCGGGCCGAGGCGGATGGCACCCTGCGCAATGGTTTCGGCTGGAAGACAGCCGATGGGAAAGTCGCAACCGCCGACGACTGGGCTTCGTCCATCCACCCGCAGGACCTGGAAACGATCACCGGGATCTGGTTCGACGCCTTCCGCAAGGGTTCGCCCTTCGAGCTTCTATTTCGCGGCCAGCAGGCTGACAAGACCTATCATTGGTACAAGTCAAACGGCCTCCCGCTGCGGGGTGCGAACGGGGACATCGAGGAATGGATCGGGGTCGTCCAGGACATCCAGGATGATCTCGACGCGGCCGACACCGCCCGCGTCAGCGAGGAACGTCTCCGTTTGGCGCTGGAAAGCGGCAATTACGGCGTTTGGGATCACGACCTGCAAACCGGCGAACTCTGGGGCGCCAATGCGGTTGCCCGGTTCATCGATCTGCCAAGCCCGATCGCCAATCTGGAAGACCTGCTGGAGATCGTTCATCCGGACGACCGGCACCTCATCCTGAGCCGGGTTTCCGCTCAAGGTGCGAGTGAAAACCCACACTTCCGCAATGAATTCAGGATCATCGATCCGAAGACGCAAAGTATTCGCTGGATCGAAGCCATCGGAACGCTCATCGCGAATGGCGATAATCCGCCCACCCGCAGCCTCGGCCTCATCCGCGAGATTACGGGCGAAAAGATCCAGCGCCAGCGTCTGGAATATGAAGCGCGGCACGATCCGCTCACCGGCCTGCCGAACTGGCGATCCGTGGCGGCTGAACTGCTGGCGCTTTCCATGGCGAAGCGCTCGGCTGCCCTGATCCTGGTGTGGATCGAAGGTCTTCGCGAAGCCAGCGAGCTTTATGCGCGCAACACCGGCTGGAGCCTGCTGCGCGAAGTGGCGGATCGCTTTCGCAGCGTGTTGCCGAACGGTGAAATGATCGCGCGCACCTCGACGGAACTGGCCGTCGTCGTGCCGGATGCCTCCAGCCAAACGATCGGAGCCGTTGCCGAGCGTCTTCAGGACATGTTGGAACTGCCCTTCGAGGTCGGCGAAGCGCAGGTCGCGCTCAGCGCCCATATGGGCATCGCCCTTTTGCCGGATGATGGCATGATCGGTTCCGAACTGCTTCTTTCGGCGGATCTGGCACTTGCAAAGGCGAAATCCGGCATGGTGGGTACGACGTGCCTGTTCACGCCCGCTTTGCGCAATGATGCGCGCCAGGAACATGCGCTCAGCGCGGAATTGCGCCAGGCCGTGCGCGGCGGTGAGTTCGAGCTGTTTTATCAGCCGCAGGTGCGCATGGATGATCATCGCATCATCGGGCTGGAAGCGCTTTTACGGTGGCACCACCCGCAAAAGGGCATGTTGGCTCCAGCCGCGTTCCTGCCCGTGCTGAAGAAGAGCCCGATGGCCAATCATCTCGGCAAGTGGGTGATCGAGCAGGCTGCGAGAGACATTGCTGCTCTCAATCGCACCAGAAGCGTCAGCGAGAAGATCCGCGTCGCCGTCAACCTTTTCTCGCGCCAGTTCGCCACGGGCGATGTTGCCGGCCAGATCGCCGATGCGTTGGCGAGCCACGAGGTCGCGCCGGATCTATTCGAGATCGAAGTCACCGAACGCGTTATCCTGAGAAACGACGACGGCACGATCCGCTCCACGCTGACCAGGCTGCGCGATCTTGGCTGCCCCGTGGCGTTCGATGATTTCGGCACCGGCTATGCCTCGCTCAGCATGCTCAAGAAGTTCCCAATCACGCGACTGAAAATCGATCGCGAATTCGTGGAGAACCTGGAGCGCTCGCCCGAGGACGGCGCGATCGTGGATGCGGTTCTGTTTCTTGGCCGCACCTTCGGCTTGTCGATCACGGCGGAAGGCATCGAGTGCAAGACGCAAGCTGCCATCCTTCAGGAGCGGGGCTGCGAGGAAGGGCAGGGCTATCTTTTCGGCCGCCCCATGCCGTTGAACGAGGTGAGAACGCTGCTCGGCGCGCATTGAGCTTAGTTAAGACGCAGTCTTCCGAGATCCCCTACATTCATCATCAGCTGTTTCCCCGGCGCTTACCAACGCATGGAAGGTTTGCGCTGCGCGGGCCCTCCCGATCTTCCGGTCGGGAGTTGTTTCCGTTAGAGGTCAAGCATGGATTCGGTCTGGTCTCGTCTCGGCGCCGCTTTGTTGAGCCTTCCGGCACGCGGTGCGTCCGGCATCGGTTCGCTGCTTGAGGCGATCCGCACCATGTTTGTGGGCGATCCCGCGCTGAGACGCCAGGTCGGCTTTTCCGTCGCGATGATCGCATTGTCCGCCAAGATGGCGCGCGCCGATGGCGTGGTGACGCAGGACGAGGTCCGCGCCTTTCACAGGATCTTCGAGATCCCGCCCGACGAGATGCGCAACGTGCAGCGCCTTTACAATCTGGCGCAGGCTGATACGGCCGGCTTCGAGACCTATGCCTATCAGTTGGCCAATCTGTGCGGCAGCGGCGACGACAATTGCCTGCTTCTGCAGGATATCTTAGACGGCCTATTCTATATCGCAGAAGCCGACGGCATCGTGCATGAGCGCGAAGTGGCGTTTCTCCGCCGCGTTTCGGAAATCTTCCGCATCGATGCATTGCATTTCGAGCGGCTGCTCGCGCGCCACGCCCGTCCGATGGGGGCTGATCCCTATGCCGTGCTCGACCTTCCGATCAACACGGAGTTCGGCGCCGTGCGCAAGCGCTACCGCACGCTAGTTGCCGAGAACCATCCCGATCGCCTGATCGCGCGCGGCATGCCGGCCGACTTCATCGCCATCGCCACGAACCGGCTCGCTGCCATCAACAGCGCCTATGAAATGATCGAAAGAAGCCAGGTTCCGGCGTGAGCGCGTTCCCGCCCGACTTTGCACGGGCAATGGTGCGGCCATCGCCGAATTTCGGACTGCGCCGCGATTGCGAGCGGCCGAGCCTCATTATTCTTCATTACACCGGCATGATCACGGGGCAGGCGGCCGAGGACTGGCTGTGCACGCCTGAAAGCGAGGTGTCTTCGCATTACCTCGTTCATGAAGATGGTTCTGTCGTGCAGATGGTGCGCGAAGCGGGCCGTGCCTGGCACGCCGGGCGCAGCATTTGGGGCGGAAATGCGGACATAAATTCGCATTCCGTGGGCATTGAGATCGTCAATCCCGGTCATTTTCTCTGCTACACGCCGTATCCGGATGATCAGATCGCTGCCGTGATCGACCTGTGCCGCGACATTGCGACACGTCACGGGATGCTTCCCGAAGGCATCCTGGCGCATTCCGATGTGGCTCCTGGACGCAAGATCGATCCGGGTGAACTCTTCCCCTGGGCCGTGCTTTACGAAGCCGGGATCGGCCACTTTGTGCGGCCTGAACCGGTCGGCGATGACCTCCCGTTCGGCCTCGGTGCAACGTCGCCTGCCGTGGCTGAAACCCAGCAAATGCTAGCCGACTACGGTTATGGCATCCAGGTCAGCGGCGTGCTGGATGAGGCGTCGCGCATCGTTGTGGAAGCCTTCCAGCGGCACTTCCGACCGGAACGTGTTGATGGCCTGATCGACCGCTCGACCCGTCTCACTCTCAGCCGATTGCTTAGAAACCTACCTATACCACCGTTGGCCTGAGCGATCACGCAATATTACATAAAAGCGATCAACGTTACTTTCTGCACCATTTTTGATGCAACTTTTCCCGGCATCTCACAACTCATCCGACGCCGGGCTGGGTTCTGACCCCCTCGGCCAGTGCAGCGTAGACCGGCAGCGTCCGGCAGTCAGATCAGTACAGGGTTCAATGACAAGCAGGACCGTTTTTGCGGTGGCCGTGGCCGCCGGTGTGTCGACTTTTGCCTTCTCTTACTCCGCTCAAGCCGAAGGTGGACGCGCCTTCAATCCTAGAAACGTCGATACGATGACAACAGGCTCGATCGGCAAGGAAGCCAAGGGGAAGGATGTTGCCGAAACGGTTACCACGACGACCTCTTCCAAGGGCTATGCCAACGCACACCGTCCCGCACTCACGGCTGTGGAACGCTCCAGCCAGAAGAAGTTCTCCGCATTGCCAGGCGTGAAGCCCCTGTCCCTAGAAGATGGCGACGTGCCGGTTGCCGAAAAGGCGGTGGTGAACGGGCGCAAATATTCCACGATCGTGTCACGCTACGCTTCGGCCTATGGCGTGCCCGCCAACCTGGCTCATGCCGTGATCAGCGTTGAAAGCAATTACAACGAGGCCGCTCGTGGCAGCGCCGGTGAAATCGGCCTCATGCAGATCAAGCCGGCAACGGCGCGCATGCTCGGCTACACCGGCAGCGCCAAGGGGCTCTACGATCCCGACACCAACATCAAGTGGGGTATGAAATATCTCGCCATGGCCCATGATCTGGGCGGCGGCACCACCTGCGGCACGATCCTGAAATACAATGCCGGCCATGCCGCAACCCGCATGAATCCGATCTCGGCAGCTTACTGCGCCAAGGTGAAGCGCAAGCTCGGCAGCGCCTGAGTTCACGGGGAAGGCTTGCTTTTCGCTGGCGGTCAGCCTTTAAGGCACTGCCAGCCGGCCGGGCGGCCGCAGCCGCAAGCACCGAAAGGTCGCGGCTGAGGAAAGTCCGGGCTCCGGGAAACACGGTTCCGGCTAACGGCCGGCGGGGGCGACCCCAGGGAAAGTGCCACAGAAAGCAAACCACCTCGGCACCGGCCGCAAGGCCGTTCCTGCCGGGGTAAGGGTGAAAGGGTGGGGTAAGAGCCCACCGCGAGCCTGGCAACAGGATCGGCACGGTAAACCCAACCGGGAGCAAGACCGAATAGGGATGGCGCGAAGGGCAACCTTCGGGGCGGTTTCCAGCCTTGTCATCCGGGTAGGTTGCGTGAGGCGCATGGCAACATGTGTCCAAGAAGAATGGCCGCCACGTTTCTGCCTTTGCGGGCAGGGGCCATACAAAACCCGGCTTATAGGCCGGCTGGCACTTCCATCTCCCTCATCCTCAAAGCCGCGCATCCTCCGCTGGGGGATGCTCCCGCGCGCCGTTCTTTCATCGAAGCAGCCGCCGCCTTTTCTGCTGATCGCAACACTTTGTTAGCCTTAACGGCGGATAAACGGGGTCCGCCTGCTTCAACGGAGACGCGCGTCCAGACTCAGCCTCGCACCAGCCACAAAGCCCCGTTCCCATTGACGCCCATAGGGCCCCATGGTATCCCAAATGCAGTTTCGTTTGTTGTCCCAGTATCCTCAGGAAGCGAAGGCGATCCGGTTGCCGCACAGGCCGCTGGAGGGTCGAGCCGCGTCTGAAATGTGGTCTAAAACAAGCGGTTGCGGGAAGGTTGGCTGCAGCGTCGACGCAATGACGGGCAGCCTCAGGAGAATGGTTTCGGCGCGGCATGCAGCGGTTTCTGTCCAGCGCGGTAAACAAGATCGACGCGAAAAATCGCGTGTCGGTGCCCGCGCATTTCCGACAGATCATCCAAAGCCGCGGTTACGCGGAACTCTACGCGCTGCGCTCGCTGGATACGCCGGCGCTGGATGTCGGTGGGCCGGACCTGCTCGACCAGTTCGAAGCGCGTATCGCGCAGGAAGATCCGCTGCTGCAAACGGCGGACGATCTTTCCTTCTTTTATCATGGGGACGGCGCCTTCCTGCGCTTCGACAGCGAGGGGCGCATCAGCGTGACGGATTTCATGCGCGACCATACCGGCATCACGACGGACGTGGCCTTTGTGGGTCGTGGCAACTGGTTCCAGATCTGGGAACCGGCACAGCTGGCAAGCCATGCCGCCACCGTTCGCGCCCGGCTTCTGGCGCGCAAGCGCCGCGCGGACGTATCTGGCAATCAGGATGCTTCTGCATGAGCGCGGATCACGGTTCCCTCGAGGCCGACCACATCAGACACGTTCCGGTTCTGCTTCAGGAAGTTCTGGCAGCGCTCCAACCCGCGGCCGGCAAGACCTTCATCGACGGCACTTTCGGCGCGGGCGGTTATACGACGGCGCTGCTGAATGCCGGCGCTGATGTCATCGCTATCGACCGCGACCCTGACGCCATTGCGGCTGGCCAAGCGCTGGTCGAGCGCGCGAACGGCCGTCTTCGTCTCGTGCAGGACGTCTTCTCCAACCTCGACGCCCATGCCAGCGGCTCCGTAGATGGCGTGGTGCTGGATGTCGGCGTATCCTCCATGCAGCTCGATCAGGCAGAGCGCGGCTTTTCCTTCCGCGGTGATGGTCCGCTCGATATGCGTATGGCGCAGACCGGCAACACGGCTGCCGATGTCGTCAACACATACAAGACCACCGATCTCATCCGCATCTTCGGCATTCTCGGCGAAGAAAAGCAGGCAAGCCGCATTGCGCGCATGATCGAACAGCGCCGCGCCGTGCAGCCGTTCGAGCGCACGCGTGATCTCGCAAATGCCATCGAAACGCTGGTGGTCCGCAATCCCAAGGTGAAGATCCATCCGGCGACCCGTGTATTCCAGGGCCTGCGCATCTTCGTCAACGACGAGCTCGGCGAACTCGCCAAGGCGCTGTTTGCAGCCGAGCGCGTGTTGAAGCCGGGCGGCGTGCTGGCCGTGGTCAGCTTCCATTCCCTGGAAGACCGCATCGTCAAGCGCTTCCTGGCCGACCGCTCCACGCAATCCGGCGGCTCGCGCCATTTGCCGGCCGTTGGTTTGCAGACGCTGACCTTCGAGCGCCCGGCACCGGCCGTTGCGCCGTCGGAAACGGAAGAAGACACCAATCCGCGTGCGCGTTCGGCGCGGCTGCGCAGCGCGCGCCGCAGCGATGCCGCTCCACGCGATGCCGATTTCTCATTGTTCGGCCTGCCCAGGCTGCCCGACATTCAGGTCGAGAGGGACCGCTGACATGATGTTCCGCACCACCGACATGGTAATGATCGGCTTGATGGTGGCGGCTGCGGCCTTCACCTACAAGACCAAGCACGAGGCCGAGAACCAGTTCGATCTTCTGGCCAAGACCGAAAGCCAGATCCGCTACGAGGAAGACACGATCTCGATCCTCAAGGCCGACTGGAGCTTGCTGACCCAGCCCGCGCGTCTCCAGCGCCTGACCGAATCCTACGCCGACGACCTGAAACTGGGCACCGTCGAGCCGGAGCAGATCGTTACCCCCGACGCCATTCCGCAGCGCCCGCCGGAAGTGCCGGATCCGAATATCGATACGATCGCCGAGATGCTCAAGCGCATCGACAAGACCTCGACAGGAGCCATCAAACCATGATCGGGAAATGGCGTAAGCGCTTTGAAGGCACGGCACTGGGCAGCGGCATCGTGGTGGATGGCGAGCGTAAGGCGTTCGGCAGCCGCGCACGGCCGCGCCTGATGATGACCATGGCCGTCTTCCTCGGCCTCTACGCAGCCCTGTCCGGCCGCATGATCCACCTCGCCATGACCGACCCGGAAGTGGGTGCTGGCCCTGCGTCGCGCGTCACCGCTTCGCGCCCCGACATCATCGACCGCAACGGCGAGGTGCTGGCGACCGACATCAAGACGGCCTCGTTGTTCGCTGAGCCGCGCCGCATCGTGGATGCCGACGAGGCCATCGAAAAGCTCGCCACGATCCTGCCCGACATCAATTACGAGCAGACCTACAACAAGCTGAAAAGCGGCGCCGGCTTCGTTTGGCTGCGCCGTCAGCTGACGCCTAAGCAGCAGTCCGACATCATGAATCTCGGCGTGCCGGGCTTCGGCTTCCGCACGGAAAAGCGCCGCTTCTATCCCGGCGGTTCCACCGCTGCCCACATCGTCGGCCTGGTCAATGTCGACAACCAGGGCATTTCCGGCATCGAGAAATATATCGACGATCAGGGCCTCGCCGACCTGCAGGCCAGCGGTCTGGCGCAGCCCAAGGATCTCGCGCCCTTCCAGCTGTCGATCGATCTGCGCGTCCAGCACATCGTGCATGACGAGATCACCCAGGCGCTCACCCGCTATCATGCGATCGCGGCTGGTGCCGTGGTGCTTAACGCCAAGACCGGCGAAGTCGTGGCAATGGCGTCGGTGCCGGATTTCGATCCGAACAACCCGTTCAACGCGCATGAAAAAGACCGTCTGAACCGCATGTCGGCAGGCACCTACGAGATGGGCTCGACCATCAAGAGCTTCACAACGGCGATGGCCTTGGATTCGGGCAAGATGAACCTGAATTCCACCGTTGACGCCAGCAAGCCCTTCCGCTTCGGCAACCAGACCATCCGCGACTTTCACGGCAAGAACCGCGTTCTCACGCTGCCGGAAGTGTTCATCTTCTCGTCCAACATCGGTTCCGGCCACGAGGCCGATATCGTCGGTCTCGAAGGCCATCGCGAATTCATTCACCGCATGGGCCTGCTCGACCGCATGAAGACGGAGCTTCCGGAAGTGGCGCGGCCAACCGAGCCAAAGGTCTGGAAGAAGGTGCATTCCATGACCATCGCCTTCGGTCACGGCATGTCCACGACGCCGCTGCAAACGGCGGTGGGCGTGGTGGCGCTGATGAATGGCGGCTTCCTGATGAACCCGACCTTCCTGCCGCGCACGCGGGACGCCGCGCTGGAAAGCGCCACGCGTGTCGTCAGCCAGCAGACCAGCGACGAGATGCGTTATCTCTACAAGCTGAACGCCACCAAGGGTACGGGCGGCTCGGCCACCCGCGCCACCGTTCCCGGCTATCGCATCGGCGGCAAGACCGGCACGGCGGAAAAGGTCGTGCATGGACGCTATTCGAAAGATGTCCGCTTCAACGCCTTTGTCGGCGCGTTCCCGATCGACGATCCGCAATATGTCGTTCTTTCGATCGTGGATGAACCAAAGCCGGAGAAACCCGGTCAGGCGGCGACCGCCGGTCTGAATGCGGGACCTTTGTTTTCCAACATCATCCGCCGTTCCGCACCGCTGCTCGGCGTCCAGCCGGATTTCCGCCTCGAAGAGAAGCCATTGCTGGTATCCTCGCAGTGATTCTGAAGCGGTGAACCGCATTGGACATTGTGCAACCTGAAGTGATGGGACTGCGATGAAGCTCTCGGATTTCGCCGATATCCTGCCGTTGAAGGGCGAGGGTGCCTCCGCAGTGGATGTCAGTGCCCTGACCGCAGACTCCCGCCAGGCCACGCCGGGCACGGTGTTCTTCGCTTTCTCAGGCAGCAAGACGGATGGCGGCCGCTTCGCCGCCGACGCCGCGCAAAAGGGCGCCAGCGCGATTGTGGCCGGTGAGGGCGCTTCCGTTGGCGACCTCTCCATCCCCGTCATCCGCGTCGCCGATCCGCGCCGCGCCTTGTCCTTGGCCGCCGCGCGCTTCTTTGGCGCCCAGCCTGAAACCATGGTTGCCGTCACCGGCACCTCCGGCAAGACTTCCGTGGCCTCCTTCACGCGCCAAGTCTGGGATTTCGGCGGCTATCAATCCGCCAGCATCGGCACCACCGGCGTCGTCGCGCCCGGCCGCAATGATTACGGCTCGCTGACCACGCCCGACCCGGTCGCCCTGCATCATCTTCTCGCCGACCTCGCCAAGGCCGGCGTCACCCATGCGGCCATGGAAGCCTCCAGCCATGGCCTCGATCAGCGCCGTTTGGATGGCGTCCAGCTCAAGGCAGCGGCCTTCACCAATCTCGGTCGCGACCACATGGATTATCATCCAACGGTTGAAGACTATCTCGACGCCAAGCTTCGTCTGTTTCGCGACCTCCTGCCCAAGGATGCGCCGGCCGTGATCTTTGCTGACGATCCGTGGTCGGAGCAGGCGATCAAGGCTTCGCAGGATACAGGCCTGCGCACGCTTACCGTCGGCCGCAAGGGCGCGCTGCTGACCCTCAAGCGGGTCGAACACGAGCGTTACCGCCAGCGCGCGGAGATCGAAGCGGAAGGCCGTATCTTCGAGATTGACCTGCCGCTGGCCGGCGACTTCCAGATCGCCAACGCCCTTGTATCCGCCGGTCTCGCCATCGCCACCGGCATGCCGATCGAGCTTTCGCTGGCTGCCCTCGAAAAGCTGAAGGGTGCGCCCGGTCGTCTCGATCTTGTCGGCTCCAAGAGTAACGGCGCACCGGTTTACGTCGATTATGCCCATAAGCCCGATGCGCTGGAAAACGTGCTGGCCTCCGTGCGCCCCTTCACCACCGGCCGCGTCGTGGTGGTGTTCGGCTGCGGCGGGGATCGTGACCGCGGCAAGCGTCCGATCATGGGCGAGATCGCCACGCGCCTAGCCGATGTGGTGATCGTCACTGACGACAATCCGCGCTCCGAAGTGCCGGCGGAAATCCGTGCCGCCATTCTGGAAGCCGCTCCCAACGCAACCGAGATCGCAGACCGTCGCCAGGCCATCCACGAAGCGATTGCCATGCTGCAATCCGGCGACACGCTGATCATCGCCGGCAAGGGGCATGAAGAGGGCCAGACGATCGGGGCCGAAACGCTGCCTTTCTCCGACCATGCCGAAGCGCGTGCGGCGCTGACGGAGCGTGCGGCATGAGCCCCTTATGGACCGGCGATGCCATGACGGCGGCGATGAATGGCCGCTCCTTCGGCACTCTTCCCTCCGAGATCAGCGGCATCTCCATCGACAGCCGCACCTTGCAACGCGGCGATGCCTTTTTCGCCATCGCCGGCGACCAGTTCGACGGCCATGATTTTGCGACCGCCGCGATCAAGGCCGGCGCGTCGGTTCTGGTTGTGTCGGAAGGCAAGCTGCCGGCGCTTGGCCGATTGACCACGCCCAAGATCGTGGTGCCGGATGTGCTGGCAGCGCTCGGCAAGCTCGGCCAGGCCGCGCGCGCCCGCACCAATGCCCGCATCATCGCGGTCACCGGATCCAACGGCAAGACTTCCACCAAGGAAGCGCTGCGCCATGTTCTGGCCGCTTCCGGCAAGGTGCATGCAGCCGACAAGAGCTTCAACAATCACTGGGGCGTGCCGCTGACCTTGGCGCGCATGCCCGAAGATGTCGATTTCGGCGTGTTCGAGATCGGCATGAACCATCCCGGCGAAATTCGTACGCTGGTGAAGATGGTTCGTCCCCACATCGCCATCATCACCATGGTAGGTGCCGCCCATCTCGGCTTCTTCCGCGACCTCGACGAAATCGCCGAAGCCAAGGCCGAGATTTTCGAGGGGCTGGAAATGGAAGGCGCGGTGCTCGTCAATCGCGACGATCCGCGCTTCAGCCTGCTTGCCAATCTCGCGCGCGCCAAGGGCCACGGCAACATCAAGAGCTTCGGCGAGAACCCCCAATCCGACATCCGCTTGCGCGATGCCGAACTGTTTGGCGACCGCTCGGATATCGCTGTCTCGGTCAATGGCCGTGACGTTGTGGCGACGGTCGGCGCGCCGGGACGGCACATCGTCCAGAACGTGCTCGCCGTACTCGGTGCCGCCGATCTGGCCGGTGCTGATCTCGAAAAGGCAGCGGCGGCACTTGCCAGCCTCAAGGCGGAGCAGGGACGTGGACGCCGCCATGTCCTGCCGGTGGATGATGGCACAGCCGTTCTGATCGACGAGAGCTTCAACGCCAATCCCGCATCGATGCAGGCAGCCTTGTCCTTGCTCGGCACAACGCAGCCCGGCACCGGCGGTCGGCGCATTGCCGTGCTCGGTGACATGCTGGAACTGGGCGAACAATCGCCCGAGCTTCATGCCGCTCTCGCCGAACAGATTGCGGCAGCCCGTGCCGATGCCGTCTTCCTGGGCGGACCCGACATGCGCCGCCTTGCCGAAGCGCTTCCGGCTGAGTTCCCGAAGGTTTACGCCGAAAGTGCTGCGGAATTGACGCCGCTCATTCTGGATGCGATCCGGTCCGGCGATGTCGTCATGGTCAAGTCATCCAAGGGCATCGGCTTCTCGAAGATCGTCGACGCAATGCTGGCACAATTTTCGTCCGCCAAAGCTGACGGTATGACGGCTTGACGCCGTCGCAGAGAGGTCTCCATTCATGTTCGTTTTGCTCGTCCAGTTCGCTGACGACCTCTCCATCTTCAACGTTTTCCGTTACATCACCTTTCGGACCGGCGGCGCGTTGATCACCTCGGCGCTGATCGTCTTCATGTTCGGCCCCTCGATCATCGATTCGCTGCGCATCCGTCAGGGCCGCGGCCAGCCGATCCGCGCCGATGGTCCGCAGACCCACTTCAAGAAGGCCGGTACGCCCACGATGGGCGGTCTGATGATCATGTCGGGCATCCTCGGCTCGTCTCTGTTGTGGGCAAACCTGTCCAGCCTCTATGTCTGGGCGGTGCTGTTCGTGACGATCGGCTTCGGCGCGATCGGTTTCTACGACGACTACACAAAGGTCACGAAACAGAGCCATCTTGGCGTCTCGGGCAAGGTCCGGCTACTTTTGGAGTTCCTGATCGCCGCCGTTGCAGCCGGCCTCATCATGTATGCCGGCAAGGAGCCGTTCTCGTCCTCGCTGACCTTCCCCTTCTTCAAGGATGTGCTGCTCCATCTCGGGCTGTTCTTCATCCCCGTTGCCTGTTTCGTGATCGTCGGCGCCGGTAATGCGGTGAACCTCACCGATGGTCTCGATGGTCTGGCCATCGGCCCGGTGATGATCGCCGCCGGTTCGTTCGGCATCATCTCCTACCTGGCCGGTAATGCCGTCTTCGCCGACTATCTCCAGATCCACTGGACCCCCGGCACCGGCGAGCTCTGCGTGCTGCTCGGCGCGGTCATGGGCGCCGGCCTCGGCTTCCTCTGGTTCAACGCACCGCCCGCCGCCATCTTCATGGGTGACACCGGTTCTCTGGCGCTCGGCGGCCTGATAGGTACGGTAGCCGTCGCCACCAAGCACGAGATCGTTCTCGCCATCATCGGCGGTCTGTTCGTGCTGGAAGCGCTGTCCGTTATCATTCAGGTCGGCTTCTTCAAGATGACCGGCCGACGCGTCTTCCTGATGGCGCCGATCCACCACCATTTCGAAAAGCTCGGCTGGACCGAAAGCCAGGTCGTGATCCGCTTCTGGATCATCGCCATCATCCTGGCTCTGATCGGCCTGTCCACCCTCAAGCTGCGGTAAACATCATGATCTCCGCTCAGTCCTTTTCGGGGAAGGCGGTCGCTCTCTTCGGACTAGGCGGCTCCGGCATCGCAACGGCGCAGGCTCTCGTCGCAGGCGGCGCTGATGTTCAAGCCTGGGACGACAATCCCGAAAGTGTCGCCAAGGCCGAAGCGGCCGGCATCCCGGTTGTCGATCTGCGCACGATCGATTGGTCGCGTCTGTCATCCTTCGTTTTGTCGCCCGGCGTGCCGCTCACCCATCCCAAGCCGCATTGGACAGTCGATCTCGCGCGCGGTGCAGGCGTCGAAATCATCGGCGACATCGAGATCTTCGTTAGGGAGCGCAAGCGTCTCGCTCCCGACGCTCGTCTCGTCGCGATCACCGGCACCAACGGCAAGTCCACCACCACGGCCCTGATCGCGCACATCCTCCAATCGGCCGGACGCGATACCCAGATGGGCGGCAATATCGGCCGTGCCGTTCTGACCCTCGATCCGCCCGAAGCTGGCCGTCACTATGTCGTCGAGTGCTCGTCCTACCAGATCGATCTCGCCCCTTCGCTGAACCCGACCGTCGGCATCCTCCTCAACGTCACGCCCGATCATCTCGACCGCCACGGCACCATCCAGCACTATGCCGACATAAAGGCGCGGCTCGTCGCTGGAAGCGAAACTGCGGTGATCGGCGTCGATGACAGCTTCTGTGTCGAGATTGCCGACCGGTTGGAGCGGGCTGGCCCGAAAGTGGTGCGGATTTCCGGAAGATTGCCGCTGAAAAGCGGATATTTTGCCGAAGAAAGCGAACTTTTCCGGGGAGCTACTCCGGAAAATCGGGCGCTTTTTTCGCTTAACGGCATCGGTTCGCTGCGCGGCCGGCACAACGCCCAGAACGCCCTTGCAGCCGTTTCAACCTGCCTCGAGCTCGGCCTGTCCGAAACCGAAATTCAGAATGGTTTGAACACCTTCCCAGGTCTCGTTCACCGCATGGAACAAGTCGCGCGGCGAGGCAAAGTGCTGTTCGTCAACGATTCCAAGGCAACCAACGCCGAAGCCGCAGCACCCGCTTTGTCGAGCTTCCCCAGGATCCGCTGGATTGCCGGTGGACTGCCAAAAGCCGGGGGAATTGAAGCACTTAGGCCTTTCTTCCCCCGCATCACCAAGGCCTATCTCATCGGCGAAGCTGCGCCCGCCTTTGCGGCAACTCTGGGTGAAACGGTTCCTTATGAAATTTCAGGGACTTTATCATCAGCCGTTAACCATGCCGCCCGGGATGCCGAGGCTGATGGGGAAGCGGTGGTCCTGCTCTCGCCTGCATGCGCGAGCTTCGATCAGTTCAAGAATTTCGAGTTGCGCGGCGAGGCATTTCGCCAGGCAGTTCAAGCACTTGCCGGGATTGAGCCGGTTTAAGGGGTAGGGTTTATGCTGAGCAGATTGGATCGCAGTCCTGTCTCGAACTGGTGGTGGACCATCGATCGCTGGTTCCTCTCTGCCTTCGTCATGCTGATGGTGCTGGGCATCGTCCTGTCCTTCGCCGCCAGCCCAGCCGTGGCCGAGCGCATCGGTCTCGACAGCTTCCATTTCGCCACCCGCCAGATCATTTTTATGATCCCGGCCTCCATCGTCATGATCGGCGTGTCCTTCCTCGACGCCCGCCAAGTCCGGCGTTTGGCCGTTATTTTGCTGGCTGTCATGGTCGTGCTGATGGTGGCCGTGCTTTATGTCGGCGTTGAAGTGAAAGGCGCGCGGCGCTGGATTTCCTTTGCCGGCCTGTCCGTCCAGCCCTCCGAGTTCCTGAAGCCCGCTTTCGTCGTCATCACGGCCTGGCTGTTCGCCGAACACGCCCGCCAGCCTGACATTCCAGGCAATCTGTTCGCGATGATCCTGCTTGGCCTCGTGGTCGCCTTGCTCGTCGCGCAGCCTGATTTCGGCCAGACCATGCTGACGCTTGCCACCTGGGGCGTGATGTTCTTCGTGGCCGGCATGGCCTGGTTCTGGATCATCGCGCTGGGTGCCGTCGGTATCACCGGCGTTTTCGCCGCCTATACGCTCCTGCCGCACGTCGCGGGACGTATCGATCGCTTCCTCACGGGCGAAGGCGATACGTATCAGGTTGATATGGCCATGCAGGCCTTGCTCAATGGCGGCTGGCTCGGCAAAGGCCCGGGCGAAGGCACGGTCAAGCGCGTGATCCCGGACAGCCATGCCGACTTCGTGTTCTCCGTGGCCGGTGAAGAATTCGGCATCGTCTTCTGCTTCCTCATCATGGGCATCTTCGCCTTCATTCTGCTGCGCGGCCTTTCGACGGCGCTGAAGGAGCATGACGATTTCGCGCGCTATGCCGTGACCGGCCTGGTGACGCTGCTCGGGCTGCAATCCTTCATCAATATGGGCGTGAACGTGCAGCTTCTGCCTGCAAAGGGCATGACGTTGCCGTTCATTTCCTATGGCGGCTCGTCAGCCATCGCGATTGCCATTTCGATGGGCATGATCCTGGCGCTGACCCGCAAACGCCCTGAAAAGCGCTCGCAGATCCATTATTCCATGGAACGCGCGCGCTCGCTGGCAGCGGCCGAATAGCATGCCGGGCCGTTCAGCCCTCAAGGGCACCATCCTTCTTGCCGCTGGCGGGACCGGCGGCCATCTATTTCCAGCCGAAGCCCTGGCGCATGAACTCGGCGCGCGCGGTTGGGATGTCCATCTCGTCACCGATACGCGGGCGGGTCGCTATTCCGGCACGTTTCCGGCGGTTGCGACGCATCAGGTCTCCGCATCAACCTTCGGCTCGAAGAACCCGATAGCTCTCAGTCGTGCAATTTGGACGATCTGGAGCGGCGTCAGGCAATCGACAGTTCTGATCAACAAGCTCAAGCCGAAAGCGGTGATCGGCTTCGGCGGTTATCCCACCTTGCCGCCGCTTTACGCCGCGAGCCGACGTGGCGTTCCCACGCTGGTTCATGAGCAAAATGCGGTCATGGGAAGGGCAAATAAGGGGCTGGCCGCCCGGGTTTCCGGCATTGCAGGGGGCTTTTTGCCCGAAAATTCCGGCGTTCATGCCGGAAAAACCGTTGTAACCGGGAATCCTGTCCGGCCTGCGGTCATCACAGCAGCCGCCCGGCCGTTCAATCTACCTGGCTTGGAAGATCCATTCCGGCTGCTGGTGTTTGGTGGCAGTCAGGGGGCGCAGTTCTTTTCCGACGCCGTTCCAGCCGCCGTGGCGCTTCTGCCGGAAGCACTCCGCAAGCGCTTGAGCGTCGTGCAGCAGGCGCGGGCGGAAGATGAAGATCGGGTGCGTGATGCCTATGACAAACTCGGCATGACGGTTGAGGTGTCGCCCTTCTTCAACGACATGGCAGAGCGGATCGCCGACGCCCATCTGGTGATTTCGCGCTCCGGGGCGTCGACTGTTTCAGAGGTTGCGGTGATCGGACGACCCGCAATCCTGGTACCGTATCCGCATGCGCTTGATCATGATCAGGCGGCGAATGCTGCAGCGCTTGCCGCGTCCGGTGGGGCGGAGGTGCATCAGCAGGCGACGCTGACGCCGCAGCGGATCGCAGATCTCATTGCTGCCCGTATGCAGGACCCGCAGGCATTAGCCGCGATGGCTTCCGCTGCGCGTTCTGCAGGCAAGCCGAACGCGGCGAGCTTGCTCGCTGATTTCGCAGAAGCTATTGCATCCGGCCAAACCGCAGCACAGTTCAAACAAGGAGTGCGGCCATGAAGATGTCGACCACAATCGGCCTCGTGCATTTCATCGGGATCGGCGGCATCGGCATGAGCGGCATTGCCGAGGTGCTCAAGAATCTCGGCTATGAGGTGCAGGGCTCTGACCAGGCCGAAGGCGCGAACCTTCAACGTCTGCGCGACAAGGGCATTACCTGCTTCGTCGGACATAAAGCGGAGAACCTAGGCAAGGCCGAGGTCGTGGTCGTCTCCACCGCGATCAAGAAGACGAATCCCGAGCTGGTTGCCGCGCGCGAAAAGCTGCTGCCGATCGTGCGCCGCGCCGAGATGCTGGCCGAGTTGATGCGCTTCCGCCAGGCGGTTGCGATCGGCGGCACGCATGGCAAGACGACCACGACGTCGATGGTTGCCTCGCTGCTTGAAGCGGGTGGGCTGGACCCGACGGTCATTAATGGCGGCATCATCAATGCGCTCGGCACCAATGCCCGTATGGGCGAGGGCGAGTGGATGGTGGTTGAGGCCGACGAAAGCGATGGCACGTTCCTGAAGCTGCCGGCGGAAATCGCGGTTGTCACCAACATCGACCCGGAACATCTCGATCATTACGGCAGCTTCGACAATGTCCGCGCTGCCTTCCGCCAGTTCGTGGAAAACGTGCCGTTTTACGGGTTCGGCGTCATGTGCATCGACCATCCGGAGGTGCAGGCGCTGGTCGGCCGCATCGAGGATCGCCGCGTCGTGACTTACGGCGAGAACCCGCAGGCTGACATGCGCTTCGCCAATCAGCGTTACGAAAATGCGTCTTCCGTGTTCGACGTCGTGATCCGCGATCGCAAGACCGGTGCGCTGGTTGAGATGAAGGACCTGAGGCTACCGATGCCTGGCCGGCACAATGTGTCGAACGCCACGGCCGCCATTGCCGTGGCTTATGAGCTTGGCCTTCGTGAACCAGCGATCCGGCGCGGCCTCGCTGCCTTCAGCGGCGTGAAGCGCAGGTTTACACATACCGGAAGCTGGAACGGCGTCGAAGTGTTCGACGATTACGGCCACCATCCGGTGGAAATCCGCGCCGTGCTCAAGGCCGCGCGTGAATCCACCAAGGGCCGCGTGATTGCCATTGCTCAGCCGCATCGCTTCACACGGTTGCGCGACCTGTTCAGCGATTTCGCATCCTGCTTCAACGATGCGGACACCGTGCTGCTTGCGCCGGTTTATACCGCCGGTGAAGATCCGATCGAAGGTGTGACCTCCGAAGCTCTCGCTGTTGCGGCGCGTTCGGCGGGCCATCGCGATGCGCGCTATATCGAGGGTCCGCAGGTGATTGCCTCGGCTATCCGTGAGCTTGCCAAACCCGGCGATTATGTCGTGTTCCTTGGCGCGGGCAACATCACACAGTGGGCCTACGCACTTCCCGGTGAACTCAACGGCGGCGCAGTGGCGGCGGCATGACGGCAGGCAGCGATCTTCTTGCCCGGCTGGGTGACCGCTTAAGCGGGTTGCGCGGCCGGCTGACGCCGGAATCATCCATGGAAAAGATCACCTGGTTTCGCGCGGGCGGGCCGGCCGATGTGCTTTTCCAGCCTGCGGACGAAGAGGATCTTGCTGCATTCCTGAAGGCCGTGCCGGAAGAGATCCCGGTGATGGTAGTGGGCATCGGCTCCAACCTGCTGGTTCGCGAAGGCGGCCTAAGGGGTTTCGTCGTTAGGCTTTCCGCAAAGGGGTTCGGAACGGCCACGGCGATTTCGGACACGCGCATCGAAGCGGGTGCTGCGACGCCGGACAAGCATGTGTCGGGTGTTGCCTATGATGCTGCCATCGGCGGCTTCCATTTCTTCCACGGCATTCCGGGCGGCATCGGCGGCGCGTTGCGTATGAACGCCGGCGCGAACGGGTTCGAGACGCGCGAGCGTGTTATCGAGGTGCGGGCGCTGACCCGTTCCGGCGAGCGGATCGTGCTGTCGAATGCAGATATGGGCTACGCCTATCGTCATTCCTCGGCACCCAACGACCTGATCTTCACCTCGGCGATCTTCGAAGGCTATCCCGACGATCCCGCGACGATCCGCGCCAACATGGACGCGGTGCGCGATCATCGTGAAGCCGTGCAGCCGATCCGTGAGAAGACCGGCGGCTCGACCTTCAAGAATCCCGAAGGCACTTCGGCTTGGAAGGAAGTCGACCGCGCAGGCTGCCGTGGGCTGATGATCGGCGGCGCGCAGATGTCGCCGATGCATTGCAACTTCATGATCAACACCGGCAACGCTTCGCCCTATGATCTTGAAACGCTTGGCGAAACCGTGCGTGCCCGTGTGCTTGCAACCTCCGGCATAAAGCTGGAATGGGAGATCAAGCGCATCGGCAGCTTCAGGGACGGACGCGAGGTGAAGCCGTTTCTTGGAGAAGCGGTCTGACCACTGTTCGGATTGCACCGATCGTTAAGTGTCGCTATATTCCCAATGTGGGAACATGAATGCAGGTGATCGCGCTTCGCACGTTGCGATTGTTCTGGGAACGAGAAGCTCGGGCTGAGGTGCCGCTCAGGACATGGTACTCGATTGTGTCCCGTGCCTCATGGTCGTCACCGGCGGACGTGAAGCGGATGTTCGGGTCCACGGTTGATTTCGTTGCCGACAACCGGCTTATCTTTGACATAGGCGGCAACAAGTACCGGCTGATCGTGCGTGTTTCCTACGAGTACCAACGCGTGCTGGTAAAGTTTGTCGGGACGCATAAAGAGTATGACAGGATCAACCCGGTAGTGATCTGATGGACATTCGAGCACTCAGAACCGAAGACGATTACGACTGGGCCTTGGCCGAGATCGAGCGATACTTCGACCATGAGCCCGAAAAGGGAAGCGCGGAGGCGGAGCGGTTCGACGTCCTGGCGGCGCTGATCGCCGCCTATGAGCAGCAGCATTGGGCTATAAAAGCGCCAGATCCGATTGCGGCTATTTCCGCCTTTATGGAGATGCGCGGCTTGAAGCAGACCGATTTGGCGGATGTCTTGGGCTCGCGATCGCGCGCCTCGGAAATCCTCAATCGCAGACGTGCGCTCAACATCGAGATGGTGCATCGGATCCATACTTCTTGGCACGTGCCGGCTGATCTCCTTGTTCAACCTTACCGCCTCGAGCCCCGATCGGCCTGAGTCCATTTTGCCATAGCAGCCCCCGTTTTGCGGACTTCCTGACATTCTGGCTTGTCACAGAATCCAAGCTCTGATTCCTAAGGGCCAAGCGTTTCCTGGTTTGAGTCGTGCAACCCGTGCGGCGGGTTTTCAGCTGGCAGAGCTCTCTGCCCGCAAGGCTCAAGCCATGTTCGAGCGCTAATGTTGGAATCGGGATAACTGCAGGGGCGCAGGGGCGCAGGGGCGGATGGCAAAGAAGCATGTGGCAGTGCTGATGGGTGGGGTCTCTTCGGAGCGGCCCGTCAGCCTATCCAGCGGTAAGGCCTGTGCGGATGCGCTTGAGGCTGAGGGTTATCCTGTTACCCGGATCGATGTCGGTCACAATGTTGGCGCGGTTCTTGCCGAGTTGCGGCCCGATGTTGCCTTTAATGCGCTGCATGGACCTTACGGCGAAGACGGTAAGATCCAGGGCGTCCTTGAATATCTGCAAATCCCCTACACCCATTCCGGCGTGCTCGCTTCGGCGCTCGCCATGAACAAAAAGCTCGCCAAGCGCATCGCTGCAGCAGCAGGTATTCCCGTGGCCGAATCGCGGGTGATGAATCGCCACGCGATCGGCAACAAGCATCCGCTGAAGCCGCCTTACGTCGTGAAGCCGGTGTCTGAAGGTTCGAGCTTCGGCGTGGTGATCGTCAAGGAAGACCAGACCCATCCGCCGCAGCGCCTGAGCGCGGCCGACTGGCCATATGGCGATATTGTCATGGTGGAGCGCTACGTCTACGGACGTGAGTTCACATGCGCCGTGATGGGTGACGTTGCGCTCGGCGTTTGCGAGATCCTGCCGACCGGCCACAGCTTCTATGATTACGATGCGAAGTATGCGCCGGGTGGTTCGAAACACGAGATCCCGGCAAAACTTTCACCAAATATTTACCAAACTATACAGAAACTGTCTCTCAAGGCGCATCAAGCCATGGGGTGTCGGGGCGTTTCCCGATCCGACTTCCGCTACGACGACCGGTTCTCCGAAAACGGGGAGGTCATCTGGCTGGAGGTCAATACCCAACCTGGAATGACGCCGACATCGCTGGTGCCTGAAATCGCCCTCGAGGCGGGACATTCGTTCGGCGAACTCTTGAGTTGGATGGTGGAGGACGCGTCGTGTTCGCGTTAAGGTCGACAACCGGCGGTCGTCACAAGGGCTATGCGCCCCGTGAAGGCTTGTCCGAGACCATGGTGGTGCCGCGCTTCCTGCGTCGGCCGATGCGGATGCTGTCGCGTCTCGAAGAGGTCGAGACGCGCATTCCGCGCTTCGCGGCAACGAGCCTGACGGTGCTGCTGCTGGGTGCGTCCAGCGCCTATGGTGCTTATCTCGGCGGCCATATGCCTGCGGTGATGCAGGCGGTGACGGCGCGTACGGGTTTTGCTGTCACCGACATCCGCATTTCCGGCGACAAACAGACGTCGGAGATCGACGTTCTGGATCAGTTGCAACTCAATGGCTGGACGGCTCTGGTCGGCTTCAGCGCCGATGCGGCGCGCGAGCGTTTGCTGACGCTGCCCTGGGTGGAGAGCGCGACCGTCCGCAAGATTTATCCTGACGCGATCGAAGTCGCACTGGTCGAGCGCAAGCCGTTTGCGATCTGGCAGCATGGCGACGAGCTGACCGTCATTGAAAGCGATGGCCGGCCGATCGCACCGTTCGACGGTCGCAATGCGCGCGATCTGCCGCTGGTGATCGGCATGGGCGCGCCGGAGCGGGCTGCCAGCTTCGTGGCCGAGATGAGCGCTTACCCGGCACTTGCTTCCCAAGTGAAGGCCTATGTCCGCGTCGCTAACCGGCGCTGGGACGTGCATCTGGCCAGTGGCGTGCAGATCAAGCTGCCGGAAGGTGATGTCGACGGCGCGATCAAGGAATTGCTGGCGCTGGATCAAAGCCAGGGCCTGCTGTCGCGCGATATCGCTGCGGTCGATCTGCGCTTTGCCGAGCGTTTCATTGTTCAACTGACGCCGGGTGCCGTTGAGCGTCGCACGGCTCAGCTTGAAGCCGAAAAGAAGGCCGCCAAGAAAGCGGGTCGACAGATATGAGCTGGCTCGGCGGAAATTCGGATAGTGGTGCAAAGCGGTCCGGCATCGTTTCGGTGCTGGATATCGGCTCGCACAAGATCTGCTGCATCATCGCAAAGCTGAAGCCGCGCGAAGAAAGCCAGCTGCTGCGTGGTCGCACCCATCGCATTCAGGTGATCGGTATCGGCCACCAGAAGTCACGCGGCGTGAAGTCTGGCGTGATCGTGGATCTCGACCGTGCCGAGCAGGCAATCCGCCTCGCAGTGGATGCAGCCGAGCGCATGGCTGGGCTGACGATCGATTCGCTGATCGTCAACGTTTCGGCCGGCCGCTTGAAGAGCGATGCTGCGACCGCGACGGTCAATCTTGGCGGTCACGAAACCGATGAAGCGGATGTGCGCCGCGTTCTGGAAGCCGGTGCCCGTCAGGCGCTGCGCCATGAGCGCCAGGTTGTGCATACGCTGCCGGTCGGCTTTTTGCTCGACACCGAGCGTGGCATCCAGGATCCGCGCGGCATGGTTGGCGACGTTCTCGGCGTCGACATGCATGTGCTGACGGCCGACGCTGCACCGCTGCGCAATCTCGAACTCTGCATCAACCGGGCACATTTGTCGGTCGAGCGCATGGTAGCGACGCCTTATGCGAGTGGCCTGTCGGCTCTGGTCGACGACGAGGGCGAGATGGGCGCGGCCTGCATCGATATCGGGGCCGGCACGACCAGCATGTCGGTCTTCTTCTCCGGCAAGATGGTTTACGCCTCCTCGATCCCGATCGGCGGCGCGCATGTGACCATGGATCTGGCGCGTGGCCTTTCCACCGCGATGGACGATGCCGAGCGCATGAAGGTGATGCATGGCACGGTGATGCCGGCAGCGGGCGACGATCGCGATTTGGTGACCGTTCAGCCGATCGGCAGCGAAGCCGATGACGGTGGCATGCAGGTTCCGCGCGCTGCGATGAACCGCATTATCCGGGCACGCGTCGAGGAAACGCTGGAGATCGTGCGCGACCGGCTGAGCCAGTCGGGCAGCGGCCATCTGGCAGGCAAGCGCGTGGTTCTGACCGGCGGCGGCGCTCAGCTGCAAGGCCTGGCTGAAGCCGCACGACGCATTCTCGGGCGCAATGTTCGCATTGGCCGGCCGCTTGGCGTGGCAGGCCTTCCAGAAGCAGCAAAAGGACCGGCCTTCGCAACGGCGGTCGGCCTGATGATCTACCCGCAGGTGGCAGAGTTCGAAGTAGGCCAGGTGGCGGGCGGTGTTTCCCATAGACTGACCGGCACAGGCGGACGGTTCGGTCGCGTGGGTCAGTGGTTGCGACAGAGTTTCTAGAGTTCAGAGGGGTTTAGGCCCTGTTTCTTGAGTTTAGCGAGGGCTTAGGCCCTCAAGGCAGCCGCGGCGGCGAAGCGGCAGGAAAAGACGAAAAGGACGACAAACATGACCATCAACCTTTCACGGCCGGACATCACCGAGCTGAAGCCGCGCATCACGGTGTTCGGCGTGGGCGGTGGCGGCGGTAATGCCGTTAACAACATGATCACGGCCGGTCTTCGCGGCGTCGACTTCGTTGTCGCAAACACCGACGCGCAGGCGTTGACGATGTCCAAGGCCGAGCGTCTGATCCAGCTCGGCGCCAATGTCACCGAAGGTCTAGGCGCGGGTTCGCAGCCTGAAGTCGGTCGCGCTGCCGCTGAAGAGTGCATCGACGAGATCGTCGATCACCTCTCCAACACGCATATGTGCTTCGTCACCGCCGGCATGGGCGGCGGCACGGGCACGGGTGCAGCGCCGGTTGTCGCCCGCGCTGCCCGCGAAAAGGGCATCCTCACGGTTGGCGTCGTCACCAAGCCGTTCCACTTCGAAGGCGGCCGCCGCATGAAGACGGCCGATACCGGTATCGAAGAACTGCAGAAATGCGTCGATACGCTGATCGTCATTCCGAACCAGAACCTGTTCCGGATCGCCAACGACAAGACCACCTTTGCTGACGCCTTCTCCATGGCAGATCAGGTGCTGTATTCGGGCGTTGCCTGCATCACCGACCTGATGGTCAAGGAAGGCCTCATCAACCTCGACTTCGCTGACGTTCGTTCGGTGATGCGCGAGATGGGTAAGGCCATGATGGGCACGGGCGAAGCTTCGGGCGAGGGCCGCGCGATGGCTGCTGCCGAGGCTGCGATTGCCAATCCGCTGCTCGACGAAAGCTCGATGAAGGGCGCCCGCGGCCTCCTGATCTCGATCACCGGTGGTCGCGACCTGACCCTGTTCGAAGTCGACGAAGCGGCGACCCGCATTCGCGAAGAAGTCGATCAGGACGCGAACATCATCCTCGGCGCGACCTTCGACGAAGAGCTGGAAGGCGTGATCCGCGTGTCCGTGGTTGCCACCGGCATCGACAAGGCTGCCAGCGATTTCGTGACGCCGCCAATCACCATCCGCCAGCCGATGAAGCCGACCGCGCAGCAGAAGCCACAGGTCGCCGCTCCGCAGCAGCCGGTTCAGCAGCAGGCGCCTGAGCAGCAGCCGGTTCGCGCTGCCGTTGACCCAGTCAACGAAGCGCTGCGTATGGCCGACATGCATCAGGAAGCCGTGCGCCAGCAGGAGGCCGCCCACCCGGCGGACGACTTTCGGCCGGTAAGCAAGCTGTTCCCGGCAGCCCAGCCGGAAATGCGCCCGGCTGCACCACAGCCGATGCAGCAGGCTCCGCTTGCTCCTGCACCTCAGCCGCAGCCGGCTCAGACTGCGGTTCGCATGCCGCGCGTCGAAGACTTCCCGCCGGTTGTTCGCGCCGAGATGGACCATGCATCCCGCGCCGGCGAAGCCGAAGATCGTGGTCCGATGGGCCTGTTGAAGCGCCTGACCACCGGTTTGTCGCGTCGCGAAGAAGAGCCTGCCCGTCTTCAGCCTGCTCAGCCGCGTGAGCCGCGCTTGCGTGAAGCGCAGCCGCAGCCGCGTTCGGCAGGTCAGGACGCCGGTCTTTATGCACCCCGCCGTGGCCAGCTCGACGATCATGGCCGTCAGGCACCGCAGCCGCGCGCTGTGCAGGAAGAGGATCAGCTGGAAATCCCGGCCTTCCTTCGCCGCCAGTCGAACTAAGCAGCTTCACAGCTGACGAGACTTGTAACGGGCGGGCGCTTGGGCGCTCGCCCGTTTCTACAAACGGCATTCATTTACAATGGCTTAACACTTTGCCGGGGCAACTTACCTCGTAACAACGGGTAAGAATTGGTGATTTTGTTGAAGCGCCCTCGGGCACTATCTTGCAGCCAAATCAAAGCCGCAAATGGCGCGATTCCGCGAAGGCTGTTTCTGCCTGCGGTTTGCTAGACGAACGCATGACTGGACGAGATATGGGTGCACCAACGCTGGATTGTCAGACGACGCTGAAGTCACGCGTGTCCCTGTCGGGCGTCGGCGTGCACAGCGGCAAGCCGGTCTCGATGCATTTCAGCCCTGCGGATCCCGATACGGGAATCACCTTCGTTGTTTCCAGATCAGGCGAGCAAACCGGCGAAATTAGGGCACTGTTCTCCGAGGTCGGTTCGACCGATCTGTGCACGGTGCTGGGTGATCCGGCCGGCCTGCATGTCGCAACCGTCGAGCATGTCATGGCTGCGCTTTATGCGATGGGCGTCGACAACGTTATGATCGAGATGGACGGCAATGAAGCGCCGATCCTCGACGGCAGTGCCGAGCCGTTCGTGGACGCCTTCGAACAGGTCGGGCTCGAGAAGCAATCGGTTTCGCGCCGTTATATCCGCGTTCTGAAACCGATCCGCGTCGAGAATGGTGCGTCCTGGGCGGAATTCCGGCCGTTTGCCGGCACCAAGTTCGAGGTCGAGATTGATTTTGCCGACAAGGCGATCGGCCGTCAGGCATTTTCTGCACCGCTGGAAGCCGACTTCTTCCGCACGGAAATTTCGCGCGCCCGCACCTTCGGCTTCATGAAGGACGTGGAGCGTTTGTGGGCTGCCGGCTACGCCTTGGGCTCCTCGCTGGAAAACTCGGTTGTGATCGGCGAAGACGGCCGCATCATCAATCTTGAAGGCCTGCGTTATTCCAACGAGTTCGTGCGCCACAAGATGCTGGACGCAATGGGCGACTTGGCTCTGGCTGGCGCGCGCTTCCTTGGCTCGTTCCATTCGTATCGCGGCGGCCACAAGCTCAATGCTGCCGCCTTGCACGCATTACTGTCGGATCGCTCGGCTTTTGAGATCGTGGAAACCACGCGTCGCGAGCGTGGCCGGTCGATCGAGATGGTTGCCGTGAACGCGCCTGTGTTCGCGCCCTGGAACATCTGATCGGTCTTGGCGATCGGTGGGGCTTGCCCGGCTGTGGGCAAGCTGCCTGAACATGGCTTGCTGCCACAAAATTGCACCAATGCGTGAACATAGCGTTGCTCCTCATGGGCGATGTGGTCTATGGCGGGGCGACGAGATCCGCATGCAGCTAAGTGCGGAGAGGGGTGTTTGATGGCCGTTTCGACCTTTCGAACGATGACAGCGCGCAAGATCGCGCTTCTGAGTGGACTGGCAATTCTGCCGTTGAGCCTGGGCGCTTGCGCGTCCAATGACGACATCGATCTGGCCACGTATGTCGAGCAGACCGAGCCGGCCGATCAGCTTTACAATCAGGGCCTCGCGAACCTGAACGCCGGTCGCCTCAACGAGGCGAGCAAGAAGTTCGAAGCGGTGGACCGCCAGCATCCCTATTCGGAATATGCCCGCAAATCGATGGTGATGGGTGCCTTCACCAATTACCGGCAGGGCAAATACGAGGAAGCGATCAACCAGGGTAAGCGCTATGTGCAGCTTTACCCGTCCTCGGAAGACGCGGCTTACGCCCAGTACATCGTCGGCCTGGCTTACTTCCGCCAGATCAAGGACGTGACGCAGGACCAGAAGGAATCGCGCCGCGCCATCGAGGCGATGGAAGAGGTTGCTCAGCGCTGGCCCGACTCGGAATATGTCGAGGATGCGCAGGCCAAGATCCGCTTCGCCCGCGACCAGCTTGCCGGCAAGGAAATGCAGGTTGGCCGCTATTACCTCGAGCGCCGCGAATATATCGCTGCCGCGAAGCGTTTCCGCTACGTGGTGGAAGTTTACGGCAATACGCGTCACGTCGAAGAGGCGCTTGCACGCTTGACGGAAACCTATCTTGCGATGGGTCTGGCGACGGAAGCACAGTCGGCCGCCGCGGCTCTGGGGCAGAATTACCCGGACAGCCAGTGGTACAAGGATTCCTACACGTTGCTGCAGTCCGGCGGGCTTGAGCCGCGTGCCAATCCCGGCTCGTGGCTGTCCAAGGTCGGATCTGCAATCGCCGGCACGTAATCATCGCGCCTGATGCTCACGCATCTTTCGATCCGCGATATCGTCCTGATTGAACGTCTTGAGATCGACCTTTCGGCCGGTCTCTCCGTGCTGACCGGCGAAACAGGCGCCGGCAAGTCGATCCTGCTCGACTCACTTTCGCTGGCGCTCGGTGCGCGTGGCGACGGCGCTTTGGTACGCCATGGCGCGACGCAGGGCCAAGTCACCGCCAGTTTCGATGTTCCGCTCGACCATGCCGCGCGCGGGTTCCTGCGGGAAAATGCCATCGAGGATGAAAGCGGCGATCTCATTCTGCGCCGGATCCAGACGTCGGATGGCCGGACGCGCGGCTTTATCAACGATCAGCCCGTCAGCGCCGGCTTGATGCGCCAGTTCGGCCGCCTGCTGGTGGAGATCCATGGCCAGCATGACGAGCGCGCGCTCGTGGAGCCTGCTGCGCATCGCACGACGCTCGATTCGTTTGGCGGGCACAATGGTGCTGTGGTTTCCGTCGAGAAGGCTTGGCGTGGCTGGAAAGGTGCGGAACAGGCGCTTGCAAGCCATCGCGCCAGGGTCGAAGCCGCTGAGCGGGAAGGGGATTATCTCCGCAGTTCGGCCAAGGAATTGAGCGACCTCGATCCGCAGCCGGGCGAAGAAGAACAGCTTGCCGCAACGCGCACCGCGATGATGCAGGCCGAAAAGATCGCGTCTGAAATTTCGGATGCGGAGGAGGTTCTGTCGGGTTCAAGTTCGCCCGTGCCGCAGCTTTCCAGCCTGTTGCGCCGTTTGCAACGCAAGGCGCCGGAAGTGCCGGGTTTGCTGGACGAGATCATCACCTCGCTGGACGAAGCCTTGCTGTCGCTCGATGGCGCGCAATCATCAGTTCAAGCCGCGTTGCGGGCAACGGAATACGATCCGCGTGTTCTTGAACAGACCGAAGAGCGCTTGTTCGCGCTGCGCGCGGCTGGGCGCAAATACAATGTGCCGGTCGATGATCTCGCCAAGTTGCGCGACGGCATGGTGGCAGACCTAGCCGATCTCGATGCCGGCGCCGAACGGCTGACCGCGCTGGAAGAAGAAGCACGCGCTTCGCAGCAGGTTTATGATGCGCATGCGGCCAAGCTCACAAGTTTACGGCAGACTGCTGCGGCCGGTTTGGTGAAGGCCGTGATGGCGGAGCTGCCGGCGCTGAAGCTGGAGCGCGCAGAGTTCATTGTCGAGATGTCGACCGATCAGAGTTTGCGCAGCGCGGACGGCAACGACCTCATAGAATTCTGGGTGCGCACCAATCCCGGCACACGCGCCGGCCCGATCATGAAGGTCGCATCCGGCGGCGAGCTGTCGCGCTTCCTGCTGGCGCTGAAAGTGGCGCTTGCGGATCGCGGCTCGGCACCGACGCTGGTCTTTGACGAAATCGATACCGGCGTGGGCGGCGCGGTAGCGGATGCGATCGGCCAGCGGTTGGCGCGGTTGTCTGAAAGGGTGCAGGTGCTGTCCGTCACCCACGCTCCGCAGGTCGCGGCGCGGGCTTCCGTGCATTACCTCATTACCAAGTCCGGCGCGTCCGATCGGGTGTCGACCGGCATTGCTTCGATCGACCGGAGCGCACGCAAGGAAGAGATTGCGCGCATGTTGTCGGGCGCCACGGTGACGGAAGAAGCGCGCGCGGCCGCCGAACGTCTTCTTGGTGGGACTTCCCCAACCTCCTGACAACGCCATCTTGAGCGAAGAGCGCGGGCGATGCAAAAGTCTGCGCACCTAAGCGTAAGGCGTTTTGTTCATGGCCCATTCCGACAAACCCGTTTCCGAGTTCAGCGAAGCAGAAGCCGCTGAGACGCTGGCCGCGCTTGCCGAGGAGATCGCAGGCCATGATCGCCGCTATCATGCGGAAGATGCTCCGACGATTTCGGATGCGGAGTACGATGCACTGCGTCGCCGCAACCTGGCGATCGAGCGCGCCTTTCCGCAGCTCGTGCGAGACGATTCGCCCTCCCGCAAGGTGGGTGCTGCGCCGTCCGGCCGCTTCGCCAAGGTGCCGCATGCCGTGCCCATGCTGTCGCTCGACAATGCCTTTTATGACGAGGACGTGGAAGACTTCGCCCGCCGCGTTCGGCGCTTCCTGGGTTTGAACGACGGCGCGAAGCTGGCCATCACTGCCGAGCCCAAGATCGACGGATTGTCGCTGTCGCTGCGGTATGAACGCGGTGAGTTGGTGCGCGCGGCAACGCGCGGCGATGGTGCGATCGGTGAAGACGTTACCGCGAATGCGCTTGTGATCGAAGACATCCCGCACCGGCTGCATGGCTGGAAGCCGGACGTGTTCGAAGTGCGCGGCGAGGTTTACATGAGCCATGCCGATTTCGCTGCGTTGAACGAGCGGCTGGCGGCAGGCGCGGAGCCTGTGGCGGAAGCGGGTGAGGACGCGGACGGGGAGGCCCAGAGCGCCCAGCCGACCGCGCGCCAATTCGCAAACCCGCGCAACGCAGCTGCAGGCTCGCTGCGGCAGAAGAACCCTGAGATTACGCGGTCGCGTCCGTTGCGCTTCTTTGCCTATGCCTGGGGCGAGGCGAGCCAGTTGCCGGGCAAGACGCAAGAAGAGGTCGTGGAAGCGCTGGGCCGCGCCGGCTTCGTCACCAATCTGCAGCCGCAGGAAGGTCGTGATGCACCGCTGATGCAGCGGTTCGAGACTGTGGAGGGGCTGATCCGGCACTATCATCTTATCGAGGAACAGCGCGCCAGTCTCGGCTACGACATTGATGGTGTCGTGTATAAGGTCGACGATCTCGAACAGCAGCGCGAGCTTGGGTTCGTGTCGCGCAGTCCGCGCTGGGCGATCGCGCACAAGTTCCCGGCCGAACGCGCGACCACAACGGTTCAGGCGATCGACATCAACGTTGGGCGCACCGGCAAGCTGGCGCCGCTGGCGCGCTTGCAGCCGGTGACGGTGGGCGGCGTGGTGGTGTCGAACGTCACGCTGCACAACGAAGATTATATCGAGGGCAGAGACTCCGACGGCAATCCGATCCGCGAAGGGCGCGACATCCGCATCGGCGACACGGTGGTGATCCAGCGCGCCGGCGACGTGATCCCGCAGGTGGTGGATGTGGTGCTGGAGAAGCGTCCGGCCGATGCGGTGCCATATGACTTTCCCAAGCAGTGCCCGGTTTGCGGCTCGAAGGCCGTGCGCGAGATCAATCCGCGGACTGGACGGCTCGACTCAGTGCGACGCTGCACAGCAGGCCTGACCTGTCCGGCGCAGGGGCGTGAAGGGCTCAAGCATTTCGTGTCACGCCACGCCTTCGACATCGTCGGCTTCGGCGAAACCTATATCGAGGCGCTGTTCGATGCCGGCTTGGTGCATGAGCCGGCCGACATCTTCAAGCTCGAATTCGAGCCGCTGAAGGCCGCATTAGAGCAGCGGCGCCACGCGCTGTCGGACGCACGGCGCGGTGTGGATGCGGAAGTCAAGAAGGCTGCAAAGAAGCCCGAAACGTCCAAGGCGATCGACAATCTGCTGGCTGCGATCGACGATCGGCGCAGCATCGCGCTTGATCGCTTCATCTTCGCGCTGGGTATTCCGGAGATTGGTGAAACCACGGCGAAGGCTCTGGCGCGGCACTTCGATGATGTGCGGGGAGTGATCCAGGGAATCGATGCTGCACGCGACAGTCAGGCGAGCGAGGTGTGGGCGGAGCTGAACGCGCTGGAAGGCATCGGCGCGAAGAGTTTCGAGCGCCTGATGGAGGTGGGAGAGGACAAGCTCGGCGATCCGCTGTGGCTGCCGACAAAGGACGGCGAGCTTGGGCTGTCGGCCAAGCAGCGCGTGGCTTTGCGCGAGCGCTTCGCCGATGAGGCTGGCATCCGCGCTGGTCTTGCTGCGGCACAGGCAGGGCGGCCCGGTGAGGCCTATCTTGCTCTGTCCCGTGACAGCGACATCGGCACGGTCGCGACTTTGTCGCTGATCCACTTCTTCGAGGAGGAGCATAATCGGCGCGCGGTACAGGCGCTGCTCGATGCGGGTGTCTCGACCGTGAACAAGCGCGTGAAAGTTCCGGCGTCCTCACCAGTCGCGGGCAAGACGATCGTCTTCACTGGCTCGCTGGAGCGCATGTCGCGCGACGAAGCCAAGGCAATGGCCGAAGAACTCGGCGCCAAGGCCGCGGGCTCGGTGTCAAAGAAGACGGATCTGGTTGTGGCAGGTCCGGGTGCAGGTTCAAAGCTCACGACGGCAACCGAACTTGGCATCGAGGTCATTACCGAAGATCAGTGGTTTGAGCGCATCGGGCGCTGAAGGCTGGATCAATGGAATTCGTGTGACGCGCGGCGGCATTTCACCTAAGCGCGGAGCCAAGTCTTCCTTGTCAGGGTCCAGCCGATGTCAGCAACATCCGTGTCGAGCGATCGCGTTGACCACCTCTGGAAGGGTGTGCGAGCCGGGGTGCCGATCTTCGTGGCGTCGGCACCTTTTGCGGTTCTGTTCGGTGCGATGGCCGTTGAAAATGGCCTGACCGTTGCTCAGGCCGTCTTGATGAGTGCGGCGGTGTATGGCGGGGCCAGCCAGATGGTTGGCATCGAGCTCTTCGGTCAGCATGTCGCGCCGTGGCTGATCGTGTTTTCGATCTTTGCCGTCAACTTTCGTCATGTGCTCTATTCCGCGGCTATCGGTCAGCATGTGCCGCATTGGTCGCCACTCAGAAAAGCGGTCGCTTTCTTTTTCCTGGTCGATCCGGTTTTTGCCGAGTCCGAGCGTCGCGTCGAGAACGGCAAGCGGATCACGATCATCTGGTATGCCGGTATGGCGCTGCCGATGTATTGTTCCTGGATCTTGATGACCTGGATCGGAGCCGAGTTCGGTAGTCAGGTCATGCCGGATGCTCATGCGATCGGGCTCGACTTCCTGCTGTCGATCTATTTCCTCGGCCTCGTCATGGGCTTTCGAAAACGGCCCCGCTGGCTTCCTGTCGTGTTGGTCAGTGCTGTCGTATCGGTGATCGCCTATCGCACCATCGGTTCGCCCTGGCATGTCAGCATAGGCGCGCTTGCCGGTATCCTGCTCGCCGCAGCTTTGCCGCCAAGGGCTGCGCTTCCGCTTGAAGCGGCCGCAGTCGAGGAGGCGACATCATGAGCGTCAACCTTTGGATCATCCTGCTCGGCGGTTTGGCGACCTATTTGACGCGCATCGGTGGCCACATTGTTCTGTCGCGGTTCGACAGCATCCATCCGCGTGTTCAGGCGGGGCTTGAGGCCGTGCCGGCTGCTGTCTTGACGACGCTGGTTGCGCCTGCTGCCATGAACGGCGGGCCCGCCGAATGGTCGGCTCTGTTGGTGGCCGCCCTTGTTTGCCTGCGTGCGCCGATGTTCATCGGCTTTGTAGCCGGTGCCGCAGTGCTGATCGCCATGCGGCACTGGCTGGCCTGATCAGCCTTCGAGCGGCTGCGTTTTTTCTTCCAGCCATTTGGCCGCGTCGCCGGAAACGAGCGAACCCAATTCGCGTTGAACCCAGGCATGGTAGGTGTCGAGCCAGTTGCGCTCTTCAACAGCCAGCACGCTCGGGTCGATCAGCCGCCGTTCAAACGGGCAGAGCGTCAGCGTCTCGAAGCTGTGCATCGGAATGTCGCCGCCATCCACGTCGGCAGCTGCTTCCACCACGATCAGGTTTTCCAGCCGGATGCCGTAGGAGCCGGGTTTGTAATAGCCGGGCTCGTTGGACAGGATCATGCCGGCCAACAGCTTTTCCGTGCCGGTCTTGGCGATGCGCTGCGGCCCTTCATGCACGGCGAGATAGGAGCCGACGCCGTGGCCGGTGCCATGGGCGAAATCGAGTCCGGCCTTCCAGTGGTTCAGGCGCGCCACCGCATCGATGTCGCAACCGCGCGTGCCTGCTGGGAAGCGCAGCAGCGAAATAGCGATTAGGCCTTTCAGCACGATCGTGTAATACCTGATCATCTCCGCCGTTGGCGTGCCGATGATGGTGGTGCGGGTAATGTCGGTGGTGCCGTCCTGATACTGCGCCCCGGAATCCACAAGATACAACTCGTTCTGTTCGAGCACGCGGTTGGTCTTGCGCGTCACGCGATAATGCATGATGGCGCCATTCGGGCCGGAGCCGGAGATCGTGTCGAAGGAAATGTCGCGAAGGGGCATCTGCGCTTCATCGCCGGCCGTGCGACGAAAACCTTCTAGCTTCTCGACGGTGGTGATTTCATCGACCTTCCCGCCTTGCTGCTGTTCCACCCAATGCAGGAAGTTCACGATGGCCGCGCCATCGCGGCGATGGGCGGCGCGGCTGCCTTCGAGCTCGGCTGCGTTCTTGGTAGCACGGGGCAGGCGCGCCGGATCTGCGAGCGGCACAACCCGACCGCCGTTGTCTTCCACGATCAGGCGCAGCTTCTCGGCGGCAAGACCGAAGTCGAGGCCGATAACGGCATTCTTGGAAAGCTTGGCAAGGGCGCCTTCAAGGTCTGTAGGAGCCCGCAGATCGCAGAGCTGCGTGAGGTAGGCTTTGGTCTCAATGTCGAGCTTGCGCTCATCAATGAACAACTGCGGCAGACCTTCCGCCGGCAGAATGGCAAAGCTGAGAGAGAGCGGCGTATGGAGCACATCGCTGCCACGAATGTTGAAGGCCCATGCCACGGAGGAAGGGTCTGTGAGCACGGTAGCGTCGATGCCGGTGTCGCGGACGCGCGCTGCCAGCCTGGGCAGCTTGTTTTTGGCCAGTTCGCCCGCATAGGCTTCCGGCTGGATCGCAGCGCGGCCAAGTGGCGGTTCCGGCTGATCGTCCCAAATGAGATCAACCAAATTGTCGACGGCAACCAGGGATGCGCCACGTTGTTCGACAGCCTGTCGCAAGGTGCGAACTTCCGCCACCGTATGCAGCCAAGGGTCGAAGCCGAGACGCGTTCCGCGCTCCAGGTTTTGCTCGATCCAGATCGGCGGTGGTGAGTCCACTAGGCTTTCGAAGCCGAAGGTTTGTGGATCAGCTTGGTTGCGTACCTGCAGAGTGTAGCGGCCATCCACGAAGATCAGGGCGATGCTCTTGAGGATCAGTGCGATGCCGGCCGAACCTGTGAAGCCCGTCAGCCACTGAAGGCGTTCTGCGCGAGGCGGAACATATTCGCCCTGATGCTCGTCTGCCCGCGGAACGAGGAAGCCGTCCACGCCGGTTTCTTCCATCAGGCGGCGCAACTTGGCCACGCGCTCGCGGCCTTGGGATGGGTCGGTCAGCGATTCAAAAGACTGAAACATGATGCGCTCTGTTGATGATGCAGCGTGTTCTTAGCACGCCGGCGAGCCGGATGGTGCAAAGATGAGCAGCTCGTTTTTGTGCATTGCAAAACGACATTGCTGCCATGCACAATTCTGCATGGCAAAGTAGGTCAGTGCAGCTTACCTTTCTTCTCAGAACACAAACAGATGGAGATTGAGATGACTGCACAGACCGCTAAGCGTGGCTTCTTCCGCAACGCCCTCAACGCTCTGATGGATGCCCGCTTCCGTGAAGCACAGCGCGTCGTTGATGCTTTCGAAGCCAAGAACGGCCGCACCCGCGCCGACGTGCTTGCTCGCCGGAGCATCTCCGCGGGTTACTGAGCACTGCTCATGGAATGCAAAAGGCGGCCGAAAGGTCGCCTTTTTCGTTTCAGCGCTTCAGATGAAGCGTGACCCAGCCTTCAAGCGGCAGGGTGCGAATGTGCCGAAAGCCTTGAGCGACATAGGCGGCAATGACGGCATTGCGCTGTCGCTGCAGAATGCCCGACAGGATCACCGATCCCCCGGGCACGAGATGATTGCGCATCTCGGGTGCCAGCCGCATCAACGGCTTTGCCAGGATGTTTGCGACGATCAGGTCGAAAGGTGCCGCCGCCATGGTGGCGCGGTGTGCAAAGCCGATCGCGGTTTCGCCGCGCACGAGATCGCCCACCTGATTGAGGCGGGCGTTTTCGACTGCAACCCGCACGGCAACCGGATCGATGTCGGTCGCAAGCACGCGGCGTCGCGTCAGCTTAGCCATGGCGATGGCGAGGACCGCACTGCCGGTTCCCAGGTCCAGCATCCAGCGCGGGTTTTCCCGCCTGACGACCTCGCCGATGACCGTCAAGCAGCCAGCAGTCGTACCATGATGGCCGGTGCCGAAGGCTAGACCCGCTTCGATCTCGATGCCGATGTCACTGGGCTGCAGCCGGTCACGATCATGATGGCCATGAACGAGAAAGCGGCCGGCGCGCACCGGCTTCAGTCCCTGCAGCGAAGCCGTGACCCAATCGATCTCCGGCAATTCCTCGCGGCTGATCGTGAGGTCCGGAGCGGCTGATCGGATGCGCTCTTCCGCCGTCTCGTCTTCGGCGTCGGCATAGATGGAAATCTCGTGCCGATCGGCTGCTTCGTCCAGTTCGACCATCGCGATGGGATAGCCGTCTTCCTCGAACACTGCTTCCAGTTGCCGGTGAAGATCGCGAACGGGTTTGCCTTCGCCGACGAAAAACAACCTGACTTGATCGACCATCAGGCGCCCGCCAGCCGCTTCAGCTTGGCAATCGCTGCCTGCGAATTTTCCTCATAGGCAATCGTGCCGAAGAAGTCGCCGTCGGGCTTGAGCAGCAGAACGGACGCCGTGTGATCCATCGTGTAGTCGTCGCCTTCCAGCGGAACCTTGCGGAAGTAGATGCCGAAGGACTTCGCCATGGCTTCCACTTTGGCTGTTTCACCGGTCAGGCCGACGATACGGTCAGACACATTGCCGACATAGGACTTCATGATCTCCGGCGTATCACGCTCGGGATCAACCGAAACGAAGTAGGCGCGGATGTTCTTGCCCTCGTCGCCAAGCGTTTTCAGCCAGCCATCCATTTCGAACAGGGTGGTGGGGCAGACTTCCGGGCAGTGGGTGAAGCCGAAGAAGACCGCCGAGGGATGGCCGCGGAAGGCGGCTTCCGTCACAGGCTTGCCGTCCTGATCCACCAGCGTGAACGGGTCGCCGAAGGCGCGGGCTTCAGTGCTCGACGCGCCCTGATAGATTACGAAGGACCCGATGCCCACGACAACTGCCGCAAGCAGGGCTGCGGCAATGAGGATGACGCGCATCATCGACGAACTCCTTCGATTCGGATCAAAAGCACCAGGACATGGCCGATTGAACGAGCGCCATGAAGATGGCCGGACCCTTGTCCATCCAAAGCGCGAAGCTCAGCCCGGTCACTGTAGCTGCAACCAGCAAAGCCGCCAAACGGCGGAGCGGGGCGGCAGAGGTGGGCAGGAGCGGGCGCATGCGACTTGATAGCCATTCCCGCGTGTTGCGGAAAGGTGCATCTTGCCGCTGTACCGCTTGCACTTGTGTTTGGATGCACCATTTTCACGCCGGTCCATGTTGAACAAAGGAATCCGGATGTCGTTTCGTGCAACTGCCGCGGCCGCATTGATCGCGATCGTCGGATTCGCGCCTGTTGTTCAGGCTGACGAAGTCGGCAAGGTGGGTGTCGATTGGCTCGGCAATGACATCATTGTCGAGGCGATCACAGACCCGAAAGTATCCGGCGTGACCTGCCATGTTTCCTATTTCGAGCGCGGTTTGTTTGATCGCTTGAAGAAGGGCAATTGGTTCGAGGATCCGTCCGACTCCTCCATCGCCTGCAGGCAGACCGGGCCGATCACGGTTGGCGATATTGATCTGGGCAAGGGCGGCGAGGAAGTATTCGATCAGCGCATTAGTTTGATCTGGAAGCAGCGGATGGTGAAGCGGATTTATGATCGGCAGAACGATACGCTGATCTACCTTTCGCATTCGCGCCAGGTGCAGGATGGGTCGGCCAAGATGGCGATCTCGACTGTTCCGCTCTACGGGCAAAACGTGACGTGGAGCAAGGGCAAGCCCTGATCCTTGCCTGATTGCCATCCAGCTCTGTAAAGCAGGCGGATGGCTGATCCTGAAGACCTCCGCTTTATTCCCGATGAACCGCGCTTTCACCAGAGCGCGGAGTTGAAGGGCTGCAAGCTCGGTCGGCATGTGGTGATTGCGGAACGGGTGATCCTGAGGGACGTGACCGTTGGCGATTACAGCTATTTCGAGCGTCATGCGGAAGGGGCGCATGCGACGATCGGGAAGTTCTGTTCGATTGCTTCGAACACGCGGATCAATGCTCTTGCGCATCCGATCGAGCGGATTACGAGCCACAAGGTGAGTTATCGGCCGAACGAGTTCTTCCGCTTTCTCGGCGTGGACCAGTCGGTGCGAGATAGCCGGGCGCAGGCGCGGGTGGTGATCGGGCACGATGTCTGGATCGGGCACGGGGCGGTGATCTTGCCGGGGGTGACGATCGGCAACGGCGCGGTGATCGGGGCGAATGCGGTGGTGAGCCGGGATGTCGCGCCCTTCACGATCGTGGCTGGCGTGCCGGCGAAGGTTCTGCGGCGGCGATTCGAGCCGGCGATCGCGGAGCGGATCGAGCGGCTCGGCTGGTGGGATTGGCCGAAGGAACAGTTGTTCGAGGCCATCCCTGATATGCAGGCGCTTTCGATCGCGGACTTCCTTGAGAAGTGGGAAGCCCGCCTAGCTTAAGCGATCCTATCACGCGTCCGTAAAGAGGTGGAAGGACGTGCGCTCGGGCAGGGGCATGTGGATGATGACCTGCAGGCCGGCTGGATGGTAGTTCAGCTCGACATCGGCGGCGGCCTGCTGGCGCAGCACGCGTTCGAGGAACTGCGAGCCGAAGCCGCGGCGGCGCGGGACGGGGGTAGGCGGGCCGCCTTCTTCGCGCCATTCGATCCGCAGCATCATGCGATCAGGTGCTGCTTCCACTTCCCATGACACGGCGACGGTGCCGCCGGCTTGAGACAGGGCGCCGTATTTCAGCGCGTTGATCGTCAGCTCATGCACGGCCATGCCGAGCGGGACGGCGAGGTGGGAGGGGATCTTGATGTCCGGCCCGTCGATCCTGGCTTCGCCCTTGAAGTCGGGGCCGGCTTCCGGCTCGAGCTGGGAGGCGAACAGCGCGCGGAGCGGCGCCTCCTGCCACTTGTCTTCGGTCAGGACCTCGTGGACATGGGCCATTGCCGAAATGCGGCCGAGCAGGGCCTGGCGGAATTCTTCCACCGTGAGCGAGGAGCGGGCGGTGGAGCTCATCAGGGCCTGGACGGTGGCCAGCGTGTTCTTCACCCGATGATGCAGTTCGCGCACCAGCAGGCGCTGGCGCTCCAGCCCGGATGCGAGGTCGCGATCGACGCGGGCCATGTTTTCGAACTGGCGGCGCGCGCGATATTGGCGCTGGCGGCTGTTCAGCATGGTCTTAACATTGCCGATGAAGCAGAACGGTAGATAGGGCTGTTCCACGAAGGTGACGTTGCCGAGCTTGGCAAAGCGCTCCAGGCGCTCATCGTCGTCGGCGTCGTCGTTGCGCTCGACCATCATCAGGAACGGGAAATCCGACCAGGGCGGCTGGCCTTCCAGCATGCGCACGAGCGCGCCGGTATCCACCCCAACGAGACTGTCTTCCGACACCATGGCACCGCCCGCCATGGGTGCGAGTGCGGCGAGTTCTGCCACATCCTCGCAACGATAATGCTTCACGCCATTCTGCTGAAGCAGCTGTTCCGACCGCGCCAGGTCCATCTGCGGAGGGGCGAGAACAAGGAGCGTATCCTCAGCAATCGTCACTGCCATTCCCTGTATGCTTTTTGTTGTTGTTTTGAGGACGGGAAACAGAACTGTTGCAGTCCGGTTCCGGGCAAGCCGCGAAAGTTTTAGGACGGTAGGGAAGGGCGAGCATCGGGTTGCTTGCATTCGCCATCCTTTCCGCTGAGCACTTGTGCCGGACCTCCGTAGTGCCGCGCCGACCATTTGGTTTGCGCTTGACCACCGGACACAGGTTTCCGACTTCCCGCGCTGGTTGCTTGGGAAGCGGACGCGAAACCCCGCGCCTTTGATGATAGTTTGTACGGCGCGGGTGGTTTCGCGTCCGTCGGTGGTCTTGCCGCGGCACCGGGGGGCTGTTCGGATGGCTTTCCCCCTGGAAAGGTCCGAAACAGCGCTGAACCGGCTCGTGGCCCCGGCTTACGGAGGACTGATTACCTCCAGATCACGCTACCGTCGCGCAACCAGCCCGGACACCGCCGCCCTCCTCTGATCCCCGGTGCGCACCAGAGTTCCCAACGAGGGCGATGGGTGGAGGATAGGGGGAGTTGGGAGGGGGGTGGATAGATTTTTCTTGGCGTGAAGATCACAGCGCACCAGCATCAAAGGCTTAGCGGCACCCTTACCACTTTCGTCACCCTCGGGCTCGACCCGAGGCTCCACGCCGAAACAGTCAAAGAAAAGGGAGGAAAACCGGCATCGTCGGCGTGAGAGGAGCGTTCTGGCATGGATCCTCGGGTCAAGCCCGAGGATGACGAAAGTGTGGAGGTATGAGTGGGGTTCCTTCCTTTTACGGGAGAAGGGCGGATCGGCGCGTCAGTGGCGAAACCGGTGAGGGAGTCGCCGTGCCAAGCTAGAACACCCGTCATTTAGCTCCTCCTCAGAGCAGTCCCGATAGGTTCTCAGAGCCTGAATAATTGGCGACTTAAACAGCCCTGTCAGTCGTCTCTTACAGTCTCTATGATCCTGCGCATACCTTCGGGCTTATGACCTAAGTCAACCATCTTGCTGACTAGTAGATTTCTAAACACCTCATAGCCAATGCCAAGGTTCTCATCGTCACAGAACCTTTTCAATATCTCGCGACCCGGCAAGGTGTTCTTCCAGGTACCATTCGCAAAACTTTGCTCAATATCCTCTCGAATTCGTTGCTCTTCATCTACAAGCTTGGACTCTGAAAGGGCGGTTGTGAGTATCCCGTTGATGCGCTCGACAGATCGCGAGACTGCACTTCCTAACTCTTTACCGATGGTTAGCGTGTTGGGAGAAAATCCGAGGTTTATAGAATTTATAAGTAATTTGTTGGCGTGCGTACGCATTCTATGAATGAGAACCTCAGACACAACCTTCCTCGCCGCTAGTGACAGCGCATTTGTAATGGTATCCGGCGTATATCTATTCGAAAGCCCTAAGGAGTTGGCCACGTCACACACAATATTCTCTACTAAGAGGAAGTTCTCGATGTGGTATACGTCCCATTGGAACCGGTTAACCGCTGGACTGTCTTCGTTCCCGTCAAGGGTGTCCCGGTCGGTGACAGCATAATATTTAGTTGGAAGATCGCCTTTTTCGTAAGCGCGGCTTAGAACCTGATGTAATAATTTGACCCTCTCTTTGTTCGTTCCCGAGATGAGATTAATACCGCGGAGTTCAGTGGCGAACAGCTGTCCGACAAATGCCTTATCAAAGTCTGAGTCACCTCCGCCTTCAAAGATCAAGCCTTTCCCGCCGGGACGGTATGCTGCCAAGTCGCCGACTAGATCAGCCAGTACTACATCCAGGTCGGCGGTAACCGCGAGTGGTCGAATCTGAGATGTTTCTCTACGATCAGCTCCGCAGGGAAGCATGTGGAAGACATTGAAACCCGGTCGCCCAACTGAACTGCCCCCCATTTCGACCGGACAGTCGGCATAAGCAGAAAGGCTCAAGCACAGGCTTGAGGACAGGCTTATGTCTAACGAGTATCGACACGTTGAATTGCTGACGGGTGATGTTCGCCGCAGGCGGTGGACAACCCAGCAGAAGCTGACAATCATTGAGCAGAGTTTCGAACCAGGCGAGACGGTATCGTCCACCGCTCGCCGCCATGGCGTTGCGCCTAACCTGCTTTATCGGTGGCGCAGGCTCTTGAGCGAGGGAGGTACTGCAGCCGTGGATTCTGACGAGCCGGTGGTCGGCAATTCGGAAGTGAAGAAGCTGGAAGATCGCGTCCGCGAGTTGGAGCGCATGCTCGGCCGTAAGACGATGGAGGTCGAAATCCTCCGCGAAGCCCTTTTCAAAGCGGACTCAAAAAAACGGATATCGCGGCCGATCTTGTTGCCGAAGGACGGTTCCCGATGAAGACCGTCGCAGACACGCTGGGCGTCTCCCGTTCCAACCTCGTCGAGCGGCTGAAAGGCAAATCAAAGCCGCGCGGGCCATACCACAAGGTCGAGGATGCAGAGCTTCTGCCCGCCATTCGCAGGCTCGTGGATCAAAGGCCAACCTATGGCTATCGGCGGGTCGCCGCGCTCCTCAATCGCGAAAGGCGAGCCGCCGATAAGCCTGTCGTCAACGCCAAACGGGTTCATCGCATCATGGGCAACCACGCCATGCTACTGGAGAAGCATACGGCCGTTCGCAAGGGCCGCCTCCACGACGGCAAGGTCATGGTCATGCGCTCCAACCTGCGCTGGTGCTCGGACGGTCTGGAGTTCACCTGCTGGAATGGCGAGGTCATTCGTCACGCCTTCATCATCGACGCCTTCGACCGGGAGATCATCGCCTGGACGGCGGTCGCCAATGCAGGCATTTCCGGCTCAAACGTGCGCGACATGATGTTGGAGGCAGTCGAAAAGCGGTTCGCAGCAACCCGAGCCCCGCACGCTATCGAGCATCTCTCGGACAACGGTTCGGCTTATACAGCACGGGAAACCAGGCTCTTTGCCCAGGCGCTCAATCTGACGCCCTGCTTCACGCCGGTGGCCAGCCCACAGTCGAACGGCATGTCCGAGGCATTCGTCAAAACCCTGAAGCGGGATTACATCCGCACCTCGGCACTACCGGACGCCGAAACGGCGCTCCGGCTCATCGACGGATGGATCGAGGACTACAACGAAATCCATCCCCATTCCGCGCTCAAGATGGCTTCCCCTCGGCAATTCATCAGGGCTAAATCAACCTAGCCGACCTGTCCGGTGAAACGGGGGGCACTCCACCAACAGCCTCTCGGATCAGAGCATCCGAGTGCGTAACCAACCAAATCTGGTTTTGTAACGCTTCGCCTAAATGCTTTTTGTAGAACTCAGGTAGACCGCGAATAAGCCGTGGATTGAGGTGTAGTTCAGGCTCATCAAGCAAGATTATAGAATTCCTCGGTGCAGAACTACGGATACGGAGATATCCATATAATATTTCTTTCTCCCCCGAGCTTAATTCATCAAGATCGTGGGTGCTTCCGTTCTGAGTAGTTACAGGAAATGATAGGCTTCCGTCAGATGTCGGTTGTGGTCCTTCAAATCTCTTATCCGGAAAAAACGAATCAAAGAGCTCCTTCAAAGTATCAACAAGCGATGCCTCTTCATTGTATCGTTGGCTGTTTGCTTTTTCAGCAAGTAGCTCCTTGATGAAATTTCCAGCCATTTCGCTTTTCACATTGTTGTATTTGTTATTATAATTATATAGCGTATGCTGACTGTACGACAGGTTAGTTTGCTCAAGGCTGAGGTTGATGCCTTGAACCGCTTCACGTCCGTAATGACGCTGTGCTCCGTGAAAGTCTATAACGCCAATGTTCCGGGGTCGATAATTGCTAAAGATTACACTGAGGGCCTTTGAGTCAGTAATTATGATCTGACCGGCCGAATCTATTTTTACGCGCGCAGTAAGAAGGGGAAGAGCAAGTTCTTGCTGAAGCTGAGGCAGTTCATTGGCAACGCGCTGCAAAACGACAGGTTGTTGATCTCGGAACTGGGCTGCGAACATAGCCTTCCGGTATCCGCCCCATTGAAAAGCTTCCGGAAGGACAGTTTGCCATATTGTTTGCTCTAGAAGTTCAGCCGCATGAGCGGTTACGTAGGCTCTCTCGTCATCTCGAAGAACAAACTGCGCCTCAATCTCTATATCTTTAGTTGGATCATTGAAAAGGCCGCTTAGGTGTTTTGAGCTGCCGTGAAGTTGAATGGCAAATTCGCCGAAAAAATTTTGCCACTCATTTTGCTGATATCCTCCATATGTTGATTTCAGCAATCTTATCGCATCAAACAGACAAGACTTTCCAGAACCATTTTGGCCGGCGATGATGATCGTGTCGCCCAGGTCAGTAGCCTCGACACGCTGGATACCTCGAAAATTTGAGATTACAAGATTCCGTATCTTCATGAACTATTGTCCTCCCGTCTAAAGCACCTTAATCCTAGATGTGCCATAAAACATCGGAGCGACAAAGTCATCCAACGTGGAATCCGATCGCTGGATACATTGCGATTGACAGTGCGTCGCGGGATTGTTCGTAATAGTAGCCCTGGGACTTCAAGTAGGCTCTTTTCCTGATTGAATTAGCTGCCCCTCAAACCCCCGTCACAAACCCATCCAGCACCCGCTTCTGCCCCGCCTTGTCAAAATCGATCGTCAGCTTGTTGCCCTCGATCGCCGCGACATTCCCGTTGCCGAACTTCTGGTGAAACACCCGGTCGCCCACTGAGAACGCCGACGGGGTGTCCATTGTGGATTTGGCGATGAGTTCGCCTTCGATGGTGCGGGTTTTGACGGAGCCTCGGCCGGCGCCGCGTTGGGAATCGGTTTCGCCGTAGCCGATGCGCTCGACGCCCGCGCCTGAGCGGGTGCCCCAGTTGCGGTCGGTGGCGGCGGTTTTGTTGGCTTGGGCGCGGGCCCAGCCGGGGGTGGCGTAGGTGTTGGAGAAGGAGCCGGAGCCGGCATTGTTGCCGGACCCTACGGAATCAAAGCGGGATGCGCCGTAGGGGTTCTGGCGATTACCCCCGCGCCCCTGCGCGAAGGCCCCGCCATAGCCGCCATAGGACGAGCCGGCTTCCGCCACGTCGACATGGGCTTCGGGCAGTTCGTCGAGGAAGCGCGAGGGGATGGTGGACTGCCAGAGGCCGTGAATGCGGCGGTTCGAGACGAACCAGATATGCAGGTTCTTCTTGGCGCGGGTGACGCCGACATAGGCCAGGCGGCGCTCTTCTTCGAGGCCGGAGCGACCGCCTTCGTCAAGGGAGCGCTGGTGTGGAAACAGGCCTTCTTCCCAGCCGGGCAGGAAGACCGTTTCATATTCCAGACCCTTGGCCGAATGGAGCGTCATGATGGTGACCGCGTCCTGCTCGGCGTTCTGCTCGGTATCCATGACCAGCGCGACATGTTCGAGGAAGGAGCGCAGGCTCTCATACTCCTCCATGGAGCGGATGAGCTCCTTGAGATTTTCGAGCCGGCCCGGCGCTTCGGCCGAACGGTCGTTCTTCCACATGTCGGTGTAGCCGCTTTCCTCGAAGATGATTTCGGCAAGCTCGGTATGCGGAGTGTTGTCGAGCATCTTCTGCCAGCGGCGGAAGTTTTCGACGACATTGCGCAGCGATGCGCGTGGCTTGGCCTTCAGCTCCTCGGTTTCGACGATGTCTTCGGCGGCCGTCAGCATCGGCACGCCGCGAGCACGCGCAATGTCGTGCAGCTGGCGGATCGTGGTTTCGCCGAGGCCGCGCTTAGGGGTGTTGACGATGCGCTCGAAAGCCAAATCGTCGGCCGGCTGGGCAACGACGCGGAAATAGGCCATCGCATCGCGGATTTCCTGGCGCTCGTAAAAGCGCGGGCCGCCAATGACGCGGTAGTTCAAGCCGAGCGTGACGAAGCGGTCTTCGAACTCGCGCATCTGGAACGACGCGCGCACGAGGATCGCCATGTCGTTGAGGTTGTGGCGGCGGCCCTCGCGGTCGGGGCGTTGCAGCTGCTCGATGGTTTCGCCGACCGCGCGCGCTTCCTCCTCCGAGTCCCAGGCGGCATGAACCATGACCTTTGAAGCGTCGGGATCGCTGTGTTCGGTGAACAGCGTCTTGCCGAGCCGGCCTTCATTATGCGCGATGAGATGCGAGGCGGTGGCGAGGATGTGGGCGGTGGAGCGGTAGTTGCGCTCGAGGCGGATGACGGCCGCGCCCGGAAAGTCTTTCTCGAAGCGCAGAATGTTGTCGACCTCCGCGCCGCGCCAGCCGTAGATCGACTGGTCGTCATCGCCGACGCAGCAGAGGTTGACTCTGTTTTCGCTTGCAGCCGCATCTCCCTCCCCCTGGAGGGGAGGGGTAAGGGGTGGGGGACCCTCAGTGCCAAGACTACCCCCACCCGCGCCTTCGGCGCGACCTCCCCTCAAGGGGGAGGTTGGGCGTTCAGCCTTGGGCCGCTGAGCGAGCAGACGCAGCCACATATATTGGGCGGTGTTGGTGTCCTGATACTCGTCGACGAGGATGTATTTGAACTTGCGGTGATATTCGGCGAGCACGTCCGGATGCTCGCGGAACATGCGGATGGGCAGGCACAGGAGATCGCCGAAGTCGCAGGCGTTCAAGGTCTTCAGGCGGTCCTGATAGGCCTGGTAGAGTTCGCGGCCCTTGCCATTGGCGAAGGAGCGGGCGTCGCCTTCCGGAATGTCCTTGGGTCCGTAGCCCTTGTTCTTCCAGCCATCGATCATCATGGCGAACTGGCGCGCGGGCCAGCGCTTGTCGTCCAGACCTTCCGCCTGGATCAGCTGCTTGATGAGGCGGATCACATCGTCGGTGTCGAGGATGGTGAAGTTCGAGCGCAGGCCGGCGAGTTCGGCATGGCGGCGCAGAAGTTTCACGCCGATGGAGTGGAAGGTGCCGAGCCACGGCATGCCTTCGACCGCTTCGCCCACCAGCACGCCGATACGCGTCTTCATCTCGCGCGCGGCCTTGTTGGTGAAGGTCACGGCGAGGATCTGGCTGGGGTAAGCGCGGCCGGTGGCGAGGATGTGGGCGATGCGGGTGGTGAGCACGCGCGTCTTGCCGGTGCCCGCGCCTGCCAGAACCAGTACGGGACCTTCCGTGGTTTCGACGGCAAGGCGCTGTTCGGGGTTCAGGCCCGAGACGTAATCGGGCGTTTGCGCTTGAGGGCCGCGACGCGCCGCCATCGCACGCGCGGCAATACCGCCCCCGGCTTTACGGGCGGGAGGATTAGGTGCCGGTTCGCCGCCGGGTTCGTCGAAGAAGGGCAAATCAAAGGGATCGGACATATCCGGCAATGTAGTGATTCGAGACTAAAGTGCCAGACAATCCGTTCGCGCTTAGTTCTGGCCCGGTTCCTGAGACGCGATGCGGCGGTCGGTCATGTTCAGCCGGCCCGCGGAAATCTCGGCGGTGAGCTTGCGCAGGAAGGGGTCGGACGCCGTGCGCTCTTCCAGCTCCTGCATGCGGTTCATGGCGATCAGCGACAGGAGGTCGGTGCGGGCGTTGCCGTGATCATCGCGCGGCAGGGCGTCGACCTGCTGCACGAGATCGGCCGAAGTGCCGTGGCGGGCAAGATCATGCGGATCGAGCTCGGCGCCGGCTTCCACGAAGGCATAGATGCCGGTGCCCTTGCGCGGAAACGGGTAGGTGGCGAGCGCGACATCGGTGACGCCGGGTAGGGCACTAAGCTGGTCGCGAATGGCCGCGCCCTCATTGTCGATACGGTCGCCGGTGCCCTCGCCATCCGACCAGTTGAAGATGCCGCGCGTGACGAGGTTGTAAACGCGCTTGCCGGTCGCCATCCATATCCGTGAAGGCAGCGAACGGCGGGCGAGTAGGCGTTTGCCCGTAGGCGTCAGGAGATGCGGCGCGAAGGCGCGCTTCTGCTTCAGCAGATGGCGGAAATCTTCGTAAGCCATGGTGTGGAACAGGCTGCCGCGGCGGCGATGAAGGGAGGCCAGCTGAAAGTCGATCACGGCGGCATTGCCATCCGGCGTCATCAGCCAGTTCTGCGGCTTGGCGAGATCGTTATGCGTGATCCCTGCGCGGCGCAGCTTACGCAAAAGCACCGCGGCGTCGCGGTAGAAGCCGGCATGGCTTGGGCGCGCGAGATGCAGCGGCGTGCCTTCGCTCCAGGTGCGGAACAGGCCGTCCTTGTCGGTGGCCAGCAACTGCGGCGTGCCGGGCAGGCCGCGCACGGCCTTGAGCGCGCGAATCTCGCGGCGCGCAAGCGTCCAGGCCAGCGGCTTCGACCACCAGGGTGCGGCCGAAACGATGCGGCGGATCACCGGCGTTTCCACGTCATCTGCCAGATGGCCCTTATGCGTCTCGGAAAAGACGTCGCGCTTGAGCACGGTATCGGTAACGAAGTTCTGCATTTCACCTCAACTGGATGAACCCGTGTTTAGCGAGGGCGGGGCCGGGACACAACGACATCCAGCCTTGCGGAACCGCTTCAACCGATGTTCATTTGGCAGATGGGAGGCTTCATCAGTCCTGTGATCCGGCAAAGATCGGAAACGGACCCGGATGCGGCAGGAGAACAGATTTGAGCGAACAGGCTTTAACCCACACTTTCGCTAGGGATCGCCAGCGCGGTATTCCCAACAGCGACCTGCCTTTTCTCCTGTGGAAGAACAGGCTTCCCGAAGACGCAAGAGCCGGCGAGGCCGCGTGCCGGCTGTTCGAGCGCAATGGCTGGACGGGCACCTGGGTCTATACAGTCTTTCCGTTCTGGCACTTCCACACCAAGGGTCATGAAGTGCTGGCCTGCGTGTCCGGCCATGCCGTGATCGGCTTCGGCGGTGACAGCGGGATTACGGCCAAGATCGAGGTCGGTGATGTCTGCATCGTGCCGGCCGGCGTCGGGCACAAGCGGATCAGCGCCTCGACCGACTTCCGGATGGCAGGCGGCTATCCGCCGGGACAGGACGGCGACATCAATCATCCCGGCGATCTCGCAGATCACGTGATCGAAGACGCGCTGGCGCAGGTGGCCCTGCCGACGACGGATCCTGTGACGGGTGAGGCGTGGACTGCATGGTTACGCTGAAGCGGGTTGACAAGCTGGGTCCGCCGACTTGATGTTTAGTGCCAGAAACGGTACTTAACTTAGTATCTTTCCGGGTTGGAACATGATGATGCAGCGGGTCGAAGCGAATATCGCAGTCAGTGTCTCAGACCTGAAAAAAAGTCCCTCGTCAGTGTTGGAGTCGGCCGATGGCGAGGCCGTTGCGGTCCTAAACCATAACAGGATCATGGCCTACATGGTGCCTGCGGAGGTCTATGAGAGCATGCTCGAACAGCTTGACGATCTCTATCTGACGGAGATCATCAAAGCCCGAGCGCATGAGAAGGGCGAGCCGGTCGATATCGATGCCCTATAGGCTCGAATTCTTGCCGTCCGCGAAGAAGGAGTGGGACAAGCTTGGTTCGACCATTCGCCAACAGTTCGTCAAGAAGCTGCGTGAGCGATTGGATGTGCCTCGCATACAAGCTTCTGCTCTCCATGGCATGCCGGACCATTACAAGATCAAGCTGCGCCAACTTGGATACAGGCTTGTTTACCGCGTGGAAGATGAAACAGTCACCGTGCTGGTCATAGCTGTCGGCAAACGCGAACGCGGTGATGTCTACACTCTTGCGCGTGATCGAAGCCGGTAACACTTCTTTCCAGTCTGCAGCTAAGCATGGTAGGTCGTAATGGTAACAGGTTCGCAGCACCTCAGGACAATCGAAGCCGGCGCGCTGAGCGTCGCTTATCTGGAGACTGGGCCGGCGGATGGGCCGGTGGCGATCCTGCTGCATGGTTTTCCCTATGACGTGCATGCCTTTGACGCGGTGGCGGAGCGGCTGAGCGGGCAGGGGTGGCGCTGCATCGTGCCTTACCTCCGGGGCTATGGCGCGACGCGGTTTCTATCGTCGGAGACGATGCGGTCGGGACAACAGGCAGCGCTAGGCAATGATCTTCTGGCGCTGATGGATGCGCTCAATATAGAGCGCGCCGTGCTCGGTGGTTATGACTGGGGCGGGCGTGCTGCCTGCATCGTTTCGGCTTTGTGGCCCGAGCGGGTGTTAGGACTGGTGAGCTGCGGGACGGGCTACAACATCCAGGACATTGCAGGCGCGAAGCAGCCGGTCGATCCGGACAGCGAATTTCGCTACTGGTATCAGTATTACTTCCACACAGAACGCGGGGTCGAAGGACTATCGCGCAAGCGTTGCGAGCTGACGCAGTTCATCTGGAAGCTGTGGTCGCCTACATGGGGCTTCGATCAGGCAACCTTCGACCAGACAGCCGAAGCCTTCGACAATCCCGATTTCGTGGATGTCGTCATCCACTCCTATCGCCATCGCTACGGGGTGGTTGCCGGCGATCCGGAGCTTAAGGGGCTGGAGCGTCAGCTGGCGGATCAACCGATGATCAGCGTGCCGACGGTCGTGCTGGACGGCGGGGACGATGAAGTCAGCGTGCCTTCGGAAGAGGACAAAAGCGCGCCGCATTTTACCGGACCATACCGACGCGCAATCGTGCCGGGCGTCGGGCACAACTTCCCGCAGGAGGCACCGGAGGTGTTTGCGGATGCGGTGGTGGAGGTTGGGAGCGGGCGTTGAACGATCGGCAAACTAGGAAGTACTCGCAAGTCTTCTAAGAAAGAGCTATATTTCCGCTATGTCTCAGGCATTCCCATCAACGAAACTGACTGTGCGTGACGTAAGAAGCGGCCGGCTTTTGACCGTCAAAGGAGCCGGCGCGCTGAAATCCAGCGCCTTCACCATCCAGAAAGATGTTGATCTCACCAAGCCGATCGCTTCGCAGGCCATTCGATCTTCGACCGCTCGGAAGCCCAAGACTTAATTGGCCGGCGTTCTGCTAGATACGCATGCGCTGTTTTGGCTTGTCAGCGGGCAAGACCAGTTGTCGGACGAAGCTCTCATTGCAATTGCCGAGAGTCAGGAAGCAGGCGCTCTTTACGTTTCACCGATTACCGCTTGGGAGTTGGCGATCGCTGCTCAAAAGCCTCTGCATCGCGATCGTCCCGATCTTCGGGATGCGTCCCCCGCACAGTGGTTTCGTAGTGCGCTTGAAGAAATTACAGCCAAGCTGATCCCCATTGATGAACAGGTTGCTGCAGAAGCTGCCGAAGTCGTCGTTGAAACCGGCCATAAAGATCCCGGTGACTGCTATTTGATTGCTACCGCTCGCATAGCCCGGATGCCACTCGTCACGCGCGACATGGTTATGCAGAGGCTAGCCTCATCTTCGTATCTGCAAATTATCCTCTGCTGACGGATCAAGCCCTTAGGAGCTTCCATGATCACCGTTCACCACCTCAACAATTCCCGCTCGCAGCGTGTAATCTGGATGCTTGAGGAACTTGAACTGCCTTATGAGATCAAGCGCTACGAGCGTTTGCCGACGCTGATGGCGCCGCCGGAGTTGAGGCAGGTTCATCCGCTGGGTAAATCGCCAGTGATCGAGGATGAGGGGCGGGTGATTGCCGAGAGTGGGGCGATCGTGGAGTATCTGGTGGAGAAGGCCGGCGGGCGGTTGGGTGCTCCCGATGATGTCGAAGGCGCGCTGCGCTATCGGCACTTCCTGCATTATGCCGAAGGTTCGCTGATGCCGCCATTGCTCTTGAAGCTGGTGTTGAGCAAGGTGCCGATCATGGGCCGGTTTGCGATGAAGCGCATCCAGCCGATGATCGATGTGCATCTGGATTATGTGGAAAGCGCGCTGAAGCAGCGGCAGTGGTTTGCCGGCGACGACATGACTGCCGCCGACATCATGATGAGCTTTCCGCTTGAAGCCGCGCGGGCGCGGGCGGGATTGGACCGTGATCGTCCGAAGACGATTTCCTGGCTGACAAAGATCCAGTCGCGACCGGCCTATAAGCGCGCTCTGCAGAAGGGCGGTCCTTACGCTTACGGCTGAGGGTCCTTTCAGACCTTACGCTTGATGCTGATGGTGCGACCGGCTCGCTCGGGGCGGGGCAATTCGGCATGGGCGGCGAGCATCGCATCGATGTTGGCCTTGATGTCGGCGGGGAAGGGCGTGACCTTCGGGCCTGCCATGTCGACATGCAGCGTCAGGCTTTCAGATGTGGCGGCGAGCCAGCCGTCGACATGGTTGATTTCCTGAAAGACATGGAGCCGCTTTTCATCGGCATCGAGCACCTGCGTCGAAACGGTGACCTGCGCGCCAAGATGCAGTTCACGGATATAGCAGATGTGGATTTCGGCCGTGTAGGTGGTGAGCTTGCGGGTGGCCGCATAGGTCGCACCGATGCCCAGAAGATCCCAGGCCTGATCCAAGCCGCGATCGAACAAGACGTTGTAATAGGCCATGTTGAGGTGGCCGTTATAGTCGATCCAGTCCTTCTGTAGGTCCAGCGGTGTGGATGTGAAGGGAACGGGCAGGGGCGAGGTCAAGTTCACGGGCAATCTCCTCATATCACCTCAGGAAAAATCGGTGCGCCGTTCTCGGATAAACGATAGAAGGCGCATCATGATAGAGCCCGTCGTTACGGCGCGGGTTTGAAGACGACCGGGGAGAGTGTCATGGCGTTGAAGGATGCGGTTGCGGCGGCGCGCAACGAAGAGGGTATTGCTGTTGTCGTGGCTGCGGTGAAGGCGCGCTTTGGCGATCGCGCCCAGACCGGCCAGACTTTTCGCGAACAGCATGGCCACACCACGACCTATCTTCCCACGCAGGCGCCGGATGCGGTGGTTTGGCCTGAAACCACGGAAGAAGTCAGCGAGATCGTGAAGCTGTGCGCGGCGAACCGTGTGCCAGTTGTTCCGTTCGGCGTTGGCTCTTCCCTGGAAGGCCAGGTGAATGCGCCGGCCGGCGGCATCTGCCTGGACATGGCGCGCATGAATAAGGTGATCGTGATCGACGCGGATGATCTCGACGTGACGATCCAGCCGGGTCTGACGCGTGAGGAGCTGAACGTGCACCTGCGCGATACGGGCCTGTTCTTTCCGATCGATCCGGGCGCGAATGCGACCCTGGGCGGCATGGCGGCGACGCGGGCTTCCGGCACCAATGCCGTGCGCTATGGCACGATGCGCGACAATGTTCTGGCGCTGGAAGTCGTAATGCCGGACGGGTCGATCGTGAAGACCGCCAAGCGCGCCAAGAAAAGCAGCACGGGCTACGACCTGACGCGGCTGATGGTGGGCTCGGAAGGCACGCTTGGGGTCATCACGGCGCTCACGCTCAAGCTTTACGGCATTCCGCAGGCGATTTCCGGCGGGATCTGCACCTTCCCGTCGCTGGATGCGGCTTGTCGCGCGGTGATTATGACCGTGCAGATGGGCATTCCCGTCGCGCGCATCGAGATCGTCAATGCGCTGCAGATGCAGGCGATCAACCGCTACAACAAGACGGATTATCCCGAGCAGCCCTGTTTGTTCCTGGAGTTCCACGGCTCGGAAACGGGCGTGGCGGAGCAGGCGGAACTGTTCGGCGAGATCGCGAGCGAGCTTGAAGGCGGGCCGTTCAGCTGGACCAAGGTTGCGGAAGAACGCGCCAAGCTGTGGAAGGCCAGGCACAACGCCTATCATGCGGCCGAAGCGCTGGCGCCGGAAAAGAAGGCGCTGTCGACCGACGCCTGCGTGCCGATCTCGCGGCTGGCCGACTGCATCGCCGAAACCGAACAGGATATCGCGGACACCGGTCTGATCGCGCCGATCGTGGGTCACGCCGGCGACGGCAATTTTCATACGCTGGTGCTGATCGACATGAACGATCCCGACGAGATCGAGCGTGCGGAAGGCTTCATCGAGCGCTTGGCGCGGCGGGCGATCGCGATGGACGGGACGATCACCGGCGAGCATGGAATCGGGCAGGGCAAGATGGCTTATCTGCGCGAAGAGCTTGGCGGAGCCGTAGACGTGATGAAGGCGATCAAGACGGCACTCGATCCGCTCAACATCATGAATCCCGGCAAGATCTTACCGGCATAGCTTGAGAAAGCGATTCAGCGCGGGATAGACCGGGATTGCCTGGCTTGAGTGCTTCAAGCCGGGAGCCTAAGGCTTTAGACTGAATGAAGCAAAGCCGGTTCGTGCCGGTTCAAGCCTGGAGCAGTCATTCTGGCCCGTTTGTTCGTCATTGTTGGAAGCCTGATCGTTCTTGTGCTGACGGCAGCGCTGGTCGGTCCGTATTTCATCGACTGGACGAATTACCGGGCGCAGTTCGAGGCAGAAGCGAGCAAGATCCTCGGTCGCCAGGTGACGGTGGAAGGGGATGCCAGCGCGCGGCTGCTGCCGTTCCCGTCGGTGACCTTTTCCGACGTGCATGTGGCCGGCACGAAGCCGGGCGAAACCGCCATGACGGCGGAAACATTCTCCATGGACGCCGAACTGGCGCCGCTGATGTCGGGCGAATTCCGCATCTTCGACATGCGACTGGTGCGTCCGCATCTGCGGGTGGCGGTTGATCAGGACGGGGCGATCGACTGGGCGGTGCGTCCGTCGACGCCGTTTGATCCGCATCAGATTTCGGTTGAAGCGCTGACCATCACCGATGGCCAGGTCGATCTCGTGCATGGGCCGAGCGGGCTCACCCACAGCATGACGGGCCTGAATGCAAGCCTTTCGGCACGCACGCTGGCGGGTCCGTGGCGCATGGATGGCACCATGAAGCTCGACGGGCTGCCATCGACGCTCGGTATCAGCACCGGCGCAGTGGATGAGACGGGGGGCATGCGGCTGCGGATTTCCGGCGGGCCGGATGCGTATCCGATCGCCGGGGAACTCGACGGCACGCTGAAGTTTGCCGATCGCAAACCGGATTATGCCGGCACGCTGCGGCTGACAGCGAGCAATGCGCTGCCTCCCAAGCCGCGCCAAGGTGAGCCGACAGTACCACCGCCACCGCCGGATTACCGTGTGTCGGGCGCCTTTGTTATGTCGAGCGAGCGGTTGGCGCTGAACGAAGCGCGGTTCGAGACCGGGCCGACCGAGAACCCTTATACGGCGGATGGTACGGCGGAGATTACCTTCGGACCCGAGCCGCGTTTTGTGATCCGCGCCCATGGTGCGCAGGTGCGGTTCGATGAGACGGTGGCAGGGGCGGACGGGCCAGGCGTGACGCTGGAACAGCGGCTGAACGCGCTGGAGCGCGTTGTCAACGCGCTGCCGCGTCCGACTATTCCTGGCACGGTTGAAGTCAACCTGCCGGCGGTGGTGGCGGGCGATACGACAATCCGCGACGTCCGGCTTTCGGCGCAGCCGGCGCGCCAAGGCTGGCAACTGGATACGTTCGCGGCGAGTTTGCCGGGCCGGACGCGGCTCGAGGGCAGTGGGCTGCTGCGCGCTGGCAATGATTTCGGCTTCAGCGGCAAGCTGCTTCTGGCGGTGTCGCAGCCGTCCGGCTTTGCGGCCTGGCTTTCGCGCGATGTCGACGAGGCGATCCGGGTGCTGCCGGCGGCAGGCTTCGACGCGACGGTGGAGATGAGCCGGGAGCGGCAGGAGCTGCGAGGGCTTGAGCTGCAGCTTGGCGATGCGCGGTTCAAGGGCGAGATCACGCGTGCGCAGCCGGCCGATGCGCGGCCTTCGATGAATGTGAAGCTCGACGGCGACGCGCTGGATGTCGAGGGGCTGGCCGCCTTTGCGTCGATCTTCGTGAGCGATCAGGGTCAGACGCGGTTGGCGGATCATGATCTCGACTTCCAGATCAAGGCCGGACCGGTGCGGGCCTCGGGGCTGGTTGCTGAAACACTCGACACCGCCCTGCGGCTGCGCGGCGAGCGGCTGGAAATCGATCGTCTGGCGATCGGTGGACTGGCGGGCACCAGCATCAGCGCCACCGGCAGCGTGGACAATTTGGGCAGCGTGCCTACGGGCGACATCGACGCTTCGCTGGTTGCGACGGATCTCGCGCCGCTGATCGGTCAGCTGGCGTCGCGTTATCCTGCGATTGCCGCGTTGCAGGCGCTGAACGACCGTGCGGTGGCTTATCCCGGACTGTTTGCCGACACGCAGATCGACGTCATCGCGAGTGCCGCCAGTGCCGGCGGTGCTGAGGCGCAACCGCGTGGCTTGGCGCTGAGCGCGCGCGGGAAGAGCGGCGGCACGAGCCTTCAGTTGACGGCAAGCACGGCGGATCTTTCCAAGCCGCTGCCCGAAATGCCGATGACGATCTCGCTTGATGCTGCCAATGATGATGGCGCCGCACTGCTGGCGCTGAGCGGGATCACCTCGCTGCCGCTGGGGCTGCTCGATCGCTCAGATGCCACGTTGTCGCTTGATGGTTCGCTGCAGAACGGCATGCGCACCTCTTTTGCCTTGCGTGGCGAGGACATTGATGCCGGTTTTGATGGATCCGTTTCGTTCAACGAGAACGAGCCAAAGGCACAGGGCGAGGCGCGGCTTTCGGCTGGCGATATCGAGCCATGGCTGATGACGACTGGGCTCGGTGTGCCCGGCATGGGGCTTGGCACGCCGGTGGGACTGGCAGGGTCGCTGACGCTGGAAGCCGGGAAGCTGTCATCGAGCGTCGAAGGATCGTGGAACCACGACGATGTCGACGGCACGGTAACGGCCGAGTTGCGGGACGCGCGCCCGCATATTGCCGGCAATCTGTCGGTTGGGCGGGTCGATCTTGCGGAAGCCGCGGCGATGCTGCTTGGGGCCGACAGTATCGCTGCCACGGCGGATCGCAGCTGGCCGCAAAAGCCGTTTGCGACGACGAGCACGCTGCCGTTGACGCTCGACATGCGTCTGGCGACCGGCCGGCTGGAAGCGGGTGCGGGCGTGTTGATCAGCGATGCCGCGATGAACCTGAAGCTCGATGATGAAGGCCTGCGAATCAGCGATCTTGCCGCCACCTATGCCGATGGCCGGTTGAGCGGGCTGGCCAGTCTGGAAAACAGCGCCGGCAGCGCGCTGTTTTCGGCGCAGCTTGCCTTGAACGATGCGGATCTTACCGCACTCACCGGCCAGGCCGCACTTGGCGGGCAAGGCGACTTTGGCGTGACAGTCAGCGGCAGCGGCAAGTCGGTTGATGGTGTGGTTGCGGCCTTGTCGGGCTCCGGAACGGCCAAGCTTCGCGATGTGACGATTGACGGGCTGAACCCCGATGCTCTGCCGGCTTTGATTGCGGAAGCCGACAAGATCGGCCGCACGGTGGATGACGAGGCTGTTCGGTCGTTCGCGCCTGTAATCATGAGCCAAGGGCGCACGCAGGCCGGCAATGCCGATGTCGCGTTCAGCTTGGCTAATGGCACACTACGCATGCCTTTGACCCAGTTTGCGGCGGGAGCATCGATGCTGGCGACCGAATTGGCCTTCGATGCCGCGAGTGACGTGCTGAACGGCCGGGCCACCGTGGCCTATCAGGCGGGCGATCATGCGCTTGGCGGTTCCGAGCCAACGGTGACGCTGGGCATCGGGGGGACGCTGGATACGCCCGAGGTCAACTATGACACGACCGCCCTCGCGCAATTCCTGACGCAGCGCGCGCTGGAGATCGAGCAGGCGCGAGTGGAGGCGATGCAGGCGCAGCTCATGGAGCAACAGCGTTTGCGACGCGAAGTCCGGTATTACACGGCGCTGCAAACGGCCCGCGAAGAAGCTGCTGCGGCTGAACGCGCCCGGCAGGAAGAAGAGCGGCGGCAGGCAGCGGAAGCCGCTCGACAGGAAGCCGAGCGGGCAGCGCAAGCGGCGGCCGAAGCGGCCCGGCGCGAAGCCGAGCGCGCGGCTCAAGCAGCACGAGCGCAGGAAGAACGCCGCACGCAGCCGGCGCCCGAACCCCAGACAACGGCTCCCACACCGCGCAACGATCCCCCGGCGCCTTTCCAGATGCCAGCCGAGATCCCAGAAACTCAGGGCCTTCAGCCTCTGCAACCACCATCAGCCCCAGGCGCTGGTGGAACGTTGCCGGGCGTGTTCGAGAACCTGCCGAATTAACGCGACACGCTGATATGTGCAGTCCGGTGGGCTGTGCGTTGCCTGCTTGATTTCGGCACTGCAATCCATATCATTGTCCTGTCTGAAACAGGTTAGGTCGGTGCGGTTGGCCCGGCCCCCGCGTGAGCGGGTCCTTCTGCCTTACGAGGCGGCCCAAGACCTTGAGTGTTCGCAGCAATGGTGCGCGAGCAAGAGAAGGACTTTGGCTATGCAACAACAGATTTCCGTCATCACGTTGGGTGTCCAGTCGATGACACGTTCGCGCGGCTTCTATGTCGGCGGGTTCGGTTGGGCGCCCGTGTTCGAGAATGATGAGATCATCTTCTACCAGATGAACGGCCTTATGCTCGGTACGTGGCAGAACCCGGGGCTGGACGGTGACATGCAGCGCGCTAGCCAGGCAGCGCCCAGCGCGATCGCTCTCGCGCATAATGTTCCTGAGCGGCACGACGTCGATCTTGTGATCGAGCAACTGGTGGCTGCGGGCGGAACCCTGCTTCGTAAAGGCGATGCGCCTCCGCATGGCGGCTTTCGGGGTTATGTCAGCGATCCAGATGGTCACGCTTGGGAGATCGCGTGGAACCCAGCATGGATGATCGATGAGAGCGGGCGGGTGACATTCGGTGTTTGAGGAAGAAGCGCTTTAGGCTTTCAAGCGGCTGAGTGCTGACGCGATCTTGCTTTTACCTTCTCGCGAGTGGGACCGCGTCAGCCGTTTTCCGTCGATGGCCACCTCGTCCACCATTTGCGCGTGAACGATTAGGCCAGAGGCAAATGCGGTTGAAGCGGCGGGCGTTTCGTGGCTTGGCTGCTTGATGATCCAACGACCCGCATCACCCGCCGGTTCTTTTGAAGAAACCGAGATCACGCTGATCGACGCGGAAGCCGACAGTGCGCCCGCGCCGCTTGCTACGCCTGCGCGCTCAACCGCTGCACGCTTTTTGCTGGGCCTGAGCCTGGTTCTGATTGCCGCCAACCTGCGGCCGGTGTTTTCCAGCCTGTCTTCGATCCTGCCCGAAGTGGTGCAAGGGGCCGGGCTATCCACGACCAGCGCCAGCGTTCTGACCACGCTGCCAGTTGTTTGTCTCGGCCTCTTTGCGCCGATAGCGCCGCGACTGGCGCAGCGGCTGGGGGCAGAGCGGGTTCTATTGGCGGTTCTGCTTGTTCTGGCTTTGGGGACAGGCCTGCGGGGCTTGGGCTGGGTGCCGATCCTGTTCTTCGGCACGGTTCTGTCCGGTGCCGCGATCGCCGTTGGCAACGTGCTTTTGCCCGGCCTGGTGAAACGCGACTTTCCCGATCGCGCGGCCATGATGACGGGGCTTTATACGATGGCGCTTTGTGCCGGCGCCGCCGCTGCCGCCGGCATAACTGTTCCGGTGGAAACCGCGTTCGGAAGCTGGCAGCTCGCTTTAGCGGTATGGGCGCTGCCCGCTCTAGCGGTCGCCTGTATATGGGCACCGCAAACCCTCCGTCTCAACGCGGCGCATGCGCATAAACAGCACCGGGTAGAAGGGCTTTGGCGCGACCCACTAGCTTGGCAGGTGACCTTCTTCATGGGCCTGCAATCGGCCTTCGCCTATATCGTGTTCGGCTGGCTTTCGCCGATCCTGCGCGAGCGCGGCTTGGATGCGGCGACGGCCGGGCTGGTGGTCTCGACCGACGTGATGGTGCAGGTTGCGGCTTGTCTGGTCATCCCGTCGATCGCCGTGCGCTGCCGCGATCAGCGCCTTATCAATACCGTTCTGATCAGCTGCGCCATGCTGGCGCTGCTCGGCTTCATCTTCGCGCCCCTGTGGTCGATCTGGATCCTGGCAGTGGTGCAGGGGATCGGGCAGGGCGGACTGATCGCGGTGGCGATGACGATGATCGTGCTGCGCTCGCCCGATGCGCGTGTCGCGGCTTATCTGTCGGGCATGGCGCAGGGCGGGGGATATGTAATCGCCTCGCTCGGGCCGCTGCTTGTTGGTCTGATCCATAGCTGGACCGGCAGCTTCGTTGCCTGCGCATGGCTGCTGCTCTTGATCGGCGGCGGTGCGATTACGGCCGGGCTGGGCGCCGGGCGGGCCAAGCATGTTCAGGTCAATCAGTATGATCTTTGATGGCGTCGTACGGCAATCGGCCGGGATGCGCTAAACCTGCTCGACCTGCGCCTTAAGATCGGCCAGCACGAACAGGCGAATTGCCGAGGACAGGTTGGTGGCGGGATCGCGGGCGGCGTCGATTTCGGCAATCAAGGCGCTCATGCTGGTAGCGCGCTTGGCTGCGATGCGCTCCAGTTCGGTGTGGAAGGCGGTTTCGAGCGAAAAGCTGGTGCGATGGCCGCCGATCGTGACCGAGCGCTTGAGGACGCCGCTCATCGAAGCCGTCAGGGCTCGCGGCGGTGATTGTCGAGCTGCGTTTCAGCGCGTTCGGCAGCCTTGGCTTCCGCCTGCTTTTCGGCCTTGGTGCGGCCGAAGCGGGCGCGGTTCTCGTCAGCCTTGCGGGCATCCTCCGCACGATCGCGCTGTTTGCGGACGGTGCGGAGATTGACGATGTCGCCCATGACGGCGCTTACTTCTTGCGGAAGGCGTCGAGGGATACGACATCTGCGCCGGCCTTTGGCGCTTCGTCTTCCGACTTGTCTTCGGTCGGTTCGCTTGGCGCGGGCTCCTGGGCCTTCTTGGTCTTTTCGGCCTTGGGTGCCTTTGCCGGAAGAGGCTTCGGCTCCGCGGGCGCATTGTTGTCGACGGCCTTCAGCATCGGCGTGGGCTCAACGGGAGCGGCGGCCGGTTCAACCGGCTTGACGTCGAACTCCAGCTCGAAATTGACCGACGGATCATAGAAGCCGCGCACGGCTGCGAATGGGATTTCAAGCTTTTCTGGTACGTCGGAAAAGGACAAGCCGACCTCGAAGCCGGTATCGGTAACCTTGAGGTCCCAATATTGGAACTGCACCACGATGGTCATCTGCTCAGGGTAACGTTCCTTCAGGCGCGACGAAATCCGCACGCCGGGCGCGCCCGTCAGAAAGGTGATGAAGAAGTGGTGGTTGCCCGGCAAACCGGTGCGCGCGACCTCGATCAGCACTTTGCGCATGACGCCGCGCAGTGCTTCCTGGGCCAGGATATCGTAGCGAATGTGGTCTTCGGCCATGGAGCCAGGCAGGTCCGGTTGAATCGTTGGCGTAGCTTTAGAGAAGCTTGGCTTCCTCGTAAACTCACAACGATATGGCGCGGCCTTGAAGCTGGGGAAGGTGCGGCTTCACGAAAGATGGATAGAGACAAAAAGGGGAAGTGGAGGTTTCTGTTGCCAGGTACCTCCGAACCCCGCCTAGAAGTGCGAACCCCTAGGGCTTGATTTGAAGCTATCGCACCGCATTAAGCGGCGAGACGTGCTTCCGCATAGTTGTCGTTTGCAACTACAGTTGTAGCCCGATAACGGTGGTACAATGCCGGGAAAAAGTCCGCTCTTTACACCCTCGTCGATCCTATTTCGCCCCCAGCACCAGCCGCTCAAAGGAGCGGTTCGTGGTGGAGGCGCCGGGTACCGCCCCCGGGTCCGAATGGCTTATTTCAACGGCCGTTTATTTCCATAGTCAGTCAAGCTGACAGGGTCTGATATAGGTTAGTTATCCGGCGCTGCAAAGGTGCTTAGCGGGACGATTTTGGAAACTTGATCCGAGTGGCCAGGAGCAGGATAACGACGGCGAGCCAGATCCACCCTTCGGTGCGGATCACCTTCATCTGCCAGAGATAATGCACCACGCCGAGCAGTACGGCGGGATAGACCAGCCAGTGCAGACGTCGCCAGTTGGCGCCGAGCTTGCGGATCGACGCCTTGTTCGAAGTGACCGCGAGCGGGATCAGCAGGATGAAGGCGCTGATGCCGAAGATCAGATAGGGGCGGCGGAACAGGTCGTTGGCGGCCTGGCTCAGAAGAAGCCCCATGTCGAACACCGCCCAGGCCATGAGATGCAGCACGACATAGATGAAGGCGAGCAGGCCGATCGCGCGGCGATAGCGCAGGAAGTTGAGGCCGACGAACTTTCGCAGCGGCGTGATGACGAGGCCGCCAATAAGGAACCACAGCGCGATCTTGCCCAGACGATGCTCGATCTCCTTGACGGGGTCGACGCCGAGATCATTGCTGACGACGAGCCAGACTAGCCAGGCAAGCGGGAGAAAGCCCGCCAGCCAGACGGCCCAGTTCGGGACGCGCTTCAGCCAGGTATCGAGGCGGGCGATCAATAGTTTTTCGCCAGATCGAGACCGCTGTAAAGGCTGGCCACTTCGTCGCCATAGCCGTTGAACTTCAGCGTTTCCTTGCGGCTGGCAAAGAAGCCGCCGCCGATCGTGCGTTCGGTCGCCTGGCTCCAGCGCGGGTGGTTCACTTCGGGGTTCACATTGGCAAAGAAGCCATATTCGCTGGGCTGCAGCTGCTGCCACGTCGTTGGCGGCTGTTCGGCGACGAGGCTGATCTTGACGATGCTCTTGATCGACTTGAAGCCGTATTTCCATGGCACGACGAGGCGCAAGGGCGCGCCGTTCTGCTTGGGCAGGTTCTCGCCGTAAAGGCCGGTCGCCATGATGGTGAGCGGGTTCATCGCTTCATCCAGGCGCAGGCCTTCCACATAGGGCCAATTGATGCCGCCTGCGCGCTGGCCGGGCATTTCTTCGGGGCGATGAAGGGTCTGGAACGCGACGTATTTGGCCGAGGGCTGCACGCCGAAACGGTTGAGCAGGCCGGCGAGCTCGAAGCCGATCCAGGGGATCACCATCGACCAGGCTTCCACGCAGCGGAAGCGGTAGATGCGCTCCTCGAGTGGGCGGTCCTTCATGATGTCGGCGAGATCATAGGTGCCGGGACGATCCACCAGGCCGTCTACCTGAACGGACCAAGGATCGATCTTCAGCTGGCCGGCGTTGGCGGCGGGATCGGTCTTGTCCCAGCCGAACTCATAGAAGTTGTTGTAGTTGGTGATCTCTTCCAGCGTGTTCGGCTTGGCGTCGGTGGAAAAACGGCTCGGCTGCGCGGCGATTTTTGCGAGTGCGGGCGAGGCCAAAGCGGTTGCGCCCATGCCGGCAATCAGGGCGCGACGGTTCAGCCAAAGCGGCCTCGGCGTCACATCCGACCAGTTCATCTTGGTACGGTTCGCCATCGCAGTTCTCCTGTTGATCCGAATGGGGCTCAGCGCAATCCTGCATGCAGATGGTGCGGAACCGACGCTTTAGAAACGGTTCGCTAATGAACAAAGTTTCCCAACCCTCTTCACATAGTGCTGACGAGGCGACTTCGTTGCTGGAGTCCCTCCCGAAAGGGTTGAGAATCGTGTAAGGGCATAGGCCATGCTCAACAGATTGCCTGCGGCCTTCACCGCGCCGGAACAGCAGTATCTCGACCTGATGGCCCGTGTTTTCGAACGCGGCGACGAGCGGCTGGACCGCACTGGCGTCGGTACGCGCTCGCTGTTTGGCGAAACCTTGCGCTTCGACCTGTCGAACGGGCAGGTGCCGATCCTGACCACCAAGAAGGTGTTCTGGAAAACGGCGGTCAAGGAAATGCTGTGGTTCCTGACCGGCCGCACCGATCTGCGCTCGCTGTTGCAGGAGAATGTGCGGATCTGGAGCGATTGGCCGCTGGCGAAGTATCGTGAAGCTAGCGGCGAGGCGATCAGCCAGAAGGATTTCGAAGACCGCATCCTTTCCGACGATGACTTCTCGGCGCGCTGGGGCGAGCTTGGGCCGATCTATGGCAAGCAATGGCGGCGCTGGCAGGGGCCGGACGGCCGCGTGCATGACCAGATCGCGACGCTGGTGGAGACGCTGAAAACCAATCCGGCAAGCCGCCGCATGCTGTTTCATGCCTGGAACGTGGCGGAACTCGGTGAGATGGCGCTGCCGCCCTGCCACATGGTGTATCAGTTCTTCGTTTCGAAGGGCCGGCTGTCCTGCATGATGATGCAGCGTTCGGTCGATCTTCTGCTTGGCGCGCCGTTCAATTGGGTGGGCACGGTGGCACTGATGCTGATGCTGGCGGATCAGGCCGATCTCGAACTTGGCGACTTCGTGTGGGTCGGCGGTGACGTGCATCTCTACCTCAACCATTTCGAGGCCGCGCAGGAACAGATGTCGCGCGAGCCACGGCCGATGCCGACCATGCGGCTGGCCCGTAAGGCTGCCAGCATCGACGATTACCGCATCGAGGATTTCGTCGTGGATGGCTACGATCCGCATCCGGCGATCGCGGCCGAGGTAGCCGTTTGAAAACAAGCTGCTAAGGTGCTCGTCAAGCAGGGGGAGACGGGCATGGATGTGACGCTTGTGGTGGCAGTCGCTGAGAATGGCGTGGTGGGCCGCGACGGGCAACTGCCCTGGCGCTTGTCGAGCGATCTGAAGCGCTTCAAGGCCGACACGATGGGCAAGCCTGTCGTGATGGGCCGGCTGACGTATGAGAGCATCGGCAAGCCCTTGCCCGGACGGCTCAACATCGTCGTCACGCACAATCGCGATTATCATCCCGAAGGCGTCGAAATCGCGCACTCGCTGGCGGATGCGCTGTCTCTGGCGCGCACACGGTCCAAAGCCCTGCCGGAAGCCGATGAAATCTGCGTGATTGGCGGTGGGCAGCTTTTCGAGCAGGCCATGGGGATCGCGGACCGATTGCGGGTCACGCATGTACTGGCCGATGTGGATGGCGATGTGACCTTCCCGCCCATTGATCCGCAACGCTTTGTTGAAACCACCAGCCTCGAAGTGCCGGCTGGAGAAAAGGACCAGTATCCCACCCGTTGTGTGGTTTACGAGCGCCGCCGCGCATCGCCCTAAGGGCGGTCCAGCGCCTTCACGCGCTTAACCTTCTTCCAAGTGGTTGTTCGGTCGCGTTGAAAGCGTGGCTGTGGGTGCCTATAGAGATGGCAAGGGTGTGGTGGAGCGATAATTCCCCGCAAGCACGGCGTGTTTCGAAAGGACTTGAATGCCCTGGAATAATCAGAGCAACGGCGGCGGCGGGCCGTGGGGTGGCGGCAGCAACAATGGCGGTAGCGGCGGCGGTGACGGCGGCAACGGGCCTTGGGGGCAAAAGCCCAACCGTCCAAGCGGACCCCAGGGTACGCCGCCCGACCTCGAAGACATCATCCGGCGCGGCCAGGATCGTCTGCGTCGCGCGCTGCCGGGTGGCGGTGGCGGCAATAATGGCGGCGGGGTAGGCACCGGTCTCGGCGGCAGCCCGGCGCTTTACGGCTTGATCGCCATCGTTCTTCTTGGTTTCTGGGCCATCCAGTCCATCTACACGGTGCAGCCTGACGAGGTTGCGGTCGAGCTGCGCTTCGGCAAACCCAAGGCCGAGCTTTCCGAGCCGGGCCTGCATTTCCATTGGTGGCCGGTGGAAACGGTCGAGATCGCCAACATCGCGGAAAAGCTGGTCAATATCGGCGAAGCGCGCGGCGGGCAGAACACGTCGGGTCTGATGCTTTCGGGCGACCAGAACATCGTCGATGTCCGGTTCTCCGTGGCTTATCAGGTGTCCGATCCGATCGCTTACCTGTTCAAGGTGGCCGATCCCGAGGAAATGGTACGCCAGGTTGCCGAAAGCGCGATGCGCGAGGCCGTTGGCCGCCGTCCGGCACAAGACATTTTCCGCGACGATCGCCAAGGCATCGCCGAGGCTGTTCGTGGCATCATCCAGGGTACGCTCGACCAGTATCAGGCGGGCATCAATGTGAATGCGATTTCGATCGAGGACGCAGCACCGCCGCGCGAAGTGGCCGATGCGTTCGACGAAGTGCAGCGCGCTGAACAGGACGAAGACCGCTTCGTGGAAGAATCCAACCAGTATTCCAACCAGAAGCTCGGCCAGGCGCGTGGCCAGGCAGCGCAGCTTCGCGAAGAAGCCGCGGCCTACAAGAACCGCGTCGTGCAGGAGGCTCAGGGTGAGGCACAGCGCTTCGTGTCGGTTTACGACCAGTATGCGCTGGCGCCGGAAGTGACCCGTCAGCGCCTGTTCCTGGAAACCATGGAGCGTGTGCTGCGCAACTCCAATAAGGTGATCGTGGAGCCGAGCGCGAGCGGCAACGGATCGGGCGTTGTGCCTTATCTGCCGCTGCCTCAGCTGCAAAACCGCCCGGCCGCGGAGGATACGTCGCAACCGGTCTACAATCATAGCCAGGCAACCGGCCAGACCACGGGAGGGTCGAACTGATGACGAATCGTCTTCCCGCAGTCCTCATCATCGTCGCGGTTCTCGCCCTGCTGCTTTATTCCTCGATCTTCGTGGTGAATGAGCGTCAGCAGGCCATCGTTCTGCGCTTCGGCGAAATAGTGGACGTGAAAACCGAGCCCGGTATCTACTTCAAAGCGCCTTTCGGCTTTCTGGATGCCGACAATGTGCAGCTCGTGGACGACCGCGTCATGCGCTTCGACCTCGACAATATTCGCGTGCAGGTTTCGGGCGGCAAGTTCTACGAGGTCGATGCCTTCGTTGCCTATCGCATCGAAAATGCTCGGACCTTCCGCTCCGCCGTTTCGGGTAGCGTACAGCTGGCCGAACAGCGTCTGCGCACCCGTTTCGACGCTGCCTTGCGTCGGGTCTATGGTTTGCGTGGCTTTGAAGCCGCACTGTCCGAAGAGCGCGGTGACATGATGAAGGAAGTGGCCGATCAGCTGCGTCCCGACGCAACCTCACTCGGCCTGCAGATCACGGATGTCCGCATCCGCCGTACGGATCTGACGCAGGAAGTGTCGCAGCAGACCTATGAGCGCATGAAGGCCGAACGTCTGGCCGAGGCTGAGCGCCTGCGTGCGCGCGGTCGTGAAGCGGCTCAGCGGATCCGGGCTCGTGCCGATCGTGAGGTCGTCGAGATCACGGCCGAAGCGCAGAAGGAATCCGAGATCCTGCGCGGTGAAGGCGAGGGCGAACGCTCCAAGATCTTTGCCGACGCCTTCAGCCGCGATCCGCAGTTCTTCGAGTTCTATCGCTCGATGTCGGCTTACGACCAGGCGCTGAACGGCCAGGGCACGACCATGCTCCTGTCTCCGGATTCGGACTTCTTCCGCTTCTTCCAGAACCCGATGGGGGCCGGTTCGGCATCGCCTGCTCCTGCTCGTCCGACGGCATCCGGTCCGGCTGCGCAGGCAACTCCAGCCCCTTTGGCGCCGGCGGCTCCTGCTCCGGCAGCGCCTGCGCCCGCCGCCCAGTAATCGTTCTCGCAAGTGAACGATTTTCTGGACGCGATCGGCCTCGTTCTGGTGATCGAAGGCCTGATCTATTGCGGCTTTCCGTTTTTCGCGCGCCGCCTCGCCGAGGAGGTGCGCGGAACATCCGATGGTGTGTTGCGGATCGGCGGGTTGGTCGCCATGATCGCCGGCGTGGTGCTGATCTGGGTCATCCGGGGCTAGCGCCTTTCACACAGGATTTATGTGGTGAGCGAGAATTGAGGGTCGCAAACGCGCCTCATTTCTCGCAATCATGCACCCATTGCTTCGCTCGGGATTCTCACGATCCCTAGCGCTGGATCCAGGACCATCGGTGATCGGAGAAGTGTCATGACGTCAACCGGGGTACGGACCAGCCTCCGCCTTCTGACAGCCGTGGCGCTCGTCGCCACGAGTGGCTTGTCTCCAGCCTTTGCTCAGCTTAGCGCACCATCCGTGCCGCCCGCTTCACAGCCCGCACCGGCGCCTGCTCCCGGGACACCTCAGGGGCAGCCGGCGCAGCCGACGCCGATCCAGGGACCGGCTTCCGTCGCCGATCTCGCCGACGATCTGCTTGGCGCGGTGGTGAACATTTCGACCTCCCAGCATGTGACGGGTACGGAGGGCCAGGGGCCTGTACCGATGCCGGAACTGCCGGAGGGATCTCCGTTTCAGGACTTCTTCGACGAGTTCTTTAAGAACCGCGAAGGCCAAAATCAGGGTCCGCGCGACGTGCAGTCGCTGGGCTCAGGCTTCGTGATCGATGCGCAGGAAGGCATCGTCGTCACCAACAACCACGTGATCGCCGATGCGGACGCGATCGAAGTGATCTTTGCCGATGGCGGCAAGCTCAAGGCTGAGCTCGTTGGACGCGACACCAAGACCGATCTTGCCGTGTTGAAGGTCGACGCCAAGGCGCGCAAGCTGACATCCGTGCAGTTCGGCAATTCCGATGAAATGCGGATCGGTGACTGGGTGATGGCGGTCGGCAACCCGTTCGGGCTGGGCGGCACGGTGACGGTAGGCATTATCTCGGCGCGCAACCGCGACATCAATTCAGGTCCCTATGACGACTTCATCCAGACCGATGCCGCGATCAATCGCGGCAATTCCGGTGGGCCGCTGTTCAACATGCGCGGCGAGGTCATCGGCATCAACACGGCGATCATCTCGCCGTCGGGTGGTTCGATCGGCATCGGCTTCTCCATTCCGGCGAAGATGGCGTCGGGTGTGGTGTCGCAGATCCGCGAATTTGGCGAAACGCGGCGCGGCTGGCTCGGCGTGCGCATCCAGCCGGTCACAGACGACATCGCCGAGAGCCTGAATATGGACCGCGCTCATGGCGCGCTGGTTGCCGGCGTCATCAAGGGTGGGCCGGTCGACAATGGCAGCATTCAGCCGGGCGACGTGGTGCTGAAGTTCGACGGCAAGGATGTGCGCGAAATGCGCGACCTGCCGCGCGTTGTGGCCGACAGCCCGGTCGGCAAGGCGGTGGACGTCGTGATCGTGCGCAAGGGCGTCGAGCAGACGGTTCAGGTGACGCTTGGCCGCCTCGAAGACAGCGAGGAGGCCGAGGTTGCAGAAGGCACGGATGCGCCGGAAGCAGCTGAGCCGGATGTGGTGGAAAATGCCACGACGCTCGGCATGACCATCGGCGAGCTGACCGACGAACAGCGTGAAACCTTTTCCATCGCCAAGGAAGTTTCGGGCGTTCTGATCTCGGAAGTGGCCGAGGGATCGGCCGCTGCGGAGAAGGGCATCGAGCCTGGCGAAGTGATCACCGAGATCGCACAGGAATCGGTGGCGTCGCCGAAGGACGTGCTCGACCGCGTGCAGGCGCTGAAGGAGCAGGGCCGCAAGAACGCGTTGCTGATGCTCGCTTCCAAAACGGGCGAGCTGCGATTCGTAACGCTGCGGATCGATTAGCGGATCCTTATGGAACCTGTGGTGCTGGTGATGGTTCTTTGTACGTTCACCAGCGAGGTTCCGATATGAGCAAGCGTGAGTTGATCGATACGGGCACGGACAAGCGTTATGTCCGTCGCGATGAAAAAGGCCAGTTCAAGGAATCGGTCGATGTCGGCCGGTCCTTGTCGCAGGACGTTCGCAAACACGCGAAAACGGAAGCCAAATCCGGCGAGGGCGACAAGGGCGACCACAAGCGCAAGTAGCTCCTGCCCGGCCTGTTTGCTGCGGACCATCAAGGCTTCGCAGGCTTCTCACCTTGCTCAGGCAATGGTGCCAGCTTGACGATTTCTCGACCTTGTTTGTCGATCACGCCCCATAGGCCGCCTGCCATATAGGAGTATTCTCCATTGCCGACCGGCTTGGAGACGCAGCCGGTGCAGACATCGGCGCGGCCGTTCTCGAACGGGAAGCCGAATGTGTAGGGCGCGCTGATTTTCACGTCGAGGTCGTGGTCGATATAGACGAGATCATCGCCGATGCGCCCACGTGCCAGTCCTTCCGCAAAGGCGTCAGGGCCGTTGTCGTAGGTCAGAACCTCAACCAGGCGGCCGTTGCGATGGCGATAGAACCATTGGTGGCCGGGGAAGGTGATGGTGGCGAGGTCGTCGGTGTAGGAAAGGTCGGCGAGGATGGCAGGGGCGATGCTGTACCCGTCGGCTGTCTGAGCTGCACAGTGCTCGACCGTTTCCAGATCGCGCTCGGACCAGTAGGTGCAGGGAAGCGGGTAGGTATCGGCTAAGGGTGCCACGTTGGTGTCTCCGGCTTGCGCCAGGAGGAGGGACATCAACAAGGCGGTGAGCATCATCGCTTCCTTGTAGAGGGCTATCGCCCCATTTCAGCGGCTTGAGAAAGTGAGTCCGGAAGAGCGTCTAAGCCCCTGCTTCCCTTTTCTTCTTCCAGTCAGCGCGGCTTAGCCGGTAGAGCGCATGGCGCTTCAGATGCGGGTGGGTGTCGGGCACGTCCTCATGGTCGAAGTCGCCCTTCTGGTCGTGCCACATGCCGATGCGCTCCATGACAGCGAGCGACCATGTATTGTTGGCAACGGCGAAGGAGACGATTTCTTCCAGGCTCAAATCCTGGAAGCCGAAGCGCAGCCACTCGCGCGCGGCTTCCGTGGCATAACCCTTGCCCCAAAGGTTGCGCTTCAAGCGCCAGCCGATCTCTGTTGCGTCAGGTGATACCCTGAGAATGCGCGGGTCCTTGCGAATGCCGACGAAGCCGATGCACTCGCCGGTCTGCGCCAGTTCCACGGCCGCGAAACCGTAGCCGTCGCGTTCGATCTCGCTTTGAAGCCGATCCATCACCGCATCGGCGGCAGAGCGGTCGCGGCGCATGGGGAAGAAGCGCATGACTTCGGGGTCGGAGTTGATTTCGTGGAAGAGTTCGCGGTCGCGCTCTTCCCAGTTGCGGAGGATCAGCCGTTTGGTGCGCAGCGGTTTCAATGGACGAAATCCGATTGGCTATAACCTTGGAGATAGAGCAGGGCGGTGAGGTCGCCATGGTCGATGCGAATGGCCGCCTGTTCTGCAACCACCGGCTTGGCATGAAGGGCGACGCCACTGCCAGCCAGTTGGATCATGCCGAGATCGTTGGCGCCGTCGCCGACAGCCAGCGCATCGGCGAGCGTCACGCCGCGTTCGGCGGCAATCTCGCGAAGCGCCTGCGCCTTGGCTTCGCGGCCAAGGATCGGCTCCGCGACAAGGCCGGAAAAGCGCCCGTTCTCGGCGATCAGGGTGTTGGCGCGGTTTTCATCGAAGCCGAGTTCGGCGGCGATAGGGTTGGTAAAGTTGAGGAAGCCGCCGGAAATCAGCGCGGTGTAGGCGCCGTTAGCGCGCATCGTCGCGACGAGCGTGCGGCCGCCGGAGGCCAGGTGAATGCGGGTGTCGATCACCTTGGCGATGACGCTGGTTTCCAGGTCCTTGAGCAAGGCAACGCGCTCGCGCAAAGCGGGCTCGAAGGCAATCTCGCCATTCATGGCGCGCGCTGTGATGGCGGCGACATGCTTCTTCAAGCCGATTTCGGCCGCCAGTTCGTCGATGCATTCCTGATCGATCATCGTCGAATCCATGTCGGCGATCAGGATTTTTTTCCTGCGATTTTCCGTGGGCTGCACTATGATGTCGATGGGCTGATCGGCTAGAGCTTCACGGCCGAGGCGTTCTACGGCGGTCTTATCGAGGTCGGGACTTGGCGTGAGATCGCAGGCGATGGTTTCGGCAAGCCAAGTGGCCGTTCCGGCGCCGATCGCTTGCGCAACACGGTTGGCGATTTCAGCGGTGAGGATGGGCTGCGCGGGATGACAGACGAGTGTGACGACGAGGGACATGAGCGTTTCGGCTGACAGTTCGAGGACGGCGGCAGGCTTGATCCGCAATGCAACCCTGATAGCGGGGCCGACTGCCAGCGGCAAGTCGGCGCTGGCCGTGCGGCTGGCTCGGGCAAGTGGTGCCCTCATCGTCAACGCCGATTCCATGCAGGTCTATGATGTGCTGCGCGTCGTGACGGCGCGGCCAGGTGAGGCTGATCTCGAACAAGCGCCGCACGTCCTTTACGGCCATGTTGCGCCGACAATCGCGTTCTCGACCGGCTCCTGGCTGCGCGACGTGGCAGCGCTTGCTGCGCGGCAGGGCGACCGGCCCCTGATCTTCGTTGGCGGCACCGGGCTCTATTTTCGGGGGCTGGTGGAAGGGTTTGCCGAAATGCCGGCGATCCCGCCGCATATCCGCGACCGCTGGCGCTACAAGCTGCATGAGGAGGGGCCGGACAAGCTCCATCGCATCCTGCGCGCTGAAGATCCCAAGATGGCGGCTGTCCTGCGCCCCGGCGACGGGCAGCGGATCGTGCGGGCGTTGGAGGTGCTGGAAACGTCGGGCCGTTCAATCTCGGAATGGCAGGCCGATAGCCGCCCGGCGCTGATCGACCGTGCGAGCGCTTCGTTTCGGGTGATCGAGCCGGATCGCGCCGTGTTGGTCGAGCGGATCAATCGCCGCTTCGACCGCATGGTGGAAGACGGCGCGCTGGATGAAGTGGCGGCGCTGTTGGCGCTCGAGCCCGATCCGGCCGTGCCCGCGATGAAGGCGATCGGCGTGCGCGAGCTTGGTGAGGTGTTGGCCGACCGCATGCCGCTGGCGGACGCGATCGAACGCGCCAAGATCGCGACACGGCAATATGCGCGCCGGCAATCGACTTGGTTCCGCAACCAGTTCGGGCAGGAATGGCAGCGGATTTCTGGGTTCGAGTAGGCGCTGAGCAGGTTGCGCGCTTACAGCTTGCCGAAGGGTCCATCCGTAGAGCGTCGGAGATAGCGCGAGGGTTCGGGTTCGCGCAGCACAGGAGCCGCCATCCGCTCTGCGGCTGATGGGAAGGGTGATTGGTTTGCCGGCTGCGGCTGCGAAGTGTTGTCGGCTGGATCGGTCTGCTCCGCGCGTGGTGTTGCGCGCAAACGATCGATGATGCGGGCGAGATCGATCTCGTCGCTTTCACCAGTGCCCGTGTCTTCATCGTCCTGCCGTCCCGGCAGAAGCGTTGCCGGCTGCTGTTCGAAGGTCAGACGCATCGTGGTTGCCACGCCTTCGCCGAAGGCGATCGCTTCGCGCTGGCCCATCGAAGACAGGAAGGACAGGGTGGATGCGGATGAGTCCGAGATGGCTGAGCGGATGATCGCCTTGTCGTGCTCGTTGGCAAGCCGCATGGCAAACACTGTGGAGCATTGCGACAGGATCGTCGGGTCGAGCTCGCCCGGGCGCTGCGTGACGACGCCAAGGTAACAGCCGTATTTGCGGCCTTCCTTGGCGATGCGCGACAGCGCGTGCCGCACGGGCGCGAAGCCGAGTGCGGGGTCTGACGGCATGTAGCGATGCGCTTCCTCGCACAAAACGAGGATCTTCAGCTTGCCGTCGCTGCCTTCAGCCAGATCAAAGGCGAGGCGGGCGAGAACCGAGCAGACCGCGTTGACCACTTCCGACGGCATACCGGCCATGGAGAAACAGGTGATAGGTTTGCCTTCGTGCGGCACGCGGAACATGCTGCCGATCGAGCGATGCAGCGTGTCTTCGATCAGGCGCGAGGCGAACATGAAGCGGTAGCGGGGATCGGCCACCGCCGCATCGATGCGGGAGCGCAGCGAGCGCAGAACCGGGCGCATTTCCTTGCTGTCCAGCATGCCCAGCCGCTCGTCGAGCTGGCGCGTGATGTCGGCGAGACGATAAGGGATCGGCGTGTCGGCGGTGATGCTGCCGCTGTCGCTTGACCGGCGCATAAGGCCGACCTGGGCGTTTGCGCGATAGGCTTGCTTGGCTTGCGGGATCAATTCGCGCAGGAGGTCGACTTCGTCCGTGTCCGGAACGCGGCCGCGAAACAGGACTTCCACAAACTCTTCCAGTTGGAACATCCAGAAAGGCAGGTCGAGGCTGGCGAGATCGATGCGGTGCGCCTTGTCGGGAAAGGCAGTGGTGAACTCGTTGTGCGGATCAAACATCAGCACGCGCAGGTCCGGCCGGGCAGCAACGGCCTTACGCACGAGCAGCGATACGGCCGTCGACTTACCGACGCCGGTCGTGCCGACCACGGCGAAGTGTCGGCTCAGCGCCGCATCAATCGCGACGCTCGCGCTGATGGATGCATCCTGGCTCAGCGTGCCGACCGTTATGGCGCGGCGGCCGCCAAGATCATATACGGCCTGAAGATCGCGGCCGCGAATGCGATGAGCTATGGCGCCGAGATGTGGATAGGCCGTGATGCCGCGATCGAAGACCGGACCGGCGGCGGTATCTCGCACCTCGCCCACCAGTTCGATCTTCACCTCGATTGGGTTTTCGACGCCCGAGTCCCAATGCGGCGTGGACGTCGCGATGCCATAAACGAAGCCGACGGTACGGGTCTTGCCAAGATTGACGGAGATCATCCGCCCCACCGTCCACTGCATGGAGCCATCGGCATCATCGGCGCCGGCTGCGATGGTCGCATGGGCGCCGTCACAGGCAATGATGCGGCCAATAATCCGCGTGTCGGGCTGCTGCTCGGCGCGTCGCTCCTGCGAGATCTCTTCGCCTCGCGCCAGGGATTTGTCGGCATACATCATGAGCTTCGCGTCCGTTCGGTTGAATGGACTTAAGGGAGCAGGGTTAAAGCGGAGTTCGGCGGATTTCTCGTATGCCGATTAATAGCGCGATTTCCGCCTGAAACGGGGATTGACGCTTCGGAAAGATGACTCTACGGTCCACCACCATGAAGACAGCACTCATTCTCGTAGTAGGACGGCGCGTGGGCAAGGCGGTGTAACCGCCAGGCGAAAGCACCCCATGCGCATCACGAAGGCTCCCTAGGGGGCCTTTTTTATTGCCTCAATTTCACACGACACTCGGTAAAAAGCGGGACGACAATGACCAGCGACAATAGCGGCAAGCGCGAAATGACCGGCGCGGAGATGGTGGTTCAGGCGCTGAAGGATAACGGCGTCAAGCACCTCTTCGGCTATCCGGGTGGCGCCGTCCTGCCGATTTACGACGAGCTGTTCCAGCAGGACGAGATTCAGCACATCCTGGTGCGCCATGAGCAGGGCGCGGGGCATGCGGCGGAAGGCTATGCGCGCTCCACCGGCAGGGCCGGCGTGATGCTGGTAACCTCAGGCCCTGGCGCAACCAATGCCGTGACGCCCCTGCAGGATGCGCTTCTCGATTCGATCCCGCTGGTGTGCATTTCCGGCCAGGTTCCCACCGGGCTTATCGGTTCAGACGCGTTCCAGGAAGCCGATACGGTCGGCATCACGCGCCCCTGCACCAAGCACAACTGGCTGGTGCGCGATGTGAACGATCTGGCCGCGATCCTGCACGAAGCCTTCCAGGTTGCGACAACAGGACGTCCGGGTCCGGTTCTCGTTGACGTGCCGAAGGACGTGCAGTTTGCCACCGGCACCTATACGCCGCCGCAGACCGTGACGCGCACGTCTTATCGCCCGAAGGTTCAGGGAGATCTGGAAGCGGTGAAGCAGGCTGTTGCGCTCATGGCGACGGCCAAAAAGCCGGTGATCTATTCCGGGGGCGGCGTCATCAATTCCGGCCCGGAAGCGAGCCAGCTGCTGCGCCAGCTCGTGGAGCTGACCGGCTTCCCCATCACCTCGACGCTGATGGGCCTAGGCGCCTATCCCGCTTCAGGCGACAACTGGCTCGGCATGCTCGGCATGCACGGGTCCTATGAAGCCAATATGGTGATGCATGATTGCGATGTCATGCTGTGCATTGGCGCACGCTTTGACGACCGCATCACCGGTCGTCTCGATGCGTTTGCGCCGAATTCGCGCAAAATCCACATCGACATCGATCCGTCGTCCATCAACAAGAATGTGCATGTCGAGGTGCCGATTATTGGCGACGTCGGCCGTGTGTTGGAAGACATGGTGCGCTTGTGGCGTGCGTCAGGCCAGACCGACCGCAAGGCGCTCGCGCCATGGTGGGAGCAGATCCAGCGCTGGCGCGCGCGCGACAGTTTTGCGTATCGCGAGAACCGCGACGTGATTATGCCGCAGCATGCTGTTCGACGTTTGTATGACCTGACCAAGGGCCCAAACACCTACATCACCACGGAAGTCGGCCAGCACCAGATGTGGGCAGCACAGCATTACGGCTTCGATGAGCCGAACCGCTGGATGACCTCCGGTGGTCTGGGCACGATGGGTTATGGTCTGCCGGCGGCTCTCGGCGTGCAGATCGCGCATCCTGACGCGCTGGTGATCGACATTGCGGGCGACGCCTCCGTGCAGATGACGATGCAGGAAATGTCGACGGCCGTTCAGTATGAAGCGCCGATCAAGATCTTCATCCTGAACAACCAGTATATGGGCATGGTGCGTCAGTGGCAGCAGCTGCTCCACGGCAATCGCTTGTCGCATTCCTATACCGAAGCCATGCCGGACTTCGTGAAGCTGGCGGAAGCTTATGGCGGTCACGGCATTCGCTGCGACAAGCCGGACGAGCTCGACGATGCGATCAACGAAATGGTGTCGGTGAAGAAGCCGGTTCTGTTCGATTGCCGCGTCGCCAACCTCACCAACTGCTTCCCGATGATCCCGTCAGGCAAGGCGCATAACGAGATGCTGCTGCCGGACGAGGCGACGGATGAAGCGGTAGCGAACGCGATCGACGCCAAGGGCAAAATGCTGGTTTGAGCCGGCCTAGATCTAGGAAGAGACTGTTACCATGAATGCCCAGCTTCAGCCGACCGGATCGGCTTATTTCATCCAGAAGTCGCTCGAAAAGCCGGTGAGCCACACGCTTTCCGTGCTGGTCGACAACGAACCCGGCGTGCTTGCGCGCGTGATCGGCCTGTTTTCCGGACGCGGCTACAACATCGAGAGCCTGACCGTTTCGGAAACCGAGCATCAGAGCCACCTGTCGCGCATCACGATCGTGACGCGCGGCACGCCGCACGTCATCGATCAGATCCGCCACCAGCTCGAGCGCATCGTGCCTGTGCATCGGGTGGTGGACCTGTCGAACCGCGCTGCCGAACTTGGCCAGGAAAAGCCGCTCGAGCGCGAACTGGCGCTGGTCAAGGTTTGCGGCACGGGTGAAGAGCGCATGGAAGCGCTGCGCTTGGCAGAGGCATTTCGCGCCAGCGTGATCGACGCGAACACCGAGCATTTCATTTTCGAGATTACCGGCCGTGTCTCGAAGATCGAGCAGTTCATCGCGATCATGCAGCCACTGGGGTTGGTGGAAGTCTGCCGCACCGGTGTGGCGGCGATGAACCGCGGCCCGCAGGGGATGTAAGTCCATCCACTCCGTTTTCTTCAAGGATGTGCCGGCCGAGCGCCGGCCGTCTTCGCTTGCCTTAAATCGAGGCCGCCCATGTCGCACGACACGCTTGTTGCGCTCTTCATCTATGCTTTCGTGAGTTCGATCACGCCGGGTCCCAACAACTTCATGTTGCTGGCCTCGGGCGTAAACTTCGGCTTCATGCGAACCATCCCGCATATGCTGGGCATCGGTATCGGCTTCGTGTCGCTGCTGCTGGGTGTCGGCTTCGGCCTTGGCGCCGTGCTCAGCGCCTTTCCAGCACTGCACTTGGCGCTGAAGATCGCCGGCGGCGCATATCTGCTTTACCTCGCCTGGAAGATCGCGATGTCGCGCACACTTGGAAGCGCCAAGGATGATCGCGCCAAGCCCATGTCCTTCCTCCAGGCCGCGGCCTTTCAGTGGGTGAACCCGAAGGCTTGGGTCATGGCCGTGACCGCGATGGCGATCTATACGAGCCCGGCCGCGCCGTTCGTGTCGGTTGTGCTGATTTCGATGATATTCGGCTTGGTGAACCTGCCGTCGGTGTCATGCTGGGCAGGTTTCGGCGTGGCGCTTCGGGGCTTTCTGTCTGATCCGCAGCGGCTGAAGTGGTTCAACATCGTGATGGGACTGATGCTCGCGGCGACGTTGTGGCCGATGTTGCGTTAGCGTTCTTGTTGTGTTCACGCTGTTCGGCTGCTAGAGGAACTTGCTCCGACGGCACGAATCCGATCTGACCATCCTATGAAATTTTCTCCGCAACAGGACGAGGCGCTGCAGGCGGTTGCGCGCTGGATGAAGTCGGGCAAGCCGCAGATCTTTCGGTTGTTCGGCTATGCCGGGACCGGCAAGACGACGCTGGCGCGGCACTTTGCCGAGAATGTCGATGGCAGCGTGCAGTTTGCAGCCTTTACAGGGAAGGCCGCGCAGGTGTTGCGCTCCAAAGGTGCCAGCAATGCGCGCACGATCCATTCGCTGATTTACCGCCCTCGCGGCGAGGAGGCGGTGGAGAACGAGGATACCGGCAAGACATCGATGTCGCCGACCTTTGCGCTGAACCGGCAATCACCGGTTGCGAAGGCGAAGCTGATCATTGTCGACGAATGTTCGATGGTGGATGAGGCGCTGGGGCGCGATCTCCTGAGCTTCGGCACGCCGATCCTGGTGCTGGGTGATCCGGGTCAGTTACCGCCGATTTCGGGAGGCGGCTTCTTTACCGAGCATGAACCCGACCATCTGCTGACGGAAATCCACCGGCAGGCGCGTGACAATCCGATCATCCAGCTTGCTCTCGATGTCCGCGAGGGCAAGGAGTTCATGTATGGCGACTTCGGCGCCGCGCAGGTGATCAGCAAGGATGAGGTCACGCAGGATCTCGTGCTTGGCGCCGATCAGGTGCTGGTGGGCACGAACCGCACGCGGCGTCGCTACAATGCGCGGTTGCGCGAGCTTAAGGGATTTACGGCCGAGTTTCCGCAGGCCGGCGACAAGCTCGTTTGCTTGCGCAATGACCCTTCCAAGGGGCTGTTGAACGGTTCGCTGTGGAAGGTGATGACGTCTTCGAAGGAAACGGTGAAGCCCGGCATCAATTTGCTGGTGACCCCGGAAGAAGACGATCCCGATCGGGGCGTGGCCAAGATCAAGCTGCTGAAGGCCGCCTTCGAAACGCCGGACGAGGAAATTTCCTGGCAGCTGAAGAAGCGGTTCGACGATTTCGACTACGGCTACGCACTGACCGTGCACAAGTCGCAGGGTTCGCAGTGGAACAACGTCGTTCTGTTCGATGAAAGCTGGGCGTTCAAAGATACGCGCCAGCGCTGGCTTTATACGGCGGTGACGCGTGCGGCCGAGCGGCTGACGGTGGTGCGCTGATCACCACGCCGTGGCCTTGGCTCAGATGTCGAGAGGCTTGGGGGTGGCGCCGACCCAGGCCCAGGCTTGTTCGGCCTCGTCTTCTTCGAAGCGCTTCAATTCGACGTCGATCGAGGGCGCAAAGAAGCCGCTGAAGTGAGAGACCCAGTCCGGACCGCCGATCGAGGCGCATTTGCGGATATGGGCGTTGGCGTGCTCCTGGCCTTCCTTCTTCGTGTCGTCTGATAATTCCGACCAGTCGACGCCTTCATAGTTGGTGAAATGCACGAGCACGTCGATGCGCGGATGCAAGGCATAGGCGCCTTCCAGCAGGCCATACAGGTTCTCGAGATCGGCTGCCGAAACGTGGCCGGTAATTTCGCAGGCAAAAAGATCGGTGCGATCCGTCTCGATCCGCCTGACTGCCGGCACTGCATTTAAAGAAGAAGGCATTGTGTCTCCTGTGTTTCCCAATCTGGGACGGAATGCGGAAAACTGCAGCGCGTTCCCCTAATCACCGCCTAGAGCTTGAACCTAAATAGGTCATCTTCGTTGATGAGCCAGCGCTGAATTATCGGCAATGCTTTGTTGAGCCTGTTTCTGTTTGTGGGCACATCCAATCATCTCGATTGATCTTGCGTGAAAGCAGGCGTAAGAGCCCGCCCGCCCGAAAGGAGGGCATCATGAGCATTGACGAGACTGCAGGCTCTACTTCCAACCCCGTCGCGGGCGTGCCGCACAAGGTGGAGGGACATGGAGAGCAGAGACTGCCTATCCTGATGCTCGGTGCGCTGGGTGTCGTTTACGGTGATATCGGCACGAGCCCGATCTACGCTTTTCGCGAGGCGCTGCGCGCTTCTGCCGGGGCGGAGATCGCCACGCGCGAGGACATTCTGGGCGTGCTGTCCCTGATTGTCTGGGCGCTGACGATCATCGTCACCATCAAATATATCCTGTTCGTGCTGCGCGCCGACAACCGCGGCGAGGGCGGTACACTGTCGCTGATGGCGCTGGTGCGCTCGACCTTCTCCAACCGGCCAGCCCTCTTGTTGTTCATCGGCATGATCGGCGCCTCGCTGTTTTATGGCGACGCGGTGATTACGCCGGCGATTTCGGTTCTGTCGGCCGTGGAGGGTATGAATACCGTCACGGCCAACTTCCAGCCTTATGTCGTGCCAATCACGCTAGTGATCCTGGCAATCGTCTTTTACGTGCAACGCTTCGGCACGGCCAAGGTCGCAACCATCTTCGGGCCGGTGACGGCTGTGTGGTTCCTGGCGATCGGCGTGTCAGGCCTCGTCCATATCGCAGACGACGTGGAAATCCTTTATGCGATCAATCCCTATTACATCGTCATCTTCCTGATCGACTCACCGGCCGTGGCGTTCGTGACGATCGGTGCGGTGTTTCTTGCGGTGACCGGCGCGGAAGCGCTTTATGCCGATCTTGGCCATTTTGGGCGAAAGCCGATCGTGATGGCCTGGCTGGTGATGGTGTTTCCCTGCCTGCTGCTGAACTACTTCGGGCAGGGCGCCTTTGTGCTTTCCCACGGCGGCGCGATCGGCCATCCGTTCTTTGAGATGAACGAAGGCTGGGCGCTTGTGCCCATGGTGCTGCTGGCGACGGCTGCAACCGTGATCGCCAGCCAGGCGGTAATTTCCGGCGCGTTCTCGCTGACGCGTCAGGCGGTGCAGCTCAACATGCTGCCGCGTTTGGAAGTGCAGCATACGTCGGCGGAGCAATCCGGCCAGATCTACATGCCGCGGGTCAACACGCTGCTCGGCATCGTCGTGTTCATGCTGGTTGTGGGCTTTCAGGAATCGAGCGAACTGGCTTCCGCTTACGGCATCTCGGTCACCGGCAACATGCTGATCACCACGCTACTGCTGTTCGTGGTGATGCTGCGGATCTGGAAGTGGCCGCTGGCCGCCGCGGTGGGTGCAACGGCCGTGTTCCTCATCATCGACATCGGATTCTTCGTATCGAACATCGTCAAAGTGTTCGATGGCGGCTGGGCATCGATCCTGGTAGCTGTGTCGATCGTGACCCTAATGGCGACCTGGGTGTTCGGCAGCCGCGCCTTGTTCGACAAGACACGCAAGAACGAGGTGCCGCTCGACTTCTTTATCGAGCAGTTGGCCAAGAAGCCGCCGACGCTGGTGCCGGGTACCGCAGTGTTTCTGACGGCCGATCCGCAGCGAACGCCAACCGCGCTGCTGCACAGCCTGAAACACTACAAAGTGCTGCACGAGAAGAACGTGATCCTGTCCGTTAAAACGGCCACGACACCGCGCGTGCCGGAAAGCGAACGGGCGCAGATCGAATCGCTGAACCCGCTGTTCATGCGGGTGTCGCTGACCTTCGGCTATATGGAGAGGCCCAATATCCCGCGCGCGTTGGCGATCTGCCGCAAGCTCGGTTGGAAGTTCGATATCATGACGACCTCGTTCTTCCTATCGCGGCGCTCGCTGAAGGTTTCGGCCAATTCTGTGCTGCCGCATTGGCAGGACCGGCTGTTCATTTCGATGGCGCGCTCGGCAGCCGATGCGACCGAATACTTCCAGATCCCCACAGGCCGGGTGGTGGAAATCGGCACACAGGTGGCGGTTTAGGCTGCCACAGGCTAAGCACTCCTTCGCAGAATGCGCGAGGGAGTATTCATGAAGCAGAGTTTGAGCATCGCCATTGTGGGGGCCGGGCCGGGTGGTCTGGCGACTGCCTTGCTGCTCAAGCGACGCGGCCATGATGTCAGGGTGTTCGAGCGCTTTGAACAGGCGGCGCCTGTCGGCTCCGGGCTGATCCTGCAGCCGACGGGGCTGAGCGTGCTCGCCTATCTCGGTCTGTTGCCGGCCATGCTGGCACGTGGAGCACGGATCGACAGGCTGACAGGCGCGGATGCGCGTAGCGGCCGCACCGTGCTGGATGTGCGCTATGATGCGCTGGCCGGCGGGCGTTTCGGTTTGGGCACCCATCGAGCGGCCTTGTTCGACGTGCTGCACGATGCGGTAGTGGCCGCACGCATCCCCATCATGACCGGCACGGACGCGCAGTCCTTGCATGCGATGGGCGACGGGATTGGCTTTGATGCCAGCGGCTTGCGGCATGGACCGTTCGATTTGATTGTAGACGCAAGCGGTGCACGATCGACATTGCGCCGCCATGCGGTGCGACCGGTTGAACCACGACCGCTGACCTATGGCGCGATCTGGGCGACGCTGGATTGGGTCGGCGAGGGCTTCGATCCCAACGCGCTGCAACAGCGCTACGAGCGTGCGCATACTATGGTGGGCGTTTTGCCGGTGGGGCGGGTCGATCCGGCCGGTGGTGAGAAGGCGGCGTTCTTCTGGAGCCTTAAGCCGGCTGAGATCGACGCGGTAAAGGCTGGCGGGTTGGACGTCTGGAAGTCGCGGGTATTTGCGGTCTGGCCGGCTTGTGCGCCCTATCTCGACCAGATCACCGACTTCGATAGTTTGACCCTGGCGCGCTACGGGCATCACACCTTGCTGCCGCAGCGCGGTGAGCGGATCGTGTTCCTGGGCGATGCGGCGCATGCCACCAGCCCACAGTTGGGGCAGGGGGCGAATATGGCACTGCTCGATGCGGCAGCGCTGGACGAGGCTCTGCGGCGCAGCGATCATCTCGACCAGGCGCTGGATGTTTATGGGGCGCTGCGGCGCAACCACATCAAGCTGTTTCAGGCTTTGTCCTTGATGCTGACGCCGTTCTACCAGTCCGACGGGCGCGTATTGCCGTGGATGCGCGACACGTTGGTGGCGGTGGCCGCGCGCGTGCCGCCAGTGCCGCAGATACTTGGGGCGATGGTGGCTGGAACGCTGCTTGATCCGCTTGGGCGCATCGGTTTGGCCGAACCGGATTGGACAGCCGCAGCTGGCACGATGGGTTCAGCGGAAGCGCCCACGCAAGAAAAAGCATGAACCGCAACTCGCCTCTTGTGAGCTTAGTCTGGATGCGCTACTCAACCGAACCGTAACGTACGGTACAGTCGAAAGAGCGTGTTGCAGTCCACCGTCATCTCCAGCGAAGAAGCCCCGTCCGAGCGCCAGCAAGCCGTGCTCGACGCCGTGTTGTCGCTGCTGGTGGAGCAGGGCCATGCTCTGACAATGACTGCGGTCGCGCGGCGGGCAAGTTGTTCCAAGGAAACGCTCTACAAGTGGTATGGCGACCGCGATGGGCTGCTGACCGCAACCGTGCGGTGGCAGGCCTCGAAGGTTCGCGCAGGCAATTACGATGCGCAGCATCTCGACAGCAGCACGCTGCGTGAAAGCCTGCAAGGCTTTGCGGTGAATTGGCTGACGGTAATTTCGAGCCGCACATCGGTAGCGCTGAACCGGGTGGCGGTGGGCGGAGCAGGGTCCGGTCGGGATGCGCTCGGCGCTATCGTTCTGGCCAACGGACGCTTCGCGATCGGTGAGCGGCTGAAGCCTGTGCTGGAAGCCGGTCGTACTGCCGGGCTTCTCGCCTTTGACGATGCCGAGGAAGCGTTCCGCACCTTCTTCGGTCTAGTCGGTCGCGACGTGCAGATCCGGCTGCTGCTTGGCGACGACATGGCGCTGGATGCTGCCGAGATCGAAGCCGATGCCCGGCGCGCCACAAACCAATTCTTCGCGCTCTACGGCCGCGGGTCCTTCGAGGCTCCGCTGCGCTCCGCACCTCAGGATGAGGAGCGTGGTGGCTCCGGTGCTCAAGAGCAGAACTCGACCGATCTCGAAAGCGCGACCTCAGTCAGGGAGCGCCGACCGTCCTCATCCTGAGGTGCTTGGCCAAGGCCAAGCCTCGAAGGACGCACTTCATCAACCGCACACACGCAAATAGGGAAGGAAACACCATGCGCGTTTATTACGATCGTGATGCCGATCTCAATCTCCTCAAGGGCAAGAAGGTTGCCGTGATCGGCTATGGCAGCCAGGGCCGTGCTCATGCGCTGAACCTCAAGGATTCCGGCATCACGGACATCGCAATCGGCCTCAAGGAAGGTTCCGCGACCGCAAAGAAGGTCGAAGCCGACGGGCTGAAGGTCATGACCGTCGCTGAAGTCGCCAAGTGGGCCGACGTGATGATGATGGCGACGCCTGACGAGTTGCAGGCCGACATCTACAAGAACGATATCGCGCCGAACATTCGCGATGGTGCCGCTATTGCCTTCGCGCATGGTCTCAATGTGCATTTCGGCCTGATCGAGCCGAAGAAGACCATCGACGTCATCATGATCGCGCCGAAGGGCCCGGGTCACACCGTGCGCGGCGAATACCAGAAGGGCGGCGGCGTGCCTTGCCTGGTGGCTGTCGATCAGGACGCGTCGGGCAATGCACTGGATGTCGCGCTGGCTTATGCGTCGGGCGTCGGCGGTGGCCGTTCGGGCATCATCGAGACAAACTTCCGCGAGGAATGCGAGACCGATCTGTTCGGCGAGCAGGTCGTGCTGTGCGGCGGTCTGGTCGAGCTCATCCGCGCCGGTTTCGAAACGCTGGTTGAAGCCGGTTACGCACCGGAAATGGCTTATTTCGAGTGCCTGCATGAAGTGAAGCTGATCGTCGACCTGATCTACGAAGGCGGTATCGCCAACATGAACTACTCGATCTCGAACACCGCCGAGTGGGGCGAGTATGTTTCGGGTCCGCGCATCATCACGGAAGACACCAAGGCCGAGATGAAGCGCGTCCTCAAGGACATCCAGAGCGGCCGCTTCACCTCCGAATGGATGCAGGAATACAAGTCGGGCGGCGCGCGCTTCAAGGGCATCCGCCGCACCAACGACAAGCATCAGATCGAAGAAGTCGGCGAAAAGCTGCGCGGCATGATGCCGTGGATCGGGAAAAACAAGTTGGTGGATAAGTCCGTCAACTAATTTGGATCGCTGCGTCTGACAGCCGATCCACGATTCCTTGTTTGCGCGTCCTCGGGGGCAAGCCCCTGCGGGCGCGCGGAAGATCGGCAAGAACAAGCTTGCGCCTGGTTCTGCAATAGACCGGGCGCTAGTTGTTTGGGCGTTAGCCTACGTCGTTGATGCTAGGCTTGGCTGAAGTGTCTGCGCCTGCGACGCGGTCGAGGTTTGCGATCAAGCGGGTCAGCATGTCGACGAGCTGTGCCACTTCATCGTCGCTGAAGCCCTGCAGCACCTCGCCGTTGCCTTTCAGCAAGGCGGTGATCGCGTCGGGAAGCTGTTTCTCCGCCTGAGCCGTCAGCGTGATGCGGCTGCTTCGCCCGTCCGCGGGATCGGGTCTGCGCTCGATCAGCCCATCCCTCTCCATCCGCGCCAGCATCTGCGCCATCGGCGGCTGCTCGATTTTGGCGAAGCGGGCGAGGTCACGCTGCGTGCTGGCTTGCCCGTCCCTCAGCGCAACCAGCACCGGCAGATGACCGACGCCGAAGCCGAGCGGCTTCAACCGCGCTTCGCTCAGCCGTGTGAAGCCGCGCGCCGCAAGGCTGATGAGGTGCCCGGGGGTCGAAAGCACATCCAGATCCATCGGCCTTAACTCCTTCGCTCTTGCTGGCAAGACTATATACGTGCATATATAAATGATCTACCAGGTGGTGTAGTATCGAACCGAGGCAAGGACGAAATTGATGGATCAAGAGATCGAGCTTCTGTGCGGTATCTACCGCGCCTTTAACGCGCGGGACATCGATGGTGTGCTGGTGGCGCTGCATGACGATGTTAAATGGGCGAACGCGATGGAGGGCGGGCATGTTCGCGGCCATGACGCCGTGCGCGATTACTGGACGAGGCAGTGGTCCATCGTTAGCCCCCATGTCGAACCGGTCGGCTTCCGACAGGCCGAAGATGGCGCGATGATTGCGGAGGTTCGGCAGACCATTCGCGACCTCGAAGGCAACCCGCTGGAAGGGCAAACACATGGGTTGAAGGACAAGACCGTCGGCCATGTCTTCCACTTCAGGGATGGCAAGGTGACGCGCTTCGACGTTCAGGATGCTGTGTAAGGCAGCTTGGCGTGTCCGCCGTTCAGCCGTAATGCCAGTGCGGCTTTGGAGCGGTGCCGGTGATCTCGACGCCGGCGCGGTCACCCGTCCGCCAGCGCAACTCGCACTGATAGGCTATGTTATCGACCGACACGTAAAGCAAAAAGCTTTTCGGAACTGCGATGTCTGCCGGAACCCGCAACTCGGCGCCGTTGCTGTGCATGTTGCGGATGGTGCAGCGGATTTCGGATTGCGTGCCGTGAAGGATCGCGCCGCCCTTCAGCACGCGCTGCCGGTGCAATGCCCGTTCTTTCTGCTCGCTGGGGTCGGACATGAGTTCAGCCGAAGGTTGTTTCGCTAGCCTTAGAAGATAGGCCCTTGCTTCCTTGTGCAAGACCATTGCGTCTTGCGCCAAGAAAAAGGCCGGGCGGTTTTCACCGGCCCGGCCTTTTATCGTCAAGGATGATGGCTCACCGGAAGGGCGAGTGGCACGACCGGCGCGGGCCGTAGTTCGGCTGGAACGTGTTGTCCGACGCACGATAGGAGCGATACTGGTTGTAGCACCAGTTCACGTGGTTCGAGGCGTAGCCACGGCCGCGTGGAGCGACATAGCGCGGTGCTGCATAGCGAGGCTCGACATAGCGGTAGGTCGGTGCGACGCCGAAGTAAACGGACGGGCCGCGGCGGTGACCGTAGTAGTCGCGATGACGACGGTAGTCGCGGTAATCACGGCGATCGTGGTGGCGGTGCCAACGGCGGTCGCGATCCCATCGGCGGTCATAATGGTCACGGTGCTGGACCTGCTCGGCGCGGACGGGCTCAGCCGGACGATCGACAGTGGCGATGGGGCGAAGACCGGCGGGCGCGATCTGCGCGGATGCAGTCGACACGGTGCCGGCAACGGCGGAGATCATGAGAAGACCGGCCACAGCCAGCTTCGACAACATGCTCTTCATGGCATTCCTCCAGTTTGGGGATGTGGACTAAAACCTGTCCTTGCCGTGACAACTCGCATAGGCGCGATGAACCCGCGCTGAATGTGATGTGTGCCGGAATGTTCATGCTTGCATTCGTAGGGCCGCGCGCCACTTCTGCCCCATGACCCGCTTTGATCTTCCCGAAAACCAGATGTTTGCCGTTGACGATGTCATCTTGCGCCTCGATCCCTCGAACCTGCCCTTCGAGGATGCGCATCGCGAAGCGATTGCCGCACATTGGCTGCTCGAGAAGGCCGCGCAGCCGGCCTTGTTCAATGGCCGCTTGCTGATGTTTTCGGAACTGCGGCTGGAGGGCCGGGTCCTCGAAGGGCGCTGCCATCTGGCCGATTACGCGACGCTGCTTTACTGGCGCTCGATCCGCCCGCATCCGGATGTCGTGCACTGCTTTGCGCATCCCGCGCTCGTTTCGACCGATGGCGCATTGGTTGCGGCTCGGATGGGCGCGCATACGGCCAATGCCGGTGCTGTCTACTTCGCAGCCGGGTCGTTCGAGCAAGACGATTTGCGCGATGGCCGCATCGACCATGTCGCGAATATGGAGCGCGAGGTGATGGAAGAGACTGGCCTCGATCTCACGCGCCTCACACATGAATTAGACTACCAAGTGCTGGCGATGGTCACCGGAACGGTGATTTTTCGGCGCTACCGACTGGCTATGACTGCGGATGAGGCGGCACGGGTTATCGAAGCGCATGTCGCCGCTGATCCCGAGCCTGAAATTGAAGGGCCAGTGATCCTCGGGGATGCCAAGGCGGCACCAGACGGCCTGCTGCCGCACATGCAGGCGTTTCGGTACTGGCACTTCGCCAATCCCATGCGGCTTTGAGCCTATTCGTGGCGCAGGGCGTCGATCGGGTTCAGTCGCGCGCCGCGTAGGGCGGGGAAGAAGCCGAACACCATCCCGATGAGGGCCGAGAACACCACCGCGATCAGGATGATTGTCGCGCTTGGTGCGAAGGGGATGGCGAGGAAGCTGGCAGCGCCGCCGGCAAGGCCCAGCCCCAGCGCGATGCCGAGCAGACCGCCGAGCAGCGACAGAACCGTGGCTTCCACCAGGAACTGGATCAGGATGTCCTTTTCATGCGCCCCGATCGCCAGCCGGATGCCGATCTCGCGGGTGCGCTCGGTCACCGATACCAGCATGATGTTCATGATGCCGATACCGCCGACGAGCAAGCTGACCCCGGCGACGGCACCCAGCATGCCGGTCATGGCGGTTGTCGCGCTGGTCATGGCGTCGGCGATCTGGGTCATGTCGCGGACTTCGAAATTGTCGTCGCGCGTCGGCTGTATGCCGCGTGCTTCGCGCATTATGGCGCTGACATCAGCGACCGCCTGCGTGGTCGAGGCGCCATCGTTGACGGACACGTAGATCGTGTCGATGTAGCGATTGCCGGCGATACGACGCTGGAAGGTGGTAAGCGGCATCAGGACGAGGTTGTCCTGATCCTGGCCGAAGCCGGTATAGCCCTTGGAACCAAGCGTGCCGATGATGCGGCAGCTGGTCTTGCCAACGCGGATGATCTCGTCGAGCGGATCGCCCGAGCCGAAGAACTGGGTGCGGATCGTTTGCCCGATCAGGCACACGCCGGTGCCGCCGCGCACTTCCTGTTCGGTGAAGGCGCGGCCGAGCGAGACGGTCCAGTCGCGTGCGGTGAAATATTCGGTATCGGTGCCGGTGACCTGTGCGGCCGTGTTCTGCGCGCCATAAACGATGCGCACCTGGCTCTGCGACTCGCCAGACACGGCGCGTACGTCATCCAGATGCTTGTTGAGGACATCAAGGTCCTTTTGCTCCAGGCGGCGCACGGTGAAGTTCGAGTTGCCGGAGCGATCGGGTCTCGCTGCGCGCACCACAAGCAGGTTGCTGCCGAGCTTGGAAATGTCCTCGCGAACCTTGGCCGTCGTGCCGGATCCGATCGTTACCATGGCGATGACGGCGGCGACGCCGATCACGATGCCGAGCAGGGTGAGCACCGAGCGCATGGCATTGCGGCGCACGGAGCGAAGGGCGAGGCGGATGGTTTCCCACAGCATCAGGCGCTCTCCATCTCATAACCCTGCGAGGCGATCTTTCCGTCGAGGAAGGAGATCGTGCGGTCGGCATAAGAGGCGATGTCGCCTTCATGCGTGACCATCGCGATGGTCAACCCTTCGTCGCGGTTGAGGCCGGTGAGAAGCTCCATGATTTCGTGAGAGCGCTGCGTATCGAGATTGCCGGTCGGCTCGTCCGCGACGAGCAGCGTAGGCCGCGTGACGATGGCACGGGCGATTGCCACGCGCTGCTGCTGGCCGCCGGATAGTTCGGCCGGCGTATGATGTTCGCGACCACCCAAGCCGACCTGCGCCAAAGCCTGCATGGCCGCATTCCGGCGCTCGCCGGCCGGCATGCCGCGATAGATCAGCGGCAGTTCGACGTTCTCGGCGGCTGTGGTGCGGGGCAGGAGATTATAGCCCTGAAAAACGAAGCCGATATAGAGATTGCGCAGCACCGCGCGCTGCGTGCGATCAAGCCGCCCTGCATCGACGCTGAGAAAGCCGTGTCGGCCGGAGGTCGGCGTATCGAGGCAGCCGATGATGTTCATCGATGTGGACTTGCCTGAACCGGACGGACCCATGATCGCCACGAACTCGCCCTTGCGGATCGCAAGATCCACGCCGGCAAGCGCGTGAACCTGCGCTTCGCCTTGGCCATAGGACTTCCAGACATCGGTGAAGGTGACGAGCGCGTCGGTCATGGTCCGCCGGGTCCGCCCGGGCCGGGACCTCCGCCGCCGGGACCGCCATCCGCGCCGCCTGCCGATTCGTTCTGACTGCTGCCGCGCGATCCGCCTTCGCCGCCTTGGCGCGCCAGACCAAGGATGACCTGGTCGCCGGCTTGCAGGCCGGACTTGATCTCGGTGCGCTCGCCATCTGTGGCGCCGGTTACGAAGCGGACTTCTTGGGCTGCACCGTCACGCAGCACATAAAGCGGGCGGCCTTCCTCGCTGTTGCCGCCACTGCGTCGCGAACGGCCGCCGCGCATGCCGGGAGGCGGGCCGGGTGAGAACAGGTTGCGGAAGCTGAAGCCGGAGCGGCTGTTGGTGGCCGGCGGCGCAAAGCGGAAGGCGGCGTTCGGCACGGTCAGGACATCGGTCGCTTCGCGCGTGATGATGGACGCCGTTGCCGTCATGCCCGGGCGAAGCTGCATGTCGGCATTGTCGACATCGAGCCGCGCTTCATAGGTGACCACGCCCTCGGTCGTTGCGGAGGCATAAGCGATGTCGCGGATCGCCGCCGTGAAGCTGCGATCGGGGAAGGCATCGACGGTGAAGTTGGCCTTCTGGTTCTTGGCGATTGAGCCGATGTCGGCTTCATCGATCGTGGCCTTCAGCTCCATGCGCTTGAGATCCTCGGCCACCACGAACAGAACCGGCGCCTGCATGGAAGCGGCGACCGTCTGGCCGGGATCGACCGAGCGCGTCAGCACGATGCCGTCGATCGGCGCATAGATCTTGGTTTTTGCGAGATCGGCCTGTTGCAGCTTGAGATCGGCCTGCGAGACCGCAAGGTTGGCTTCCGCGATCTGCACCGAGCTTTGTGCGCGGTCACGCGTCGCCGTAGCGGTTTCGAGCGCCGAGGGTGTCACCTGGCCGCGTTGAGCGAGGCTCTCGGCGCGGGTGAGCGTTGCCGAAGACTCGCGTAGCGTGGTTTGCGCGTCGCTGACCTGCGCCTGCGCCGCCTTGACCGAAGCCTGCGCGCGTTCGACCTGCGCGGACAAGCGGGTCGTGTCGAGCTCGGCCAGAACCTGATCCTTGCGGACCTCCTCGTTTTCGCGAACCGTGACATTGCGGATAACGCCCGACAGTTCGGATGAAATGTCGACCTGCGTGAGCGGCTGCAGCGTTCCGGTCGCGGAGACTTTGACCGTCAAGGAGCCTTGTTCGGCAGGCACGGTGCGGTAGGCGACGGTCGGCGTTTCAGCGCCATAGACCGTGTAGCCGTACCAGCCGCCACCCAGCAGGCCGAACAGCGCAAGGCCGCCAAGCCAGCGCCCGCGCTTGGTCTTGCGACGGCTGGCACCGAGACCCAGCGCCAGTTCTGGATTGGGCGGCGTTTGTGTCGGCCGCTCGATCCGTTGGTCCATTGACGCAGCCTTTCCGATAGCTTCCAGAGTTTCTTCAACCGACAGATCATGGTTCAAGGTCGGCAAAGCAAATTAAATCTTGGCCATGTTGAGGGCATCCGGAGAGGCACAATGACCCACCCGTATCTGATCTATGACGTGTTCACGCAGACCGCTCTTGCCGGCAATCCATTGGCAATCGTGTTCGACGCCGATGATCTGGACGACCAGGCGATGCAGGCGATCGCGCGCGAGTTCAACCTGTCTGAAACGGTGTTCCTCACGAAGCCAAACAACCCAGTCGCGACAACCGGTGTACGCATCTTCACGCCCGACTATGAGATGCCGTTTGCCGGCCATCCAACCGTCGGCACAGCTGTTGCGCTGGCTGAGCAGCGGGGACTTGCGACCAGTCCGGCCCTGATGGTTCTGGAAGAGAAGATTGGGCCGGTACGCTGCGCGGTGTCCAACCAGGATGGGCACTGGTTTGCGGAGTTCGATCTGCCGCAACTGCCGGACCAGCTGCCGCTGTCGGCTGATCGTGGGATCATCGCCGCTGCACTCGGCATCGATCCACATGAGATCGGGTTCGAAAATCACGAGCCGACTTATTGGACGGCGGGCAATCCCTTCCTGTTCGTTCCCGTAGCAGGCCTCGATGTTGCCGCGCGCATTCAGCTGAACCCCGTGATCTGGAACGACATGGGCTTGAGGAAGACCAATGGCGCCGTGGTTTGTCCTTATGTGTATTGCCGCGAAACCGTGCGCCACGACCATGACTTCCATGCCCGCATGATGGAGCCGACGGCAGGGGTCTATGAGGATCCCGCAACGGGCTCGGCCGTGGCTGCCTTTGCCGGCGCGATCAATCTGTTCGACAAACCCGTCGATGGTCCAAGCGCGCTTCGCATCGAGCAGGGCGTCGAGATGAACCGGCCGTCCTCGATCCGGCTGGAGATGGATATTGCTGCCGGGGCCATCACGGCGGCTCGTATCGGTGGTCATGCAGTGAAGGTTGCGGAGGGCGTACTCGCGGTATGACGTTGGGGCAGCAGGGCGTTGTTCGCCACCTGTGCATGAAGTGTCATTTTCTTGGTTGAGGTGGGTTGTCAGGCCGGATCAGTGAAGCTATAGACGCGCCACTCGCGGTGTTGATCCCAGCGCCGCGCCGGTCGGGTGCGTAGCTCAGTTGGTAGAGCAGCTGACTCTTAATCAGCGGGTCACAGGTTCGATCCCTGTCGCACCCACCAAAGACCTCAAAGACTTACCACACATTCTGAAACTCGATGGCGAAGACAATCGCCAACGAGTTGCGCTGCGTTTGCCGTGGTTGCACCAGACGCCGGTTTGGCCGCGCTTCTTTGCTGACCAACCTTTATCACCTTCCAAAACGACTTGCGGCGGTGGCTCAGGATTGAGCACCGCCGCAATGATTGATCGTCAGGAAGGTCGGCGATAGGCGGGCTCATGCGCCCGCCGCGCCAAGATCCTTAGAAGCGGTAAGTGACGCCCGCGCCGATCAGCCACGGGTTGAGGTCGGCCTTGCCCGAAAGCTTGGTGTCGCCGAGGTTGGCGGTCCAATCGGGCTCGAGGAAGATCTTCTTCACGTCGACGTTGAAGCCCCAATGTTCGTCGACCATGTAGTCGAAGCCGACCTGCAGCGCTGCGCCGAAGGTGTTGTCGATGTCCATGTCGGTGAACGGGCCGGAATCCTTCTGGTTGTAGAAGACCGTGTAGTTCACGCCGGCACCGACATAAGGCTTGAAAGCGCCGAAGTTGGTGAAGTGGTACTGCAGGGTCAGCGTGGGAGGAAGAACCCAGGTGCTGCCGACCTTGCCGAGCGTATCGATCGAACCGCCGGTGAAGACGCTGGCCTTGGTGGTGCCGAGGATCAGCTCAGCGGCGATGTTGTTGGTGAAGTAGTAGGTGATGTCGAGCTCGGGCACGACCGTGTCGGAGTAATGCAGGTCGGAACCCGGGATGCCGTCCACGCCGCCTTCATCTTCGGTGATCACACCCAGTGCGCGCAGGCGGACCTGCCAGGCACCAGGAGCCTCGACGAGCGCGCCTGGCTGCTCGAGGGCGACGACGTCCGCAGCCATTGCAGGCGCGGCGAGGAGCAGGAGGGCGGCGGTCAGTGCCCCAGCGGATGTCTTGATCATTCGAGTTCCTTCAGAGTCGATCGGTTGTAAGCCGAGCGGGACCATGAAGGAGTGAGCAGAGGAGGCATTGAGCTAGATCAAAGTTCAGCCATATCTCATTAGCAAATGGTAACATTCGTGGGAACTGTGACATGCGTGCTACAGTATCTAGAGGCGGCTAAATGCGTGTTGGAAGGGGGTGCCCTTTCTACAAATTCCGAATGTGAGAGATCGAATCTCCCCGGCGTTCATCCAGAAGAAACATTTTTGCCTAAACGCTGTATGTTGAGCGGTTCCAACCTGCCGCTTGTGACCTAGATGCGCGATTGTCCGCTGATCCAACCGGAGCCATCCATGTTCTCGAAATCCCTCAAAGCTCTCAGCCTCGGCCTTGCCTTGGTCTCCTCGGCCGTCGCCGCACAGGCCGAGCCGGTCAAGATCGGCAGCAAGAATTTTACCGAACAATTCATTGTCGCCGAAATCTATGCCAAGGCGCTGGAAGATGCCGGCATCGAAGTCGAGCGTCGCCTGAATCTCGGCGCAACGCAGATCGCGCATACGGCACTGACCTCTGGCGAAATCGATCTTTACCCGGAATATACCGGCACGGCGCTGGCCGCAGTGGTGAAGGGCGAACTCACCAGCGACGCTGACCAGATCTACAACACGGTGAAGGACTTCTATGAGAAGAACCTTCAGTTGACGCTGCTCAAGCCGACAGCGATCAACAATGGCTATGCCATCGTCATGCTTCCGGACCGCGCAGCCGAGTTCAAGGTAAAGACCTTGAGCGATGTTGGTCCAGTCTCCAACCAGATCACTTTCGGCGCCGAAGGCACGTTTGCCGAGCGCAAGGACGGTTTGCCGGGGCTCAAGGATGTTTATGGCATCCAGTTCAAGGAATTCGTGCAGTTCGCCAAGCTCGGCATTCGCTACAGCGCGTTGACGAGCAAGCAGATCGACATGACCTTCGGCTTCAGCACGGACTGGCAGATCGATGACCAGAAGCTGACGGTGCTTCCAGACGACAAGAACCTGTTCCCGCCTTATTACCTCGTGCCGGTTGTTCGCCAGGACGCCTTGAAGGCCAATCCGAAGATTGCGGAAGTGCTGGACAAGATTGCGCCGCTGCTCACCAATGAGAAGATGCGCGCGATGAACGCGGCGGTTGAGCGCGACCGCGAGGAACCGGCCGATGTCGCGGAAAAGTTCCTGGAAGAAAACAAGATCTGAGTTAGGGTCTATGGCTAGACGGGACCTGCCATGTGCGGGTCCCGTTTTGCTTGTTTGCATGGAAGAAACAGCATCGGCATGAGCACGTGACCTGGACGCCCAAGAACATCGACAAGATCCTCGAAGCGGCAGGGCAGCACCTGATGCTTTCGCTTTTGTCGGTGGCGATCGGCTGCGCTATTGCGCTGGTGCTGGGCATCTGGAGCGCACGTCGACCGCGTCTTTACACGGCCTTGCTGACGATCACCGGCATCATCTTCGTCATTCCAAGCCTTGCGCTGTTCGCCTTTCTGATCCCGGTGATGGGCTTGGGCATGAAGCCGGCTTTGACCGGCCTATCGTCGTACTGCCTGCTGATCCTGCTGCGGAACGTCGTGACCGGCTTGCGCAGTGTGCCGGATGAGGTGCTCGATGCGGCCGATGGTATGGGCTTCAGCCGCTGGCAGCGCTTAATACGAATCGAACTGCCGCTCGCTCTGCCGCTGATCGTGTCGGGCGTGCGTATCGCTCTGGTGACGGTGATCGGCATTGCAACGGTGGCCGCATTCATCGATGCCGGCGGCTTGGGATCGATCATCCTTGCCGGCATCGACCAGAGCTATCCCGAGAAGATCATTGTCGGCGGCGTTGCGACGGCGCTGATGGCGATCATCTGCGATCTGCTGCTCACTTGGGCCGAACGCGCCTTGTCGCGGGGGAGGCAGGCATGACCCTGCTGCATCAGGCGATGACGTGGATCATCGAGAACCCGGCGCAGTTCAACCGTGCGCTCGGCCAGCATCTATTGATGTCGTTTGTATCGATCCTGTTCGCGCTGGCGATTGGCTTGCCGCTGGCCGTGGCGATCCTGAACCGCAAGGGCGCGGCCTTCGTCGCCGTGAACTCGGTCAACGGTCTGCGCACGCTGCCCAGCCTGGCGATCCTGGCGATCATGATGCCGATCCTCGGCATCGGCCTGTGGCCGTCTATCGTGGCATTGACGATCCTGGCGCTGCCGCCCATCCTGATCAACGCTTACATTGGCCTGCGCGATGTCGATGCGGATGCGATCGAAGCGGCGACCGGCATGGGCATGAGCCGCTCGCAGATCCTGTGGAAGATCCGCGTGCCACTGGCAGCGCCTGCAATGTTCGCCGGCCTGCGCACCGCTTCCGTCCAGGTTCTGGCCGGTGCGACGCTGGCACCTTTCATCGGCGGCGGCGGGTTGGGTGACTTTATCGCGGTGGGCATTGCCGGCATGGACATGTCGCGGCTGCTGATAGGCGCAATTCCGATCGCCATACTGGCGCTACTTGCCGAGTTCCTGCTCGCCACGATCGAGCGGCTTCTGTTTTCTGAAAGGACATCTGCGGCATGATCGAGATGGAGCATGTCACAAAGCGCTTTGCCAAAGACGCAGCGCCTGCGGTCGATGATCTCAGCCTGGAGATCCCGGAGGGCGTGACGGTCGCGCTGGTTGGTCCTTCCGGCTGCGGCAAGACCACGACGATGCGGATGATCAACCGGCTGATCGAGCCGACCGAAGGGCGCATCACCGTCAACGGCGACGATGTGCGCGCCGTCGATCCCGTCATCTTCCGCCGACACATCGGCTACGTCATCCAGCAGGTCGGCCTGTTCTCGCATATGACGATCGCGCAGAATATCGGCGCGGTGCCGAAGCTGCTGGGCTGGTCGGCAGACAAGATCAGGGCGCGCAACGAGGAACTGATTGCGCTAGTCGGGCTCGATCAGGCCATGCTGACGCGCTACCCGCGCCAGTTGTCGGGCGGGCAGCGCCAACGGGTTGGCGTGGCCCGTGCACTGGCTGCCGATCCGCCTGTCTTGCTGATGGACGAGCCGTTCGGCGCGATTGACCCGATTGCTCGCACGCGGTTGCAGAACGAGTTTCGTCAGATCCTGCAGCGGGTGAAGAAGACTGTGGTGATGGTCACGCACGACATCGATGAAGCCGTGCGCATGGGTGACCGCATTGCCATCATGCGCAGCGGCAAAATCGTGCAGTACGATACGCCGGACGAGATCCTGTCGCGGCCGGTTGATGCTTTCGTGGAGGACTTCGTCGGTGCTGACCGCGCGCTGAAGCGCCTCAGCCTCTATGAGGTTAGCCAGGTGATGCAGCCGGCAGTGGACGCCACGGCAACAGCGAAGATCGCGCTGGATGCTGATCTGCGCAACGCGCTCAGCGCGATGATTGCCGCCAACACCGATCGTCTCGCCGTGGTCAATGCGGCTGGAACGCCGGTCGGCTCGGTCACTCGCGACGCGATCACCGCGCTTTGAACAAGGCTGCGGACAACCTAGCTCGGCGGATCACGACCGATATCCGCGAGCGGAAGCCTTTCCAGCTTTCTGGACTTGCCGATCTGGATCTCCAGCAGGCTTATGCTGTTCAGGATGCCGTCGTGGATCAGCTTGCGAGCGGTCCTGCGCGCCGCGCGATCGGCGGCTACAAGCTTGCTTTCAACAAGCAGGCTTCCTTCGAATACTATGGGATCACCGAACCTTGCAGCGCGCCGGTGTTTGCTGACCGGATCGTGCCATCGGGTTCGTCGGTGCGGCTCGACGCCTATGGTGAACTGGTAATCGAACCGGAAATTGCGGCTGTGCTTGGCGAAGATCTGCCGGGGTCCGGCGTGACGCTGGAACAGGCGCAGCGCGCGATCAGCCACTACACGACAGCTTTCGAGTTGCTGGATGTGCGCGGCGCGTTTGCTCTCGATCCGAGTGCCGCTGAAGCGGTGGCGCAGGGCGTCTATAATGTTGGCGCCGTGCTGGGTGAGACCAGGATCGAGCCAGGCGAAGTGGATGTCGCCACGCTGCCGGTGTTGCTTGTGCTAGACAGTGCTGAGCGGATGGAAGCGCGGGGTGTCGCGCCTCAGCATCCCGCTGAAGCCGTTTGCTGGTTGGCCAATCATCTTGGAGCGCGTGGTTACCGGCTGAAAGCTGGGATGATCGTGCTTTGCGGAACACATCTGCCTGCACAGACAATCCGGCAAGCCGGCTTGATCCAGCTGGCTATGGGGTCGCTTGGAAGCGTCGGGCTTACTGCGACCTGACGCGAGTAATGTCAGGGCGTCCAGAACAAGCAGAAGGCGCAGGCTGCCACGAAGATGGCGAAGAACAGACTGCGCAGCAGGACGTTCTTGCGTAAGTGATCCAGAGCGAAGTGGGCGCCGACCAAGGCCGCTGCATACAGGAAACGCCAATCGACCAGCGAGGACAGCGCACCGCTCTGACCCCAGGCGAACCGCGCGACGACTACGCCGATGATCGAAGCGATCAATGCAATAGCGGCCCAGAATACGACTTCGGTCGCATGAGACAGGACGAAAGATGCTGCTCGCAAAGGCAAGATGACCAGCAGGGCGGCTGTCAGAAAATACAGGCCGGCAACCGGAATGAAGGTTGGTGCCGAGGCAATACTGTCCAGCCGACGCAGACCGACCGCACCAAAAGGATAGCCCTTCTGAGCCAAGAACAGGCAGGCTATAACAAGAAGCGCGGTAAGAACCGCGAGGAGAGCGAAGGAGAGGGCAGCTCTCTGCATGGCACCGGGAATCGCTAAAAGGAAATCGATACCCTGCAGTGCCAGCCCATGCCGCTAAGTTCAAGCAGCATGTCGTAGAAGGTCAACCGGATCGTTTTAGAAGAGCGAGTCGCCTGCGCGGCATCAGCATGCTTCCAAGCAAAGGCCAACCGATCGGCCCTCTTCACGCAAGGTGCTAACGATGTCGTCAGGCGACACATTGGCTGAGGGATGCTGACGCATCAATTCATTGGCGACTTCAGCGGGATCGAAGCGAGAATCTTCGCGGGAAGCATTCAGGATCGCGTCGGCGATACCGACTGCCAGGGGTAAAATCGTCATGCTGTCTCTCCTCGGGTCCCGCCGCGTCAATTCCAAGCATGTCTTATGTTAAGGCGGAACAAAGGCGTTGGTTGCGAAGATGCGAAAATTATTCCGCATGTTGCGTTTCATTCCGCATGTTCAGTTTCATTAGCGCGCGCTAACTTGGGTGGGACAAGGTTCAGTTCTGCACGGAAGTCACTGCATCACTTGAGACACCACGGTGATGTCGGACTTCGGAGCTGACCTGCTTCTTTTTCCTTTTATCTCTTACCTGGACTTAAGCATCCTTCCGTTAAGACTTGCCGCGGTTGATGAAGTGGAGCCGGTACGTGCCGACAAAGCAGGCCCTCGAGCGGCTGATCACGCTTCAAACGACTGTTCTCAAGATGATCGCCTATGGCGAGCCGATCCAAGCGATCTCGGGAACGATCTGCCGCGAAGCCGAAGATATTTCGGGCGAGGCATCCTGCGTGATCTTCAGCGTGGATCAAGACGGGCGGATGCATCCACTGGCTGCGCCAAGCCTGCCGTTGCCCTTTTTGCGCCGCTTTGCGGAGACGAACGCGCCGGCGTCCGACGTGACGCCGATGGCGTTCAACCAGCCGGTCACGGTCCTTGACGTCGAAAAAGATGCTCGCTTCGCGCCTTATCTCGACGTGATGATCCCCTTTGGCTTGCTTAGCTACTGGTCGAGCCCGATCCGATCCCGCGACGGACGGCTGCTGGGTAAGGTCGGATTCTATTACACCAGGAAGCGCGGCCCGAACGCCACCGAAGAGGCCATCGTGGCCAGTCTGACGCATCTCTGTGCCGTGATGCTGGAGAACCAGGAAATCCAGCGGAAGGTCAAGGATCTCGCTTTTATCGACACCCTGTCGAGGCTGCCGAACCGTGCCAGCTACAATGACCGCTTGTCCATGCTGATGGAAGATGCGACTTCGCCTTTCGCCCTTCTGCTCCTCGACATCGACTACCTGAAGTCCGTCAACGACACGATGGGGCACGCTGTGGGCGATGCGCTTATCCGCACGATGGGTGCAAGGCTGAAAAGCATCGGCGGAACGGTTGAGCCGTTTCGTTTGAGCGGCGACGAATTCAGCCTGATCGTGCATGGCTGCGATACCGAAGACGCCATGGAACAGGTGGCGCGCAGCATCATTTCGGAAGCCGGCATCCCGTTTGAAGCCAACGGCTACAGCGTGGTGCCCTCCGTGACGATCGGTGGCGCGATCTATGATCCGACCCAGCAGGGAGCCGATCGGCTGCAGGAAAATGCAGATCTGGCGCTGTACCATGGAAAGGAATTAGGCCGCGGTTCGTTTGTCGCCTACAAACCCGGCCTGCAGACCTCCATTGCCGAACGCGTGAAGCTAATGAGCGATCTCGGCGCGGCTTTGCGGGAAGGGCGGATCGAGGCGTTCTTCCAGCCCATCGTGCGGATCGATACGGGTGCGATCGTGGGCATGGAAGCGCTGGCGCGTATGCTGTCCTATGAAGGCACGATCGTTCCCGCTGCCGACTTCTACAAGGCGACGAGCGACCCGCGTCTTGCCTATGATCTCAGCGGCGTCATGCTGAAGCAGATCGCCAGTGCGGTACGGGGATGGCTCGACCTTGGCATTCCGTTCCAGCACATCGGCTTCAACGTCACGCAGGCCGACTTCAAGCAAGGCGATATCGAGCGCCGCATTACCGAAGCCTTTGCCGATGCGGGCGTGCCGCTCAAGCACATCATCCTCGAGGTCAATGAAGCCGTTTACCTCGGGCCGGGCGATGATTTTGTGGCCCGCGCGGTGGAGCGGCTTCGCGCCAAGGGCATTCTGGTGGCGCTTGACGACTTCGGCACCGGCTTTGCGTCACTCACGCACCTACTGAGTTTCCCCGTCGACATCATCAAGATCGACCGATCCTTCGTGACCGACATCGTGACGGACAAGAACAGCTGTGTAATTGTCGAGGCACTGCTGGGCATTGCCGGCAAGCTCGGCATGCGGATTGTCGCGGAAGGCATCGAAACGGTCGATCAGGCTGAAAAGCTGATGTCGATGGGTTGTCGCCTCGGGCAGGGCTATCGCTTCGCGCCGCCGGTGCCGCGCAGCCTTGCGACCGAGTTGTTGCAGCGATTGGGCGAGGGTGTGCATCGCGCGGCGGAAACACCAAACGCCGAGGTCGATCACATCGCGCGAAGGTAAAGCCGCCTCCAGGCAGAAGCGGCTTCATCTCGTTTGACGATTATGACGTTACCGGCCGCGCGCGATTACTGAGCCATAATAATCGTCGATGGTACGCGTATATCCGCGTTCCATCCAACCCGGCTCATCGGCTGCTGCGTAGGAGGGCGCACCGTTGAATCGATCGCGATCGACCGCCACGACATAGCCGCCTTCGCGCACGTCATAGGTCAGCGTGTTCCACGGGATCGGATAATAATCGCTGCCCAGCCCAAGGAAGCCGCCGAGCGACAGCACGGCGTAAGCAACCTTGCCGGACCGCTTGTCGATCATGACGTCATAAATCGAGCCGAGTTTCTCGCCCTGACGATCATAAACCGCCGTGCCCTCCACCTTGCTGGCCGCAATCAAGCTGGGCGTTTCATCCGTCGAAAGGTCAGGGTCCACGGTGCCAATGGGGGTGGCTGGCGGTGTGAAATCGGACATGCTTTTCTCCTGTTAGCCAAGCCCTTGTAATTCTCGTTCCGCCCGGGGGTTCCAAGCTGAAGAAGCGGCTCTTAACGACAGGGCCGGAAGGTGGAGATCATCGCATTCCGCGGTAGACGAATGCTGCGCATGCGCGACCTTGCCGAGGATGTTCCCGCGGCAGGATCAGCTGAGATCTGGCTAGTTTCAGGAGTGGCGGAGAGGAAGGGATTCGAACCCTCGAGAAGCTTCCACCTCTACGCCCTTAGCAGGGGCGCGCCTTCGACCACTCGGCCACCTCTCCGTCGAATGCCCGCATAAAGAAAAGACCGCGCACAATCAACTGAGATGCGCGTGTTTTCTCCAGGCAATTTGATGAGCAAGCGCAGAAAGGGCTGAAGCGCTTATTGCGCTGCGTTGTTGATTTTCCGCGATCTTGCTACACCGATCTTCATCCCCGCCGTGGCAGGGCGGTTCAACGTGGTTCGTTATGCATTAGCAGACGGACTGCAGGGATGAGCGAAAATCAACGGACCAGTCGAAACATCGTGTCAAAAGTTCTCGTCGCAAGATCACTTGGAACGGAGCCTTCTCGGCTTTCGATTGTCGTGCCCTGCTATAATGAGGATGATGCGCTCGATCATTTCTGGGCCACCATCACCCCGCATCTCGATGCGCTTGGTGTTCAATGGGACATCGTCTTCGTCAACGACGGGTCGTCCGACGCGACGCTCCTGAAGCTGGTTCAGCTGCACCGGGCGGATCATCGCGCCAAGGTCGTGGACCTTACCCGCAACTTCGGCAAGGAAGCCGCGATGACCGCCGGTCTCGATCATGCCAGTGGCGACATGGTCGTGGTTATGGATGTCGACCTGCAGGATCCGCCGGAACTGCTCGTCAAAATGGTCGAGCTTTGGCGGCAGGGCTATGACGTTGTGGTGGCGCGCCGAGTGTCGCGTCTCGATGATACGCAGCTGAAGCGGGTATCAGCCGGCAATTTCTACCGGGTGTTTAACCGCATAAGCCCGTCGAAGATTCCGGCGGATGTCGGTGATTTCAGGCTGATGGACAAGCGCGTCGTGGCCGCTCTGCGAGCACTGCCGGAGCGTGTGCGCTTTATGAAAGGCCTGTTTGCGTGGGTGGGCTATCCCACAGCGGTGGTGGATTACGAGCGGCCGGTTCGGCAGCGCGGTATGACCAAGTTCAACTACTGGCGTCTCTGGAACTTTGCACTGGACGGCATCACGTCGTTTTCGACGCTGCCACTGCGGATCTGGAGCTATCTCGGCCTGTTCGTGGCATTCATTGCGTTCATCTATGGCGTCATCATCATCGGCCGAACGTTGATACTCGGCATTGACGTTCCGGGTTATGCGTCCTTGCTCGCCGCGATCCTCTTTCTTGGCGGCATGCAGTTGGTGGGACTTGGCATCATCGGCGAGTATCTTGGACGCATCTATTCCGAGACCAAGCACCGGCCGATCTACCTGACAGGCGGCCTGTATGGCTTCGCGCCCGATGAGGGCGAGCAGAAATGATCTCGGGGCTTCGTTCCAATACGCTGTCGCGCGAAGTGCTGGCCTTCGCGTCGGTCGGTGGGGCGGCGACAATCGTCCATTACATGGCGGCGCTGATTGCCGCGCAGTGGCTGCCGGTGACGTTTGCCAACCCGATCGGCTTCGTCACGGCGGTGCTGGTGTCCTATTTCGGGCATGTGCAATTCACCTTTCAGCTGAAGGGGGAAGAACGCCGCCATCGTCATCGTCTGCCGCGCTTCCTGGTGACAGCAGTCTGCGGCTTTGTGGCCGGACAGACGGTTCTCCTCACGCTGACCTCTTTCACCAATGCGCCGGATTGGTTGGCGCTGGGCATCGCCGTGGTGAGCGTGCCGGTTATTACTTTTGCCTTGTCCAAGCTGTGGGTGTTCCGCAAGGTTGCGTGATCGGCCGGATCACTTCGATCATCTCGACGTTTGGTGATGAATTGATCGGGAGCATGATCATGCGATTGTCCACACTCACTTCGAAAATGATTGTTGCCGCCGGGATGCTGGGCGTCACCGCAGCCTCGGCGGTTGCCGCGCCGCGCACGGATGTGAGCCAGTTGTCCTGCGATCAGGCGCAATCGCTGATCGTTCAGCGGGGTGCCGCCGTGGTGACGACAGGGCCGCGAACCTACAAGCGCTTTGTGTCCGATGCGCGCTTCTGCGATGCCGGCGACCATTATCTGCATCCGGCCTTTACGCCGACGGCGGACAAGCGCTCCTGCTACATCGGCTACACCTGCGAAAACTGGAATTACTACTTCAACGAACGTGATTGAGGCGTTGCGGAGGTTCCACCCGTGGCTGATTGCGGCTATGCAGCCCCTGTTTTTAGAACGCAAGGAGCTGATCCATGACCATTCGCCGTATCAACGCTGGCGCTCGCATGAGCGAGGCCGTGATCTACAACAACACCATCTACCTCGCCGGCCAGGTTGGCGAAGGAAAGACCGTGACGGAGCAGACCAAGTCCGCCTTGGCCGAAGTCGAGAGCATCTTGAAGGAAGCCGGTTCCGACAAGTCGAAGATCCTCTCGGCGCAGATATGGCTTGCCGACATGGCTGATTTTGCCGAGATGAACGCTGTGTGGGACGCTTGGGTTGGTGGCAAGGACGCGCCTGCGCGCGCCACCGGTGAGGCGAAGCTGGCCACGCCGGACTACAAGGTCGAGGTTATCGTGGTGGCTGCGGCGTAAGCATCTTCGGTCGGTCGGCACGCCTCGAGTGTGCCGGCCTGACCTCTACCGCTAGTGCTTAGATTTCTAACCGTTACCAAAAGTGCGAGCAACTTCCGGGTGGTAGCTATCACCCACGATTGCCAGTTTCGGGAAACCGTGCCAATCGACCATCATTAACCGCCATGCGGATCGATCGGTCGATTCCCGAAGGACGAAGGCGATGCTTGCTCCCAATTTGCAGAGCGATGAACGTTCTGAAACTGAAATTATCGATGAGGCAATCCTAACGCGCCGTTCCGTGCGCGCGTTTTTGCCGAAGCCTGTCGACGACTACCTGATCCGGGAGATCCTGGATCTGGGTTCTCGCGCGCCCTCCGGCACGAACATGCAGCCGTGGAAGGCTTATGTCGTACAGGGCGCGGTTAAGGCGAAGATCGCCGATTCGATCCTTAATTCCGGCGTTCGCGCCGAGAAGATCGAGTGGGAAGAATATCGCTATTATCCCGACAAGTTCTTCGAGCCCTATCTGACGCGCCGGCGAACGGTCGGATATGCGCTTTACAACGCTCTTGGCATTCAGCGTCGGGAAGTGGAGCGGATGCGCGCACAGCACGACCGCAATTTCGTGTTCTTCGATGCGCCTGTCGGCATCATCTTCACCATTGACCGTCGCCTGAACCAGGGCTCCTGGCTTGATCACGGCATGATGCTGCAGACGGTGATGATTGCGGCACGGGCGAGGGGCTTGCATACCTGCCCGCAGGCGGCATTTGCGCCCTATCACAAGGAAATCCGTCCGATCCTCGGCATCTCCGAAGATGAAATCGTGGTGTGCGGCATGGCGCTCGGCTACGAAGATACGTCCAAACCGGAGAACAATTTCCGGACCGAGCGCGAGCCGCTCGAGAACTGGGTGACCTTCGTCAAATAGGCCGTGCGGTCAGCATCGAGACGAAACGAGAAGGGGACCCGAAGGTCCCCTTTGCCGTCTTAGAAAAACGCCAGAAGATCGGCGTTGAGCTTGTCCTTGTCGGTATAGAACAGGCCATGCGGTGCGCCGCTGTAACGCTTGAAGGTGGCTGATGGGATCAACTTCGCGGCGTGTTCGCCGGCCGTCTTGATCGGCACGGTCGCGTCGTCTTCACCATGGATGATCAGGGTCGGCAGGTTGAACTTAGTGAGATCGGCGCGGAAGTCCGTTTCCGAAAAGGCGCGCACGCAATCGATGGTGGCCTTGGGCGAGCCCAGCATTGCGACGTTGGAACACCATTGCATGATCTCTGAACTGACGGCGAAGTTCAGCATGCCAGCGCCGAAGAACTGCTTGCCGAAGCTTGCCAGAAAGGCCGGACGATCCTTGCGCAGCTTCTCCACCATGTCGTCAAATACGGATTTGTCGACGCCATCAGGATTGTCGGCGGTCTTCAGGAGGTAAGGCGTAACAGCTGAAACCAGTACGGCCTTGGACAGGCGCTCCGTGCCGTATCTGCCGATATAGCGGGCCACTTCGCCACCGCCCATGGAGAAGCCGACGAGCGAGACGTCGTGAAGGTCGAGCGTTTCGATAATCGCTTGCAGGTCACTTGCGAACGTATCGTAGTCATAGCCGCTGAAAGGCTGGCTCGACCGGCCGAAGCCGCGGCGGTCATAGGTGATGACACGGTGGCCTTTCGCGGCCAATACCGGCCATTGATATTCCCACATATCGCCATCGAGCGGCCAACCGTGAATGAGGATGACGGGCTTGCCTGTTCCCCAGTCGTTGTAGAACAGCTCTGTTTCATCGGCGGTCTGGATGAAGGGCATGGTGATCTCCTTTTGTGATGTCATCTAAATCCCATGCCCGGCGAGGCGTTCCTTTACATAAGTGCGGCCTCATCTGGCGATCCGCTTCGATCAAGATGTGGCCGAGTTGAACTGCCCGCACAGGTGGCAATCATTTGACGCTACCGCTTCGGTCTTGTTGAGAAAACATTAGCTGTATCTACAGCAAACCTGACGGAGATCTTGCTGCAACCTGGGCTTTAATCTTCCCAAACTTTTTTGCTGCAATAGCCGAGGCCAGGGAGATCATGGCGTGCAGTCACCAGGCCAAGCGATAGAGGATGTGCGATCTGAGTCCGTCTTTCCACTGGCGGTTGATCTCGATGGAACTCTGATCGCGACCGACCTTCTGTGGGAAGGGTTGTTTCTGCTGCTGCGCCGCAATCCGCTGCTCATGTTTCTTGTGCCTTTTTGGGCGCTGAACGGGCCAGCGCGGCTCAAGCATGAGATCGCCCGTCGCATCGAACTCGACCCAGCCACCTTGCCTTACCGCGAAGAAGTTTTGGAACGCCTGCAGCTTGAACAAGCCGCCGGGCGCCGGATCGTTCTGGCCACGGGTACGCCGAAGAAGTTCGCCGACGCCATTGCCGAGCATCTCGGCCTGTTCGATGCGGTGCTTGCGACGGAAGGCCTGCACAACCTGACGTCGAAGAATAAGGTCGATGCGCTGGAAGGGATCTACGGCAAGGGTGGCTTCGATTATCTCGGCAACAGCCGGCACGACCTCGCAATCTTCGATGCCGCGCGCACCGCGATCGTCGTTGCGCCGGATCGGCATGCAGCGCGCTGGCAGGTCGCACAGGGTTGCGAGCTGATCGTTACGCCCAAGGCGACCTGGATAACCCTGGTTCGGATGCTGCGTGTGCATCAATGGTTGAAGAACGGGCTGATCTTCGTGCCGCTGTTTCTGGCGCATGAATACTTCAACCTGCCGGCGATTGGCCGCTGTGTGCTGGCCTTCATCTCCTTCAGCGCGGCTGCATCGGCGATCTACATCATCAACGACTTTTTCGACCTGGCGCTTGATCGCCAGCACAAGACCAAGCGCAATCGGCCCTTCGCCAGCGGCATGCTTACGATACCCTTCGGCTTAGCGTGTTCCGGCCTGCTGCTGCTCTTGAGTGTGCTGACGGCGACGGCTCTTCCGCCCTTGTTCTGGCTCGTGCTGAGCACTTATCTCGTGACCACCACGGCTTATTCGGTGTCGATCAAGCGCATGCTTTTGATCGATGTGCTGACACTGGCCGGGCTTTACACGATCCGCGTTCTGGCGGGGCAGGCGGCAACGGATTTCGATCCATCGTTCTGGTTGCTGGCTTTCTCGATCTTTTTCTTCCTCTCGCTGGCGCTGGTGAAACGCTATGTCGAGCTGCGTTCCACGGTTGCGGATGCCAAGCAGCGGATTGCCGGTCGCGGTTATCGGCCGGAAGATCAGGAGGTCATCGCCCAGGCTGGCATGGGTGCCGGCTTTGCGGCCGTTGTCGTGCTGGCGCTTTATATCGACAGCAGCGCTGTCTTCGAACAGTACAATCATCCCTATATGGTCTGGCCGCTGGCGCCGCTTATCCTCTACATGATTATGCGGATCTGGATCCTCGCGCGCCGCGACGAGATGCACGACGACCCGGTGGTCTTCATCCTCACGGATTGGCGCAGCCAGTTGATGGTGGGCATCGGTCTGGCATTGCTAGTGATCGCGGTGATGCTGCCATGAACGCGCCGTTGCGCAGCTTCGGCAAGCCCGCGCGACCCGGCCGATCAGGCATATCGCCTGCTGACGGTATTGAGCGCTTGAGCGCAGGCGCCGTTGCCAATGGCAGCCTGCTCGGCTTCGGAAACGGCCGCTCCTATGGTGACAGCTGCTTAAACGATCTCGGCACGCTGATCGACATGCGCGCCACCAACCGCATCATCCGCCTCGATGCTCCCAACGGCCTGATCGAGGTTGAGGCCGGCGTGCTGCTATCTGACATCATCGCCTACGCAGCCGGGCAGGGCTGGTTTCCACCGGTTGTTCCCGGCACGCAGTTCGTGACGGTTGGCGGGGCAATCGCCAACGACATTCACGGCAAGAACCATCACCGCGCCGGCACCTTCGGCTGCCATGTCGAGAGCCTTGTTTTACTGCGCTCCGATGGTGAAGTCCGGCATTGCAGCCCGACGACGAATGCCGACCTCTTCGCGGCCACGATCGGCGGCATGGGGTTAACCGGCCTGATCCTGTCGGCGACGATCCGGCTGACGCGGGTGCCGTCACTCGCCATCGACCAGACCGCGACGCCTTTCCGCAATCTCGATGAGTTCTTCGACCTCGCGCCGGAAGCCGACCACACGAGCACCTATGCCGTCGCCTGGATCGACCAGATGGCATCAGGCAAACAGGCTGGGCGCGGCGTGCTGCTGGCCGGCAACCAAGCCGAGGACGGTGCCTTCGCCACAGCCAAGCCGGGCCGTTTGCTGCGCGTGCCCTTCCAGCCGCCGATCAGCGTGCTCAATCGTCCGTTCATCCGTGCTTTCAATTCTGCCTACGGCTGGAAGCAGGGGCGGGTCAGGCAGTCGCGTGTCGGCTACCAGAGTTATTTCTTTCCGCTGGACGGCGTGCGCGATTGGAACCGGCTGTATGGCCCGCGTGGCCTGTTGCAGCACCAAAGCGTCATGCCGGAAGAAGCCGCGCGCGACACGATCCCGGCCTTGCTGGCTGCCGGACGGGATGCTGGTCACGCCTCGTTTCTCACCGTGCTGAAGCGCTTTGGCGATCGGCCATCGCCTGGCCTGCTGTCGTTTCCGCGCCCCGGATACACGCTCACGCTCGACTTTGCGGACGGCGGACTTGCGACGCGAAAACTGTTCGAGCGGCTGGATGCGATCACGGTGGATGCCGGTGGCGCAGTCAACCCGTACAAGGATGCGCGTATGGGCCCGGCCGTGTTCGAGCGCTCCTTTCCGAACTGGCGCGACCTGGAAGCGCTGCGCGATCCAGCCTTTCTGTCGGATTTCTGGCGCCGCACGGCGCTGGCTCTGGAGCCCGCCATCGTCACAAGTGCGGCTTGAGAAAAAGAGTCAGGGCATCAAAGTAACGAACGACATTCGTTCAATTTTTCCGGATCGCTTCACCAAAGATTCCGCTCTTTGCGTGTAGGACTAAAACCGGTGAGGGCAGGTCGATGAAGTATATTGGGTTCATTCTGTTCACGGTGCTGACCAATGCGGCAGCGCAGCTGATGCTGAAACACGGCATGATGATGCTCGGGCCGCTGAGCTTTGCCGGCGTGAACCCGCTCGTGAAGATCCTGCAAATCGTGTTCAGCCCGTGGATTTTTCTCGGCCTCTGCACTTTCGTGGTCTCCATGGCCTCGCATTTGTTCGTGCTGTCGAAGGTCGAGATATCCTTCGCCTATCCTTTCCTCAGCCTGGCTTATGTGGCGGTGGCGATCTTTGCCTATTTCGTGTTTCGCGAGGACCTGAATGCCTGGCGTATCGCCGGGATCGCCGCAATCTGTGTTGGCACGATCCTGATCGCGCAAGGCGGCAGCGGCCATGAAGCGGTGGCTGCGGATGCTGACCACGCCGCGCTCAACCAGACAAACCAGATCAATACAGGCGAGCTTGCCCGATGAGACACATCATCTTCGGTGGCGACGGTTTCGTCGGTCGTCACCTTGCACCCAAACTGGCAGCGGAAGGCGAAGATGTCGTCGTTGCCGACATTGCGAAGAGCCCGCTGCCGCATTACGCATCGGCCGTGCGCCACATCCACTGCGACGTCACGGACAAGGCGTCGGTCGCGGCGGTCGGCATCACGGGCGATGACATGGTCTACAACCTGTCGGCCAAAATGCTGTCACCGATCCAGGTCCGCGCCAAGCGGCACGACTTCTTCTTTCCCGTGAACTATCACGGTACGGAAAACATCATCGAGGCGATGGACAAGGCCGGCGCGTCCGAGCTGGTTCATTTCACCACCGACATGATCTACGGCCACACGGTCACAACGCCGATGACGGAGGATCATCCGGTCGCGCCGCTCGGCGAATACGGACTGTCCAAGTGGAAGACCGAAGAGCTCGCCGCCGATTGGCGCAAGCGCGGCATGGACATCACGCTATTCCGTCCGCGCCTGATCATCGGTCCGGGCCGTCTCGGCATCCTGGAAAAGCTGTTCAAGCTGATTGATGCCAATTTGCCGGTGCCGATGATCGGCTCGGGCAAGAACCCCTATCAGTTCATCTCCGTGTTCGATTGCGCCGAAGCCGCGCGTCTGGCTTGGAAGGCCGGCGTTCCAAACGAGGCCTATAATCTCGGCTCGCTTAACCCGCCGCCCGTGCGCAAGCTGCTCGGCGACCTCATCAAACATGCCGGTTCAGAGTCGATCCTAGTGCCGACGCCCGCCTGGGCTGTGAAGCGCACGCTCGACCTGCTTGATCGCATGAACAGACCGATCATGGACCCGGAGCAGTACCTCATTGCCGACGAGGAATGCGTGCTCGACGTGTCCAAGGGCGAGCGCGACCTCGGCTGGGTGCCGCAGTTCCGCGACGAGGACATGCTGATTGCCGCTTACAGCGAGTACCGCGCCAAGAAGGACGGCCGCGCCGTGCCCAGTGCCGAACACGTTGCGGCCGAATAGGAGACGAGCATGAGTGTCATGACCAGTCCAGCCACGAGCGCGCACCTGTCCGGCGATGCGTCGTCACCTGCTCCGCAGGCGCTGCCGAAGCCTAACCTGATCAGTGTCGAGGAAGCGAAGGCGATGGATGTCGCCCGCATGACCGACCTGTTCAAGGCGCATATGAACCCCGGTCAGCTCCACTTCATGAAGCTGCTCGGCTTCCACAAGATCAAGGTCGAGCGTGCCGAGGGCATGTTCTATATTGACCAGACCGGCCGCAAGATCCTCGATTTCTTCGGCGGCTTCGGGTCGCTCGCCTTCGGCCACAACCATCCACGCCTGTTGGCTGCGCGCCAGAAGTTCCAGGAAGAGAACCGGCACGAAATCGCCATCGCCTTCATGTCGCAATATCAGGCGGCGCTGACGCACAACCTCGCGGCCTGCTCGCCGGGTGATCTCGACATGGTGTTCCTGGGCTCGTCCGGCTCGGAGGCGATGGAAGCGGCGGTGAAGGTCGCCGAACGCGCCGCCGGCCCGAAAAAGCCCAAGATCGTTTATGCCGAGAACTCCTTCCACGGCAAAACCAAGGGCGTGCTTTCGATCACCGATGGCTCGCTTTATCGCGGTGACTTTCGTTTGGTCAATAACACCGTGCGTGTGCCCTTTGGTGACATCGACGCCATCGAGCGCGCCTTCCGCAGCGATCCGGCGATTGGCACGATCGTGCTGGAAACCGTGCAGGGCGGCGGCGGCATCATCACCGCGCCGACCGCCTTCTGGCAGAAGCTGCGCGCGCTGTGCGATCGCTACGGCGTGCTTTGGGTTGCCGACGAAGTGCAATGCGGCTACGGCCGCACCGGCCGCTTTTATGCCTTCGAGCATCACGGCGTCGTGCCGGATGTGACGGCCCTGGCCAAATCGCTCGGCGGCGGCAAGACGGCTATGGGCGCCATGATCGCGCGCCGCGAGGTCTTCATGAAGGCCTATGGCACGCCGAAGTCGGCCATGATCCACGCGCCGGCCACTTTCGGCGGCATGGGCGAAGCTTGCATCACCTCGATCGAAGCGCTGAACGTGCTTTACGATGAGAAGCTCATTGAAAACGCGGCTTCAACCGGCGCCTATCTGCTGGAGCGGCTCGAAGCGCTGCACGCGAAATATCCCAAGATCATCAAGGAAATCCGCGGGCAGGGGCTGATGGTCGGCCTCGAGTTCCAAGATTTCAGCCAGACCTTGCCGATGGTGTTGCGGCCCATGGTGGCGATGCTCGACGACAAGCTGAAAGGTTCGCTGTCCGGCTTCGTCGGCGCGCTGCTTCTGCGCGATTATGACGTGCTGGTGGCCTTCACCGAATATAACCGCAACGTCATTCGCCTCGAACCGCCGCTGATCTGCAGCCGCGAGAACGTGGACACCTTCATCGCAGCGCTCGACGCGCTGCTCGGTCGCGGCATTGTCGCGATCGTGAAGGACTTCGTAAAGAGCCAGATGGGCTGAGGACGCATAATGGCCGTTTCTGAACTTCAATCCGGTGGTCTTGCAAGCCGCTTTGCGGGCAGCATCGTCCGCCTAGGCGATGGCCTTCTATGTGCCGTCCTGACGCAGCGGGTCACCACCCTTGCAGCGGCCGTGACCTTCGTGCTCTTCACGATCGCGCTGGCGATCGTGCCGTTCTGGCATCCGGAGTATAACTGGGACATGGCGCCCTATCTGGCGGTCGCGCTGGAAAGCACGATCCCCGATCCGGCGGAACTGCATCGCACCGTCTGGAGCATGATGCAGGCCGGCGCGACGGAGGATCAGTTCCGGCAGCTGACGACCGCCAACGCCTACAACATGGCCCAATATGCCAATCCCGACACCTTTCATTCGCAGCTGGTCTTCTACCGTGTGAAGATCGCCTACACGATGTTGATCCGAGAGCTTGGCCCGTTCCTCGGCTATGTGCAGGTGACGCAATGGATCAATACGCTTTCGGTGCTGCTGATCGGTGCGGCCATGTTCGCGTGGATGCGCTTTGCCGGCATCATGCAGGCTGCGTTCATCGTCATTCCACTGATGCTGCTTGGCTCGTTCCTCACCATGGCGCAGCTTGCGATGCCGGACCTGATGGGATCGGCGGTGATGATCCTTGGCGTCTATTTCCTTCGCTCGGGCCGCGATTGGTGGGCGGTGCCCTTGTTGTTCCTCGGCTTCCTCGCACGCACGGACATGATTATCTATTTGTTCGCGCTGGTTCTCGCCTCGGCCGCGTTCGGTGGACGGCTGGCGCCGGTTCTGACGGCCTTCATTCTTGCCGTTCTTGCCTATGTGCCGGTTTCGCAGGCGGGCGATCATCCCGGCTGGTGGACGCATTACTACTTCACCAATGTCGAGATCCAGAACGACATGCGCGGCTTCCATCCGGCGTTCTCAGTGACCGCCTATCTCGAAGGTCTGGTGCGCGGCGTCACAAGCTCCTTCCGGTTCCACAACTGGCTGGCCCTATTCATGCTACTTATCTTCGGCTGGCTCGCGCTGCTGCGGGTGGGGCGCATTCCGCGAGAGGGCGTGACGGTCGTGCTGCTTGCAGCTTCGATCCTAGGCATCCTCGGTAAGTTCGTCGTGTTTCCCCTTCCTGAAAGCCGCGTCTATTTTCCCTACATGATGATCCTCGTCCTGACGCTGCTCGAATTCTGGCGACCGCGCTTCGACATGGAAACGCGACCCGTTCGTTAGGACGGTCATCATCCTGACAAGCCTTGGCAGCTCAGGTCGCGGCGCGTTTTCGCCATGTCGCAAACAGGCTGCATTCGCCTCGAAACGCTCTATAGTCTGCGGCGCAAATCAAGGTTGGAGTGGTTGGATATGGCAGCGTTTCCGGCGGAGGCGAAGGTCGTCATCATCGGGCTGGGCGGCATCGTGGGCGCGTCGGTCGCGCATCATCTGATCGAGCGCGGCTGGGACGATATTGTCGGCATCGACACATCCGGCATTCCAACCGATGTCGGCTCCACCGCCCATGCTTCGGACTTCTGCTACACGACCAGCCACGATTTCCTGTCGGTCTGGACGACGCAGTATTCGATCGATTTCTTCGAGAAGATGGGCCACTACGCCCGCGTCGGTGGCCTTGAAGTCGCGCGCGTCGGCGACGATGCGCGCATGGACGAGATCAAGCGCAAGATCGCATCGGCCAAAGCGTTCGGCACGCGCGCTCGGCTGATCGAGCCTGCCGAGATCAAGGAGAAATTCCCGCTCATCGAGGAAAGCCTGGTGCAGGGCGGGTTGTGGGATCCGGATGCCGGCCTCGTCATTCCGCGCTCGCAGACCGTTGCCGGCAAGCTGGTCGACCAGGGTGTCGCTGCCGGCAAGCTGCAGGCTTTCGCCAACACCGAAGCCACCGACCTCGTGATCGAGGACGGTCGCATCAAGGGCGTGGTGACCGGCCGCGGCACGATCATGGCCGATTACGTCGTGGTCTGCACCGGAATCTGGGGTCGCCTGACCGCTGCGATGGCCGGCGAAGACCTGCCGGTCATGCCGATCGATCATCCGCTGACCTTCTTCGGCCCCTACAATGAGTTTGCCGGTACGGGCAAGGAGATCGGATGGCCGTTGCTGCGCGACCAAGGCAACTCCGCCTATATGCGCGACACCGGCGATCCCCGAACGGCCGAAGGCGGTCAGATCGAGTGGGGCTATTACGAGGAAACCAATCCGCGCCTCGTTCACCCGCGCGAACTCCTTACCAAGCATGAGTCGCGCCAGTCGCCGTCACAGCGCGATCTCGACATGGAACAGATCATGGAGCCGCTGGAGCGCGCCATGGAGCTGACGCCGATCCTGGGCGAACTCGGCTACAATGAAGGTCATTCCTTCAACGGTCTGCTGCAGGTTTCCAGCGACGGCGGGCCCTCCATGGGCGAAAGCCAGAAGGTGCGCGGGCTGTGGTACGCCGTCGGCATCTGGGTGAAGGACGGTCCTGGTATGGGCAAGCTCATTGCCGACTGGATGACGGATGGCCGCACGGTGATCGATCATCACGCCATCGATTATTCGCGCTTTTACCCGCACCAGACGGAAGAGCAGTTCATCTTCGACCGTTGCTCTGAAACGGCGATGAAGGTTTACAACCCCGCCGTTCATCCCCGCGAGCCGTTCTCGAAGGGACGCGGTGTTCGCCGTTCGCCCTTCTATGAGCGTGAGGTGGAGCTTGGCGGCTACTTCATGGAGCTAGGCGGTTGGGAGCGCGCGCATGGCTATGCCGCCAACGAGCCGTTGCTGGAGAAGTACGGCAACCGCGTGCCGGTGCGTGAGAACGAGTGGGACAACCGCTTCTTCCACCGCGTGTCCAATGCCGAACATCTCGCCATGAGCGAGGACGTCGGCATCGTGAACCTGTCGCATTTCTCGATGTATGACATTGAGGGGCCTGATCATGTCGCGCTGCTGGAATATCTCTGCGCAGCAAAGATTGGCGGCGACAGCAATATCGGCAAGGGCATTTACACGCACTTCCTGGATGAGGAAGGCATGGTGCGCGCGGATTTCACGGTGGTCCGCATGGCCGACCGTTGCCGCTTGATCGACGGCGCCGATGCAGGTCCGCGTGATTACAACTACATGCGCCGGGTTGCTCAAGACAACGGCTTCGACGTCACCATCACGGATGTGACGGAAAAGTTCGTCACGATCGGCATCTGGGGGCCGAACGCGCGCACGACCTTGGCAAAGGTGGTGGAAGATCCGGCCGGCCTGGAGCCTGATGCGTTCCCCTTCGCCGCCATCAAGCCGATCACGATCGGCGGCGTTCAGGTCACGGCGTTTCGCATTTCCTATGTCGGCGAGCAGGGTTGGGAGCTGCATATGCGTTATGAAGACGGCCTTGCCGTCTGGGATGCGCTGCGCTCCACCGGCGTGATGCCGTTCGGCGTAGAGACTTATGCCAATACGCGCCGCATGGAGAAAAGCCTGCGCCTGCAGAACGCCGATCTCCTGACCGAATACAACCTTCTGGAAGCCGATCTCGCGCGTCCGAAGGTCAAGGAAGCGGACTTCGTCGGCAAGGCCAGGCACCTGGAATACAAGGCGCGGGCGCATCAACCTGCGACGCTCTGCACGTTGGTGATGACCGACAATACGGATGCGAACGGCGTAGCGCGTTATCCGGTCGGCATCATGCCGGTAATGGATCCGGACACTGGCGAAACGCTGGTGGACGAGCTCGGCCGGCGCTCCTTCACCTCCTCGGTCGCTTACGGTCCGACGCTCGGCAAGAACATCGCGCTCGCCTATCTCCCGCATGCCTATGCGAGGCAAGGCCGCAAGCTTCAGGTCGAGTATTTCGGCGAGGCCTACCCAGTGGAAGTTGCGGCTGTCGGTTACAAGCCGTTGTACGATCCGGAGAACCTCAAGCCCCGCAGCTAACGCTAGCAGCAGCCGCTCGCGGTATCGTGAGCGGCCATGCTCGAGTTCCGGCTATCGCCTCGTCACAAGCCGCGTATCATCCGGGTCATGCAGTGCGTGCCCGGTTATCCGTCAGGGCTGAGCAGACTGGCCGTGGCGAGCTTCGCCGCGCTTCTCCTTCCTGTACCCGCCCAAGCCGCTGAACCGGTCGATGTCGAGCTTGTGCTTGCCGTCGACGTTTCGCTGTCCATGTCGCCGATGGAGCTCGATATCCAGCGTCGCGGCTATATGGCCGCGCTGACCGACGCCAAGGTCGTGCAGGCGATCCAGGATGGTGTGCACGGCAAGATCGCGCTGACCTATTTCGAATGGGCGGGCGATGGCATGCAGCGCGTCGTTGTGCCCTGGACGGTGGTCGCCAATCAGGCCGATGCCGAGGCCGTGGCCGCCAAGCTGCAGGCTGGCGTTCCGAACAGCGCGCGCCGCACTTCCATCTCAGCCGCGCTAAGCTTTGCCGGCGATCTGCTGGCCGAAAGCGGCTATTCCGGCATGAAGCGGGTGATCGACATTTCCGGCGACGGCCCGAACAATCAGGGTCTGCCGGTCGACGGCGTGCGCGACCTGATCGTTAGCCAAGGCATCACCATCAACGGCTTGCCGTTGATGACCGCGGGCGGAGCGATGTCGAGCTATGACTTTGCCGATCTCGATACCTATTATACCCGCTGTGTGATCGGTGGCCCCGGCTCTTTCGTGGTGCCGGTCCACGACTGGAGCCAGTTCCCCGAAGCGATCCGCCGCAAGCTCGTGCTCGAACTGGCCGGACCGCTCACGCCGATCCCGGCCCGTTACGACGGTGCGGAACCCTCCGTGCTTCTGGCACAGGCGGGGAACGCCTATGACTGTCAGGTCGGCGAAAAGATGTGGGGCAATCGCAGCTGGATGTGGGACAGCCGGTAAGGCGAACCCTCAGGCCGCCAGCAACTGCTTGCGGTCAGCGCGCTCCTGCTGCGGCGAGCGGGCATAAAGCTCGCGATAGCACTTTGAGAAATGCGAGGCCGAGACGAAACCGCAGGCCACAGCCACTTCCACCACCGGCAGCGAGGACTGGATCAGCAGATGCCGGGCGCGGTCGAGGCGTATTTCGAGGTAGTAGCGGGCAGGAGAACGACCCATTTCCTGCCGGAACAGCCGCTCAATCTGGCGGCGTGACAGGTCGACATCGTCGGCGATCTCGATCAGCGACAACGGCTCCGAGAGGTTCGCTTCCATCAGTTCGATGATCGACAGGACCTTGGAATTCTGTACGCCAAGGCGCGCGCGCAGCGGCAGGCGCTGGCGGTCGGTCGGGCTGCGGACGCGGTCGGTCAGCACCTGTTCGCAGATGCGGTTGACGAGTGATTCGTCGAAATCTTCGCCGATCAGCTTCAGCATCATGTCGAGCGCGGCCGTGCCGCCGGCGCAGGTATAGATGTTCTGGTCGATCTCATAGAGGTCGGCGAACACGTTGGCCTTCGGGAAGGCTTCGGCGAAGCCGGGCAGATTTTCCCAGTGGATGGCGCAGCGCTTGTTGGCGAGCAGCCCGGCGGAGGCCAGGATGTAAGCGCCGGTGCAAAGCCCGCCGATCGACACGCCGCGATTATATTCCTCGCGCAGCCAGGCGAAGGCGGACTTGTTCTGGTAGGCCTCGACATTGGTGCCGCCACACACGATCACCATCGACGGGCGATCCGGGCCGGCCATCTTCTTGCGCTCGTCTTCGAGCGACGTGTCGGCCTTGATCTCGATGTTGTTTGAGCCTTGCACCGGCTTGCCGTCGAGGCTCGCCAGGCGCCATTTGTAGGCTTCATAGCCCAACATGCGATTGGCCGAACGCAGCGGTTCGATCGCTGTCGCAAAAGCGATCATTGTGAATTCGGGCACGAGAAAGAAAACGATCGAGCGCTTGAGCGTCTGCTTTGCCGACACTTGTGTTACCCCTTTAAAGATCCGTCATCATTGATCGCGACGGTTCGGTTACAAAACCAACATGGATTAAGTGACCGAATAGAGGCGGCGTCAACTCGAAAAGCGGAGACGCAGGACTTATCGGTCAAGAAATAACTGGCGCCTGTTCAACAAGGCGCAACAAAAAACCGCGCCGATCGCAGGATCGACGCGGTTCAAGACAGTTAAATAAGGCAAAGCTAATCAGACGAGCACGCCGAGACGGGCGCCGGCCATTGCAGCGCTCTGGCCAGGCATCGTGCGGCTCAGCCGCTGACGCTCGAGGGTGGTCACCATATTGCGCGAGTGGCGCTTGCCGAAGAGGCGCTTCAGAAACTTCATGACACGTTTTCCATGCAGGTTAGGTTACACGGTGTGCCGTCGGGTTTGGCTCGGTGGGGCAGGCCGTTGATGACGCGGATATAGGCTTGCGCTGCACCATTTGCAGCAGCGAATGCGAAGTGCTTAGCATTAAATGCGACATCGCCTGTGACTGTTATGCTTGCGCAAACTCTGTTGCAGCCAAGCAAATCAAGCCTTTACCAGTCTAGATCACCTGACCTGCGTCTGGCTCATGTGCGTCATGCGATTTTGGCGAGGGTGATGGTCTTGTTGCTTAGATGAGCGGCAATCAACGGTCAGTTGGAAAGAGCAACGCGGCAGCGCCTTCCAGGTCTGATACTTCGGCATAAGGCAGCCAGTCTGGATTGCCGATCTCGCCCCGCCGGTTCACCCAGATGCCGCGGAGCCCAAGCTCATGCCGCGCCTTCATGTCCCAGTACATGCCCATGGCGACATGCACGGTCTCGTCCGGCGTCACGCCCATTTGGCCATAAGCGTAATCAAAGAGCTGCCGTGACGGCTTGTAGGCTTGAGCCTGTTCGGCGGTAATTACGAAGTCGAAGGGCACCCCGATCTTCGCAACGGTCGGTGCGATCAGGTCGTCATCCGAGTTGGTGAAAATTGCAATCTTGTAGCGTTCGCGCAGCCGCCGCAGGACATCAGGAACTTCCGCGTGCGGTCCCATCGTCGTTGGCGAGACGGCAATACGCTCGATCTCGTCTGCACTCGGGGCCACACCATGTTCACGGAAGGCCGCCGCAAAGCCGATGCGCAGGATCTCCTTGTAAAGCCGATGCGGCTTTTCTGCCGTCAGCTTTCGGCTTTGCGCGGAAAAGCTGTCGAGAATTGCGGTAGCGGGCACGTCTTTCCGGTCGTGCGCTGCCAGCGTTTCGCCGATCTCGCGCAGAAGCACCTCGTACCATTGCACCAGCGTGCCATAGCAATCGAAGGTGATGATCTTCGGCGCGGGATCGAGCTTGAACGGCAAGGCGGAAGGTTCGGTCATCAAGTGGGCCTGTGTCTCAGGGGCTTGTTGCAGCAACGCGTCGGGCAGCGCTTGGTTCGGCGACCCATCAGCAACAGCCGCCTAGTTCTGCACAGGCGGCTGGAAGCTGATCCGCTCATGAACACTGTCTGGCCAACCAATATCCTTGCGGATGTCGGTTGGCAGGGCACCCAGCATCCTTTCCGTGCGCAGACGGGCGCGGTGGGCCAAATACATCGCTGCGAAGCGGGTGACATCGTTGAACATGCGCATCGATCTTCTCCCTAAGTGTAGTGAAAGCGGATGATCCCGCTTCCGTCCACTTGACTATGGGTCAGCTACAATGTTCAATCGAACGAAATCAGATGAAGCTTTGGATCAGGAAAAATGAACGCTCCTCTCAATCATCCTTTGCCTCTGCTTGAACTGGATGTGCTGAGGACCTTCGTGGCGATCGCCGACACCGGCAGCTTCACGCTGGCGGCGAATGCTGTTTTCCGGACGCCCTCGGCCGTTTCCATGCAGATTAAGAAGCTGGAAGAAAATCTCGGACGGCAGGTTTTCGTTCGCGATGCGCGTTCGGTGTCGCTGACCAAAGACGGCGAGATGCTGCTTGGTTATGCGCGCAGGCTGCTCGCGCTTAACCGGGAAGCCATGTCCAAGTTCGTCATGCCGGATATTGCGGGCGTGGTGCGGTTGGGCTCACCTGACGATTACGGCGAACACATCCTGCCCACCGTGTTGAAGCGCTTCGCCCAATCTCATCCGTCCATTGCGGTGGATGTGACAATTGATCAAAGCTCGAACCTCAAGCGGCGGCTGGCCGACCGCCAGCTTGATCTGACGCTGGTCACCACATGCAGGGATATCGAGGGCGCCGAGATCCTGCTGACCGAGCCCCTGGTTTGGGCCGGTGCCAAAGGCGGGTCGGCGCATCTGCGGGAGCCTTTGCCGGTTTCGCTTTGGGAAGAAGGCTGTGTTTGGCGCGCCAACGCGCTTGAGGCGTTGGGTTTGGAGGGCCGCGAGTATCGCGTTGCTTATATGAGCGCGCACACCGCTGGCCAGCGCGCTGCCATCATCGCCGATCTCGCGGTAGCACCCATGGCCAAGAGCTTCATCGGAGACGAAATCGTCGCGCTCGGCACCAAGGATGGCTTGCCGGAATTGTCGACCTACAACCTCGCTCTGCTTATGGCGCCGAACGCTTCGCCGCCTGTTCGGGCAGCGGCCGATCATATTCGTGCGACCTTTGAAGGGTTTCGCGAGACCGGCAAGTTCTAGGCGATCACTTCGCGAGGTGTTCGACCGAAAAGCGCGTGGTCGGGGAAACGAACTCGTCCTGCGCGCCCACCGTCAGGATTTCGCGCGAGCCCGCTTCGGCGGTGCGCTTGAGCAGGCCGTGGGTGGCGCTGGCGGCATGGGCGAGGGCAGCTTCCGCCGATTGTTCCTGCAGGAACTTGCCGAAGAACAAGGCGGCAATCGCGTCGCCCGCACCATTCACGCCGATCGGCAGCAGTGGCGTGCGCACGCGCATGAGGCCTGAACCAGCTGACACAACGATGTCGACCGCGTCATCCGGCGTATCATCCAGCCGCACGCTGGTGACCATGACGATCTTGGGGCCGATCGCATGCACGGCCGCGATGGCTGCTTCGAGATCAGCCGTATGCGCCACCGTAGTGCCGGAGAGATATTCCAGCTCGAACTGGTTGGGCGTGACGATATCGGCTGCGGCGACGGCGCGGTCGCGCATGAATTCCGGAATGCCCGGCCGCACGAAAACACCGCGCCCGACATCGCCGATGACCGGATCGCAGCAGTACAGCGCGTTCGGATTGGCTTCGCGTACGCGCGCCACGGCGTGAAGGATCGATTCGCCGATACCGGCATCGCCCATATAGCCGGACAACACGCCGTTGCAGCGCTCAAGCGCGCCGCGCTCGGCGATGCCGTCGATCAGTTCGCGAACATTCTCGCCGGTGTAGACCTGCCCGGTCCACTTGCCGTAGCCGGTATGGTTGGAAAACTGGACGGTGTTGATCGCCCAAACATCGATGCCCATGCGCTGAAGAGGAAACACCGCCGAGGCATTGCCGACATGGCCGTAGGAAACCCAGGACTGGATCGACAGGATGTTCATGACCGGCCTCGCGCTGTGAGCATTGCACGCCAGCTATTCAACGATCGATGCGATAGCAAGCGGCTGATTGAGGAACCGACTGTTCCAGAGCCTATTCGCGCCCGCGCCGCCCTTCACGTCCGCGCCGACGACCACCGCCGCCTTCCGCTGCCGCATCGGCCAGCACCTTGCGCGGCGGCAGGGTGACTTGTTCGGCGAGCTTGGGGAAGGGGTCGACCTTGTTCGGCAGCGCCATGGCGTGGACGAAATGCTCCTGAAATTTCGGCTCGAGCGCGGTTTCGATCTTCTCGATCTTCTGCACCGTCGACTCGATTTCGCGCCGGTGATCGCGACTCAGCAGGGCCATCAAGGCACCCGTACCCGCCGCGTTACCCACGGCCTTTACGTCGCTCAGGTCGCAATCGGGGATGAGGCCGAGCACCATTGCGTATTTCGGATCGATGAAGGAGCCGAAGGCGCCGGCGAAGCTGATCGTGTCGACATGATCGACGCCCTGCTTTTCCATCAGCAGCTTCACACCGGCATAAAGCGCAGACTTGGCGAGCTGGATGGCGCGGATGTCGTTTTGCGTCACTGTAATGCGCGGCGTACCGTCATGCAGGAGATAGGAGAAGGTGCGGCCGTTCGGCAGGATGCGCGCACTGCGCTCGGCCATCGCGCCGTCCACGACACCATCTTCGGATATGATGCCGGAAAGATACATTTCCGCGACCACCTCGATGATCGCTGAGCCGCAGATGCCGGTGACGCCGATGTCGGCAACGGACTCCGCAAAGCCGTCTTCATCCGACCACAACTCAGAGCCGATAACGCGGAACTTCGGCTCCAATGTCGCAGGGTCGATGCGCACACGTTCGATCGCGCCGGGCGCGGCGCGTTGACCCGACGAGATTTCGGCGCCTTCGAAGGCTGGACCGGTCGGCGACGACGCGGCAACAACACGGTTTCGATTGCCCAGCACGATCTCGGCATTGGTGCCGACATCCACCAGCAGCATCATCTTGTCCTGCCGATAAGGGCCTTCCGACAAGGTCGCGCCCGCGGCATCCGCGCCGACATGGCCGGCAATGCAGGGCAGGAGGTAGGTGCGCGCGCCCTGGTTGAAGTCGAGCGCAAGGTCGCTCGCCGCGCAATGCACAGCGCCTGATACGGCCAGCGCAAATGGCGCCTGGCCCAGTTCCGTCGGATCGATGCCGAGGAAGAGGTGGTGCATGATCGGGTTGGCGACGAAGACGGAATCCAGGATGTCGTGACGATCCACACCCGCTTCTGTGCAGACCTTGTCGGTCAGTTCGTTGATCGCCTGCCGCACCGCGACCGTCATGGCCTCGCGGCCATCCGGGTTCATCATGACATAGGACACGCGGCTCATCAGATCCTCGCCGAAGCGGATCTGCGGGTTGGACGTGCCGGATGATGCGACGATGCGGCCAGACAGGAGCGAAACCAGATGGATCGCGATCGTGGTGGAGCCGATATCGCAGGCGATGCCATAGGCCTCGTTCTTGAGGCCGGGCCACAGAGCGATGATCGTCGGCTGTTCGGCTTCGGGGTCGCGGTGGATCGACGCCGTCACACCCCACTCGCCTTTGCGCAGGATCTTCTGCACATCGGCCAGAAGATGGTGCGCCACCTGCAGGTTCTTGAAGCCCCAGTCGTGCTCCAGCACCACCTTCAGCCGGTCGAGATCCCCCAGCGGCTTGTGCATGTCTGGCTCGTCCACCTCGACGAAACAGAGCTGGATCGCAGGATTGCGCTCGATATGGCGATCAACCGCTGCTTTCCGGATGGTCTGCGCGTTGATGATGGTGTCTTGCGGTACGTCAACAACCAGATCGCCCTGGATCGTTGCGGAACAGGACAGACGCCGACCGTCCGGCAGGCCCTTTACGCGTTCGTAGCGCTCTTCCTTCGGGCCCTTCGGCGAGATGTGGTCGTTCGACGAGACGATCTTGTGCTTGGCGAAATTGCCTTCCTGCACCTCGATCTGGCACCGCCCGCACGTCGCTCGCCCGCCGCACACGCTTTCCACATAAACGCCAAGCTGGCGCGCGGCATCCAGCACCGGCGTGCCAAGCGGAAAATTCCCGCGTTTGCCCGAAGGCATGAACAGAACGAGGGGGTCTTTGATATTAAGCGGGGCGTTCAAGTCGAACTCGTCAATTATCTGCTTGCAACGGTACGTTCGAGCGCTTCGCGGATAAGGCGGGTATAGGGGATGCCCCGCTCCTTTGCCCGGTCTTTGACCGCCTGAAGCAATTGATTCGGCAAACGCATGTTCAATTGCGCCGACTTCGGAGCAAGTTCGAAACGCATGGGTTTGAAATCGGAAAAGTCATATTCAGAAAGATCAGCGTTCGCCACGAACTCTTCGGCTTCCTGATCGGTCGCGAATTCTGGAAACTTCTTAGAGCTTACTGTGCTCATAGCGTTTGATCTCCTTTTCATGCATGAAGCGCGCGCTGATTGGTCGGATCAGCAGAAGCTTTTCATGCCGGCGTAACGTGTAGACAACGAAGATGGGACGACCCGTCTTGAGTTGCCCGATGGCTCGAAATCGCCTCTCGAGTTGAGAAGGATCGGCGTTGGTTTGCAGCTCTCCAAAAAAGATGGACTCGATCTCGGCTTTGCTAACCCCGTGATCTGAACATTTTGGCCAATTGCCAGCGTCCCAATCGAACCCATCAAACCGCATGCTGCACTACACGTTTGTATATACGTTCAGGTGCGCCTTCCGCAAGCTTGCTTTTAGCCCCGGTTCATCCGCGCCTCGCGCCCGCCGCGGCGGCGACCGCCGGCGGCACCGGCGTCACCCGGCGCGCTGACCGCCACCGGAGCGGGGGCTGCGTGTTCGCCTGGCTTGTAGTCCTTGTAGGTCTTGATCCAGGTCGTGCAGTTCTCGTCGGTTCCGGCAAGCACGTTGGCGCCGCGAACGGCTTCCATTTCCTGCGGGCGGCAGGGGTTCATGATGGCCGAGGTCATGCCGGCGCCGATCACCATGGGGATGAAAGCGGCGTTGATGCCGTGGCGGTGGGGCAGGCCGAAGGAAATGTTCGACAGCCCGCAAGTCGTGTTGACCTTGAGCTCCTCGCGCAAACGGCGCAACAGCGCGAAGACCTGGCGGCCTGCATCGCCCAGAGCACCGATCGGCATTACCAGCGGATCGACCACGACGTCATGCGCGGGAATGCCGAAATCCGCGCAGCGCTCGACGATCTTCCTGGCGACGGCAAAGCGGACATCCGGGTCCATCGAGATGCCGGTCTCGTCGTTGGAGATCGCCACCACCGGCACATTGTATTTCTTGACCAGCGGCAGGATGGCCTCGAGCTTTTCTTCCTCGCCCGTGACCGAATTGACTAGCGGACGGCCCTTGGCGACCTTGAGAGCTGCCTCGATTGCAGCCGTGACCGAACTGTCGATCGACAGCGGCAGATCGACCAGGCCCTGCACGATCTCCATCGTCTGCACCAGCAGGGCCGGTTCGGTGGCGTTCGGGTCGACGGCCGTGACGCCGGCATTGACGTCGAGCATGGTTGCGCCGGCCGCAGCCTGTTCCAGCGCATCCTTGATCACCGTCTCGAAATTGCCGGCAACCATCTCGGCGGCCAGCTTCTTGCGACCGGTCGGATTGATGCGCTCACCGATGACGCAGAAGGGCTGGTCGAAGCCGATGACGATTTCGCGGGTCGCGGAGGCAACGATCGTGCGGGTCATGTGTCTGGTGGCCTTAGGGTGTGTCGGTTAAAAATCAGGCGAAGAGGGCAGAAGGATATGCAGATGTCTTTATATCCCATGAGCCGCGCTTGACAAGCCATTCAGCCGACTTCTTCAAGCCGCCAAATGGAAAGACGTGGATCTGGGTAATGGGCGAGCTTGGGCGCCGTGAGCTCGCTTCGATCGGCCCGACGACTTCTTCCGGGTTGTGGCCCACAGCAAGAGCAGTCAGCGACAGCGCGTTCTTTTTCAGGAAATCGATGGAATTGCCCACGCCGCACATGGCGGCATATTTGATGAGGGTGGGGAACTTGGCGGGACCAGCGACGCCGAGGTGAACGGGCAGGTTGATGCCCTCCGCGCGCAAACTGTCGGCCCAGCCGATGAACTTGGTTGGATCGAAGCCGAACTGGGTGACGATACGGACATCAATGCCCGTGCGGTCGGCGAAAGCCTGCTTTTCCCGCAGCGCCTGCATGGCAGACTCCAGGGAAAAGTCCGGACTGCCTTCGGGATGGCCTGCCACGCCCATGGCCTTGATGCCGTTTCGCTCGAACACACCGGTGTTCAACACCTCCATGGCCGAGGCGAACTCGCCGGCCGGCTTGTCCAGCCCGCCGCCGATCACCAGCACATCGGTGACGCCGGCTTCGGTGGCTGCGCGCTTGACCCGGTCTTCCAGGGCAGCCCGCGTCGTCAGTCGGCGGCACGCGAAGTGCGGCACGGGCGTGTAACCGAGGTCACGCACGCGCTTGGCGGCCGCGGTCAGGTCTTCAACTGTGTCGGTGCCAATGTCGGTGACGTAAACGCGCGTACCGGCCGGAAAAAGGCCGGGAAGCTCGGCTGATTCGAGTGCCTGCTTGGGCACGATCTCAATGGATGCAGGTATGTGAATCATTGCCGAGCCTCCTCCGGCTAGCCGTCGCTGCGCCCGCCCGCCTTGACCAGCGCGACGAGCTTTTCCCGTGGATAGTCCTCTTCCAAACGCGTCATCGCCTTGTCGGCCTCGGCTTCCAGATCGTCGGAAACCGGCTCCGGCGCGGCGCGTCGCCAGTCCGCCAGGTAAGCGTCCGTATCGCCCGCTCCCGTCCGCATGGCGCACATGTCGATGGCTTCCGTGAAGCGCAGCGACAGTTCGCGTTTGGCGGTTTGCCGGCCTTTCTTGACGATCACCTGGGCGGGAATGTCCCGCCAATAAACAACGACCAAATCGGCCATGTTTGCGTCCTTTGCGTCTTGGGTTGAGGTTGCAGGATGTGCTTGCCCGCCGCTTGTTATGCGACGACGCTGGCGCATTCAAAAGCGACGCGCCTGTCTTGGCGTCGTCACCAGAACCAGGCTGCAACAGCATGCAGCGCATAGTTGACCGTGCCGGCCAGCGCCACGATCAAAACGACCGAGAAAGCGCCGGCCGCAGCAGCCACGCCAAGCAGGATGCCGTCGCGTTCCGACAAAGCGAGACCGGACAGCGCGATAGTCAAAGCAGGAAACCAATTGCCGAGCGGGATCGGCAGTGTCACCAGCGTTCCCATCACGAGCGCAAGCAGGCCGATGACGCGCTCGTCATAACGGTCCGGCATTGGCCAGAAGCGCGGCTTGATCCAGCGTTCGAGCCAGATCAGGCGGGGAATGAAGCGTTCGGCCAGTGCGCGAAACTGTTCGGCCTGGACGGAGCGCACGAGAATGAACTGCGGCAGCCAGGCTATCTTGCGGCCCCACACCATCTGCGCCGACACGATCATCAGCGGCAGACCGAGAACGAGCGTCGTACCTGGCGGCAGCGGCAAAAGGTTGATGGCGGCGAAAAAGACGAGAAGGGCGGCGAAGCTGCGGTCACCCAGTGCGTCACGAATTTGGCGTACCGTCACCGGGCCATTGGCGTTGTCGGCAAGCGACTTGAAAACCTGCGACAAACGCGGTGGCAGCGGCTCGCCGTCGATCAGATCGCGGGCAGCTTCCGGAGTGCCTGGCCCGAAGGCGGGGTCTTCAATCATGGGGAGTGTCGGTTCCTGGGCTGCAACTGGCCATGCTCATTTAGAGGATCATGGCAGAGGTTCACGACAATCCGTCATGCATCATCGACGCAGTTCCAGAATATCGAGCTTCGACTCGAAAACAGGCGCCGGAAATTCGATGCGAAAACCCTTGGCCGTGCGGAAGGCGTAGCCCACCTGATCGGCGTCGGCATATGTGCCATAACGCTTCGGCTGCTCACCTTGCACGAACTGCGTGCCAAGATAGGTCAGCCGCAGATCGTTGTCGTCATAGAAGCGGCCTTGCGTGCGTTGCGAGCCGTTGATCTTGCTCAGGAACCAGCCGGCACCATCATCCGTCACGCGACACTTGAACCAGCCGTAAACAACGGCAGCAGGATCGCCACCGAGCTTGATCGTGCGGCATTGCCAATCGCCTGTCATGTCGAAACCCGCAAAGCGCAGCGGTCGCTCGGTCATGACGGTGTTGACGACATCGACGTCCTTTGCATCACCGTTTTCGCGCGCGTCGTTCAAGGCTTCCGTGCGGGTCGCCTCGTATTTCTCCAAACGCGCCGCGTCGCTCTTGGTGATGATCCGGCTGATCGCGCCGTCGGCGTGAGCCGAGGCCGTTGAACCAAGAAGAACAGCCGCCAGAAGCAGTCGACGCATCATGAAATCCTTTGGAGCCTTGAGGCGAGCCCGATCATCACAGGTTCATTGATGAGGAAGCGCAGCACGTTGCAAAGCCGGCTCCAGATCGCCATAGCCGGTGAAGCGGTATTCGTAATCGAGCTTGAGATAGTCGGCCGCCCATCGGGCTTTTTCCTGAAGCGCGGGATCATCTGTCTGCGCAAGATAAACGATCTTGGTGTAGTTGCCGAACACCATGTCGCGAAGTTCGGGATGCTTGTCCAGCTTCAGTGGTTCGATCACGAAGGCTTCGAACTGTCGCGTGATCAGGTCGGTCAGGTAGAAGGCCGTAAACTCGGTGTCGATCCCAGCCATGAAGCGCTCGTTGCCGGTGAAAAAGGCGTAGCAATGCGGCCCTTCGATGCGTTCGACGCCTTCTTCCGCGCAGATCTTGTCGAGCTGCCCCTGCGTGCCGCACTCGGCATAGCCTATGAAGATGCGGCGATAGCCTTTTTCCCGCGCCGCCTTGATCTGCTCACGCATAGCAGGCGCGATCTTTGCGGGATACACATGCCAGATCGCCGGAAGGCAGGTGAGGTCGACATGGTCGAGGCGGTTCAGCTTGGTGACCGCCAAAACCTCGCGCGCGATGGCGCCGCACGCGATCACCAGAAGGCGGTCTTCAACAGGCACAGCGCTGCCGCTCGTCTCGATGAAAGCAGCTTTTTCTTTATTTTCACGGCGACGCTGACTCATGGGAACTATTTTAGCATCTTCTCGTTTTTGAAGCGAAACAAACCGAGGGACGACAAATGACCAATTCGCGCATTGCTACCATCGCCGTTCTGGCCGCCGCGCTTCTTTCCGCAGCCTGCGCCAACACGATCCGCGGCGTCGGTGCCGATACCGCAAACACTGTGAACGCCACCCAGTCGGCTGGCCGCAACGTTTCGAACGCTGCACAGTAAGGAAAGCCCGAACTGGACGCCGCGAGATCCGCCGCCGCCAGTTCATCTAAAACAAAGGCCGCGATATCCATCGCGGCCTTTGTTGCATCTGGGCCTTAGGGCCGCCGATCAGCTTCAAGCGTGCTGATTGTGCTTGCGCTTCATGAACTGCTTGGCCGTTTCCACGGCAACAGCCGCATCGCGGCAATAGGCGTCGGCGCCAACGGCCTTGCCGAACTCTTCGTTCAACGGTGCACCGCCGACCAGCACGACGTAATCATCGCGGATGCCCTTTTCCTTCATCGTGTCGATCACGACCTTCATGTAGGGCATGGTGGTCGTGAGCAGAGCCGACATGCCGATCAGGTCCGGCTGATGCTCTTCAATCGCGTTGAGGTAGTTCTCGACCGGATTGTTGATACCGAGATCGACCACGTCGAAGCCTGCACCTTCCATCATCATGCCGACGAGGTTCTTGCCGATATCGTGGATGTCGCCCTTGACGGTGCCGATCACCAGCTTGCCCTGCTTCGGCGCGTTGGTGGCGGCGAGGAGCGGGCGCAGGATGAACATGCCGGCCTTCATGGCGTTGGCCGAAAGCAGCACTTCCGGCACGAACAGGATGCCATCGCGGAAATCCTCACCCACGATGCGCATGCCTTCCACCAGTGCTTCGGTCAGGACCTGATAAGGCTCCCAGCCGCGTTCCAGCAGGATGTTTGTGCCTTCCTCAATCTCCTCCTTGAGGCCGTCGTAAAGGTCGTCATGCATCTGCTGAACGAGTTCTTCGTCGGAAAGCTCGGACAGGATGATTTCGTCGTCGGACATTCTGTGCTCCCAGGCATGCCGCGCTCTGTGGGCGAGCGAAGCAGTCACGTGTAGCTTATTCCGTAAACTACGCGTTCCGCATAGTCATTTTGCGACGCGCGTCGAGAAGAAAGCGACTGGATTCTTGCGCCGGCCCCTTGTCGATTTTGCGACACATGCTGGCGCAGCCAAACCGTTTCGCGGGGGGTGCTCGACTACCATCGCCGGAAAGGTCTATGTGCCGGTTCATTGGGTGCGGGCTTGCTGGTTCAGGCCGGTTTGTTGGTTCAGGGAAGAGAAAAATGAGCGATACAGTTGCGGCTGATCAGGACGGTGCCTCCGCGGGTGGCCGCCGTGGACGCGGTGCCAGCGGCGGAGCGGCAGCACGCCGTGCAGCCCGTACAGGTGGTGGACCGGGCACGCAGCTCACTTACATCAAGCGCCAGATCAACAGCTTCGAGGTCCTCAACGAAGAAGGCCTTGCGCTGATTGAGCGCAATGCCGACACCGTACTCGAGGAAATCGGCATCGAGTTCCGCGACGATGCCGAAGCGCTGGCCATGTGGAAAGAGGCCGGCGCCGACGTAAAAGGCGAACGCGTCCATTTTCCGCGCGGCCTTTGCCGTTCGCTGTTGAAGACTGCACCCTCGCAATTCACCCAGCATGCCCGCAATCCCGAGCGGTCCGTGCAGATCGGCGGCAAGGCCACCGTCTTCGCCCCGGTTTACGGCCCGCCTTTCGTGCGTGATCTGGAAGGCAATCGCCGTTACGCGACGATCGAAGACTTCCGCAACTTCGTGAAGCTCGCCTACCTTGCGCCCTCGATCCACCATTCCGGCGGCACGGTCTGCGAACCGGTTGATGTGCCGGTGAACAAGCGCCATCTCGACATGGTGCATGCCCATATGACGCTGTCCGACAAGCCCTTCATGGGCTCGGTCACCGCACCGGAACGCGCCGAAGATACCGTGGCGATGGCCAAGATCCTGTTCGGCGAGAAGTTCGTCGACGAGAACACCGTCATCATCAACCTCATCAACGCCAATTCGCCGATGGTGTTTGACGAGACCATGCTGGGCGCGGCCAAGGTCTATGCACGCAACAACCAGGCCTGCATCATCACGCCCTTCATCCTCGCTGGCGCCATGAGCCCGGTGACGGTCGCCGGCACGCTGACGCAGGTCCTGGCCGAGGTTCTGGCCGGCGCATCCTTTACGCAGCTGGTGCGTCCCGGCGCCCCGGTGCTGTTCGGCACCTTTGCCTCGTCGATCTCCATGCAATCGGGCGCACCCACCTTCGGCACGCCGGAGCCTTCGCTCGTGTCTTATGGCGCAGCACAGCTCGCCCGCCGTCTCGGCCTGCCGTTCCGCACCGGCGGCTCGCTCTGCGCCTCCAAGATCCCGGATGCGCAAGCGGCTTACGAGAGCGCCAACACGCTGAACTCGACGCTGCTGGCCGGCACCAACTTCGTGCTGCACGCTGCCGGCTGGCTCGAAGGCGGTCTGGCATCCTGCTACGAGAAGTTCATGATGGATGTCGACCAGCTCGGCATGGCGCAGAAGCTCGCCGAAGGCGTCGACCTCTCCGAAAATGGTCAGGCCATGGATGCCATTCGCCAGGTCGGCCCCGGCAGCCATTACCTCGGCTGCGATCACACGCAGGCCAATTTCCAGACTGCGTTCTATCGCTCCTCGATCGCCGACAACAATTCCTATGAACAGTGGCTGGCCGAAGGCGAGAAGACCGCGCCGCAGCGGGCCAACGAGCTCGCCCGCCGCTGGCTGGAAAGCTACGAAGCGCCAGCGCTGGATCAGGGCATTGCCGACGGGCTGAACGATTTTATCGCAGTCAAGAAGGAGTCCATGCCCGACGCCTTCACTTGAAAGGAGCCCGAAGACAGCCGGGCTAAAGTGGCTGGACTGATTCACAAGGAAGTCTGGAGAAGCGCCTTCTCCGGCTCGAAGTGAGCATACGCGCGCGGCGAAGCGACATCGCCGCGCGTCTTTTTTCCCCGTGGCGGAGGCTCTGTCAGGAGCTTCATCAAGATTTCGCCACAAAGCGGGAACCGCATTGCGTCCGGATGATTGTAGGAGCGGCTTCATTGCTCACACTTCATCATTCAAGGGACCAAATTATGAAGAAGCTTCTTTCCAGCGCCGCCATCGCCACCATGATCCTCGCCACCGCTGCTTGCACGACCGGCAGCGGCAGCCGTAGCCAGACAGACACGCAGTCGGGCGGTTCTACCGCCACGGCGGAGCGCGCAGAGAAGGGCGTACCGACCCAGGCCGCCGAGTAAACACTCCGCGTTTAGACATTAAGGGCCGCATCGCGCTGGGCGTGGTGCGGCTTTTTGCTATCTAAATGGATCTGAGACCGAGGAGACGCCGATGCCGTTCAGCGAAATGAAGATCAAGACCGCCGATGGGGAGGCTGATGCCTGGCTGTTCACCCCCGATTCACGCCCGGAACCGGTGGAAGCCGGCGTGATCGTTTACATGGACGCCTTCGGTCTGCGACCCGCCATGAGCGAGATCGGCGAAATCCTGGCCAATGCCGGCTATGTCACGCTGATCCCCGACCTGTTCTACCGCAACGCGCCCTATGGCCCATTCGATGCCAAGACCGCCTTCAAGAACAAGGACACGGCCAAGGAATTGCGTGGCATCATGAGCAGCACGACGCAGGCCATGACCATCAGCGACACCGCCGCTTTTCTCGATACGCTGGAAGGCGAGGGCGCCAAGTCGATCGGTACGGTGGGCTACTGCATGGGTGGTCCGCGCGCCCTTAACGCCGCCGCGCGTTACCCGGATCGCATCGCAGCAGCCGCCAGCTTCCATGGCGGCAATCTCGCCAGCGACGCCGAAGACAGCCCGCACAAGGCAGCGAACAAGATCAAGGGCCGCGTTTATGTCGGCTCAGCCGGCGTCGACAAAAGCTTCCCGCCGGAACAATCCGCCAAGCTGGCGCAGGCTCTGCGCGAAGCGGAAGTGGATCATATCATCGAAAACTATGTCGGCATGCAGCACGGCTGGGCCGTATCTGACCATGATATCTATGATGCCGAAGGTGCCAAGCGCGCCTGGAAGCGCCTCTTCACGTTGTTCGAAGAAGCGCTCCACTAGACATCGGTGTTAGCCCCGGCGGCGCCGGCGTCCGCCGCCTTCACCTGAGGGTGCTGCACCGCTCTCGTCGGCCTGCTTGTTGCGAAGCGGGCCGATACGGCTGGTGATGGTCTCGACGGTCGGACGCTCGGCCTTGGTATGCCCGTCAATCGCCTCGCGCATAGCCTTCAGATGGCCGAACGACGTCCCGCAGCAGCCGCCGATGATCTTTGCGCCGCCATCCATTGCAAGGCGGGCATAATCGGCCATCAGTTCCGGCGTGCCGGAATAATGGATTTCCGTGCCGTGGAATTCCGGAATGCCGCAATTGCCCTTCACGATGATAGTCGCGTCCGGCTTGGCACTTGTCATGTCGAGCAGCGAAGACAGAATGTCGGATGCCCCAACGCCGCAATTCGCCCCAACCGCGCGCGGTTCTTCAGACAATCCGTCCGACACGCCGTGAATGTCACGCGGATGCAGGCCCATCATGGAGCGGCCGGCCGTGTCGAAGGACACGGTGTAGGTATAGGGCAGGCCCACCTTGATCGCCGCGTCGGCGGCCGCACGAGCTTCCGCTGGGGCTGACATGGTTTCGATCCACGCCACATCGACGCCGCCCGCCTTCAAGCCTTCCATCTGCTCGACAAAGGCATCCACCGCCTCGTCATAGGTCAGCGCACCAAGCGGCTCCAACAGCTCGCCCGTCGGTCCGACCGAGCCGGCCACGATCACCTTGCGACCAGCCTTCTCGGCCACTGCGCGCGCGATCTCGGCGGCTTGCTTGTTCAGCTGATGGACCCGGTCTTGCGCATGATGCAGCTTCAGCCGGTGGCGCGTGCCGCCAAAGGAGTTGGTGAGGATGATATCGGCGCCGGCATCCACGAAACCCTGATGCAGGTCGGTGATCTTTTCCGGCTGCGTTTCGTTCCACAATTCCGGCGCTTCGCCGGATTCCAGACCCATGTTGAACAGGTTCGTGCCGGTTGCGCCGTCTGCAAGCAGAACGCCCTTTTCCGCGAGCAGTGCATCGAGCGGATTGGCCATGGTGGTCTCCGGTGTCATGAGGTGGAAGAAGACATAAGGAAATCTTTATGTCCGGTCAAGCGAGCTGGTCGTGCAACCGGCGTGCAAAGCCGGCCGCTTCATGAGCATGAACCTGTGCGGACCTGATCAGCGTATCGAAATGCCGCGTCAGCGTCCGCACCGGCTCCGTCGCATTCAGCACCAGATAGATGTCACCGACATAGATCGCCGCGCGCATCGAACCGAACACGGTGTAGGGGATCGAATAGCGCTCGCGCCCGTCATACAGGAACAGGCGGAAGCTCGGATAAAGATCGTCCAGCAGTTGCGCCATATGCGCCAGCTGCTCTCTGCGGTCCGGTTCAGTAAAGTCCGCCCAGATACCCATGCCCCGAGCAAATATCTCCAGCGTGTGGCGCGGCATGCAGACTTCCATATCCGTTTCCGGCCGCCGGCTGTAATCGATGCGCGACTGTGTTTCGTCGATCTGGATCTCGCTGTTGCGGTGGGAGCGGGCAGATTCGTAGGCGATCAACGCTTCGGTGCGCAAAAGGTCGGGAATGCCGGCCGGCACATAGCGGATCTTGGTGCCCGCTGCTTCCGCATGCCAGCGCGCCAGCAGTGCGCGATCGTTGCCGCCGAGCCCTTCTTCCATCTCCATGTTGACGCGCAGCTCGCCCGTCAGCCCTTCGTCCTGGCTGAGACCCAGCAGCCAATCCAGCGAGATCTTGTGCTCGGCCGCAATGTTCAGCAGCGTTTCGGCGCGGGGCAGACGCGTCGTTGCGCCTGACAAGAGCTGCGACAATGCCGATCGGTCCAGGCCAACATTGGCGGCGAAAGCCGACTGGTTGAGCCGCGAACGCTGAAGCAGGATTTTCAGCCGTTCGCGAAACAGGGAGGATAGGTCGCGCTTGTCCATGACGGGCAGACTACAGGAATTTTGTTCACTTCCCACAACAAACGAAAAGTTTGGTGCGCAGAATAAACCTTTGTGCGCAAATTCTTCGTTGCGGCTCAGCTGTCCGGTTGGCAGCATTGTGTCAGGGAGTCGGGGAACTCCTCAGCTGATTTGAGGGACAGTCATGGCGAGCAGCCCTGTTGCCGCACGAAAACGTGCGCCCAAAATCGAATGGCCGACTTTGGCGCTGATCATTGCCTGCTACGGCGTATGGATGGTCGCCGGCCTCCTGCTCTGGCCATCGTACCCTGTTGCCGCGCTGCTGGTTTTGGCGATTGCCGTCGCCATGCAGTCGTCGCTGATGCACGAAGCCAGCCACGGCCATCCGACGCGCAAGGCGATCCTCAACGAGACCCTCGTCGGTCTGCCGATCGGCCTCATCTATCCCTACCGACGTTTCAAGACGCTGCATCTGCAGCATCATGCCGACGAGAACCTGACCGATCCGTTCGACGACCCGGAAAGCTATTACCGCGCACTGTGGCAGCACCGGAACCTACCGCGCGCGCTGCAGCTCCTGCTAGCCGTCAACAACACGATGGTGGGCCGCTTCATCCTCGGCCCAGTGCTCGCCAACGTTGCCTTCATCGCGACCGACCTGAAGCTGATCGCGGCCGGCAACAAGGCGGTGCAGAAGGCGTGGCGGCATCATCTGATCGGCCTGGCCTTCGTGCTGCCGCTCGTGCAGTTCGGCTTTGGCCCGCCGCTCTGGCTTTACGTTCTGGTGCCGGTCTGGCTCGGCCAATCCTTCATCGCCATCCGTACCTTTGCCGAACATCAATGGTCGGAGCGGCCGGACGGGCGCACCGTGATCATCGAGCGCTCGCCGCTGTCGCTGCTTTTCCTCAACAACAACCTGCACCTCGTGCACCACAAGAACCCGACCGCTGCCTGGTACAAGCTGCCGTCGCTTTACAAGGCGCGGCGTGAGGAATGGCAGCGCATGAACAATGGCTATGTCTTCCCGAACTATTTCGCTCTGCTGAAAGCCTATGCCTTCACCGCCAAGGAGCCGGTCATCCACCCCTTCCTGCGCCGCGCTCCCGAACTCGGCCGCGCCTTCCGCCCGCGCATCCGCGCCCGTTCGGTGCATGGCGCGGGCACGGCGCCAGTGCCGGCACAGCCGCCGAAAGAATAGTGGCCGTACCATTGCATCGTCCAGATGAAAGGCGGACAAGGCCTCCATGTCCCTGATGGCCGCCCTTCCGATGTATGATTGGTTCGAAGTCCACCATGAGGTGGATGCGCAATGGAAGGTGGTCCGCGACCGCCTCCGCCGCGAAGGCATCGACGCGCCGGATGCGCTGACGCGCGATGTCGATCTCGCCACTCTTTGGCGCGACCCCAACCTGATCTTTGCCCAGACCTGCTGGGGGCCATTGGAGCTAGGGCTGAGCGAGGCGGTGATCGTGCTTGGTCAATCCGATTATTCACCCTTTGAGGGCGGCTCCGGCCCGCTCTACTCCAGCGCTTATCTGATGCGAAAGGGCGAGGGATCGCCGGTTCAAGCGCCTTCGGGCAATGAAGCTATCGTCCCGCTCGATCTCCTTCGTGGCCGCCGCTTCATCTACAATTCGGAAGACTCGCTGTCGGGCTTCATCAGCCCCATGCGCGATCTCCAAGCCTTGGGTCAAAGCATCGAAATCTTCTCGGAAGCGCGCGCTAGCGGGGCCCATCGCGAGTCCGGCCTGGCGATTGCGCGAGGCGATGCGGATGTCTGCGCCTGCGATTGCCGAAGCTGGTCGCTGTTCCAACGCTTCGAGCCGGAAGCGGCTGCCAAGCTCCATCCCGTCGGCTGGACGGCCAAGCGCACAGGCCAGCCCTTCATCATGTCTCCGGCTTTGCAGCGCTACGAAGCCACGGTGCGCGCTGCCATTGCGGAAGCCGGCATGTTCGCTGCGGAACTTCCCGGAGCTCCGCGGGTTGCCTAGGCAAGAACCCGCATGGAGATCGTCATGGACTTTTCATCCGTTTGGAGCCTGGCAACCGTGCTTGGCCCGCTCATTCTCATCATCGTCATTGCCTACGCCCTGATCCGTCGCCGCCGCTTGACGCCGACCGAACGCGTTGCGCAAAAAGACGCAACAGAGCGCGGCTATAACGAACCCGAGCAGATGCACTGACACGAACGCAAAAGGCGAGACCACAGGGATCTCGCCTTTTCTTTGTGGGACGGAAGTGCTGCCTCAGCCGCGCATCTTTTTACCGGTTGGATCAAACAGCGGCTCGACATTGATCCGCGCCTTGCAGCGCTTGCCCAAGATCTCGATCTCGAACAGGCCTTCGCTTTCGTCTTCCGCCAGGGCTGCGGGCACATAGCCCTGCGCCAGCGACTTACCGACGTAATGGGCATAGCCGCCCGACGTCACCCAGCCCACCACGCGCCAGTCACCATCCCGCAGACCCAGCACCGCCGACGCATCGCCATCCGTTTCGGGCGAGGGCGACTTGGTGGTGGCAGCAATCGCCGCCCCCGTGCTGTCGAAACGCGGCGCACCATAGCCATGCGGCTTGTCGACGGTGCCGTAGTCGGTGTCGCCGATCTTCGCCCAGATCGGCTCGTCGCCCATCACGTCGGCATCCACAGCATCCACGATCATCGACACCCTGCGCAGCTTCGGGCCGTCCGCGAACTCCTTGGCCGCGGCTTCCCGCCCGATGAAGTCGTTCTTTTCCAGCTTGATGAAGCGATCCATCCCGCCCTCGAAGGGACCGTAGATCGGCCGCAGCTCGCGATACCAGGTCGGGAAGTTCTTCTCCAAGCGCATGGACAACAGCGCCCGCATGCCGAAGTCGACGATGCCGAACTCTTCACCCGCGTCCTTGATCGCCGCATAGACCAGCCGCTCGTAAGCCGGCTGCATCCAGATTTCGTAGCCGAGATCGCCGGTATAGGAGATGCGGTTGACCATGCAGGGCGCGCCTCCCACCGCCATCTCGCGGAAGTCCATAAAGCGGAATGCGCTGGATGAAACATCGATATCCGTAAGTTTTGCCAGCAGTGCCTGGCTCTTCGGTCCGGCAATGGCCAGACCCACCAGCGTCTGGTCAAAGCGATGGATGCTGACCGATCCGTCCTTAGGCAGCCGAGCCTCGAACCAGCGCATGTGATACTTCTGCGCGGCCGACGAGCCCCAGATCATGAAGCGCTCGCTGCCCGCCTTGGCGCCCATATTGGCAATCGTGAAGTCGCCGATCAGCTTGCCGAACTCGTTCAGCATCGGCGTCAAGACGATGCGGCCGGGCTTCGGCATGCGGTTGGTCATGAGGTGATCGAGAAAGGCCCGTGCGCCTGGACCCGACACTTCATACTTCGCGAAGTTGGCAATCTCGGTCACGCCAACCCGTTCACGCGTCGCCCGAACCTCGTTGCCGACATGCTCGAAGTCATTGGAGCGGCGGTAAGAAACGATGTCCTTGGGCTCGGTGCCTTCAGGCGCGAACCAGAGCGGTGTTTCGAGCCCCCAGCTGTCTCCCATAACGGCATTCTGCGCGACCATTCGGTCGAATAGCGGTGTGGTTTGCGCGGGTCGCGCGGCGGGAAGTTCCTCGTTCGGGAAGCGGATCGAGAAGCGGCGCGAGTAGTTTTCGCGCACCTTGGCATTCGTGTAGCGCAGCGTCGCCCATTCGCCGAAGCGCGCGACATCCATGCCCCAGACATCGAAACCGGGATCGCCGTTCACCATCCAGTTCGACAGCGCCAGCCCCACGCCGCCGCCTTGGCTGAAGCCCGCCATCACCGCGCAAGCGCACCAGAAATTGGTCAGGCCCTGCACCGGCCCGACCAGCGGATTGCCGTCCGGCGCAAAGGTGAAGGGGCCGTTGATGATCTGCTTGATGCCAGCCTTTTCGATGCCCGGAAAATGGCGGAAGCCGACTTCCAGCGAGGGCGCGATACGATCCAGATCAGGCGCCAGCAACTCATGGCCGAAGTCCCATGGCGTATTGACCGGCGACCAGGGTCTGCAGGCCTTTTCATAGGTGCCGAGCAGAACGCCGTTGCGTTCCTGACGGGTATAGATCTCGCCCTTGAAGTCCATCACGCCGATCATTTCGCGGCCGGTGGACTTGTTGAACTCCATGACCTCCGGAATGTCTTCGGTCAGGAGATACATGTGCTCCATGGCCAGCAGCGGCAGTTCGACGCCGACCATGCGGCCGACTTCGCGCGCCCACAACCCGCCGCAGTTCACGACATGCTCGCAGCGTACCGTGCCGTTGACGGTCACCACGTTCCAGGTGCCGTCGGCATCCTGCGTCAGTTCCGTCACGGGATTGCGCAGCACGATCTCCGCGCCGAGCTTCTGCGCCGCCCTGGCATAGGCATGCGTCGTGCCGGAGGGGTCGAGATGGCCTTCAACAGGGTCCCACATCGCGCCAACGAAGTTCTTCTCGTCCATCAGCGGGAACATGGCCTTCACTTCCGAGGGCGTGATCAGCTCGGTGTCCATGCCCAGATAACGGCCCTTGGCGTGAGCGAGGCGCAGGAAGTCCATGCGTTCGGGGCTATCCGCCACCATTGCGCCGCCGGTGAGATGCAAGCCGCAGGACTGGCCGGAAAGCTCTTCCAGTTCCTTGTAGAGCTGCACGGTGTAGGCTTGGAGCTTGGCGACGTTCGGATCGCCGTTCAGCGTATGGAAGCCGCCCGCCGCATGCCAGGATGAGCCGGAGGTCAGCTCCGAGCGCTCGATCAGCATTACATCGGTCCAGCCGGCACGGGCTAGGTGGTAGAGCACCGAACAGCCAACGACGCCGCCGCCGATAACAACCGCTTTGACATGAGATTTCATGGATTTACGTCCGTGCGATCAGAGTTTGAGTCAGGTGAATGATGTTTCGAGTCAGAAGTCGGTCGGCGCGCCGCCCTCGGCGCGACGCTTGTCCACGAAGGCGTCGAGCTCCTCGCGGATGGCCGGGTCCATGACAGGCTGTTCGTAGGTCGCGAGGCGCTCCTTGAATACGCGGTTCGCCTTCTCAAGCGCCGTCGGACTGCCGGCCTCGGACCAGCTTTCAAAGTTGCGCCAGTCCGAGAGAACCGGCGAATAGAACGCGTTCTTGTAGCGCGATTGCGTGTGCGGCGTTCCGAAGAAGTGCCCGCCGGGACCGACATCGCGGATCGCATCCACTGCCAAGGCATCCTCCGATAGGTCGAGCGGCGCGAGGTACTCGGCCACCATCTGCAGCAAATCGACATCGAGGATCACCTTCTCGAAGGAGGCGCGTAAGCCGCCTTCGAGCCAGCCCGCCGCATGCATCATGAAATTGCCGCCACCCTGGATCGCGCCCCACAGCGAGAACACGCTTTCATAGGCCGATTGCGCATCCACCGCGTTTGCCGCGCAGGTGTTGGAGGTGCGGTAAGGGATGTTATAGCGCCGCGCCAGCTGCCCGCCGACGATCTGCGCCTTCATATATTCGGGCGTGCCGAAAGCCGGCGCGCCCGACTTCATGTCAACATTGGAGGTAAAGCCGCCATAAGCCACCGGCGCGCCTTTTTTCACCATCTGCGCGAAGGCAAGACCTGCCAGCGCTTCCGCATTCTGCTGCACCAGCGCGCCGGCAATCGTCACCGGCGCCATGGCACCAGACAGCGTGAAGGGCGTGACCACCACGACCTGTCCGGCCGACGACATCTGGATGATGCCTTCCATCATCGGAATGTCGAGTTTCAGCGGCGAGTTGGTGTTGATGATGGTGAAGACCGAAGGCTCGCGCTCCAGCTGCTCGCGGCTGATCCCGCGTGCGATGCGCGTCAGCTCGATGCCGTCGACATTGCGCTCCTTGCCGAGCGAATAGATGTGGAACACCTTGTCGGTCAGCGTCGCCAGATCGCGGATGCATTCGAGGTGACGCACAGACGGGTGAATGTCGATCGGCTCCACCGGATAGCCGCCGGTCAGGTGGATGATGTTGTGCATCTGCGCCAATCGAAGGAAGTTTCGGTAATCCTCCTGGTTGCCAGGACGCCGCCCGCGATCGTTGTCTGAGCAGTTCGGGGCCGAAGCCACCATCGCAAATACGATGTTGTTGCCGCCGAAGGTCACGTTGTGCGCGGGGTTGCGCGCATGCAGCGTGAACTCGGACGGTGCATGGCTGATCAGTTCCAGGATTATGTCGGCATCGAACCGCACGCGATCCGAGCCCGGCTGCACATCGGCGCCGTGCTCCTTCATGATCTGCTTGGCGCCTTCATGCAGCACATCGACGCCGATCTCCTTCAGCACGCGAAGGGAGGCGAGGTGGATCGATTCGAGCTCGTCGTCGGACACAATTGTTGTCGGCGTAAACGGGATCCGCAGCTGGCGGAAAGCGGGCTGTTCGAAGGCACTCGCTCCACCGATGCGCTTGCCGGCGCGCCCTCCACGCCGCGCACGATCGGAGGAGGGCACGGTTTCGCCGGTTGCGGAGAGATCAGTCATGGGACGGCCTCGGTCGTCAGGATTCGCGGGAGCATCATGGCGATCCCGCCAGCCTGCGTGTGACAGGGCGACGACCAAAAGCGCGAGCAAAGCGACATGGGACGCTGCTCGCGCGGGAGGCATAGTGACCGACTGCGCGAGTTGGCCTGACTTTACGGCTGCCCGGTACCGCCATGCGCGCCGACTGCCGTGCCGGTGCTGAAGGTCGCTTCGCTGGAAGCAAGCGCAACATAGAGCGAGGCCAGTTCAGCCGGCTGACCGGCGCGACCCAACGACGTGTCCTGCCCGAACTCGCCCATCTTGCCTTCCAGCTGCCCGCCGGCCACCTGAAGCGGCGTCCAGATCGGACCGGGAGACACCGCATTGACGCGGATGCCCTTCTTCGCAAGCTGCTTGGCCATACCGCGCGTCAGGTTCTGGATCGCGGCCTTGGTGGAGGCATAATCGATCAGGTCTTCGCCCGGATCATACGAGTTCTGCGAAATCGTGTTGATGATCACCGAGCCGGCCGGCATTGAGGGAATGGCCGCCTTGCAGAAACGGAAAACGTGGAAGACGTTGGTTTCATAGGTCCGCACGAACTGTTCGTCGGAAATCTCCATGATGTCCGCTTTGGACTGTTGATAGGCGGCATTGTTGACGAGGAGATCGAGCCCGCCTAGCTGCTCGATGGCGTCCCGCACAACCTTTTCGCAAGCTTCGCGCGTACGGATGTCGGCGGGCAGGGCGACGGCCTTGCGTCCGGCATCGCGGATCAGCGCCACAACCTCCTGCGCATCGGCTTCTTCGTCGGGATGGTAGTTGATGGCTACATCGGCACCTTCGCGCGCAAAGGCGATCACGGCCGCTCGGCCGATGCCGCTATCGCCGCCGGTCACCAGGGCACGACGGCCCTCGAGCTTGCCCGATCCGCGATAGGTCTTTTCACCGTGATCGGGGCGCGGGTTCATGTCGCGTGCAAGACCCGGCCATGGCTGCTTCTGTTCCTTGAAGCGCTCGCGTGTGTAAGCGTCCCGCGGGTCGCGCAAAGCGGGGATCGCGCGTTCGGCCGCCTGCGCGCTGCTGGTTTGTGCCGCAGCAGACCCGCCAGTTGCCGCAGTCGCAGCCAGACCCATGGCCGTAGTGCCGAGAACGCTCCGGCGTGTGATCTTGTCGTTGGTGTCGGTCATGGCTGGTCTCCGCTGGGGTGAACAGCAGGAAGCATGGAGTTATGCCGGAAGTTCCAATCCATGCTGACGTTCGTCGGCGCCTGCTGTCAAAGCGCATTCGTGTCGCTGGGCCGATAGCGGCGCATAGCGAGCCGTGATAGCTGCCAGCACTTCGGTACGTCTTGCTGCTGCGCGAGTCGCGTTCGCGGGCCTGCTCGTTTGCTTTTCAGTGTTTATCGTGGCCGAAGAAGGGGAGCTTGTATCTGATGTTGCGACCCGATGCGGCGCCTGGGCCTGCCTTGAAGACACCGGTTCCCTGGCTGGCGATCGCGGCCGTTACGGCCACCGTGTCGGTGTTCGCAATTGCGCAGGGGCTGTCTTACCCGCTGCTCAGCTTCATTCTCGGGCGGCAGGGTGTGTCGCCGACGATGATCGGCTTGTCGGCGGCGATGTCGCCCCTCGGCATGATGATCGCCGCCACGCAGATCCCTGCGATCGTCAAGCGACTGGGCGGCATCATGACCGTCACCGTGTGTTCGCTTCTCTGCGCAACGTTGTTTGCCTTAATCGGGCTGACGCAGAATGTGTGGCTGTGGTTTCCGCTGCGATTCCTCTTGGGGATGAGCGTCATCCCGCTTTATGTCTTGAGCGAAGTCTGGATGATGTCCCTGGCACCGCCGCAACAGCGCGGGCGGTTCATGGGCGCTTATACCTCGATCATCTCGCTCGGCTTTGCGAGCGGTCCTGCGACGCTGGCGGTAATCGGCACGTCGGGCATTCTGCCCTTCTCGCTGGGCTTTTCGGCCTTCTTGATCTGCGGATTGTTCGTGCGGCTGGCTTCGACAAGGTTGCCGCCGTTCCACGAAGACGAGCAGCAGGGCACTGTCAGGCGGTTTCTGCCGGCTGCGCCGACCTTGCTGGCGGCGGTATGGGTGGCTGCCGCAACCGAAACCTCCATGCTCGCTCTGTTTCCGACCTATGGCCGATCCATGGGCCTGGAAGAACAACAGCTGGCCACACTGCTGACGGTCTTCTTCTTCGGCAATGTCGCCTTACAGATCCCGCTTGGGCTGTTGGCGGAGCGCCTGAGCGCGCGCGCGGTGATGGTGCTTTGCGCCTTATTCGCGACAGGCGGTTGCGCGCTCCTGCCCATGGTTCTCGGAACGCCTTTCCAGTGGCCGGCCATCTTCTTCTGGGGAGCCTTTTCCTACGGCATGTATACGATGTCCGTGATCGAACTCGGTCAGCGCTTTTCCGGCACGATGCTGGTGGCCGGTAACGCGGCGTTTGCGATGATGTGGGGCTTTGGCGGCATTGCGGGACCGCCGACGTCGGGCGGTTCGATGCAGGTCCTCGGTGCGCATGCCCTGCCTTTCATGCTGGGCATCTTCAGCACCGGCCTGCTGCTGCTTGGTGTCGTGCGCGCGCGGATGCGCTCGGCTTGAACTGAGGGTGTCTGCTGTTTTAGACCTTCATGGAAGCTGTGAGCAAGATCAGCTGGGACCATGTCCAAGGGATAGCCAGAGATGACCGAGCCGAAAGTCTATTTCGACGAGCCGTTGAACAATCCGCCAGAGATCCCGCCGGAACTCGACCGCTGGAACTGGGGCGCGTTCCTGCTTAACTGGATCTGGGGCATCGGCAACAGCGTGTGGATCGCGCTTCTGATGTTTGTGCCGCTGGTCAACATCGTGATGGTCTTTATTCTCGGCGCACGCGGTAGCCGCTTGGCCTGGAAGAACCGGGCCTGGCGCGACGCCGAGCATTTTCGCAAGGTACAGCGTCGCTGGGCGATCGCCGGCTTCCTTGTCGTCCTCCTGTCGATCGCCGCCGGCGTCGGGTTGGTATTCGGCACCATGGCGATCATGCGCAGCAGTGACGCGTACCAGATGACGCTGGATGCTGCGCGTAGCGATCCGCGCGTCGCGCAGGCACTGGGCGATGACTTCAGCGCATCGAGTTTCTTCACCGGCGGTGTCAGCACCAATGGCGACGGCACGGGTGGCGCTGGCTTCAACATTCCGGTGAGCGGCAGCAAGGGATCGGGGACGATCTTCTCGCAGCTTCATCGCGATGCTGATGTTTGGAAGATCGACAGGCTCGCGGTGACAATCGATGGCCAGGAGCCGATCGTTATCGTCGAGGATGGCCAGGAAGCGCTGCCTGGAACTTCGACCTGAAACCTGCAAAACGCAAAAACCGCGCTCGCATTCCTGCGATCGCGGCTTTGCCAGTGAAACGCTTGGCACTTCGCGAACAACACACAGCGAAGTTTACTGCTCCGGTACGCAGTACCTGATCCGGAGCGGGTGGCGGTGGTTTCAACCGCCATGCACATCCTTCTACAGGGACATCGTTACTGGCTGGTTACGGAGTCCTAAAGCAAAGCTTAAAATGCGTGTTAAGTTGACGGTATCGCCTGTCAGGCCGTTGTTTTTTCAGTGTCGCTGCGTAGGAAGTTGATGATGCCGGAGAAGTCCTCGCCGCCATGGCCCAGCGCTTCGAACCGGCTGTAAAGTTCAGCCGCCTGAGCGCCAAGCGGCGTTTCCGCACCGGCCGATCCTGCCGCTTCCTGGGCGAGTTTCAGATCCTTTAGCATCAAAGCTGCGGCGAAGCCCGGCTTGTATTCGCGATTGGCCGGCGAGGTCGGCACAGGGCCGGGAACCGGGCAGTTGGTGGTGATCGCCCAGCATTGGCCGGATGAAGTCGAAGCCACGTCGAACAGCGCCTGATGCGACAGGCCAAGCTTTTCGCCGAGCACAAAGGCTTCCGCTGCTGCGATCATCGACACGCCTAGGATCATGTTGTTGCAGATCTTGGCAGCCTGTCCGGCACCCGCATCGCCGCAATGAACCGAGCGCTTGCCCATGCGCTCCAGGATCGGCTCGGCCTTTTCGAACGCGTCCTTGGCGCCGCCCGCCATGAAGGTCAGCGTTCCCGCCTGCGCGCCTACCGTGCCGCCGGAAACCGGCGCGTCAACTGACAGCATGCCGTTCTCGGCTGCGATCGCATGCGCCTGACGGGCGGAGTCCACGTCGATCGTCGAGGAGTCGATGAACAGCGTGCCCGGCTTCGCCTTGGCGACAACGTCGTTGTATACGGAAACCACATGCTTGCCGGCCGGCAGCATGGTCACCACCACATCAGCCGTCGCCACCGCCGAGGCCGCATCGCCGACGACCTTCACGCCATTTGCCCCGGCCGTCTTCAGATTGTCCTCGACGAGATCAAAGCCGAGCACATCGTAGCCGGACTTCACGAGGTTCGCGGCCATGGGGTTGCCCATATTGCCGAGGCCGATGAATGCGATGGTGGTCATGGTGAGGGTCCTCCGGAAGTAAGCGAATAGGTGAGTAGGTGAATATGGGATTAGGGAAAGGCGAGGGCGGCGAGCTTCTTCAGCCCTATTCGTTTACTCGCTTATTGCCCTAATTCCTCCCCTTCACCTCCCAATCAAACTCCGCGCGATAATCACGCGCATGATCTCGTTGGTGCCTTCGAGAATCTGGTGAACGCGCAGATCGCGCACCAGCTTTTCGATGCCGTAATCATGCAGATAGCCGTAGCCGCCATGCACCTGCAGGGCGTCGTTGACGACCTCAAAGCCGGTGTCGGTCACGAAGCGTTTGGCCATCGCCGACCATTTACCGGCGTCATGCGCCTTGGCGTCGAGCTTGGCGGCGGCGGTGTAAAGGAAGATGCGGGCGGCTTGCAGCGAAGTTTCCATGTCGGCCAGCTTGAACTGCAGCGACTGGAAGCGGTCGATGGTTTGGCCGAAGGCCTTGCGTTCGCCGGCATAGGTCAGCGCCTTGTCGAGCGCGGACTGAGCACCGCCCAGCGAACAGGCCGCGATGTTGAGGCGGCCGCCATCAAGACCCGCCATGGCGATGTGGAAGCCGGCACCTTCACCGCTAAGCACGTTTTCGGCCGGCACTTCGCAGTCGGTGAAGATGACTTGCCGTGTGGGCTGCATCTTCCAGCCCATCTTCTGTTCTTCCGGTCCAAACGACAGGCCGGGCGTGCCTTTCTCGATCACGAAGGTCGAAACGCCTTTCGGGCCATCCTCGCCGGTGCGCGCCATCACGACGTAAAGCTCGTTCTCGCCGGCGCCTGAGATGAACTGCTTGGTGCCGTTCAGCACGTAAGAGTCGCCATTGCCGCCTGAACGAACGGCTTTGGTGCGCAGCGCTGCGGCGTCAGAGCCTGCGCCCGGCTCGGTCAGCGCATAGCTCGCCAGCCACTCCATGGAGGTCAGCTTCGGCAGAAAGCGCTGGCGCTGCGCTTCGTCGCCGAAGCGGTCGATCATCCATGCGCCCATATTGTGGATCGAGATGAAGGACGAGAAGGCAGGGCAGGCCGCCGCGAGCGCTTCGAAGATCAGGACGGCATCCAGACGCGTCAGCGCGGAACCGCCGACATCGTCATTGACATAAATGCCGCCGAGGCCGAGCGCCGCCGTTTCGCGCACCACATCGCTTGGAAAGTAGCCCTTGCGATCCCAGTCGAGCGCATGCGGCGCCACCCAGTCGGCCGCGAACGCCTGCACCATTTCCTGGATCGCACGCTGGTCCGAGTTCAGTTCGAACTGGCCCGATGCCGTATCAACCGCCGCGTCCATGGTATCCTCCCAATCTGCGCGTGTCTTGCCGATCCTAGTCAATTCGCCCGATGCTTCCAATCCGCATCGGCGCACAAAGGCTGTGCGCGACCGAACAAGCAAACAAACGTTTGACCAGCAAGTGTCGCGGCTGTCGATAAAGCAGTTTGTCCTTCGGGATCAAGGCATGATTGCCCAATCGCATGCCTATCCGGACATGCGCTTAGGATCGCAGGCACTCAGTACTCAGCCGAAGAGGAAGGCGTGAAACGGGTTCTTTTCGTCGAGGAGCAGCTTAATCGCCAGCGCCACGCAAGTGACAACCAGCAGCGGCCGGATGAGCCGCGAGCCGACCCGCATGGCTAGCATCGCGCCAAGTCGAGCGCCGATAAACTGGGCGACGCCCATTACCAGCCCGGCCTTCCATGAGATCACACCGACCAGCGCGAATGCGCCGAAGCTGCCGACATTGGAGGCAAAATTCAGCAGCTTTGTATGTGCCGTCGCCTTCAACAGGCCGTAACCGGCAAGGGTCACGAAGGCCAGCATGAAGAAAGAGCCGGTGCCTGGCCCGAACAGCCCATCATAAAAGCCGATCAGCGGAACAACCGTCAGGCCAAAGAGGAACGGCGTCATGCGCTGGGCGCGATCGACATCATCCATCGAGGGTTTCAAAGCGAAGTAGAGGGCAATCGCAACAAGGAGAACGGGAAGCACCAGTTGCAGCCATTCGCCCGGTAGAACGGCAGCCAGCAAGGCACCGAAGATGCCGCCGACGCCGGATGCAATGGCCGATGGAAGCTGGCCGCGCAGGTCGACATGCCCTTTTTGCGCATAGGCGATGGTGGAGGATGCCGAGCCGAACAAGCCCTGCAGCTTGTTGGTGCCAAGCGCTTCGACCGGCGGGAAGCCGGCCAGCAACAGAACCGGCACGGTCACCATGCCACCACCGCCGGCAATGGAATCGATGAAGCCGGCAAGAAAGGCCGCCAAGGCAAGAATGGCCAGGAGGTGGAAAGTTAGTTCAGGCATGAGGATGTAACTCGCAGCGGATTGAGGCATAAAGCATCGAACAGTTCGGCGATAGCCGCCGCCGCAGCGATGCGCGTGCCGTCATATGCCTGGCCGAACCGAATAATGGGGATTGGAGCAAACCATGCCGCAGGGGCTTATCAATAAACTGATGTCCGTCTTCAACGGTCAAACAGCCGTCGAGCGCGTTGCGGAAGATCCCGTCCTGACGGCTGAACTGCTGCTGCTTTTCCGCATGATCCTGGCCGATGGCGAGATCTCCGAAGCCGAACTCGATACACTTCGCCGGATCTGCAAGGAGTCCTTCGGCATCGACGAAGCCGATCTGGACGATGTCGTCGATTATCTGCGGACCTATGGCTACGAGACCACGATTGCCCAATCCCTGGCAGTGTTCCGCCGCCTCGATCATGACCGGAAGCAACTTCTGGCGCGCAACATGGTGGCTATCGCCAAAGCCGACCGGGCGCTTGGAAAACAGGAAGTTCAGCTGCTGGCACGCGCACTGAAATTACTCGAGATCGAGCCGTCCGAGATCCTCAGCACGCCGCGTTGATACGGGCAGCTCTGGCAGCGAGCGCCCTATCCAAATCTGGCGCGGCCGCCACCAAAGCTTTGGCCGCGTCGGATTGCGGATGGTCGAGGATCGCATGAGTTTCCCCGCGCTCGACGATCCGGCCGTCATGCATGACCATAACTTCGTCGGTGATGGCCCGCGCCACCGTCAGATCATGTGTGATGAAGAGGTATGCGACGCCGAGCCGTTCATTCAGCTCAGCGAAAAGATCCAGCACCTGCGCGCGGATCGACACGTCGAGCGCTGAAACCGGCTCGTCGGCCACGATCAGCTTGGGGCGGGTGATGACGGCGCGTGCGATCGAGAGGCGCTGGCGTTGGCCGCCTGAGAATTCATGCGGATATTTGTTCATGTCGGCGGGTTTGAGGCCGACATCATCCAGAGCCTTTGACACCAGCGCCCGGCGTTCTTCCCGCGACGGTTTGGTTTGCAGAAGGTGCAGCGGCTCGGCCACCAGTCGCTCTACGCGGTGGCGCGGATTGAAGGAGCCGTAGGGGTCTTGGAAAACGACCTGCATGTTGCGGCGAGCGTCACGAAGGTCACGGTCTTTGCTTGTTTCCAGCCGGTGGCCATCGAAGGTGATCGAGCCGGAAGAGGGGCGATCGAGCGCCAGGATCATCCGCGCCAACGTTGACTTGCCACAACCGGACCGCCCGACAAGGGCAACGGACTGACCGGGATGCACGGTGAAGGACACATCATCAACGGCGCGAAACGGTTTCTCGCGCGAGAACAGACCAGTTCGCCGCCCGGCATAGTCGCGGGTGACGGACTGGACGGTGAGGAGAGGCGGCAAGGTGACACCCCCCTCTGCCCTGCCGGGCATCTCCCCCTCATGGAGGGAGAAAGGCGACTGTACCGCTGCTGTTCTTACAGGGGACGTCTGTTTGATGTGCTCCTGATGGCTCTGTGCTCCAAGGGGGCGCTGGACGTTCGATGAAGGTCCTATGTCCCCCCTTGAGGGGGAGATGCCCGGCAGGGCAGAGGGGGGTATGCTGCGCCGGTTGCTGGGCACATGCGCAGACGCCTCCGCAAGCTGCGCCGTATAAGGATGCGCCTTCGCCGTCAGCACCGCCGACGTTTCACCGCTCTCAATCACCTCGCCGTGGCGCATGATCGTGATGTGGTCGGCCATCTCGGCGACGACAGCCAGATCATGGCTGATCAGCAGCAGCCCCATGTCTCGTTCGTCGACCAGATCGCGAAGAAGGTCGAGGATCTGCTTCTGCAGCACGACGTCGAGCGCCGTGGTTGGCTCATCCGCCACCAGCAGCTTCGGTTTCAGCGCGCAGGCAATTGCGATCACCACACGCTGGCGCTGGCCGCCGGATAGCTGGTGCGGATAGCGCGTCAGCGGGAACTTGGACTGCGGCAGGCCGACGCGGTCGAGCATCGCGGCTGCGCGGCTTTCGGCATCAGCGCGGCTCGCTTTGGTGTGCCAGCGGATGCCTTCCGCCACCTGTTCGCCGATCGTCTTCACCGGGTTCAGCGCCGTCATCGGCTCTTGGAACACCATGCCGATATCATCGCCGCGCAGCGCCAGCATCTCGGCTTCGGTGGCATGAAGGATGTCCTTGCCATCGAAGGTGATGCGCCCACCGGTCTGAGCACCATGCGGCAGAAGCTGCATCAGGGTCAGCGCGGTCATGGACTTGCCGGAACCGGACTCGCCCACGACCCCCATCACCTCGCCCTTCTCAAGCTGGAGGTCGATACCCCTCAGGATCGGGAAGTTGCCGATCGACAGGGTCAGCTTTTCGATTTCCAGCAGGCTCAACGGACACGCCTCAGCCGGGGATCGAGGATGTCGCGCGCGCCATCGCCGAGCAGGTTGAGGCCGAGAACGGTGACCACGATGGCGAGGCCGGGGAAGATCGCCAAATGCGGTGCTGCCATCATGCGGGTTTGCGCATCGAACAGCATTCGGCCCCAGGACGGCATCGGCGGCTGCGTGCCGAGCCCGAGATAGGACAGGCCGGCTTCGGCCAGTATCCCGAGCGCGAACTGGATCGTGCCCTGAACCAAAAGCAGGCTGACGATGTTGGGCAGAATATGCTCGATCGTAATCAGCACCTTGCCTTTGCCTGACGCGCGCGCGGCCAGAATGAACTCGCGCGGCCAGATCGACAGCGCCCCTGCACGCGCCACCCGGGCAAAAACCGGAATGTTGAAGATGCCGATCGCGATGATCGCGTTGGTGGCACCCGGACCGAAAATCGCGGTGATCATGATAGCCGACAGCAACGCCGGAAAGGCGAAAACAAGGTCGTTGACGCGCATCAGAACTTCGTCCACCCAACCGCCGGTCGCTGCCGCATAACAGCCAAGTGGCACGCCAATCACGATGCCGATGCCGACTGCAAGGATCGCGACAGCAATGGAAGCGCGCGCGCCAACCATGATCATCGACAGGATATCGCGGCCGAAATGATCCGTGCCGAACCAGTGCTCCGCCGAAACGCCCTTCATCTTGTTCAGCACGGACAATTCGGTCGCCGAGTACGGCGTCCAGACATAAGACAGCAGCGCCATGCCGGCGATGATCAATGTAATGACGGCGCCGATTACGAAGGAGCGGTTGCCGAGCGCCAGGCGAAGGAAGCTCTGGCTCGGCGGCACTGTTTCGGCCGGAAGGGCGCTCATGCCGCCTCCCGCAACCGTGGATCGACCACGGCATAAGCAAGGTCGACCATGATGTTCACGACGATCACGGACGCCACCAGCAGCATGACCACGCCTTCCACCACGATCAAATCGCGCTGGGTGATCGCCTGGAAGATCAGCCGACCGAGGCCGGGCAGATAGAACACGTTCTCGATGATGATCGTGCCGGCCAGCAGAAACGCGAATTGAAGGCCGAGGATGGTCAACACCGGGATCATCGCATTGCGCAGCGCATGACGGCGCAACACGCGTCCGCGCGGCAGACCCTTGGCGCGCGCAGTGCGGATGTAATCTTCGCCGAGCACATCAAGCAACGCCGAACGTGTGACGCGGGCAAGAATCGCGGCTTGCGGCAGAGCCAGCGCGATCGACGGCAGGATCAGCGACTTGATGCCGTTCCAGATGCCGCCATTCCAGCCTGGAAAGCCGCCGGCAGGCAGCCATTTCAGCCAAACGGCGAAGGCATAGATCAGAAGCAGCGCGAACCAGAAGTTCGGTACGGCGACGCCGAGCTGCGCCGTGCCCATCGACAACGTGTCCGGCAAACGACCGCGTCGCGCAGCGGCAAAGATACCGACGGGAAGGGCGATGAAGGTCGAAAGCAGGAGAGACATCAGGGCAAGCGGCAGGGACACAGCCAGCCGCTCGCGGATAAGGTCGGCCACCGGCGAGGAATAGGTGTAGGAGCGTCCGAAGTCGCCGGTCAACAATCCGCCGATCCAGTGCAGATAGCGCCAGACAATCGGCTCATCGAGACCCATCTGCGCCCGCAAATTGGCGAGGGCTTCAGGGCTGCCGCTCATGCCCAACATCAACTGCGCAGGATCGCCCGGAAGAACTTCCATGACGCCGAACACCACGATCGACGCGAGCAGCAGCGTCGCCAGACCGATCAGAACGCGGTTCAGGATGTAAGCGGTCATGCGTGCAGGACCGCCGGTTGGCCGGATTGCTTGCCCTGCTGCTCCAGCTCGCTCACTCCGTCCACTTTACCTTGGTCAGGTCGTTGGCAGGGATCGGCGTGTTTTCCCACAGGCCTTCCAGCTTGGCATCCCATACGCCGACCTTTGGCAGCTGGAACAGGAAGCCGACCGGCGCATCATCGGCCAGGATCTTCTGCGCCTGGCCGTAAAGGTCCTTGCGCTTGGCCTCGTCCGCCGTTGCGTCGAGCTCCTGAATGACCTTGTTGAACGCGGGATTTTGGTAGCCGATGTAATAGTCCGGCCGCGAATAAATATCGATATCGTTCGGTTCGACATGGCTGATAACTGTCAGGTCGAAATCCTTGCCAGTAAACACCTGCTCCAGCCACTGCGCCCATTCCAGCGGGATGATCTCGAGATTGATGCCGATCTGCGCAAGCTCGGCTGCGATCACCTCGCCGCCCTGACGCGCATAAGGCGGCGGCGGCAGCTTGATCGTGGCGGAAAAGCCGTTGGCAAGCCCAGCTTCCGCCAGCAGCGCCTTGGCCTTTTCCAGATCATGCGGATAGGTGCCGATGAGATCGACATAAGCCGGATTATGCGGCGCGAAATGCGAGCCGATCGGCGTGCCGAGCCCGTTGATCGCACCGGCATTGATCTCCTCGCGGTTCAGCGCATAGGAAATCGCCTGCCGCACCAGTTTGTTGTCGAACGGCGCCTTCTTGTTGTTCATCGACAGGATCGTCTCGCCCTCGGTCGAGCCGATGACGACCTTCAACCGCGCATCCGCCTTGATCTGGTCGAGCGCCTCAGCCACCGGCGCGCTCGGGAACGCCTGGACATCGCCTGAGAGCAAGGCAGGAATAGCGGCTGCCGCATCCGGAATGATGCGAAACTCGGCCTTGTCCAGCGAAACCGGTTCGCCCCAATAATCAGGGTTCTTGACCAGCGTAATCGACGAGCCACGCGCCCAGTTCTGGAAGCGGAACGGGCCGGTCCCAACAGGCTTTTCCTTGTTGGTCGCGACACTTTCGGAACCCACGATCACCGCATCGCCCCAGCCGAGATTATACAGGAAACCGCCCTGCGGCTGCTTCAGCGTGATCTTCACCGTGGCGGGATCGACGACCTCGATCGTGTCGATCTTGGCAAACAGCGCCTTCTGCGCGTTCACCGTATCCGGCGCGATCGCCCGCTCCAGCGAGAACTTCACGTCGTCGGCGTTGAACTCCGTGCCGTCGTGGAATTTTACGCCCGTATGGAGCTTGAACGTATAGGTCTTTCCGTCCTGGGAGATCTCCCAGCTTTCCGCCAGACCGGGCAGAACCTCGCCAGTCGGCCCGATCTTGGTCAGCCCCTCGAACACGTTGGTGTAAACCACCTCGTCGATCGCAGCCGCTGCACCCGCCGTCGGATCGAGATGCGGTGGCTCCAGCACCATGCCAAGCACGAGATCGGTGCGGGCGGCAAAGGCGCAAGTGCCGGATGCCAGCACGAGCATTGTTGCAGCCAGAACGGACGTCCACTTGGTCATCGAAAAAACTCCGCAGGGTCAGGCTGGTGATTGAAGCGTGAAAGCGCGCCTGAGTAAATCGGCATTCTCGCCATACAGGCCGGTGCTGTCAGATTTCCCCACCCGCCAAGAGCCGCCGCAGCGCCAGCGCCATGACCTTGGCCGATTGCACCATGTCTTCTATGCCGACCCACTCGTCGGGCTGATGCGCCAAGTCTAGGATGCCCGGCCCGTACGCGATACAGTCATAGATGTGGCCGATGCGCGCGATGTGCTTCTGGTCGTAGGTGCCGGGTGAGATGACGTAGTCCGGCGCGCGGTCGAAGATCGCGTGAATGCCTTCCGCCACCGCCCGCACCACCGGCGCGTCGCGCTCGGTCATGGTGGGCTTCACCTCCATGAGGTCGCGGATCGTGTAATCGAATTTCGGCCGGTCCGACTTCAGCCGGTCGAGGATCGTGGTGACCTCGCTCTTCACGGCGTCCAAGTCTTCTTCCAGCAGGAAGCGGCGGTCGATCACGAGACGACAAGTGTCCGGCACAGTGGGCGAGGGCAGGCCGGGGCGGAAATCCTCGGTCTGGCCGCCATGGATGGAGTTGATGTTCATCGTGGAGCGCCGCGCGCCTTCCGGCACCACCGGCATCTCCGTCTGCTTCTTGTCGAGCGCGGGAAACAGCTCGTCTTCAAACGCCTGGAGCAGCGCGCCCATATGGCGCACGGCCGAGTCGCCCAGGAACGGCATTGAGCCATGCGCGATATGCCCCTTGGTCTCGATCTCCGCCCACCAAACGCCGCGATGGCCTAAGCAGATGCGGTCCTTGTTCAGGGGCTCCGGGATGATGACATGGTCGACGCGCGGCGCCGAGAAGTAGCCCTTGCCCGCAAGGTAGGCGACGCCGCCATAGCCGCCTGATTCTTCATCCACGGTGCCGGAAATCTCGATGGCGCCCGCAAAGTCTGGGTTCTCGGCGATGAAGACTTCGGCCGCGATGATGGAAGCCGCCAACCCGCCCTTCATGTCGCAGGTGCCACGACCATAGACGCGACCGTCCTTCACCACGCCCGCGAACGGATCGACCGTCCAGCCTTCGCCGGCTTCCACCACGTCTATATGCGAATTGAAATGAACAACCTTGCCCGGCCGCTTGCCCTCAAAGCGCGCAACGACATTGGTGCGGGGATAACGATCATTGTCGCCCGGCGTGCCTTCACCGCGCACATATTCAACCTGGAAGCCGCCGGCCTTTAGCCGCTCGCCGATATATTCGGCACAAGGCGTGTAGGCCTCGCCGGGCGGATTGATCGTCGGAAAGCGGACGAGGTCCTGGGTGAGGGCAGTGAGCTCATCGACGCGGTCGTCGATGGCGCGGAGAAGCTTGTCAGTCATATCCGCGATATCATCAGCGTCCGGATGATCTGGCAAGCCAGTCCGCAGTCGATCAACAGGCTGGGTATACCCTGATGATTCACCCGGGATTCAGTTCCTGCATCTACCATCGTCATCAACGGGAATTTGGAGGGCGAGATGGCGAAGATCTGGGCAGGGCTGGCGGTTCTTGGCATGCTGGTGGCAGCGCCAAGCCTGGCCCATGCGGCGACGGTGGTGGCGCATGTCGATGTCGCCAAGCAGGTGATGACGGTGAGCCGGCAAGGCAAGGTGCTCTATACCTGGAAGGTGTCGACGGCCCGCAAAGGCTACGACACGCCGCTCGGCACCTGGCGTCCTTACCGGATTCACCAGCTGTGGAAGTCGCGCAAGTATGATGATGCGCCGATGCCTTATGCCGTGTTCTATGATCGCGGCTGGGCGGTGCATGGCACCACGGCGGTAAGCCGGCTTGGACGCCCGGCATCGCATGGCTGCGTGCGGCTGGCGACCAGCAATGCCAAGGCGTTCTATGATCTGGTTCGCGAGGTCGGACCCGGCAACACGCGCATCATCGTCGCGAACTGAGCTTCAAGCGGGCGTGACCGGCGCGCCCGTTTTCTTCTTCTTGCGCTTGCTGATCTTCCAGCGCTTGTGGAACCACATCCACTGGCCGGGATCTTCGCGCACCCAACCCTCGACGATATCGTTGAGGAGCTGCGTGGTGCCGTTCACATCGACCCGGCCCTTGGCATCACGCGGCAGCGTCAGTGCTTCCTGGATCTCCAGACGGTAGCGATTACCGGGCAGTCGGATGCAGCGCGCGGGGTGCACGTCGCACTCATAGTTGCGCGTCAGCTTGGCCACCAGTGGGCTGCTTTCGCAGGCGCGGCCAAAGAAGGTGGTCGGCACACCCTGCATGAAGTGCTGGTCGACGAGAACGCCGACATTGCCGCTATTTTCCAAAATGCGCGCGACGCTGAACGCGACGCCGCGGCGCGATGCCAGCAGCGAACCCATCGCGCCGGAGCGGCGGCGCAGAACATAATTTGCGAAATAGGGATTGTTGGGCGGCCGAAACATCGACGTCATCTGCAGGTCGAAGGTCGCCGCCACGATCGGGAGGAACTCGAAGTTGCCGAGATGGCCGGTGAAGAACAGGCGCGGCTTTTGCTCGTCGCGCAGCCGATGGAAGATCGGCTCGCCGGCCTTGTTGATCTCGACGCGGTTTTCGCCGTTCGTGGCTGGGTTGAAGTCGAACAGCCTGTCGAGAAACACGTATTCGGCCGCCAGCCGACCCATATTGCCCCACATATCCCGGGCGATCGCGTCATGCTCTTCAGCCGATTTCTCGGGGTAGGCCTGGCTGAGATTGTCGACGGCGACCTTGTGGCGACCGGTCAGCGGCCCGAACGTGCGCGCAACCTTGTCAGCGAAATTGAGCGCCGCATCCGGTGGCGCAAGCCGCAAAAGCGCCATGACGCCGAAGACGATCTGCGCGACGATCCAGTATTGGAAAAGCTCGAAGCGATTCCTGAGGGCGGCGATGAAGACCCGCATCACACCCGCAGGATGATCTTGCCGAATACGTCGCGGCCTTCCATGCGCTTCAGCGCCGTGTCGATGTCGTCGAAGGTGACTTCGGTGTCGATCACCGGATGAACGAGACCCTGCGCCATCTTCTGCATGGCGTTGGCCATGTTTTCCATACGGCAACCGAAGGAGCCGAGCAGCTTCAGCTGCTGCTGGAACAACTGCATCAGGTTAATCTGCGTCGAGACGCCGGACGTGGAGCCGCAAGTCACGAGGCGGCCGCCCTTCTTCATAGAAAGCATGGAGCCGGCAAACGTGTCTGCGCCGACATGCTCGAACACGACATCCACGCCGCGCTTCTTGGTGAGCTTGCGCACCACGCCTTCGAAGCGGTCTTCGCGATAGTTGATGACATGATCGGCACCCAGCGCCTTGGCCGGTTCGATCTTAGCGTCCGAGCCAACGGTGGTGATGACCGTGCAGCCCATCTTCTTGGCAAGCTGGATCGCGGCCGTGCCGATGCCGGAGCCGCCGGCATGAACGAGGATCGTTTCACCGGGCTGAAGCTTGGCATTGTCGAACAGCATGTGCTCGACCGTACCGAAGGTCACCGGTGCCAGCGCTGCCGCCACATCCGACACGCCGGGAGGGGCGGGGACGAGGAGGCGGGCCGGCAGATTGATGCGCTCTTGCGCAAAGCCGTCGAGGTGGAAGCCATGCACGCCCTGTACATGCTCGCAGAGATTGTCGCGCTTCTCGACGCAGTTCTTGCAGCGGCCGCAAATGCGCGCGCCATAGATCGAGACCAACTCACCCGGTCGCAGGTTCGACACGCCGGGACCAACCGTCTCCACAACGCCTGACGCTTCCGCGCCAATCACCAGCGGCATCTTGCGCTTGGCAAAAGCCATGCCGCGCCAGCCCCATACGTCGATATGGTTGAGCGCGACGGCCTTGATCGCCACCGTGACTTCGCCAAGCTCAGGCGCGCCGGGTTCCGGAAGATCGACGGTTTCAAGCCGGCGATCTTCGATCAGTTGTAAGGCGCGCATCAGTTTGGCTCCCGTGCCAGTGCGAGGCAGGCGTTCTGGCCGCCGAAGCCGAAGGAGTTCGACAGGATCGCGCCCACATCCGCATTGCGCTTGACGTTCGGCACGACATCGAGGTCGATCGCCGGGTCCGGCTGGTCGTAATTGATGGTGGGCGGCAGCACGCCTTCCTGCATGGTGAGGAAGGAGAACACCGCCTCGACCGCACCGGCCGCCGACAGCGTATGGCCGATCATCGACTTGTTGGAGGAAACCGGAATCGACTTGATGCGCTCGCCGAACACGGTGGACAACGACAGATGCTCCATCTTGTCGTTTTCCGGCGTCGAAGTGCCGTGAGCGTTCACATAATCAATGCCGTCGATGCCGAGGCCAGCGTCTTCAAGCGCAGCCTTCACCGCTGCAATAGCCGGCGAAGCGTCAGGCTTAGAGCGGGTGCGGTGGAAATCATCGGCGCGCTCACCGCAACCTTGCAGGATGCCGAGCACCTTGGCGCCGCGCGCCCTTGCGCTTTCCAGCGATTCGAGAACAAGTGCCGCACCGCCTTCGGCCAGCACGAAGCCGTCGCGATCTCTAGAGAAAGGCCGGGATGCCTTTTCCGGCGCATCATTGTGGGTGGACAAGGCCGACAGAAGCGAGAAGCGGATCAGCGCTTCGGCAGACGCCGAACCATCGGCGCCGATTGCCAACGCACGGTCGCTCTCGCCCCGGCGAATGGCTTCGACGCCAAGCTGAATTGCCGTGGCGCCGGAAGCGCAGGCAGTCGACAGCGTGATAGGCAGACCGCGCGTGCCGAAGCGGGCTGACAGGGCGTCGGCGATGTGGCCGAACTGCGAGCTTTCAAACAGCGAGCGATCGTTGCGGGCGCGTGCGACGGACAAGAGCCGGGCGTAGCCTTCTTCCGTTTCGTCGCCCTTGTAGAGCGCGAAACGATCCGGCCACTCCATCTCGATTGGCGGGGAGGCGAGAAACAGCGGGCCGCCGAAATCCTTGCCGAGGCCTGCCTGTGCGATGGCCTCTTCGGCTGCGGTCGCCGCGAGTTCCTCGGTCAGCGCCGAGTTGCCCTTGCCGCTCGACGGCAGGAAGTCGACCATGCCGGAAATGGTGGTGCGCAGGTGATCGGTCGGGAAGCGGGTGATCGGATGGATGCCGGACTTGCCGGCGGTCAGCGCCGCCCAGTTGTCGGCCTTGCCGACGCCGAGCGAGGTCACGACGCCCAGGCCGGTGACGGCCACGATGGGCCTGCCAAGATGATCCACGGTGCTCGTCATGGTGGTTCCTTGCCGTCAGGTAGGGGCCTCGCCGTGAGGTCGAGGCTCAGGCGCGGCCGAGAGCCGCAACGCCGCCATAGCGACGATAACCGAAGCTGGTGGCAACCGCCATGTCCAGCGTGCCCGAGAAAGGCGCTTCGCTGGGCTCGGTCGGGGAAGGTGCTGCGCCATGCGATACGGCCAGCGCTGCCAGCGCCACCGCAAACGGAAATTGCGCTTCCTTGAGGTGGCCGGTCAGGTTGGTGAAACCGCGTGCGATCAGGCCGGCCTTGTCCAGCGCCGAACGTTCGGCACGGGTGATGGCCTCGACGCCCGTTGCGCCGGAAATCGCCAGATGTGGGCCGGACAGGTCGAGTTCGGCCAGCATATGAGCAATCTGCGCCTCGTCCGGTGCTGCACCAGCTGCCGCGACGCGTCCGAGTGTTGCATAGATCTTGCGGCCGCGTGCTTGGGCATGCTCGCGCGATTCCAGAACAAGGAAGGCCCCACCCGAACCGCTGACGATGCCGCCACCTTGCGCGCCGGAGCGATCCCAAACGGAAGCCCAGTCGCCGCGGTTTAAGTAGCCGCCGAGCTCGTAGCCAAGCAGCATGTCGGGATGTTCGGTCTGAAAGGCAGCACCCACGAGAGCGTGAGTTGATTGACCGGCGCGAATGCGTGCTGCCGCGGTCTCGATCGCCGAAACGCCTGCGCCTTCTTCTCCCATGAAGGTGCGGGAAGAGCCGGTAACCTTATGAACGATCGAGATATTTCCGGCCAGCAGGTTGGACAGCTGCGCCAGGAAAAGGGTCGGGCGAAGGTCGGTCGTCAGGCGCTCGTTGAGGAGCACGCCGGTATCCGACGAGGTCTGCGACTGCTCGAGGATCGAGGTGTCGACCTCGACATCGCGCTCGCCACCGCCGGCTGCGACGATCAGGTCCATCGTCGCGCAGAGCGCTTCATCGCCCTTGATGCCGGCATCGTCGAGGGCGAGGCCGGCGGCATAGGTGCCGAGGCGCTGCCAAGTTTCCATCTGCCGCTGGTCGGAGCGCTTGGGGATCTGAAGACCCCAGTCGAGCTGCGGCAGAGGATGGATCGTGTATGGCGCGAAGCGGTCGCGATCGAGGATGGGCTTGGGCTGATCAAGCGTCAGCTGCTGCCAATGCTGCTCCGTGCCTTCGCCCAGCGAAGACACGAGCCCGATCCCGGTGATAACGACGTCGCGTGCGCTCATTCGAGGTAAGTGCCTGTTATCAGGCAGCTTTTGCGGCGACGAGGGCGTCGATCTTGGCGCACAGGTTCTTCATGACGAAGTACTCGTCGGTCGAAGCGCGGCCCTCGTTGACGTCCTGCGTCCACTTCTCGAGCGGCACCTTGATGCCGAATTCCTTGTCGACGGCGAAGACGATATCAAGGAAATCAAGGCTGTCGATGCCGAGATCGTCGATCGTGTGGCTTTCCGGGGTGATGGTTTCGCGATCGATCTCGCTGGTTTCAGCGATGATGTCGGCGACCTTGTCGAAGGTGGTGGAGGACACGGGCAATTCCCTTGATGGCGTCATTAAATGAGATTTTGGCCGCGGTTCCTAAATCGTTTTGCCGGGAAGGGGAAGGGCCTTTGCCCTGTCGAGGCCCGGTAGAAGCCGGGAAATGACGGAGCAAAACCGGAAAAATGCACCAGAAAACCGGAATATCACGCCGTAAAATCAAGAAAAAGGCGGGCAAAAGCCCGCCTTTTTCGGTCATTTACGGAGTGTCAGAACGTGATCTTGCCGCTCTCGCCAACATTCGGCTTGCCGCCGGTCACCTTCGTCCGGACGACCTCAAAAGCATGCAGGATCGAGCTGCCGGTTGCATCCCAATACTGGCCCTCGCTCGGGCGGAACGTGATGACGACCACATCGGCCGTTTCCGCATCGCCATCGAACCAAGCGTCGGCATAGGCATTCCAGAGTTCCTTGATCATCGCGCGATCCTGGCTCTGAGTAGCGGTGCCGGAAAGCGACGCAAAGTCGTTGGTGCTTTCGTTGGCGAAGGTCAGGTTGATGTGACGCTCTTCGTCAATCTCGTCGGTCTTCGGGGCATCGGCGTTCGACAGGAAGCGGACGACGTGCTCGTTCTCGTCGAAATGAGGCGCCATCGGACGCGAGCGGATGTCCTGACCGTCGTGGGTCGTCAGCATCGCGACCTTGAAGCTGGACAGCATCTTCCAGAATTCTTGCTTGTCTTTCACGGTATCGTCTCCGGTTTCGGGGTCGGGCGGTGAATGCTTAGCAGGCCGGGAAGGTTCCGAGCTTCTTTGAAGCGGCTTAGTTGAAGATGATACGTCCGGCGATGTGGAGGCCTTCGGGGTTGCGCTTGACGATGACCGCTTCGCCTTCTCGCGCGCCGGCTCCCGTCAGGGAGCGTATGACGTCATCATGGGTGACGAGCACCAGATTGCCGGAACCGGTGAAGCCTTCCACCAGCGCGAAGATCTCGCTCCTGGCGGTTTCCGCTGCAGCCGGATCGGAAGCAGGATCAAGAGCGGGTAGGTCTTTGACGAGGCTCGAGCCGAAAGCGAGATCGGCGGTTTCGCGGGTGCGGCAGAAGCGGCTCGTATAAACTTGCTCCACCGGTTCGGCACGGGCCGCGAACAGAGAGCCGATGCGGCGCGCCTGCTGCTTGCCGCGATCCGACAGGCCGCGCTGGGTGCGGCAGTCATCGAGGTCAATCTTGGGTGAGTCGGTTGTGCCTGCGGCATAACCGTGGCGCAGGAGAACGACGTGCCCACCTTCGCGCAGCAGAGCCCAGCCGGCTTCCGTGGCACTGGCTGGAGCAACAACAAGAACGAGCGGGCTGAGAAGAAGGGAAAGCAGCAGGGTGGCGATGCGGATCATGGATGTGAAATAGCGATCCGCGACCCGAAAGCCAAATCAACCGGCAAGGTGGTGTCAGGTGAACGCTGCGTTGTCGCTTTCGGTGACAGGTTGGATGCATCTTTCCTGAGCGAACTGCGTTCCTAACCCGCAAAACCAATCCGTAGATCGAAAGGGATGCTGATATGTCTATTGCCAGCAACATCAAGGAACATGCCGAAGTTATCGGCGCAGACGGCGTTCACGTCGGCACGGTGGACAAGGTCGAAGGCGACCGCATCAAGCTGACCAAGAAGGACAGCGGCGAAGGCCGTCACGAAGGCCATCACCACTACATCTCGCTCGGCCTCGTTGCCGATGTGGAAGGCGATAAGGTTCGCTTGTCGGCCAATGCCGATGTCGCAGTGACCTTCGAGGAAGAAGAAAGCGGCAAGTCGGCCTGACCGACTTTCTCGCACTACCTGCGAAAGACCGAACAGCCGGGCCATGGTGCCCGGCTTTTTCTTTCTGAGACGAAAGCCGTGTTGCTCGCGGCTGCCGGCGGGCCTATCGAGCCCACATGCATGCGTTGATCGAAACCATCCTGTTCGTGTTCGGCCTGGTGGCGCTTGGCTATCTGGCTGCGCTGACAGGCTTCCTGAAACTCGATGTGGGTGAAGCGCTGACGCATTTTGCGGTTGGCGTGGGTCTGCCCATGCTGCTGTTCAGGACGGTTGCCACAGCGACCTTCGGCGGCGATACGCCTTGGGCCTTGTGGATCACGTACTTCTCGTCGGTATTCATCGCCTGGGGCGTCGCCTTCTTCACGCTTAAGCGCGCCTTTGGAAGGGATGATCGCACGGCGATGACCGGTGGTTTGGCTTCCGGCTTTTCCAACCTGCTGATGCTCGGCATTCCGCTCAGCCTCGGAGTCTATGGTCAGCAAGGCTTCACGACGCTGTCGCTGATCATCTCGATTCACCTGCCGATCATGATGGGCCTGTCTATCCTGCTGTTCGAATTGATGCGGCCGAAGGATCTGCATCGGCCGGGGATGGCAACGGTTCTCCTCGATTTTGGCCGCAAGCTGCTGTCGAACGCCATCGTGATCGGCATTCTGGCGGGCCTGATCTGGCGCTTTTCCGGCGTGCCGATCCCGTCTTTCGTAATGCGCTTCGTGGATGCTTTTGCCAATGCGGCCGTGCCGGTGGCGCTGTTCGCGATGGGCCTGTCGCTGCGGCGCTTCGGTATCGGCAGTCATCTCGGTCCAGTGCTTTGCCTTGTCGGCTTCAAGCTTTTCCTGATGCCGGCCGCCGCGCTGGTGATCGCACTCCTGCTCGGCATGCCGCCGCTTTCTGCCAAGGTGGCGGTGCTTGCCGCGGCCATCCCCAGCGGCATCAACCCCTATCTGATCGCAACGCGCTTTGGCACTGGACAGGCGCTGACATCCAACACGATGACCATGTCGACCGCCTTTGCCGTAGTGACCACCGTGTTCTGGCTCTTTGTGGCGGAGCACGTTTTCACCTAAACTGATTTCGAGCAGAGATAACCGAGATCCCCGTCCTTTCAGGACCCAGCAGGAGACAGAGCGATGCTGCAGAAATACAGCCAGTTCATGAAAGAAGCGAACCTGATCGGCGGCGAGTGGGTGCAGGCCGACTCGGGCGCGACGATCGACGTGATCAATCCGGCGACGGGCCTCAAGATCGGCATCGTGCCGAAATCCGGTCGTGCCGAGACGAAGCGCGCGATCGAGGCCGCGAACCAGACCTTCCTGTCCTACCGCAAGACCTCCGCACTGGAGCGCTCCAAGCTTCTGCGCAAGCTGCATGACGCGATCATGGACAATCAGGATTCGCTGGCCGAACTTCTGACGCTCGAGCAGGGCAAGTCGCTGGCGGAAGCCAAGGGCGAGGTGGGTGCGTCCGCTGCCTACGTGCTGTGGTTTGCCGAAGAAGCACGCCGCACCTACGGCGATGTCGTGCCGTCGCCCTGGGCAGACCGTCGCATTCTGGTGACCAAAGAACCGACCGGCGTGATTGCCGCGATCACGCCCTGGAATTTTCCGTCTTCCATGCTGGCGCGCAAGATCGGCCCGGCGCTGGCAGCCGGCTGTACGGCGGTGGTGAAGCCGGCTTCGCAGACGCCTTATTCGGGTCTGGCCTGGGGCGCGCTGTGCGAGGAAGTCGGCTTCCCGAAGGGCGCGGTCAATGTGGTGACCGGTGCTGCAAGCGAGATCGGCGACGAGTTGTGCGAGCATCCGCTGGTCAAGAAGATCACCTTCACCGGCTCCACCGAAGTCGGCAAGATCCTGATCGCCAAGGCGGCCTCGACCGTGAAGAAGGTTTCGATGGAGCTTGGCGGCAATGCGCCGTTCCTGGTTTTCGACGACGCCAATCTGGAACGCGCCGTGGAAGGCGCGATTGCCGCGAAGTATCGCAATTCCGGCCAGACCTGCATCTGCACAAACCGCTTTTTCGTGCAGGCCGGCATCTATGATGCGTTTGTCGAGAAGTTTTCGGCGGCTGCCGCCAAGCTGAAGATCGGCGACGGCTCGGAAGCCGGCGTGCAGCAGGGGCCGCTGATCGACGAAAAAGCCGTCGAGAAGGTCGAGGAACTGGTGGCCGACGCCAAAGAGAAGGGCGGCACGATCGTGACCGGCGGCAAGCGCCACGCGCTGGGCGGCTCCTTCTACGAGCCGACCGTGATCTCGAACGCCTCGCCGGTGATGCGCTTCATGAAGGAAGAAATTTTCGGACCGGTGGCGCCCGTGTTCAAGTTCGAAAGCGAGGAAGAAGCGGTCGACCTCGCCAACGACACGGAATATGGCCTTGCCGCCTATTTCTACACCGGCGATCTCGGCCGCGCCTTCCGGGTCATGGAAGGGCTGAAATACGGCATGGTCGGCGTCAACGAAGGCATCATCACCACGCCGGAAGCGCCGTTCGGCGGCATGAAGGAGTCCGGTCTCGGCCGCGAAGGCGGGCATCAGGGCATCGAGGACTATCTCGACACGAAATATGTCAGCATCGGCGGGCTTGGGCTTTAGTGGCGGCACTGGCTGCTACCGGATGAGCCGGATCGAGATTTGGAAAGTTTTCGGTGCCGCGGTTCTTGTGACCGTGGCGATCACCGTTCCTTCGCTGGCTGGGGATGACAAGGAGCAGGCCAAGCAGGACGGAAAGCAGTTCGAGGCGCTACAGCACGATCTCGATCGGCGTGCAGACCTGTGGATGCGCAGGCAGGCTTGTCCCGCTGATCTGTTCCAGCAGGATCAGACCCTGTTTTCCCGGTGGGACCTGACACGCGACTATACTGTCGGGGAATGCGAAGCCGACCCCGCAGCATGCCTGAAGGGCTGCTTCGACGACGGCAATGAAGATGCGTGTTTCCAGCTGGCCTATATTCACCAGCAAAACGCGCCGAAAGCGCTGAGCCGCTATTCCCAGGCACTGTTCGCGCAGGCTTGCGCGGCCGGCAGCGATGGCGGCTGCACCAACCGCGCGGCGGGCATCCTGAGGGGAACGACTGACGACGAACCGTTCCTTGCCAAGGTGGATCAAGCGCCGTCCTGCGTGTTTCGCTCATTCGAGGTGACGTGCGATGCAGGCGATGCCTGGGGCTGCACGATGCTTGGCTGGCAATATACGTCCGGTGAAGCGGTTGCTGTCGACACAGCCAAGGCGAGAGCTGCCTTCGAAAAGTCCTGCGCCATCAGCCCGGATTTCGTGGCCTGCGATTACGCGCGCATGGAACTGGAAAGGCTGAATACGCCGGATGGTGCCGACTAGGCGCTCAGCGGTCCTTGACCGACTCCATGACCACGAAGGTCGAGGTCTGCGCGACATAGGGCAGGGCGGCGATCTTTTCGCCGAGCGCGCGGCGATAGGCGGCGATGTCGGTGGTGCGGACTTTCAGGAGGTAATCGAAGCTCGCCGCCATCATGTGGCATTGCTCGATCTCGCGGACCTCCAGCACGGCCTTGTTGAAGGCGTCGAGCGCCTTCGAGGTGGTGTCGGCGAGTTTGACCTGAACGAAGGCGATGTGGCCTTCGCCCATCTTTTCGCGGTCGACCACGGCCTGGTAGCCCTTGATGTAGCCGTCGCGCTCCAGGCGGCGCACGCGGGCCTGCACCGGGGTCTTGGACAGACCGACCTTTTCGGCGAGATCGGCCATGGAAAGACGGCCATCGCGGCTGAGCGCCGTGATGATGTTGCGGTCGAGGCGATCCAGTTCGTCCGTCATGAGCCTTTCCGCAGGTCGATCGATCTGTTTAGGGCTTCGATATAGAGCCAAACGCAATGCCTTGCCATGCTCTTTGGTCTCACTCGCCGCTCACGCGACGTGGTATGTGGCGGTTCCCCTTTTCGAGGCCCGCACGATGTCTGAACCGCTTGCCGTGATCCGTGAAAATATGCGCCGTCACATCCTGCCCGACGAGGCGGAGGTTGTGGCTTCGCTGGTGCAGAGCGCCAATCTCGACTCGGGCGCTCGCGCCGAGATTTCCGCCCATGCGGCGCGGCTGGTTCGCTCGGTGCGCGAGTCCAGCGAGACCGGCCGGATGGAAGCGTTTTTGGCGGAATACGGCCTTTCCACCAAGGAAGGCGTGGCGCTGATGTGTCTGGCCGAGGCGCTGCTGCGCGTGCCGGATTCGGAAACCATGGACGATTTGATCCGCGACAAGATCGCGCCGCATGACTGGTCGGCGCATTCGGGCGAATCGGCGTCGATCTTCGTGAACGCCTCGACCTGGGCGCTGATGCTGACCGGCAAGGTGCTGGATGAAGGCGAAGCGGGCGTGGAGCGCACGCTGCGCGGCATGGTGCGACGCCTGGGCGAGCCGGTGATCCGCCGCGCGGTTTCGGCCGCGATGCGCGAGATGGGCGAGCAGTTCGTGCTCGGCCGCACGATCGACGAAGCGGTCAAGCGCGGCAAGGGGATGACCGCCAAGGGCTATTTGTATTCCTTCGACATGCTGGGCGAAGCGGCGCGCACGGAAGCCGATGCGCAACGTTACGCCAAGGCCTATGCCGATGCGATCTCGTCGCTGGACAGCGGCACTACCGGCACGGATGTTCGCCGCAACCAGGGTATTTCGGTGAAGCTCTCGGCGCTTTATCCGCGCTATGAGTTTGCGCAGCGCGAGGTCGCTGTGCCGGCGATGGCAGAGCGCCTGCTGTCGCTTTGCCTTGCCGCGCGGCATGCTCGCATGGGGCTCAACATCGACGCGGAAGAAGCGGACCGGCTGGATCTTTCGCTGGATATCATCGAGCGCGTGTTGGCCGAGCCGGAACTGGCTGGCTGGAACGGCTTCGGCATCGTGGTGCAGGCCTATGGGCCGCGCGCGGGGTTTGCCATCGACTGGCTGTATGCCCTAGCGGAGAAATATGACCGCTCGATCATGATCCGGCTGGTGAAGGGCGCTTATTGGGATACCGAGGTCAAGCGCGCGCAGATGCTGGGTCTGCCAGGCTATCCGGTGTTCACGCGCAAGGTGCACACCGACGTTTCCTATATCGCAAATGCCCGCAAGCTGCTCGGCATGACGGACCGCGTTTATCCGCAGTTCGCGACGCATAATGCGCATACGGTGGCGGCGATCCTGGCCATGGCGGGGGACCGCACTTCGTTCGAGTTCCAGCGCCTGCATGGCATGGGCGAGGTGCTGCACGAGGCCGTGCGCAAACAGGAAGGCACGCGCTGCCGCATCTATGCGCCAGTCGGTGCGCATCAGGATCTCTTGGCCTATCTGGTAAGGCGTTTGCTGGAAAACGGCGCGAACTCGTCCTTCGTGCACCAGATCGTCAACGAAGAGGTGTCGCCGGAGACCATCGCGCGCGATCCGTTCGACGTGGTGGCGCAGGAAGGCATGGGGCCGAACCCGGCGATCCCGGCGCCGGACAGCATCTTCACGGGTTTGCGGGCCAACTCGAAGGGCATCGACCTGACCGATCCGCTTGTGATCGCGGAGTTGGAAAGGCAGCGTGCGCCGTTTGCGGCCAAGCAGTGGGAAGCTCGGCCGCTGACGCCGGCGAGCGGCGAAACCAAGCGGCGGCCGCTGATCAATCCGGCGCGGCCGGATGATGTCGTCGGCTTCGTTGAAGAAGCGGCCGCGGAGCTGGTTGGCAACGCGATGGCGATCGCGGTGGAAGCGCAACCGGCTTGGGCACAGCGTCCTGTGGCGGATCGGGCCGCCGTTTTGACGCGCGCGGCTGAGCTTTATGAAGCCAATGCCGCCGAGTTCTTCGCGCTGGCCAGTCGCGAAGCCGGCAAGACGCTGGCGGACGGGCTGGCGGAAGTGCGCGAGGCCGTGGACTTCCTGCATTATTATGCGGCGGAAGCGGCGCATGCCGAAAGCGGCAGCGAAGCGCGGGGCGTGATCGCCTGTATCTCGCCGTGGAACTTCCCGCTGGCGATCTTCACGGGACAGATTGCGGCAGCACTCGTGACGGGCAACGCGGTTGTTGCCAAGCCGGCCGAGCAGACGCCTTTGATCGCGATGCGAGCCGTGGAAATGCTGCATGAAGCGGGTGTGCCGACGGAGGTGCTGCATCTTCTGCCGGGCGATGGCGGGAGCGTCGGCGCGCCGCTGACGGCGCATCCGGATCTGGCGGGCGTCTGCTTCACGGGATCGACGGAAGTGGCGCGGATCATCGAGAAGCAGTTGGCGCAGACGGCGGCGCCTGACGCGATGCTGATCGCGGAGACTGGCGGGCTCAACGCGATGATCGTGGATTCCACCGCGCTGCCGGAACAGGCCGTGCGCGATGCGCTAGCGTCAGCCTTCCAGAGCGCGGGGCAGCGCTGCTCGGCGCTGCGCATCCTTTACGTTCAGAAGGATGTGGAAGCGAAAGTGGTGGAGATGCTGAGCGGCGCGATGGCATCGCTGAACATGGGCGATCCCTGGCAGTTGTCGACCGATGTGGGCCCGGTGATCGATGCGGAGGCGCAGTCTGGTATTCGCGCCTATGCAGCCGACATGGACCGGCAGGGCAGGCTGATCGCCAAGCTCGATGCTCCGGCGCAAGGGACGTTCGTTGCGCCGCATATCATCCGGGTGAAGGGGATCGCCGATCTCGAGCGTGAGATTTTCGGGCCGATCCTGCATATCGCGACGTTTGAAGCCGAGCAGCTGGACAAGGTTGTCGCCGACATCAATGCGCGCGGCTATGGCCTGACCTTCGGCCTGCATACGCGCATCGACGGTCGCGTGCAGGAGATGATCGACACGGTTCATGTCGGCAACATCTATGTGAACCGCAACCAGATCGGTGCCGTGGTCGGCTCGCAACCGTTTGGCGGCGAGGGGCTGTCGGGCACCGGGCCGAAGGCCGGCGGGCCGAACTATCTGCACCGTTTCCGTAAGCGCGCTTTGACGGTTGTCGGTGCGCCGGCCGGGACGAGCGTGCGGGTGCGCAACGATCAGTTCGCGGATGCCGTGAAGTCCGGCTGGGCTGCGCGTCATGATCGCATCGCGGCGCTGCGCAAGGTTCTGCGCGGCAAGGCGCGGGCGGCGATGAGCGTTGCGGCTTCGACCGAATATGGTCCGGTCGATCTGCTGGGGCCGACGGGTGAGGGCAACACGCTGCAGCTTTATCCGCGTGGTCGGGTGCTTTGCCTTGGACCGGATGCGGACACGCTGATGGCGCAGGTGGTTCAGGCGCTGGCTGCCGGCAACAGCGTGCTAGCGGTTGCCAATGGCGCACCGCGTCTGCTGTCAGGGCTGATCGGCAAGGAGCTGCCGCTGCAGGCGGTGGATGGTCAGGTCAATGCGGACGATCTGGCTGCGCTCAACGTGGATGCCGTGGCCTTTGCGGGTGCCGGGGAGGCGTTGCGGGCGCTTCGGCAGGGTCTTGCCCGCCGATCAGGTGCGATCATCCCGGTGATCTCGGAAGTGTTCAACCCGACGGCCTATGCGCATGAACGCGCTGTGTGCGTGGACACGACGGCGGCCGGCGGCAATGCCAGCCTGCTTGCCGGGTCGTCGGAAGGCGGGACGGGTTTCAGCGGGGCTTCCAGCGGGCTTTAAGATGCCTTGGCCCGGTTGAAACATCGGGCGCTATAGCCTGCATACAAGAACGCCCGCAGCGATGCGGGCGTTCTTCGTTTGCGTCGATGAGCGCTCCCTGCGCCGACGGCGCTCAGGCGCCTTCGACGGGCGTAAAACCCTCGAACTGAGGATGACCGATATAGGCCGGCTTCGAGTCGCCGGTGTTGCGGTGGGAGGCGCGGAAGTGTTCCGAGCGCGTCCAGGCGCGGAAGGCTTCTTCGTTTTCCCAGATCGTATGGGAAGCGTAGAGCGTGTAGCCTTCCTGCTCGTTCACGGGCCCACGCAGGAGGTGAAAGGTCTTGAAGCCTTCCATCTCGTTCAGCCTGGAGTCGCGGTTCTTCCACACGGCCTCGAAGTCGGCTTCCGAACCCGACACCACCTTGAAGCGGTTCATCGCTACATACATCGTGATCTTCTCCTGCGGGTCTTAAAGGCCGAACTGAACTGAGCCAGCGCGCGAATTGGTCTTCAAGGCTGCGCGGCAGCTCGCCGTGTCGACGCCTTCGCCGGTGCAGTCGGTGACTTCGTTGACCAGGATGCGGCCGATCTTTGCGCAATCCGCACCGGCCAGGTTGAAGCGGGTGACCTTGGTCTTGCCCGCTGGCAGTTCCTTGAACTCCAGCACGGTCAAGCGGTCGACCGCGCCTTCCGTGTTGAACATCGCGATCTCGAAAGCCGCGCGGTTCAGCGTATTCGGGAAGCCGTTATTGACCACGAAGGTCAGGCGGCAGCCATTGTCAGACTTTTCCAGCCCATTGAATTCCAGCGACAAGGACGGCGCGGACTGCGCCAAGACATTGCCACTCGACCCCAGCATCATCAGCGTGCTCGCCGTTGCAGCCGCGATGATTGTCCCCAGTCTCATTCCGATCATCCTCACATGTTTCGATCTCACAATACCCATACAGGTCTTGCGTGTCGTTTAAAACATGATAATCGTAGTCAGGTAATCGCGGCGGGAGGTCCTGCCGCCTCGACACGAAGGAGAGAGCGATGTCGATTACCGCAACCCGCATGGAATTCCGGCCCCAGTCTCGTGCGATCTCCATGATCCCAATCGAGCATCGGCAACCGGTTCTGCGGTCCGTGCGCACGCTGGCAAGCGACAGCCTTTTCCACGGCGAAACGGAAATCGGGATCGAGCATCGCGGTTCGCTTTACCGGTTGAAGATCACCCGCCAGGGCAAGCTTATTCTCAACAAATAAGCTTCACGCATCTGCACAAACGAAAAAACCGCGCTGTGTGCGCGGTTTTTTCGTTTTCGAGCAGGGACCAGCGATGTCTCAGCTGGCCTTCTTGAGTTCGGCAACGGCAGCGGGCTTGTCGCTGAGTTCCGGCAAACCGAGTCGACGGTGAATGTCGCTTTCGGGTGTGGCGAGACTTGCGATCGAAACGCCCGCCAGAACCTCGAAGAAGGCGCCGAGTGCGCGGCGCAGCGAGGCGTTCAAGCCGCAGCTGTCGATCAGCGGGCAGTCCGAGTCGGCATCGAAGCACTCCGCCATTGAGAAGCCTTCTTCCGTCACACGCACCACATCGAACAAAGTGATGTCGGTAGCCGGCTTGGCGAGCTTTACGCCGCCATTGCGCCCGCGAACTGTGGTGATGAAGCCATGTTCCACGAGCGGTTGCAGAATTTTGAACAGAAACAGCTCGGAAACATTGTAAGAAGCAGCGATCTCGGGAATCCGGCTGAGGCGACCATCATTGGCCGCGCAGTACATCAGGATCCGGATCGCGTAATTGGTTTGTCGTGTCAGACGCATCGGACGTTCCCGCTTCGTGTGTTCTTACTATGCGACCTAGTTTAGAATTATTCCAGAGAAAAAACTGCGACGTGCTGTCTGCTTGAAAATTATGTTGCAATGCACAATATGAGGGGTGTCGGGCCAATCGCTCGGGGAGGACCCCTGTGGAGCTGACATGACTTCTGCCTCATCCGCACCTTTAACCTTTCCGGGCGTGATACGCCAGTTGCGGCCTTCGGATCGTTGCCGGTTCAAGGAGCATCTGCTGCGTCTGGATGGCGAAAGCCGGCATGACCGGTTCAATGGTGGAACGTCGGAAGGCTTTGTCGCCGCCTATGCGGATCGCTGCTTTGGTGAAGGTGCAACGGTCGTTGCCTATGTGGAAGACGATCATGTTCTCGGTGCCGCCGAACTGCATGAGCGGCCGGAGTTCGAGATCCCCACTGGCGAAATCGCGTTCAGCGTCGAGCGCGACCTTCAACATCATGGTCTAGGTCGACGGCTGTTTCGCCGCATCATCGGCCATGCGCAGGCGCTCGGCTATATTCAGCTCAAGGTCACGACTCATCCCGGCAATGTCGCCATGCGCCGGCTTGCGCGCTCGTTTGGTGCGCATCTGCGCTTCATGGACGGCGAAACGACCGGCACGGTGGTGCTGTCGCCAGTGGAAGAAAGTGCGCTGCCCATCATTCTGACCAGCCAGTCGGGCGAACAGCCGGTACGCGAATTTGCCTGAGTGACAGACGAACGCTGGTTCTGAGCCTCCATGTGCCTACATGGCAGGACATGACAGGCATGATCGACCAGCAGCGAGCGGCTTGATGGTATCGGACGCTCCCCTTTTCCAATCTGCAACAGATGTTGAAAAAGCGCGTGCCTTGCGGCGCGTGAAGACGGTGGCGACGGCAGCGCTTGCGCTTTGTGTCCTCGTTTTCGTGCTGTGTCGCATCTATGCCGATGTCTCACCCGTGCTGGGCTTTATCGGCGCCTTTGCGGAAGCCGCCGCGATTGGCGGGCTGGCGGACTGGTATGCGGTGGTGGCGCTGTTTCGGCATCCGCTGGGATTGCCGATCCCGCATACGGCGATCATTCCATCGAATCAGACCCGGATCGCCGACAATCTCGGCCGCTTCATCGAAACGAACTTCCTTGCTCCCGGCCCGGTGCGCAAGAAGCTGCAGGAGGTCGACTTCGCGGCGCTTGTCGCGGACTGGCTGTCTGATTCGAAGCGCTCAGAAGGCTTGTCCGAGTTCGTCGCACGATTGATGCCGAAGATGCTGGCTGCGGTCGAGAACACTGGTCTGCGCGGTTTCCTGCTGAAGCGCGTGACCGACCAACTCGAGAAGATCGATGTGGCGCCGCTTGCGGCGGATCTGCTTTCGACCTTCACCGAACAGCGCCGGCACCAGCGTTTGTTCGACGAGTTGATCGGCATGCTGGGCGGCTTTCTGACAGATGATGATGCACAGGATGCGTTGCGCGACCGCATCCGCAAGGAATTGCCGACGCTGGCCAATTTCTTCCGCGCCGATGCCTATCTCCTGAAGAAGATCGTGCATTCGGGTGCGAGCCTGATCGACGACATCAAGGCCGATGACGACCATCCGATGCGGCATGAGTTCGACCGCTTCGTTGCGGGCTTTATCGACAATCTCCGCAACTCGCCCGATTACCGCGAGCGCGCCGAGGAGCTGAAGCGCAACCTTCTGGCGCGGCCTGAGCTGGCGACCCTGGCCGACGGGCTGTGGAAGGAAGTGCGGGGCTTCATCGACCGGGATGTGGGGGCGACCGAATCGATGCTGCGGACGCATTTGACGGGCATCTTCGTGGAAGTCGGCCGCAGCCTTGCCGACGACGCCAATATTCGCCGTGACATGAACGAGGGCTTCGTGGTGGCGCTTGCTTCCTTCGTGGAAAGCCAGAAGAGCGGCGTGTCGACCTTCATTTCCGAGCAGGTTCGCAGCTGGGATCTCGGTCAGCTGACGCAGGTGATCGAGCTGAATATCGGTCGCGACCTGCAATATATCCGCTTCAACGGCATGGCGATCGGCGGGCTGGCCGGCATCGCGCTGCACACGATCGACGTGCTTTTTCTCAGCTGACCGGCCTTTGCCTTCGTGCCCGCGCGACTTAGGTTAACGAGAGGTAAGCTGTTTAAAGGGAGGAGATCATGGTGCAGCAACCGACTTCGGACTCGATCATCGACATGTTCACGCGGCTGGGACAAACGCTTCCCATTCCCAACTTCGATGTGGATCGGATTATCGCCCATCACCGCCGCAACCTCGAAGCGCTGGAGCAATCTGCCCGCGCGACGGCAGAAGGCACTTCGGCGCTGATGAACCGCCAGCGCGAGATGCTGCAAAGCATGATCAGCCAGGCGACCGAGAATGCGCGCGGCATCAAGATGCCGAGCTCGCCGCAGGAAATGATGACCAGCCAGGTCGATCTGGCGCGCAAGGCTTTTGAAGCGGCGGTGGAGAATGCCGGCGAGCTCGGCACGATCATGCAGCGTTCCGGCTCGGCCTCCGTCGACATCCTGCGCGAGCGGATCAAGACGGCGATGAACGAGCTGCAGGACGGCTTCAACAAGCCGCAGGGTTCCACCCCGCCACCAACGCAGCAGGTTTAGCGGCCGTTATTCCGCGTCGGGCTGCCGGCTTGGATGCGCGTCGATGAAGGCGCGCAGCTTGAGGCACTCGTCGACGATGCGGGTGATGACGGGATAAGGAGCCATATCAACCTGGTAGCGCTGGTTGTTCACGACCTGGGCGACCAGGCAGATGTCGGCCAGGCCCGGCGTGTCGCCATGGCAGAAGCTGCCGGTTTCCGGGCTGGTGGACAGCAGCGTTTCCAGAGGCTCGAAGGTTGCGCGCACCCAGGTCGCGAACCAGTCGGCGATCTCGGCGTCATCGACGTGATAGCGCTCGCGCAGTGTGTCGAGGATGCGGAAGTTGTTCACCGGATGCAGGTCGCTGGCGATCATCTGCGCCAGCATGCGCACGCGCGCGCGGCCGAAAGGATCCGACGGCAGCAGCGGCGGGGTGGGGCGGATTTCGTCCAGAAATTCGATGATGGCCAACGACTGGCCGAGCACCGTGCCGTCCGGCCACACCATCGTTGGCACGAGACCTTGCGGGTTCATCGCGAGATAATCCGGCATACGCGCGCCGCCGGCGCGGATGGCGCGCGCGACATAGGTGAAGCTCATGCTCTTCATCGCCAGCGCGATGCGCACGCGGTAGGACGTCGAGGAGCGGTAATAGTTATGCAGGACGATCGGCAGCATGGCGACACCGTTGATATCGGCTCCGTCTAGGCCGCGCTCCGGGGCGTGTCGAGCCTGACGCATGCGCGCATGCCCATTTTGACGCAAAGCTGTTCCACTTCGGACACCGCACCGAAATTCGTGCTTCTGTGCGCGAGCATTGCGGTTTAAGTCCAACAGCAGCACGACATCAGGGAATGGGGAGGCATCCATGCCGAAGACGATGAAGGGTCCGGGCATCTTTCTTGCGCAATTCGTGGGGGATGCCGCGCCGTTCGATACGCTGCCGAACATCACGAAATGGGCGGGCGGGCTCGGCTACAAGGGCGTGCAGATCCCTTCGGGTGAAAGCAAGCTGTTCGATCTGCGCAAGGCGGCCGAGTCGGCTGATTATTGCCAGGAGGTGAAGGGCATCTGCGCCGGGGGCGGCGTCGAGATTACAGAGCTTTCCGTGCACACGCAGGGGCAGTTGGTGGCGGTGCACCCGGCCTATGACGCGCAGTTCGATGCGTTTGCGCCGCAGGAGGTGCGTGGCAACCCATCCGCGCGGCAGGCCTGGGCGGTGGAGCAGATGAAGCTCGCGGCCAAGGCGTCGCGCAATCTTGGGCTCGATACGGTGGTGGGGTTCACCGGCGCGCTGGCCTTTCCTTACCTTTATCCCTGGCCGCAGCGCCCGGAAGGGCTGATCGAGGAAGCGTTCGGGGAGCTTGGGCGACGCTGGAAGCCGATCTTGGACATCTATGAAGAGCACGGCGTCGATGTCGCCTTCGAACTGCATCCGGGCGAAGACGTGTTCGACGGGGCGACCTTCGAGATGTTTCTGGATGCGGTCGGCGGACATAAGCGTTGCGCGATCAACTACGATCCCTCGCATTTTCTGCTGCAGCAGCTCGATTATCTTGCCTTCATCGACCTTTATCATGAGCGCATCCGCGCCTTCCACGTGAAGGATGCCGAGTTTAATCCGGATGGGCGGCAGGGCGTTTATTCCGGCTACCAGCCCTGGATCAATCGCGCCGGACGCTTCCGCTCGCTGGGCGACGGGCAGGTGGATTTCACCGGCATCTTCTCCAAGCTGGCGCAGTACGACTACGGCTCTTGGGCGGTGCTGGAATGGGAATGCTGTTTGAAGCACCCGGAAGATGGGGCGGCGGAAGGGGCGCATTTCATCGAAAACCACATCATCCGCGTGACCGAAAAGGCATTCGATGATTTTGCCGGCGGCAACACGGATCTCGCGGCGTTGCGCAAGATGATGGGGATCGCCTGAGCCATGGTGGAGCCTGACAACAAGCCGATCCGCCTGGGCATGGTTGGTGGCGGGCAGGGCGCCTTTATCGGCGGTGTGCACCGGATCGCGGCGCGGATTGACGGGCAATTCACGCTGGTGGCGGGTGCGCTGTCGTCCGATCCAGAGCGGGCACGGACTTCCGCAGAAGAGCTCGGCATTGCCGAAGATCGCTCCTACGCTTCCTTCGCCGAGATGGCCGAGGTCGAGGGGGCGCTGGCTGATGGCATCGAGGCGGTGTCGATCGTGACGCCGAACCATCTGCATTTCCCGGCTGCCAAGGCGTTTCTGGAAGCCGGCATCCATGTGATCTGCGACAAGCCGGTGACGTCGAACTTGGCTGATGCGAAGACGCTGGCGGAGATCGCTGAACGCTCGGGCAAGCTGTTTGTGCTGACCCACAACTACACCGGCTATCCGCAAATCAGGCAGGCGCGGCAGATGGTGGCCGATGGCTTGCTGGGCGACATTCGCGTCGTGCAGGCGGAGTATCCGCAGGACTGGCTGACGGAAAAGGTCGAGGATTCCGGCGCCAAGGGTGCGGTGTGGCGCACCGATCCGGCACAGTCTGGCGTTGGCGGTTCCACCGGTGACATCGGCACGCATGCGTTCAATCTCGCGCGCTTCGTGACCGGGCTTGAACTCGATGCACTGGCGGCCGATCTCGACGCCTTCGTTGACGGCCGCGCGGTGGACGATAATGCGAATGTCATGCTGCGCTTCAAGGCGCAGAACGGCGTTGCGGCCAAGGGGATGCTGTGGGCGAGCCAGGTCGCGCCGGGTAACGAGAACGGGCTGCGGCTGAGGGTTTATGGCACGAAGGGCGGGATCGAGTGGTTCCAGGCCGATCCGAATTACCTCTGGTACACGCCTTTCGGCGAGCCGAAGCGCTTGCTGACGCGTAACGGTGCTGGGGCTTTGCCGGCTTCAACGCGGGTGAGCCGTATCCCGGCAGGGCATCCCGAGGGCTATCTGGAAGGGTTCGCCACGATCTATGCGGAGGCTGCGCGGGCGATCAAGGCTGCGCGTGGAGGACGCCAAGGTCCCGCCGAGGTCGTGTTCCCGACAATCGCGGATGGCGTAGAAGGTGTCGCCTTCGTGGAAGCCTGCGTGCGCTCGTCGCAGAATGATGGCGCGTGGACGAAGCTGGATCTCTGATCTCGCGAAGGCCGACTCGAACCGGCCTCCTATCGGATCATTGCTTCGCAGTGATCACGCGTCGAGCTTGATGATGAGCGGCAGGTCATCATTGGCCGAGTCGCGCATGGAAGCGAGGCTGCGATTGTCGAGGAGGTCAGACATGGCCTGGCGCACTTCCAGCATCATGTGACGGACCTGGCACGTCACCTCATCGCAATCGTCGCAGCGCTTATACTGCGTGCGGCTGGCGCAGGCGATCGGCGCCAGCGGACCGTCGAGCACGCGGATGACATGGCCGATCTTGATCTCGGTCGCCGGCTTCGCCAGCCGGTAGCCGCCATCCTTGCCCTTGCGGCTCAGAAGGAAGCCGGCATTGCGCAGCTCACCCAGGATTGCTTCCAGGAACTTCTTCGGAATGTTGTTGGCCACCGCGATGTCATTGACGAAAGCGAGTCGGCCGACGGGCATCTGCGCCAGATAGATCAGCGCCTTCAGCCCGTACTTGCCTTTTTTGGTCAGCATGGAATAACTACAAGTTGAGACCGGAGCCGGTCTGCAGAGAATGTCCCGCTTCGTTCCTAGGCAGGGATTGTGTCAGGAACAATTCCTAAGCGATTGGACCAGCATCAATTTTTATCGCCGGGGTAAACAGGTCACACACATTCCGTGATCTCCCATTCCGGGAATGCTCAGGATTGCTGCACGCAAGACGATGACGCGACGCCGCGACATCCGGTATGATGGGTCATGAACGAAGCCAAGCCTGCCCAAAACTATGCGCCGCGCTTTGCGGTGGCGCCGATGATCGACTGGACTGATCGGCACTGTCGCTTTTTCCATCGGCAGCTGAGCACGCATGCGCTGCTTTATACCGAGATGGTGGTGGCGGATGCGGCGATTCATGGGGATCGGCAGCGTTTGCTGCGATTCGATCAGGTCGAGCATCCGCTTAGCCTCCAGCTTGGCGGATCGGACCCGCTGAAGCTCGCGGAAGCCGCAAGGATCGGGGCGGGGTTCGGCTATGACGAGATCAATCTCAATGTCGGCTGTCCGTCCGACCGCGTGCAATCCGGCACCTTCGGCGCCTGCCTGATGAAGACACCGGATGTCGTTGCCGCCTGCGTGGAAGCGATGCGCGAGGCCGTGGACATTCCGGTGACGGTAAAGTGCCGGATCGGAGTGGATGATCAGGATCCCGAGCCGGCTCTGGATGCGATTGCCGATCGCGTGTTTGGCGTGGGCGCGGATGGGCTCTGGGTGCATGCGCGCAAGGCGTGGCTTCAGGGGCTTTCGCCTAAGGAGAACCGGGAAATTCCGCCGCTGGATTATGACCGCGTACGGCGCTTGAAGGCGCGACTGCCTGAACGCTTCATCGGTATCAATGGCGGCATTCACTCGCTTGATGAGGCCGAGCTGCTGCTTGCGAGCACCGATGGCGTGATGCTTGGACGTGCGGCGTACCAGACACCCGGCCTGCTGGCTCAGGTCGACAGCCGCTTTTATGGCGCGCAGGCTGAAGTTGCCGATTACGATGCCATCTTCGCGGCCATGGCGGACTATGCCGACCGGCATATCGACTCGGGCGGACGGTTGTCTCACGTCGCGCGGCACATGGTTGGGCTGTTCCATGGTTTGCCCGGTGCCCGGCGCTATCGGCAGATCCTGTCGAGCGATGCGACCAAGCCGGACGCGCGGTCGGAGGTTCTTTGGCGCGCGCTCGGTGAGGTCGACCGGTCTGCGGCGCTGGCTTCCGTCGCTGCCTAGGGCCGGCGCGGTTTACATCGCTGACGTTCGGCTCTAGCGCTTCGCAGGGGCGGAGCTGGCGGATCATGGTTTCCATCGAACAATTGGTGGTTTTCGCAGGTGCCATCGCGCTTGGCGGCGTCGTGTCCGGCTTGCTGGCCGGCGTGTTCGGCATCGGCGGCGGGGCGGTTCTGGTGCCGGTGTTCTACCAGGTGCTGGCCATGCTCGATGTCGATGAAAATGTGCGCATGCATGTGGCGGTCGGCACGTCGCTTGCGATCATCATCCCCACGTCGCTACGATCCTATCAGGGGCATTTGAAACGTCGCGCGGTGGACAAGGCGCTGTTGAGGAGCTTCCTGATACCAGTGCCGGTCGGCGTGTTGCTGGCCTCGCTGACGGCGGCGTATATTTCGTCTGAAGGCCTGCGCGTGATCTTCACGTTGATCATGGTGGCTGTCGGCTTCAAGCTTTTGTTCAATCGCGACAGCTGGCGCCTCGGCCGCAAGATCCCGACGGGGCCTGTTCGCGCGCTGGTCGGGGTCGTGATCGGCTTTTTATCGACGCTGATGGGGATTGGCGGCGGCATCATGAACAACACCTTCATGACGCTCTATGGCCGCTCCATGCATCAGGCGGTTGCGACGTCGTCAGGCGTCGGCGTGTTGATCGCGATACCCGGCACGATCGGTTATATCTGGGCGGGCTGGGGTGATCCGAACCTGCCGCTGGGATCGACCGGCTTCGTCAACTGGATCGCCTGTGCGCTGATCATTCCGATTGCGCTGGTCGTGACGCCCTATGGCGTGCGGATCGCGCATGCGCTAAAAAAAGCGGCATCTGGAGATCGCCTTCGGCTTGTTCGCGCTGGCCGTCTCGGTTCGCTTCTTCGTCAGCCTAATTTAGTCGCGCAGCACCATGCGGTCGCCACGCACATCATAGCCCGACAGGGTGCCCATGAAGTTCATGCCGAGCAGGCTTTGGCTCAAGGCGCCGGGTTGAGCGACGAGGATCGGCAGAGGCCCGCGTTCGATGTTGCCGATGGCGATGGTCTGGGCGCGAGCGCGGGCAGCAACCGTGACGCCGTTGGCGGTGGATACCGGGACGGTGAAGTTTAGCGCCTCCACATCGAGGCCGATCGAGCGGGCATCTTCCACCGTGAGCACGGTCATGCTGGCGCCGGTGTCGACCATGACCTGGACGGGCTTGCCGTTGATCGCCGCGCGGGCCTCAAAGTGGCCGCTGCCGGTTTTCTCCACGGTCACGGTGACATTGCCTTCGCTGTCGGTGACGGACAGCGGACTGCCCGGAACCAAGCCGGCAGTGACGCGGCTTGCGATATCCTGCAGCTCGTAGCGGTAGGTGTAGCCTGTCGTCAGCGCGAGCAGGATGAAGAGCCAGGCCGCGATGTTGCGGGTGACTTCGCCAAAGGAAGGGCGCGAGGCGACGATGCCGGCGGAGATGACGGTGACGAGAAGGCCGGCGGTCAGGATGTTGGCGAACTGATCGTTTTCGAGGCCGAAGGTTCTGCCCGCATCGTGGTTGAACACGAGCAGGAGCAAGCCGGCGGCCAGAACGGCAAGGACAATCCAGAGAAGCTGCGGTGGGCGGCGCATGCTCAGCTCAAGCCCCGTTCGCGCGCCATACGGGTACGGCGGGTTTCGCGGCGCGGTTTGCGCTCGACGGTTTCGAGGCGTGCCGGCAATGTGGCCATGACGGCGCGGCGCTGCTCGGGCGTCATGGTGAGCCAGTCGGAAATCTCGTCGCGCGTGCGGCCGCAGCCGAAACAATAGCCGGTCTTCATGTCGATCGAGCAGACGAGAATGCAGGGCGATTCGATAGGGGTCATGCGCGGGCCGAGTTTGCCTGACCCACATGGGACGAACACCTTGCCAATGCAAGCCGGGAAGGTTTATCGCGGCCTCACGACCGTGCGATCGCGGTCAGGAGACGCCATATCATGACCAGTGCCCTTCCTTTCGACGACTTCCGTGCTTTGCTGCGCGACATGCCCGAAGCCAATGCCTTCGCGGCCAACCGGGTGCGCGAGCGGATCACGCAGCTGGGCGCGGCGGGTGCGGGGCTTGGGCGGCTCGGCGAGATCGCGGAATGGCTGACGACCTGGACCAGCCGGCCGCCGGTGGTGAACCGACCGTTGATCGCGCTGTTTGCGGGTAATCACGGGATTGCGGCGCAGGGACTTGGTGCCGAGGCGATCGCAGATACGGCAGCCATGGTGGAACATTGCGCTGCCGGCGGTGCTGCCGTCAGCCAGGTTTGCGGTGCGAACGATCTGGGCTTGAAGGTGTTCGACCTCGCGCTGGACGTGCCGACAGAGGATTTTACCGCCAGTGCTGCGTTCGACGAGCGCGGCTGTGCGGCGACGATGGCCTTCGGCATGGAAGCCGTGGCGGGCGGCTTCGATCTGGTAGCGCTGAGCAGCTTCGGCGTGGGTGGTGAGTTGGCGGCGGCTGCCGTGGTGACCGCTCTGCAAGGCGGCAAGGCTGACGACTGGATCGTGGCCGAAGGTGAGATTGCTGCGCGTCAGGCGCAGGTCATCGACGCGGCGCTGGCGTTTCATGGAGCGGGCAACCTTCGCGACCCGTTCGAGGTGCTGCGGCGGGTTGGCGGGCGCGAGATCGCGGCGATGGCGGGGGGCATCATCGCTGCGCGCACCGAGCGCATTCCGGTTCTGCTCGATGGCTATCCTGCACTGGCTGCCGCAGCCTTGCTGCAGGCGGTAAATGCGGATGCCGTCGCGCATTGCCGCGTCGCGTCCAGCATCGGCCAACCGGCAGCGGATCGCTTGGCCGGTCTGTTGAGCGGCGCGCCGCTGCTCGACCTTGGCGCCAGCCAGCCGGGTGTCGCGGCGTCGCTCGCCGCCATCCTGGTGCAATCGGCCGCACAGGTGTTTGGCGGTGTGCGGGCTTTACCTACCGCGTAAGAAGAAGCCGTAGCGACGGTTCGACCATCGAGCCGTGGCTCTCGTTTGGCATGGGGTGAAGGTCGACGCTCAGGCCCTCGATCTTGGCCATGCGTTCGGCGACATCCTTGCCGTTCGGGCCGCCGCGCAAAGCGCGCATGCGGGCGTTGGCTTGCGTCGATACGTCCTTGCGCTCAGGGCGCACGCCCGAAGTGATGATCGTCAGGCGCTCGGCTTCCGTTCGTGGCGCGGCCTCGAAGGCGTCGAGTTCGCTGAGGATGGCGCTGTTCTTCCACCAGATTGACGGATCGGCCGCGACATAGGTGGCGAAGGGCCAAGTGTGGTCGAACAGCATGCGCAGAGCCGCCATGCCGCTCAGTGAGTGGCCGAACAGCGTCGTGTCCGCCTTGTCGATGCGATGCCGCTCCAGCACGCCGGGCAGAATTGTGCCCTTCAGCATGGCGGTGAAATCATCCTGACCGCCGGCTTGCACCAGTCCGCCGGATCGCGACTCTGGCAGCAGTTCTGACGGTGTTAGCGGCGTGAGGTCGAAATAGCGGCGCTTCACGATCGTTTCGCGGTCATCTTCGGGATAGCCGATGGCGACAAGCAGGCGCGGGCGGCCGTCTTCCGCCGCGATCCTGGCTGCGATCGGCAGCATCTGGTTGCCATCGAGAAGTACCACTAGGGGATATCCATCAACCGGCTCTTCACCGATAGCCAATTCCCAGATGCGGTAGGTGCGATCGTGGCTGGTGATGTCGATCGCGACCGGTTCGGAGGCGATCGAGGGGGAAACAAGCAGGATGCTCATTGCGGCGGCTGCCAGCGACAGGAGGGGGCGGAAGAGGGGCATGAGGGCACCGTGACGTCTCGCGCGTGCCATTCCGCATGGCAGTGCAACCCACGAGAGTGCGGCTAGGCGGAATGGCAGGTTGTGGGATGGCTGGGCTGGTGGCCGCGAGAAAGCGGCGCAGGTTGGCTGTTTGTGCTTCTACTGCCGGCGTCCGCCGACGGCAACCGTGGCAAGTGCGGGCATGGGCTCGATCACACGCGAAGCGGGGAAAGTCGCGACGACCTCCGTGCCTTCGCGCAGCTTGGATTGCAGATCGAAGGTGCCGCCGTGGATTTGCACCAGGCCCTGGACGATCGGCAAACCGAGGCCGGTGCCTTGCTCGGCGCTCTTGATGGCGATCGCGCCTTGGCCGAAGGCGGACATGACGACGGGCAGCTCGTCGGGTGGGATGCCCGGGCCATTGTCCCTGATGGAGAGATACTGACCGCCGCCTGCCGTCCAGCCGACACGGACGCGGATCTCGCCGCCGCTTGGCGTGAATTTCACGGCGTTGGACAGAAGGTTCAAGGCGATCTGTCGGATAGCGCGCTCGTCCGCGTAAAGTCGGGGCATGTCGCGCTCGAACTCCTTGGTGATGCGGATGTCCTTGTTGCTGGTGCGCAACTCCATGAGGTGGCAGCACTCGTCCACGATGTTGGCGAGCGTGACGGCTTCCTCGTTGAGCTGGTAGCGGCCGGCCTCGATGCGGGAAAGGTCGAGGATTTCGTTGATCAACTCAAGCAGATGCGTGCCGGAATCATGGATGTCCTGCGCATAGCCGCGATAGGTCGGGTTCGGTAGGGGGCCAAGCACCTGCGTGGCCATGACTTCGGAAAAGCCGAGAATGGCGTTGAGCGGCGTGCGCAGCTCGTGGCTCATGGAGGCAAGGAAGCGACTTTTGGCGAGATTGGCTTCTTCGGCGCGGCGGCGGGCTTCGTCGGACATCGACTTGGCCGTTTCCAGTTCCGCGATGAGGGCGTCCTTCTCGCTGCGGAAGGCCAGCAGCATCACGGCGGAGCGGTTAAAGTTGCCGGCGACATAGGTGAAGAAGGGCAGGGAGATGGCGAGCAGGATCACCATCAGCACGTCCACTGGTGACCAAGACGGCGCGCCGGCGGCGGCGAAGACAGCGACTGGCAGGGCGAAGGTCGCGACCAGAGCACCGCGAAGCGCCGAAGCGATGATGGCGGTGACGGCGATGGCGAGCAGCAGGATCACGGCCTTGACGACCGGGAACGGCTCAAAGCCGCAGGCATCGCATTGGACGTAAACGAAATAGACCCAGCCGATGCCGCTGACGGCGTGGCCGAGCAGGAAAATCTTCGACCATTTGCCCAAGCTGAGCTCGTTGACGGGCGTGCGCTCGACGCGCCGCGCGACCAGCGCCAGCACGGCGTAGCCCAGCATGGTCAGGGGCGCCCATAGCAGCAGGTCGATGTTCATGCCGGCAAACAGACCGGCGGCGGCGATCAGCACCACCAGCAGCGGCATGGCCACCACCGTGTTGATCATCGCATGGGCGTGAAGCTTCAGGAGTTCGCGCTCAAAAGCGGGCGAGCCGACTTGCTCTGCCAAGCGATCTCGCGTGCGGCGGATCGCCCGCGCAACTTCGCTGTTGCGGCTGGGCTTGGTGCGATCCACAATGATCTTGTCAGCCGAAGCCGAGCGCTGCACCGCCATTGAACCCGCAACCAAACACTAACAACTATCCTTAATGGCAGACTAAGCGCGAATGATTAAGAACCCCTTCCGGCGGGAGGACTTGCTCGCGCACCGAGAGAGCGCCGGGTGTGATGCAGGAGGAAAAGCATGAAACTGTTTGATGGCGGCCGTGCGCCCAATCCCCGACGCGTGCGTATCTTTCTGGCGGAAAAAGGGGTCGAGGTTCCGCTGGAAGAGGTGGACATGAGCGCGATGGGACACAAGTCGCCTGAGGTGACGGCGCGCAACCCGCTGCAGCGTTTGCCCGTGCTGGAGCTCGACGATGGGACCGTCATCACCGAGTCTGTGGCTATCTGCCGGTATTTCGAGGAGCTTTACCCGGAGCCTGCTTTGTTCGGCACTGGCGCGGTGGGCCGTGCGGTTGTGGAGATGTGGCAGCGCCGTATCGAGCTGAACTTGCTGAGCGCTGTGCAGGCTGTCTTCCGCCACACCCATCCTGCGATGAAAGACTGGGAAGTGCCGCAACTGCCCGAATGGGGTGAGATCAACAAGCCCAAGGCGCTCGAGTTCTGTCGCTTCCTGGATGCCGAGCTGGCGCAACGCGACTTCATTGCCGGCGACAGCTATTCGATTGCGGACATTACGGCGCTGGTGGCGGTGGACTTCATGAAGCCGGCCAAGATCGCGGTGCCGCCGGACTGCGCCAACCTGCTGCGTTGGCATGAAGCGGTTTCAGCAAGGCCCAGCGCGCAAGCTTGATCGAAACACCTTCCGAACTGGGACAACTGATTGCTACCATGAAGGTGTGCCGCGTGTGCCGCGACGCGCCTCTCGGCAAGCCCCTGCCGCATGAGCCGCGACCCATTTTCGTGGCGTCGGCTGAAGCGAAAATCCTGATCGCCAGTCAGGCGCCGGGAATCCGTGCGCATCTGTCCGGCGTGCCGTTTATGGACCCGTCGGGCGTGAGACTGCGGCAATGGCTCGGGGTCGATGAAGCCACGTTCTATGATCCCCGCAACTTCGCGATCCTGCCGATGGGCTTCTGCTTTCCCGGTCATGATGCGCAGAAGGGTGACCTACCGCCGCGACGGGAATGTGCGCCGATCTGGCGCAAGCCTGCGCTTGACCTCATGCCTGCTATCCAGCTGATCCTGGTGATCGGCATTCATGCGCATCAGTATCATCTCGGACGGGGGACTTCGATGACCGAGATGGTGCGGAACTGGCGCGCCATCCTGCATGCGAGCAGTGGTCCACGCGTGCTTCCGCTGCCGCATCCCTCCTGGCGCAACAGCAGTTGGCTGAAGAAAAATCCTTGGTTCGAGATCGAGCTTCTGCCGGAGCTTCAAGCCGAAGTGGAAAACTTGATTGCCTACTAAGCTAGTAGGAATTTAGTTGTTGCGAGCGTGAGATATTTCGGCATATTGGGGTAAATAATTCTACGGAGACCCCTCATGGACCGGCTCGACCGCAAAATTCTTCGTCTGTTGCAGGAAGACTCGACGCTTGCTGTTGCCGATGTCGCCAAGAAAGTCGGGTTGTCGACGACGCCCTGCTGGCGTCGAATCCAGAAGCTGGAGGAAGAGGGTGTCATCCAGCGCCGCGTCGCGATCCTCGATCCGGTGAAGATCAATGCCCGCGTCACGGTGTTCGTTTCGATCCGCACAGGCTCGCACAGCCACGAATGGCTGAAGCGCTTTTCCGAGGTCGTGCAGGACTTTCCGGAGGTCATCGAGTTCTACCGGATGAGCGGCGACGTCGATTATCTCATCCGTGTCGTGGTGCCTGACATCGCGGCCTATGATGCCTTCTACAAGCGGCTGATCGCGAAGATCGAGATCCGGGACGTGTCGTCGTCTTTCGCGATGGAGCAGATCAAGTACACGACCGAGCTGCCGCTGGATTACATGGTGCTGGACAAGGAGCCCGCCTCCAGCGGCGCTTGAGCTGGTTCGCGGTCACCTTTGGTCACGGCGTGGTGAGGTTGCCTTCCTATCTGCTTGTGTCTGCCTAACTGCGTTCCCGTTCAACAACACGGAGTTCGCATGAAGACGCTTGTTATCGCCGCCGCAGGGCTTGGGCTGACCCTCACGGCTGCGTCGGCGCAGGATGCCCGCTACGGCGCTCGTCTGGAAGGGTTCGAGTACCCCTTCAAGACGGAGAGCTATGACTTTTCGGCCCAGAAACAGCCGCTTTCCATGACGTTCATGGATGTTGCGGCCGGCGAGCCGAACGGGCAAACCGTCGTGCTCCTGCATGGCAAGAACTTCTGCGCGGCGACCTGGGAAGAGACGATCACCAAGCTGACCGGTGCGGGCTATCGCGTCATTGCGCCGGATCAGGTCGGCTTCTGCAAATCCACGAAGCCAGAGCATTATCAATATTCCTTCCATGCTCTGGCTGCGAACACCAAGGCGCTGCTTGACGCGCGTGGGATCAAAAAGGCCACCGTCATCGGGCACTCCATGGGTGGAATGCTCGCGACGCGCTTTTCGTTGATGTATCCGGAAGCCGTCGACCGTCTCGTGCTGGTGAATCCGATCGGACTGGAAGACTGGAAGGCCGAGGGCGTGCCGTATCAGCCGATCGACGAGGCACTCGCGGGCGAGAAGAAGACGAGCTTCGACAGCATCAAGGCCTATCAGGAGAAATTCTACTACACGGCCGGCTGGAAGCCGCAGTATGATCGCTGGGTCGAGATGAGCGCGGGGATGTATGCCGGCGAGGGCGGCGAGCTGGTGGCCTGGAACCAGGCGCTGACCTCGGACATGGTGTTCACGCAGCCGGTGGTGCACGAGTTCAACAAGCTGAAAGTGCCCACGTTGCTGATGATCGGCACGCAGGACAAGACGGCACCGGGCGCCAACCGCGCGCCGGACGACATTGCCGCCAAGCTCGGCGATTACACCAAGCTCGGCAAGGCTACTGCCGAGGCAATCCCCGATGCCGAGCTGGTGGAGTTCGATGATCTCGGACACTCGCCGCAGATCGAGGATCCGCAGCGTTTCCATACGACACTATTGGAAAAGCTCGGCGCTGCCGGTCAATAGCGCTTAGCGGTTTATAACGGTTGGTGCGGCTTACTTTTCGAGCCGCGCCAGAAGCGACGACGTGTCCCAGCGTTGGCCGCCGAGCGCCTGCACGTCCTTGTAGAACTGATCGACCAGGGCTGTAAGCGGCAGCTTGGCGCCGTTGCGGTCGGATTCTTCGAGTACGATGCCGAGATCCTTGCGCATCCAGTCGACCGCAAAGCCGAAGTCGTATTTGCCGTCATTCATGGTCTTGTGGCGGTTTTCCATCTGCCAGGAGCCGGCGGCACCCTTGGAGATGACTTCGACCACCTTGTGAATGTCGAGCCCGGCCTTCTTGCCGAAGTGGATGCCTTCGGCGAGGCCCTGAACAACGCCGGCAATGCAGATCTGGTTGATCATCTTGGTGAGCTGGCCGCTGCCGGCCGGTCCCATCAGGCCGACCATCTTGGCGTATGCGTCGATGACGGGCTTGGCGCGCTCGAACGCCGCTTCATCGCCGCCGACCATCACCGTCAGCTGGCCGTTTTCCGCGCCGGCCTGGCCGCCTGAGACGGGTGCGTCGAGGAAGTGGAAGCCGGCCTCTTTTGCGGCTGCGTCGAGTTCGCGCGCGACTTCGGCGGAAGCCGTGGTGTTGTCGATGAAGATCGCGTCCTTCTTCATGGTCGCGAAGGCGCCGTCCGATCCAGTGGTGACGGAGCGCAGGTCGTCGTCATTGCCGACGCAGCAGAACACGAAATCCTGATCTCTAGCGGCTTCGGCCGGCGTGGCAGCGTGCTTGCCGCCGAACTCCTCGGCCCATTTTTCAGCCTTTGCGGCGGTGCGGTTGTAAACGGTGACGTCGTGGCCGCCCTTGGTCTTGAGGTGGCCGGCCATGGGGTAGCCCATCACGCCGAGCCCGATGAATGCGACGTTCGCCATGAGAGGTTCCTTCCAGCTGTTCGTTGTTTAGCGCTTGAGGTGGCGCGTCAGGCGCCGCTCGATCCATTCGATGACGTTACGCAGCGTTTCCACGATCGCGAGGTAGATCAGGGCTGCGTAAAGATAGGTTTGGAAATCGAATGAGCGGGAATAAGCGCGCCGCGTTTCGCCCATCAGGTCATAAACGGTGATGATGGCGACGATGGCAGAGCCTTTGATCATCAGGATGATCTCGTTGCCGTACGGGCGCAGGGCGACGATCAGGGCCTGCGGGACGATGATCAGCCGCAGCGTATGCAGGCGCGACAGGCCGAGCGAGGCGGCACCTTCCCACTGGCCGCGGCCAACACTTTCCAACGCGCCGCGCAGGATCTCGGCCTGGTAGGCTGCGGTGTTCAGGGTGAAGGCGAAAAGGGCGCAATTCCAGGCATCGCGGAAGAAGCTCCAAAGGCCGACGGCTTCCAGCTGCGGCCGGAACGAGCCGAGGCCGTAATAGATCAGGAAGGTCTGGGCGATCAGCGGCGTGCCGCGGAAGAAATAAACGTAGGCGTAAGCGAGGGCACTCGGAATGCGCCGCTTGGTCATGCGGCCCCAGGCAATTGGGATCGACAGGACGGCACCGAGGATGATCGACAGGAACACGAGCTGCAGCGTGACGATCAGGCCCGACCAGTAACGGCCGGCATAGCGATCGAACAGTTCCGGGTTCCAGGACTGGACGAGGTACAAAGCGAGGCCTGCGATCGCAAGCGCCCACAAGGCTACCAGAATAGTGCCGGCAATGCGGGTGCCGGTCCAGCGGCGGCTTGGCGTTGGCGGACGTTCCACCAAATCGGCTGCAACGGCGTTCATCGTGTGCCTCCGCTTTTTGCCGCCCAGCGCTCAATGGCGCTGAAGACGAAAGAGGAAAGCACAGCGAGCACGAGATAAAGCAGGCAGGCCAGGCCGAAGAACAGGAAGGGTTCCTTGGTCACGCGCGCGGCGACGCCGGTTTGGCGCAGAATGTCGGACAGGCCGATGACGGAAACTAGCGCTGTGTCCTTGAGCAGGATGAGCCAGAGGTTGCCGAGGCCGGGCAGGGCGACACGGATCAACTGCGGCAAGATCACGAGGCGCATCGTGCGCGTATGGCTCAGGCCGACGGCGTAAGCGCCTTCATATTGCCCTCGCGGAATGACGCGGAAGGCAGCGAGAAACACCTCGCTGGCATAGGACGAGAACATGATGCCGAGCGCGACCATACCGGCCGCAAAGGCGTTGATCTCGATCGTGGTCTCCTCACCAAACAGCGCCGTGATCTGCTGCAAGCCGAGTTGCGCGCCATAGAAGATCAGGAACAACGTCAGGAGTTCGGGCAGGCCGCGAAAGATGGTGGTGTAGATATTGCCGGCAAGCCGCATCGACGGCTCTTCGGACTGCTTCATCAGCGCCACGAAGAAGCCGAGGACGAGGCCAAAAGGCAGAGTCGCCAGTGCCAGGCCGACGGTGACCAGGACGCCGGTCGCGATATCGTCGCCCCAGCCGTCGGGACCGAAACTCAGCAGGGTCAGGGCAGCGTCCATGAAGCGATCTGTTTATCCGCCACCATCATGAATGAGCCGGAACGGTGCCGGCGGGTTTGTCCGCCAAGTCCGTTCCGGCTGCAATCGGCTTCAAGTTTTCGACGGATCAGCCGCCGAAAACGTCGAACGGGAAGTACTTGTCGTTGACTTCCTTGTACTTGCCGTTAGCGCGGATGGCTTCGAGCGCCTTGTTGAACTTGTCGGCCAGCGCGGTGTCGCCCTTGCGGATGGCAATGCCGATCTTGTCGTCGGAGCTGACAGCATCGCCCTTGAAGTCGCAGCAGGAGCCGTCTTCACCCTTCACGAATCCATACTGAACGCCGAAGTCGCCCAGCACGGCATCAACGCGGCCGCTTTCGAGATCGGCCCAGGCTTCGACCTGCGTTGGGTAGGCCTTCACGTCGGCATCCGGATAGGTCTTTTCGGCGAACTCGGCGGCAATCGTTCCCTGCTGCACGCCGATGGTCTTGCCGCTGGTCTCAGTGGCCGCGAACTTGGAGTCCTTCGGCGCGACGAAGACGAGCGAGTTGCTGTAATAAGGGTTGGTGAAGTCGACCTGCTGCTTGCGCTCGTCGGTGATCGACATGGAGGCTACGATCGCATCGAAGCGCTTGGCCTGCAGCGCGGGGATGATGCCGTCCCAATCCTGCGTGACGAACTCGCACTTGGCCTTCATCTCTTCGCAAAGCGCCTTGGTGATGTCGATGTCGAAGCCTTCCAGCTCGCCGGACGCGGTCAGGTTGTTGAAGGGCGGGTAGGCGCCTTCGGTGCCGATCTTGATCGTCGTTTCCTGCGCGGACGCGATCGAGGCCATGGACAAAGTGAGCAAAGCTGCGGAGGCCGCTAGGCAGAGCTTGGAAATGCGCATTCGTGTTCCTCTCGGTTCTTGTGCTTGCAGCCCTTGGCTCTTGGGTGCGCTTGGCTGCTGCAAGCTAAGATAATCCCACTGTTTTCGCTGCGATTGCAACGGCTAAACCGCGTCAGACCCGCGCTAAGGAAAGCGTTTCCACGATGAAGTCAGCGATGGTGGAGATGTCATCGAGATCGAACACGGGAAGGGTGGAGCCATCCACCGGATGATCGGCGGCCAGGGCGACGATCTTGGGGTCGTTTTCGGACAATGGCGCGCGGGTTGCGGTGTCCTTGCGGCGGGCCTCGATCTTGAGATGATCTTCGCGCTTGTAGCCTTCCACGAGAACCATATCGCAGGGGGAAAGCCGCGCCAGGATTTCCGGCAAGCTCGGTTCGGCATCGCCGCGCGCTTCATGCATCAGCGCCCAGCGATGGGACGAGACGATCGCAACTTCCGAAGCGCCAGCCGCGCGGTGGCGGAAGGAATCGGTGCCGGGCACATCGATGTCGAAGTCATGATGGGCGTGCTTGATGGTCGACACCGTATAGCCGCGGCCGGTGAGTTCGGTGACGAGACGCTCGGTCAGCGTCGTCTTGCCGGAGTTCTTCCAGCCGGTAATGCCGAAAACGCGGTGCGTCATGACGCGCTTCCGGCAAGGTGCTGCGCTTCGGCGAGGTCGTCTGGTGTGTTGATGTTGAAAAACGGGTCGAACGGCGCGGTGTCGAAAGCGACCCGCACATGCGGATGATCGGAAATGAAGTGGTTCACGCGACGGCTTGGCTGTGTGTGGAGGAAGGTTTCTAGATCCTGCCGCAAGGCGACCGGCAAAAGGGCGAAGGTTGGGTGAACGCGGCCGTTGGAGGCGGCGACGGCGATCGTTGAGGGTGCTGACGCTGCTTGCAGGCGTGTGACGAGATCGGTCGGCAGGAAGGGTGTGTCACCGGCGACGGTGATGAGGGCACTCGCGCCAATCGTTTCGGCCCAGATCAGGCCGGTCAGGATGCCGGCGAGGGGACCGTCGAAGGTGCCGAAGGCATCGGGGAGAATTCGCAGGTTCAGGGATGCGAAGCGTTGAGGATCGCCATTGGCGTTGATGGCGATGGTGTCGACTTGAGGGCTCAGCCTGCGGGCGACTTCGTCGAGGACCGTACCGCTTCTTAACGGAAGCAGCGTCTTATCGCCGCCGCCCATGCGGCTCGATCGGCCACCGGCCAGGATGATGGCGGCGATTGTCATGGGTGATCTGCGCTGCGCATCGATCAAACACCGTCCGGCGCCATGGTCGGGCCGGTGCTTGCAGTAGCCGGCTTTTCACGGCTGACGCGGCGCTCGCGCAGCAGGGTGTAGATGCCGGACAGGACGATGATGATCGAGCCGACGATCATCGGTAGGTCAGGCAGATCGCCGAAGATCAGGAAGCCCAACGTGATGGACCAGAGCAGGCTGGTGTAGCGGAAGGGTGCAACGGCCGACACATTGCCTGACCGCATGGCCATGATGACGAACTGGTAGCCGATCAGCACCATGCAGGCTGCAAAGCTCAAGGCGCCTACGATCTCCAGCCGCGGCGTTTGCCATCCGCCCATCGGCACCATGAGAACACCGCCAGCGAGCATCACGAAAGCGGAGGTGACGAAGGAAATAAGCGAAGAGGGGATCTGGCTTGGCGCTCGGCTCGTAGAAAGATCGCGCACTGTGCAGAGCAAAACGGAGGCCAGCGTGAACAGGGCAAAGAAGTTGAAGCCCTCGAAGCCCGGTCGCACGATGAGCAGAACGCCTGCGAAACCGATTGCGATGGCTAGCAGCCGCCGCCAGCCGATGGGCTCTCCCAGGAATATGGCGGCCCCGAGAGTCACCGACAAAGGCAAGGTTTGGAGAATGGCAGAGCTGTTGGCGAGCGGCAGATGGGCTAGACCGACAAGGAAGCTCGCTGTCGCCAGGATCTCGCTGGCAACGCGCGTCATAACCAGGGGATGAAAGGCAAGCTTGGGAACGCGCAGAGCACCTTGCTGCCAAGCCAGAAGGCCGATCAGGATCGTGGCGAAAACGCCGCGGATCAGCATGACCTGTCCGGCATTCATTTCCGCGCTGGCAAGCTTTGTCATCGAGTCGTTGATTGAGAAGCCTGCCATGGAAATGACCATGAACAGGCTGCCGCGCATGTCGGACGGAAGGGCCACAGGAAGTCCCGGAGATTGCGATCAGCGACCGGTCTAGCAGGGGTGGCGTGAAACACAACCGTTGGGGATTGGGCCACGCAGTGGCTTCGAATGCGGCTTATCCGCCGGTGACGCTCATATGGCGCGAGACGGCCGGGCGGCGCGTGGTGCGATCGATGATGAAGTCGTGGCCCTTGGGCTTGCGGGTGATGGCTTCGTCGACGGCCTGCGACAGCAATTCGTTGCCTTCCGACGCGCGCATCGGGGAGCGCAGATCGGCCGCGTCTTCCTGGCCAAGACACATGTAAAGCGTACCGGTGCAGGTCAGGCGAACGCGGTTGCAGCTTTCGCAGAAATTGTGGGTCATCGGCGTGATGAAGCCCAGGCGACCGCCGGTTTCCGCTACCTCGACATAGCGGGCGGGTCCGCCGGTCTTGAACGGAATGTCGGTCAGCGTGAACTGCCGCTCCAGGTCGGAACGAAGCTGGCTCAGCGGCAGATATTGGTCGGTGCGCTCCGCGTCGATCTCGCCCATCGGCATGGTTTCGATGACGGTTAGGTCCATGCCGCGACCATGCGCCCAGCGCATAAGCTCGGGAAGCTCGTGCTCGTTGAAGCCCTTGAGCGCCACGGCGTTGAGCTTGACCTTCAGACCGGCGGCTTGCGCGGCGTCCAACCCGGCCATGACCTGGTCCAGATTACCCCAGCGCGTGATCGTACGGAACTTGGCGGGATCGAGCGTATCGATCGAAACATTGATGCGCTTCACACCGCAATCAACCAGTTCGGCCGCGTGTTTGGCCAATTGCGAGCCATTGGTGGTGATGGTCAGCTCGTCCAGTGCGCCGGAAACGAGATGGCGCGAGATCTGGCGCACCAGATGCATGATGTTCTTGCGCACCAGCGGCTCGCCGCCGGTCAGGCGCAGCTTGCGCACGCCTTTTTCCACGAAGACGGTGGTGAGACGATCGAGTTCTTCCAGGGACAGCAGGTCGCGCTTGGACAGGAAAGTCATGTCTTCCGCCATGCAATAGGTGCAGCGGAAGTCGCAGCGGTCCGTCACCGAAACACGGAGATAGGTGATCCGGCGTCCAAACGGGTCGATCATTGCAGTCTAGGCCTTGGGCTTGCGGTCTGTGCTAGCTGAGACCTGATATAGGAGCGTCGAGGCCAAACAACCAGCGCGCTTTGCGCCGCAGGCAGGTTTGTGGCAAGAAGGCGCCATGGCCGCACCTTCAGAATTGCGCGTGTCGAAAGACCGCAAGCTCCTTACCGTCACCTTTCCCAACCATGCGCCACTCGAGCTTCCTGCCGAGTTGCTGCGTGTGACATCGCCGTCGGCTGAGGTGCAGGGCCATTCGCCCGACCAGCGCGTGACAGTGCCCGGAAAGCGCGAGGTTGCGATCGCGCGCATGGAGCCAATCGGCAACTATGCCGTGCGCATCGTGTTCGATGACGGGCATGAGTCGGGCATCTTTACCTGGAACTATCTGCACGAGCTTGGTCATGAAAAAGACCAGCGCTGGCAGACCTATCTCGACGAGCTTTCAGCAAAGGGTCTGTCGCGCGACCGGCGCTGACCAGCCTCAAGCTTTCGTGAAGATGCCGCCGAAACTCCGCGGCCTTCACTTCGTGTCTCCTCACGTCCCTGAATATTCCAGCGAGCCAGCAGGGCTTGCTCCTTCATGGGCGTGGGTGCGAACATGATTGCTGAGCCCGTTTGTACCTTTGCCCGGGGCCGTTCAGTGGATCTGGACGGCCCTTCTTCTTGGAGGGCAGCCGCGCCGCATCCCTAACAAATGTTGCATTCCTGCCGCACGCGCGAACAAACGGTTTACGGTCGCTTAACCCATTTGGCGTCAATCGATATAGTCACAGCGCATCCTGAATCGTCCGTCCGAACCATGATCGGGATGCCTGCTGCCGTTCGATCCAGCACCAGACGAGGGGATGCGCTTTGCTGCCAGTTTCACGAGTTAAAACCGGCCTGATTCTGGCCCTCGTTGCCGCAACTTCGCTGTCGAGCATCAACGCGGCTTCTGCGGAAAACCTGTTCCAGCGCCTGTTTGGTAACAATCGCGGCGGGACAGTGGTCAATCAGGGGCCGCACGCCACGCCACGCCGCGCGCAGCCGATGCAGCAGCAGGGTATTCCGCAGCAGGCACAGCCTGTTCAGCCCGTTTCCGTGGTGAAGCCGACCAAGCCCGCGCCGATCATCAAGGTGTCGTCGCCGAGCTATTACACCTACAAGACTGCAGCCCTCGTGCCGGTTGACTTCTCCAAGCTGCAGCCGACCGGCTCGGTGGAGATCACCGGTTCGATCGAGCCTTCCGAACCGGGTACGCCGTTCGACCGCTCGCTGTCCGGGCTGATCGATTATCAGCTGACCGCCGAGAAGGAGATCGCCGCGGCCATCGAGAAGCATTACGCTTCGCAGCCGGGCTTTATCTGGGTTCTGGGAAGCGCGCCGCGTGTTCGCGCCGAGGCTGCCATGGCCATGTTGCAGGACGCCGGCAGCTACGGGCTCGATCCGCAGGACTACCAGGTTGCACGCCCGCAGGTCACCGCATCTGGCCAGCAGGCGCTGAGCGATCCGGCTCTGATCCGCTACGAGATGACGATGTCGGCGCGCGTGCTGCGTTACATCCGCGACGCTCATGCAGGGCGCATCAACCCGAACCTCCTGTCGGGCTACCATGATTTTGCTGCCAAGCCGGTGGATTACGAGGCGGCGCTGAATGCGATGGCAAGCGGCGTCGACATCAAGACCTATCTGGAAGGTCAGCATCCGCAGAACGCAGAGTATGCAGCACTGCGCACCGAGCTGAAGTCGCTCGAGGCCGAGCGCGAGCACACGATCATCGTTGATCCGAAGCTGCTCCTGAAGCCGGGCGAGACCAGCGCGGAGCTGCCGAAGCTGCTGACGCTGATCGACCAGAAAGGTGATGCAGCGTTCAAGGCGGCGCATGGTGCCACGATCAGTGCCAATGCCGGTGGCGAGCTTTATACGCCTGAATTGGTCGCCGTGGTGAAGGCCGCGCAGCAGGCCCATGGCTTGAAGCCGGACGGCGTCGTCGGCGGCCGCACGGTGGCTGCCATCGCCGGCGTGTCGAAGGCCGACCGCATCGAAAAACTCGAAGTGGCGCTGGAACAGCTGCGCTGGCACCCGTCCGATCTGGGTTCGACGCATGTGTTCCTGAACGCTGCCGCCTTCACCGCGACCTATCGCGAGAATGGCACGGACAAGCTCTCGATGCGCACGGTGGTCGGCAGCCCGACGCACCAGACGAGCTTCTTTTATGACGAGTTGGAGCAGGTCGACTACAACCCGTATTGGGGCGTGCCACGCTCGATCATCGTCAACGAGATGCTGCCGCGCCTGATCAACGATCCCGGCTATCTCGACCGTGCCGGCTATGAAGTCTCTGATGCCAGCGGCAAGCGCATTCCGTCGTCGACGATCAACTGGGCGGCTAATGGCAGCAACATTCCCTACAATGTTCGCCAGACGCCGAGCGAAGCGAATGCCTTAGGCGAGCTGAAGATCCTGTTCCCCAACAAGCATGCGATCTACATGCATGACACGCCGCAAAAGGCCTTCTTCAGCCGCGACGCGCGCGCCTTGAGCCATGGCTGCGTCCGCTTGTCGGATCCGCGTGCGATGGCAGCCGCCGTGCTTGGCACGGATGTCGCGCATGTCGCAGCCAAGCTGAAGCAGGGTCATTCCACGGAAAAGGTGACGCGCAAGATCCCGGTTTATGTCGCCTACTTCACGGCGTGGCCTAACCAGGCCGGCGAGGTGCATTATTCGCCGGACGTTTATGACCGCGACGCCAAGGTTCTGGCCGCTTTGCGCAAGACCAGTGATTCGCGCGCACCTTCGATCTGAGGGCGATCTAAGGGCGATCTGACGTCTGACTGACTGATGAAGGCGGCAAGGCGTTCGGCACGATGCGAGATCGTGTGGAACACCCTGCCGCCTTCTTCGTTCGTGCTGCATAACAATCGCAGATCGGAGAACGACCCATGCTTAAAGGCCTCGGCATAACAGCCCTAATCATCTTCCTGATTGGCCTGGCAGTGGTCATCGGCTTGCTGAAGCTGATCTTCTGACGCTTCACGCAAGGCGACAAACACAAGCCGTCGTTCTGCCTTCGGGCAGCGGCGGCTTTTTTGTTTGGATTATTTGCGTGGAGAATGGTGGGCGATACAGGGATTGAACCTGTGACCCCACCCGTGTGAAGGGTGTGCTCTCCCGCTGAGCTAATCGCCCGCCGAGGCGACCATGCGCCTGAACGTGGCGCGGTGTTTACGAGCGGCACTGGCGCAAGTCAAGGTGCTTCGGCTTGCGTCGTCGTTCCTTCATTCGCTGCCGCGATCAGCCTTGTCGCGACCGCTACCGTCAGCTCGTCGTAATGCGAAATGACCATGCTCGGCTCATAGGTGGCGACGGGCTGGTCGGTGTAACCAAAATCGACCGCTACCACCGGAATACCGGCTGCCTTGGCCGTGTCGATATCCGTCTTCGAATCGCCGACCATGACCGCCTGATCCGGGTCTCCACCGGCCTGTTCGATGGTGGAAATCAGATGGCGGGGGTCGGGCTTGCGCCACGCAAAAGTGTCGGCACCGCAATTGGCGGCGAAGTGCGCGTGGATGCCGAGGCCTTCGATCAGCGCGTGGCTGAGCTTCTCGAACTTGTTGGTGCAGATTGCGAGGGTCCAGCCGGCATCGGCGAAGCGCTGCATGGCATCGCGGGCACCGGGGAAGAGCTGGGAGGTACCCGGAATGTTGTCGGTATAATGCTGCAGGAAGGTGGCGATCAGCTTTTCATGCTGTTCGTCGTCGAGCGTGCGATTGGCCTGACGGAAGGCGCGCTCGATCATCGCGCGACCGCCCATGCCGAGATAAGCCTGGAAGAGGTTGGGGTCGATCGGCGGCAGGCCGCTGTCCTTGAGGCTGTGGGACAGCGCCGCCAGCAGGTCCGGTCCGGTGTCGACCAGCGTTCCATCGAGATCGAAGACGATAATGGGTTGGGTCATGCCACCCGCGATAGCCTTGGCAGGGGAAGACGGCAAGTGCGGCTTTGCCCGCGTGGCCAAAGATGGTAGGAGCGCGGCCACGATCAACCAGAACCTGCTCATGGACGCGACGAACCGCAAGATCGAAGCTGCACGCGCCGCCTTGGCTTATGTTGAAAACGGGATGCGGCTCGGCATCGGCACCGGCTCCACAGCCGAGGAATTCGTGAAGCTGCTGGCCGAGAAGGTCGCGGATGGATTGAAGGTCACGGGCGTGCCGACCTCAGAGCGCACGGCGCGGCTTTGCATGGAACTCGGCATCAAGCTTTCCTCTCTTGAGGAAACGCCGGTTCTCGACCTGGCTATCGATGGAGCCGACGAAATCGATCCCGCACTCGACCTCATCAAGGGCGGCGGCGGGGCGTTGTTGCGCGAAAAGATCGTCGCAACGGCTGCCAAGCGGCTGATCATCATCGCGGATGGCAGCAAGAAGGTCGATTGTCTCGGCGCTTTTCCCCTGCCGATCGAAGTCAACCGCTACGGGCTCGAAGTCACCCGCCTCGCCATCCGCCGCGCGGCCGAGACACTTGGCCTGCAAGGCGAACTGACGCTGCGTAGCGGTCGCGACGAGCCGTTTGTAACGGATGGGGGACATCTCATTCTCGACGCATCTTTTGGCCGCATTCCCGATTCAAGAGCGCTGTCTGCTGCCCTCGTTGCCATTCCCGGCGTCGTGGAGCATGGATTGTTTCTGGGGCTAACCACCATCGCCATCATAGCGGGCGAAGACGGCATCGACGTGATGCAGTCTGCTGGCTGACAAGGAGTTCATCATCTCATGGTTCAGACGTTTCGTGCTCGCCGGCTGATTGCCGGAGTTACCGGTGCAGTCCTGCTGCTTGGCGCAGGCGCGGCCTACGCGCAGGAAGTGACGCCTTCGCATCTGGCGGCCGCCCGTGCAGCCCTTTCGGCAGTCAAGATCACCGACCAGTTCGATTCGATCCTGCCGACCGGCGCACAGGCCTTGAAGCAGGAAATGATCCAGAAGGATCCGAACCTGGAAGAGCTGATCGTCAAGACCGTTGACGAGAAGACCCTCGAGTTGGCCAAGCGTCGTGCTGACCTCGAAAACGAGGCTGCTCAGGTTTATGCGCGCGCCTTCACCGAGCAGGAACTCAACGAAATCGCTACCTTCTACAAGTCGCCGGCGGGTGCAAAATTGCTCGACCAGGGTGGCCGTGTGACTCGCGATGTGATGCAGGCAGCAGAAATCTGGCAGCGCGGCATTTCGCGTGATCTGGCGCAGTCGGTTGCTGACGCGTTCGAACCGGCTCGGCAGCAGGCGACGCCTGCAGCACAGCCGGCCGCCGGAACGCCGGCTCCCGCAGCAACGCCTGCGCCTGCTCCGGCGCCAGCCCAGTAATTAGAGCTCTTTCTCGACGATCAGCGAAGCCCGGCACTGTCCGGGCTTTTCTTTTTCCGCGCTGCTCATACCTCTAGCCAGCAACCCACCACGCAGGATTTCAGCTCCATGGCCTATGACTTCGACCTCTTCGTTATCGGTGGTGGCTCCGGTGGTGTGCGGGCAGCGCGTGTTTCGGCGCAATTGGGCAAGAAGGTCGCCATTGCAGAAGAATACCGCTTCGGCGGGACCTGCGTGATCCGCGGCTGCGTGCCGAAGAAGCTGATGGTTTACGCCTCGCAGTTCTCCGAAAAGTTCGCGGACGCACCAGCCTATGGCTGGACCCTCGGCGAAACCAGCTTCGACTGGCCGACGCTGATCGCCAACAAGGATCGCGAGATCGAGCGGCTGGAGCATGTTTATCGCGGTGGGCTCGATAGAACCGACGTCACGATCTTCGATGAGCGCGCGACGCTTAAGGACAAGCACACGGTGCAGCTGGCGTCGGGCAAGACCGTCACGGCCGACACGATCCTGATCGCCACCGGTGCTCGCCCCAATCCACACGAGTCGCTGCCGGGATCCGAGCTGGCGATCTATTCCGACGACGTGTTCGACCTCAAGGAACTGCCGAAATCGATCGTGATCGTCGGCGGCGGCTATATCGCCGTGGAATTTGCCAATATCTTCCACGGCCTGGGCGTTGATACGACCGTGGTTTATCGCGGTCAGAGGATCCTTGGCGGGTTCGACATGGAGTTGCGCGAGCACCTGCAGAACGAGATGCAAAGCAAAGGCATTCGAATCCTTTGCCACACGATGTTCAAGTCGATTGCGAGGCGCGAGGACGGTCGGCTGGATGCCGAAATGTCCGACGGCAACATCATCTGCGCTGACCAAGTTCTGATGGCAATTGGACGTTTGCCGAATACCGAAGGACTTGGGTTGGAAGCGCTTGGGCTTGAACTCGGCCACAACGGCGCAATCCCGGTGGACGACTATTCCCGCACGGCGATCGACAACATCTGGGCGATCGGTGATGTGACGAACCGGGTGCAACTCACCCCGGTCGCCATCCATGAAGCCATGTGTTTTGTGGAAACGCATTGGCACGACAATCCGACACGTCCCGATCACGAGATCATCCCGACCGCCGTGTTCTCGCAGCCGGAGATAGGCACCGTCGGCATGACGGAAGAAGAGGCGGCAAAGACCTATCCCGATCTGGAGGTCTATCGCGCTGCCTTCCGGCCTATGAAGACCTCGTTTGCTGGTCGCGATGAGCGCATGATCATGAAGCTGCTCGTCGACGCCGCAACCAAGGTGGTTGTCGCAGCACACATCATCGGCCCTGATGCGGGTGAGATGGCGCAGCTCCTCGGTATTCCGATCAAGGCCAAGCTGACCAAGGATGCGTTTGACCGCACCATGGCGGTTCATCCCACAACGGCCGAAGAACTCGTCACGATGTACTCGCCAAGCTATCGGCTGAAGAACGGGGAGCGCGTTTCTTGATCGTCATCCGGTCTTGATCCTTAGCCGGGCTGGCATGGTTCTTAACCTTCCTGTATAGGACCGGCACTTCCCAACAACGGAGAAGATGCGGGCAATCAGAGAGCGCCGCAAAGCCAAATAGGTGCAGTGATGACGAAGTGGTCGCCGAATTCGTGGAGAGCCAAGCCGATCCAACAGGTCCCGTCCTATCCGGACATGGCCGTGCTGGAAGAGACCGAGGCTCGTCTTGCTACGTTTCCGCCGCTCGTCTTTGCAGGTGAAGCGCGCAAGCTGAAGAAGCAGCTCGCTTCCGTCGCCAATGGTGAGGCCTTCCTCCTTCAGGGCGGCGATTGCGCCGAAAGCTTTGCCGAGCATGGCGCGGACAATATCCGCGACTTCTTCCGCGTGTTTCTGCAGATGTCTGTCGTGCTGACCTATGCCGGCGCGCAGCCGGTGGTGAAGGTCGGCCGCATCGCCGGCCAGTTCGCCAAGCCGCGTTCGTCCGACATCGAAGCCAAGGGCGACGTTTCTCTGCCGTCTTATCGCGGCGACATCATCAACGGCATCGAGTTCGACGAGAAGTCCCGCATTCCCGATCCGGCCCGACAGGAAATGGCTTACCGCCAGTCCGCGGCGACCTTGAACCTGCTGCGCGCCTTCGCGCAGGGCGGCTATGCCAGCCTCGAGAATGTTCACAAGTGGATGCTGGGCTTTGTGGCCGACAGCCCGCAGGCAGCGAAATATGAGGCGCTCGCCAACCGCATCACCGAGACCATGGACTTCATGCGGGCGGTAGGGATCACCTCGGAAAGCAACTACGCTCTGCGCGAGACCGATTTCTACACCAGCCATGAAGCGCTGCTGCTTGGCTACGAACAGGCGCTGACCCGCGTCGATTCGACGTCCGGCGACTGGTACGCGACGTCGGGCCACATGATCTGGATCGGCGACCGTACGCGCCAGCCGGATCACGCCCATATCGAATATTGCCGCGGCATCAAGAACCCGCTTGGTCTGAAGTGCGGTCCTTCGCTCACCCCGGATGGACTGATCGAGCTTTGCGATTTGCTCAATCCGGAGAACGAGGCGGGTCGTTTGACGCTGATCGCGCGCTTCGGTGCCGACAAGGTGGGCGATCATCTGCCGAAGCTGGTTCGGGCCGTGGAAAAGGAAGGCCGCAAGGTCGTCTGGTCCTGCGATCCGATGCACGGCAACACCGTGACCGCTGCCGGCTACAAGACGCGGCCGTTCGACCGTATCCTCAAGGAAGTGCAGAGCTTCTTTGAGGTGCATCGCGCCGAGGGCACTTATCCCGGCGGCATCCATGTCGAGATGACCGGCAAGAACGTCACCGAATGCACGGGCGGTGCGCGTGCGATCCGCGACGACGAGCTGCAGGATCGCTACCACACCCATTGCGATCCGCGCCTCAATGCCGAGCAGGCCGTGGAACTGGCTTTCCTGGTCAGCGAGCTGCTGAAGAAGGCTGAAACGCCGCAGCAGAAGAAGGCGGTTAACGGCTAAGATCATGACGCAAAGCGGTGACACCCATCTCGCTCACACAGGTTCATGCCTGTGCGGTCGGGTGCGTGTCACCGCCCGCGGCGCTTTGCGCGGTGTCGTGTTTTGCCATTGCTCGCAATGCCGCAAGCAGACCGGTCTGTATTACGCAGCCACTGAGGTGGAGGACGACCAGCTTTCGGTCGAGGGCGCGGAGAACGTCTCGTGGTACGAAGCCAGCGCCTTCGCCAAGCGCGGCTTCTGCCGGTTGTGCGGCTCGGCGCTGTTCTGGAAGGCAGTCGGTTCCGATGTGACATCGGTGATGGCAGGTCTGTTCGATCAACCGTCCGGGCTCGAACCCGCCATGCATATTTTTACGTCCGACAAAGGCGACTTCTACGAAATCGCTGATGACCTTCCGCAGCATGAAAGGTCATCGGACGACGTTCCGGTTGCGCCGAACTGACGCTCAAGCGTCGTTCTGCTTTTCGCGCGCCATGACCTTGCGCACGACGACCACTACCAGCAGCGTGACGGCCAGGATGATGGCGACGGCGATGATGACGCGCTGGTGTTCGTGCAATGCGTCTCCGATCAGCGCTTCCGCGCCGAGGCCGAAGAAGTAACCGATCCCCACGAACAGCGTCGCCCAGACGATCGACGAAAGCACGTTGTAGATCAGGAACGTGCCCCAATCGATTTTCGCCAGTCCGCAGCAGACGCCGCCGAGCAGTCGCAAGCCATAGGCATACCGGTTGAAGAACACGAAGGCGCGCGGCCGCGTTTGCGCCAGGCGCATGGCATGTTTGAAGCCGGGCTTACCACGCATCTTTGTGACCCAGCGGTGATCGGCGAACCACTTGCCGAACAGGTAATAGGCGGTGTCGCCGATGAAGGTGCCGATTAAGGCTGCGACATAGGTCTGCCACAGCGGCAGAAGCATCTGGTGGGCGAAGAAGCCGCCAACGATCGCAACGCTTTCGCCTTCCGCCGCGCTTCCGGCGAACACAGCAAGGATGCCGTATTCACGGACAAAGGAGTCAACGGCATCAATCATCGGAAGTGTTCAGTATCCATGCGTCAGCGACTTCATGTTGCGTCAAACGGGTCGCAAGCATGGGCCATGATTGCCGGTAAAAGCGACATGGCGATGTCCTGACCAGATGAATTCGCGTGTTGCCTACTCTTTTCTCTGGAAGACGGCAATTGCAGGCTCATAAGTCGCGCGCTAGATCATTGATATGGCTCAGACACATTCAGACTCTTCTCCGCTCAATGCTCTTCGTGTCGCGATTGCGCAGCTGAATCCGACGGTCGGCGACATATCCGGAAACCTCGAACTGGCGCGCAAGGCGCGCAAGGAGGCAGCCGGGCAGGGCGCGGACATCGTTCTCTACACCGAGCTGTTCATCGCCGGTTATCCGCCGGAAGACCTCGTTCTTAAGCCCGCCTTCGTGGATGCCTGTGAGCGTGCGGCGCGCGAGCTTGTGAAGGATACGGCGGATGGTGGACCCGGCGTCATCATCGGCACCCCGCTGAAGCGCACAAGCGGTGTCCATAACTCGGTGATCGTGGCTGATAACGGCGAGATCCTGGGCGAGCGGTTCAAGCTCGACCTGCCGAACTATGGCGAGTTCGACGAGAAGCGCGTGTTCCAGCCAGGCCCCCATATGCCTGGACCGGTGAACTTCCGCGGCGTGCGGATCGGCATTCCGATCTGCGAGGATATCTGGGGACAGCTCGGGGTCTGCGAGACGCTGGCCGAGAGTGGCGCCGAAATCCTGCTCGTGCCGAACGGCTCGCCTTATTATCGCGGCAAGATGGATGTGCGGCAGCAGACGGTGATCCGGCAGGTGATCGAGAGCGGTCTGCCGATGGTCTGGGCCAACCAGCTCGGCGGTCAGGACGAGCTGGTGTTCGACGGCGCTTCCTTCGGCATCGAGGCCGACAAGTCTCTGGCTTTCCAGCTGTCCGAGTTCGAGGAAACGGTTGCCGTCGTGACCTGGAAGCGCCGCGATGGCATTTGGGTCTGCGACAGCGGCCCGATGGCGAAGCTGCCGCAGGGCGAGGAAGCCGATTACCTCGCGTGCATGCTAGGCCTGCGCGATTATGTGAACAAGAACGGCTTCAAGAACGTCGTGCTCGGCCTGTCCGGCGGTATCGATTCGGCGGTGTGCGCAGCCTTGGTTGCGGATGCGCTTGGCGAAGAGCGGCTTCATGCAATCATGCTGCCCTATCGCTACACATCGGAAGAATCGTTGAAGGATGCGAAAGCTTGCGCCGAAGCGCTCGGCTGCCGCTATGACATCGTTCCGATTGCCGAGCCGGTCGAGGGCTTCCTGTCCTCCCTGGCCGAGACCTTTGCGGGCACGAAGGAAGGCATCACGGAAGAAAATCTGCAGTCGCGCACGCGCGGCGTGATCCTGATGGCCGTGTCCAACAAGTTCGGCTCGATGGTGGTCACCACCGGCAACAAGAGCGAGATGTCGGTGGGCTACGCCACGCTCTACGGCGACATGAATGGCGGCTTCAATCCGATCAAGGACCTCTACAAGATGCAGGTCTATTCGATCGCGCGCTGGCGCAATGCGCATGTTCCGGCCGGTGCGATGGGACCGTCGGGCGAGGTGATCCCGGTGAACATCATCGACAAGGCGCCCTCTGCCGAGCTGCGTGAAAACCAGACCGATCAGGATTCGCTGCCGCCCTATCCCGTGCTCGACGACATTCTGGAATGTCTGGTCGAAAACGAGATGAGCGTGCAGCAGATCGTGGCGAAGGGCCATTCGGCGGAAACCGTTCAGCGCATCGAGCACCTGCTTTACCTCGCCGAATACAAGCGTCGGCAGGCGGCACCGGGCGTGAAGATCACGCGCAAGAATTTCGGCCGCGACCGTCGCTATCCCATCACCAACCGCTTCCGCGATCGGGGATGAGCCAGGTCGAGATCAGCTTCGACCTTGCAAAGCTCGATTTCGCCCGCACCTCGCAACTGCTTCGTGAGAGTTATTGGGGTGCGGAACGAACAGATGCGTTGCACGAAGTCGCCTTCGCGAACTCGATCTGTGCGATCGCCCTGATTGATGGCGAGCAGGTCGGGTTTGCACGTGCATACGGTGACAAGGCGCTGTTTGCGCGGATATCCGACGTGATTGTCTGGCCAGAGCATCGAGGCAAGGGGATCGGCAAGGCTCTGGTTGCATCGTTGCTGGAGCACCCGGAACTGCGCACCGTCATATCCTGGGCGCTGGCAACATCCGACGCGCATGGCCTTTACGAGCAGTTCGGCTTTGAGCTGATTGAGGCCGGCAAGGAGATGCGGCTAAACCGGAGCGGCATGTAGCCCCTTGCGGGGTGGCCAAGGCTCGCGCATAAACTTCATCGTCAGGTGCCGGTGCCATGCCGGAGAATCGGGAATCCGGTGCGAAACCGGAGCGTGCCCAACGCTGTGAGGCTGACGCAGGCTGTATCATGCCACTGGGATCAAAACCCGGGAAGGCGGCAGTCGAAGCGGTTGAAGCCGAGCCAGAAGACCGGCCTGGCAGGATAGACTGATCCGCGCGGACGGCGGCAGGTTGTTCTGGCTGTCTCTTGTTGGGGATGGCGTCTGCATTGTTGGGGACAAACGATGCCAAACCAGCCTTGCCGCGGCGGCCTTGCGCCCGCTGCTCCCTTCTCGCCCGATGAGCGCGACGCCGTTTATAAGGCCATCGAAACGCGCCGCGACGTGCGCGATCAGTTCCTGCCGCAACCCCTGCCGATTGATGTGGTCGCGCGCTTGCTACGCGCAGCGCATGCCGCGCCGTCCGTCGGTTTCATGCAGCCTTGGAGCTTTATTCTGGTCAGCGACGATCAGGTGAAGGAGCGTGCGTGGCAGGCTTTTTCGCGCGCCAATGACGAGGCTGCCGCGATGTTTCCCGATGCGCAGCGCGATCGCTATCGCAGCCTGAAGCTAGAAGGCATCCGCAAGGCCCCGCTTAGCATCTGCGTGACCTGTGATCCCGATCGTGCCGGGCCGGTCGTGCTCGGGCGCACGCACAATCCCCGCATGGATGCGTTTTCGACTGTGTGCGCAATTCAGAACCTTTGGCTAGCAGCGCGGGCGGAAGGGGTTGGTGTCGGTTGGGTCAGCATTTTCCGGGATGAGGATGTGCGCGAACTGCTCGGCATTCCCGAGCGGATCGAGATCATCGCCTGGCTTTGCCTTGGCTATGTCGATGCGCTCTATGAGGAGCCGGAGCTCGCGGTGAAAGGCTGGCGACAGCGTCTGCCGCTCGATGAGCTGGTGTTTCACGATCGCTGGGGTACGCGTTAGGGCCTAGACGCGATCAAGTGCTTGCGGTCGAACCGGCTTGGAGCTACGCCGCACCTCATGACAACAATCGTTCGCTTCGCGCCGTCTCCGACGGGCATGATCCACATCGGCAATGCGCGCACCGCGCTGTTCAACTGGCTGTTCGCCATGAAGACGGGCGGGCAACTGATCCAGCGTTTCGATGACACGGATGTTGCGCGCTCGAAACAGGAATATGCCGACGCGATCCTCACTGATCTTGAATGGCTGGGCATCAAGCCCTCGGCAATTGATTACCAGTCCAAGCGCTTTGCGATCTATGATGCAGCGGTTGCCAAGCTGAAGTCGGCTGGGCTGCTTTACCCGTGCTATGAGACGGCAGACGAGCTAGAGCGTCGCCGCAAGATCCGGCTGTCGCGGCGCCTGCCGCCGGTTTACGGCCGAGAGGCGCTAAAGCTGACGGCTGACGAAATCAGCGCGTTGGAAGCCGAGGGGAGGAAGCCTCATTGGCGCTTCCTCCTGCCCAACTTTGCGGATGATCCGTTCGCGCCGAGCCGCACGGAAGTGCATTGGGACGATGTCGTGCGCGGACCGCAGACGGTGGATCTCGCCTCCATGTCTGATCCGGTTCTGGTGCGCGAAGACGGCACCTATCTCTACACGCTGCCGTCGGTGGCCGACGATATCGAGATGGGCATCACGCACATCATTCGCGGCGACGACCATGTGACGAATACCGGCGCGCAGATTGCCTTGTTCCGCGCGCTGGGTGCTGAACCGCCGGCTTTCGGACACCACAACCTGCTGACCACGGCCAGCGGCGAAGGCCTCTCCAAGCGCACCGGCGCTCTTTCGATTACCGGTTTGCGTGAGTCCGGCATCGAGCCAATGGCCGTGGCGTCGCTGGCAGTTCTGATTGGAACGTCGGAAAGTGTTCAGCCGGTTGCCACGATGGAAGAGCTTGCCGCGCGCTTCGATCCTGCCGCAACCTCCAAGTCCGCTGCGAAGTTCGACCCGGCTGAGGTCGGAACGCTCAATCGCGCTCTGATCCATCAGATGTCGTTTGCCGAGGTTCAGGCACGTTTGGCTGAACTGGGCATCGAAGGTCCGCAGGCCGAGGAATTTTGGCTGGCGGTGCGGGGCAATCTCGAGACGGTTGCCGACGCCGCAACCTGGTGGCGGATCGTCCGGGAGGGTCCGGATACCGCTGAGAGCCTGTCTGAAGAGGATCGCGGCTTTGTGGCGGAGGCGTTCGACCTGCTTCCGCCGGAGCCGTGGGATCGCGGCACCTGGAGAATCTGGACCGATGCCGTGAAGGCGCAAAGCGGCCGTAAGGGCAAGACGCTGTTCATGCCGCTCAGGCTTGCGCTTACTGGGCGCCCGTCCGGCCCGGAGCTCGCAGATTTATTGCCCCTTCTTGGGCGGGCAGGAACGTTGGGCCGACGACCCTGACGCGCTTGTCCGCGTCGGACATCGACCGCGCCGGCGCCGGTTCCGGCGGGCGTATGGTCGGGATGGCCGGCGCCTTTTCCGCATTTTCCTGAGCCGGCGAAGCCAACACCTTCGGCGCTTCGCTCTTCGGTTGAGCCGCCGTCACGGACGGCGCTTGCTTAGGCTCGGCGCTTTGATCCGGCAGCACCTGAATAGATGGGCTAGCCGTAACCGGCGGTTCAAAGGGTGCGGATGAAGGTGGCGTGGCCGGCCTGTTCTGCGCCGGTGCGCTGACGGCGGGTTGCTCAGGAACGCTGGCGATCGTTGGCTCTGGCGCAGCGGGCGCGCAGGCGGATGCACCGCTTTGAGGATGGTTGCGGTAGAGATTGGCCGTCGGCAGGGCGGAATAGGGCTCGTTCTTGTCCGCAGATACCATCTCGGCCGCATCCTGATCCGGCACCTTGTGATAGTAGAGGCGCATCTCCGTGGATGGACAGGTCGCCTGGCATGCCTTGGCATCGCGCGCAAAGTCGTCTCGTGTCACACCATAGGACATTGGGAAGAAGTAGCCGTCGGACGTTCGGACGCAGATCGTGCGCAGGCGATCCTGCGAAGGCTTGGGCTGAGACGGGCGCGGAACGGCGACTTCCTGCGGCTTGGGCGCAGGCTCATGACAACCGGCATCGTCGATGGCGCGCTGGATGCGCTGGCGCTCGACCGGGCTGCTGCGGCTCGAACCCAGCCGTGCACGCTCGCGCTGCAACTCCGCGTAGTTCCGCTCCATGCGCGCCAGCGTGTCTTCGATCCGACGGCAGACGCGATCGGCTCCGCCATCGAATCCGTAGCCGCAGTCCGCACGCTGCCACTCGCCTTCGGTCAGGGAAAGCTGCCGTTCCTGCTCGGTGATGGCGCGGTCATATTCGCGAGCCTTGGCCGAGCTTTGACTGCCCTTACCCGTAGCCGCGAGTTCGGCTTCCAGCTGGCGGCAAAGCTGAGGCGAGGCGGCGACGGCCTGACTTGGCGCGAGCGAAGCCGTCAGCAGCAGACCCGCCAGTGCGCCTGTCAAACTCCGCCATTGTCTCCACGCCATCGACGTCCGTGCCTCCATTCCGAAACACGCTCGACGACGATTGCGGCAAGCCTATGCCGAAGCTCACATCCGCCTGTGAATTCTTCGTCAGATGGCTGCGGGATGATGCAGACGCTGCGATGCTTCCACCACGGCTAGCGCCGTCATGTTCACGATGCCGCGCGAGGTCACCGAAGGGGTGAGAATATGCGCGGGCTTGGCAGTGCCGAGCAAAATCGGTCCGACATGCAGCGCATCCGTCATCATCTTCACGGTGTTCATGGTGATGTTGGCGGCATCGAGGTTCGGGAACACCAGGAGGTTGGCTTCGCCCTTCAGCGTCGAATGCGGATAGATGCGGTTGCGCAGCGTTTCCGACAGCGCGGAGTCCGCATGCATTTCGCCGTCGCATTCCAGGTCCGGTGCGCGGCTCTTCAGAATGCGCGCGGCTTCTCGCATCTTCAGCGTCGAGTCGGTATCGCGGGAGCCGAAGTTGGAGAAGGACAGCATGGCAGCCTTCGGCTCGATGCCGAAGCGCCGGATCTCTTCGGCGGCAAGCATCGTCATCTCGGCAATTTCTTCTGCCGACGGATCCACGGTGACATAGGTGTCGGTGTAGAAGGTCACGCCCTTCGGCGAGATCAGCATCGACAAGGCCGAGAGATCGCGATCGCGCGTTTCCTCGCTGGCGCCGATGATCAGGCGGACATAGCGGATGTGGCGTTCGAAACGGCCCGACAGGCCGCAGATCATGGAATCGGCATCGCCACGAATGAGCGCGATGGCTGCAATCACGGTCGTGTCCGTCCGAACCAGGCTTCGGGCGCCTTCCAGTGTGACGCCGCGACGCCCGGCTCTAGCGATCAGTGTTTCCACATAATCGCGATACCGCGGATCGTCTTCCGGATTGATGATCTCGAAGTCGACGCCCGGCCGGATCTTCAAGCCGTAGCGGGCGAGGCGGGTTTCGATGACGGCTGGACGGCCGACGAGGATGGGCTTAGCGAGGCCTTCTTCCAGAACGACCTGGGCCGCACGCAGAACGCGCTCGTCTTCACCATCGGCATAGATGACGCGCTTGGCGCCAGCGCTTTTTGCGGCCGAGAAGATCGGCTTCATGACCAGACCGGAGCGGAACACGAAGCGGTTCAGCCGGTCGAGATAGGCCGGCATGTCGGTGATCGGCCGACGCGCCACGCCGCTCTGCGCCGCCGCTTCCGCCACCGCCGGCGCGATGCGCAGGATCAGACGGGGATCAAAGGGCGACGGGATCAGGAAATCGGGTCCGAACATTGGCGTGTCCCCGGAATAAGCGCGGGCGGCAACGTCGGACGGTTCTTCACGGGCGAGTGCTGCGATGGCGCGTACTGCCGCCATCTTCATGTCTTCGTTGATCGCGGTGGCGCCGACATCCAGCGCGCCGCGGAAGATGTAGGGGAAGCAAAGGACGTTGTTGACCTGGTTTGGGAAATCCGAGCGTCCTGTGCAGATCATGGCATCGGGGCGTGCTGCGCGTGCCAGTTCCGGCATGATCTCGGGCGTCGGATTGGCCAGAGCCAGGATTAGCGGCTTCTCCGCCATTTCAGCCAGAAGCTCAGGCTTCAGAACGCCGGCGGCAGACAGGCCGAGGAACACATCGGCACCGCCTATGACGTCGGCCAACGTGCGCAGATCGGTCTCCTTGAGATAGGGCGCCTTCCAGCGATCCATCTCTTCCACGCGGCCGACATAGGCGACACCGTAGCGATCCGTGATCCAGATATTGTCCGGCTTGGCACCAAGCGACACCAGCAGGTTGAGGCAGGCAAGCGCGGCAGCGCCCGCGCCGGAGGTAACGATCTTCACCTCTTCGATACGCTTGCCTGCAATTTCCAGCGCGTTCAGAACGGCGGCGGCTACGATGATCGCGGTGCCATGCTGATCGTCATGGAACACGGGAATGCGCATGCGCGCCTTCAACTGTTCCTCGATCTCGAAACATTCTGGCGACTTGACGTCTTCCAGATTTATGCCGCCGAAGGTCGGCTCAAGAGCCGCAACCGTTTCAACCATGCGGCTGATCTCGGGCGCATCGACTTCGATGTCGAAGACGTCAATTCCGGCGAACTTCTTGAACAGAACCGCCTTGCCTTCCATCACCGGCTTGGAAGCGAGCGGTCCGATATTGCCGAGGCCGAGCACGGCCGTGCCGTTGGACACGACGGCCACGAGATTGGCGCGCGTCGTGTAGTCATCGGCTGCATCCGGATTGTCCTGGATGGCGAGGCATGGGGCTGCAACGCCCGGGGAATAAGCAAGCGCCAGATCGCGCTGGTTGCCGAGCGGCTTTGTCGCCTGGATCTCGAGCTTGCCGGGCGTCGGATAGCGATGAAAGAAGAGAGCGCTCTGATCGAGGTCGCCTGAAGCGGGTTTTTTATCCTGCATCTCGACCATCGTGTTCTCCAATCAAACTCAAGCAATAAAAAAGCGGCGGCACCGGTCCACCTTATGATCCTGCCGCATAGCAATGACAGGCGAACGAAGCTAGGCCGTGCGGAAATAACCGTTCCACAAACGCAGCGAATGCGCCTTGATGCGGTAAAGCAGGGTGGGCCAGCGACGGCTCCAATGGAACTTCTTCTGCTTTGAAATGGTGCTGGCGACGCCGCGCTGACGCGCCAGCCGGGGCATGATCGAGCGCACGGCAACGCCGGTTTCCCAAGGGGATTCCATGTAGTGATCCACCGGCACATAGATCGGGAACGCGCTGTCCAGCAGGCCTTGCGCCGCAGCCTTGTCGACGAGGTAGGCCGCGCAGCACGCTTGATGAGTGAGAGGCTGCACCAGCCGGTACGTGTCGTCGATCGCACCGGCATCGCGGGTCAGACCCGGCCGTTGCCAAGACAGCTTCATCAGCATGCCGGGGCGGTACGCGCGAAGCACGTCCTGGAGCGTGTCCGCCCAATCGGGTTGGAAAACGGCATCGTCTTCCACGATCAGCAGCATGCGATAAGGCTGGCTGGCGAGAAAACTCCAGGCCGCCGTATGGCTGAGATAGCAACCGATGTCGCCAGGCGTGATCTTGCGGCCATTGGACTGCTCGAAACGCTCGTGGCTGACCTTGGCTTCCAGTGACCGATCGAGCGCGCGACCATCGACGGCACGGAGCCGGACAAAGGGCATGCCGCTGGCTTCGAGCTGTTCACGGATCGCTTCCCAGCGCTCGATCGAGCGATCGAGATTGATCGCGCAAATGAGCACGTCCCCGCCGCTGCCTGGGCGCGAGCGCTCCCAGTCAATCGTAGCCTCGATGGGGGCGTTGGGGTCGTGCTTCATCTGCTTAGCGGGTCCTCAAGCCTGATCGCGCGCAACGATGCGCGAGCGCTGTTCGCCGAGCTTCTCGATGCCGAGGTGCAGGCGGTCGCCGACCTCTAAGAAAACTGGCGGCTTCTTGCCGGCGCCCACGCCGGGCGGGGTGCCGGTGGTGATCACGTCGCCAGGCTCCAGGGCCATGAATTCGGAGAGGTAGGAGATGACCTTTGCAACGGAGAAGATCATCGTGTCCGTGTTGCCGGTCTGGCTGCGCTCGTCGTTCAGGTTCAAGAACATTTCGAGCGCTTGCGGATCCGGGATCTCGTCGGCGGTGACGATCCAGGGGCCGAGCGGACCGAAGGTCGGCGCGCTCTTGCCCTTCAGCCACTGGCCGCCGCGTTCCTTCTGGTAATCGCGCTCCGACACATCGTTGCACAGGGCATAGCCAAGAACATGCGACAGCGCGTCGGCTTCCGAAACATAATCGCAGCGCTTGCCGATGACGACGGCGAGCTCGACTTCGTAGTCGAGCTTCACCGATCCGCGTGGCTGGATGATGTCGTCATTCGGTCCGTTAAGGCAGCTTGGCGCCTTGGAGAAGATCAACGGCTCGCTTGGGATGGCCGCGCCGGTTTCGGCAGCATGGTCGGCGAAGTTCAGGCCGACAGCCAGGAAATGACCGATGCGCGAGAGCGGCGAGCCGATGCGCGTATCACCAGGCACTTCTGGCAGCTTGGAAAGATCGGCTTTGCGCAGCGTCTCGATCAGCTCAAACGAAACCGTCTCCGGGCTGAAGTCAGCAACCAGCGATGAGGCATCGCGGATGGTGCCATTGTCATCAACAAGACCGGGACGTTCCTGACCCTTCGGGCCAAAGCGAACAAGTTTCAAAGCTGCCTCCTAGATGTTCTTGCTCTGTGATCTCAAAAAGCGGAGGGATAAAGGCCGCCGTCGAGGATCATGTTTCGTCCGGTGATGTAACCGGCGTGCTCGGAGCACAGAAAGGCACAGGCCTTGCCGAACTCTTCCGGTGTGCCGATGCGCCCGGCCGGGATCTCGCGGCGCTGGCGCTCGGCAAACTCTTCCAGTGGCACACCTGCCTTATCGGCCGCGAACTGCGTCGTGGAGCGAATGCGGTCCGTATCGAACTTGCCCGGCAGGAGACCGTTGATCGTGACGTTGCGGTTGGCCACCGTCTTGGCGACGCCCGCCAGGAAGGCGGTGAGGCCCGCGCGCGCGCCGGATGACAGATCCAGCCCGGGGATCGGCATATAAATGGAAAGCGAAGTGATGTTCACGATGCGCCCGAAGCCGCGCTCGGCCATGCCGTCGATCACTGCCTGAACGAGCTCGAGCGGGGTGACCATGTTCTGCGTCACGCCATCGAGCATGGCCTGCCGATCGAGTTTGCGGAAGTCGCGCGAAGGCGGGCCGCCATTGTTGTTGACGAGGATGTCCGGGTTTGGACAGGCTGCAAGCAGTGCCTGCTGACCTTCGCGGGTCGAAACGTCGGCTGCAACCTCGGTGACCTGGACCCCGAAGCGGTCGCGGATCTCGCGCGCGGTTGCGGCAAGCGGTTCCGGATCGCGACCGTTCAGCACGACATCGACGCCTTCCTCGGCCAGAGCAAGCGCGCAGCCACGGCCAAGGCCTCTGCTTGAAGCGCAGATGATCGCCTTCTTGCCGGTCAGTCCAAGATCCATGTCATGCCTCGCACCATCAAGCCGCCTGGGTGATGCTGGCTATGGGAACCGACGGCCGGGTTGTCCAGCCATTTGTGTACCACAGAGCTTCACTTAGCCCCACAGTGCTGAAACAGGCGGTGAGACGATGGAGCCGGTGTAAGTCAAGCCCGGATCGCGATCTCGTGCCAACAGGAGCGGACCATCGAGATCCACGAAGGCTGCCCCCTGTGCCAGCAGGATCGCCGGCGCCATCGATAAAGACGTGCCGACCATGCAGCCCACCATGATCTGGAAGCCGAGCGCTTCTGCTGCATGGCGCAGATCGAGCGCTGCTGTCAGCCCGCCTGTTTTGTCCAGCTTGATGTTGATGGCGTCATAGCGGCCGCGAAGATCGGCAAGATCATCCAGGCCATGCACGCTTTCGTCGGCGCAAACAGGCACCGGGCGGTCGATGCGGCCAAGCATGTCGTCGGAGCCGGCCGGCAGCGGCTGTTCGATCAGGGCGATGCCCAGCCTTGCCGCCTCGGCAAGGTGCATCTCGATGTTGCTGGACGTCCAACCCTCGTTCGCGTCGAGAATGATGCGGCTGTTCGGTGCAGCTTTCGCAACCGCCTCCATGCGCGGCCGATCGTCTTCTGTTCCGACCTTGACCTTTAGGAGCGGGCGCCAGGCATTGTCGCGGGCGTCCACTGCCATCTTCTCCGGCTCGCCAAGCGAGATGGTGAATGCCGTTTCGAGCGGCTGCGGCGCAGTCAGACCGGCCAGCTCGCTGACGCTGCGTCCGCTTTGTTTGGCTTGAAGATCCCACAAAGCGCAGTCCACGGCATTGCGAGCCGCACCTGGAGCCATTACGTCAATCAATTCTTGACGATCAATTCCGCTTTCGATTGCAGATCTTGCTGTTTCGATTTGCAATCGGACGCTTTCCGTTGTTTCACCATAGCGGCGATATGGCACGCATTCGCCGCGTCCCTGCGCTCTATCTTCGACCAAGGTGCACAGGATCACTTCGGCTTCCGTCTTGGAGCCGCGGGCGATCGTAAAAGCGCCGGCTATCGGAAATCGTTCTTCTTCAAGGTAAAGATGGCGCGGCATCAAACATCTCGCGAGTGTTGCCGTGAGCACAATGACAGTGCACGCGGGTCGGGCTAAGAAGGCAACATGTTGACCAAAGCCGAAGACGGTGCAAGCGCCGACGCGCAGCTCCAAGACAATGCGGATATTGCCGTCACGGAAGACGGTGACGGTGTGACCTGCACCTTCACCGGTCCCTGGACAACCCACAGCGTTGCCCAGGTGGATGCCGGGATGCGCGAGCTTGAGAATCGCGATGGCGTTCGTAGCTTGCGGCTCGATCTCGGACAGGTTTCCTCCTTCGACACCGCCGGTGCGTGGCTGATCAAGCGGTTGGCGCAAAAGCAGGCCAACAAGGGTGCGGACGTTGATTTCGTCAACGCTTCCGACACGATGGCGATCCTGCTCGATGCCGTCGATGAAATGGCCAAGTTCGAGGACGCGCCGGTCACAGCTGGCCGCTTCGATTGGCTGGCGCCGTTCGAGATCGTCGGCCGCAATGTGGCGTCGCTCGGAACGGACTTCCTGGCAGGCATGCACATCCTGGGCTCGACGATCCGCGGCGCCCAGATGAAGCTCGGCCGTGGTCATGCCATCAACCCGGCGGCTATTGCCTCGCAGATCGACAAGATGGGCGTGGGCGCGATTCCCGTGGTCGTGCTGATGGCGGCGATCGTGGGCGCCATCATCGCACAGCAGGGTGCGTTCCAGCTGCGCTACTTCGGCGCCGAAATCTTCGTGGTTGATCTCGTCGGTATTCTGATCATGCGCGAACTGGGCGTGCTGCTCACGGCCATCATGATCGCAGGTCGCTCGGGCAGCGCCATCACGGCCGAAATCGGCTCGATGAAGATGCGCGAAGAAATCGACGCGCTTCAGGTCATCGGCCTCAATCCGGTTGGCGTGCTTGTTTTCCCGCGTCTTGTCGCGCTCGTCATCGCGCTGCCGTGTCTGTCGATCATCGCCAACTTCGCCGCATTGGGCGGAGCGATGTTCGTAGCGTGGAGCTATTCCGGCATTCCGCCGCAGGCCTTCATCGACCGGCTGCGCGAATCGATTGACCTGTCCTCCATTCTCGCCGGCCTGATCAAGGCGCCATTCATGGCCATCATCATCGGCATCATCGGTTCGGTTGAAGGTATGAAGGTGGGCGGCAGCGCCGAATCGCTCGGTCGCCAGGTCACCACCTCGGTCGTGAAATCGATCTTCATCGTCATTGTCGTGGACGGGCTCTTCGCCATGTTCTACGCGGCCATCAATTTCTGAGGCACAGGTTGGACGCGTCCACACAACAACCGGAACAGAACAACATGACGGCGCCCAATGGAGGCGGCGAGCGCGAGGTCATTCTCGAAGCGCGCGACGTCACCGTGTCGTTCGGCGACAAGACCATCCTCGAAAACCTGTCGCTCGATGTGTATCGCGGCGAGATCCTTGGTTTCGTCGGCGGTTCGGGCACCGGCAAATCGGTTCTGCTGCGCACGGTGCTGGGCTTGAACAAGAAGCAGAGCGGCACGATCAAGCTGCTTGGCGTTGATCTCGATGGCGCCAACGAGCGCACGCGCATGGCCGTTGATATGCGCACCGGTGTGCTGTTTCAGCATGGCGCATTGTTCTCGGCACTGACCGTGCTGGAGAACATCCAGGTGCCGATGCGCGAATATCTCGATCTGCCGCCCAAGCTGATGAACGAGTTGGCGCGGTTGAAGATCGACCTCGTCGGTCTGCCGCAGGATGCTGGTCCGAAATATCCGTCCGAACTGTCCGGCGGCATGATCAAGCGCGCTGCCCTGGCGCGCGCACTGGCGCTCGACCCAGCCATCGTGTTCCTGGACGAGCCGACATCCGGCCTTGATCCGATCGGCGCGGCAGACTTCGACGATCTGGTGAAGACCTTGCGGGACACGCTCGGCCTCACGGTTTACATGGTGACCCACGATCTCGACAGCCTGTTCTCGGCCTGCGACCGCATTGCGGTGCTCGGCAAGAAGCGGGTGCTGGTCGACGGCACCATCGAGGACATGCTGAAAAGCGATGAGCCTTGGGTAAAATCCTACTTCCGCGGCAAGCGCGCGCGGCAAATCGACCTCGAAGCGCGGGAAACGGCGTAGATGGAAACCAGAGCCAACTATGTGGTCGTGGGTATCTTCACGATCGCTGCGATCCTTGCAGCCTTTGCCTTCGTGTACTGGACGGCGGTGGTGGACAGCCAGGGCGAAACCGCGACGCTGCGCGTGCGCATTCCGGGCTCCGCGTCCGGCCTCGGCCGCGGCAGCGCCGTGCTGTTCAACGGCGTCAAGGTCGGTGACATCACCCGCGTTTTTATCGACCGTAACAACCCGACCGACGCAATTGCCGATGCGGAGATCAATACCTCCACGCCAATCACCCAATCCACACAGGCCGATATTGGTCTGGCCGGTTTGACGGGCCAAGCCAACATCGAGCTCAAGGGCGGCAATCTAGCCGAGCCAAACCTGTTGCAAGAAGCCGAGCGCACCGGTGAGGTTGCACAAATCACCGCAAATCCCTCGGCTGTGACCAACCTTCTGCAGACCGCGCAGCAGATTTTCCGCCGCGCAGATTCCGTGCTGGTGGAACTCGAAGGCTTCACCAAGGATGCGCGCGGCCCGCTGACCGACACCGTTCAGAACGTAAAGGTCTTCTCAGATTCGCTCGCCCGCAATGCGGAAGGCATCGACACATTCCTGGCAAGCGTGAGCCGCCTGTCTGAAACGCTGGATGGCGCATCCCAGAAGCTCGACGGCGCTTTGACGGCGGCAGAAGGCCTGCTCAACTCGGTGAACCGCGAGCAGGTTTCGGAGATCGTCAACAACGTCACGACCTTCACCGAGACCTTGCGGGACTCGTCTGGCCGCGTCGATGCCATCATGTCGTCCCTGAACGCCGCCGCCGACTCCGTCGAGTCCGTTGTCACCGGCGCCAATACGACAATCGCTCGCGTCAACGACGTCGTCCAGGCGGTCGATCCGGCAACGGTGCGCAACACGCTGACCAATATCGAGCAGGCCGGCGTTTCGGCCAACCGCGCCATGAACGACTTCGCGGCCGTGACCGACAAGATCGGCCAGCGCGCCGGCGACATCGACCAGACGGTTGCCGATGCGCAGCAGTTCATGCAGCGCCTGAACCAGGCATCGGTGCGCGTCGATGGCATCCTGCTGAAGGTCGACAATCTGCTGGGTTCGGGCGAGGCCAATGGCTTGATGGCAGATGCCAGCAACACGCTGCGTTCGTTCAAGCAGGTCGCCGACCAATTGAATGCGCGCATTGGCGTCATCACGGACAACCTGACCCGCTTCAGCGATCAGGGTCTGCGTAACATCGACGGGCTGGTTTCCGACGGTCGCCGCGCGATCAATCGTATCGAACAGTCGGTCAACGATCTCAGCCGCAACCCGCAGCGGATCATTTCCGGTGGTGAAGGTGGCGTTCGTGAATACGATGGGCGGGCACGGCGTTGACAAGCCGCAGTGCTGCGACAACACATATCAACGGTTGCATTGCCCGTGCAGGCAGTGATTCAGGGTTAAGGCGGGGATTTCCAGTGCGTTCAAGAAGTCGGCTACTTGGTGTCTTGGCTTTGTCCCTGGCACTGTCGGGATGCGCGCTGCTCGGCTCCGGCCCGGCACCGCTGGATACCTATTCACTCTCCGCACCCCGCGCGAGCGAGGGTGCGCGTCGTGGGCGGTTGCAGGTGCTGATTGCCGAGCCGACTGCGCTCAAGGCGCTGGACAGCGAGCGCATCGTCATCACGCCGGCTGTCGGCGAAATCGAATATCTCGGCGGTGCACAGTGGGCCGATCGTCTGCCTCGCGTCGTTCAGGCCCGGCTGGCAGAGAGCTTCCAGGCTTCCGGTCGCTTCGGCGGCGTGGGCAAGCCCGGTGAAGGCTTGGCGATCGACTATCAGGTCGTGACCGAGGTCCGCCGCTTCCAGATCGATGCAGCCGGCAATTCGGCTGTGGTCGAGCTGTTCATCCGCGTTCTCAATGATCGCACGGGCGTGGTACGCGCCTCGCGCACCTTCACCGCGCGGGCACCGCTTGGTGGCGGCGCCAAGGGCAACGCTGCTTATGTGGAAGCGCTCGACAGCGCCTTCAATCAGGCCGGTGCCGAGATCGTCGCCTGGACGGCGTCTTCGATCTGAGGTCACCAAGACGATCCGACGGACCGTCTTAAACAAATCGAATACGAAGCGCGTCGCCCTTGGCGGTGCGCTTTTTGTTTAGGGCGTACGGCGCAGCGTCGTGACGTCGTGCTCCTTGTAGGTCGCGCTGCCAAACGCTTCATAACCCAGCTTGCCCGCCAGCCGCAGCGATGCCGCGTTGTCTGGATTGATGATCGCGACAGCTTCACGCTTGCCCGTCTTGGTCTCGAACCAGTCATGCGCAGCCGAGGCAGCCTCGAACGCCATGCCCTTGCCATGCACGGAGGCGCTGAAAATCCAGGCTGTTTCCGGATAGGGATCGAAATCCGGCCCAAGCTCGCGGCAGAAATGGGCAAGGCCCGTATCGCCGATCAGCTTTCCCGTCGAGCGATCGACCACGGCAAAGAGGCCATAGTCGAAGCTGCTCCAGTGCCCGACGAAGCGAAGCAACCGCAGCCAGGTTTCTTCCTGTGTCGAGGGCCGTCCTGCCAGAAAGCGGTATACTTCCGGCTCTGCGGACAGCGCGTAGTGCGCGTCCATGTCCTCGATCGTATGAGGCCGAAGCAGCAGTCGATCGGTCGTAATCAAGACCCTTCCTCCTTGCACAAAAAAGGCGGACCAAAGCCCGCCTTTTGCTTGTTTGTGATGCCTGCTGCTTACTTCAGGCGGCCGCTGGCGTGGGCGAGCATCGTGTAGACCTTGCCCGTATCGGACGAAAGATAGGTCTGCGCCATCATGTTATCGCGATCGTTGCGGGTCACATCGGCCAGAAGCTTGTCGAAGTCGTTGCAGTAGCGGTCAACCGCAGTGCGGAACTCCGTATCGCCCTCGTACTTGCGGCGGATTTCGTCAAAGGTCTGCTGACCCTTCAGCGTGTAAAGGCGACGCGTGAAGACGTTGCGCTCGCCCTTACGATAGCGATCCCACAGCTCGATCGAGGCATCATGATCAATCGCCCGGGCGATATCGACCGAAAGCGAATTGAGCGATTCCACCACATGCAGCGGTGAACGGGCCGGGGTCGTCGGTTGCGCAGCCGGTGCCGCCACAGCCGTTTCTTCGCGCGAGGCGCCACGCAGCAGATCGCGAACCCAACCGCCCTGAGGCGCCGCTTCGCGGGCCGGTGCCGGCTGTGATGGCTGCAAACGCGTTGCCGGGGCCGGTGCGGTCATCACCGCCGTTGCTGCCGGGGCTGCAACGGGGCGCGCTGCCGGAGCCGGAGCGGGACGCGGTGCTGCCACCTGTGCCGCTGGCGCCGGAGAAGGTGACGCAACAGGGGCTGGAGCGGGCTGACGGGGAGCCGAGCGTTCCGTCGCATCGAAGGCACGGCCGGACTTGGCGACGATATCCGACAGTTCCTTCAGCGCGTTGATCTGCTCGGTCACAGCGCGGCGCATGGCCGAGGTCGACTGCTTGGTTTCTTCCGGCAGGTCGAGAACGCCCTTCTTGAGCTGCGAGCGCGTGTCTTCCAAGTCAGTGCGGATCGCGTCGGCGGTCTTCTTCATCTCCGTCGTCGCATCGGCAAAGCGCTGCGTTGCGGATTCAACCACTTCCGAGATGGCGCTGCGGATCTGGTCCGTCGAACTGCGGGTGCGGCCTTCGGCGCGTTCCAGCGCCTTGCCCACCAGATCCTCGAAGGAACGCATGGTCCGCTCGATGTCTTCGGACTTCTTGACGAGGCCGACGGCCAGTTCCTCAAGCGCGCCCTGACGATCGTCCAGCGTCGAAGCGAGGTTGCTCTGCGCCGAGCCGAGCAGGTCGGAGGCGTTGGACAGGACCTTGCCATGCTCGTCGAAGCGGCGGGCGATAGCGGCAATGTCCTTCAGCGTGCTGGACGACAGTTCCGTCAAACGGCCGGCATTGGCATCAATAAGGCGAGCCGAGCTTGCGAAGGTCTGCGCCGCACGTTCGGTCGTGGTAGCGAAGTTCTGCGTCGTGCCGAGCAGCTTCTCGTCGATGCTGGTGAGGTTGCTCGCAGCCGACTCGACCAGCTCGCCGAGGCGGGCATTGGAGTTGGTCAGCCGCTCGATCAGCTCGCCGACGCCAGCGCTGAGCGAGGAGCGTGCACCCTCCACAGCCGACAGAGTCTCTGCCGTGCGCGATGCCAGCGCGTTGACCAACGCTTCGTTTTCCTGGCGCAGCTTTTCGGCTGCGCGCTCGGCGGCTTCTTCCAGATTGGACTGGAGTTCGCTGCCGCTTGCTGCGAAGCGCTCGACCAACGGGCGTGCCGTTTCGTCCAGCAGCTTGGCGATCTCGGTGGAACGATGAGCCAGCATGGCGCTGAGATCGCGGGCATGGCGCTCGATCGTCTGCGCGGCTTCGCCCGTGCGCTGGCCGATATGCGAGTTCACCGCGTTGAAGGTGTCGGCCAGTTCGGCAGCACTTGCGGCAAGCTTGGCTTCCGCAGCCTCGACCTGCTCGTTGAGCTTCTCGCCCACCGTGCTGGCGCTGGCTTCCAGACGTTGGTTCATGTCGCCAAGCTGCTCGCTGACGCGCGCTGCCAGTGCGCCCATGCTGGTCGTCAAACGGCGATCGGCCTGGGTGAGTGCGGTTTCGAGAGCCTGCGTGCGGCCATCGAGCAGTTCCGCGGTTTGCGTCGAGCGATCGGCGATGCGCTGGTCGGCTTCGGCAAAGATTCCGGCCAGTTCGGCTGCGCGGCTGGACAGCATTGCTGCCGTTTCTTCCGCACGGCCGGTGAGGCGACCGTCATTGGCATCGAAGGCCTGAGCGATCTCGTCGATCTTGGCAAGCAGCGCCTGAGCGGCGTTGTCCGCGCGGGCCGACAGCTGCCGATCGGTGTCGGACAGCGTGTTGACGATCTCTTCGGCACGCGAAGCCAGCAAACCGGTGCTTTGTGCAACGCGATCGGCAATGCGCTGGTCGGCTTCAGTAAAGGCGTTGGTGATCGCCTCAGCACGATCGCGCAGAGTGGCATCACTGCCGGCCACACGATCTGCCAGGCGCTGATCGGCCTCATCGAGAAGGCGGGCAAGCTCTTCCGTCCGCGAACCGAGTTGCGACCCGCTGTTGGCAAAGCGTGCGCCAATTGCCCGATCGGCTTCGGTAAGAAGCTTGGCGAGTTCTTCGGTGCGCGAGCCGAGCAGGGCGCCGCTGTTGTCGAGACGCGATGCGATGGCCTGATCCGCTTCGCCGAGAATCCGGGCGATGTCCTGCGCACGCTCCTGCAGGGTCTGATCGCTGGCTGCGATGCGCTCTGCGATGCGGCGATCGGTTTCCGCCAGCACAGTTTCGATGCCATTGCTGCGCTCGCGCAGCAGGGCGTTGCTGTCGGTAAAGCGGGCAGCGAGACGCTGATCGGCATCCACGATAGCGCGTGCCAGTTCCTCGGCATGAGCCGAAAGCTGGTTGCCACCTTCGGCGAAGCGCGTGGACAGCTGATGGTCGATCTTGTCGAAGCTGCCGGCAATTTCGCCGACCTTTGCGTAAAGCAGTTCGCCGCTTTGTTCAGCACGTGCGCGCAAGCGGCGGTCGGCTTCTTCCAGCGCCTTGGTAACAGCGGCAGCGCGCTCGGCAAGCTTCGCACCGCTCTGCTCGGCACGTTCTTGGATCGTGCGATCGGCATCGGCAAAGGCGTGCGCCACATCCACGGCGCGTGCGCCGAGCTGGGATGCAACGCCTTCCACCATGGCCGCCAAACGTGCGCCGCTTTCTTCCGCGCTCTGACGCAGCCGCTGATCGGCCTCGCCAAGGGCGTCGGTGATCGCCGCCGCCCGTTCGGACAGCTGCGTACCGGTCTGCTCGGCGCGAACCTGGATCTCACGATCGGCCTGAGCAAAGGCGCGGGCAACGTCTTCGGCGCGGGCGCCGAGCTGGGATGCAACGGCTTCCACCATCGCAGCCAGACGCTCGCCGCTTTCCTCAGCGCTACGGCGCAACCGCAGATCGGCTTCCTCAAGGGCGCCGGAAATGGCGGCGGCCCGTTCGGACAGTTGGGTGCCGGTTTGCTCGGCGCGTGCCTGGATTTCACGATCGGCATCGGCAAAGGCGCGGGCCACATCATCGGCACGCAGTCCGAGCTGTGCTGCCGTAGCGTCGACGCGCTCGGCGATGCGGCGGTCGACATCCACAAACGCCTTGTCGGCTTCTTCGTGCAGGGAGCCGGTGACTTCGATCAGGCGATCGCGCAGTGCTCCGGCAACCACGCCGGCGCTGCGCTCCAGCGTACCGCGGACATTGTCGATGCCAGTTGCTAGGGCCGTTTCCATGGTGCGCGTGCGCTCTTCAATCACGCCGGTGTGACGACGGAAGGCCTCATCGAGGCGCTCAGCATCGGCAGTAAGCGCGACGGAAACACTGGCTGCGCTGTTCGTGAGCGCGTCGCTGAGTTCGGCACGGCCGGCTGCCAGCAGGTCGGCGATCGCGCGGCGGCTGTCGGCGAAGGACTGGGCAACGCCTGCGCCACCTTCGGAAAGGGCACGCACATGCGCCAGCACGGTCTCGTCGAGCGCGCTGCGGGTCTCGTCCAGCTTCTGCAGATCGTCTTCCATGACCCGCGACAGGTAGCTGCGGCCTTCCGCGAGCTTGCCGACGTGGTTGGACACAGCCGAGTCGATTTCGGACCTTACTTCGGTCAGGCGGGCAAGATCGTCTTCGATGGCGCGGCTGAGCGCGGCGCGGCCTTCCGCCAGCTTCTCGACATGACCACCAAGCGCGGAATCTGCCTGCAAGCGGGCTTCCGCGAAACGCAGGAGATCGTCTTCCAGCGCTCGGGTCAGCTGTTCGCGACCTTCGTCGAAACCGCGGATCTGTTCGCTGATCATCCGGTCAACCGCATAGCGGGACTCGGCGATTCGCTGCAAATCTGCGTCGAGCACGGCGCTCAGGCGCTCGCGGTTCTCGGCGAAGCGGCGCTCCTGTTCGTCAACGGCCGAGGCAATCGCGCGGGAATGTTCGTGCACCGACAGATTGATGCCTTCGCGGGCCGCGCCAAGGGTGGTCTCGAGCGCCGTACGGGCGTCGCCGACGCGGATGTCAAAGGTGGAGGTGGCGTCGCTGAGCGACTTGTCGAGCGTAGCCCGGCCTTCGCGCAAAGCCTGCTCCAGCGTTATCGAGGCATCGCCCAGCGTGTTGCCAAGGGCTGCTTCGCCGCCGCGGAAGGTTTCCTGCAAACGGGTCACTGCGCCGCCGATCGCCGCGCCGACGCGCTCATCCGCGCCGCCCAGGCTGTTGGTGAGGTTGGCCTCACCGTCGCGGAACGTGTCCTGAAGCTTGGACACCGCACCACTGATCGCAGCTTCAACACGGTCGCCGGTACCCGACAGGGTCGCGTCAATCGAGGTTTCGCCAGCACGGAAGCGAGCTTCCACGGCGTCGGCTGCGTTGCGGATCAGGTCGTCCAGACGCGTTGTGGCATCGCCGATGGCGGCTTCCACACGGTCGGTTGCGCCGCCCAGCGAAGAGCCGAGCGCGACTTCGCCGGAGCGGAACTGCGTTTCCACGGTGGTGGCTGCTTCCCGCACCAGATCGGACAGGCGGGTGGAGGCGTCACCAAGGGTGGTCTGCAGGTGGCCGGTCGCGTCGGCCAGAGCGTCTTCGATCGCCGAGCGCGTGCTGTCGGTTGCGGAAGACAGGGCTGCGCGGGCGTCGCCCAGCGACAGATCGATGCGGGTGCGCGCTTCTTCCAGCTTGCGCAGATCTTCGTCGAGGTTGGCGGAGAGATCGTCGCGCGTTGCAGCCAGACGGCCGCTGAAGTCTGCGGCGCGCGTTTCCAGCATGGACGAGGTGGACAGAACGAGGTCGGCCATTTCGGAGCCGATACGCGCCTTGCCTTCGTCGATAACGGTGATGAGGTCCTGCTTGCCGGTCGCAAACGTGCCGGCGATGTCGCGGGTGCGCGCCATCAGCGTCTCGTTGATGCTACGAGCGCGGGCTTCCAGCGCGGTGTTGAGCCGTTCTGCATTGCCATCCAGCGCTTCGGCGCGGCTTTCAAACGCGCCGATCAGCGACTGGCCGCGTTCGGCTAGCGTCTTTTCGATGCCGCCGAGCTTGAGTTCGAATTCCTCGCTCAGCGCACGCGTCGCGCCGCCCAACAGCGAAACGATCCCGCCGGTGCGCTCGTCGAGCATCTCGGCCAAAGCGCGGTTGGCGCCGTCGGTCTTCTCGCCCAAGGTCGCGATGCGGGTGTCGAGCAGGCCGGCAAAGGCTTCGCCGGACGTCGTGATGCGTTCGGAGATCGTGTCCAGACGGCTGTCGATCGCCGACTTCACCTGTTCGCCGCGGTCGTTGAAGTTCGCAAGGAGCGCGTCGCCGGACTCGTTCAGCGTGGCGGCCAAACGGGTCGAGGCGTCCTGGATGTTGCCGCTGATCACAGCGCCGGCCTGGCCGAGCTCTTCCTTCAGCTGCTCATGCGCGCCGGAAATCGAGGCACGCACGCGCTCGGCATGGCTGACCACGGCCTCGCGCTCGGCGCCTAGACCATCCACCAGCGAGCGGATGCGCATTTCGTTTTCGGAATAAGCGCGCTCGAGTTCGTTGACCTCGGTATGAACCAGCGTTTCCAGCTCGACCGCGCGGGCAAGCGTGCGCTCGATGCCTTCGCCCATGGCGGACACTTCGCGACGGATCGCCTGACCCACCATCATCACGCGGTCCTGCGCGATGGTTTCCGGCTCAGCCAAACGGCGGGCCACTTCGGAGATCGACTGTGCGGCAATCCGCATTTCCTGAGCGCGACGGGTCATCACCGCAAAGGCCCAGAACAGCATCACCGGCAGGACCGTGCCTGCGGCGAGGCCGATAACAGACGGATTTGCCAAGATTTCCGGATAGCTCGCCGGCTGCCAGATTTGCGGGCCGTAAAGGGCGTTGGCGAGAAGCGCGCCGCCGCCGACCCAGGCGGTGGACAGGATGGTTGCCCCCCAATAGCCGGCGCGTGAAGGGCGGCGCTCGGCTACGCGCTCAACGGCGGTGCTGGCGGATTTGAAGCGGTCGTTGGCCGGAGCAAAGACCGGTGCCGGGGCGGGTGCGGGATCAGCGGTGCGCGACAGCGGGGCTGCGGCCGGCTCGACATTCGCGGCTTCGATCTTCGCTGCAGGCTTAGGCTGCGGTGCCGGACGTGGCTCAACGATTGGTGCTGCTGCAACTGGCGCTGCTGCTGCGGCTGACTGGGTAGCGACAGGTTCTGCAGCGGCGTGCGCGCCGGAGTAAAGCAGGGCGTCGTCGAGATCGAGGGTGTCGTCTTCCGTTGCGCCGGCGATCGGGTCGAACTGCATGGAAGCGTCGGAGCGGGGCTGCTCGGATGCGACGGGCTCTTCAACAACCGGAGCTTCGGCAACAGGCTGATGATCGCCGCGGCCTTCGCGCGCCAGCTCTTCAGCAGCCTGGGAGATCTGGAGCTCGAGATCTTCCATGGAGGAGTCCATGTCGAGATCGCCGGTCAGGTCCAGCGCCAGTGCTTCTTCCAATTCCCGGCTGACATCCTGGTCATCGATGGCAGGATCAGGCTTGCGGCTGGAATTCACTTTAAGAGCCATGTGACGCTACCCCGTACGCTGTTCGAAGTGGCCTGCGCCATTAAACGGCCACAGGAGTCCTTCGTATCCAAGCTCGTATCGTACTGGCACAGTCGGCCATTGAAAACCGACAACGCGCGGAATGTGTAAAAGTTTAAATACAAGGTTAACGACGGCCAAGCCAATCGTGCAGTTTTCAGTATTTCCGGGCAAGTTGTCGTTAACGCGCAGACCGGCGGCCATCTGACGGCCTGTGGATGAACGGGGTGGAGAGATTAAAGCATCATGAAAATGGTGGAAGGCGCAGCAGCCATTGCTGCCGAACACGTGCCCTTGGCGGCGAATGATTCCAGCGCGATGTCCAGTGAGCGCCCGATCGACCTGCATTATCTCGCTGGCCAGACGATGGGCGATCGCGAGCTACAGGGTGAGGTCCTGGCCCTGTTTCGGCAGCAGGTAAGAACGGTTGCGGAGGCGATAGAACAGGCTTCCGAGGATGACCGAAAGCAGCTGGCGCACGGCCTGCGGGGCTCGGCCGCGGGGATCGGCGCTGCGGCGATCGCGCGCTGCTCGGCCGAAGTCGAACACGATCCAACCTCACGCGAAAAGATCGCGCACCTGCTGCGCCTGATCGACGAGGCGCTCGCCTTTATTGATGAACTCGCTTCCTGAACGCCATCAAGGGCACGGGTGCGGCCATAAATACGTTGACTTGGATTAGGCAGGACTTATCTCCGCCTTGGCCTCATTCCCCGGGATATCTACCATGACTGCACTCACGATGGTCGCCTTTGACGGCACACGTTTCGATCTCCAGGTCGCTGATGGCACGACGGTCATGGAAGCCGCATTGCGCAACAACGTGCCGGGCATCGAGGCGGAATGCGGCGGCGCCTGCGCTTGCGCGACGTGCCACGTTTATGTCGACGAGGCGTTCACCGCGCTTGTTGGCGAGCCCGAGGCGATGGAAGAGGATATGCTCGACTTCGCCTATGATGTCAGGCCGAATTCTCGCCTGTCGTGCCAGATCAAGGTCAGGGCCGAACTCGAAGGCCTGATCATCCACGTCCCTGAACGGCAGGGCTGAGCGCAGCGCGCAGCCTGTTCGGTCCTCGTAGCGCTGAAAAGATCGGCGCTACATGCGCTCCATGCGATATTGCAGCAGGCGCAAGATTCGGCTTTCGAAGTTGATGCCTTCGATCTTGTCGAAGCGGGTTTGCTCGCGGTCGTGTTTGGCCAGAATTCTGTCCGTCACCTGCTTCACCCTGCTTTGCGCGGCTTGGCAGGTCGGGAAGCGGCCAAGTCCACGCAGAGCGTCTTCCAACTCACGCGCATGGTTCTTGGCAATGCCGACATGGCTTTCCTCATGACGCTTGATGTCGGCCGAAAGCGTGTTCCAGATCAGCCGCGTATCCTGATCGGCACGGCGCGGTGCGCGCCACCGCGGCAGGATGACCTTGGCTTTGACGGTAACAGTCGCCTTCGCAACCGCGCATTTGCCGCCTTGTTCGGCGTAGCCAACCCTTGAGGTAAACTCCATCTGTGTCGCGCCAGGGTGGCGGCGTCCGGTGTTCTTCATCTGCGGTCCGCGCTTGTTGAGCTCGCCTTCCAGCTCTTCCAGGGTCCGACCACCGATGTTGAAATAGCTATATGTTTTCACGACGGAGGCCGCATGGGCCGGCAACCCGATGGTCGCGGCGATCAATGCCGTCAGAACGAGACGTTGGGACAGCCGTTTCATGGCAAAGCTCCGTTGGGCCTCAACCATGCCCATGCTCACCTTAACAGTGAATGAGGATGAAAGGTGGCGCGCCGCACCATTTCCCGACATTGCAAACAATCGGCAGCCGCCGCATAGCGAATGAATGAACGTGACAATTGACCAGACGCGCCTTTGGCGCCTTGCCCATGGCCGCAGCCTCGAACTCGTGCGGCAAGCGCAGCTCATGGGCGTGTTGAATGTCACCCCGGACAGTTTCTCCGACGGCGGCCAGTATACCAGCCTGGATGCGGTTCTTCGCCAAGCCGAGCGGCTGGTGGAAGAGGGCGCTTCGATCATCGATGTGGGCGGCGAGTCGACGCGGCCTGGATCAGCACCGGTGTCACCGGAAGAAGAGCGCAACCGCGTTGTTCCCGCCATCAAGGCCATCGCTGAGCGGTTCAATGTTCTTCTTTCGATCGACACCTATCGCGCGGAGACGGCGCAAGCTGCGGTGGATGCCGGCGCGCATATCGTCAATGATGTGTGGGGCTTGCAGCGGGAGCCTGACCTAGCGGGGGTGGCGGCGCGGAACGGCGCCGGCTTGGTCATCATGCATACCAATCGCGGCGGCCGTCCGATCTTGCCTGACGTGATCGAAGATCAGGTCGGCTTCCTGCAGCGCTCGCTGAAAATCGCCCATGAAGCCGGCGTGACGAACGAGCAGATCGTGCTCGATCCCGGATTCGGCTTCGGCAAGGAAACGCTGGCCATGAACTTATCGCTGATGCGCCGCGTGGCCGAGTTGAAGGCGCTCGGCTTTCCGCTACTTGTCGGCACCTCGCGCAAGCGCTTTCTCGGCACGATCACCGGTCGCGAGCCCGCAGAGCGCGACGCGGCAACGGCTGCCACAAGCGTTATCCTGCGCATGGCAGGCGCCGTCCTTTTTCGCGTGCATGATGTCGCAATGAACAGGGATGCCCTTGCCGTTGTGGATGCTATGCTTCAAGCCGAACCCCGACTTTAAGAGCGACGTTCCATGTACGTGATCCGAATGAAGAACTGCGCCTTCTTTGCCCGCCATGGGGTGATGGAGGAAGAAGAGCGGCTGGGTCAGCGCTTTTATGTCGATGCTGTCATGACCGTCGATGCGGCGGATGCCGTTGCGGCTGATGAAATCCAGGGCACTGTCGACTACGGTGTCGCCTTCACGGTGATCGAGGAGATCATCACCGGCGCGCGTCGCTTCCTGATCGAAGCGCTTGCGCTGGAAGTGGCGCAAAAGCTTTGCGCGCGCTTTCCGCAGATCGCCAAGGTCGAGATCACCGTTCGCAAACCTAACGCGCCGGTTCCCGGCGTGCTGGATTATGTCGAGGCAACGATCGCCTGGCCGCAGGGCTGATCGCCGTGCATCGTGCCTTTATCGGGCTGGGTGGCAATCTCGGCGACCCGCAGGCTGCCATGCGTGACGCTCTGCATCGGCTGGATGAAAGCGCCGAGGTCAGCGTCGTTGCCGTGTCGTCGCTTTATCGCACGCCGCCTTGGGGAAAGCTCGACCAGCCGGACTTCTTGAATGCCGTGGCAGAGCTTTCCACAACGCTCGAACCGCGCGCTCTTCTGGACCTGTGCCTGGCGACCGAAAGCCAACTCAAGCGCGTACGCACGGAGCGTTGGGGTCCGCGTGTGATCGACATGGATGTTCTGTGGTTCGACAACCGCAGCGTGGAGGAGGCCGGCTTGCAGGTGCCGCATCCGCGCATGGCCGAGCGGGCTTTCGTAATGGTGCCGCTGGCCGAGATCGCGCCAAACCTGCCGACAGCACAGGGATCGGCGGCAGACGTTGCCGCTGGCCTGGACAAAAGCGGCATCACGGTCGCCGCTTCAGGCGAGAACTGGTTGCGATAGCCAGCCCGCCAGTCGCTGCCGCCTAGTTCTTGGCGATGGCACCGACTGCGGTCATGTCGACGCGCTTGAGGCTCATGCCGATCACCGGCACCATTTCTTCGTTCACGCGAACGGAAATGGTGACGTTCATCGTTTCGGGATCAGCCAGGCGTGCGAGCATCGCGCCGCGAAGCTGCGCTCGGTGCAGGCCGAAAACCGCCTTGTCGCCGGTGACATTGCCGGACGTCACGTTGAGGCCCTTGCCCTCAGCGCCGTCGAGGAAGGTGCCGGAATAGGTCTTGCCGTTTTTTTCGAAACGGGCCGACATCACCTGCGTGAACATGCCGACGCGGCAGCTGCCATCGAGCGCCATACCGACCTTCTGGGCGTGGCTGGAGCCTGTGAAGTTACAGTTGAACTTCGTGCCCTTGTATTTGCCGGCCACGACTTCGCCTGCGCCGGACCATTCGCCCTGTACGCCTTCGAAGAATTGCTTGTCCTGATCGGCTGCGAAAACAGGCGAAGCGAACGTGGAAGCGAGCACGGCAACAGCAGCCGCAGCAGAAAGAACAGTGCGTTTCATCAAAGGGCTACCAGACGGGACACGAGGGCTGGAAAACTGAGTTTGACCATGCCTTCGAATGGTTAATGCTTCGTAGCGACCGAGTCGAGTTGGTGCTCCGATCGAGTCACGCAGGGGCACCGTCGTCTTCACTTCGACGCGCGCGGGCAAAGGCGGAGAGCGCAGCCAGAAAGTCGCCGATACCGGGCCGGCGCACCGCGTTGAACGGCAGCGGACGCGCCGTCTCCATGGCCGCAAGCCCGATGCGAGCCGTCATCATGCCGTTGACCACGCCTTCGCCGAGCCTGGCTGACAAGCGCGCTGCCAATCCCTGACCAACCAGCTGATGCACCAGACTGTCACCAAACGCGACCGTACCGGTGACCGCCAGATGCGCCAGCACGTCGCGCGCAATGCGGATAAAACCAAGCGTGCCCGGCCTGCCGCCATAAAGGTCGGCAATCCGGCGGATCAGCCTTCCTGCTTCGAAGATCACGTAGGCCAGATCCACCAGTGCGCGGGGGCTGACTGCCGTGACCAGCGATACGCGCTTGGCGGCATCGAGGATCATGAGTTGCGCACGCTGGTCGAGCGGCGTGAGAAGTTCGGTTTCGGCCAGACGCATGAGGTCGGCGCCATCGATCACATCATCACGCAGATCGTTCAGCATACGCCGTCCGGCTGCGGTTTCGGGCTTCGCCGACAGAAATGAACTGAGATCCTGCACCAGTGCCCGTGCGCCCTTGGTGTCATTGTTGGCGATTACGGCGATGCCGCGGCTGCGGAACACTTCCATCGATTTAAGCCGTCGTAGGGCAATGACTTCGCGCAGGAGGATCGCCAGCAACGCCAGAGCGGCAGTGCCCGCAAGAGCAGCGGCGAGCCAGCCCAGCCATTGGGTGCGGGCAAACAGATCGCGGATGATGCTCTCGGCCCAAAGCCCGACAGCCAGCGACACGAACGCGCCGAACGCGGACAGGAAGATCGCCGCCAAAGGCGAGCGTCGCCGTTTTGCGGTAGCCGGCGGCGGCGGTGCGGTTACCACGTCTGGTTCGTCGAAGATGTCGTGTTCCGCAGCGCGCACGGCGGACGTGTCAACGATCGCACGCGGACGGCGCGGAGCAGCCTCCACATGCAAGGGTGCTTCAGGCTCGGCAGTGATCGGAAACGAGGCTGGTCGGCGCGGCATCTCGGTCATGCGAGTTGATCCCCCAGCAGGAACTGCAAGGCGCGGTCGAGGCGGATATGGGGCAGGGACAGCGTCATGCCGGCCGTGTTGCGTTCCAGCCTTGGCGGGCGGAAGCGCACGAAGCGGATTGGATGAGAGTTTGAGTCAACGTCTTGAAAGATAGAATCCGGTTTCGCCGGCAAGTCACCGGGAAATATCGCTGTTTCCGTTTTCCCATCGAACCGCTCGCCGTCGATCGTCTCACCCGCAAGCGGCGTTCCCATGATCACCGGCAATGCGTCCGAACCGTCGCCGACCGTGCCTTCACGGGTCGCGCGCACGGCGGCCATGGCAACGACATCGACCGCTGCGCCGGAGAAATCAGCGCGCGCAATAGCCCGGTCAGCAATGCGCCGCACGATCGCCTGAAGCCGGTCATGGCTTTCGTGATGAATGTGATCGGCCTTCGTCGCAGCGATCAAAATGCGGTCGATGCGGCGTGAAAACAGGTCGGTCAGCAGATGACCGCGTCCCTGGCGAAAGCAGTTCAGAATCTCGGTCAGCGCCCGTTCAAGGTCGGCAACGGCCTCGCTACCGGCGTTCATGGCCTGCATGGCATCCACCAGCACAATCTGACGATCCAATCGCGTGACATGCTCGCGGAAGAACGGCTTTACCACGTGCGATTTGTAAGCCTCATAGCGCCGCGCCATCATCGCATGCAGCGAGCCGGATCTTGGCCTTACATCCCCGAGATTGGGCAGGGGTGCGAAGGTCAGAGCCGGCGAGCCTTCTAGATCGCCCGGCATGAGAAAGCGCCCCGGTGGCAGCGTGGATAAAGCGCGGCTGTCATCCTTGCCCGCTTTCAAATAGGCGGTGAAGCTTTCGGCAAGCGAGCGTGCCGTCATCTCGTCCGCGTCGGCATTCGGATCGACAGTCGCCGCCCGTGCGCGCCACTCCTCGGATAGCCCGGCACGGACGGGAAAAGCGGCAAGTTCGAACACATCTCGGGAGAATTCGGCGTAGGTTTTGCCCAAAAGCGGCAAATCGAGCAGCCATTCTCCCGGATAATCCACGATATCGATCGAAAGCCGACCGCGCGAGAACATGCGGTTCCAGCCTGATGCCGACTCGTATTCGACGGTCAGACGAAGCTCAGAAATTGCCCGCGTGGAGTCCGGCCAGACCCGATCGCCGATCAGCGCGCGGATATGGTCCTCATACTGGAAGCGCGGAACCGCGTCATCGGGCTGTTCTTCAAGAAAGGCGCGGGCAATGCGGCCGGACTTCTGCGCTTCGAACAACGGCAGCCGGCCGCCATGCAAGAGGTTGTGCACCAGCGCGGAAATGAACACCGTTTTGCCCGCTCGCGACAGGCCAGTCACACCGATCCGCAGCGTTGGATTGAAGAGATTGCTGGCGCGGCCAGTCAGTGTGTCGAGCGCAATCCGCGCTTCATCGGTCAGACTGGTAATGGAAGATGCCACGCCCGGCTCCGTGAAAGTCAGAGCCGCATATAGAGAGTCCGGCTTCCTTTTAAATGCTAGCGGCCCTCGGGCTTCAGGATTTCCACCAGGCGGCCTGTTCCAGGCTGGATGTTCGCGATGTCATCCTCGAAGTCGATCACGGCAAGGCCAGCCGTGGGAAAGCCTGAACGGCGCAGTTGCTCGGCATGGGGATCGTCTTGCGACACAAGCGCCAGCGTCACATCCTCAATCATAGGATTATGCCCGACCAGCATCAGCGATTGTGTCGCACCCGATGCCTGGATGATCTGAACGTAGCCGGAGGCGTCGGCGCTATACAGATCCTCAATCAGCCTTGTCGTCGGTACCGATGAAAGCTCTGCACTGCAGCCGTCCCATGTCTGCTGGGCACGCGTTGCCGTTGAGCAAAGCACGAGGTCAGGCATCCAGTTCCGCTCGGCCATGTCGCGACCAACCGCGGACGCATCGTCCTGTCCGATCGGTTCAAGCGGACGATCAAAGTCGCGCATGCCGGGAGAGGCAAAACGGGCCTTGGCGTGACGCAGAAGATAAAGCCGGCTAGCGATGATCTACTCCTTTAGTCGTAGGACTTGCTTGAGAAAGCCTGCATATACTGGCCGCTATACAGCTTCTTTGTGTCCATCATTTCTTGTCCTGATGACAGGCAGTTTGCTGTTGAAAGAGGCACAGCTTCCTTTCAGACGCAAGGAACGCTCAGTTAAGTCATTGATCCTCTTGCGCTTATAGCAAAGATTAACTTTTGCGTGTCGCTGCCACAAGCCGCTTGTGTGGGGTATTCTCCCGAAATATATAGGCGCCGGGTTCAATGTTGTGGGGTGAGTCTTATGAACGCGCTCGTGATTGACGAATATGTACCCTCCGAAGACGAGCCGTTTATGAATGATCGGCAGCGCTCGTACTTCCGCGCCAAGCTCGTGGCTTGGAAGAACGACATTCTTCGTGAAGCGCGCGAGACGCTGGAAATTCTTCAGCGCGAGAATGCCAACCACCCCGATTTTGCCGATCGTGCTTCCTCGGAAACCGATCGTTCGATCGAGCTTCGCGCGCGTGACCGTCAGCGCAAGCTGATCTCCAAGATCGACGCGGCGCTGTTTCGCTTGGACGAAGGCACCTATGGCTTCTGCGAGGAAACGGGTGAGCCGATTTCGTTGAAGCGCCTCGATGCGCGGCCGATCGCGACTTTGTCGATCGAAGCGCAGGAACGCCATGAGCGCCGTGAAAAGGTTTATCGCGACGACTAAGACAACTCTTGTCGACCAACATCAAAAAGGCGCCTCCACTGGAAGCGCCTTTTTTGTTTCACCGCTTGGGTTCGGTGTCGAAGCCGCTTAGCAGTCGGTTCATCTCGTCTTCCAGGGCGCTGTCATCGTCGTCGCGCCGCTGGGTAGCAACGGGTGCAGGTGTGCGGGGTGCAACGTCCAATGTCGGCTCAGACCGGACGGACACTGGTGGTGCCGCAAAATCGCGCTGAACCGGCGGCGCGATCGGAGGTGCCACCGCTCGCTCAACGGCCGGCAGGACAGGCGGCGTGTAAGGCGCTTCCGGTGCAGGCTGCGCTACAGCAGGTGCAGGCTCCGGATAGGCTTGCTGCGGCACTTGCTGACGCGGCGCGGGTTGCGGCTGCACCGCAGGAGCTGCCGCACGTTGTTGAGGAGCGGGTGCAGGCCGTTCAACCGCACGCGGGGCAGGGGCTGGGGGTGGAGCAACGGGCAGATCGTGAACGTCGCGCGTGGGCCGCGCAACCGGTGCAGCTTGATGGGCTACCGGTGCAAAAGCGTCCGGCTCGCCATGGGGGCGTGTTGGTGCGTAGGGCCGGATATTCTGCTCGACGACCACATCTGTCGGACCGCCGATCAGGATGAGGTGCTCTACTTCGTCGCGACGCACCAGAACCAGACGACGGTTGGCGTCCACGGCGGTGGCGTCCATCACGGCTAGCCGAGCCTTGCGGTTGCGGCCGCCCATCACGAAGGTGCCGGAAGACAGGCCACGCAACAGGCGCAGCACGATCAACAAGACGATCAGCGCGACAATGGCGATGATCGTCCACATGGCGGCAGGCGCATATTCCGGGCCGACGATCGACTCAAACCAGGCGAGCAAAGTCAGCCTCCTTGCATTCTCGTTCTGTGACCTGTGGCACAGTAACCACGCACAATCCTTTCCAGCAAGCTAGGCGGAGCCCCTGCCTTTACAAGATGGGGCGGACCTTTCCGCTGCGCCTGGAATGTGATTCAAACGGCCAAGCAGGGAATCGGGCGAAAACGCATGGCCAAAGATCAGAAGGAAACGGTTTCGACCGCGCCGATCGTGGATCAAAACACGCGGCCGGGAACCGTAACGCGGCTGCTGATCTTCATCGGCGTTCTGGTGGTCGCCGCCTTCATCTTCACGATCTTCCGCGATCGTCTCGGCGATCCGTTCATGTTGGGCATGCTCGGCATGCTGGCGATGATCGGCGTCGGCTATCTTTTTGCCACCGCGATCGGCTTCGTTCAGATCGCGCCGCGTTCCAGCACCGATGATCTGTCCAAGGCTTTCGTCGACACGATGGGGCAGGGCCTGCTGGTTACAGACGCCAAGAACCGCGTCCTCTACGCCAACCGCTCCTATGCTGATATGACCGGCACAACCTCGGCTGCCGACATAAAGACGGTCGAGGGCATGCTGTCGGACCTGCCTGAAGCGTCGGAAACGATCTACCGCCTTGCCTCCGGTTTGCGGAACGGGCGCGGTAGCGACGGTGAATTCCGGCTTCCTCAGGCGATTCAGCCGGGTGCGGAAGCCGGCGCGCATTGGTATCGCGTGGTTGCACGGCCCTTCCGCATGCCCGGTGAACGCCAGCCCGTCAATGCCTGGCAGATCGCCGACATTTCGGAAGAACGCGCCGAGCAGGAGCGCTTCTTCCTCGATCTGCAAAAAGCCATCGACCACCTCGACCATGCGCCAGCCGGCTTCTTTGCCGCCGACCCGGATGGCCGCGTCACCTACATCAACGCGACCTTGGCGGAGTGGCTGGGCGTCGACCTCGCCAACTTCACGCCGGGCTCCGTCACGCTGCGCGAGATCGTGGCCGGCGACGGCATGGCGCTGATCCGCTCGGTGAAAGCCGACCCCGGCACGACGCGCAATGCGGTGATCGACCTCGATCTTGCCACCACATCCGGCGAAGCGCTGCCGGTTCGCTTCATGCACCGCGTGTCGGCGACCCGCGACGGTGTGCCGGCCGCCTCGCGCACCATCGTCCTCAACCGCACGGAAGGCGAAGACTCGTCTGCCGATCTGCGTGCTTCCGAAGTCCGCTTCACGCGCTTCTTCAATTCGACGCCGATGGCCATTGCCGGCGTAGACGCGCAGGGCCGCATCCTGCGCACCAATGCACCCTTCCTGTCGCTGTTCTCGACGGTGGTGGACCGCGACGCGATCGACCGCCGCGTGCGGCTCGATTCGGTGATCCACGATCGCGACCGCCCTGCCTTCCATGCGGCATTGGAAAAGGCCCGCCAGCGGCAGGCCGATATTGCACCGATCGACACCGTGCTGCCCAACAATGAAGAGCGGCACATGCGCGTTTACGTCAACGCGGTTGCCGACCTCAGCGACAGCGAGGGCGCTGAAGAAGCCGCCATTGTTTATGTCGTGGAAACGACCGAGCAGAAGGCGCTCGAAAACCAGATGGCGCAGAGCCAGAAGATGCAGGCCGTGGGTCAGCTTGCAGGCGGCATCGCGCACGATTTCAATAACGTTCTGACCGCCATCATCATGGCGTCCGATCTGCTTCTGACCAACCACCGTCCGTCCGACCCATCCTTCCCGGACATCATGAACATCAAGCAGAATGCCAATCGCGCGGCCTCGCTCGTGCGCCAGCTTCTGGCTTTCTCGCGCAAGCAGACGCTGCGGCCGCAGGTGCTGAACCTCACCGATGTGCTGGCCGATCTGCGCATGCTTTTGGCGCGGCTCGTCGGCAACAAGATCAAGCTCCAGATCGATCACGGTCGCGATCTGTGGCCGGTACGGGCGGATATCGGCCAGTTCGAGCAGGTCATCGTCAACCTCGTGGTCAACGCGCGCGATGCCATGCCCGGCGGCGGCGGTTTGACGGTGCGCACGCTCAACGTCGGCACCGAGGAAAGCAGCCGCTACGGCTATCGCGAGCTTCCCGAAGCCGACTACGTCGTGGTCGAGGTGCAAGACAGCGGCAGCGGCATTGCGCCGGAGGTCATGAAGAAGATCTTCGAGCCGTTCTTCACGACTAAAGGCGTGGGCGAGGGCACCGGGCTCGGCTTGTCGATGGTGTATGGCATCATCAAGCAGACCGGCGGCTATATCTTCTGCGATTCGGAAGTCGGAAGTGGCGCCACGTTCCGGATCTTTCTGCCGCGCCACATCGTGGAAGTCTCTGCTGCAAGCGAGGCCCGTCCGGCTGAGGCAGTGGAAACGCCGGCTGTTACCACGCCTGCCGCGTCGGCTTCACAGGATTTATCGGGGTCGGCAACCGTGCTTCTGGTGGAAGACGAAGATGCCGTGCGCATGGGCGGCGTGCGCGTTCTCACCTCCCGCGGCTATACCGTTCATGAGGCCTCGTCGGGCGTCGAGGCGCTGGAAATCTTCGAAGAACTGGAAGGCAAGATCGACATTGTCGTGTCGGATGTGGTGATGCCTGAAATGGACGGACCGACCTTGCTCGGCGAGTTGCGCCAGCGCCAGCCTGACATCAAGTTCATTTTCGTATCCGGTTATGCAGAAGATGCTTTCGCAAAAAATCTGCCGGCCGACGCTCAGTTCGGCTTCCTGCCAAAGCCTTTTTCGCTGAAACAGCTCGCGTCAACGGTCAAAGACGTTCTGGAAGGCGGTAACGGCAAGGTTTGATGGCGGGGACGTCCAGCTGCATGGATGATACCGGTTTGATTCAATTCCGGTACGTATCTGAAACGAAAAAGTAAGCTGCCAAGCTTTACAGCATTCTGCAATTTCAGGTTGTATGGAGTGCGTGGTGAGGAACTCTCGAAAGAACACCGGCTTGGCAGAACGCGATGCGTCGTCTCAGGCTCATCATGTAACGCCAAAGCCGCGAGACGAATCGCTGAACGTCAGCCTTTTGGCCAAGCTTCTTTTACAAAAAGCGCGAGCGCTTGTTTCATCAAGGCGCAAACTTTCGCCAACTCAGACCCGCGAGTTTAGCCCACCGGCGGCTTCTACTGAGTACAAGACAGCGTTCATGGCATTCCACGAGGAGGATGAACGTCCAACGCGAGGATGAACAATCATCCCGGAACAAGCCTCGGTCTCCCGCGTTTTGCAGACGATCAAAGCTGGAGGTTTAGCCATGGTCGCCGAAGACACCAACAAGAGCCCTGCCGCCGAATCACCGGCGGTGAAATCGCTCGAGAAAGAGCAGGCGGATAAAGCGCGAGACAAGAAGGACGGCAAGCTAGAGGACAGCCTCGAAGACACGTTCCCGGCTAGCGATCCTGTTTCGATGACAAATCCGACCAAGCCAGGCGCGCCGGAAGAATAGGCCGGCAGGCTCGATCCACCTTTTGCCTTATTTTGTGCTATGAGCGACCGGCCAGCCAAAGCCGGTCGCTTTGGTGTTTGTGAGGGAAAGGGGATTGCCTTGCGCTTGATCGTAGCCACCACCGTCGCCGGAGCTTTGCTTCTCGGCGCATGCACCACGGATCCTTACACGGGTGAGCAAAAGATTTCGAACACCGCCGGCGGTGCGGCACTCGGTGCTGGCATCGGCGCACTGGGCGGCATGTTGGCCGGCGGCAATGATCGCCGCAACGCGCTGATCGGCGCGGGCGTTGGTGCCTTGGCTGGCGGTGCCGTTGGCGTCTACATGGATCGACAGGAAGCCGAGCTGCGTGCTCAGTTGCAGGGTTCGGGCGTATCGGTCAGCCGTCAGGGCGACCGCATCGTGCTGAACATGCCATCCAACATCACCTTCGCCACCGATCAGGATTCGGTCATGCCGGGCTTCTACGGCACGCTCAACGCGGTCGGACTGGTGTTGAAGAAGTACAACCAGACCATCGTTGATGTGAATGGTCATACGGACTCCACTGGCAGCGACAGCCACAACTATGCCTTGTCTCAGCGTCGCGCGAGCTCGGTTGCGGATTATCTGGGCGCACAGGGCGTTGATCCCCGTCGCTTCGCAGTCAACGGCTATGGTGAGACGCAGCCTATCGCGTCCAATGCCAACGAGTCCGGCCGTGCGCAGAACCGGCGCGTGGAAATCTACCTGACGCCGATTACCTAAGGCATCCTTGTTCTTGTGAGCCGAAAGGCTCCTCGCGATTAGCACGAAGCCGTGCAGAGTGATCTGCGCGGCTTTTTCATTGAAGGCTGCTACAGAATCGCTCCTTCTGCGTAAATCCGCTTGGGCATCCCATGGGTTGGATCACTATGGGACGGGCACCGCCAACCATCTTTTATACACAAGCATTTGGCGAGTTGGAACAAACGAGATACATAGGGACAAATTCCATTTGCAAGCAAAGAGTTGAAGGCTCTTGCAATATGAGAACAAAAGAAGTACGTACGAGTTAGTCCAAAAAAGCCGGTCGAACCTCATTTTCGACCAAGATTCACGACCAAGGGGTGTTGTATCATGGCGCAGAACTCGTTGCGGCTAGTTGAGGAAAGCTCGGTGGACAAAACAAAAGCTCTGGATGCGGCGCTCTCGCAAATCGAGCGCGCATTCGGCAAAGGCTCGATCATGCGGCTCGGCAAGAACGAGCAGGTGGTGGAGATCGAAACGGTATCAACCGGCTCGCTCAGCCTCGATATTGCGCTAGGCGTCGGTGGCTTGCCGAAGGGCCGTATCGTCGAAATTTATGGCCCGGAAAGCTCGGGCAAGACCACGATGGCGCTGCATACGGTTGCAGAAGCCCAGAAGAAGGGTGGCGTCTGCGCCTTCGTGGATGCCGAGCATGCTTTGGATCCGGTTTATGCCCGCAAGCTCGGCGTCGATCTTGAGAACCTTCTGATCTCGCAGCCCGATACGGGTGAGCAGGCCCTGGAGATCTGTGACACGTTGGTGCGGTCGGGCGCCATCGACGTGCTGGTGGTCGACTCGGTTGCGGCACTGACGCCGCGCGCCGAAATCGAGGGCGAGATGGGCGATTCATTGCCCGGCTTGCAGGCGCGCCTGATGAGCCAGGCTCTGCGCAAGCTGACCGCCTCGATTTCGCGCTCCAACACGATGGTTATCTTCATCAACCAGATCCGCATGAAGATCGGTGTGATGTTCGGGTCGCCGGAAACCACCACCGGCGGCAATGCACTCAAGTTCTATGCGTCGGTGCGTCTGGATATTCGCCGCATCGGTTCGGTCAAGGACCGCGATGAAGTCGTGGGCAACCAGACCCGCGTCAAGGTTGTGAAGAACAAGCTTGCTCCGCCCTTCAAGCAGGTCGAATTCGACATCATGTATGGCGAAGGCGTTTCCAAGACCGGCGAGTTGGTTGATCTCGGTGTGAAGGCTGGTGTTGTCGAGAAGTCGGGTGCCTGGTTCTCCTACAATTCGCAGCGGCTGGGACAGGGGCGTGAAAATGCCAAGCTCTTCTTGCGCGATCATCCCGATGTTATGAACGAGATCGAATTGACGCTGCGCCAGAACGCAGGCTTGATCGCCGAGAAGTTCCTGGAGAATGGCGGCCCGGGCGGGCTCGACGGCGATGATGATGGTGATCGGGCTGCAGAAGCCTGATTTAAAGGCGCCGGAGCGATCCGGCGCCTTTTCTTTGGCCGGTCGGCGGCGCTGCATCAAGGCCGGTTGCGATGTGCAAAGCCTGCCTGGGTATGGTGCGGCGTCGTTCTGGACACCTGCCGTCGCTTGACGCTAAAAGGCCGGTTCCTTGGCCGCCCTGCGGCACCTCTTCACGAAGGCCTGAGCATGAGTGGCGTCAACGAGATCCGATCGGCTTTTCTCGATTATTTCCAGGCAAATGGGCATCAGCCTGTTGCGTCGAGCCCGCTAGTGCCACGCAACGATCCGACATTGATGTTCACCAATGCCGGCATGGTTCAGTTCAAGAACGTTTTCACAGGCTTGGAACAGCGTCCATATAGCCGCGCCGCAACCTCGCAAAAGTGCGTGCGCGCTGGCGGCAAGCACAACGATCTCGACAATGTCGGTTATACCGCACGGCATCACACCTTCTTCGAGATGCTCGGCAACTTCTCGTTCGGCGACTATTTCAAGGAACAGGCGATCGAACTTGCCTGGAACCTGATCACCAAGGAATTCGGCCTCGCCAAGGACAAGCTGGTCGTCACGGTTTATCACACCGACGACGAAGCGGCGACGTTCTGGCGCAAGATTGCCGGTCTGCCGGAAGACCGCATCATCCGCATCGCGACGTCGGATAATTTCTGGGCGATGGGTGATACAGGCCCGTGCGGCCCATGCTCCGAGATCTTCTATGATCACGGTCCGGAAATCGCCGGTGGCCCTCCCGGCAGCCCTGATGAGGATGGCGACCGGTTCATCGAGATCTGGAATCTCGTTTTCATGCAGTTCGAGCAGCTGACGAAGGAAGAGCGCGTGCCTTTGCCGCGCCCCTCCATCGACACCGGCATGGGGCTTGAGCGCATCGCAGCCGTGCTCCAGGGCAAGCACGACAATTACGACATTGACCTGTTTCAGGCACTGATCCGTGCTTCGGAAGAAGCGACGGGCGTTAAGGCTGAAGGCAAAAACCGGGCGAGCCACCGCGTCATTGCGGACCATCTGCGCGCATCGAGCTTCCTGATTGCCGATGGCGTTCTGCCCTCTAACGAGGGACGCGGTTATGTGCTGCGGCGCATCATGCGTCGCGCCATGCGCCACGCGCAGCTGCTCGGCGCGCGCGATCCGTTGCTGTGGCGGTTGGTCCCGGCGCTGGTGCGCGAGATGGGCCAAGCCTATCCCGAGCTCGTACGCGGCCAGCCGCTGATTACGGAAACGCTGAAGCTCGAAGAAACCCGCTTCCGCACCACGTTGGCGCGCGGCCTCACCTTGCTGTCGGATGCAACGTCATCCTTGCAGGAAGGCGACAGCCTCAATGGCGAGACGGCGTTCAAGCTCTACGACACCTATGGCTTCCCCCTCGACTTGACGCAGGATGCCCTACGCCAGCGCGGCATTTCTGTTGATTTGGCCAGCTTCAATACGGCCATGGAACGTCAGAAGGCCGAGGCTCGTGCCAACTGGGCAGGTTCCGGCGAAGCGGCAACCGAAACCGTCTGGTTCGCCGTACGTGATCGCGTGGGCGGCACCGAGTTCCTGGGCTATGACACCGAACAGGCCGAGGGTGTTATAACGGCGCTGGTCAAGGACGGCGCCGAGGTTGAGCAGGCTGCGGTTGGAGACACGGTTTCTGTCGTCACAAATCAGACGCCCTTCTATGGTGAGTCCGGCGGCCAGATGGGTGATACGGGTACGCTATCCGGCGAAGGTTTCCAGCTGGAGATCAGCGACACCCAGAAGAAGGCCGATGGGGTTTTCGTTCATCAAGCGAAAGTCGTGTCGGGCAACCTGAAGGTCGGTGCTCCTGTCGAGATGAAAGTGGATCATGCCCGCCGCGCCAAGTTGCGGGCCAACCATTCCGCGACTCATCTCGTCCACGAAGCGTTGCGTGAAGTGCTTGGCACGCATGTCGCTCAAAAGGGTTCGCTGGTTGCGCCCGAACGGCTGCGGTTCGACTTCTCGCATCCGAAGGGCATCTCGGATGCCGAGCTCGAAGAAGTGGAGCGTATGGCCAATGCCATCGTGGTCCAGAACAGCCCGGTCACGACACGCTTGATGGCGGTTGATGATGCCATTGCCGAGGGCGCGATGGCTCTGTTCGGCGAGAAGTACGGCGATGAAGTTCGTGTCGTGTCGATGGGCACGGCGATCGAGGGCGACAAGGCCGGCAAGTCCTATTCGACCGAGCTTTGCGGTGGCACCCACGTTTCGGCGACTGGCGATATTGGCCTGGTCCGGCTCGTGAATGAAGGCGCGGTCGCTTCCGGTGTGCGCCGTATCGAGGCCGTGACAGGCGAGGCGGCTCGGCGTCATCTTGATGAGCAGGATCGTCGCTTGAAGGCCGTCGCCGCGAGCCTGAAGGTCGCACCGGCTGATGCGGTTGCGCGCGTCGAAGCCTTGGTCGAGGAGCGCCGCAAGCTGGAGCGCGAACTCAACGATGCCCGCCGCAAGCTGGCACTCGGTGGCGGAAGCTCAGGTGGCGGCAGTGAAACCGAGCAGGTTGCCGGCCTGTCCTTTGTTGGTCGGACAGTCACAGGCGTGTCGCCGAAGGATCTGAAGCCGCTTGCCGACGAAGCAAAGCAGCAAGTCGGTTCAGGCGTTGTCGTCTTCATCGGCGTGGCCGACGACGGCAAGGCCAGCGCGGTTGTCGGCGTGACGCAGGATCTGACGAGCCGCATCAGCGCGGTTGATCTCGTACGGGTGGCTTCGGCGGCTTTGGGCGGCCAGGGCGGTGGCGGACGGCCGGACATGGCGCAAGCTGGCGGACCGGATGGAAGCCAGGCCGATGCAGCAATAGCGGCGGTCAAGTCAGCCCTCGCAGCTTAACAAAAAGGCCGGCTATCCAAGCCGGCCCTTTTCATTCCGCCACGTGCGGGTTTTCGTCAGTCCTTGTAGACCTCGTAAGCTGCAACCGTGGCAGCGTCGTCCTTTAGAACGAGCTTCACTCCGTCGAGAGAGAAGCGCTCGATAGGCACGATGATGTCGTCGCGGTCGCCAAAGCCGGCCTGATCATCGAAGTCGACAACCAAGGCTGTGGCCGCCGCACGATCGGTGCCGATGACGTCCTCGATCTCGCCAATCTTCTGGCCAGCCGCGTTATGAACGTCCATGTCTTCAAGGCGATCAGCATCGACATTGAAGGGTGCCACCATGGTCTTGTCGTCGACCTCGACCCAGGTGCTGGTTTGAGCCGAAGCCACGTTGGACAGGCTTGCAAGCGCGGCTGCGGCAAGAACGAGGGACATAGATTTCATGATGCGATCTCCTTTCGAGTGGAGCCTCCCATATGGGTCGACTTCGACCGCTTTCAGCCCCTGGCCCGCTCACAGCCACGTTATGACGCGGCAAGCCGTTCGACCGATGCAATCTGCTGGACGAATGGCCTCGCACTGTGCGAGCCAGATATCTGCTTAGTGGTTCTGGGGTCCCAATGGCGCCTGCAAATGTTGACGCTGCTGCTTTTGTTGTAGCTGGCACCCCCGTTTTGTCCCTGCGTGACCAGATGCGGCTCATGCTTCGTGCCTTCTGGCACTCGGCAGCGCGTACGCGCATCCTCCTGCTGACGGGTGCCTTGCTGAGCGTCATCCTGCTGACCGTCTTCGCGCAGCTTGAACTCAACCGCTGGAACGTTCCCTTCTACAATGCGCTGGAACGGCGCAGCCTGCCGGATTTCGTAAAGCAGTTGCAGGTCTTCTTCGCCATTGTCGCGGTTCTTCTGGTGCTCAATGTCGGTCAATCCTGGCTCAACCAGATGATGGCGCTCAGTCTGCGCGAAGGGCTGACGAATGATCTTGTCGATCAATGGTTGCGGCGCAAACGAGCCATCCGTCTGGCCTCCTCAAGCCCATTCGGCGTCAATCCTGATCAACGCCTGCATGAGGATGCGCGCAATCTTTCCGACATGAGCACGTCGCTTTCGATTGGCATGGTTCAGGCGACGATCCTCTTGGTCAGCTTCGTCGGCGTCTTGTGGAACACATCCGGTGATCTTGTTCTTCCCATTGGCGGGTACCGGATCGCCATTCCCGGCTATATGGTCTGGGCTGCCGTCCTTTATGCCGGCACGGCGTCCGTCCTCACCAGCGTGGTGGGGCGCCGGCTCGTTGGACTGAATGAGTCGCGGTCTGCGCGGGAAGCCGATCTTCGAGCGATCTTGATGCGAACAAGCGAAAGCCTTGCCGTCATCTCGATTGCTGACGGACAGGAGCGCGAGCGGCGCCGGATCGGCGAACGTATCGTTTCGCTGCTGCGTGTGTTTCGCGAACTTGCATGGGCACAGACGCGGTTGACCTGGGTTTCCTCAGGTTTCGGTTGGCTCGCGCAGATCGTACCGCTGGTCGTCGCCGCGCCGGCCTACTTTTCGGGCGCCTTGTCCTTTGGCGGCTTGATGATGGCCGCCGGCGCGTTCAGCCAGGTCAATGCCGCGTTGCAGTGGTATGTCACGAACTTCGGCATGATTTCGAACTGGCGGGCGACGCTGATGCGCGTGAGTACCTTTCGTCAGGCGCTGAATGAAATGGACATTTCCGCATCGTCAAAGGCGTGCATCGCCTACCGCGTTGGCGAGAAATCAACGTTTTCCATCAACGGCTTCAGGGCCACCGTCGATCCTCAGGCCGCCTACTCAGCATCCTTGCGGTTGGAGACAGACAGACTGGATATCGCGTTGGGTGAGCGCGTGATGATCGCGTCATCCTCCGTACAAGAACAGCGCATTTTCTTTCATGCCTTGTCCGGTGACTGGCCTTGGGGACGCGGCGAGGTCGTTTATCCTGAAAGCCGCGATTTGCGGTTCGTTGCGCGGGCGGGGCAACTTCCGGCGGGCACGCTAGCTGAACTGCTCTGCTATCCACATGCACCAGCGGATTTCGGGCGAGACGGTCTGCTTGATGCCTTGCAGGAGGTGGGGCTTGGTCGATTGCAGAAGGCGCTGGATACCTCTTCGGCCTGGAGCCAAGTGCTGGATCGCGAGGATCAGACCCGGCTCGCATTTGCGAGCCTCTTGATCCTGCGTCCGCGTTTTATCATCTTTGACGATGTCTTTGAGGATCTGGATGACGATGCGTGCGATGCGCTGACGGCCTTCCTGGAAAGAATGGCCGATCGCACGCTGATCTATGTCGGCCAGTCCGAGCTGTTTCGGAAGGTGTTTGATCCGCAGGTCGTCAAACTTGAGCGGACTGAAGAAACGGTCGCCGTGTAATCAGCAACAAAGTCAGATGCTTAGCTGTTCATTGCTTTGATCAGCGCATCGTCAAGTTCGGCAGCCTTCTTGTAGGCGGGGCGGTTTTTCAGGCCTTCAACGTAGCTGACGAAGGCAGGGCGCGGTTCTATGGAGTTGAAGCCGAGGCCGAAGGCGATGTGGGAGCCGACATAGACGTCCGCGGCGGTGAAGTGGTTTCCGGCTACGTACTGCTTGCCTGAGACGGCTGTTTCGAGCGTGGTCATGACGTCTTCGAAAGAACCGTAGCCGACCATTCCTCGTTTATCTTCAGGCACTTGCACGCCGAGTGCGCGGTTCACGACGGCGGCTTCGAGGGGGCCGGCGGCGAAGAAGAGCCAGCGGTAATAGTCGGCGCGCTGGGTGATTTCGGGCGCCAGATCGGCTTGGGGGAAGGCGTCGGCGAGATAGGCGCAGATGGCGGCGCATTCGGTGACGATCTGGCCGTTATGGACGATCGTCGGCACCTTGCCCATCGGGTTCACGCTGCGATATTCGCCTTTCATATCAACGCCATAGCCGAGGATCTCGGTGTCGTAGGGTTGCCCGACTTCTTCCAGCATCCAGCGGATGATGCGGCCGCGGGACATGGGATTGGTGTAGAATTTGATGGCTGCGGTCATCCGGTTTCCCCCTCCAAAAGCGCCAAATTTCCGGAAGATCGAGCCTGTTTCTTCCGGAAATGGCAACAAAAATTCCGGAAATGCAGCCCAAAATGCCGAAAAGGCGCGGTGGGAACCGCGCCTTTTCAAGAAGTGAGGATGGAGGGGCTTAAGCGCCCATCGCCTTCTGAAGGTTCTCGTCGATCTTGTCGAGGAAGCCGGTGGTCGACAGCCAGGGCTGGTCCGGACCGATCAGCAGCGACAGGTCCTTCGTCATGTGACCGCTCTCGACGGTCTGCACGCAGACCTTCTCCAGCGTGTCGGCAAACTTGGCGAGTTCGGCATTGTCGTCGAGCTTGGCGCGGTGGGCGAGGCCACGGGTCCAGGCGAAGATCGAGGCGATGGAGTTGGTGGAGGTCTCCTGGCCCTTCTGGTGCTGACGGTAGTGACGGGTCACCGTGCCGTGGGCGGCTTCGGCTTCCACCGTCTTGCCATCCGGCGTCATCAGAACGGAGGTCATCAGGCCGAGCGAGCCGAAGCCTTGAGCAACCGTGTCGGACTGAACGTCGCCGTCGTAGTTCTTACAGGCCCAGACATAACCGCCCGACCACTTGAGCGCCGAAGCGACCATGTCGTCGATCAGGCGGTGCTCGTAGGTGATCTTCTTTTCCTTGAACTGGTCGAGGAACTCGGTCTCGTAGACTTCCTGGAAGATGTCCTTGAAGCGGCCGTCATAGGCCTTGAGGATCGTGTTCTTGGTGGACAGATAGACGGGGTAGCCGCGCAGCAGGCCGTAGTTCAGCGAAGCGCGGGCGAATTCGCGGATCGAGTCGTCGAGGTTGTACATCGCCATGGCGACGCCCGAACCCGGTGCCTGGAACACTTCGTGCTCGATGGTCTCGCCATCTTCGCCGACGAACTTGATCGTCAGCTTGCCCTTGCCGGGGAACTTGAAGTCGGTGGCGCGATACTGGTCGCCGAAGGCATGACGGCCGACGATGATCGGCTGCGTCCAGCCTGGAACCAGGCGCGGGACGTTCTTCATGATGATCGGCTCGCGGAAGATCACGCCGCCGAGGATGTTGCGGATCGTGCCGTTGGGCGACTTCCACATCTTCTTGAGCTTGAATTCTTCGACGCGCTGCTCGTCCGGCGTGATGGTGGCGCATTTCACGCCGACGCCGTGCTTGGCGATCGCGTTGGCAGAATCGATCGTGACCTGATCGTTGGTGGCGTCGCGGTTCTCGACGCTGAGGTCGTAGTAATCGAGCGGAATGTCGAGATAGGGGTGGATCAGCTTGTCCTTGATAAGCTGCCAGATGATCCGGGTCATCTCGTCGCCGTCGAGCTCGACAACCGGATTCGCCACCTTGATCTTCGTCATTGAATGCCTCGTGTACTGCACGGGCACTTGGCCCGTGTGCGTTGCAGAAAGGAATGCCGGTCCTATACCATCGGGTTCGCGGAAGGCAAAGAACCGCCACCTTCAAACGTGACTTTCACTCTTCGCGCGATTCATGCGAGGGGACGGAGCGTTTTCAAACGAGACATCCAGTTTTTCCATGAGCAAGCAGCTGAACAGCGGACCGGCGATCATTCTGGTTGAGCCGCAAATGGGCGAGAATATCGGCATGGTGGCGCGGGCGATGGCCAATTTCGGCCTGTCCGAACTGCGGCTGGTCAATCCGCGCGATGGCTGGCCGAATGAGGCAGCTAGAGCAACTGCCGCCAAGGCCGATCATCTGGTCGATAGCGCTGTTGTTTTCGACACGCTGGAAGAGGCGGTTGCCGACCTTTCTTTCGTGCTGGCCACCACGGCGCGGCAGCGCGACGGGTTCAAGCCGGTGTTCGGGCCGGTGGAAGCCACGCGCGAGCTGCGCGGCCGGGTGGAAGCCGATCAGGCCACCGGCATTCTGTTCGGGCGCGAGCGCTTCGGCCTGTCCAATGAGGAAGTCGGCCGCGCGGACGCAATCGTGACCTTTCCGGTCGATCCGAACTTCGCTTCGCTCAACATTGCGCAGGCCGTGTTGCTGATGTCCTATGAATGGATGAAGGCGGGCATGGCGGACGAGAACGCCACGCGCTTCACAGGCCCGGAAACGGTGCCTGCGCCGAAGGAAGAACTCAACGGCTATCTCGATCATCTGGAAACCGCGCTGAATGCGCGCGGCTATTTCCGGCCGGTGGCGAAAAAGGAAAAGATGGTCGACAAGCTGCGCGCCGTTCTTACCCGGCCGGGCTTCACATCAGGCGAGGTCAAGGTGCTGCGCGGCATCCTGTCATCGCTGGATTATTTCTCGCCCAACGAGCCGCGCGGCATGGGATACCCCGAGCGCAAGCAGGCCGCGGATGCGCCGCGCATGCAGCGGCGGCCTGCAACTGCCGGCGGGCAGGTCGCTGGCGAGCGGAATGCCGGCGGGCAGGTTGCTGGCGAGCGGAATGCCGGCGCGCAGACTGCTGGCGACCAGACCTCGGGTCAGCACGACGATGAGTGAGCGGCCGGTTCTCGTTTTCGACTCAGGCATCGGCGGGCTGACGGTTCTGCGCGAAGCGCGCGTGCTGATGCCGGACCGTCGCTTCATCTATGTCGCGGATGATGCGGGTTTTCCTTATGGCGACTGGGAAGAGGACGCGCTGAAGGGCCATATCGTGGCTTTGTTCGGCAAGCTCCTCCAGCGCTTCCGGCCCGAAATCTCGGTAATCGCCTGCAACACGGCGTCGACGCTGGTGATTTCCGCACTTCGTGAGGCCTATCCCGATCAGCCCTTCGTCGGCACGGTGCCGGCGATCAAGCCGGCGGCCGAACGGACCCGTTCGGGCCTTGTGTCGGTGCTGGCGACCCCCGGCACGGTGAAGCGGCAATATACGCGCGATTTGATCACGCGCTGGGCGCAGCAATGCCATGTCAGGCTGGTTGGCTCGACGCAGCTGGCGCGCTTGTCCGAAATCTATATGCGCGACGGCTTTGTGGACGAGGCTGCGGTGCGGGCGGAAATCGAGCCGTGCTTTATCGAGCGCGATGGTCAGCGCACGGATATCGTGGTGCTGGCCTGCACGCATTACCCCTTCCTGGTGAACCGCATGCGCAAGCTGGCGCCGTGGCCGGTGGATTGGCTCGACCCCGCCGAAGCGATCGCCCGCCGCGCTCTGGCCCTGCTGCCGTCATCCAAGGGCGCGCGCATGGCTGGACATCAGCCTGATCAGGCGGTGTTCACCTCAGGCGCAACGAGCTTTGCATCGGAACGGCTGATGCACGGCTTCGGCCTGACCATGGCGCCGGGAACAAGCGTGGCCGACTGACTGTTTTCCTTTGTGAGACAACAAAGGAATGGCCCTTTGTTGGACAACAAAGGAGTGCCGGATCATGCCTGCCAAATCCAAAGCGCAGCAGAAAGCTGCGGGTGCCGCCCTTTCCGCCAAGCGTGGTGAGACCGCGAAGAAGGACCTGAAGGGCGCTTCGAAGTCGATGGTGGAGTCGATGAGTGAGAAGCAGCTGGAGGAGCTGGCGGAGACGAAGCAGGAGGGCTTGCCGGAGAAGAAGGGGTGAAGCGAAGGAGCTTGTGAAGATTACCGGCGCAGCATGCTTTCATCTACCTTGCTATGGAAGATAGCGACATGCCTTCGAGAGGCCCATCCGAAGGCGGCTCGATTTTGCTACCGAGCTGTCTCTCAATCTTTTTAATTGCACATTCAGATACGGAAGCCGCCGGCGACCTCGATGCGCTGGGCGTTGACCCAGCCGAAATCGCCCGTCAGTAGTGCGGCTATGACTGGCCCGACATCTTCCGGACCGCCGACACGCTGAAGTGCGGTTTGCGATGCGATAGCCTTAGTCACTTCCGGATTGTCACGCGTGACGCCTCCGCTGAAATCGGTGGCGATCGCGCCGGGCGCCACAACGTTCACGGAAATGCCGCGAGGGCCAAGCTCAAGCGCCATGTATCGCGTGAGTGCCTCCACAGCTGCCTTCATCGGTCCATAGATGGTCCGACCTGGAAAGCTGAAGCGGGTGAGGCCGGAAGATATGTTCACGATACGGCCACCATCGTTGATGAACGGCAGCAGCTTCTGCGTCAGGAGGAAGGGAGCCTTGAAGTGGACGGCAAACTGCGTGTCCAGTTCGGCTTCAGTGCCGTTCGCCAAGGTCGCCGTAGAGGAAGTTCCGGCGTTGTTGACGAGATAGTCAAAGCGCTCTGCGCCCATCGCGGTCAGGGCATCGCGCATTCTGTCGATGAAACCATCGAACGTTGCGGGCTGACTAACATCTAGCTGCACGGCAACGGCGTTCGCACCTTCTTCGCGGACGGCAGTAACGACCTTTTCAGCCTCGTCCACCCTGGAATGATAGGTGACGATCGATGACACGCCATGCTGTGCAAGGCGAATAACAGTGTCTCTGCCAATTCCACGGCTGCTGCCGGTAACGATGGCTATGTGGGATTTATCAGTCATCAAATTTCTCCAATTGTTTTCTGTCTCCGATATAAATTTCCTGCTATCGTTTGATTAGCCAGTCTCCTCTGACATCACTCTTCCGGTATCTAAAACAATGGCTATGGACAGGCTCACCGCTCTCGAGCTCTTCGTCCGAGTCGTCGAGCGCCGCAGCTTTGGTGGAGCGGCGGCCGACCTTCAGATTTCGCGACCTGCCGCGACTGCGGTCATCAAGAAGCTGGAGCAACGCCTTGGCGTTCGACTGCTCCATCGTACGACCCGACATGTTCAGCCAACAGTTGAAGGCGAGGCATATTACCGACGGTGTGCGGCCATATTGGCTGACCTCGAGGAGGCAGATCGGGATGCGGCGGGATCCGTCACGGGCTTGATCCGGGTCGATGTGGCTGGGTCTCTTGCCCGAACGATGCTGTTACCAGCATTGCCGGCCTTCTTGGCCAGACATCTTGGCCTCCGTGTCCATCTCGGTGAAGGGGAGCGCTTTGTGGATTTGATCCGGGAAGGTGTGGATTGTGTCATACGTGCTGGCGAACTGCCCGACAGCGGCATGATCGCTCGACGGCTCGGCGTGATCGAAGAGATTACATGTGCCAGCCCGGACTATCTCGCCAGTCATGGCGTTCCATCCTCGCCGCATGACATGGAAGGGCACGAGATGATCGCCTTTATGTCATCCCGTACCGGGCAGGCTCTTCCGCTGGAGTTCACGACCGATGGGAGTATCGTGGAGGTCATGCTGCCCGCGCCTTTGCTTGTCAGCGCCGCCGATACAAGCGCAGCGGCCGCGCGGCTTGGGCTGGGAATCGTCCAAGCCCCGCGCTACCGCTTTGCAGAGGATCTCGCTTCGGGAGCGCTTGTCGAGATCATGGCCGATTTCGCGCCAACAGGAACGCCGATCTCCATTCTCCATCCCAGTGCGCGACAGCCGCCTCCTCGCGTGCGGCTGTTTATCGACTGGGCCGTGGAAACTCTGGCGCCGCAGATGTCTGACGGCTGAGATAAAGATCACGGCGCCTCTTAATTCCCTTTTGCGAGAACCGAAAGGCCGATGACCGTGAATGGCAGTTATCGCTTCGCCAGCTTCAATACCCAACCGTGAACCGCCGTCCGCGATGCTTCGGCATCTCCGCTTCGTCGAGGATGGCGACGGCTAGGTCGGGGGCGGAGATGGTGGAGGCGCCGGCGTCGTCCGTGACGGGTGAGTCGAGGTTGGTGCGGTAGATGCCGCGGCGTGTCCCCGGTTCGATGTGGAAGGGGGGCGACACGAAGGTCCAGTTACCCCAGGAACCGGCTTTCAGCTCGCTCAAGGAATCGCGCGCGGCCGTGGCGCCGGCTTTATAGTCGGCCGGGAAATCAGGGCCGTCCACGAACTGGCTGCCGTCCGGGGCATAAAGGCTGCCGGCGCCGCCGACCGTAATCAAGGGAATGCCGGCCTGTTCGCTGCCGGCGGCGATCGCGCGCGAGCCGTTCAGGTGCTTGTTGTAGATGTCGGGATCGCCCCAGCCGCCGTTGAAGGCGGAAATCACGAGATCATGGCCGGCCAGCGCCTGGGCGAGGGCTGCGGCGTCGCTGGCATCGACCTTCGCTGCCGTGACGCCTTCGATGGCTTCGACCTTTTCGGGGTTGCGCACGAGCGCGGTGACGGTGTGGCCGCGCGACACGGCTTCGGTCAGAACTTCCTTGCCGACAAAGCCGGTGGCGCCGATCAGGGCGATTTTCATGAGAATGCTCCTTTAGTGATGCGATGTTGGAGTGGGTGGTTATTTATGGTAACTCCATAGCGCTTCGGCAAAGGCGCCGAAAGAAGGCATGTTCGCGTGCACAGGGCACATGAAGGGAACCGCATGACCGCCATGACGCCGTTGCAGCCGTCCGTGCCGCTTCTCCAAACCAATGACGGCTTTGTTCGCGACGCCGATGGCGGGTGCCCGATTCGCGAGGTGCTGGACCGGGTGGGCGATACGTGGAGCCTGCTCGTGATCTTCAACCTGCAAGGACGGCCGGTGCGGTTCAACGCGCTGCGCCGGATGATCGAGGGGATTTCGCAGCGCATGTTGACTGTGACGCTGCGCTCGCTGGAGCGCGATGGGTTGGTTCAGCGCACGGTGAAGCCGACCACGCCGCCGGAAGTGGAATATGCGCTGACGGAGTTGGGGCAATCGATTGCCGTGCCGGTGGCCGCACTCGGCAACTGGGCGGCGCAGAACCGGGGCGAGTTGCGCGCGTCACGATCATCGTTCGATGCGCAACCGCCAAGTTGACTTCTCAGGCTGAGCCGTCTAATGCCACCACCAGCACCGGGCCGAACACGCCCGGTGTTTCATTTAACGTGTCCCGTGGACATCGCCATCGCACTGCGTGGCTTGTCCTGTCAGATGGCCGCAAGGCAATCAGAGGAGGGCGCGTTTCCTTGAACCTTTGCATCAGCATGGGTTCGTAACATTATGAGGAAATGCGATGAGCAAGCGCGAATCCGCCAAGTATAAGATCGACCGTCGCCTTGGCGAAAACATCTGGGGCCGCCCGAAGTCCCCGTTCAACAAGCGTGAATACGGCCCAGGCCAGCACGGCCAGCGCCGCAAGGGCAAGATTTCCGACTTCGGCCTGCAGCTGCGCGCCAAGCAGAAGCTGAAGGGTCACTATGGTGACATCAGCGAAAAGCAGTTCCGCAAGACCTACGAGGAAGCCAACCGCCGCAAGGGCGATACCTCGGAGAACCTGATCGGCCTGCTCGAGTCCCGTCTGGATGCGATCGTGTACCGCGCCAAGTTCGTTCCGACGATCTTCGCTGCGCGTCAGTTCGTCAATCACGGCCACGTCAACGTCAACGGCATCCGCGTCAACATTTCGTCCTACCGCTGCAAGGCCGGCGACGTGATCGAAGTGCGCGAGAAGTCCAAGCAGATGGTGACGGTTCTGGAAGCCGTTCAGCTCGCTGAGCGCGACGTGCCGGATTACATCGTCGTCGACCACAACAAGATGGTTGCAACCTACCAGCGCGCTCCTGGCCTGTCGGACGTTCCGTTCGCCGTGCAGATGGAACCGAACCTGGTGGTCGAGTTCTACTCGCGCTAATCAACGCCCTCGGGTGTACGAATTGGAAAGGCCGTGCTTCATGCGCGGCCTTTTTGCTATTCTCAGGCAGGTTGCTGCAAAATCCTTTGGCCGTGCTATAGGACGCCGCCATGAACATTCACGCGCCCATACAGCTCGACATCACCGACGAACCGGCGGATGCCTGCCATCCGATGTTTCGCGAGGTGCCGGGCTCGGTGGGATTCAACAAGCTTCGCAAGCGCTTGCTGCGCAATGTTCGCCAGGCGATCGAGGATTTTGCCATGGTCACGCCCGGCCAACGCTGGCTGGTGGCGCTGTCCGGCGGCAAGGATTCGTATGGGCTGATGGCGCTGCTGCTCGACCTGAAGTGGCGCGGACTGCTGCCGGTTGAGCTGATCGCCTGCAACCTCGATCAGGGCCAGCCGAACTTTCCCAAGCACATCCTGCCGGACTATCTGACCAGGCACGGCATTGCGCACCGGATCGAATATCAGGACACCTATTCGGTGGTGACGGATAAGCTGCCGGAAACGAGCACTTATTGCTCGCTGTGCTCACGCCTGCGCCGCGGCCATCTGTATCGCGTGGCGCGGGAAGAAGGCTGTCAGGCGCTGGTGCTGGGGCATCACCGCGAAGACATCCTCGAGACCTTCTTCCTCAACCTGTTCCACGGCGGACGGCTGGCTGCGATGCCGCCGAAGCTGTTGAACGATGAAGGCGACATGCTGGTGCTGCGGCCGCTCAGCTATTGCGCGGAAAGCGACATGACGAAGCTCGCCGATGCGATGGCGTTTCCGATCATCCCGTGCGACCTATGCGGCAGTCAGGAAGGGCTGCAGCGCAATTCCATGAAGGCGATGCTGAGCGACGTTGAAGCGCGGATGCCGGGGCGCAAGGACACGATGATCCGGGCGCTGTCGAATACCCGGCCGAGCCATCTGCTCGACCGTAACCTGTTTGATTTCAGCAGCCTGATGCCGAAGCCTTAGGCTGACTGACCGCGCTTAGTGCCCGCCGGCCGCCGGATCGAAGTGCTTCGTTCCGGCCTGGAAGAGCTTTCCCTTCTCCGCGATCAGAACCAGAATCAGCGACACGAAGCCGAGAACTGCAAAGCCGGCGATCAGCGGCTGCACCGTGCCGTTGAAGGACTGGCCGATAAAGGCGCCGAGCAGCGCGCCGCCGAGCGTCGTTACGAAGCCCTGGATCGACGAGGCCATGCCCGCGACGTGGCCGAGCGGCTCCATGGCGAGCGCGCCAAAGTTCGAGCCAAGCAGGCCGAACTGGAACATGCAGGCGGCGAAGAACAGCACGAACAGCCACAGCGGCATCGGTCCTGCGAGCGAGACGGCGAACCATACCACGGCAACCGTCAGGAAGCCGCACAGTGCTCCGTGTGAGAGACGCCGCATGCCGAAGCGGCCGACTAGACGCGAGTTGGTGAAGGACGACAGCGACATCATCGCTGCGACCGCCGCGAACAAGATCGGGAACCAGGCGCCGAGACCGTAGATGCCGACATAGATTTGTTGCGCGGAGTTGATGAAGCCGAACAGCGCTCCGAACACGAAGGTCGAGGCCAGCATATACCAGAGCGAAATGCGGTTGGTGACCACGATACGGAAGCCTTCGGCCAGCACCGATAGGCGGAGCTGACGGGTGTCTTCCGGGCGCAGGGTTTCCGGCAGGCGGGCGAAGATCCAGATCAGGAACACGAAGCCGAGGGCTGCCATGAAGCCGAAGATCAGGTGCCATTCGGCAAACAGCATGATGGCCTGACCGATCGAGGGCGCGATCACCGGGATGACCATAAAGACCATGAAGATCAACGACAGGACTTCCGCCATGGCGCGGCCGCCGAAGACGTCGCGTACGATCGACACGGCGATGACGCGCGTGGAAGCAGCGCCAACGCCCTGAATGGCGCGCAGGAGGAGCAGGGTCTCAAAATTGGGCGACAAGGCTGCGCCGATTGCTGCCAGCACATAGGTGGCGACACCGATCAGCAACGGAACACGGCGGCCGAAGCGGTCGGACAGCGGACCGAATACCAGCTGCGCGAAAGCCATGCCGAGGAGATAGGCGGTAATCACGAACTGGCGGTGATTCTCGCTGGCGACACCGAGGCTGGAACCGATTTCCTGCAGGCCGGGCAGCATGATGTCGATGGCGAGCGCGTTGAGCGACATGATCGCGGCACACAGCGCGATGAATTCAGTACGGCCGATCTGCCGTTTGCCATCACTTGCCACGGTGGGCGAGGGCTCGAGCTGCTGGTTCATAGCCAATCCATTCAACAAAAAAAGCCACAGGCCTGGCGGAGCGGCGAAGCGCCCCGCAAGCATGTGGATCAATGTGGTAACGAACGCGCCCTCGAAATGTGTGACGCGAAGAAGCGATATCTATAAAAAGCAAGGTGGCCGAAAGCGGCCACCCAACGTGTTCAGGCTATGAAGCAGCAGTTCGGCGAAATTAAGCAGCGCGCGCGGCAGCCCTTGTTTACGCCGCGCGGGCGGCGATGCCCTTTTCGCCGAAGAAGTCCTTCAACTCGCCGGCCTGGAACATTTCGCGGATGATGTCGCAACCGCCCACGAACTCGCCCTTGACGTAGAGCTGCGGGATGGTCGGCCACTGCGAATAGTCCTTGACGCCCTGGCGCAGTTCGTCCGACGTCAGGATGTTGACGCCCTTATAGTCGACGCCAAGATAATCGAGGATCTGCACGACCTGACCGGAGAAGCCGCACTGCGGGAAACCCGGCGTGCCCTTCATGAACAACACGACGTCGTTGCTCTTGACTTCATTTTCGATGAATTGGCTGATTGCGGTCATCTGGCTGATCCTCTGGCTGCCGGGTTCAAGGCCCGGTGACATTAGCAATATCCTCTATCTATTGCAGGCTGCAGCCTTCCGCAATCGGCGGAGGTGACGCAGCGTGCATGGCCGCTATTCGGGAACGCTGGTCTGCAAAGCGAGCGCGTGCAGAACGCCGCCCATGTTTCCCTGGAGCGCCTTGTAGACCATCTGGTGCTGCTGCACACGGCTCTTGCCCCGGAAGCTCTCCGAAACGACCTCCGCGGCATAATGATCGCCATCACCCGCGAGATCGCGGATGGTGACTTTGGCGTCCGGAATGCCCTGACGGATCAGGGCTTCGATGTCGCGTGAGTCCATTGCCATGATTGTCGCCCTCTAGATCGCCATGCGTCCTACGGGACGCATTAAGGACGATCTCATACGTTGATTCAGCATCGGAACAATCCAAAAACCGGATTCCACTTTTTGGTCCGATGCTACTCTTCCATGAATGCAGGGAACCAGGATTCGTGCGCGTTTGCCAAGTCGGCAACCGAAATCGCGCGCGCCTGACCCAGCTTGAGATCCGTGCCGCCCGTGGTGCCGATCCACGGCGCGAAGATGCCGGCAGCTTCGGCTTCACGAAGGATCGCACCGAACTCACTGCCTTGCGGATCGAGGTCGAGTGCCACGAGATAGCGGTTCTGATCTTCGCCGAAGAAGACGGGGACCGGATCGATGTCGGCCAGACCCGGCACGGTTGCGCCAATGCCGGACGCCATCGCCATTTCGGCGAGGCCGACCGCAAGTCCGCCATCCGACAGATCATGCACGGACTTGGCAACACCGCGCTCAATCAAGCCGCGCACGAAGGTGCCGACCTTGAGCTCGGCGTCGAGGTCGACCGGCGGGGGCGGGCCGTCGTTGCGGCCGTGAATGTCGCGAAGATAAACAGATTGGCCGAGATGCGTGCCCCATTGCTGCGGCGCGCCGACCAGAAGGATCGGCTGATTTTCGCCGGAGAAGGCAACGCGCGCCATGCGGTCCCAATCGTTCAGAAGACCAACGCCGCCGATCGTCGGGGTCGGTAGGATCGCTTGGCCGTTGGTCTCGTTGTAAAGCGAGACGTTGCCGGAGACGATCGGAAAATCGAGCGCGCGACAGGCTTCGCCGATGCCTTTGACCGCGGCTACCAGCTGGCCCATGATTTCGGGTTTTTCGGGATTGCCGAAGTTCAGATTATCGGTGGAAGCCAATGGCTTGGCGCCGGTTGCTGTAATGTTGCGCCAGCATTCTGCCACCGCCTGCTTACCGCCTTCGAACGGGTCGGCTTCGCAATAGCGCGGCGTGACGTCGGACGAGAAGGCGAGCGCCTTGGAGGCGTGGCCTTCCACGCGCACAACGCCGGCATCGCCGCCGGGGCGCTGCAGTGAATTGCCCTGGATCAGCGTGTCATACTGCTCGTAGACCCAGCGGCGCGACGACAGGTCGTGCGAGTTCAGGAGCTTCAACAGGGCATCGGCGATGTCGGCTTGCGGAATATCGTCAGCAGCCAGCGGCGCAGGCTTGTTGGGCTCGACATGCGGCCGGTCATATTCCGGCGCCTGATCGCCGAGATCCTTGATCGGCAGGTTGGCGACTTCGACGCCCTGATGCAGCACGCGAAAGCGCAGATCGTCCGTGGTCTTGCCGACGATGGCGAAGTCGAGGCCCCACTTCACGAAGATGGCTTCGGCTTCGGCTTCCTTTTCGGGCTTCAGCACCATGAGCATGCGCTCCTGGCTTTCCGACAGCATCATCTCGTAAGCGGTCATCGCGGTTTCGCGCACCGGCACCTTGTCGAGGTCGAGTTCGATGCCGAGATCGCCCTTGGCGCCCATTTCGACGGCCGAGCAGGTGAGGCCGGCCGCACCCATGTCCTGGATCGCGATGACGGCGCCCGATGCCATCAGCTCAAGACAGGCTTCCAGCAGGCACTTTTCGGTAAAGGGATCGCCGACCTGAACGGTCGGACGCTTCTCCTCGATCTTCTCATCGAACTCGGCCGAGGCCATGGTGGCGCCGCCGACGCCATCGCGACCGGTCTTGGCGCCGAGATAGACGACGGGTAGGCCGACGCCCTTGGCTTCCGATAGGAAGATGCCGTCTGACTTGGCAAGGCCGGCCGCAAAGGCGTTGACCAGGCAGTTGCCGTTGTAACGGGCGTCGAAGTTCACTTCACCGCCGACCGTTGGCACGCCGAAGGCATTGCCATAGCCGCCAACCCCGGCAACGACGCCGGAGACGAGGTGTCTGGTCTTGGGATGATCCGGTGCACCGAAACGCAGCGCATTCATGGCAGCGATTGGCCGCGCGCCCATGGTGAAGACATCGCGCAGGATGCCGCCGACGCCGGTCGCCGCGCCCTGATAAGGCTCGATATAGGAAGGGTGGTTGTGGCTCTCCATCTTGAAGACCACGACGTCGCCATCGCCGATATCCACCACACCGGCGTTTTCGCCCGGACCCTGAATGACCTGTGGCCCCGTGGTCGGCAGCGTGCGCAGCCACTTCTTGGAGGACTTATAGGAGCAGTGCTCGTTCCACATGGCCGAGAAGATGCCGAGTTCGGTAAAACTCGGCTCGCGCCCGATCAGATCGAGGATGCGCTGGTACTCGTCCGGCTTCAAACCATGCGAGGCAACGAGATCGGGAGTGATGGCCAATTCATTGGAAATCATGGGGGAGCGGGGCCTTGTGCGACGGCAAGGAAAGGGGATGCGTGTGTCCTTAGCCCAGACTGCGTTGGGATTGAACAGGAAAGGCCATAAAAAGCCGGCATGTCACCGCGTTTGCACGGCTTTGTCAGCCGAATGTGTCATAGCCTGCCGGACCTTCGTCGATCAGGCTGCGGATAGTCTGCAAGCCGCGCTGCACATCCTCGCGCGTGGCGACCGAAGAAATGCCGAGACGTACGCGGTGAAAGACTTGCTCGGTGCGCGCGGGCTTGAACTCGTCTTCATCATCGATCTGCACGCCACGCTCGGCGGCCGCGTTCTTGAAGGTGCTCGATAGCCAGGGTTCGGGCAGGGCCAGCCACAGAAACGGGATGTTGGGCGCGCTGGAAAACTCGAGGCCATCCAGGATGGTTCGCGCCATGTCGAGCCGCGCATTGACTTCGCCAAGGACGCGCTTGCGCAGTTCGGCTGCCGTGCCGGACAGGATCAGCCGAGCGCAAAGCTCGGCCAGAAGAAAGGGCATGCCGCCGGTCAGCATCTTGTGTGCCACGCGGATGCGCGGGGCATATTGCGGCGGACAGGCCAGCCAGCCGCCGCGGATGCCGGCAGCGACGGATTTGGATAGGCCGCCGACGAGGAAGGTGCGCTCCGGCGCGAGTGAGGTCAGCAGCGGTGCTGTGTCGTTCGACAGCGCGCCATAGATGTCGTCTTCCACCAGCCAGACATTGTGCGCGCGCGCGATCTCGGCGATCTCAACGCGCCGCTCGGCGGGCATGATGCGCACGGTCGGGTTCTGCGCCGTCGGCATCAGGAAAGCGAGCTTGGGGTGGCGTTGGGCGCAGAGGCGCTGGAAGTCTTGCGGGATGACGCCGTTTTCGTCTGAGGCGACGAGGCAGGGACGGCGACCGATCAGGCCCGCGCTGCGGGCGATCTGCGAATAGGTGGCGTGTTCGTAGACGATGTGGTCGCCGGGCGCCGTGACCGAGGCGATGACGGAAAGTACGGCGGGATGGGCGCCGAGCGTCGGCACGACATGCTCGGGATTGACCTCATGGCCAGCACGCGACAGCCAGATCGCGCCGGCTTCGAGCCAGCGGAACGGGAAGGTGCGGGTGTAGCTGGCAAGTTCGGCGGGGTGATCGCGCACAATGTCGGCGAGGATTGTACCAATTGGTTCGCTTTGCCCGACGTCGGGAGCGGCGGTGCTGTCGAAGCGCAGGATCGTGGCCGACGGCTCCTGGTGCCGCGTGCCTTCGAAGACGATGCCGATATGGGGCAGGTTTTTCTCGTGCGGGGTGTTGCGAGCAAGCACATAAGTGCCGCGGCCGACTTCACCGCTGACAAGGCCGCGTTCGCGCACCAAGGCGTAGGCTCGGCCGATTGTGCCAACCGTGGCGCCGAGTTCGTAGGCGAGGTCGCGCTGCGGCGGGAGCTTGGCGCCGGCTTCGAGGCGACCTTCGTTGATGTCGAGTTCAAGCTGATCGGCCAGGCGTGTGTAGAGCGGAGCGCGTCCGACGGGAAGCTGCGGTGTGTATTTTGTCATGGTGACAATAAACTGGATTGTCTTGGTTCAGGAGTCAATCCAAGACAATCCCTGTCACATTGTCTCTATGAAGGTGCAGTCAGATGCGCACAATCAATGCAATTTTTGTCGAACGCGTTCGCTCTCGGTCTTTCGGCGAGGTGATGATGCGGGTGCTGAACGCCATTGATATCAGGCTGGAGCGCCAGCGCAGCCGACGCGATCTGCTGGAGCTCACCGACGAGCAGCTGAAAGATATCGGCCTGTCGCGCAGCCAGGCGCATGAGGAAGCCTATCGCCCTCTTTGGGACTAGGCTTGTTCGCTCAGGCCGCCGATCCGCAGGATTGGTCGCCGGTGCTCCAGCGAGCGATGTCGCCGTTGATGCGGCGGCCGAGCGGCTGGTCGAGCAGTGGGCCGAATGTGTCGAGCCGGCCGGCGGCGCCTTCCGCCTGAACCACCAGCAGCGGACGTCCGCCGTAGTTGTTCTCAGGCACAAGCAGGAAGCGGGGGCGGCCGGAGAAGTTGTTCAGCTCGTTGGCGAAGCTGTAGTTGCGGAAGGCCGGGTCTTTCGAAGCGAACCAGCAGCGATGCGCAGCTTTCGCGACTTGTTCCATGTTGCGAAGCGCCGCACTCTTGTTGCTCGCAACCGGCTGCTGGCGTTTCGGCTGCGGCGCCTGAGACTGGCAGCCGGTAAAGCCGATCGCGAGCGCGAGGCCGAGGAAAGGCAGAAGGCGGAACAGTCGCAGCATGTGAGTCCCTGGCGAAAGCGCATCGTGGGCGGGAAGGTTGGTTTCTTCTACCCACGATGAATGAACGACTCGTTCGCGAGACGCTTAAGCGGCTTTCGCCAACACGCTTTCGAAGATGCCGCGGCCGTCATCGCCGCCATGAGCAGATTCGATGAGGTTTTCGGGGTGGGGCATGAGGCCGAGCACGTTGCCGGACGCATTCATGATGCCGGCGATGTCGTTGATCGAGCCGTTGGGGTTGGTGCCTTCGGCATAACGGAACACGACCTGACCTTCGCCTTCCAAACGCGCCAGCTCTTCCGGCTCCGCGAAATAGTTGCCGTCATGATGGGCGACGGGGCAACGGATGATCTGGTTGGGAGCGTACTGGCGCGTGAAGGCGGTGTTGGCGTTGGCGACCTGCAGCTTCACTTCGCGGCAAACGAATTTAAGCGAGGTGTTGCGCATCAGGGCGCCGGGCAGCATGCCCGCTTCAACCAGGATCTGAAAGCCGTTGCAAACGCCGAGCACGGTGACGCCGCGCTTCGCCGCATCGGCCACGGCCCGCATCACCGGCATCCGCGCTGCGATTGCGCCGCAGCGCAGATAATCGCCGAAGGAAAAGCCGCCGGGGATGACGATGAGGTCGAGACCTTCCGGCAGGGTGGTTTCTGTCTGCCAGAGGGTAGCGGGCGCATGGCCGGACACCTTGGTCAGCGCCGCGATCATGTCGCGGTCGCGGTTGAGACCTGGAACGAGAACGACTGCTGATTTCATGGTGCTTGCAACCTGCGTGGTACCGAGCAGCCCGGAGGGCCTCAGCTCATGCTGATGGAGTAGTTCTCGATAACGGTGTTTGCCAACAGACGCTCGCACATCTGCTTGATGTCGGCTTCGGCCTTGGCGGAATCGGTGCCTTCGACTTCGAGGTCGAAGACCTTGCCCTGGCGGACGCCGGCGACGCCGGAAAAGCCGAGGGTGCCGAGTGCACCCTCGATGGCCTTGCCTTGCGGGTCGAGGACGCCGTTCTTCAGCGTGACTGTCACGCGTGCCTTGATCACAGTTTTTGCTCCGAAATCAGTGCGGCCAAAATCAATGCGGCTTGCCGCGGCTGGTGTCCTTGCCGGCGACCAGCACGGGGCCGGACGGGCGAGGCGGCTCGTTTTCGTTCATGATGCCGAGACGGCGCGCGACTTCCTGATAGGCTTCAACCAGCCCGCCCATGTCGCGGCGGAAACGGTCCTTGTCCATCTTGTCGTTGGTGTTGACGTCCCACAAACGGCACGAATCCGGCGAGATCTCGTCGGCTACCACGATGCGCATCATGTCGCCTTCGAACAGGCGTCCGCATTCCATCTTGAAGTCGACGAGCTGGATGCCGACGCCGAGGAAAAGGCCCGACAGGAAGTCGTTGACGCGGATGGCGAGTGCCATGATGTCGTCGATCTCCTGCGGAGCCGCCCAGCCGAAGGCCGTGACGTGTTCTTCCGAGACCATGGGATCGTCGAGCGCATCGTTCTTGTAATAGAATTCGATGATCGAGCGCGGCAGAACCGTGCCTTCCTCGAGGCCGAGGCGTTTGGCCAGCGAGCCGGCGGCGATGTTGCGCACCACGATCTCGAGCGGGATGATCTCGACTTCCTTGATCAGCTGCTCACGCATGTTGAGGCGGCGGATGAAGTGGGTCGGAATGCCGATGCGGTTCAGATGCGTGAAGATGTGCTCGGAGATGCGGTTGTTGAGCACACCCTTGCCGTCGATCACTTCATGCTTCTTGGCATTGAACGCGGTCGCGTCATCCTTGAAGAACTGAACCAGAGTGCCCGGCTCGGGTCCTTCATAAAGGATCTTGGCCTTGCCTTCATAAATGCGGCGGCGTCGGTTGTTCATTGCAGCTTTCTCGGAGTCTGGAGGGCCCATCGCAGGTCAGGACGGGTCCTTGGCTGTCGGGCGTTTGCCGGAATGTCAACCCGGGTCCTATCGCAAAGCCCATCGCGGCTCAATCGCCAATTGTTCAAGGCCATGCGTTCTACCCATTCTTTCGATGGGGACGGCTCCTTGATTTGGCTGGGAAGAGCCCATATCCACAGCATCAACTGATTAGAGACCGGGAGAAGCAAAGTGGCCTCTTTGAAAGATCGTCAGGACGGATTCGAACGCAAGTTCGCCCATGACGAGGAAATGCGCTTCAAGGCCATGTCACGCCGCAACAAGCTGCTTGGTCTGTGGGCTGCGGAAGAGCTGGGTAAGGCCGGCGAGGAAGCGGACGAGTATGCTCGTTCCGTGGTGGCGGCCGACTTCGAGGAAGCCGGTGACGAAGATGTGTTCCGCAAGGTCCGCGCCGACTTCGACGCCAGCAATGTCGCGCAGACCGATCAGCAGATTCGCCAGAAGATGGTGGAGCTGCTCGGAACTGCCGTCGATCAGCTCAGCGCCTGACGGCGGGGCGATCGCATGACCCTGCGCGACCGCCTCCAGTCTGAAACCCTGATTTCCGCATGGTCGGGTATCCCCGATGCGTTGACGGTGGAGCTGCTGGCATCTCAGCCGTTCGATGCCGTGACGCTGGACATGCAGCATGGTGGCCATGACGAAGCGAGCGTATTGCGCTCGCTTCCGATGATCCTCGGCCAGCAAAAGCACGCGCTGGTCCGCATTCCCGTCGGCCGGTTCGACATGGCAAGCCGCGCACTCGATTTCGGCGCAGAGGCCGTGATCGCTCCGATGATCAATTCGGTTGCGGACGCGCAAGCGTTTGCGGCGGCGATGAAGTATCCGCCGCTTGGCGAGCGATCCTGGGGTCCGACCTTTGCTGCGGGGCGCAGCGGCAGGCCGAGCGATCCGCAGGTCTGGCTGGAAAACAGCAATGCCGACACGCTGGCGATCGCGATGATCGAAACGCGGCGGGCGCTGGATGTGCTGGACGACATTCTCGCCGTGGACGGTATCGACGCCATCCTTGTCGGCCCATCCGACTTCTCCATTGCCTGGACGAATGGGGCAACGGTCGATCCAGTACTGGACGACATGATGACTGCCATTGCCGACATCGCGCAGCGCGCCGGGGATGCCGGCAAGCTGGCATCGATCTTCGTGGTCGATCCCGGCCTCTGCGGTCGATACCGCGCGATGGGCTACCGCCTGATGGCCTGCGGCACGGAAGGTTCGCTGATGCGCTTTGGTGCGGCGGCGACGTTGAACGCGATCAAGACCTCGCTACAGGGCTGATCGCGCTACTCGTTAGGTCAGGCGCGTCAGGAAGTTGGCGAAGGTCATGGAGCCCTCGGGCCACGGACCATGGCCGGACTCGGCGTTGATGTGTCCGGCACCGCCCGCATCGATGAACATCGAGCCCCAGGCCGCTGCCGTATCTTCCGCCACCTCATAGCTCGTGAACGGATCGTTGCGGCTGGCGACGGTGATCGACGGGAAGGGCAGCGGATCGCGCGGATAGGGACCGAACGTCATCAGGTGCTTGGGGCGGATCTGAGGGTTGGTGACGTCGGGCGGGGCCACGAAGAAGGCACCGGCAACGCGGTTCTTGAACTGCGGGATGGCGTGAACGACGCTAGGGATGCCGAGGGAATGCGCCACGAACACGACGGGGCGCTCGGCCTCGTTCACGGCTTTGGCGACATTGGCGACCCAATCTTCGCGCACCGGTTTCGACCACTCCGCCTGCTCGACGCGGCGCGCGGTGGAGAGGCGGCTTTCCCAGCGGGTCTGCCAGTGGTCAGGTCCGGAGTTCGTGTAGCCGGGAACGATGAGGATATCGACGTCTTTGACTTTCATGGCGCCTGATGTAGCCACGCGGCCTTGCGCTCACAAGGTCGTGACGTTGGATGCAGGATCATGGGGCAAAGAAAAAGAGCGAGCCGGGCAGGGGAACGCGGCTCGCTCTTGACTGGAAGTCAGATGCATTGATCTGTCGGACTAGTAACGAGCGATGCGGAAAAGAGTTCCCCATCGATGATTTTTTGTCAGAAGGTTCAGAAAACCACTGGCAGAAGATCAAGATGAGCAACCACCGGCACGTGATCGGACGGCTTCTCCCAGCCGCGCACATGCTTCTCGATATCTGCTGATCTCAGGCGGTCTGATGCTTCCGGCGACATCATCAGGAAGTCGATGCGGATGCCATTGTTCTTCTGCCAGGCGCCGGCTTGATAATCCCAGAAGGAATAGGCGCCGCTGGCATCGTCCACTTCGCGATAGGCATCGATGAACCCCATATTGCTGAGGCGACGGAAGGAGGCGCGGCTTTCCGGCTGGAACAGCGCGTCATCCAGCCAGTTGTCGGGATAGCGCACGTCCGAAGGCATGGGGATGACGTTGTAGTCGCCGCCGAGGATCAGGGGTTCTTCGAGCGCCAGCCGGTCTTGCGCCCATTGTTCGAAGCGCTTCATCCAGGCGATCTTGTACGGGAATTTCTCCGTGCCGACCGGATTGCCGTTGGGCAGGTAAAGCGAGACGACGCGCAGAGCGCCGCGCGAGGTGGAAAACACACCTTCGATGAAACGGGCTTGTTCGTCGCTGTCGTCGCCGGGCAAACGGCGGTTCACCTCATCAAAGCGCAGCTTGGACAGAATGGCGACGCCGTTGAAGCCCTTTTGACCGTGAGTCTCGACATGATAGCCGAGCGCTTCGATCTCAAGGCGCGGGAAGGCCTCGTCGACGCTCTTGATTTCCTGCAAACAGACGATGTCCGGATCGCTTTCGCGCAGCCAGTGCAGGAGGTTGTCGATCCGCGCCTTGACGCCGTTGATGTTCCAGGTCGCGATTTTCAAGTCAGGCTCTGATTAAACGGAGAAGCTGGTGCCGCAGCCGCAGGACGCGACAGCGTTGGGATTGCGGATCTGGAAGGACTGGCCGATCAGGTCGTCAACGAAGTCGATTACCGATCCGCCCATATAGATCAGCGACATTTCGTCGATCAGAACGGTGGCGCCGTCTTTCTCGATGGCGGTGTCGTCGGTGTTGCGGCCACCGACCAGGTCGAACTTGTAGGAAAAGCCGGAACAGCCGCCGCCTTCCACGGAAACGCGCAGCGCTTCCTTGTCGGCTTCCTTGGCAATGATCTTGTTGATCCGGCGCGCCGCTGCCTCGGTCAGTTCGACGCCCTTCATCAGGGTTTTGGCATCCGTGCCCATGGTGTCACCTTGCGCTGGCATTCTTCTAGTAGGTATGAGCCGCGGAAGGTCTCGTCAACGGGTCCGGGCAAGAGCCGGCAACGGCAAAGGGAAGCGTGTGGCACTGACTGCGTCCGATATCGGCTTCGGCTACCGCCCGCGCGCCGTGTACGCGACGGACCCCGCAAAAACGCGGGGCCGCTTCGTGGATGAGCCGGAAAGCCTGACGCGCACGCCGTTTCAGCGCGACCGCGACCGAATCATCCATTCCACCGCCTTTCGGCGTTTGAAGCACAAGACGCAGGTCTTTGTTGCGCATGAGGGCGACCATTATCGCACGCGGCTGACGCATACGATCGAGGTGGCGCAGATCGCGCGGGCCTTGGCGCGGGCCTTGCAACTGGACGAGGATCTGGCGGAAGCGGTCGCGCTGGTGCACGACTTCGGCCACACGCCGTTTGGCCACACGGGCGAAGATGCGCTGAACCTGAAGATGCAGCCGTTCGGCGGCTTCGAACACAATGCGCAATCGCTACGGATCGTGACCAAGTTGGAACGGCGCTATGCCGAGTTCGACGGCCTCAACCTCAGCTGGGAAACGCTGGAAGGGCTGGTGAAGCATAATGGCCCGCTGGTTCACGCCGATGGCTCGCCGCTGGCCAAGCCGGTGCCGCAGGCGATCAGCACCTATTCCGAGCTGCATGATCTCGAACTCGACCGCTTTGCCGGGCCGGAAGCGCAGGCGGCGGCGATTGCCGACGACATCGCCTATAACACGCATGATATCGACGACGGTTTGCGCTCCGGTCTGTTGACGCTCGACATGCTGGAAGACGTGCCGCTGACGGCCGGCATTCTGCGGGCGGTGCGGATGAAATATCCCAAGCTCGACCCGGTGCGGATCGCCCATGAGCTGATGCGGCGGCAGATCACGCTGATGGTCGAGGACGTGATCGTCACGGCCAAGACCAAGCTTGCTGCCTTGCAGCCGCAAAGCGTGGAAGACATCCATTCGGCTGGGCAGACCGTGATCCGCTTCTCCGATGAAGTGGCGGCGGGCGAGCGGGAATTGAAGCGCTTTCTTTATGCCAATCTTTATCGCCATCCATCGGTGATGGAGGTGCGCGCCAGTGCCGACAGCATCCTTTTCGACCTGTTCGACGCCTATATGGCCGACCCCCGCGCGATGCCGGAAGGCTGGCGCGAAGGGCTTGATCGGGCGGCGGATGCCGTGAAGGCGCGGCATGTCGCGGACTTCCTGGCCGGCATGACCGACACTTATGCGGTCAAGGAACACCGGCGGTTGTTTGACCGCACGCCCGTTCTGAGCTAGGTCGCGGCCAACAAATTGCGGGCCAAGCGTTCGCGTCTTCTCCTTTCGTTCCCGAGTTGATTATGAACATTTTCGCCGAATTCAGCGCGCGCGTGATCAAGATCGTGCAGGCTCTCGATCTCCGAACGGAAAGCGGCGAGCCGGTCGATACCGCGCGCGTGGCCGTCGAGCTGCCGCGCGATGTGAGCCACGGCGATCTTGCGACCAATGCGGCGATGGTGCTGTCCAAGGCCGTCGGCGAGAACCCGCGCTTGCTGGGCGAGCGCTTTGCGGCGCAACTCGCCAAGGACGCGGACGTATCGGAAGCCTCCGTTGCCGGTCCGGGGTTCGTGAACATTCGGCTGGGCGACGGCTTCTGGCAGGCGCGGCTGGCGGACATGCTGGCGACCGGCACGGATTACGGCCGGTCCACCATCGGCGCGGGCCGCAAGATCAATGTCGAGTATGTTTCGGCCAACCCGACGGGCCCGATGCATGTCGGCCATTGCCGCGGCGCGGTAGTGGGCGATGCCTTGTCCAACCTGCTGGCCTTTGCCGGCAGCGAGGTGACCAAGGAATATTACATCAACGATGCCGGCGCGCAGATCGGCGTCCTCGCGCAGTCGGCCTTCCTGCGCTACCGCGAAGCGCTGGGCGAGACGATCGGCGAGATCCCGCCGGGTCTGTATCCCGGCGATTACCTCGTGCCGGTGGGGCGGATGCTGGCCGACACCTATGGCCGTGAACTCCTCGACAAGCCGGAAGACGAAGCGATCGCGTTGATTGCGGACAAGACCATCGACGCGATGATGGACATGATCCGTGAGGATTTGGCGGCGCTCAATGTGCATCACGACGTGTTCTTTTCGGAGCGCACGCTGCATGCCGAGAATGCCAAGCAGATCCGCTCGGCCATCAGCGACCTGACGCTCAAGGGACATGTCTATAAGGGCAAGCTGCCGCCGCCGAAGGGCCAGAAGCCGGAAGACTGGGAAGATCGCGAGCAGACGCTGTTTCGCTCGACCGAAGTGGGCGACGACATCGACCGGCCGCTGGTGAAGTCGGACGGCGCCTACACCTATTTCGCCGCCGACGTGGCTTATCTCAAGGACAAGTACGTCCGCGGCTTCGATCAGTTGGTTTACATCCTGGGCGCGGACCACGGCGGCTATGTGAAGCGGCTGGAAGCGCTGGCGCGCGCTGTGACCGATGGCAAGGTGGAGCTGACGGTGCTGCTGTGCCAGCTCGTTCGCCTGCTGCGCGCTGGCGAGCCCGTGAAGATGTCGAAGCGGTCCGGCGAATTCATCACGTTGCGCGATGTGGTGGACGAAGTCGGCCGCGATGCGATTCGCTTCATGATGCTTTATCGCAAGAATGGTGAACCGCTCGATTTCGATTTTGCCAAGGTGACCGAGCAGTCCAAGGACAATCCGGTTTTCTACGTGCAGTATGCTTCTGCGCGTTGTTATTCGGTGTTTCGTCAGGCCAAGGAGCAGATGGGGCTGGAGCGGCCGGATCGCGCGACGCTGGCCAAGGACACTGCGCTGCTGACCGATGCCGGCGAGATCCAGCTGATCCGCAAGCTGGCTGAATATCCGCGCATGATCGAGAGTGCTGCAGTAGCACTGGAGCCGCATCGGGTGGCTTTCTACCTTTATGATCTCGCCAGCAGCTTCCACGCGCACTGGAATCGCGGAACAGACAATCCGGATTTACGATTTGTAAGGGTTAACGAACCTACACTGACCATCGCCAGGCTGGGACTGGTGCAGGCGGTGTCGGATGTTCTGACATCGGGATTGGCGATCGTCGGGGCGGATGCCCCGGAGGAGCTACGCTGATCTAGCTGCCACCTTTTTCCCACAAAAGCTTGGTACGGGCCCAGCCCGTCGTGCGACGTCGCCGGCGTCCGACCGAGTTCAAGTACGGGAAAGATCATGGCAGACACTTCATCCAACCGTGCTTCCGCCGCGCCGATTGCGGAGGACGACCCGTTTGCGGAACTGACCCGTATCATGGGGTTCGATCCGCGGGTGAAGGTGCATCAGCCGCAGCAGCCGGTTGAGCCGGACTTCGGCCTGGATCTCGAACGCGAATTGCTGGGCGAGTTCCACGGCGACCAGGATAATGAGCCGGCATCGATGTCGCAGCGCGCTGTTGAAGCGCCGCGCCAGGAGCCGGTGTTTGCGCAGTCGGAAGCCGCAGCACCTGCCGTAGAGCCGGCCGACGATCTGCAGGACCATGCCTCGGCAGCGGCGATCCAGGCGTATCAGACCGATGATGAGACCGTTGACTTCCGCCAGGCTGCGGACGCCTTTGTTGCGGAGCCGGAACAGAGCGCGGTCGAGCCGGATGTCGACCCCTTTGCGGATTTCGAGCTGAGCTTCGACGAAGACGAGACGATCTCCACCAGCGACATGCTTCATCAAGGATCCGAGCCTCAGCCTGTTGAGGCTGTTGAGGTGTCGGCATCTTCGCAGGCGCCAGCCGAAGAGGATGACGAGATCGAAGCGGCCTATGCCGCTCTTCAGGCCTGGCAGGATGATCGCGACCAGCAGGCGGCAGATCACAGCCAGGCTGAGTCGATCGAAAGCGAAGCCGTAGAGAGCGAGCCTGAGGCGGTGTCTGTCGCCGAGCCGCAGCTTGAAGCCGTTGATGATGTTCAGGCGGTCGAGCCGGTCGCTGATGAGCCGGCTGAGGCATTTGATTCGCTCGATCTTCAACTCGCCGAGGAACTCGCCCGCGAGGCCGATGCGCCCGGTTCGGATGACGTTGCTTCGTTCGAGGACGAGCCGTCGGCTGCTGAAACGCAGCCTGCGTTGATTGTTGAGCACACGGCTGGTGTTGTCGAGGCGCAATCGGAGTCGGATCCGCTTGGTGACTTCGACTTGAATGGCTGGGATGACGCGCAGGCGGACGCATCGCCTGAGCGCGATGTTTTCACGGCTGAAGAAGGCTGGCTTGACGAAGGCTCCGTGGCGCTCGATGAGCCGCAGGTTCTGGCGCAAAACGATCATGACACCGCGCCAAGCGATGCTCAGTATGCCGCGCCGCAGTCCGAGCAGTGGGCGCTTGTCGAGGCCGAAGCCGAGCAAGAGCAGCAAGCCACGCCAGCGCATGACGAGGCGTTTGAGCGCGAATTGTTTGATCTGCTGGGCGGCGAGATGGACAGCCAGCAGGACGCGCAGTCCGCTTCTGCGCCTGAAGATGACAGCTGGCTCGAAGGCATCGATTTCGCCGACGCCGATGCGCAGGATGAGGCGCAAGGCATCGACGCCCCGGCTGCTCAGGGGGCAAATGCGGAAAATGATGATGCCTTGTGGCATCTCGACTTTTCCGAGGTTGATACGGCGCCTGCCGCCGCCGCCAACGCCGCTCCCGTGTCTTACGCCGCGCTCAACGCTGAGCCGGAAGTGCCAAGTGAGGACACCACGGCTGAGCCCGATCTCGGCGACTTCGAAATGGCCGAGCTTCTGGATGACGACGCGGTTGCGCGCGACATCGAGGCCGCGATGGAAGCCGAAACCGCGCAGCCGCCGGCACCTGCTGCTGCCTCCGTGGCTGCACTGTCTGCTGCTGCCGCTGTTTCAGCCGCTGCCGCTTCTTCCCCGTACACTGAGACACGCACCGGCACCGACCGTGCGCCCTCGACCCAAGCCCACACCAACACTGTCTCGACCACGGTCCCTGATCCCGTGGAAGAGTCCGCCCAACTCGATATGGAACCCGAAGCCATGCAGCCTTTTGATGAACGGGCTTTCGACGCCGCTCTCGCCGATGAACTGGCCGCCGATCCATATGGCCGGGACGATGATCATAACACCGGCTATCGCCAGCATGCGTCGGCCAGCTACGGCTATGCCTCGCAGGCGCGGCCGATGGTCAATGCGCCGAGCATGCGCGCGGATGTGCCGGATATCGAAACGGTCGACTTCGTGGATCAGCGCCTGGCGCATTCCGACGAGCTCGATCTGCCGGAAGTCGATTACGGCCGCGAGCCCGCGCCGCGCGCCAACGGCTTCGATGATTTCGATTCGCAGTTCGAGTCCTCCTTCCATTCGCTGAACGCAGAGCCGGCCGGTCAGGCAAGGCGCGAAGAGCAGGAAGCGCAGCGCCAAGCCAGCACGCAGAACTGGGACGAGCATCTCGACTTCTCCATGGGTGCGGCGGCCGCGGGGGCGGCGGCCGGTGCATCGGCCGGGCGCTATGAGTCCGACCTGTCGCGCGCGGGCATGTATGAGCCGGAAGACGACGACAACTATTACGAACAGTCAGCCCGATCCCAGCCGCGTCAGGGCATTCTTGGCCGTCGCGGCATGCTGATGGCCGGCGCTGTTGCAGCGATCGTTCTGATCGGCGGCGTCGCCATTCTGGCGATGCCGGGCGGATCGGTGGGCAGCGGAGGCGAGCCGACGCTTGTGCGTGCCGATGCCGATCCGATGAAGGTGCGTCCGGAAAATCCGGGTGGTACAACCGTGCCGAACCAGGACAACGTCGTTTATGATCGCGTCGGTTCCGGCCAGCCGCTCGGCGCGCCGACGCAGGAACGCCTGATCTCCGAAGACGCCGCGCCGGTGGATCTGGCCGCGCAGGAGGCCGACGAAGACTCGATGGCAAGCCTGTCCGCGCTTGATCCCGAAGGCACAGATCCCGAGGGTGCCGATGTCGGCGATGTCGATGAAGAAGCCGTCGGCACTGCAGGCAAGGCCGAAGATCGTTTGACGCCGGATACGACGGGCAATCAGCAGGTCCCGGAAGAGATGGTGGCCGTTGCGCCCCGCCGCGTCCGCACCATGGTGGTTCGCCCCGATGGCTCGCTTGCGCCGCGTGAGGAAGAAGCCGCTGCACCCGCACCACAGCTTGCTTCGGCCGCCGCAGCCGTAACGGCTGAGCCGGCCGCCGTGGCGCCGGCTGCCGCACCCAGCCTGCCCGAAGCGGACCCGATCGAAAGCGTGATCGACGAAACACCGGCGCAGCCTGCACCGCAGGCAGCACCTCAGGTTGCTGCCGTGCAGCCGACGGCGCAGTCTTCTGCAGCACCTGCTGCCGTTGAAGCCGCAGCCGCGCCATCCGGTTGGGCCGTGCAGATTGCCTCGCAGCCGAGCGAGGCTGCCGCACAAGCCAGCTATGACAATCTTTCCCGCCGCTATGCCAGCGTGCTGAGCGGCAAGAACGTCAACATCGTGCGGGCCGATATTGCCGGCAAGGGCACTTATTACCGCGTTCGCGTCGCGGCCTCTTCCCGTGCCGAAGCCAACACGATATGCGCCAGCTACAAGAGCGCGGGCGGCAGCTGCTTCGTTTCGCAGTAAGCGGAACTCTTTCCCGCAAAGCCCGTCGCGTTTATGCGTGGCGGGCTTTGTCGTATACGCACCACTTCTAAGCCTGTGAGAGCTTGAGCCATGAACGAATGCAAGGCGGTGATCCTTGGTGCGGCCGGTCCCGTGCTGACGCCAGAAGAAGAAACCTTCTTCCGCGAGCATAGACCCTGGGGCTTCATCCTGTTCGCACGCAATATCGTGGACGCCGATCAGGTGCGGGCGCTGGTTGCCTGCATGCGCAAATGCACCGATCGGCCCGATGCGCCCGTGTTCCTCGATCAGGAAGGCGGACGTGTTCAGCGGTTGCGCCCGCCGCTCGCCCCAAACTATCCGCCGGCCGCAGCGCTTGGGGCGCTTTATGCAAGCGACCAGAAGTCCGGCTTGCGCGCGACCTGGCTGCTCTCGCGGCTGCATGCCTTCGATCTGCTCAAGCTTGGCATCAACGCCGACTGCCTGCCGGTGCTCGACGTGCCGGTTGCCGGCGCGCATGACGTGATCGGCAACCGCGCCTATGGCACCGAGCCTGAGGTTGTCGGGACTCTCGGGCGCGCGGCGGTGAATGGGTTGCTGGCCGGTGGCGTTCTGCCGGTGATGAAGCATGTGCCTGGCCACGGGCGTGCGACGGCCGATACGCATCTGGCGCTGCCGACCGTGGATGCTTCGCTGGAGGAACTGCGTGCCCGCGACTTCGCGCCGTTCAAGGCGTTGTCGGATGTCGGCATGGCGATGACCGCGCATGTCATCTATTCCGCCATCGATCCGGATCTGCCGGCGACCACATCGCCGATCGTGGTCGACGAGATCATCCGCAAGGAGATCGGCTTTGACGGCCTGCTGATGAGCGATGACGTTTCGATGAAGGCGCTGTCGGGCGATTTCGCCAGCCGCAGCCGGGCGATCCTGGCCGCCGGCTGTGACATCGTTCTGCATTGCAATGGCGTGATGGGCGAAATGGAAGCCGTGGTTGCCGAAACGCCGCGCCTGACGGACGGGGCATTGGCGCGAGCCGAACGCGCTCTGTTGCCGCTGGGTATGCGCGACAATTCCGTTGAGGACGACGTGCGCGCCGAGTTTGCCGAGCTGATGCAGTTGGTGGCATAAGACCGCCGACCTTGCGTGAGGGGTCGCGCGAGGTCGATGCTTGAACAGCACACGGAATGAGGGAGAGACGGCGCAGCCGGTTCCTGCCGAGGAACTCTGGGCCGACGCCAAGACACAGGGCTTGAGCGAGCCGGAGCTGGTGGTGGATGTCGCCGGCTTCGAGGGCCCGCTCGACCTTCTGCTTCATCTTGCCCGCAACCAGAAGGTCGATCTTTCGCAGATCTCCGTGGTGGCGCTGGCCGAGCAATATATCGGCTTCATCGATCAGGTACGCGCCATGCGGCTGGAGCTTGCGGCCGACTATCTCGTGATGGCGGCGTGGCTGGCTTTCCTGAAATCCAAGCTGTTGATCCCCAAGCAGCGCGACGAGGAAGGCGAAAGCGGCGAGGAACTCGCCGCCGTGCTGCAGTTTCGCTTGAAGCGACTTGAGGCCATGCGCGAAGCTGCAGCCCGGCTCGTCAACCGCGATCGGCTTGGGCGTGACGTGTTTGCGCGCGGTGCGCCCGAAGCTTTGGAGATGGATCGCAGCGTCACCTTCGAGGCCAGCCTGTATGATCTCCTCGCCGCCTATGCGGTGCAGCGCCAGCGGCAGGCGGTGAGCAATGTGCAGATCGCGGCGCGGGGTGTGTGGTCGCTGCAAGATGCGCGCGATCTGCTGGTGCGGATGGTTGGCCGTTCGGGACAATGGAGCGCGCTGGACCGCTTCCTCGCACAGTATCTGACCGAACCAGCCCAGCGTCGCAGCCTTCTGGCTAGTTCCTTTGCCGCCAGTCTCGAGCTGATCCGCGAGGGCAAGCTGGAAGTGCGCCAGGACGGTGCCTTCGAGCCGATCTATATGCGGCCGGGTCAGCCGCGGCCGCGGCTTGTCGGAGACGTGAATTGAACCAGGCGAATATCGACAACGACTTGTTTGCCGAACAGCGTATCGGTCAAGCGATTCGTATTGCCGAGGCGATCCTGTTCGCCAGTGCCGAGCCTGTTACGGGCAAGATGCTCGCGGAGCGGCTGCCGGACGATGTTGCGCTCGACGCCGTGATGGAGCGGCTGGTTGCGGCTTACGCCAATCGCGGCGTCAATGTCGTGCGTGTGGACGATGCCTGGGCGCTGCGCACCGCGCCGGATCTCGGTTTTCTTCTTCGCCGCGATGCGCCGCAGCAGAAGAAGCTGTCGCGGGCGGCGCTCGAAGTGCTTTCTACCATAGCCTATCATCAGCCGGTGACCCGTGCCGAGATCGAGGATGTGCGCGGCGTGGAAACGTCGAAGGGGACGCTCGATCTTCTCCTTGAAAGCGGCTGGGTGCGCATGCGCGGGCGCCGTCGCACGCCGGGACGGCCGGTGACCTATGGCACGACTCAAGGCTTTCTCGATCATTTCGGCCTGGCCGAACTGCGCGATCTGCCGGGCATGGAGGAGCTGAAAGGGGCAGGGCTCCTGTCGCCCCGCATGCCCAGCAACTTCGCCGTGCCGGTGCCGCCGGTCGATGGCGATCTGCTTGGCCCCGATGAAGACGAATTGACCGACATCGATCTCGAAGAACTCGGCCTCCTTACGCCCCGCGTCACGGAGGATTGATGAGGCGGCTCCGCGGCTTGGCTTCATCGAAACCGTTGGAGAACCGACCGTGCGCATGGTAACAAGGCTTCGAAGCTGTATAGTTTCGCGCTGAAGCCGTGCTTCGGTTCGAGCAGTACGGTAAACCACCCGCATGGGATGCGGCGCATTGTCTTTACCCGGCGCGATGACTTCCTCTCGCCTGAAATGTCTGATGTGCTGTTGACGATGAAGGGATTTGCAAAGGCCTGACGTAAGGCCTAGCTGTTTCCCGGGTTAAGAATTCGAAAGAGAGTGATCATGGGTTCCTTTTCGATCTGGCACTGGCTGATCGTGCTTGTTGTTGTCCTGCTGCTGTTCGGCCGCGGCAAGATCCCCGAGCTGATGGGCGACATGGCCAAGGGCATCAAGAGCTTCAAGAAGGGCATGACCGACGACGATACGCCGGATGAAGTTCGCCCGGTCGATCCGCGCACCGTCGAGCACCGCCCCGGCGAGACTGTGGTGACCCCGGACCGCAACGTCACCAAATCCTGACGCGTTCCGCGCCGAGTTCTTAAGCGGGAACAGTTCTGATGTTCGAGATCGGTTGGACCGAGATGCTCGTGATTGCGATCGTCATGATCGTGGTCGTGGGCCCGAAGGACTTGCCGAAGATGCTGCGCACCTTCGGCAAGTTCACTTCGAAAATGACGTCGATGGCGGGCGACTTTCGCAAGCAGTTCGATGAGGCTTTGAAGGAAGCCGAGTTGGATGATGTCCGCAAGTCGGTCAACGACCTGCGCTCGCTCAATCCGAAGAACGAAATCCGGAAGGCGTTCAATCCGATGGAGAAGGCTGCCGCCGACGTTCGCGCGGGCATGGATTCGATCATGCGGCCTTCGACGCCGGCACCATCGACGCCCGCTCCGACCGAAGCCTCGGCTGCCGAACCGCTGAAGACCGGTGCGACGGCTGTGCCGGCCGCTTTGACCGGCGAGGCACCGAAGGAAGCATCGGGCTTGGCGGTACCTGCATCGGCTCAGCCGGTCGAAGTTGTGGCACCGGTTGCGCCGGTGGCTTCGGCAGCACCAGCGCCATTGGCTAGGCCAAGCACAGCGACTGCTGCGCCGGCCGCAACGCCCGTTGCTGCTGCAGACCCGGTGAAGAAGGTGCGCGCGCCGCGTGCGACCAAGGCACCGGCTGTTGCAGGCTCGGACGCTCCGAAGGTGAAAGCGCCTGCCAAGAAAACCGCTGCTGCTTCCACCGGCATGAACGGAGCGGCCGTTGAAAAGCCTGTTCGCGTTCGCAAGCCCAAAGAAACCGGAACAGACACGTGACGACGTCGAACGACGAAATCGAACAGTCCTCGGCGCCGTTGCTCGATCATCTGATCGAGCTGCGTTCGCGCCTGATCTGGGCCATCGGCGGCTTCTTTGTCGCCTTTCTGATCTGCTTCTTCTTCGCGCAAAAGCTGTTCGATCTGCTGGTCATCCCGTTCAAATGGGCGACGATCTGGGCCGGCCTGAATGATGGCCGAGTCGAGCTGATCTATACGGCGCCGCAGGAATTTTTCTTCACGCAGATCAAGCTCGCAATGTTCGGCGGCTTGGTTCTGTCATTTCCGATGGTGGCCGCGCAGATCTACAAGTTCGTGGCGCCGGGCCTCTACAAGAACGAGCGCGCTGCCTTCCTGCCGTTCCTGATCGCATCGCCCATCCTGTTCCTGATGGGTGCGGCGCTGGTGTACTTCTTCTTCACGCCTATGGTGATGTGGTTCTTCCTTGCCATGCAGCAGGTTGGACCGGGGCAGGACATCCAGATTTCGCTGCTGCCGAAAGTGTCGGAATATCTCAGCCTCATCATGACGCTGATCTTTTCCTTCGGCCTTGTGTTCCAGCTCCCGGTGGTCACGACGCTGCTGGCGCGCGTTGGTCTGCTGACGGCGGAGTCGCTTGCGGGCAAGCGCAAGTGGGCGATCGTGCTGGCCTTTATCGCGGCCGCAGTTCTCACGCCGCCGGATCCTGTCAGCCAGATCGGCTTGGCGCTGCCGACGATCCTTCTTTACGAAGCCTCGATCTGGATGGCGCGATTGATCGAACGCAATCGTGCCAAGGAGCAGCACGTCCGCGACGAAGCGGCAGCTGTGGAAGTCGTTCCGGCGGTTGTCGATCCGGATGATGTGAAGCCGGCTTAACGGCTTCGTTGATGAGTGTTTGCTGATTGAAGGGGCGTCGAAAGGCGCCCCTTTTGCTATCTCGGTCTTGCATGGGGGCGGCGCGCGGTTTACGCCCGGCTGAAATAGTACCGGACGTTCTGACATGCTCGACATCAAGTGGATTCGCGAAAACCCGGCCGTTCTCGATGCTGCTCTGGCATCGCGCTCGGCCGCGCCCCAGGCCGAGGCTTTGATCGCGCTGGATGAAGCGCGCCGTGCCCATCTCGGCCGGCTGCAGGAAGCGCAGGAGCGCCGCAATGCCGCGTCCAAGGAAATCGGCAATGCGATGCGATCGGGCGATTCCGCCAAGGCCGAGGCGCTGAAGGCTGAAGTTGCTGACATCAAGGCCTTCATCCAGGGCGGCGAGGCGGAAGAGCGCCGGCTCGACAACGAGCTGAATGACGCGCTTGCCAACATCCCGAACCTGCCGCTCCCGGAGGTGCCGAAAGGCAAGGACGAGCATGACAATGTGGAAGTGCGCCGTTTCGGCAACGAGCTGATCGAAGCGCGCAAGGCCAACATGCCGAACAAGCCGCGCGAGCATTACGAGCTCGGCGAGGCGATGGGGCTGATGGACTTCGAGGCGGCTGCCAAGATTTCCGGCTCGCGCTTCACGGTGCTGAAGGGCGATCTGGCAAGGCTGGAGCGGTCGATCGGCCAGTTCATGCTCGATCTGCACACAACCGAGCACGGCTACACGGAAGTGCAAGTGCCGCTGATGGTGCGCGACAATGCGCTGTTTGGAACCAACCAGCTGCCGAAATTCGAGGAAGACCTTTTCTTCACGCCGCACGGTGAAACACGGCTCGGCTTGATCCCGACGGCCGAGGTTCCGCTGACCAACCTGGTGCGGGAGCAGATCCTGAACCAGGAACAGCTGCCCTTGCGCTTTACGGCGCTGACGCCATGCTTCCGCTCGGAAGCCGGTTCGGCCGGACGCGACACCCGGGGCATGCTGCGCCAGCATCAGTTCAACAAGGTCGAGATGGTGTCGATCACCGATGCCGACAGCTCGCTTGCCGAGCATGATCGCATGACCGACTGCGCGGAAACCGTGCTGAAGAAGCTTGAACTGCCGTTCCGCACGGTGGTGCTTTGCACCGGCGATATGGGCTTCGGTGCGCGCAAGACCTATGACATCGAGGTCTGGCTGCCCGGCCAAAACACCTATCGCGAGATTTCGTCCTGCTCGGTTTGCGGTGATTTCCAGGCGCGCCGCATGGATGCGCGTTATCGCGTCAAGGACGAGAAGGGCACGCGCTTCGTTCATACGCTGAACGGTTCGGGCACGGCTGTGGGCCGCGCTCTGATTGGCGTCCTCGAGAATTACCAGAATGAGGATGGCAGTGTCACTGTTCCGCAGGTGCTTCGCGCCTACATGGGAGGCAAGGAGCGGATCGGCGGCCGTTGAGTTGCCAGTCAAGCCGCCAGCGGGACAGGCTTCGGGGATAGGCTTAGCATGCGCATTCTTCTGACCAATGACGACGGCATTCATGCCGAGGGCCTTGCCTCGCTCGAGCGGATCGCTCGCACGCTGAGCGACGACATCTGGGTCGTCGCGCCGGAAACGGACCAGTCCGGCTTCTCGCATTCGCTGTCGATTTCCGAACCGCTGCGCATGCGCCGCATCGACGACCGGCATTATGCGGTGCGCGGTACGCCAACGGATTGCGTCATCATGGGCGTGCGTAACCTCATGCCCGAGCCGCCGGACCTCATCCTGTCCGGCGTCAATTCCGGCTCGAATGTCGCCGATGACGTGACCTATTCCGGCACCGTGGCGGGTGCGATGGAAGGCACGCTGCTCGGCATCCGCTCCATTGCGCTCAGCCAGGGCTATACGTTCGCCAATGATGGGCGCGTCGTGCCGTGGAACACGGTTGAAGCCCATGCGCCGGCGCTTTTGAAGCGCCTGATCGATATCGACCTGCCGCAGGGCGTTCTGCTCAACGTCAACTTCCCGAACTGCCAGCCTGATGCGGTGCAGGGTCATGTCGTAACACGGCAGGGCAAGCTCGTTTACGGCATCACGGTTGATGCTCGAAACGACGGTCGCGGGTTGCCTTATTACTGGCTGCGCTTTGGACGCGGCGAGACCGAGATCCCGGAAGGGACGGACCTGCATGCCCTGCGCGCCGACCACATTTCCGTCACGCCGCTGAAGCTCGATCTTACGGCCTACGAGGTTCAGGACCTCGTGCGAGCTGCGCTTCAATGACACCCGACGCGCTGGATCGCGAAGGCTTTGCCGCATTCATGCTGCGGCTTCGCGGAAAGGGGCTGACGGACAAGACCGTCTTGTCGGCCTTTGAAGCCACGCCGCGCCGCGGTTTCGTGCCGAACCAGTGGCAGGACCATGCTTGGTCGGACCGGATGCTGCCGATCCCTTGCGGCGAGGCGCTGGAAGGCGTCGATATTCAGGCAACGGTGATTTCGGCGCTCGATCTGACGAGCAGTGTCCGCGTGCTCGAGATCGGAACGGGCACCGGCTACACGGCGGCCGTGATGGGACGTCTATCGGGCCGCATTCTTTCTCTCGATCGCTACAAGGCCCTGGTGCAGCAGGCACGTGCCAGGCTGGAAGCGCTCGGTATCGGCAATGTGCTTCTTCGCCAGGCCGACGGCGCGCACGGCGTTGCTGCCGAAGGTCCGTTCGACCGGATTATTTCCTGGGCTTCCTTTGACGAACTGCCGCGCGGCTTCGTGGATCAGTTGTCGAGCGGCGGCGTGATGATCGCGCCGATCGGGCCGCCGGACGAGCCGCAGATGCTGGTACGGCTCACCAAGACCGGCAGCCGCTTCGAGGAACAGGAAGTGGGTCTGGTGCGGTTGCAGCCGATTGCCCACGGCATGGCGGAAGCGCTCTAAGATCTTCTGCTAAAACTTGCTGACATAATCCCTGAATTAACCGGCCAGTAACGCTAATCGCGCTTAATACACTCCATAGTTTGTAACGGGTGGGTGCGGGTCGGTACCATGCAATTAAAAGTCCTGAACGGGAATGGTCGCCTCATGCTTCGGGGCGCCGCACTTCTTCTGGCGGGCGTTGCCGCTGGTTGCTCCTCCGGCGTGTCGCGCTTTACGAGCGACATGTTCACAACCTCTTCCACGGGAACGCAGACGGCTACGGCCGCGCCGGCGAACCGGTCTTACAGCCAGGCGCCGTCGGCTCTCCCGGCCGCACCGAGCGGAACGGTTCAGCGCAGCGCGATGGCGCCGGTGAGCATGTCCGGCGGTCAGTCCGGCCGCTCCAGTCTGCCGCCCTTGTCGCCGGCCGCCAGCGACGCACCGATGGGGTCGCGCAGTGCAGCGCTTCCGCCGGTTTCAAGCCAGCCACAGCCGGTTCAGGTCGCGTCGCTTCCGAAGCCCGCTCCGTCTCTTCCGAGTACGCCGACCAGGGCACAGGCTCGCGGCGGCAGCTATACGGTTGAATCAGGCGATACCCTGTCTTCGGTTTCCCGCAAGACCGGCGCCAGCGTCGACAGCATCAAGGCCGCCAATGGGTTGAGCGACGGCAATATCCGCATCGGCCAGACCCTCACCGTGCCGGGCGCCGGATCGAAGCCGGCACTGCCCGCGCAGGCCCAGGTTGCCGCCGCAGCACCGAAGCCGCTGGCTCCGCCGGTCGCCGCTCCGGCAGCACCTGCCGTCGCGCCAGCTGCCCCGCAGGTCGCAACCGCAAAGCCTGCCGAGGCTCCGGCTCAACAGGCATCCTATACGCCGCCGAAGCAGACGGCCCGCGCGATCGTGGAAGACTCGGACGCGGAAGCACCAGGCGGCACTGGCATTGGCAAGATGCGCTGGCCGGTACGCGGCAAGGTCATCTCCAACTACGGCAAGGGTGGCGGCAAGGCTGGCGACGGCATCGACATCGCCGTGCCGGAAGGCACGCCGGTGAAGGCTGCCGAGAATGGCGTCGTGATTTATGCCGGCGACGGCCTCAAGGAATTCGGCAACACCGTTCTGGTGCGCCACGAGAATGGTTTGGTCACGGTGTACGGCCATGCCAGCTCGCTGAAGGTTCAGCGCGGCCAGACCGTCAAGCGCGGTCAGGAACTGGCGCTGTCTGGCATGAGTGGTTCTACCGAGAGCCCGAAGCTCCACTTCGAAGTGCGCAAGAATTCTTCGCCGGTCGATCCCTCGACCTTCCTGGAATAGTACCTTCCTGGAATAGCAAGGCTACAATCCACGACCGGGGGCCGTTTTCTCCAGTCCGGCTCCCAGAATTGCCCGCCCGCTTTCACGCGTGGCGGGCTTTTTCGTTTCAGCCTTTCAGTGGCTGACCCAGCCGTCCGGCAAGATCCTGCACGAACTGCCATGCAACGCGGCCGGAACGACTGCCGCGCGTGGTGGCCCATTCCAGCGCCTCGGCAATCAGGCGATCGGCGTCGATGCTAAGGCGGTAGTGCTCGGCATAGCCTTTGACCATCGCTAGGTAATCGTCCTGGCTGCATTTATGGAAGCCGAGCCAGAGGCCGAAGCGGTCGGACAGCGAGACCTTTTCCTCGACCGCCTCGCCGGGATTAATCGCGGTGGACCGCTCATTGTCGATCATGTCGCGCGGCAGGAGGTGGCGGCGGTTGGAGGTCGCATAGAAGATGACGTTTTCCGGCCGGCCCTCAACCCCGCCTTCAAGCGCGGCCTTCAGCGACTTGTAGGAGGTGTCGTCATGATCGAAGGAGAGGTCATCGCAAAACAGGATGAAGCGGTCGTCCGAGCTTTTCAGCATGCCGAGCAGCTTGGGCAGCGTGTCGATGTCCTCGCGGTGGATCTCGATCAGCTTCAGCGGGCGATCTGACGCATGATTGATCGCGGCGTGAGCGGCCTTCACCAGCGATGACTTGCCCATCCCGCGCGCACCCCAAAGCAGCACGTTGTTGGCAGGCAAACCCCTAGCGAAGCGTTCGGTGTTGTCGACCAGGATATCGCGCACGTGATCGACGCCCTTGATCAAGCCGATCTGTACACGATTAACGTTCGGAACGGGGTCCAGCGCGGTTTTTTCGGCCGACCAGACATAGCAATCGGCCTGCGCGAAGTCGGGGGCGAGGGCGGGTTGGGGCCCCAGCCGTTCGATCGCCGCGATGAGACGATCCAGCTTGGAACCCAGCGCTTGAAGGTCTGCTCCGTTCATAATCACTCGTAACTCTCTTGCGGAAAGGGGTTAGCAACGAGGTGTACCACGCGGTACGGCATGCGAAAAGCGCGGGAGTGAGCGGGTGAGGCGGTTGCTTCTACGCGGCGGGCGACTATAGTCCGCGCACTTTCGGGAGGCCTCGGGCCTGCCGCCTATCGCTTTGTCTGGAGATTCGCAGCATGTTCGTCACACCGGCCTATGCCCAATCCGTAACCGGCGGGACACCTGAAATCCTGATGAGCGTTCTGCCGTTCATCCTGATCTTCGTCATCATGTACTTCCTGATCATCCGTCCGCAGCGCGCCCAGCTGAAGAAGCGTGGCGACATGCTGTCGAATGTGCGGCGCGGTGATACGGTTGTTACCGGCGGCGGTCTGATCGGCAAGGTCGTCAAGGTGATCGACGACAACGAACTCGAAGTCGATCTCGGCAACGGCCTCAAGGTGACGGCCTTGCGCTCCACGATCGCCGATGTGCGCGTGAAGGGCGAACCAGTCGCCAACCAGAACGCCAAGAAATAACCGCATTCGCGGCGGCATGCCCGCCGTAACGACTTTGCGCCGATAGAGGCAACATGCTTTATTTTTCCCGCTGGAAGACCTTCGCGATCTGGCTCGTCGTAGCCTTGGGCGTTCTGGTCTCGATCCCGAACATGTTGTCTCAGCAGGTCATCGACTCGCTGCCGAGCTGGTTGCCGAAGCGCGCGATGACGCTCGGCCTCGATCTGCAGGGTGGCTCGCACATCCTGTTGCAGGTCAGCCAGCAGGATCTGATCAACGATCGTCTTGAAGCGACGCGCGATTCGATCCGCAACACGCTGCGCGATGCCAAGATCGGCTATTCCGGCCTTTCAGGCACCAATCGCGCAGTACAGGTGCGGGTTCGCGACTCGCAGCAGATCGATGCCGCGCGCACCGCACTTGAAGGTCTAACCGCGCCGATCTCCACCAGCCTGTTCAGCGCCGGCAGCGTGTCGGAATTGGCACTCGACGAGCCGGAGCAGGGGCTATTTCGGCTGACGCTGACGGATGCCGGCATCACCTATCGCACCAGCTCTGCTGTTCAGCAGTCTGTTGAAGTGATCGGCCGCCGCGTCAACGAGCTCGGCACCACCGAGCCGATCATCCAGCGCCAGGGCACAGACCGCATTCTGGTTCAGGTGCCGGGTCTGCAGGATCCGCAGCGTCTGAAGGATATTCTCGGCCAGACCGCGAAGCTGACCTTCCAGATGGTGGATCAGACCGTGCCGGTGCAGGAAGCCGTCAATGGCCGCCCGCCGGCTGGATCGACGGTGATGTATTCGACCGATGATCCACCCGTACCGTATCTCATCGAAAACCGCGTCATCGTCTCGGGTGAAAACCTGACCGACGCGCAGCCTTCGCTCGACCAGCGCAGCAACCAGTGGACCGTGTCGTTTCGCTTCGACAGTCAGGGCGCACAGCGCTTTGGTCAGGCGACGCAGCAGAATGTCGGCAAGCTGTTTGCCATTATCCTCGACAACCAAGTTGTGTCGGCGCCGCAAATCCGCGAGCCGATCCTTGGCGGTCAGGGGCAGATTTCCGGCAACTTCAATGCACAGAGCGCCAGCGATCTGGCCGTTCTGCTGCGTGCCGGCGCTCTGCCTGCCGATTTGACGATCGTTGAAGAGCGCACGGTCGGTCCGAGCCTCGGTGAAGACTCCATCAATGCCGGCAAGCTGGCTTCAGCCGTCGGCGCCGTGCTGGTGGTGGTCTGCATGCTGCTGGTTTACGGCAAGCTCGGCGTGATCGCCAACATCGCGCTGGCTGCGAACGTTGCGCTCATCGTGGCCTTGCTGACCCTGCTTGGCGCTACGCTGACGCTTCCCGGTATTGCCGGTATCGTGCTCACCATGGGCATGGCGGTGGACTCCAACGTCATCATCTTCGAGCGCGTCCGTGAGGAGCGCGCGCAAGGGAAATCGCTGGTTCAATCCTTCGACCAGGGTTTCAAGCAGGCGCTTGCGACCGTCGTGGACGCCAATGTCACGACCTTCATCGTGGCGGCGATCCTGTTCTATATGGGCACCGGTCCTGTGCGTGGCTTCGCCGTGACGCTGGGCATCGGCATCATCACCACCGTGTTCACCGCGTTTACGCTGACGCGTTGGCTGGTGGCGCTGTGGGTGCGTCGCTCGCGGCCGAAGGAGTATCCGGCGGGTCTCGTTCATTACCTGCCGCTTAATCCTTCGATCCCCTTCATGCGCTATCGCAATGTCGGCTTTGCGCTTTCCGGCCTGATCTCGCTGGTCGTGATCGGCATGGTCGCGGTCACTCCGTTCAACTACGGCATCGACTTCCTCGGCGGCTCGCTGATCGAGCTTCAGGCCAAGGACAAAACGGCCGATGCGGCCGACGTTCGCGCTCGCTTGAGCGAGCTGAACATGGGCGAAGTCCAGGTTCAGGAGTTCGGCAATGAAGGCGCGATGATCGTGCGCGTCGGCACGCAACAGGCCGGCGACAATGCCGAACAGTCGGTTGTCGCCAAGGTGCAGGGTGAACTCAGCGAAGATTATGACTTCCGCCGCGTCGAGGTGGTCGGGCCGACTGTGTCGGGCGAGCTTGCCTGGACGGGTACGATGGGCATCGTTTTGTCGATGCTCGCGCTGTTGATCTATATCTGGTTCCGTTTCGAATGGCAGTTCGGCGTCGGCGCAGTGATTTCTACGATCCACGACGTGATCGTAATCGTCGGCGTGTATGTGTTCTTCGGCCTGGAGTTCAACCTGTCGAGCATTGCCGCGATCCTGACGGTGATCGGCTATTCGATCAACGACACGGTGGTGATCTACGATCGTATCCGCGAAATGCTGCGGCGCTACAAGAAGATTCCGATCGACCAAGTGCTGGACCTCGCGCTCAACCAGACGCTGTCGCGTACGATCTTGACCGGCCTGACGACGCTTCTTGCCTTGACGTCGCTCTACTTCTTCGGCGGTGAGGTGATCTCGTCCTTTGTGTTCGCTATCATCATCGGTGTTTTTGTCGGCACCTACTCGTCGCTGTTCATCGCGGGACCGCTTCTGATCCTCTTCAAGCTGCGGCCCTCCATGCTCGACAAGGATGCCGACGCCAAGCGGGGTCTTCCTGCCGGGGCTCCGGCCGCGAAGTCTTGAGGCCAGGCTGATGGCAAGGGGGCTGGAAATACGCCAGTCGCATTTCCCTGGGCGGGCGCCGATTGAAGCCTATGGCGATGGCGGATTCCGCTTTGCGGACATGTCGCATCGCGGCTCAATCCTGTGCCTGCCATCCGGCATATACGGTTGGGAGCCGGCCGATCGGGCGGCTCTGACAGAGGGCGACTTCGAGCGTCTTCTGGATGAGGCGAAGAGCGTTGAAGTTCTGCTTGTGGGAACCGGATCGTCGTTGCAGCCGCTGCCCAAGAGCCTGAAGACGCGGTTCCGCGAACTCGGCATCTCGTCCGACCCGATGTCGACGGGTGCAGCAGTTCGGACCTACAACGTGCTCCTTGCGGAAGATCGTGCAGTCGCTGCGGCTCTGTTCAGCGTGGAGTGATGGACTCCGCTGACGCCGACATCTGCCGCGAGCATGTCGCGCAGTCCGACCGCGACCGTTATCTGAGCGTTCTTTACGCGCCGGAAGAAAAGCGGCCGCATCTTTTCGCGCTTTACGCCTTCAATGCGGAAGTAGCCGAGATCACCGCGCGGGCGCGTGAGGCACTTCCCGGCGAGATCCGCCTGCAATGGTGGCGCGATGTTCTGACCGGCGGCGACTATAGCGGCGAGGGCGTTCCGCTCGCCAATGCGCTGCTGACCACCATCAACGAATTCAAGCTGCCGCCCTTTGCGTTCGAAGCCTATCTCGATGCCCGCATCGGCGACCTCTATGCCGATCCCTTCCAGGACCGCACGGAGCTGGAGGCCTATTGCGGGCAGACGGCATCGGCAACGATCCAGCTCGCAAGCCTGGTGCTTGATCCGGCGGCAGCGCGCCTTGCGGCCGAAGCAGCGGGTCACGGCGGATGTGCCGTGGGGATTGCGGGTCTGATCCGGTTGATGCCGCTTCACCGCGCCCGCGGCAAATGCAGCGTTCCGCTCGATCTGCTCAAGGCTGCCGGTTTGACGCCGCAGAGCTTTCTTGCCGGCGACAATCCGGTCGGTGTGGCATCGGCCGTCGACATGATGGCAACGCTGGCGCGGGAGCACTACGGCAAGTTTGCTGCTGCAGCATCAGCCTTGCCGACATCCTTGCGGCCGGCTCTGCTTCCGGTTGCCTTGACGCCGGCGCATCTCGGCAAGGTCAAGGCGGACAAGCCGTTCGATGAAGCCCGTCCGCTGTCTGATCTTCGCCGTCAGTGGATCTTGATGCGCAGCGCGGCGCGCGGCTGGTAGCTGTTGCTACTCAGCCGCTTCGGCAACCTCTTCCACAACCGGTAGTGCCGGAAGGCCCAGCCATTCCCGGCAATCTGCGATGGCACGCGACGTGATCGCATGGCGCTTGGCGACGATCTTGTCCTTGCCACGCAAACGCTTGCTGGCCGTCTTCGGCGCTTCTACCGGTGGGAACAAGCCGAAATTGACGTTCATCGGCTGGAACGAGCGTTTGCCGGGCTCATCGTCTGACACGATGTGGCCGCCGGTGATGTGGCCGAGCAGCGCACCAAAGGCCGTCGTGTAAGGCGGCACCGAAACTGGGGTGCCGTTCCGTTCGGCTGCTGCGAAGCGGCCGGCCAGCAGTCCGATCGCTGAACTCTCCACATAGCCTTCGCAGCCGGTGATCTGGCCGGCGAAACGCAGGCCTGGGCGCGACGCCAGCTGAAGGGAATGATCGAGCAAGGTCGGCGAGTTCAGGTAGGTATTGCGGTGCAGACCGCCAAGGCGCGCAAAGTCTGCATTTTCCAAACCCGGAATCATGCGGAAAATGCGGACCTGCTCGGCATGCTTCAGCTTCGTCTGGAAGCCGACCATGTTGTAGAGCGTGCCAAGCGCATTGTCCTGCCGAAGCTGAACGACGGCGTAGGCCTTGGTTTGGGGATCATGGGCATTGGTGAGGCCCATTGGTTTCATCGGCCCATGACGCAGCGTCTCGACGCCGCGCTCCGCCATCACCTCGATCGGCAGACAGCCATCGAAATAGGGTGTGCCTTCCCATTCCTTGAACTCGGTTTTGCCGCCATCGATCAGAGCCTGGACGAAGGCGTAGTACTGATCCTTGTCCATTGGGCAATTGATGTAATCCTTGCCCGTGCCGCCCGGTCCGACCTTATCATAGCGCGATTGGAACCAGGCCTTGTTCATGTCGATCGTGTCGAAATGGACAATGGGCGCGATGGCGTCGAAGAAGGCCAGCGCAGCTGCGCCGGTTTGAGCCTGGATGGCGCCGGCTAGGCTTGGTGCGGTCAGCGGGCCGGTGGCAATGATGACCTGATCCCAGGCTTCAGGCGGCAGGCCGGCGACTTCCTCGCGTTCGATCGTGATCAGCGGATGGGCTTCGAGCTTGGCCGTGACTGCCTGCGAGAAGCCGTCGCGATCGACTGCCAGCGCACCGCCAGCGGGAACCTGGTTGGCGTCGGCGCAGGCCATGATCAGCGAGCCGGCGAGCCGCATCTCGGCATGCAGCAGACCGACGGCATTGGCTTGCGCGTCGTCGGAGCGGAAGGAATTCGAACAAACGAGTTCGGCTAAGCCGTCCGTCTTGTGCGCTTCGGTACCGCGGACGGGCCGCATTTCGTGCAGCACAACGGGAATGCCGGCGGAGGCGATCTGCCAGGCTGCTTCGGAGCCGGCGAGACCGCCGCCGATGATTTGAATGGGATTTGATGTCATGGGGTCCAAATACGCTCTTGCCGTGTGCCGCGCAATCGAATGCGGGCCGGGAGGAGATCAAGATGCGATGAGGATCCTCCGCATACGACAACGCCCGCCGGGGGAGGAGATCCGGCGGGCGTCGTATGGGTGACCGGTTCCTGGGAGGAGGTAGGTTCCGGTCGTATCCGCTGAGACCTGGGAGGAGGTAGGCTCAGCGAAATATCGTTGCGGTTCTCACCGCATGCCGCTGGAAGCGGCTTAATTCATGGTCCCAGATGCGACACCTGCCCAGGGAGGAGGTTGGGCAGGTGTCGTTTGGGTGACCGGTTCCTGGGAGGAGGTAGGTTCCGGTCGTATCCGCTGAGACCTGGGAGGAGGTAGGCTCAGCGAAATTTCGTTTGCGGTTCTCACCGCGTGCCGCTCGAGGCGGCTGAATTCCTGGTCCCAAATGCGACACCTGCCCAGGGAGGAGGTTGGGCAGGTGTCGTTTGGGTGACCGGTTCCTGGGAGGAGGTAGGTTCCGGTCGTATTCGCTGAAGCCTGGGAGGAGGTAGGCTCAGCGAAATCTCATGCGGCCAATTAGACCGTCTTGCGTGCCACGAACGGGATGTCGCCGCGGGCAATGCCGAGGTCGGAGAGTTCGCGGTTGGAAAGGCGGCTCAGCTCGGAAACCGTGTCACGGTAGCGGCGCCAGTTGCGGTAGTTACGGATGATGTTCATTGTTTCGTACCCTAGGTGTCTTTTTTTCTTGCTGTCTGTCGGCGTCTTGGCTTCGGACAAGGCGGAAGATATGCGTAGGCCCTCGGGATTGAAACAGACGATGTTGCATGGCAGCGATGCGCTTTGTGCAACGCAACATTAATGGATTTAGATGCCGCGTTTGCGCGGGTGGCTTTCTCTCGTGAGTAAGCCCTGAACACTTAAGAACAGGCAGCGATGGCGTCCTATGCAAGCAATGTAAAAGCCGAGATCACCCGTTGGCAGAGCCAGGGAATGATTGACGGCGAAACCGCGCTTCGTCTTACTCGGGATATCGAGGCTCGCCGCAGCAAGGGCATCAGCTTTGGCGGTGTGATCGGGGCGCTGGCTGCCATTTTGCTGGCAGCAGCCATTCTTCTCTTCGTTGCGGCGAACTGGGAAGCGTTTCCGCGCTTGGTGCGGGTCACGCTGTTGTTCCTGCTGATCGCTGCTGGTTACCTAGGCGGGGCCGTCACCAAGCTGCGCGGCGCACCTGTTTGGGGCGAGTCTCTTTATATGATCGCCGCGGCCTCGTTCGGGGCGTCGATCGCGTTGATCGGCCAGATGTATCATCTGTCCGGCGATGAGGTTCAGGCGATCGCGATCTGGGCGGCTGGTACGGCCTTCGCGGCTGCCATGCTGCGCTCGCCCATCCTGACCGTCGGCAGCGTGATGCTCGCCGCCTATTGGATGGTCAGCACCAGCAACGGTGTGTGGACGAGCACGCTGCCATCGGCCTGGTTCCTGCCGGCGGCTTTGGTGTTGTGGCTGCTCAGCTTCTGGACGGGCAGTCCTTACGGACGGGTGCTGGTGCTGCTTTCGTTGCTGCTCTACGGCACCTTGATTGCGCTCGATCAGCAAGATTCGGTCAGTGCGCCTTTGGTAATGGCGATTGTCTCATCGGCAGTGTTTGCTTTCGCCGTGTTCCGCCTGCAGCTGGCAGAGCGTGTTGCACGTTTGGGCGCGGTCCTGCCGGTGCTCGGCCTGTTCGGCTTCCTTTTATCCATGGCCCTGCTGCAGTTGATGCGGATCGAACAGCTCGGCACGGCCTTCCTTTTGGCCGTCCTCGTCTTCGCCGGCATCATCGCGGCGCTGCTTGCCGGAGGGCGTGAAAGCCGTCGGCTGCGCCGGTTGGCTTATGCCGGCTTCACGGCCGAGCTCATCTATCTCTACGCGGTGTATCTCGGCACGATGCTCGATACCGCGAGTTTCTTCCTGGCTTCCGGATTGGTGCTGGCCATCATCGCCGTCGTGATTCGACGGTTCGAAAAGCGCTTCAGCCGGGACGTCGAGCGGCCAGCCGATCAGGACGCGGTGGTGACAGGAGCCAAGCCATGAACAGCCGCAGCAAGCTTTTGGTCGCCGCATCCGTTGTCGCGCTGGTTCAGATCGGCTTCCTCGCGTCAGCCATCTACAGCCGTGCGTCCCTGCTGCGGAACGGGCAGGAGATTACCCTGCGCACCGCGCCTGTCGATCCGCGTGATCTTCTGCGTGGCGACTATGTTGCGCTCAGCTACGATATCTCGCGGGTGCCGGTCGATCATATCCAGACCGCACGCCCGCGTGACAACGAGGTGGTCGGCACCGTTTATGTCAGGCTGAAGCGCGGCAAAGGCCATGCACTGGCGCAGATCATTGCCGCCGGCCTGGGTGCTCGGGTCAATCAAACGCCGGGCGAGAATGAGATCGACCTCAAGGGAACGAGCCTCGATCGCTGGCAGGATGATCTGGACTCCATCAACGTTCAGTACGGTTTGGAGCGCTTTTATGTGCCGGAAGGGGACGGCCGGGAGATCGAGCAGGGGCTTGGAGAGCGCCAGTTTACGATGCGGGTTGCGGTTGGCGAAACGGGCGACGCGCAGATCAAGGCGCTCTATGATGGCGACACTGCGCTCTACAGCGAACCGCTTTATTGAGCCGGCGCACCCGCTTTTTCAGGAGAAAGCGGCAAATTGGCCGGACGAAGAGGCAAAATTCCTTTTGAACGCTGCAATCGCGATGATATAGGAACCCCGCTTTGAGGGCTGTCCGCTCCGAGGCGGGTGTGGTGGAATTGGCAGACACACTTGGTTTAGGTCCAAGCGCCGCAAGGCATGGGGGTTCAAGTCCCTCCACCCGCACCATCGGTTCCGGCTCCATCCACGGAAACGCCCTGACGGAATTTCGCCGTGCCATCGGTGGCACGCAACGACAAGAAGGTTTCAAGAATGCAGGTTACCGAGACGCTCAACGAGGGGCTGAAGCGCGAGATCAAGGTGGTTGTGCCCGCCAGCGACATGGAAACGCGCCTGAACGGCCGCCTTTCCGAAGCTCAGGGCAAGGCCCGCATCAACGGCTTCCGTCCCGGCAAGGTGCCGATGGCGCATATGCGCAAGATGTACGGCAAGTCCTTCATGGCTGAAGTCGTCAACGAGATCCTGAACGATTCCACGCGCTCGATCCTGGCCGACCGCGGCGAGAAGGCCGCGATGCAGCCCGAGGTCAACATGACCGAGGACGAGGCAGAAGCCGACAAGATCCTGGCCGGTAAGTCCGATTTTGAATTCTCGCTCGCCTATGAAATCATTCCGGCGATCGAACTGCAGGATTATTCCGGCATCAAGGTCACGCGTCCGGTGTATGACGTGGCCGATGAGGAGATCGAGGAAGGTCTGCAGCGCGTTGCAGAATCTGCTCGCTCCTACGAGACCAAGGACGGCGCAGCCGAAGACGGCGACCGCGTTACGATCGATTATCTCGGCAAGGTCGATGGCGAAGCCTTCCAGGGCGGCCAGGACTCCGATGCACAGCTCGTGCTCGGCTCCAAGCAGTTCATCCCGGGCTTCGAGGAACAGCTGATCGGCGCCAAGGCTGGCGACGAGAAGGTGATCAACGTCACATTCCCGGCGCAGTACAATGCCTCGCATCTGGCCGGCAAGGACGCGACCTTCGACATCACGGTCAAGGAAGTGTCTGCACCTGCCAAGCTCGAACTGACGGACGAAGTCGCCAAGAACCTCGGCATCGAATCGCTCGAGCGCCTGCGCGAAGTCGTGAAGGGCCAGCTGGAAAGCCAGTACGGCCAGATGACGCGCCAGAAGGTGAAGCGCGAGCTGCTCGACGCACTCGACGGCACCTACCAGTTCGAAGCGCCTTCCAAGCTCGTGGAAGCCGAATACGAAAACATCTGGAACCAGGTGCAGCGCGACCTGCAGTCTGCCGGCCAGACCTTTGAGGACGAAGGCACGACCGAGGAAGAGGCTCAGGCCGAATACCGCAAGCTGGCCGAGCGCCGCGTGCGCCTTGGCCTCGTGCTTGCCGAGATCGGCGAAAAGGCCGGCGTGACGATCTCCGACGAGGAGATGCAGCGCGCTTTGTTCGACTTCGTGCGCCGTTATCCCGGCCCGCAGCAGCAGGACGTGTTCGACTTCTATCGCAAGAACCCGAGCGCGCTCGCTTCCATCCGCGCGCCGCTTTACGAGGAGAAGGTTGTTGACCATCTGCTTGGCCAGATCGACGTCACCGACAAGAGCGTTTCCAAGGAAGAGCTGATGTCGGAAGACGAGGCTGGCGCTGACGGCGAGACCAAGGAAGCCGCGGCGGAAGAAAAGAAGCCGGCCAAGAAGAAGGCTGCGCCGAAGAAGAAGGCTGCCAAGGCCGACAAGGAAGAGGGCGCCACGGACGTGGAAGAGCCCGCTTCGGAAGCCTGATCGGCTTCGTGACCTGATTGAAAAGGCCGCCCTTGAGGCGGCCTTTTTGTTGGCGGCGGGTTAGCGGTGGTCGATGTATTGCGAGGGTGAAACGGTGATCGTGGAGCCAGGCAGCGCAATTGTCAGGTCGCCGGTCTCTGCGCTCCAGTTAATCTGGATGTGGGCTTGCGAGAACGGCATCGTATAAACAACCCCGCGATCCGCCTCGCGGCCGATCGTTAGGCGGTAGGTGGCGGAGAACAGCGCCGGGCGTTCGTCGTAATAGACGCAGTAGGGCGTCTCTCCGGCGATGGGCGCATCTTGGCACGACAGGGTTGCCGTGGTGCGGAGCAGGTAGGGCGTCCAGCTTGCCAGGGCGGCTATGGCAAGCCCGAGCAAGAGGCCGGTCAGGATAGATCGCGGCATCATCGAGCAGCACCACCTTCGTTGAGCATCTTACTGGCTATGTAGTGGCCTCAGATGTAGCCCTGACCGCGCAGGCTAGCATGGCCGTTGCGGCCGATGATGATGTGGTCGTGGACGACGATGTTGTGGCCCTTGGCGGCAGCGATGATTGCCTTTGTCAGCTCGATGTCGGCCTTTGACGGCTCGGGATCGCCGGAGGGGTGGTTGTCGACGAGCACAATGGCGGTGGCGCCCAGATTGTAGGCACGGTTGACCACCTTGCTGGGATAGGCGGGCGTGTGATCGACGATGCCTTCCTGCTGCACCTCATCGGCGATCAGCAGGTTCTTCTTGTTGAGATAGAGCACTCGGAACTTCTCGATGGCGTCGAACGCCATCGAGGCGCGAAGGTAGTCTAGAATCAGGTGCCAGGATGTGAGAGCGTCACGCTGGATGACAGCGCCCTTTGTTATGCGCTGCGCAACAGCCGCCAGAACCTTCAGATGGATGGCTGTAGCCGGACCAACGCCCTCGACTTCTTGTAAGAGATGCGTGGGTGCGCCAACGACTTCGGCGAAAGTGCCAAAGCGCTTCAACAGCAATTTGGCTGTATCTTTGGTGTCACCTTGCGAGATCACGCCGAACAACGCGATCTCGAGCAGTTCATAATCCTCGAATGCTTCGCCGCCTATCTTGTCGAACCGCTTGCGGACTCTGTCGCGGTGGCCGTGATAGAGCGGCACTTCGGGAGTGGGTGCGTCGTCCTCAGGAAGCGTGTCACCTGTTTCAGCCTCTGCTGGCGTGATCGCGGTCGACACGTTCTGCGGCGGCGCGGCAGGCACTTTGTCGAAAAGCGTCCCTGCCTTCTGCGTCTTCGTTCCCTTTGAGCGTGCCTTCGCCACCTTTGCAGGCTGGACTGGGAACGGAGAACCGGTGTTCAGGCTCTGGAAGAAGCTCGCTTCGTCGAAATCTTCATCCGCCCCAGCCATGCCTTAGACCGAGATACCCGGAGCGAACAAACCGGCCGGCGAGGTCGTGAAGATTTCGCAGCCATTGTCGGTGACGCCGACGCTGTGTTCGTATTGCGCGGACAGGGAGCGGTCGCGCGTGACTGCGGTCCAGCCGTCGGACAGAACTTTCACATGGGGGCGGCCGAGATTGATCATAGGCTCGATCGTGAAGATCATGCCCTTGCGCAGTTCGACGCCCTCGTTGGGGCTGCCGTAATGCAGGATGTTCGGCGAGTCGTGGAAGATCTGGCCGACGCCATGGCCGCAGAAATCGCGCACCACGGAACAGCGCTCGGCTTCGGCATAGGACTGGATGGCGTGACCGATCGCGCCGGTGCGGGCGCCTGGCTTTACCGCTGCGATGCCACGCATCAGCGATTCATGAGTGACTTCCAGAAGGCGCTCGGCAGCGCGCTTGATCTGCCCGACGGGGTACATGCGGCTGGAGTCGCCGTGCCAGCCATCGACGATGAAGGTGACGTCGATGTTGACGATATCGCCTTCACGCAGCGGCTTGTCGTCGGGAAAGCCATGGCACACGACATGGTTGATCGACGTGCAAGTCGACTTCTTGAAGCCGCGATAGTTCAGCGTCGCCGGCAGGCCGCCGTGATCCATGCCGAACTCGAACACGAAACGATCGATCTCGTTGGTTGGAAGACCGGGCTTGACCATGTCGACCAGCGCATCGAGGCAGCGTGCTGTCAGCTGCGATGCTTTGCGCATGCCTTCAAAGGCCGCTTCATCATAAAGCCGGATCTGACCCGTATTGCGCAATGGTGCGGCGGCTGCGTCGAGATAGGTGACCATGGTAACTTCTTCAAATCTGTCAAAGACATCATGTGCCACTCGCATCGCTTGTCTTCAAGCCTGAAGCGACTTGAAGGATGGCGTGCATTTGCCATATCGGCTGGATGACACCGGATACCCGACTGAATGACTGACACGTCCACGCTGGCCTTGCCCCTGTCGCGCCGCTTGAAGACCGAAACTCAGGCCGCGCATGAAGGGCTCGATGGTCGCATCATGGCGAGCCGGCCCTTTCACTCACGCGATCACTACGCGTTGTTCCTCGGCATGCAGCATCAGTTTCATCGCGACATCCAGCCCCTCTATCTTGATCCTCGGCTGGCCGCACTCGTGCCGGATCTGGCATCGCGCTGCAGGCTGTCCATGATTGAATCGGATCTCGACGATCTCGGGCTTGTGTCCTCGGCGACGAAGCGTGGTGTCGCCTTGAGCGACGATCTGGCGACGCGCTTTGGCTGGCTGTATGTCGCCGAAGGTTCGAACCTCGGGGCTGCATTTCTGATCAAGGAGGCGGCAAAGCTTGGGCTAGGCGAGGATTTTGGGGCCCGCCATCTTGCAGCTTCACCGGAAGGGCGAGGGAAGCCTTGGAAAACGTTTCAGGCCGCCCTTGATGGTGCCGATTTCGACCGAGCGGAGGAAGCGCGCGTCATTGATGGGGCGGTTGCGGCTTTCAAGCGCGTGCAGACGCTTGCCGAAGATGCGTTTGCGGCGTGATGCATCATCCTGTCGACTTGCCTCCAAATGAGCCGCCTGCATCACATGGCGGTGCGGAAGCGATTATGCCCGTTGGGAATAAGTGGGCGCGCGGCCTTTATCTCACCGCGGGCATTATCCTTACCGGAGTTGGCATCGTCGCCGCCTTCCTGCCGTTGCTGCCGACCACGATCTTCCTGATCATGGCCGCTTGGTGCTTTGGACGCTCTTCGCCACGCTTTGAAGCCTGGCTGCTGAACCACAAGCAATTCGGTCCATCCTTGAAGGCGTGGCGCAGTTCCGGCGCGATCCCTCGGCAGGCCAAGTATCTGGCCTTTACAGGAATGGCGGCCGGCTATGTCATCTTCTACGTGTCGGCCTCGCCGCGATGGCCCACCGCCCTGGCTGTGGCGGTGGTTATGCTTTGTTCGGCGCTTTACGTTGGTACCCGCCCCGACGGGGCCTGAGGACCGCCCGCATTGGGATCAACGGAGTCGTTGTCGGCTGTCCGCACAGCGTGCTTTTCGGCCCATTCGCGCGGTGAGGTGAGCGCTTCCAGGAAGCTTTCCTGCCACGCCTTCACGTCATAGCGGCGAATGCGCTCGAACAAAGCCCTGTGCCGCTCCTTGCGCTCTTCAAGCGGCATGTTGAGCGCCTGAAAATACATCTCGGCCATTTCGTCGATGTCGAATGGATTAACCAGCAGCGCTTCCGGCATTTCTTCCGCCGCGCCGGCAAAGCGCGACAGAACGAGCACACCGGGATCTTCAGGGTCCTGCGCGGCGACATATTCCTTGGCAACGAGGTTCATGCCGTCGCGCATGGGCGTGACCAGGCCGACCTCGCTCGCGCGCAGCATTGCAGCCAGGCGGTCTCGCGACACGGAGCGGTGGATATAGCGGATCGGCGTCCAGTCGAAGTCTGCGTGGGCGCCGTTGATCATACCCGAAAGGCGTTCGAGCTCTTCGCGAATCTCGGCATAGGCCCCGATATCGCCGCGCGATGGCGGCGCGATCTGCAGGAAAGACACCTTCTTGCTCATCTCTGGATAGCGGGTCAGCATTTGCGCAAAGGCCTGGAAGCGCGCGGGAATGCCCTTCGAGTAATCCAGCCGATCCACTCCGATCATCTGTTTGTCGGCAACAAGGTTGTGCTTGAACGCGTCGATAAATGCGGCTTCGGCCTTTGACGCGGCCATTTCCTGGAAGGAGTCGACATCGATGCCGATCGGAAAACGCTCTGCCACACAGGTGCGATCGTGGAAGCGGATCAGGCCGGTTTCGTCGACCTCGGCGCTGGTGAACTCCTCGACGCAGCGCTTGAAGTTGGCGACGTCGGCCGAGGTCTGGAAACCGACCACATCATATTGCAGCAGGTCTTCGATGAAGCCCGCATGGTTGGGCAAAGCTGCAAGCAGGTCCGGCCCCGGAAAGGGAATGTGGAGGAAGAAGCCAATTCGCGAATCGCAGCCGAGATTGCGCAGATAGGTGCCGAACGACATGAAATGGTAGTCGTGGATCCAGACGAGATCGTCGGACTTCAGATGCGGCATGAGGGCGTTGGCGAACTGCTCGTTCACCCGCAGATACCCTTCGTAGTAATCCTGCTGGAAGCGCACGAGATCGGCGCGGTAATGGAACAGCGGCCAGATCACGCTGTTGGCGAAGCCGAGGTAAAAGGCTTCGTAATCGACCGCCTGCATCGGGTTGAGGATGGTCTGAACGCTACCCACCGTGTCGACCGTGGTTGTTCCGTCACCACTGTCGTCAGTGACACCATCCCATCCGAACCAGATGCCGCCGCGGCCCTTGATGGCTTCCGATATGGCGACTGCCAGGCCGCCGGTCTGCGCGGGGTTGCTGAGGTTGCCGACGCGGTTCGAAACAACAACGAGCCGGCTCACGCCCGCTTTCCCTTGATGACTTGCATATTTTCCGATGTCCCTTTGCGCGGCGAACTCACGGCAGCAGTGCCGTGTTCCACTCGCTGCTGAAACTATAGGGCCGGTGCGGCTGCCGTCCATGTCTGAGACAGCTGCCGCAGCCAATCATGGAAATCGTGAAGCGTGCCGACGCGGTGCGTTGCCGAGGTGGTTCCGGCTCCGATCTTGATGCCGATGCCGTTCAGCTTGCGCACGGCGACAAAGCCGTCCTCGTCGGTTACGTCGTCACCAACAAAAATCGGGAGACGTCCCGCAAAGGGCGCTTCGCGCATGAAATCTTCAAGCGCGTCGCCCTTGTTGCGGTGGCTGGCACTGAGTTCGGCAACCATCTTGCCGCGCAGCAGGCGAAATTCCGGGTACTGGCTGGCGATGTCGGTCATCAAGCTCAGCGCTTCGCCTTCCAGTTCGGGGCACATGCGGTAGTGGATCGCCACCGAAGCAGATTTGACTTCGCTTACTAGGCCTTCGTGCTGGGTTGCAAACTCGTCCAGCCGCGCTGCGATCTGCAACACGGCTGCGGCATCGAACTCTGGCCGGTAGATCGTGCCTGCGCCGTCGCGGCGTTCCACTCCGTGTACGCCGGCTGCCGGCAAAACGAGCGGTGCCAGCATCACGTCGAGTTGCGCGATGGAGCGGCCGGATACAACTGCCAAGGCGCCGTCGGTGGCTTCATGGAGAATGCGTACAAACTCGACGATCTCGGTTTCGACGCGCGCGGCGTCCGGCTGGTCGACGATGGCCGCAAGCGTGCCGTCGCAGTCGAAGAAGAACGCGGTTTTTGCGGGATGAAGGCTGTCCCGCGGCAAAGTTTCTGTCATGAGGTCCCCGCCTGATGATCGAGCGGCAGCGCCGCATTGCCTCCGATCATCTAGTCAGAATGGCCAATGCGGCAACCCGCTTCAAGGCTTAAGACGGGCAAGGAAACGCTGTGCGATGGCCTCATATTCACCATCGAAGTGGTGTCCGCCTTCGGTTGCCACAACCGTCACGGTTTTCAGCGCGGGATCAGGGCAGGCGGCGTCATCTTCTTCCTTGCCGTAGACGCAGATGACCCGGTCGGCAGGAAGTGCGGCGATGGCCGGCACGATGTCATAGCCGCTGTCGTCGATACCTAGCCAGCCCGAAACCGTGACCTGGAACGAGGTATGCTGGCCGGGCGCCATCAGGGCCAGCACCTTGGTGCGATCCTGCATTTCCTTGGGCAGGAGCGGAAAGGCGAAGGGGATCGTGTCGGCGCCGAAGGAATAGCCGATCAGCATGATCGGCAGTTCCCTGGTCGGATCGGCCTCGTTGATGATGTTGGCGAGATCGCGCGACAGTTCGGCCGGGTTTTTCTTGGCCCAGAAATAATGCAGCGAATCCAGGCCGACGACATGGATGCTCTGCGTGGAGAGATAATCGCCGATCGTCTTATCCAGATCGCGCCAGCCGCCATCGCCGGAAACGAGGATAGCAAGCGCCTTCGGGGCATCTTCGGAAGGCAGATCGATGGCCGGTAGATCGCCGAAGGGGTGGGTCGCGCCGCTGATTTCGCTCACCGCTTGGACGATCTGCTCGGCCGGATCGTCATCCAGCGCGGTGACCGTGATCGTGTCCTGCGCCTCGGCATCCGCTTCCACCTGATCGAGATCGGCCTCGGCTACGAAGAGATGCGCGTCGTTCGGCAGTTCGCTATCGAAGCGGTACGAGAAGCCGCCATTTGTGAGGGGCTTCGAGGAAGCGCCGGGGCAGAAGGGCAGGCGCAGGCTTAGGCGGTTGGCGAAGCCGGATCCGACGGCGCCGCCAAGCGTATTAACCGGTGAGTCGGCGATCGTGGCATAGGCGAATGTCGCGCCCTCGCCGGAGCCGACGATAACGGGCTGGCGATAGGTTTGCAGGCCAAGCTGGCGTTGGGCCGCTTGTGCAAGGTCGGTGATCTCGCCCACGACATAGAGGCACTCGCCGTCGTCAGCGTCGAGCTTCACGGCGTATTTTGCGAAGTCGACGGCCAGCACGGCATCGTCGTTGCCGAGGAGCGCTTGCACGGCTAGGTCATCTCCAGCGCTCCAGCCGGCCTTGTCGGAGATGTAGACGACGATTGCCTTCACCCGGCCGGCCGGGCGGTAAACCGGAACCTCTTCCAGCCGGCTTGCCGTCAGCTTGGCCACGGGCGCGGGCAGGGGCGTGGTTTGTGCCCAGGCTGAACCGGTGCAACCGCAGAGAAGCGCAAGGACAAGCGTGGCGGCGGTTTTCATCGTTTGAGGATCCTGATCGGATTTCCGGAAATGAGGCTGGTGACGTCGAACAGGACCTGCGGCATGCGCAACCCGTTCGGCGACGCGAGATATTGCGGCGTCCAAACCGGATCGAACTTCTGCTTGAAGGCGCGCAGACCCTCGAAGTTGTAGAACTCGTCGCCGCGCCGGTAGATGAAGGTGCCGAGCCGGTTCCAGGTCGAGGCAAGCGGGTGGTCGGCGAGGCCTGCAAGGGGGGCGGCGCCGAGGTTGAACCACTGGTAGCCTTCCGCTTTTCCATAAAGCAGCAGATGGGCGAACAGCGCGTCCATCAGGATCTTCGACACGCCGTAGCGGTAGCGCATGAGGTCGACGGACAGTTCGGTCTTGTCACCGCTGCGCCAGAGATTGGCGAAGGCGACGATGGCCCCTTCCTTGCGGATCACCGCGCAATCGAATTCGGCCATGTAGGTGTCTTCGAAGCGGCCGAGCGAGAATCCTTTCTCGTGGCCGACCTTGGTGGACAGCCAGGCATCCGAGACGGACCGAAGTTCTTCCATATGCGCTGGCACTTCGGCCTGCGGGATGATGGAGAATTCCAGGCCTTCACGCGTTGCGCGCTTGTAACCATAACGGAAGTCGGCGCGTGCCTGACCGTCTAGGGTAAAGGTTGGAAGCTCGACGCGCGCCACTTCGCCGATCTTGAGTATGGCGAGGCCGAGATCGAGATAGGTGGTCAGCCATTCGGGCGTCACGCCGTAGAAAACCGCGCGTCCGCCCGCACGATCCGCAGCCTCGGCGAAGCGCCAGACCAAGCGGCGTCCTGAGCCTGGATCGCCCACCGGATCGCCCATTGTGATCCAGCTGCGGCCGGACACGGCATACATCAGGAAGGCTTTCTGGTCGTCGGAAACAAGGAAGGACTTGTCGCCAAGAAGCGCGATGCTGGGCTGTGTGTCGCGCGTCGTCTTCAGGATCGGCCATACAGCCGGTGGGATCGCCGTTTCGGTGAGTTTTGGCTGACGCGGGCGATTGACGACACCATCAACCGCAATGGCTGCTCCGACGATGATCAGCGCGAGCGTTGCGCGCAGGAAGCGCGAGGCGTCACCATCCCAGGCAAACTGCCACCACAGCTCGGAGTCATAATCGACATGGCGGTAGGCCAGGAAGCCGATCAGCGTCAGCAAGGCCAGCACGATCGCCATCAGCGCCAGGACGGTCACATTAGGGCGAAAGCTGCGCCAGTCGCCTTTGCGGTAGAACACCGAGCGATAAACGAAGAGGAGGCCGGCGACGGCCGTGAGGATGACGGCTTCTTCCCAATCCAGGCCCTTCAACAGCGAGAACACGGCGCCGGCGAGCAGAAGGCCGATCGCAACGCTGCGGGCGCGTGCGATGCGGCGGTACAAGCCGCGCGAGAGGATGATGAGGAGCAGGCCGACAAGGCTGGCGAGAAGATGCGAGGCCTCGGCAAAGGGCAGCGGCAGGACATCGCTCAGGAAGCCCGTGCGATCGCCCTCCGCCGGCAGATTGCCCGACAGCAGCAGCACGACCCCGCCCAGGAACACCATAACCGCAAGGATCGGCGGCACGATGCGACGCGACACCCGGTAGGTCTTGTTTGAAGCCGCAAGCACCGAGTGACGGGCGCGGTAGATCTCGAAGACCAGCAGCGCGGCTGCAGCCAGCGCCAGAGGCAGCACATAGTAGATTAGGCGGAAGATGATCAGTGCTGCAACCACGTCCGGCCGGGTGCCGGCACCGAGGCCAAGCAGGACAGTCGCTTCCAGAACGCCGATGCCGCCCGGCGCATGGCTGACGATGCCGGCCAGGATGGCGGCAACGAACAACAGCAGGAAGACAGCATAGCCTGGGGCAATGTCAGCTGGCAGAAGGACATAGAGTGCGCCTGCGGCCGCGCCTATGTCCACGGCTCCGATTACGATCTGCGCCAGTGCTGCTTTGGCAGAAGGCAGCGGCAGCCGCCAGCCGAACAGCGCCAGTTCACGCGGCGATCGTGATAGCCAGATAATGGCGCCTGCCAGCAGCACGAGGATCGCCGCGCCCAGCAGCCGGTCGGTGCCCGGGCCGAACACATGCAGGAAGGGCAGGCCGGTTCGGTCCAGCATCATCGCAGCGCCCAGAACGGCCACGACGCCCGAGGTAAAGGTCAGAAAGGAGATGCCCACGATGCGCCCGACATCCGAGGCATCCAGACCTGCTGCCTGATAAATGCGGTAGCGGACAGGACCGCCTACGATGACGTTGAAGCCGATCGCGTTTGAAATGCCGTAGCCGACCAGACCGGCAAACACTGCAAGCTTTGTCGGGACGCGTTCAGGGGCTACGCGGTGCACCGCCATTACGTCGTACATGCCCATCGCAAAGAAGCTGACCAGCGTCAGAGCCAAAGCCGGTGCGACGGTGGGCAGGGTGACAGCGGCGAGGGCTGCCTTAATATCATTAAGGTGGATCTGCCCGCTGATCGCGTGGATGACCAAGGCCGCGATGACCACAAGGCCAGCGCCCACCGCAGGACCCAGGATCCGCGGTTCCGCCAGCCGCCCCACGGCCAGGACAAACTTCCCTCGTGCCGGCTGTGGCTCGGCGGCGGCTTCAACTGTCGACATTGGGATTGGACCTGATTGCGGCCTCGGATGCGCGACGCGTTGAGCCGGGATTTAGGCGCGTTTGTGGCGGCGGCGAGTGGACTGCACTCGATCAGCCTTTTGCACGGTGAACGGAAACTTTCGTCAAACTGCCGCATTGCATGCGTAGGAATGCTGCATTGCAATATACAGGCGCACGACCAATGTGCGCTTTCAACCGGACGAGGAAGTCGCCATGAACGACATCATCGCGAGGCTCAATTGGCTGCCGGGCTGGGTGGTCGGCATCAGCCTTCTTGTTTTCGCCGCCATCATCGCGGTTTCGCTGCATGGCCTGGTCGTGCGCGCGATCCGCGCTTTGCTGCCGAAGGATCATGTGTTCGGGCACAAGCTGCTGTCGAAGACAAAAGCCCCGATCCGCTGGGCGCTGATCAACTTTGCCGTGGCGATTGCGTTGCCCTTCGCGCCGTTCGACTGGCAGGTCACGGTGATTATCGGCAAGCTGCTGACGGCGTCCTTCATCTGCTTGGTGGGTCTGGTCGCCATTAGGGCGCTGGACCTGGCGGTTTCGCTGCACCTGCGCCGGTATCGCATCGATGTCGAAGACAACCTTCTGGCTCGCAAACATCTGACCCAGGCCAACATTCTGCGGCGCGCGCTTGTCTTCGTGCTGATCGTCGTGACCGCAGCGGTGGCGCTGATGACGTTCGAATCGGTGCGCCAATATGGCGTTAGCCTGCTGGCGGCAGGTGGCGCAGCCGGTGTGATCGTCGGCCTGGCGGCGCAGCCGGTTCTGTCCAACCTCTTCGCCGGCCTGCAGCTTGCCATCACGCAGCCCATCCGCATCGATGATGCCGTGATCGTTGAAGGTGAATGGGGCACGATCGAGGAAATCACCGCGACCTATGTGGTGGTAAAGATCTGGGATTGGCGGCGGCTCATCGTACCGCTGCGCTATTTCATCGAGCAGCCATTTCAGAACTGGACACGTGAAAACGCCTCGCTGATTGGGGTGGTGATGCTCTATCTCGATTACCAGGCGCCGCTCGGTCGCATACGCGAAAAGCTCACCGAGATCGCACATGCGTCGCCGCATTGGGACAAGCGAGTGATCAACCTGGCCGTCGTGGAAACGACGGAGAACACGATGCAGGTTCGCGTGCTGGTCAGTGCCCGCAACGCGCCAACCGCCTTCGATCTGCGATGTGAGGTTCGCGAGAAGCTGATCGCCTTTATCCAGGAAGAAGCACCCGAAGCGCTGCCGCGTCATCGCAACGATATCCGGTTACCTACGCGCCAGCGGCAAACATCCGTGATTGTTGCAGATCACGGCCCGGAGGAACACCAAGATACCCGCTTGGCCGCGGAATAAAGGTTGCGTTCGATCATGGGAATGGCCGCGGCCGCGTTCAAGGCCGTGAGCCGGCTTCATTGTTCACAGTGGGGTGCCGAACCGTCAAGGAGATCGGTTCTGGTGGATACAGGCTGAAAGGACCATTTCAACCCCGTGGCCAATTGATGGCCCAATAAGAACAAAGCCTAAGGATATTTGTTATGAATACCAAGATTTTAGCTATTGCTGCCGCCGCTCTCGCAATTTCCGCTGGTGCGGCTTCCGCGCAGGTTGCCAACACGACGCGCCAGAATGGCGCTGCGCCGTTCGACCAGGGCGGTGTTTTCAACCGCGACACCACCAACTCTGCTGCGCCTGCCGTTCATGTTTCGTATGACCGACTGACCACTGCTTCGACCACGAACGAGCCGCGCACGATCCGCTCGGCAACCGACAACCCGACCGGCGTTCCGTCCGACACTCGCAACGAAAGCGGTCTCGGCCTGTTCGATCGCGTTTCGAAGTAATCTGCTTTCGAGCAACGACGATCGCGTAGAGCGATCATTTGATTTAACGGCGGGCATCCAGTGCCCGCCGTTTTTGTTTGTGGGCACGGCTGCTTCGCGGTCGGGAACTTCCTGTTGGCGATGGCTGTTGCGTTAGCGGAGGTAGCCATCATGACCAATGACGATCGCAACAACCATAATCTGCGTGAAAGCCGGGCTGAAAAGCTGAAGCCAAGCAGCGACAATGAAGAGAGCGCCAAGTTCCCGGACACTGGGGACGCCGGTGACCGGCCGAAGGAGCCTTATGGCTTGACTGAGGGTTCCGAGGAAACGATCGAGAAGACCCGGACTTCCGAGGGTGTGAACCCGCCAGGTGCCGAGCCGCCGGAAGAAGACTTCATCGACAAGAGTGTTCAGCGCAGCCGCACTCTCTAACAGCTAAGAAAAAGGCCTCTTCACCGTCACAATGAAGGGGCCTTTTCTACGCTCCTGCTTGATCGGCTTGGATGCCGATCAGCTTTCAGTGGCGGCTGGCTTCCTGCTTGCCGAGGGGTGTTGGCTGCGGGGAGCCGGTTACATCCTCATGCAATTGCGCGCTGCCCTCATTGCCTTCCTGAAGAAGCGCTTCGTTGCTGGCCGTCGCGCCGCCTTCCTCGTTGGGAACAAGAGCGTCCGCCTGCGCTGTGCTAGCGAGGGCTGCGCCGGTTTCCTCGTTGCCGCCTTGTTGGGCGGCCTCCGAGTCGAGTTCGCGTTCGGCACGCTCCCAGTGATCCGAAGAGCGCTGGTCCGGACGACCCTCTTCTTCCCAGATCGCGTGCGCGCGTGCCTTGATCTTGTCTTCTCTATCCATGATCTGCTCCCTGTTCCCAAACTCCCGACTAAAGCCGAGACTGAAACAAACACGCCGCGCGGAAACAATGTTCCTGACGCGCGGCGCATTCCTGCCAGTGCCGGTCAGTTGCCGCTGCCGGGCTCGGCCATTTTGCGATGTTGGCTGGCCAGTATACCGGCAGGCGTGACATTCGCGATGGCGCTTTGCAGCTTGTTCTTCCAGCCGCTGACGATGTCGCCGTCGCCTCGCATCATGGCATCATAGCCGACGCGGGCAACCATGGCGGGATCATCCTTCTTGGCCTGCCCAACCGACGTGTCCATCATGTCGGCACGCTCGAAGAACTCCGTGTCCGTCGCGCCAGGCATCAGGCAGGTGACGGTGACTTCCGTGTCTTCCAGCTCGTTGCGCAAGGCAAACGCGAAGCTGTCCACGAACGCCTTGGTGGCATTGTAAACGGCTTGAAACGAGCCGGGCATGAAGCCGGCGATCGAGCCGGTGAACAGGATCTTGCCCTCGTTGCGCGAGCGCATGTCCCTGCCGATTTTGTGGACGAGATAGATCGTGCCCGTCACGTTGGTGTCGACCACATGCTGGATCTCGTTGAAGTCCTGATCGAGAAAGCCGTGGCCAAGGCCATGGCCGGCATTTGCCATAAGCACATCCACCGGGCGGCCATCCGCCTTCACAAGATCATAGAGCCGGTCCACGCCGTCAAGGGTCGCGAGATCGGCCTGCAAGGTCTTCACGTCGTTGCCGGAACGACGGAATTGATCCGCCGCATCTTCGATCTTGGCCTGATCGGCTGCGATGATGAGGTCGTAGCCTTCTTCGGCGCAGATCTTGGCCAGTTCGAAGCCGATGCCCGCCGAGGCGCCGGTAATGACGGCCAGTTTGTTCGTGCCTGCCATTGTTCGTTTCCTTACGGCTTGAGAACGACTTTGATGCAGCCGTCCTTCTTGTTGTTGAAGGTGTCATACAAAGCCGGGCCTTCTTCGAGGCTGGCCGTGTGCGTGATGACGAAGGAGGGGTCGATCTCGCCCTTTTCGATCCGGCTCATGAGCAGGGGCAGGTAGGACTGCACTGGGGTCTGAGCCATGCGGAAGGTCAGGCCGCGATTGATCGCCGAACCGAACGGGATTTTGTCGAGGAAGCCGCCGTAGACGCCGACGATCGACACCGTGCCGAAGTTGCGGGTGCAGTGGATTGCCTGCCGCAGCACATGCGGGCGATCGGTGCCCATGAAGGTTGCGACCTTGACGCGGTCGATCACCGCATCAAGGCCGGAACTCATCAAGGGCTCGGTACCAACGGCGTCGATACAGGCATCCGCGCCGCGACCTTTGGTTAGGTCCATAATGCGCTCGTAGATGTCCTCCTTGCGGAAATCGAGCGTTTCGGCGCCGCCTTTGCGGGCCATCTCCAACCGTTCCTCAACCGTGTCGATCGCGATAACGCGTTCGGCGCCGAGCAGGAAGGCGCTGCGGATCGCCATCTGACCGACCGGGCCGCAGCCCCAGATCGCGATCGTATCGCCGGGCTGAATGTTGCAGAAGTCGGCGGCCATGTAGCCGGTCGGAAAAATGTCCGACAGGAACAGCGCTTGCTCGTCCGTCATGCCGTCCGGCACCTTGATCGGGCCGACATCAGCGTAAGGGACGCGAATATATTCAGCCTGGCCGCCGGAATAGCCGCCGAGCAGATGCGAGTAGCCGAACAGGCCTGCGGGCGAGTTGCCCCAAACTTCTGTCGCCTTCTTGCTGTCGGGGTTCGAGCGTTCACAGCCAGAATAGAAACCGCGCTTGCAGAAGAAGCATTCGCCGCACGAGATGGTGAAGGGGATGACGACACGATCACCAACCTTCAGATTACCACCGGCCTCCGAGCCGAGCTCCACAACCTCGCCCATGGCTTCGTGGCCGATGATATCGCAGCTGTGCATCTCGGGAATAACGCCGTTGTAGATGTGCAGATCCGAGCCGCAGATGGCGCAAGACGTCACCTTGATGATTGCGTCACGGGGCTGCTCGATCTTGGGATCCGGCACGCTTTCGCACCGAATGTCATGTTTGCCGTGCCAGGTGAGAGCCTTCATCGCGTCTGAATCCTTTGCTGCGGGGGTAGAACCCTCCTAATTCCTTAACGCGACGAGTTGTTCCTCCAGATCTCGACAGCCGCCCACTTCTGGCTTGGGCATTTAATTAATGAACATTGTCACTGGATTGTCGTGAAAGGTGACCTATATTCCGATTGTGACTTCCACCGGTGACCGCGGATGTACCGGCACCAGTGTAGAGGCACAAAGAGAAGGTCGGCACATGCCGACCTTTTTGCTTTTTAGTTCCTTGAACAGCACGTCGAACCTTTCGGCATATTCTTGAAAATGTTTTTCGAGACGCGCCTTGTTCCCGCTGCAATGTCCGGCTATAAAGCTCAAATCGATCTTGCTTGACGAACTTTGTTGGCGCTTCGGCGCTCCTGACGAATTTCCCTTCGACATCGGTGATGACTACGTTCGGGACAAGTGTCCGGGACGAACGCGAACGGGAGAAAACCGTCATGACTATCGGAACCGTAAAGTTCTTCAACACCACCAAGGGTTTTGGTTTCATCGCTCCGGAAGACGGCGGCAACGATGTGTTCGTTCACATCTCGGCTGTTGAGCGCGCTGGCATGCGCACGCTCGTTGAGGGCCAGAAGGTCAACTTCGAAGCCGTGAACGACCGCCGCACCGGTAAGGTCGCTGCTGACAACCTGTCCGCAGCATAAAGAAAATCGCTTCCGAGACCTGACCACGGATGTACTGGCAGGTTTCGTCGAGGTGATTGTGAGAAGGTCGGGTTCGCCCGGCCTTTTTTGTTTTTGTGGCCGGCCTGCTTGTAGACTTGGATACAGCGGAGTTCTTGCTCGCTTTCTCCTGCTCGATCGCAGTGGATTAATTGGCGGTCCGCCCTAATTTCTTATCCAAGAGACAAAGGGAGAGTTCCATGTCCGAATCCATAGCCGTTCCGAGAAGCAATGCATCGAAGGCCGATAAGGCCGAGGCAACAACTCGGGCCGCGCAGCAAATCATGTCGGCGGAAGTCAACGCGCGGGAAACAAAGACCCAGAAGCTACGCGAGGCCCGCATGGCCAAGGAAGCTGCAGAGGCAAAAATCGCTGCCGCCGATACCAAGCGCAAGCCGAAAACCCGCGCAAAGTCAGCTGCCTCCGCTTCGGCCGCCGCCTAGGCCATTCGATAAAGGCCTCGACAGGTCTCATCAATCTGCGAGCCGCATTAGAGATGCGGTTCGCGCTTCAGGTCCTGTCGGTCGAATTTTCCCGGTAGAACTCGACGAACATCCGAACATCTCCGAGCGGATGCACTTCATGTAGCTCCGCTGGTTTCACCACGCCCGGCGTGCCAGGTTCCAGAATCGTCTCGCTTGCCAGCTCCATCACTCGGTAGAGCAGCTTTCCTTCGAGGACGTGGATCAGCGCCCAAGTGCCTGCCTTAGTGCTGTGGTTGCGCTGGAGGGCAGGTGGAATCGTATCCTGATCGAACTCAGGAGAGCGACTATACGCGACCAGGTCCGGTGGTAATGCGCTCACAATCCATGCTCGCGGTCTGCGCCCTAGGCCGATACTGACGGACCCGCTCGTACAGGGAAATGCAAAGCCTTGGGGCCTATGTTGAGGCCAATTTGCAGGCTGTCGGCAATGCGATGTGCACGGTCGATAAACAGAGCGGCAGCCGGCCCGGCACATAGATCCCGCACCGTCGCTTCGAACAGTGCGAGCCAGCGCTGAAAATGCGCTGCTTCCAAATCGAGATTGTGATGAGCGGCATGCGGCCGACCGGCATAGCGGCCGGTTCTAAGTGCGATAGAGGACCAGAAATCCACCAGCTTCCCGAGATGCTCATCCCAACGTCCCGCCAGCCGTGCTTCGAAGATCGGACCCAGCACTTCGTCGGCGCGAACACGACCATAGAAGGTGTGAACCAACGTCTCGACCAGCGCTTCGGAAATGTCGTGAGGTAGGGTAGCGTCGTTCATCAAGTGTACCGATGAGAGCCTCTGCGATTATCCTTGACCTAAGTGGCGGCGCCATGGGTGTAAATGCGTCCTTTGGACCAGTCAGTGGGCAGGGCGGTCACTGTTTGATATGCGAGCGCAGCTCTGTGCGAGGGGGCTATAAAGCGCCAAGACGATCACCGCGTTGACAGGGCGTTGTTGAGCGCGATCTCGCTTCTGACTAGCTGACCTAGTCGGGTTCACGCGCAACGCGTGGCAAGGTGGTCAATGATTCTAACCGGCTTGTCGGTGAGCAACGGTCCAACCGGTGGATCAGAGATGATTCTTCTTGCTGAAAGTGCGGGGTCCGCCGCTCGGCACCCGCATCCAGATAGAAACCGATCGCTTAGCTGACGCGACGCCTAGCGGCACAACAATCCTCGAGAACCAAAGGGGTGAGGTAGCTGCTGTCTTCGAAGGTGGGAAACTAATGAGCTCTGCAGCACCACTTCTTACCAGAGCCTAATCCAGGCCGGAGCCCCTCAGGGTAGCTCTGCATCCCGTTTAGGATGAGAGAAGATGTGGCACGCCCAACGGGAATCGAACCCGTGTTTCCGCCGTGAAAGGGCGGCGTCCTAGACCGCTAGACGATGGGCGCGGGGAACGAGGGGGTGTATAGTCGGCGTTTTCGAAACCGGCAACCCACTCAATGCCGCTTTGAAGAAGTTTTCCCGATTATTTTCTACGGCTGCAGCGCCAGTTCCAATCACGCTCCGGTCCAACATCGATATGGACCGCATCCGTGTGACAATAGGTGCCCACTCCACCGCGTCCCGGCATCGAGCGGACATAGGATGCGAGCTCGAACTTGCTGACGCCTTCGATCTTCACGTCAGCTGCTGCGCAATACATGTGCAGGGAGTTGCGGGCGCCGCGGGCACGCTGGTTGCGAGAGGGATCGCGGTAGCCTGAGGTGATCACGGCCTTCTTGCCGTAGTGCTGCTCCACGCTCTTCAGCACGCGTACCAGCGAGGGCTTCAAGCAGGCCGTGTCCACGTCGGCCGTCTGCTTCAGCAGGCCATTAGGCGCGAGGCGGGCCATACCGGCAGCGGACGCGACACGTACGGGTGATTCGTCGCCTTCATGCACGTCCACGTCGCTGTCGTCGTTGATGCCCGATTTGCGGGTAATCTCGAACAAGGCGCTGGTACGAACGCCCGGCAGGCTACTGCCGCTGTCGTTGCGCACGGCACCGGTTGATTCGCTAGGCGAGATGGATGCGAGCTGTACCTTCGGCTCCGTTTTCGCCTGGGCAGTGCGGGATGTGAGTTCTTTCTGCGCAATCATCGGCGCACGGGCCGCTTCGCGAATGGGCGCAGGCGCGTTGCCGGACTGGGTGGCGCTGAAAAAGCCGGACAGGAAGCCGCGCTTCTCGTCGGACGGCTGCGCTGAGGCCATGACGACCGGACGTGCAGCGACAGCAGGGCTGGTGCCGTGCGCGATACCAACGCGATTTTCGATCGACGGGCTGGAAGGTGCCGTGCTGACCACTGGAGCCGCTACCGCAACCGCTTGCGCAGCAGGCTCTGCCGCTGGCGCTTGTTCAGCGGGAACTTCTACCGCCTTCGTTTGTTCTTGAACCACGGGCTTCGGCTTTGCGGCCGGCACCGTCAGGGTTGCGGAAGCCAGGCTCGGCACACCATCATTCGTCTGCGCAAAGCCGGCGATGGCCGAGCGCGACAAAGACGTTTCCTCACCTGCGAACGCGACAGTCGAGGGCAGCGCTTCATCTTGGCTCTGCGCGGCAACTGGGCTGGAAGCGGGCTTCGGTGCGGGAGCAGGAGCGGTCGACTGGATGTAAGCATCCTGTTCGCCCGCCAGCGAATTGGTCCGAGCCATCGGCTGATCGACAGACTGGTTAGCTGCGAGACCAAGCGTCGGATCACTTGAAGTGGCGCTACAGGACGCTATTAAGACGGAAAAAAGAAGTGCCGAAACACAACGAATTGGCAGAACAGCCGCGCGTGGCGTCTTAGCTGTCAAAGCGGATTCCTTTCGGTCGATTCCGGCTCGGCATCGGCATGCCCCTGAAACTATCAGCCGATTCCCCTCTCCAGAAGAACCAACCCATGGAAACAAATCCGAGCATCCGGCTATTCACGAAATAAGGCAAGATCATGGTTCAGCAAGAGCAATGTTGCTGAAGATGGATCAACCCTTTCCATGAACGTAAGTGCCGGGTGCAGCAGTTAAGACTGGTGTGCTTGTGCCGGGCTTACGGGCCTCGACGCGCTCATTATTTTGTTGCTCGATCCACGCATGCCAATGCGGCCACCAGGAGCCCGTATTCTGCGTCGCATTCGTGACCCAATCGTCGAACGCGCCGATCGGCTTTTCGCCCGTCCAGAACTGGTACTTGTTGGCGGCCGGCGGATTGATAACGCCGGCAATATGGCCTGAACCCGCCATGACGTAATCCACCGGCCCGCCGAAGAACTGCGACCCTTCGAATACCGAGCGCGCCGGCGCGATGTGATCTTCGCGCGCGGCCAGGTTGTAGACGGGGATTGTGATGTCGTGCAGCGACAGGGTTCGGCCATCCAGCTTCATCTCGCCGCGGGAGAGTCGATTATCGAGGTAGCAGTTGCGCAGATAGAACGAATGGTTCGCCGCGGTCATGCGCGTTGAATCCGAATTCCAATAAAGCAGGTCGAAGGGCAGAGGATCCTTGCCGCGCAGGTAGTTGTTGACGACGTAGGGCCAGATCAGATCGCCGGCGCGCAGCATGTTGAAGGCCGTCGCCATCTTCGAGCCATCCAGAAAGCCACGCGCGCTCATGGCCTCTTCAACGGCCTTGATCTGTTCGGGATCGACGAAGACCTTCAGGTCGCCGGCATGAGTGAAATCAACCTGCGTGGTGAAGAAGGTCGCCGCGCGAATGCGTTCGTCGCCATTCTGCGCCTGCTGAGCGAGTGCCGCAGCCAGCAGCGTGCCGCCGACACAATAGCCGATCGCGTTGACCTCGCGTTCGCCGGTTGCCTTTTCCACCTGGTCGAGGCCAAACTGGATGCCGTCGCGGATATAATGCTCCCAGCCGAGCTTGGCGTGGCGCTCGTCCGGGTTGATCCAGGAAATCACGAACACCGTATGGCCCTGGCTAATCGCCCAGCGGATGAACGACTTTTGCGGGTTGAGGTCGAGGATGTAGTACTTGTTGATCCAGGGCGGAACAATCAGCAATGGCCGCTTCAGCACCGTGTCGGTCAACGGCGCATATTGGATGATCTCGGCCAGATCGTTGCGCGCGATTACGCTGCCTTCGGTGGTGGCTATGTTCTCGCCGACACGGAACTGCTTGGCATCGGATTGCCGCAGCTTCAACTCGCCGCCGCCGGCCGCAATGTCTTCGGCCAGCATGCGCATACCGCGCACCAGGTTCTCGCCGTTGGACGCTACCGTCTCACGGAACAGTTCGGGATTGGTCAGCACGAAGTTAGACGGCGAAATCGCGCTGGCGACTTGCTTGACGTAGAAGTTCGCCTTCTGCCGCGTGGCCGGATCGAGATCAGCCGCTTGATCCACGAGGTCGGCTGCCCATTGCGAGAGGATCAGATAGGCCTGCTTGAGGAAGTCAAAAAAGGCGTGGCGACTCCAATCGGGGTCCTTAAAGCGCTTGTCGCCTTGATCGAGCGGGATAATGTCGGGCGTGGCGGCATCGTTCAGCTTCTGCAGCGAATTGGCCCAAACGCCCATGAAGCCCGCAAACAGCTTGGTTTGCGCTTCAAAGGCGCGCGACGGCTCCGCCAGCCAGTATTCCGTCACCTTGGAGAAGGTCCGAACCATGTCCGACAGCGGTTCGGCTGATGCTGCGGGGAGTTCGCCGCGTTCGCGCGGACCGGCCCAGGCAGCGGCGGCCTTGCCGGCTTCTTCCACCATGCGCGCGAGATTGAGCGCGAAACTTTCCGGGTTCTTGATGAGGAACGGCTCGACTGATGCCTTGTCGAAAGTCTTGGATCCGGCTGCACCGCCGGTGCTGCTTTCTTCGGTTCGTTCCGGCCTTTCCGTCATGACACCGTGCTCCTCCCGAGCGTGTTCTTGACACATTATCATGGGACGACCATAGCGGTCCAACCAGACCTTGCCCCTGTTGAGGGTGGATGGGGAGATTTCATGACCTTCGGCCGTTCTTTCGCATCCGTTTGTTCCACGTCAGCCGTTTCCATGGCCGTTGCTGCGATGGCGACGCTCGCTGTTGCGGGTTGCACGACCCGTGACATGACCAATGCGATGGCGCCGGTTGCCCAGCCTGCTGCCTTGCCGCAGCCCGGCTCCACCACTTTGGCACCGTCGAATACGCAGGATGTCGCGCAGGAAAGGGGCGCGCGTGACGCCCAAGCGCGCCGTGCGTCGATCAACGCCCAATCGGCTTCTCAATCGACTGGCGTGCAGAATACCGGCGCTTTTCCCAACCTGAACCAGCGCCGCGCAGCCGCGAATACACAGCTTACGCCGGAAGAAAGTGCGGCCCTCCTCGCCGATCTTCGCTCCACGCAAGGGCGCGTGAGCCGCACGAATGCCGCTGCCGCGCGCAGCGTACCGACGCCCGATGAGCTTCGTCGGATCGGAGCGAGCCATGGCGACAACACACTGCAGGCCATTTCGGCTGAATCGGCGCAATAGCTCACTTTGCCGCCTTCTTACCTCGACCCTGCGGTGAAATCGGTATAGAGCCGCAAGCATCGCTTTCTGATCGCGCGCGAGATTTGCCATGGAAGAGTTCCACAAGGTTCGGCGGCTGCCGCCTTATGTTTTCGAACAGGTCAATCGACTGAAGGCTGACGCGCGCGCCAAGGGCATCGACATTATCGATCTCGGCATGGGCAATCCTGATCTACCGACGCCACAAGCCATTGTCGACAAGCTGGTCGATACTGTGCGCGATCCGCGTACGCATCGCTATTCCTCGTCGCGCGGCATTCCGGGCCTGCGTCGTGCCCAGGCCAATTATTATGCGCGGCGTTTCGGCGTAAAGCTGAACCCGGATACGCAGATCGTCGCGACGCTCGGCTCCAAGGAAGGCTTCGCCAACATGGCGCAGGCGATCACCGCTCCAGGCGATGTCGTGATCTGCCCGAACCCGACCTATCCGATCCACGCTTTCGGCTTCATCATGTCGGGCGGCGTGATCCGTTCGATCCAGGCAGAGCCAGATGCGAGCTTCATTCCGGCGCTGGAACGCGCGGTGAAGCATTCGATCCCCAAGCCGATCGCACTGATCCTCAACTATCCGTCGAACCCGACCGCGCATGTCGCGACGCTCGACTTCTACAAGGATGTCGTTGATTTCGCGAAGAAGAACGACCTGATCCTACTGTCCGATCTGGCCTATGCCGAAATCTTCTTCGATGGCGCGCCTCCACCGTCGATCCTGCAGGTGCCGGGCGCGATCGATGTCGCTGTCGAGTTCACTTCGATGTCGAAGACCTTCTCCATGCCTGGCTGGCGCATGGGTTTTGCCGTCGGCAACGAGCGTCTGATTTCGGCTTTGACGCGGGTGAAGTCTTATCTCGATTACGGTGCATTCACGCCGATCCAGGTGGCCGCCAGTGCTGCGCTGAACGGCGACGGCTCGGACATCGAGGAAGTGCGCTCCATCTACCGCAAGCGCCGCGATGTCATGGTGGAATCGTTCGGCCGCGCCGGCTTCAACGTTCCGCCGCCGGCTGCCACGATGTTTGCTTGGGCGCCGATCCCCGAGCAGTATCGCGCCATGGGCTCCCTGGAATTCTCCAAGCTCCTCATCGAGCATGCCGATGTGGCGGTCGCGCCCGGCATCGGCTTCGGAGAACATGGCGATGATTATGTGCGCCTTGCCTTGGTGGAGAACGAGCATCGAATCCGCCAGGCTGCGCGCAACATCAAGCGCTTCCTGCAGGCGAGCGCCGAAGGCCGTTTTGACAATGTGATACCGCTCAGCGCCCGCCGCTAAGCCCAACTCTATTTCCAGGACGTTTTGATTATGACGGAAGCATTGCGCGTCGGCATCGCTGGCCTCGGTACGGTTGGTGCCTCGGTGGTGCGGGTGCTGGCGGAAAAGGCTGCCGAACTGCAGCGCCAATGCGGTCGTCCGATCAGCGTGACCGCTGTTTCAGCGCGTAACAGGGACGCCGATCGCGGTGTGGATCTGTCCGGCGCCCAGTGGTTCAACGATCCGGTCGCGCTCGCTAAAAGCGCTGAGATTGACGTCTTCGTGGAATTGATGGGCGGCGACGAGGGCCCGGCACGCGACGCCATCAAGGCCGCACTCGATGCGGGCCGCCATGTTGTGACGGCCAACAAGGCGTTGCTCGCCAAGCACGGTGTGAACCTTGCGGAAACGGCCGAGAAGAAGGGCGTGTTGCTCAACTACGAAGCAGCGGTCGCCGGCGGTATTCCTGTCATCAAGACGATGCGCGAAGCGCTCGCCGGCAACAGCGTGTCGCGTGTGTTCGGCATTCTCAACGGCACCTGCAACTATATTCTGACCCGGATGGAAGCCGAGGGCCTGTCCTTCGAGGACTGCCTCGCCGATGCGCAGCGTCTCGGCTATGCCGAAGCCGATCCGACCTTCGACATTGAGGGTAACGATACCGCGCACAAGCTGTCGATCCTGACCAGCCTAGCTTTTGGCTCGAAGATCGCGGCCGACGACATCTATCTCGAAGGTATCAGCAATATAAGCCAGGCCGATATCCGCGCTGCGGCGAGCCTTGGCTATCGCATCAAGCTGCTTGGCGTTGCCGTGCGTACCGACAGCGGCATCGAACAGCGCGTGCATCCGACCATGGTGCCGACCCAGTCGGTGATCGCGCAGGTGCATGGTGTGACGAATGCGGTGGCGATCCAGAGCGACATTCTTGGCGACCTGCTTCTGGTAGGTCCAGGCGCTGGCGGCAACGCCACGGCTTCAGCTGTGATCGGCGACATCGCGGATATCGCCAAGAGCCAGCCTGGCTTCCAGCATGGACCGGTGTTCGGTCGGCCGGCCAAGGAGTTGAAGCCCTACAAGAAAGCCAAGATGCGGTCGCATGCGGGCGGCTATTTCATCCGCTTGACCGTGCATGATCGCACCGGTGTTTTCGCAGCGATCGCCAAGCGCATGGCCGATGCCGATATTTCGTTGGAGTCGATCGTCCAGCAGGCCGACAGTGGGCTGGACGCTGATGTGAAGACAGTGGTTCTGGTTACGCATGAGACCACGGAAGCCGCTGTGCGCCGTGCAGTGGAAGGCATCACCAAGGACGGTCACCTCACAGACAAGGCGCAGGTCATCCGCATCGAGCGCGCCGAATAAAAGTCGGTCGACACAATCGCAGTAGCGAACCAGGACCCTCATTCCTATCTGTTCGGCTTTCTGTAGAGGCGAGTGACCATGCGCGACATCCTGAACGATCTTGAAGGCGGACCGGTCCACAACGATGAGGATCCGGTGAAGCGGGCGCAAAGGCTCACCAAACCGGTGATGCCGAAGCGGTTCTATAAGGACGTTGGTGTTGCGCAGTCGGATGATGGGTGGGTCATCGAGCTGGACGGCAAAGCTATCCGCACGCCTGGTCAGCGCATCATCACCTTGCCGACAGAGGCTGCTGCAGCACTTGTTGCGGAAGAGTTTCGGGCTCAGCAGGACGTGGTCAATCTCGCGACCATGCCGGCTTATCGTCTCGTCAACACCGCGGTGGATGGCGTGGCGAATGATCCGCAGGCGGTGATCGAAGACATCATGCGCTTTGCGTCGTCCGACCTGGTGTTTTACCGCGCAGATACGCCGGAAAAGCTGGTGTCACTTCAATCCGAGACTTGGGATCCGGTACTGGATTGGGCGCGCGCAACGCTTGGCGCTCGCTTCTTCCTGTCAGAAGGCGTGATGCATGTCGAGCAACCGAAGGAATCGGTGGCGGCGGTTGGGTTTCATCTCAAGCGTGATGCCGATCCATTTCGCTTGGCATCGCTCCATGTCATGACGTCGATCGCCGGCTCGGCTTTGATCGCATTGGCATTGGAGGCCGGTGAACTCAGCTTCGAGGAAGCGTGGAAGGCGGCCCATGTCGATGAAGACTGGAACATCGACCAGTGGGGCGAGGATGAGGAAGCCCAGGCACGCCGCGCGTTCCGCCGCCGCGACATGGAAGCGGCGCACTCGCTGCTGCAAACGCGGGGATCGAACTAGCCGCGCGCCATGAAGCGCTTTCTCGGCGCTTAGGCCTAGTTCTTCTGCGGAACGTCTTCCTGCGTTGCCACATCGTGGTACCAGCCGCTTTCCGGCATGATCACCGGAGCGACTGCTGGCGGCTGTGACGCCTTCTCCCAGCTGCGAAGGCCTTTAGCGCGCCCGGCGCGGCCCCCAACAGGAAACTCGTAGATTGTTGCGGAAGCAGTATGGGAAGCCGGCATTGCACTTCCTTCCAAATCGATGTGGCGTTCGAAAACGATGTAGATGAAATATAGGGGCTGCAAATGAATTGTGCAACGAAGCCTCTTTTTTGAGCGGTCTCGTGCAGAACAAGCCGGCAAACTCACCGGACAACTTCTCAACGGCGTTGCCGGACGCAGGTTCCGCCCATGCGCGGCCTTGTTTGTGCAGGAAAACTATAGCCGACTTGCTCCCGGGAGAGGTGTCCGCGCCTAACTGGCACGCCGTTTGCAAAGCTTGAACTGAAGCCGTCGGTCCCTTCACGGCCGCACCGACGTGGGCGCTTCAGGTCGTGGTTACGAGAGGCCAGAATGACAAAGTACAAGCTCGAATATATTTGGTTGGACGGTTACACTCCGGTCCCGAACCTGCGCGGCAAGACGCAGATCAAGGAGTTCGCCTCCTTCCCAACGCTTGAAGAGCTTCCGCTGTGGGGCTTCGACGGTTCGTCCACGATGCAGGCTGAAGGCCATTCGTCGGACTGCGTGCTGAAGCCCGTCGCCCTTTACGAGGATCCGGCTCGCACGAACGGCGTGCTCGTCATGTGCGAAGTCATGATGCCGGACGGTGTCACTCCGCACGTCTCCAACAAGCGCGCAACCATCCTGGACGATGACGGCGCGTGGTTCGGCTTCGAGCAGGAATACTTCTTCTACAAGGACGGTCGTCCGCTCGGTTTCCCGGAGTCTGGTTACCCAGCTCCGCAGGGCCCGTATTACACTGGCGTCGGTTTCAAGAATGTGGGCAACGTCGCTCGCGAGATCGTCGAAGAACATCTCGACCTCTGCCTTGCGGCCGGCATCAATCACGAGGGCATCAATGCCGAAGTGGCCAAGGGTCAATGGGAGTTCCAGATCTTTGGCAAGGGCTCCAAGAAGGCTGCCGACCAGATCTGGATTGCACGCTACCTGCTTCTGCGCCTGACGGAACAGTACGGCATCGACATAGAGTTCCACTGCAAGCCATTGGGTGACACCGACTGGAACGGCTCGGGCATGCATTGCAACTTCTCGACCACTTACATGCGCGAAGTGGGCGGCAAGGAGTACTTCGAGGCGCTCATGGCTGCGTTCGACAAGAACCTCGATGATCACATCGCCGTCTATGGTCCGGACAACGACAAGCGCCTGACCGGCAAGCACGAGACTGCGCCGTGGAACAAGTTCTCCTACGGTGTTGCCGATCGCGGCGCCTCGATCCGCGTGCCGCATTCCTTCGTGAACAATGGCTACAAAGGCTATCTCGAGGACCGTCGTCCGAACTCGCAGGGCGACCCCTACCAGATCGCATCCCAGGTGCTGAAGACGATTGCCGATGTCCCGGTCGAGGGCATCAAGAAGGCTGCTGCTTAAGACTGCTGATAATCCGAAGGGGAACAGCAAAGAGGCTCGGCGGGAAACTGCCGGGCCTTCTTTCTTTCCCAGTGCCCGCATCGACAATGATTGACGGCGTGTCGGTTAGCGCTTGATAGTTTCGTCCTTGTATCTGTTTGGGAGGACATAGCTGTGACTGAACTGTCAGACGCCAACCAACTTGCCACGACGCGGCGACCTGTCTTCACGGAAGAAAGTGCGGCATACGCGAAGGCCAGGATGGCCTTGCTCGCGGACGAGATTGAACTGCGCAGGCACATGACGCGTGTGGCCGAGCAGCGGCGATCGTTGCCGCCGGGGCCGATCATCATGAAGGACTACCGCTTCCTCGATGCCGACAATCGTCAGTTGCGTCTCCTTGATCTCTTCGGCGACAAGGACGCGCTCGTCACTTACTTCTGGATGTACGGGCCTCAACGCAAGCGGCCTTGCCCAATGTGCACGAACTGGTTGGGTGGTGTGAACGGCAACGCTGCCGATATCAGACAGAATGTTGCACTGAGGATCCTCGGGCGCAGTTCGGTCGAGCGGCAGCAAGCCTTTGCCCATGAGCGCGGCTGGCGCGACCTGGACTTCGTACAGACGATTGGCGATGACTACGCCAACGATCTCGGCCTGATCAATGAAGACGGGAGCGAGAATCCGGCACTGCTCGTTTTCAAGCGGGACGGCGAGGAGGTGCGACTTTTTTGGAAAAGCGAGATGACGGCCGAGATGGCTGACCCTGGTCAAGACCCGCGTGATGCGCCAGATATCGCACCACTGTGGTCGATCCTTGATCTGACGCCTGATGGCCGCCGCAGCGAATGGTATCCGAGCTTGAGCTACTGACGACAACAAAAAACCCGCCTTCGCAGGCGGGTTTTTTCGTAATCTGGCTGATGGATCAGACCGAGTAGTACATGTCGAACTCAACAGGGTGCGGCGTCATCTCGAAGCGCATGACCTCGGCCATCTTCAACTCGATGAAAGCGTCGATCTGGTCGTCATCGAACACGCCGCCAGCCTTCAGGAAGCCGCGGTCGCGGTCGAGGTTCTGCAATGCTTCGCGCAGGGAACTGGCTACGGTTGGGATCTTCTTCAGCTCTTTCGGCGGAAGGTCGTAAAGATCCTTGTCCATCGGCTGGCCCGGATGGATCTTGTTCTTGATGCCGTCAAGACCAGCCATCAGCAGCGCAGCAAAGGCGAGGTACGGGTTCGCGCCTGGGTCAGGGAAGCGGACTTCCACGCGCTTGGACTTAGGCGACGAGCCGAACGGAATGCGGCACGATGCCGAACGGTTTCGCGCCGAGTAAGCCAGCAGAACCGGCGCTTCATAGCCAGGCACCAGACGCTTGTAGGAATTCGTCAGCGGGTTAGTGAAGGCATTGATCGCCTTGGCATGCTTGATCACGCCGCCAATGAAGAACAGGCAGTTCTCCGACAGGCCAGCATATTCGTTGCCCGCAAAGGTCGGCTTGCCGTCGCGCCAGATCGACATGTGAACGTGCATGCCCGAGCCATTGTCGCCGAATACAGGCTTCGGCATGAAGGTCGCGGTCTTTCCATAGGCGTTGGCGACCTGATGCACGACATATTTGTAGATCTGCATCTTATCGGCATTGCGAACCAGCGTGTCGAACTTCAAGCCGAGTTCGTGCTGGGCGGCGGCCACTTCGTGGTGATGCTTTTCCGTGCGAACACCCATTTCGGTGAGAACGGTCAGCATTTCGGAGCGCATATCCTGCGCGGAGTCGATCGGCGGAACCGGGAAATAGCCACCCTTCACGCGGGGGCGGTGACCCATATTGCCAGTCTCGTAATCGGTGTCGTCATTCGACGGCAGCTCGGTCGAGTCCAGCTTGAAGCCGGTGTTGTAGGGATCTGCCTTGTACTTCACGTCGTCGAAGATGAAGAACTCGGCTTCCGGACCAACGAAGATCGTGTCGCCCACGCCTTCAGCCTTCATGTAGGCTTCGGCCTTCTTGGCCGTACCACGCGGATCGCGATTGTAGGACTCGCCCGAGACCGGATCGAGGATGTCGCACATCACGACCATGGTCGACTGAGCGAAGAACGGGTCCATGTGGACCGTGTCCATGTCCGGCATCAGCACCATGTCGGACTCGTTGATGGCCTTCCAGCCGCCGATGGAGGAGCCATCGAACATGACGCCGTCGGCAAACATGTCTTCGTCAACTTCCACCACATCCATCGTGACGTGGTGCATCTTGCCCTTCGGATCAGTGAAGCGCAGGTCAACGAACTTTACCTCGTTGTCCTTGATCTGCTTCATGATGTCATTGGCTGTCGTCATGTTGTCTTTCCTGTCTCCGATGGGATGGTTGCAGCCGTCGTTCAGATTGCGTCGATGCCGGTTTCGCCAGTACGAATTCGCACGACTTCTTCGATATTGGAAACGAAAATCTTGCCGTCGCCAATGCGGCCGGTTTGTGCTGCATTGCGGATAGCCTCAACCGCTGCGTCAACCGCCTCGTCATTGAGCACGACTTCGATCTTCACCTTTGGCAGGAAGTCCACGACATATTCCGCGCCGCGGTATAGCTCGGTATGGCCCTTCTGACGCCCGAAGCCCTTGGCTTCGGTGACGGTGATGCCTTGGAGGCCGACTTCCTGGAGCGCTTCCTTGACCTCGTCCAGCTTGAACGGCTTGATGATGGCTTCGATCTTCTTCATGGCGCCTGCCTCCACTGTACTGACTGCGCGTCGTTGGCCGCTCGCAATGTTGTAAGCAGGAAGCGTGCCAAAGCCTAGCCTTTCCGATCGCTTCCAACAGGCTTCGCGCGAAGCGGTTCTATACCTAACGTGTAGCGCGAAACGGATGTGCAAGATAACCGTTCTGCAAAGAAGACAAGCAAACCGCTACGTTTGTGGTGCTGCAAATACGTTTGTCGTGCTGCAAAATTGAGCGGGATGCTCGTCAAAGCAGCATCCTGGAAATGCGGAATGGGTGTTAGCCGCTTTGCCGCAGGAGGTTCGATGGAAATTTTGACGCCAGCCGAGATGGCGCAAGCAGATCGCAATGCGGACCGAGCCGGCGTCGCGACCTGGCAGCTGATGCAGGCGGCCGGTGAGGCTGTCACTTCCGAGGCTCTGAAGAGGTTTCCCGGGGCGGCTCGGATCGCGGTTCTGTGCGGGCCCGGCAACAATGGTGGAGACGGCTATGTTGCTGCGGCCTGCTTGCTTGCTGTTAGCGGCTTGCCGGTCGAGGTCTGGCGAAGCGGTGAGCCGCGTGCTGATAGCGACGCAGCGAAGGCTGCGGGCCAGTGGGTAGGCGCTGTTGGTGAGCTGGAAGAATTTTCGCCGCAGCCTGACATGCTGGTCATTGATGCGCTCTACGGTGCCGGTTTGGCGCGTGAACTCGAAGGCAACGATCGGCGGGCATTGGAGAGGGTGAGGGCCGCCGGTAGTCAGGTCTTGGCGGTTGATCTGCCGTCCGGTCTATCGGGGCTTAGCGGAGCAGTTCTTGGATACGCGCTGCAGGCGGATTGTACCGTAACGTTCTTTCGCCCGAAGCCTGGCCATCTGCTTTACCCTGGGCGAAGCTTGTGTGGCGAGCTTGTGGTGGCCGATATCGGCATTCCAGCAGGTGTTCTGTCGGACATTGGCTCTCGGCTGTGGGGGAACGCGCCTGAGCTATGGCTGCATGCCTTGCCGCGTCCGTCTGCACTTGCTCATAAGTATCAGCGTGGTCACGTGGCTGTTTTGTCCGGCAAAATGTCGGCGACTGGGGCCGCGCGGCTTTCGGCGGAAGCGGCGGCGCGGGCAGGGGCTGGCGCCGTCACCGTCTTGTCGCCGCCCGATGCGCTGGCTGCTCTTGCCACGCATCTCACTGCAACCATGCTGCATCGCTTCGATACACCTGACGATGTTCTCACCTTTGTTGAGCAGCGTAAGGTGCAGAGCTTGGTTTGTGGGCCGGGATTTGGCACTGGCGAGAAGCAGATGGCGGTCATCAGTGCGCTGCTCCAGCAGGTTGAAACGCCGCTTGTGCTTGATGCCGATGCCATCACCTTACTGGCGAAAGAACGGGAGACGTTCCTGAAGGCTCGTACGGGCGAGAAGCCGACTTTGGTTCTTACTCCGCACGAAGGCGAATTCGCACGTTTGTTTCCGGATCTTGCGGAGGGCGAGACTCTGTCGAAGGTGGAGCGAGCGCGGACGGCCGCCAAACGCGCGATGGCGGTCGTGATCTACAAAGGCGCCGACACCGTTATTGCCGCACCTGATGGCCGTGCGGTGATCAACACCAATGGCACAGTGTGGCTTGCAACCGCTGGCTCAGGAGATGTGCTTGCCGGCCTTGTCGCTGCACTGCTGGCACAAGGCATGCCACCCTTTGAAGCCGCATGCGCAGCCGTCTGGGTTCACGCCGAAGCAGGCAGGCGGGAGGGCTTCGGCATGACAGCTGAGGATCTGCCGCAAGCGGCCCGCAAGGTGTTGGCGAAATTGATCAATCGCTAAGCTTCTGCTGAAGCGCCATTGCGGCTTGAGGCGCGCGGATCTTCCCTTCGTGAATGAAGTAGACGAAGACGTCGCGCGCCATCTTCTTCGGCTCGCGATCCGGCGCGGCCAGATTCAAGCCCGCCGGCTGTTCGCCCTCAGCCCAAGCCTTGGCTCTTTCGGCCCAAGCCCCGATAGTCTGCTCCGGATAGGCAGTCGGGATTTCGTCCTCGCCCTTCTGCAGGCGGGAATAGACGAAGTCAGCCGTGACATCCGCGATCTCAGGATAATCATGATGGTCGGCGTGGCAGATCGCAGCCTTGTACTTCTCCGCCAATGCAACGAAGGCGGGGTCGATGAAGCTGGCATTGCGGACTTCAAGCACATGGCGCAGCTTCAACCCGCCGCTGTCGGACGGCAGCAGCTTTAGAAATGCCTCAAAGTCGTGGGGCTCGAACTTCTTGGTGGGTGCGAACTGCCAGATGATCGGCCCGAGCTTATTACCGAGTTCATGAACGCCGGTGTCGAAGAACTTCTTCATCGATTCTCCGGCCTCACCGAGAACCTTCTTGTTGGTGACGAAGCGGTTGCCTTTTACCGAAAAGACGAAGCCATCCGGCACATCCGCCGCCCATTTCGCGAAGGTCGCTGGCGTTTGGCCGCGATAATAGGTGCCGTTGATCTCGATGGTCCGGAGCTGTGACGAGGCGAATTCCAGCTGCCGCTTCTTTGGCAGGTCGTCGGGATAGAACGTGCCTTCCCATGGTTCGAAGGTCCAGCCGCCGATACCGGCACGGATTGTTCCGCTCTTGCTCATCCTCGCCTTCCTCCTGAGATCATTCTGCAGCTTCAGCCTGGCGTGCGCCGGGCCGGCGTTCCAGAAGCTCCTTGAGGAAGCGGCCGGTATAGCTGCGCTCCACCTTCACCACCTCTTCGGGCGTGCCGCTGGCAACCAGCTCACCGCCACCGTCACCGCCTTCAGGACCAAGATCCAGCAGCCAGTCTGCGGTCTTGATGACCTCCAGATTGTGCTCGATGACGACGACCGTGTTGCCCTGATCCACCAGCTCCTGCAAGAGTTCGAGCAGTTTGGCGACGTCGTGGAAGTGCAGACCGGTCGTTGGCTCGTCCAGGATGTAAAGCGTCTTGCCGGTGGCTTTACGCGACAATTCCTTGGCGAGCTTGATGCGCTGAGCCTCGCCGCCGGAGAGTGTCGTCGCCTGCTGGCCGACCTTTATATAGCCGAGGCCAACCTGCTTCAGCGTTTCCAGCTTGTCGCGCACTACCGGCACCGCAGCGAAGAAGTCGACGCCTTCTTCGACGGTCATGTCCAGCACATCCGCGATCGACTTGCCCTTGAACGTCACGTCGAGCGTTTCGCGATTGTAGCGCTTGCCGTGGCAAACATCGCAGGTGACATACACGTCCGGCAGGAAGTGCATCTCGATCTTGATGACGCCGTCGCCCTGGCAGGCCTCGCAGCGGCCACCCTTGATGTTGAACGAGAAACGGCCGGGCTGGTAGCCGCGCGCCTTCGCTTCCGGCAGACCCGCGAACCAATCGCGGATCGGCGTGAAGGCGCCGGTGTAGGTCGCAGGGTTGGAACGCGGGGTACGGCCGATCGGCGATTGATCGATGTCGATGACCTTGTCGATAAACTCCAGGCCCTCGATGCGATCATGCTCCGCCGGAAGCTCGCGCGAGCCCATGACGCGGCGGGACGCAGCCTTGAACAGCGTCTCGATCAGGAAGGTCGACTTACCACCGCCCGAAACACCCGTAACAGCCGTGAAGGTGCCGAGCGGAATTTCACCGGTAACATTGCGCAGGTTGTTGCCGCGCGCGCCGATGACCTTGATCGACTTGCCCTTCTTGGCTTTGCGCCGCTCCACCGGCAGGGCGACTTCCAGCGCGCCGGACAAATATTTGCCGGTCAGCGACTCGTCGCTCGCCATGATGTCGGAAGGCGTGCCCTGTGCGATGATCTGGCCGCCGTGAACGCCGGCCGCCGGCCCAATATCGACGACATAGTCGGCTGTGAGGATCGCGTCCTCATCATGCTCCACCACGATTACCGTGTTGCCGAGATCGCGCAGGTGACGCAACGTATCAAGTAAGCGCGCATTGTCGCGCTGATGCAGGCCGATTGAAGGTTCGTCCAGAACGTAGAGCACGCCGGTCAGACCGGAGCCGATCTGCGAGGCCAGGCGAATGCGCTGGCTTTCGCCACCAGACAGCGTGCCGGAATTGCGTGCCAGGGTGAGATATTCCAGCCCGACATCGTTGAGGAAGCGAAGCCGCTCGCGAATTTCCTTGAAAATGCGATAGGCGATCTCATTATGCTTGGTGCTGAGAGACTGCGGCAGGTCCTCGAACCAGCCGACTGCGTTGCGAATGGAAAGCGCCGTTGCTTCGCCGATATGCTTGCCGGCGATCTTTACGGCCAAGGCTTCCGGCTTCAGCCGATAGCCTTTGCAAGCCGGGCAAGGCGTTGCCGACATGAAGCGCTCGATCTCCTCGCGCATCCAGGCTGATTCCGTTTCCTTCCAGCGGCGCTGAAGGTTGGGGATCACCCCTTCAAAGGTCTTTGTGGTCTTGTATGCGCGCAGGCCGTCATCATAGCTGAAGGCAACCTGACGATCGCCCGTGCCGTGCAGAACAGCCTGTTTGGCCTCATCGGAAAGGTCGCGCCAGCGATCGACGAGCTTGAATCCGTATTCCTTTCCAAGACCCTCCAGTGTCTGGCCGTAGTAAGGTGAACTCGATTTGGCCCAAGGAGCAATCGCGCCTTCCTTCAGGCTGACATGATCCTCGGGAACCACCAAGGCTGGATCGATCGCGCTTTGGCTGCCGAGACCGTCGCAGGTCGGGCAAGCGCCGAACGGGTTGTTGAACGAGAACAAGCGGGGCTCGATCTCGGGAATCGTGAAGCCGGAAACCGGGCAGGCGAACTTCTCCGAGAACAAGATGCGTTCATGCGTTTCGTTCTTGGACTTGTTGACGGCGTCAGCACCGGTCCGCTTACCGTCCAGCGGCTTGTCTGCAAATTCGGCGACTGCCAAACCTTCCGCGAGCCTTAAACAGGTCTCAAGGCTGTCGGCCAGACGTGCCGCGATGTCGCCGCGCACCATGACGCGATCCACCACGACGTCAATGTCGTGCTTGTACTTCTTGTCGAGCGCAGGAGCTTCCGCAATTTCGTAGAACTCGCCGTCGATTTTGACGCGCTGGAAGCCTTTCTTCTGAAGCTCGGCAAGCTCCTTCTTGTACTCGCCCTTTCTTCCGCGAACCATTGGCGCCATGATGAAGAGGCGCGAGCCTTCTTCGAGCGCCATGACGCGATCGACCATCTGGCTGACCGTCTGGCTTTCGATCGGAAGGCCGGTGGCGGGTGAGTAGGGAATGCCAACGCGCGCATAAAGCAGGCGCATATAGTCGTAGATTTCCGTTACCGTGCCGACCGTGGAGCGCGGATTGCGGCTGGTGGTCTTCTGCTCGATCGAAATGGCGGGCGACAAACCATCTATCTGGTCGACATCCGGCTTCTGCATCATCTCTAGGAACTGGCGCGCATAAGCCGACAGGCTCTCGACATAGCGGCGCTGCCCTTCCGCATAGATCGTGTCAAATGCCAGCGATGACTTGCCGGAACCCGACAGACCGGTCATCACGATGAGGCTGTCACGCGGCAGATCGAGGTCGATGTTCTTGAGGTTGTGCTCGCGCGCGCCGCGAATGGAAATGTGCTTGTGGTCGGCCATGCCGCCTCGCAAATAAGATGTGACGGAGGTTGCGCGACGAGGCTCGCACACGCATCCCGCATGTAGGTTCGTGGTCCCGATCTGTCCACGTCTCCGCACAGCATTAACCTCTTCCGTCTGCCGTGCAAGCAAAAAGAACAAACAAGGAACTTTGCTTTCTGTGTTTCAGCCGATCACATTTTGCCGGCGTAGTTGACGCCTATGCAGGAACGGCGCATCCTCCAATCAGTCGATCGGCAATGCCACAGCGGCGGCTAGAGAAGCGTCAGGCACAAAGCCGGATCGACATGGCAACAGGCGAGGAGACAGGCATGACTCCACCGGACTGGAACTGAGGGGCTCTGCTTTATACAGGGTCCCGCCGACGCGAGACTTAAAACGCCATAGCGTACGGCAAACCGACAATCAGAGACGGCAGTCGGATCGCGGTTAACCGCATAGCATCCGAAACAGCGTCGGGAGCTCCGTCCCGACCGGAGGCTTAGACCTCATATCAGGCTCCGTGTTCTTCCTAGATGGAAGCGCGGAGCCTTCATCATTTTAGAGGTATGACACGCATTTTCCGCTTGCGAAAAAAGCACTGGCATATAGAACAAAAAGAGAACATCGTTCTGGCGGCGGACCGTGGAAAAGCGTGACGCGGCGGGCGACATAACGCGAAGGCTCCTATAGGGTCGCCAGCGATTTCGGATGAGCACGGAGTAGCATCATGGCGGGTAGCGTCAACAAAGTCATTCTGGTGGGAAACCTCGGAGCTGATCCGGAAATTCGTCGTCTCAACTCAGGCGATGCCGTCGTCAATCTGCGCATTGCGACCTCCGAGACCTGGCGCGACAAGAACTCTGGCGAGCGCAAGGAGAAGACCGAGTGGCACAGCGTTGTGATCTTCAACGATAACCTCGCCAAGGTTGCCGAGCAGTACCTGAAGAAGGGCATGAAAGTGTACCTGGAAGGTTCGCTGCAGACGCGCAAGTGGCAGGACAAGGACGGCCAGGATCGTTACAGCACCGAAGTCGTGCTGCAGAAGTTCCGCGGTGAATTGCAGATGCTGGATGCCCGCGGTGGCGGTGGCGGCGATGTTGGCGAGTATGGCGGCGGCTCGAGCTATAGCGGCGGCGGTAGCGGCGGCGGACGTCGTGGCGGTTCCGACTTCGGTCAGTCGAGCCCATCGGATGATCGCGGCGGTCGCAGCGGCGGCGGTAATTTTTCGCGCGATCTCGACGACGAAATTCCTTTCTGATCAGACAAACAAAAAGGCCGGCAATGAGTGCCGGCCTTTTTGTTTGATGCAATCGCCTCACTTCAGGGCAGGTTGAGCGCTTTTGGCTCCTGCACCGGCGTTCCGTTTCGCGCGCTGCGAAATTGCTGAGAGTGCCTGTAGGCATCTTTGCGCATACGCATCAGCGAGCCGAGCGGCTTGTGAGCCTCGACACCGTTCCAGGGATTGAAGCCCATACCGTCATCCACGACCCGCGAGCGCTCTTCACTCCATGCTCGCTGTGGCTTCGCCGTGATGATCCCAAGGCGAACATAAGGGCTTTCTTCCTCGCTCCATTCCTTGTTGGCAGGTTCGATCGGCATGTCTTCAAGGTTGGTGCAGAGCTGTGCGCGGATTTCCCACACAGCGGTCTGGCTCGCGAAGAACTCTAAAACCGCCTCTCGGATGCCATCCGGCACGCCGTTGACGTTGAGCGACTGGTCGGTGAGCGCGCGCAGGTTGTCGGAAAGTGGGGCAATGGAAATTTTGGCAATATAATCGCCGAACCGGACAGGAAGCTGGCTGAAGAAGCTGTCGCCAAGAATGTGGGTCTCGAGCTGCCCGCCCATGCTCTTCAGCATCGCGCTCTCACCGCCAACAGCTTCCACGACTGTCTCGATGCCGCGTGCGGCCGCCGATACGACCTTCTTCAAGCCTTCCACGCGATCGGTGGTTGCTGCGATAGGCTTCAGGCTGCCGAGAAAGGCTTTGCCGTCTGGTGCCTGGAAGGTTGGACCGTTGACCATGATGAAGTCTTGATTGCCGCTTTCTTCCGCATCAGGCAGCCGCTCGCCTTCAACGCCGAAAATCTTGATGGCCACGCCGCGCGGCGTCGACACACTATCTGGAAGGATGTCGCCGGGAATGGTGGAGAATCGCATCAGAACGTCGTGGCGACCGGGATGCGCAAAGATGCCCTGTGCAAGTACGTCCGGCAGATTGCCGTCGATCTCCAACTCAGCCTGGAGAATGCCATGGCTTTTCGCGTGAACGCTGCGGATCGCGCGACCGGAATCTTCAAACGTCTTTTCCCGGACCTTGCCCATCGTCTCGTCGATCTTGCGGCCGACTTCAGCTTCTTCGGGCGTGGGCTTATCGACGGCTGGTGAGTAGCGCTGCGGGGAAAGGGGTGACTGGCTCGACATAGCGGGCTCCCGAAATGATTGTGTTACGCTGAGCACCGTCACAATTCCCAGGATGCCTTGTGGTTGCTTCCGAGTTGGAAGCGGAACCGGATCATGCCTTGGTTGTTCGAGATGACCTTCCTCAAGTAACGCTATGGAGCTTACATCATGCAGCGACGCGAAATTTGGATCCTGGTGCTGGTTGTCGTGCTGATCGGCGCGGTCTGGACCGTGCACAGCCTGCTCGACAGTCAGGTGATAACCGAAACAGCGCCGGTGGAGCGTTCCGATCAGCAGAATTCGGGTACAAATGCGCCGAGCCAACAGGTTCCTGCTGCAGGAACAGGTGGGACGACCAATCCATAGTCGTTCGTTAGAAAAGCGATCCCTCCTGATCGGGATCGCTTACCTCCGTATCATCCAATGACAAACACCGCGGCTCAGCCTTAGGCGGCTGTTTGATCCATAGCGGCTTGCATCTTCACGACGCGAACAGGGACGGATTTTGCGGCCGGAACCTTGCTCTCGTCGGCATGCTGCCACAACGGAATGAGCGCATTGCACTCTGGATAGTATGCGCCGACGCAGCCCGAGGGAATGTTGTAGTTCACGACTTCGAAGCCTTCCATGCGACGATGCACGTGGTCGTTCGCTTTCGTCTCCATCGCGACGATCTCGCCGTTTTGGATGTCCAGCCTCTCCATATCTAGTGTGTTCATCAGAACCACCATGCGCGTGCCGTTGATGCCGCGGAAGCGATCCGAATAGCCATAAACCGTGGTATTGAACTGGTCGTTGCTGCGTAGCGTGATTAGCCGCAGAACGTCCGGCTCGGTCCCCGTCTGGAAGCTGGCCGACAGAGCTTCAGGCACCACAAAATTTGCCTTCCCGTTCTCGGTGTTCCATTCGCGATGCCGCGCTGCGAGCGGCTTAGGAAAGCCGCCTGGCGTAAACATACGCGCGTTAAAATTCTCGAAGATTTCAGGGTAAGTGTCTTCGATCGCATCACGCACTTTGCTGTAATCGTCGACCCAATCACTCCAGGGAACGTGGATCGCGTCGGGCAACGTAGCCTTCGCAATTTCCGCGACGATGCGCGGTTCAGACAGCAGGTGCTCGCTCGCAGGTTTGGCGAAGCCGCGAGAGGCGTGAATACAGGACGTACTGTCTTCCATCGTCACCACCTGCGTGCCGCTTGCTTGCTCGTCGATCTCGATGCGTCCGAGACACGGAAGGAGATAAGCGACCTCACCGTTGAAGAGCTGCCCCCGGTTCAGCTTGGTGGCAATCTGGACGGTCAGCCGCATCTTGGGCCACGCCTGTTCCATCAACTCGCGCTCGGGCACGGCACGGAGGAAGTTGCCGCCGAGCCCGATAAAGGCGCTCACCTCACCGCGGATAATCGCACCGCATGCATCCACCGTGCTGTAGCCGGTCTCTGTTGGGGGTTCGAAGTGGTAGAGTGCCTTAAGCTTGTCGAGAGGAACAAGCTCAGGTTTCTCCGAAATGCCAACGGTGCGCTGCCCCTGCACGTTGGAGTGGCCGCGCACGGGACAGATGCCAGCGCCATCCTTGCCGATGTTGCCGCGCAGGAACAGGAGATTGGCGAGCATTCGAACGGTGGTGACGCCGAGCTTATGCTGAGTCAGGCCCATGCCGTAAACGCCAATAACACGCTCTGCCTTGGCGTAGGTCGTGGCGGCGCGGGTGAGCGCCTCGCTCGTCAGGCCTGAATGGCGTTCGAGCTCATCCCAGTCGCTAGACTTCACGTAGTCGAGGAACTCGCTTGAACCGTGCGTGTGCTCGCTCAAGAAGGCGTGGTCAAGCAGGCTTTGCCGGCCGGCTTCAACAGCTTGCGCATCCATTTCAAGAAGCGCTTTGCAGATGCCGGTTATAGCGGCGATGTCGCCGCCGGCCTTCACCTGATAATATTCGCTGCTGATGCGCGTTTCGCTTCCTGTCGCCATCTCGATGGGCGACTGCGGATTGGTGAAGCGCTCCAGCCCTCGCTCTCTCAGCGGATTGAAGCTGACGATCGGAACGCCGCGTTTGCTTGCTTTTTGCAGATCATGAAGCATGCGAGGGCTGTTCGAGCCGACATTCTGACCAAAAAAGAAGATGGCGTCAGTCTTTTCGAAATCATCCAGGCGGACGGTGCCGACCGGTACGCCGATGCTTTTAGGCAAGGCCACCGAAGTGGATTCATGGCACATGTTGGAGCTATCAGGCAGATTGTTGTTGCCGTAGATACGCGCCATCAGTCCATACATGTAGGACGTTTCTAGCGAGGCACGGCCGGACGCGTAGAACACAGTTTTCTTCGGATCGTCGGCGCGGATGGCAGAAAGCTCGCGTCCAATTTCTGCGAAGGCCTTGCCCCAGCTGACTGGCTCATAGCGATCCGTTTCGTGGTTGAAGCGCATCGGGTGTGTAAGCCGACCAGTGGCTTCCAGATCGTAATCCGGCCAAGTCTGGAGTTCCGTGGCCGTGTGCTGTGCAAAGAAGTCCGGTCCGGCTCGCTTGGTGGTCAGCTCCCAGAAGGTTGCTTTTGCTCCGTTTTCGCAGAACTCGGCCGGATGCGGATCCGCCGGTTTTGCCCAGGCGCAGCTGACGCACGCGAAGCCATCAGGCTTGTTCTGTTTGGCGAGAATGGCTGAGTTCTGAAGAACATGTCCTTCTTCCAGCGCATACTTAGTCAGAGACTGAACCGATCCCCATCCGCCAGCCGGTCCTTCATAGGGTTCATAATGGTCGCTGTCGCGCATGTGCTGTTCCTGGCAAGAAGGCTGGAACTGGCACAATCAGGCGGATACGGCTTGGTTCCCGGCCGCATTGTCGCTGCTGCCATCCGGGATCACAGGATGCGCACGGAGCTTGCCTGCTAGCCAGCGCCGTGCGGTTAGTTCGATCCAGCGAAACACAAGGTAGGCCAACGCTACCATGGCGATCACGACCACCAACGATGCTGTCCAGCGACCCAGAAGAGGGCTTAAACAATTGAGCGTGATGTAGCCGATGTTCTGGTGCAGCAGGTAAAGCGGGTAGGTCAGACCGCTGATTGCGAGCAGCAAGGGAGTGGAGCGCAAAGCGCCGCCGAAGCGCACCGTCGCGATGAAAATGGCAGACAAAGCAAGGACGGCCGCGATCAACTGCGTGTCTTCCAGTGCAACACCATAATGGTCCACCATCCACTCTTGCCCGCGGAACGATGTGGCGGTCGCAAGAAGCATGGCAGCGATCAACAAAACAAATGCGTAAAACGATGATCCCACTGTCCGGAGGCGATGCATGAGAATGCCGACGGCGAACCAACCCGAATATTCCGTGATGAGCAGCACACGCAAAGCGCTGCTGTTCAACACGAACTCGTTGATGGCCGATATGAGCATCCAACCTGCAACCAGGATCAACGGGCGCGTTTTGAAGAGGCCAGTTGTAATCCCCAGGGTCATCCAGCCGTAGAAGATCAGCTCCAGCACGATCGACCAATACACACCATCAACGAAGGGCTGCCCAGCTGCCGGGGAGAAGATGAAGAGATTTGCCAGCCACTGTGCGGCTGAAACAGGAAAGCGCGGGTCGGCAGCGGTGAATGCCACAAGGCACGTCAGACTCATGCAAACGGCGAAAGCGGGATAGATACGCGCAAAGCGGAGCAGGGCAAAGGTCACGGCACCACGTCCTTCCGCCGACCAGGCAATGACGAAGCCGCTGATCATAAAAAACAGGTTGACCCCGAGATAGCCGTACATCGCCATGCCGGCGACTTCCGGGTAGCCGACATCCAGGAAGACAGGAGCAGAGGAGCCACGAAAGAAATAGTGGAAGGCAAGCACGCTTGAAGCGGCAACAAAGCGCAACGCGTCCAGTGCGGCGAGGCGGTCGTGGTTAGGCAGGGATGCGCCGGAAGGAGTGCTCATGCAACTGCACTAGCCTTGATCGGATGTCACGAACACACGCGGCAGGGAAAACCTTAAAAAAAGTAAATGCCGTCGCGACCTTAAACGCTGCGCATCCACGTTCTTTCAGGGAAAAAGCTGAGCCTCATGTCCAATCATGATCAGGGCAGTCGCCTAACGTCGCGGATCGTAGCCAGGCCCTTGTAGCCTTCTTTGCTTCCGACAGCCGCCATCGCATTGAACACCCGCTCCGCGTCGCCAAGGCGCTTGAGGTTGAGGTAGGCGTAACCCCGGATGGCCATGAGATCGACCCGCTCTGTCGCGATACGCGAGCGTTGGTCGAGGGCTAGAAGGGCCTCGTTGTAACGCTTCTGTTCATAGAAGCCGAGGGCGCGCTGGGTGAGGATGTCGACCTCCAGTTGATGCGAGCGCTTGGGGTCTTGCGCGGCCTTGCTGGCAGACAAGGCCGCATCGTCCACCATGTTACGGCTTAGATAGGCGAGCGATTGGCCATAAGCGGCTTCACGCTGAACGGCGGCGTTTCCGGTTCGGATCGCCTGTTCGAAGGTCGCCGCGGCCTCCAGCGGGCGGTTCATCTCCGACAAGCACCAGGCACGAGCAAGAGCGGCTTGACCGGTCAGCTCGGTGTATTGGTCAGTCGTCGAACAATTGCGACCTTGAGGTGCACGCCCACCGCTTCGGGACTCAGCGCTTTGCCGTGGCTCGGCGCTTGCGACTGCTGCATTTCGGGTCCGGGTCGTGGTGTAAGCCTCTTGTATGGCCGCGCCGCGATTTGCGTCGTTGACGTCGGCGGGCGCCATGCGGTCAGACATAGCAATATTGGCTCCGGTGGGACCCTGAAGTGGCGCAGCGGAATAGGCTCCGGTCGCCGTCGTTGTTTGGGTTGCCGGGCCTGTATAAGCGGAGATCGTTGCTTGAGGGGCCGTCGTTGAGGCTGTCAACGGTGCGCTCGCCGGTCCGGTCAAAGGCGCGTCCGTTGGCGCAGGGATGCGCCGATTGGCTTGTGTCTGCTCAACCGGCTCGCCCAGATTGGCGATGCGTGTGGAATGCCCAGCCCACAGCCTCTGGATCTCGCGAACGCCGGCCTTGTCACCGAGCAGGTTGCGCGTCAGCACCAAGCCATAGGCGGATGGCTCGTCGTCGGGCTTCCATTGCAGCGCCGTCGTGAACCACTGAGCAGCGGTTTGATGTTGGTTGAGGTCGCGCGCATACCAGCCGAACTGCTGGGCAGCTGCGGGATCACGCGTTTCGGCAGTTTCCTGCGCCATACGCGCCAGAATGGCAGGATCAATCGCGACGCGCGGCTCACTCGCAAGGAAGTTGGCGGTCGCCGCCATGTAGACCTTGCGGATGTCGTCGCTCTCGTCGCGATACTTGTAGAGAATGTCTTCGGCTTCACCCGGCTTGTTCAAGGCGATCTTAGCCAATGCCAAGCCCTGCGAGGCTTCGGCACTTTCTTCGCGATCGCGCGATTTGGTGAACCAGAGTTCGGCATCCTGCGGCTGGTCACGGCGGATGTAATACCAGCCAAGAAGGCGCGGGTCGGAGGCGTTGCCAGTATCCGGTTCGGCAACGGCCTTCACGGCATTGAGATCCGCTGGCGGCACAACAAGCTTGGGATCTTGGCCTGCATTGGCGACGGTCTGGCGGGACAGAGCCAAACGAGCTTCCTGGAACTCACCCTTGCCGTCTGGACCGGTACGTTCCGTTGCAAGTAGCTGATCCACCAAAGGCTTGGGCAGAAGTGGGATCGCCTTTTCCACCGTTGCCAGACGCTGTGCGGGATCGGTGCAGCTATCGAGCACGTATTTGTAAGCGTCGCGTGCACGTTCCGGACGCTCAGTTTTCGCGAAGGCTTCTGCAAGCCGCCAAAGCACGTCGACTTCAGCGCAGGTCAACAGGCTCGGCGTTTCAGCCGCAGTGCGCACAACGGTTTCGTATTGCTTGAGATCGGATGCGTTGATCAGCCGTTCGCGCGCTTCGGCAACGCTCAAACGTTCGAGCATGTCCGCCGGCACCTGCCAGCTGGGATCCGCTGTCTGGCGGTCGGCGATCGCTTTGCGCATCTCGGCATATTTGCCCTGAGAATAAAGCTGCCACATAGCATCGAGCTGCGGATCGCCGACGTTGGGCACGGCCAGGGGATCTGCCGGCGGAGTCCAATCAGGATACAAGGCACGAAGGCGAGCAATTTCCGCATCGAGACGGCGCTGATCTCCCTGACGGGCGAAATAGCGCAACGCACTCTCATCGATAGCAGGCTTGGCTGCAACGGCTGCCGGGGCAGGCACAGCGGGAGCGGGTACACTGCCATTCGGAGACGTGTCAGCCTGTGCGAGCAAGATCGGCTGATCGTCCGGCGCCTCGCTGGCATAGGCTGCAAAAAACGAGGTCGAGCGAACATGCTTGACCGGCAAGCCGGAGAGCCTGTCGCTTTTGCCTGGCGACGTAAGACCCAGGCGGTCGTCTTTATTGCTCTGCGCTGCAGCTGGCGGGACTGAACCGGTTGAACGAAAATCCACCAGGGGTGCAGGCGCCGGTGCAAGGCTGACCTGAGGGGACTCGCGCATCGAGTCCCGTACCTGCAGCAAGGCTGTGGTGCTGAGGCTGGTGAGGATCGCAGTTGCGACGATCGCCGTTTTCACGCGCAGCCTCCGGGGATGTTCCTCAGGTAAGACAAGGCCAGCAACTGGAGCGTCGATGGGTAATAGTCGGTCGGCGTGAAGCGCAGTAGATCCTGCGGCAGCGGCTTCTTGTCGACTACACAGGCAACCAGAGACGGGATGATCCTGTATCCCGGGTCACTTAGCGTGGCGCTGACCGCGCCGCTCTTCAACTCCACCAGGGACAAGCCTGGCCCGCCCGCATCCGCCATGAACGGCCGCAGAAGGTTGCGATCGGTGATGCCTGCGCGCACCATGTAGAGCGGTATGCGGATGGCGTTGTAGCTGAACTCCGCAGGAAAGCCTTCTGCGGGCACTGGGCTTTGTTTGATTGAGACCCACTCTGCCGGCAGCTGGCGATCACCGAACCGAGCCGTTTGCACCAGGGCCTGGCCAGACCGCGATAAGGCCTTCCAGTCCGTCGCCTTGTCTCGTGTTGCAAAGCGCGTCATGGCTTCGAACACCCAATAGGAAGGATTGACGACCGGGCCATCCTCGCGCTCGGTGCTCTTGAACCCGGTCACGCCGGGGAGCAGCGTGATACTTCCTCCTGGCGTACCCACCACGACATGCTTGCCGATCGCAGCGATCATCGACTGAGCTGCACTCGTCAGATCCGGCCGCTGCCAGGTTTCTCCGGCAAGAGACAGCGCATAGGCGATCAGGATATCACCGTCGCTGGCATTGTTGGCATCAGTAACGTGAGGCGTCTTAGTGGGATCCCAGCGCCAAACGGCCAATCCGTCGTCGCGAAGCAGCAACTCGGTCTTGGTAAAGGTCCAGATCTGGTCGAAATCCGCGACGCTGTTGGCGAGAAACGCCAGGATGAGACCGTAGCCTTGACCTTCCGAATGGCTGATGTTGCCATTGGCCGTGTCGATGATGCGACCGCTCGGATCAAGGAACTTCGCCTTGTAGGCGGTCCAGTCCTCGACGCTGATAGTCCCTGCTGTGGCGGTGGCGGTTTGGGTTTGAGCCTGGGAAGGCACGGCAAGTCCGATCATCAGGGCGAGGGCGGAAGCCGCAAGCAAACGGAGGGTCATTGGCGCCTTCCCAGGTTCTTCAGGAGGGTCGCCGTGGCGATCCCCAAGAGCATGCACATGACAGACAAACCAGCGGCGTAGGACAACACGTTGCCTGACAGCCAATTGGCTATAATCAGACGGTAATTGGCGACCGAGAATGGTTGCGTTTCGCGGAACTCGAAGGTGCTGACATCGCGCGTCGAGGTGATATCGCCGGTCGCGTTGTAGAGCGTCATCTCACCGCCCACCTTGTTCCACTGATCGGTGTGGACGAGACCATCCGCGCCTTGCCACAAGGCGTCAGCCGTCGGTGCGGCCACCATCGTCCAGATGTGGCGCTCGTCGGGGCCGGGGCGCTGCGCGACCACGAGCGACGCATCTGCCGGCGGGGTGATCGGTTCTGCCGTGCGCGGCGTCAGGCGCAGCGTGTCGAGCGAAATGTCGAACTTGCTGTTCAGCCATTCGCTGAAGCTGCTGACCTGACCACGCCAACCGGCGCCGGAAAGTTGGTCCCGCCACTTGTCAAAGGTAGCCGTAGTCTGGCCGGCATTGCGATTGTCTGTAGGAAGATTGGTTTCCTGACCCCAGCTTACCCGGCTGTCCGCCGTCAAACCGACCTGCGTCAGTACTTCAGGGTCGAACCGACCGATCGGACCGAAGAACATGGCATCCCGTTCGCCGATCGCCTGCACGGATGTAATAGGCTCGATGGCAAATGGGCGGCCGGCTGCGAGCGTCATCTTGGCGAGAAAAGTGGCCGCCGTCGAAAGCGAACCGACCTCACTCTTGTCGACCATGACCGGGATCGGCGCAGTCGAGCGGTTGTAAGGAAAGCCGGTTCCGGCCGTGCGCGCGAGGTTGGGCAATTGGGCCATTCGGGCAAAGCGGGGCATCTCGAAAGCCGACGTATCGAACAGCACGAAGCGCGAGTCGGTTTGCCCTGACGCGCCTGGCGCGCAAACTGCGTCCTTTGCAGTCATAAGCACTGCTTCAAGGGCAATCGTGTTCGTGCCTGGCCGGAAGTGGCGCATCGTTACCGGAACGGGCAGCTTGCGCAAAATGGCGCCGCCGGCGTTGGTGATCGGCACGGTCGCGGCAATATTGCCGTTGACATAAACGTCGATGTGGCTGCCCGGCTGGACCTCAGCGGAATAAGCGGCGTCCAAAAGCAGGCGTGCCTGACCGTAATCGTTGGCGTAAAAGTCTGACGGAATGCCGATCAGAAAGTCGGTACGGAAGCGACGGCCGGCAAACTCCTCGGTTCTCAACCCAAGCTGAGCAAAGGATTGCTGGCCAGCCTCGAAAAAGATCGGTGCATCGGGGTAGTGCCACGCTTCCGTCGAGAGGTTGGTCCGCGTGCTGTCCAGAGGCCGATCCGCAGGAGCGATGACGCTTTCCACCGAGGAAGCAATTGACTGCCAGGTCGGACCGGTGACCACCATCGTGCTCGGGCCGGTTCGCTGATCATCAACAAAGGTGATCGTCGGCGAAACGGTTGCTCCATCGGGCACGGTTTGAAGGATCTTGGATATTTCGGCAGGCAAGCCAACCACAATGTTGAGAGTGCCTTCGGCCAGATTGGCCTGCGGCTCGCGCGACACGGAAATGCGCTGGTTCGGCATGTTGGCGAAAACAGCCAGGCCCTGCGACAATCGAAGGACAGGCCCGGTGGCAGCAGGACTGTCGATGCCGGGCGCGATAATGTTGAAGCGCGTGCTGCCTTCTTCATCGACACCGATCGTCGCAACATCCTCGAAATTCGTGATGCGGCGCGACGCATTCTGCCCAAAAGTCAGGAACGTACGCTCGGGCGCAATCTCAGACCATAGTTCATAGGTCGATTGGATGGTGCAGTCGGTTCGATGGCGCTGTGAGACTTCGAACGAGATGAGGTTCTTCCCCGCCCGCGTCACATCCTGCGGCAGGTTCACGGTAACGTCGCTGACACCCTCAGACGACTGCACCGGCTGGTCCAGAACAGTGATCCCGTTCATCACGACTTTCAGTCGCGACAGCTCTGGCGCGATCACAAGGGCGTTCTGGTAGCCGAGATGAAACTGCGTGGCGGTGCGTGCTTCATCCGCCGTGAGTTGAACGGTCCATTGCTGACGTGCAATTTCGCCATTGAGCGACATCTTATCGCTAGGAATAAGGAAGCGCCGCAGGCCGCCGCTCGGCGGCTGGGTCGATGGCGACGACACCATGGATGCCGACGGCAGAGGTGTCGTCGTGGCGGCAGGCGCGGTTGATCGTGGATGCGCCAGCGGAACGGCGGCTGGTGTTGTTGGTGGCGTGGGCGTCGTTGCAGGCGGAGCAACTGGAGGCTGCGTCGGCGCGACAGGCGTGGTGGGCGCCGTCGGTGCTTGCGGCTCATCCTTCCGCTCGGTCGACATGTCGAACGGCACCGACTGGCCGGATGCCAGCGAGGTGGTGACCAAAAGCAACCCGACGATGGTGGCTGTGCGCATCATCGGGCGGCCTTTGCAACTGGCTTGGCCGGGCGAGCCGAGCGCGCCAGATAAACCAACCCCCGATAGGTCTGGAACAAGGCCAGACCGAAGAAGCGAACGCTGCCTTTCAGCAGGCCCGGGTTGCCGCGGCGCGACAATTGGAACTGGGTCCACTGGCTGGAATCCGCGAACACCAGATCAGAGATGAGCTTCTGGTGAAGCGGCTCCTGCGGTGCAAACAGGCAGCCGATCGCCGTGGTCTCGCCGAGCGTTTGCACATTGCGAATGTTCATCGGGAGGATATGCGGCTGCTGGTCGAAATAGGTCTTGAAGCGAACGCCGGAAAGATCGTTGACCTTGGCTGTGGATGCCTCGTGGCCGTAGAGCACGATGCGCACGCCATAAACCGATACGTCCTCGATCGTGCCGGGCAGCCAGTTGTCGCCGAACTGGAATTCGCAGCGACGGCTCACCTTGATGCGGCGGGTAATCTGACGCTCGCCGCGTTCCGACACCACGCCAAGTGCGGCGCCTGCCATGATCAGGTTCAGCAAGTTCCAGCCGCCCACGACGAGCGTCACGTCCGCCTTAAAAGGCTCGGTGTAAACGCGGTAGATCGTGACGAAGACCGCCACAACAAGAACGGCGAAGACGATGAAGAAGGGTGTCGAGATTTCCGACAAGCGGCTGGTCGAGATGGACTCATCCTTGGCCGTAACCTTGAAGGTGGGCTTGCTCGGATGGAGGATCACGGAAATGACGGCCGGCAGGAGATGCACGGTCTGCACATATTCGTAAAGTTCGGAAATCCAGGGCCAGCGGAACGCGCCATAAAGGTAGTTCTGCATGATCAGGTTCACGACCATGTAGGTCAGCGTATAGGCCATGAACTCGCCGCCCGAGGCGGTGAAGATTTCGAGATCGAAGAACAGGTAGAACAAGGGCGCGACCAGGAAGATCGCGCGCGGGAACGGAAACAGCCAAAACAGCGTCGACGACATGTAGCAAAGGCGCTGGGGCAGCGAGAGCCCACGCTTCAAGGGCGGAAAGCGATAACGCAGGATCTGCATCATGCCTTGAGCCCAGCGGCTGCGCTGCCCGATGAAGCTCGCAAAGGTGGCAGGCTGCAGACCGGCGATCAACGGCTTGTCGATATAGATCGACTTCCAGCCTTTGCCGTGCAGCGCAAGGGCCGTCTCGCAGTCTTCGGTGATCGAAATACCACTGAAGCCGTCGGTTTCAGCGAGCGCCTTGCGTGACAGTACGGCGGCAGAACCGCAGAAGAACGATGCGTTCCACTTGTCGAGGCCGCGTTGAATGATGCCGTAGAACATCTCGTTCTCGGACGGCATTTTCTCGAAGGTCTGGAGGTTGCGCTCCAGCGGATCGGGATTGAGGAAGAAGTGCGGCGTTTGAACGAGGAACAGTTTGTCCTCTTCGGCGAAGTAACCCACCGTTTCCAGAAGGAAGTCGCGGGCAGGGGCGTGATCGGCATCGAAGACGGCAATCAGATCGCCGGTCGAATGCTCCAGCGCGTTGTTGAGGTTGCCGGCCTTGGCATGCTCGTTTCGCTCGCGGGTGATATAAGTCGCACCGAGATCTTCCGCCAGCTTCTTGAGCTCGACATAGCGGGCTTCGGCCGCATGCGCGTCGGTTATTTTAGCCGAGTTGCGCTTCTGCACCGAGCCGCCGTCATCAAGCAGCCAGACTTTGAACTTATCGGCCGGATAGTCCATCGAGACGGACGCGGCGATCGTCTTCGCCAAGAGGTCGGAGTCTTCGTTGTAGGTCGGAATAAAGACGTCCACGGTTGGCAGATCGTCCCATTTCTCGCGCTGCTCCTTTGCCCGCGACGGCTTTGCAGGCAGCGGCAGAGCAACCACGAAAAGGCTGATCGCCAGCATCATCACGCTGTACATTTCCGCGAGATACAGCAGCAGACCGGGAATGAAATCTTCGAGCTGATTGACCGGCGGCAAGGTGCTGGTGGTGCGCCAGTAGACATAGCGCATGACGATCGCCGTACCGAAAGCCAGCGAGATCAGTCGCCAGATGCCTTCCGCGCTGATCGACTTCAGGATCATCATCACGGACAGCACGAACAAGCCGGCGATAAGCTGCGTCCGCAAGCTGATCGGCAGCGTAACGAGCGCGATCACGGCTACCGACATGGCGGCCCAGAATGCTACGATGACGAGCTTGCGCATCAGCGCTTGTTTCCTTTTAGCAGTGCTTGGAACAAGGCAACGAACCGCTCGATCGTGCTTGTCTGCATAAATACCTCAAAGCTATGAGGGTTAATGCGTGGTGAACTTTCGTTAACCTCGGTCGAAAACCTCCATGACCGTGTATAAATCCTTGCTGTACCACGAGAATTCGCAGCCGCCCTGCGATGCATCCGGTGTTCCAGATCAACGCACGGCATGGCAAGCGCTACCGATTCTCGGGGGGCGGAGGCACAGCTCCGAACCCGCTTGAAGCAGATGGCGACGCAATCGGCACGGCAGCTCGCGGCGTGGACGGTGCGGGCCTGGATGCAGCCGGCACTGTCGGCAGGAGTGTAGACACCGAACGTGTAGGGGCGGTGTTCGAAGCAGCTGGTGAGCTTGGCGTTGCAGCGGCAGGACTCGTTCTAACCGCAGCGGGTGGCGGCGGAACGGCTGGTCCGACAGGTTGCGGGAGCTCGACAGGGGCTGCAACGGCGGGTGCTACTGTGCGTGTCCGACGCGGTGTGCGAACAACAGGTGCGGCTGGCGCCGGCGGCAGGACCGGCTCGAGCTGTCCCATTGCAGTCGGGTAAACATCAGGACCAGGCGAGCCCAGGCCTTCGGGAACCGCTGCTGGCTGACCATAGGGGTTCCAGCCCGCCGCATCCACGAACACATTGGCCGTGTAACCATACATGACAGCCAACAGCTGCGCTTCGGTGGCGCCTGTTTCGCACAGCCGCAGGCGAATATCGATCGACCCGCGGTCGTTCCATGTGAACTGCCGCGAGCGAATGTTCTGGAACCCATATAGACACGTCTCGCGGCCCTTGCGGCCAACCGCATAGCCGAAGGCACCGTAGCGGTTCTGAACGTAGAAGGGCGCGCGCTGGAGGGGCATACCCGGAACAACGCGCCGCACTTCACTGTCTATGTTGCGCAATGGCTGGAACTGCTCCGGCATGGCCGTCTGGCCTTCGGCCACTGCTTTGATCGGCCCATAGAGACGAACGCGAAACCCGTTCTGAACCGGCAGACTCGAGTTTGTAGCTAGCGCGATATCCTGCTGTATGCCGTTCGTGTAAGTGCGCTCAGTGACCGCTACAACTGCGGGTCCACCCGGCGGCGGCAGGATGTAGGCGGAGCTGTTTGCGACGGTGCGCTCGCTCGACGACGTTCCAACCTGCATCGTCCGCGTGCAGCCGGCCGTCGCGAAAACTGCTCCGGCTGCCAGGAATATCAGCCCTAATCGGCCCGCGGTGGTCGAGTTGCTGCGCTTCATGGCCGATTTTCATAGAAGATTCGGCAAGGAGCATGAAGGGTAGGCGGATCAAACTATCCAGACCGGCGCAAGTTTCGCGTAGGCTTGGGCGCGGGGTGTAAGTGTTTATTGTAGCTCGCAAATCTGCTGGCACGTCATCGACCTGATGCGAGCATCAGATGCAGCGGCCGCCGTCCACTTCCATGGCTACGCCCGTGATCATGCTGGCCTCGTCCGAGCACAGGAAGGCAGCTGCGTTGCCCATGTCCTCCGGCGTCGAGAAGCGGCCGATCGGGATTGTCGACAGGAACTTGGCACGGATGTCCGGCGTGTCTTCGCCCATAAAGGTCTTGAGCAAGGGGGTGTCGCCGGCCACAGGATTGATGGCGTTGACCCGAATGCCGAAGGGGGCGAGCTCGACCGCCATGCCGCGTGTGGCCGTAATGGCCCAGCCCTTCGATGCATTGTACCAGGTCAGGTTCGGACGGGGGCTGACGCCACCGGTCGAGGCGACATTCAGGATGGCGCCATATTTTTGTGCCTTGAACAGCGGTACTACGGCCTTCGCGCCGAAATAGATCGCCTTCATGTTAACGGCTGCGACACGGTCGAAGACATCCTCTTCAACGGACTCAAGTGGCTGGGGCAGGTGGCCGACGCCGGCATTGTTGACGAGGATGTGGATGCCGCCGAACGCCGAATTCGTGGCTTCGACGATCGACTCGAAGCCGCCTTGTGAAGCAACATCCGCTTCAAAGGCTTTCGCCTGCTCGCCAAGAGACTCGGCGACGCGTATGGCACCTTCGAGATTGCGATCCGCGATTAGCACCCGGGCGCCTTCCGCTATGAACTTGCGCACGATGCCTTCGCCAAAGCCCGATCCACCGCCCGTGACGATGGCGATCTTGTCTTGAAGACGCATGAGGTTGCTCCCTGCTGCATGCCGATGCTAGTTGATGGCTTAGAGTGCGCATCGCGCTTTCTTGTCAACCGGCAGCTGCGACTCACACATTTGCCATTTTGCTGCCGCATTTCGTTAATGCAGTACTAAGGGTTGGTTGTGCACAACAACAGTGAAGGCGAAGGCTCAGGGACGGGCGCCGCCGAACCACGATCCGGGTGTATGCCGGTATGAGTAGTGTGTACGTGGGGACAAACAGGATGCGAGTGGCTTCCGTAAACGGGGTTCGACGTATCACGGGCGTAGTTGCAGTTTCGATGCTGGCCGTTCTGGTCGCATCCTGCGCAAGCCAGCAGAAAACGTCTTCCAAGAAGACGCGGTCCAAGGAATATTTCGCCGAATCCGTGTATGGCGTGAAGGCCAGCCCGCGCGTCAGCAACCTGCGCACCAAGCTGCCGCGCGGCGGCGGTCGGGATCAGACCGGCAAGCCCTACATGGTGAAGGGTCGCTGGTATTATCCCAAGGAAGAAAAAGGCTATTCCAAGATCGGTGAGGCCTCTTGGTATGGTTCGGCCTTTCACGGCCGCTTAACTGCCAACGGCGAAATCTACGACATGACGCATCTCACCGCTGCGCATCCCACGATGCCGCTGCCGAGCTATGCTCGCGTCACTAATACGAAGAATGGCAACTCCGTCATCGTGCGCGTCAACGATCGCGGTCCCTACGAGAAGGGTCGCGTGATCGATCTGTCGCAGAAGGCTGCGGAGATGCTCGATTACGCCCATACAGGCATGGCCGCCGTGAAGGTGGATTACGTCGGTCGCGCCCCGCTTGACGGCAAGGACGACAGCTTCCTCATGGCGTCGTATCGCCCTGGCCGTGGCGCGCTTGATCCAAGCGATGGCATGCCGACCGGCGTGATGGTCGCCATGAATGGTTCGACGCCGAGCAGCTCTTCTTCAAGCGTTTCGACGGTCGCTTACCCGAATGGTGGTTTGGCTGCCTTCGGCGCGATGTCGGTCGCATCCGTAGTTCTGCCGGATTATGGTCCGATGGCGCCGGATCGCCCGGGCGCGTTTCAGGTTGCCAACACAAGCATGCCGGTGCTTGGTTACGCCGAGCAGCGCTCCGCCAAGGCAGCCGCTGCCTTCTCCGCACTGGGAGGCAAGGCGCCCGTTGCCGCTGCCGTCGCACAGCAGTGGAAGCAGGCACTCGATGGCTTGAACGAGTATGTCGCGGTCGGCACTTATGCCACTCAGGCAGAAGCGCTTGAGCAGTCGGCAGCCCTGTCTTCCCTCGGCAAGATTGGCTTCGAATCGTCCGACGCTGGCGTTGCACTCACGCTCCGCCCGGATGGCCGCGCCGCCATCGACGATTTGCTGCAGGCTGCCTGGGAAAACGGCGCACCTGATGCATTCGTGATCCACGACTGACATGTCGTTTACCTCCGTCTGCTAGGACACAGGAGGACGAACCTCCTTGAAGGGCAGACGAGGATGGCAGTGTTGACCCTAAGACGTCGCGGCAGCCTGACTGCTCTGAGCCTTGCTCTCGTACTGCTTACGCCAGCGGCCTGGGCCCAAGGCGATGGCCCCAAGCCGTTTGAGACAAAGGCACCGCAAGCCTATCTCATGGAAGCGAAAACTGGCACGGTCCTGTTTTCCAAGCAGCCGGATACGCTGATCGCACCGGCAGCCCTTGCCAAGCTCATGACCATGGAAGTCGTGTTCGACGCGCTGAAGACGGGGCGCGTCAAGCTGGACGACGTTTATACGGTCAGCGAAAACGCCTGGCGCAAAGGCGGCGCTCCGTCACGCGGCTCCACCATGTTCGCCGCACTCAAGTCGAAAATCGCGCTGAACGACCTTATCCAGGGTGCGATCGTTCAATCCGCCAACGACGCCTGCATCATCATCGCCGAAGGCATGGCAGGGTCGGAAGAAAAGTTCGCCGAGCTGATGAACCAGCGCGCGCGTGCGATCGGGCTCAAGCAGTCGGTCTTCAAGAATGCCACCGGACTGCCGGCTGAAGGGCAGGTGGTCAGTCTCAGCGAACTTGCATTTCTCGGGCGTCACATCTGGCAGACTTATCCTGAATTCTACCGCATCTATGCGCAGCCGGAATTCACCTGGAACAAGATCACCCAGCGCAATCGCAACTCGCTGCTGTCTTACGGCATAGGCGCGGACGGTCTCGGCACCGGCTACACGGAAGCAAGCGGCTACGCGATCCTAGGGTCGGCCGAGCAGAATGGCCGCCGCTTGTTTGCGGCCATGAGCGGCATGACGAGCGAAGCAGAGCGCGCGCAAGAAGCACGCAAGCTTCTCGATTATGGGCTGAACGGCTTCGAGGATGCGCACCTGTTCGATGCCGGCGCCATCATCGGCACGGCGCGTGTTTATGGTGGCATGAAGCAGGAAGTGACGCTGAAGGCGCTCGATCCGGTCGAGGTGTTTGTGCCGCTAACTGACAAGGATCTGGTCAAGGTTCACCTCGTCTATGACGGACCGTTGCGCGCGCCCATTACCTCGGATCAGCCGATCGGTTCGCTCCAGGTCTGGATCGGCGACAATCTCGCTAAGAGCTTTCAGTTGGCTGCAGCCGAGGATGTGGCACTCGGCTCGCTCAGCAGCCGCGCGGCGGATGCCGCCCATGAGCTTGCCTTCGGATGGCTACGCTAGATCCAGTCACCCGCGGCTGGATATGCTCCGGCGTATAGCTTAGATGTCCGGCAGGCGGATTGGCTGCCAGGACGGCATCTTTGGCAAACGGGTTTTTCATCACATTTGAGGGCGGCGAGGGGGCAGGCAAGTCCACCCAGATTCGCCGCTTTGCCCAGCGGCTGGAAGCGGGCGGCCGCGAGGTCGTGGTGACGCGTGAACCCGGCGGCTCACCCGGTGCCGAGGCTGTCCGCCATGTGCTTCTGTCAGGCGCTGCCGAGCCGTTCGGGCCGAAGACCGAGGCGATCCTGTTTTCTGCCGCACGTGCCGATCACGTCGATACGGTCATTCGCCCAGCCGTGGAAGCGGGTAAGGTCGTGCTCTGCGACCGCTACATGGATTCGTCGCGCGTTTACCAAGGCGTCACCGGCAACCTCGATCCGGCCTTCATGCAAGGGCTGGAAGCCCTAGCAATTGATGGCATGCTGCCAGACCTCACGATCATCCTGGATATCGATCCGCGTCTTGGCCTAACGCGCGCCAATCAGCGCCGGGGCAGCGATGTGGCTGATCGCTTCGAGAAGGAAACGCTGGCGATCCACCGCGCCCGTCGTGATGCCTTCCTTGCTATTGCCCGCGCAGAACCCGACCGGTGCGCTGTGGTCAATGCCTCGCAAGATGTCGAGCGGACCGCGCAAGGCATTTGGCAGGCCGTGCAGGAATGTCTCCCGGAGCTTGCACAAGCCGACAGGGTGGGCGGCGATGTATGAACGCCTCGCACCGCTGACGCACGACTCGCTGGACGACATTCCGGAGCCATCCGAGACTTTGCGCCTCGTCGGGCATCATGAAGCGCGCGAAATGCTGCGTTCCGCCCATGCTGCGAGCAAGCTCCACCACGCCATTCTGCTGTCCGGTCCGCAGGGCATTGGCAAGGCTACGCTCGCCTTCCAGTTTGCGGCCCAGTTGCTGGGCGAGAGCATGCCCGGCGGCTTCGATGTCCGCGACCCCGCTGGTGCACTCTACCGCCAGATCGCCAGCGGCGCGCATCCCGGAGTCCTTCATCTCAGCCGCCCTTACGACGACAAGACAAAGAAATTTCGCACCGTCATCACGGCCGACGAGATCCGCCGCGTCAGCCGGTTTCTGTCGCTGCGCACCCATGATGGCGGCTACCGTGTTGTGATCGTCGATCCTGCTGACGACATGAATCGCAGTGCGGCCAATGCCTTGCTGAAGAATCTGGAAGAACCACCTTCAAAGGTGCTGTTCATCCTGATCTCGCATTCACCAGGTCGGCTCCTTCCCACCATCCGCTCGCGGACGCAGGTCATCAAGTTCCACCCGCTGGGCGCAGACGAACTGTTCGAAGCGATGGGCTCGTTCGCAGCCGCGCTGCCGAACACGGCGGAGGAACGTGCTGAACTCGCACGTCGTGCCGGCGGCAGTCCAAGGGCGGCGATCCTTCTGACGCTTCATGGCGGGCTTGAGATTGCGCAAGCGACCGACCAACTGATTTCTGGCCGCTCGGATGATGTTGCGGCTGCCTACAAGCTGGCGGATGCTGTCACCGGCCGTGAAGCCGGCATGCAATTTCAGCTTTTCAATGCTTATGCACTGGAGCGCTTGTCGGAAGCGGCAACGACGCTCGGGCGCGAGGGGCACGCTGCGGCGGCGGCTCGGCTTGCCGATGCCTGGAACGATGCCACGCGGCGCGTCGGAGAAACGGAAGCCTACAATCTCGACAAGAAGCAGCACGTGATGTCCATGCTTCAAACGCTTCGCGAGCAGCTTGCGGCCTAAGCGTCTGGCCATCTGGGCAGGGATGGTCTAGGAGGCAGGCTTTCCCAATTGGCCGCACCCGCATGTCCGAAAAATACTACATCACGACCGCGATCTCTTATCCCAATGGCAAGCCGCATATCGGCCACGCCTATGAACTGATCGCCTGTGATGCGATGGCTCGCTTTCAGCGCAAGGATGGCAAGGACGTCCTGTTCCTGACGGGCACCGATGAGCACGGTATCAAGATGCTGCAGACCGCGCGCAAGGAGGGTATCCCGGTGCGCGACCTCGCGGACCGCAACGCTGCCGAATTTCAGCGCATGGCCGCATCTCTGAACGCATCCAACGACGACTTCATCCGCACCACGGAAGAGCGTCACAAGATCGCTTCGCAGGCGATCTGGAAAGCCATGGAAGCCAATGGCGACATCTACAAGGGTGGCTACGCCGGCTGGTATTCCGTGCGCGACGAAGCGTACTACGGTGAGGAAGAGACCGAAGTTCGTCCCGACAATGTCCGTTATGGCCCGCAGGGCACGCCGGTGGAATGGGTCGAGGAGGAAAGCTATTTCTTCCGCCTGTCGGCCTATCAGGACAAGCTGCTCGCGCTCTACGAGTCAAATCCCGCCTTCATCGCACCGACTGAACGCCGCAACGAGATCACGAGCTTCGTGCGTTCCGGCCTCAAGGACCTGTCGATCTCGCGCACCACCTTCGACTGGGGCATTCCGGTGCCGGGCGACGAGAAGCATGTGATGTATGTCTGGGTCGATGCGTTGACCAACTACCTCACGGCGGCCGGCTTCCCCGATGTGAATGCTTCTCGATGGAAATACTGGCCGGCCGACGCGCATGTTATCGGCAAGGACATCACGCGCTTCCATGCGGTGTATTGGCCGGCATTCCTGATGTCGGCTGGCATCCAGCTGCCGAAGCGCGTTTTCGGCCATGGCTTCGTGTTCAATCGCGGTGAGAAGATGTCGAAGTCGGTTGGCAACGTCATTGATCCGATGGCGCTGGCCGAGCATTATGGCCTGGACCAGCTCCGCTATTTTCTTTTGCGCGAAGTGCCGTTCGGCCAGGACGGCAACTACAGCCATGAGGCCATCGTCAACCGCACCAATGCGGATCTTGCGAACGACCTCGGCAATCTCGCGCAGCGCTCGCTGTCGATGATCGCCAAGAACTGCGAGGGCAGGGTGCCGTCGCCTGACGCGATGAACGACACTGACCGAGCTATTCTTGCGCAAGCAGATGCGGCGCTCGCGACTGCGCGTGAAGCGATGGCAGGACAGGCGACGCATCATGCGCTGGCTGCGATCTTTGCTGTGGTATCGGACGCTAACCGCTATTTTGCCGCGCAGGAGCCTTGGGCCCTGAAGAAGACCGATCCCGCTCGCATGGAAGCCGTGCTCTACACGACGGCGGAAGTCATCCGGCGGATCGCTATTCTGTGCACGCCGTTCATCCCGGCTTCGGCCGACAAGCTGCTCGATCAATTGGACGTGCCGGCCGACAAGCGCAGCTTTGCTGATCTGGGTGACCCTGGCGCGTTGAAGGCCGGTGCAAGCTTGCCGGCTCCACAAGGCGTGTTTCCGCGCTACGTCGAAAGCGAGACCGAGCAGGCCTGATCATGCTGGTTGATAGCCACTGCCACCTCGATTTTACTGACTTCGAGGCCGAGCGCGACGCGATCGTTGATCGCGCTCGTGCGGCGGGCGTCGGCACGATGGTGACCATTTCCACACGTGTTCGGCAGTTCGACCGACTGCGCGCCATCGTGACTGCTTATGATGATGTCTGGTGTTCGATCGGCACGCATCCGCATCAAGCCGGCGAAGAAGCGAATGTGACGCTGGACGAGATCCTGCGCATCGCCGAGGAGCCGAAAGTCGTGGCGATCGGCGAAGCGGGTCTCGATTACTTCTACGACAAGGCGCCGCGCGACCTGCAGGCGGAGGGTTTTCGCACGCATATAGCTGCCGCACGGATCACGGGATTGCCGCTCGTGATCCACGCCCGCGATGCCGACGAGGACGTGGCGACCATCCTGCGCGAAGAAAGCGAAAAGGCTGCCTTTCCGTTCATTCTGCACTGCTTCTCATCCGGTCCAGAACTTGCTCGGGTCGGTGTCGAACTCGGCGGCTACGTCTCATTTTCCGGCATTCTGACCTTCAAGAAGTCGGAAGCCTTGCGGGAGATCGCAGTCGACGTCCCACGCGACCGCCTGCTCGTGGAAACGGATTCACCCTTCCTCGCGCCGCTTCCACATCGCGGCAAGCGCAACGAACCATCCTTCGTGGTCAACACTGCGCGGGTACTGGCTGGGGTTCAGGGCGTATCACCGGAAGAAATGGCGGACACCACGACAGACAACTTCTTCCGTTTGTTCGCCAAGTGCCGGCGTCCAGCGGACGCTGCCTGATCGCATGGCTGATCGGCTGCGCCTGACGATCCTTGGCTGCGGCTCATCGCCCGGCGTGCCGCGTCCGAACGGTGATTGGGGCGCCTGCGATCCTTCGAACCCGAAGAACAAGCGCAAGCGCGCTGCCGCTTTGGTCGAGCGCATTTCTGATCGCGGCATTACCCGCGTCGTCATCGACACCGGTCCCGACTTTCGCGAGCAAATGATCGCCGCAAAGGTCGACTTCATCGATGCCGTCGTTCTGACCCACGCCCACGCCGACCACATTCACGGCATCGACGATCTGCGCAGCTACTACCTCGACAAGCGCCAGTTAATCGATGTCTATGCCGATCAGATGACTTTCGAGCGCGTCGATCAGGCGTTCGATTATTGCTACACGACACCGCCCGGCAGCAGCTATCCGCCAATCCTGCGCGATCGGCGCATTGAACATTTCGAGCCGTTCACGATTGAAGGGAAGGGGGGTGCTCTCACCTTCGAGCCCCTGCCGCAACAGCACGGCGACATCGTCTCGCTCGGCTTCCGGCTCGGTTCGATCGCGTATTGCTCGGATGTCAGCCAGTACCCTGACGCAACCGCCGATCGCCTGCACAGTCTGGACTGCCTCGTGATCGACGCACTGCAATATCGCAGCCATCCCAGCCACTTCTCCTTGAGCGAGGCGCTTGGCTGGATCGAGCGTCTCGCGCCAAAGCGCGCCGTGCTCACCCACATGCACGTTCCGCTCGACTATGACGTGGTCGAGCGTGAAACCCCTGATCATGTTTCGCCGGCCTTTGATGGTTTGGTGATCGAAGCGGATTGCATGGATCAACCCTGAGCGATCCCGCTCACTGGTCTTGACAGCATCGCCTTTGCGGTGACGTCATACGTTTGGCCAATTGTTTGTTTGAACGCGCTGATGGAGGTTCGGCGCGTCCATCTTTGATGGCTGCAATTTTGGGAGGAATTGATGAAACGTGCTGCTCTGGCTTCGAGCCTGGCTTTGCTTCTTGGCGCGAGCCCGGTTTTCGCGCAGGAAATTTCCGATGACGTCGTAAAAATCGGAATTTTGAACGACCAATCCGGAGTTTACGCCGACTTTGGCGGCAAAAATTCCGTAGAAGCGGCCAGAATGGCCGTCGAAGACTTCGGCGGAACAGTGCGTGGTAAGCGGATCGAGATCGTTTCGGCCGACCACCAGAACAAGGCCGATATCGCCGCAAACATCGCGCGCCAATGGTACGACCTTGAGCACGTCGACACCATCATGGACCTGACCACGTCCTCAGTAGGCCTCGCCGTGCAGGCTTTGTCGGCCGAAAAGAAAAAGATCACCATCAACACCGGCGCCGCAACCGCGGAGCTGACGGGCAAGCAATGCACGCCATACGGCTTCCATTGGGCCTATGACACGCATGCTCTGGCCGTGGGAACAGGCGGTCAGCTGGTGAAGGAAGGCGGCGATAGCTGGTTCTTCATCACGGCCGATTATGCGTTCGGCCATTCCTTGGAACAGCAGACCGGCGATCTCGTAAAGGCCAGCGGCGGCAAGGTCGTGGGTGCGGCGCGCCACCCGCTCGGCACAAGCGACTTCTCGTCCTTCCTGCTGCAGGCGCAATCATCCGGCGCAAAGATCGTTGGCCTGGCCAATGCTGGAGCCGACACCGCCAACGCCATCAAACAGGCCGCAGAGTTCGGCATCGTGGAAGGCGGACAGCGCCTCGCCGGATTGCTTGTCACCCTAGCCGAAGTGCATGGGCTGGGCCTAGACACCGATCAAGGTCTGGTTCTCACAGAAGGCTTTTATTGGAAACGGACGCCCGACACGGAGAAATTCAGCAAGCGCTTCTTCGATCGCACAAACGCGATGCCAAACATGGTGCATGCCGGCACTTACTCGGCCGTTCTGCAATACCTGAAAGCCGTTGACCAGACAAAGACCGACGGAACCGAAGCCGTTGCGAACGCACTGCATGAGATGCCGGTCAACGACATTTTCGCAGAAAACGGCAAGGTCGGCGTGAACGGCCGGATGTTCCACGACATGTATCTCATGCAGGTGAAGAAGCCCGGGGAAAGCGATGTGCCGTGGGATTACTACACGGTGCTGGCCACCGTGCCGGCTGACCAAGCTTTCGCCAAGCCTGAGGAAAGCGGCTGTCCACTGGTGAAATAATCCGGATTTGCGGCGGGGTAGCAGATGCTCCGCCGCAGCCTCAAGGTCGTAGCCCCCCCACCCAAATCTGTTCCATAATCGATCTTATGTGATCTCGGTGATGCCGTTACATTAAGGTGCCTGCCGCGTTCTAATGTGGATAGATCGCCCTTGTACTCCGGCATCCTTGCCGGGTCTCCGTTGCAAGGGCTACGGTCGGGCATGAAGCCCAGCAAAGACATATCCCGACTTCTCGAAATCATGGCTGCCCTGCGGACCCCGGAGACCGGTTGCCGGTGGGACATCGAACAGGACTTCGCGTCCATCGTGCCCTACACGATCGAGGAAGCCTACGAGGTCGCAGATGCCATCGAGCGCAATGATCTGGAAGATCTCCGTGATGAACTCGGCGACCTTCTCTTGCAGGTCGTCTTCCATGCGCAGATGGCGAGCGAAGGCGGTCACTTCGGCTTCGGCGATGTGGTTGAGGCTATTACCACCAAGATGATCCGACGGCACCCACATGTCTTTGGCAATGCGCGCGCCGCCGATGGCGGCATGGCTAAGGGTCAATGGGAGCGCATCAAGGCTGAGGAAAAAGCGGAGAAGCGTGCGCGTCGCGTGGCGCGTGGTCTACCGGCCGAGGACCATGGTGCCGGTTACCTCGACTCCGTTCCCGTCAACATGCCGGCGCTGACGCGAGCGATCAAGCTGCAGCAGAAAGCCGCAAAGGTCGGGTTCGATTGGGCTGAGGCCGAGCCGATCCTGGCTAAGATAGAAGAGGAAATTGGCGAATTTCGTCAGGCACTTAGGGAAAATGACGCTTCTGCGAAGGCGAATGAGTTTGGCGACGTTCTATTCTCGCTGGTCAATCTTGGCCGGCACCTCGACCTCGATCCGGAAAAAGCTCTCCAAGGCACGAATGCCAAGTTCAAGACGCGTTTTCACGCGATTGAAGATGCGCTGCAAGCGGATGGTCGCACGCTGAGCGACAGCAGCCTCGAAGAAATGGAAGAGCTTTGGCAGAAAGCCAAGACGCTGCCGTCAGGCAGCGCCACCTAGGCGCGTCTCGATCTCGGTGCGGCGTGCCTGTGTAGCGCGCAGCATCAGCGCTACAGACCCGTCTTCTCGATCCTCACGCTCAACAACATCGCCGCCTCGATAGATCCAGTCGAGAAGCCCGAGCTGATCGTTGCGAAGCACGACCTCGATATTGGCCAGCTTGCCGGCAATGCGGGTTTCGATCAGCTCGGCAAGTGCCGAGATGCCCTCGCCTGTGATGGCTGAAACCGAAATTGGCGGTCCATCGGTCGCCTGCAGAAGCTGTTCACGGGTCGCGTCATCGATCAAATCGACCTTGTTCCAGACTTCCACGACGTGCTCGGCATCCTCCGCATCGATGCCGAGATCCGATAGGATCTGCTCGACATCCTCCGCCTGCGCAGCCGTGTCTGGATCTGCAATGTCACGGAGATGGATTACGATATCTGCTTCCACGACCTCTTCGAGCGTTGCGCGGAAAGCAGCCACGAGGTGCGTAGGGAGATCGGAAATGAAGCCGACCGTATCCGACAGGATGATCGTCGTGCCGTGCGGCAGCTGTACACGCCGAAGCGTCGGATCGAGCGTGGCGAACAGCATGTTCTCGGCGAGCACGCCCGCCCCTGTCAGGCGGTTGAACAGCGTGGATTTGCCAGCATTGGTGTAGCCGACGATCGACACGATCGGGAACGGTACCTTGCGACGCTTGGCACGATGTAGGTCACGCGTGCGGCGAACCGTTTCTAGCTCGCGCTTGAGCTTGATGATCTTGTCTTGCAGAAGGCGACGATCGGCTTCGATCTGCGTTTCACCCGGACCACCAAGGAAGCCAGCGCCACCGCGCTGACGTTCAAGGTGGGTCCAGCTGCGAACGAGACGGCCGCGCTGATAGTTCAGATGCGCGAGCTCGACTTGAAGCGAACCTTCCTTCGTGCGCGCGCGGCGCCCAAAAATCTCAAGGATCAGACCGGTCCGGTCAAGGACCTTGATGTTCAGCTCTTTTTCGAGATTGCGCTGCTGCACCGGCGTCAGCGGATGATCGATGATCGCAAGGTTGGCTTTCGCTTCCTTCGCGATCTCAGCCAGTTCAGCGACCTTGCCAGACCCGAACAAGGTGCCGGGCCGAGGATCAGCCAGCATGACGATGTCGGTGAAAACGGGTTCGAGGTCGATGGCTTGTGCCAGGCCGACGGCCTCTTCAAGGCGCGCTTCGGGAGAGCGGCCTAGGCGCGGCCGGCCGGTATGCTCGTCCTCATGACGCTGATGACGCGTGAGAACGGGAACGATGACGAGGGTGCGTCCTGTTGAACCGCCCTCGCCGGTTTCGATAAGCGGACGCTCGGCGCCCGACGTTCTTATTTCAGCCAATCAGGCGTCCCGGCCTGCTTCTTCACCATCGAACATCTGAACCGGCTGGCTCGGCATGATGGTGGAGATTGCGTGTTTGTAGACGAGCTGCGAATGCCCATCGCGGCGCAAGAGAACGCAGAAATTGTCAAAGGACGTTACCACGCCCGTCAGCTTCACGCCGTTAATCAAAAAGATCGTGAGCGGGTTTTTGGTCTTGCGAACCGAATTGAGGAAAAGGTCTTGAAGGTTTTGTGCGCGTTCGGCCATTGTTCTTATCTTTCGCCGGTCTCGTAGAGAGGATGATGCCGCGCTTCGCAGAAGCTGGCACAAGAAAGGTCATCCGCGAGCAATATTGCGTTCGACCTTTCTTCCCCTCTTTGCGGGTATCAGGCCTTGATTTTTTCCGCAATGTCAAAAAACGCCTGACGAAGCGAGGAAGCGATCGAACCGGGGTGACCGTTGGCGATAGAGCGATCATCAATGGTCACGACAGGTGTCACCAAGGTTGTTGCCGAGGTGATAAAGGCTTCTCGCGCATCATAGGCTTCTTCGACGGTAAAAGGCCGTTCTTCAATAGACAGGCCATGCTTTTTGATGATGTCGAGCACCGTTGTGCGCGTTACGCCGCGCAGAATGCCCGTATCAGCCGGCCTTGTAACCAAAACGCCGTCCTTGGTGATGATCCAGGCGTTGGTTGAAGCCCCTTCTTTCACAGTGCCGTCTGGATCAACGAACCAGGCTTCCTGAGCGCCGGCTTCCTTGGCCTGCTGCTTGGCCAAAACATTGGGCAGCAGTCCGACCGACTTGATGTCGACGCGCTCCCAACGGTTCTCCGCAACGGTGATGACCTTGATCCCGCTTTCCGCGCGCTTGATGCCGCCCAGCGGATCAATCCGCTTTGCAGTGATAACGAGGCTTGGCTTCGTATCGGCTGGAAAAGCGTGGTCGCGCGGGGCAACGCCGCGTGTGACCTGAAGATAAACCAAGCCATTCTCAACCAGGTTACGACGGATGACCTCGCGCATGACCGTCAACAATGGCTGCCGCGCCATGGGCGAAGCGATCTTCAACTCGCGGAGCGAGCGATCTAGTCGGTCCAGGTGGCGCGTTGAATCGACAATGTAGCCCCGCGCGATCTCGCAGACTTCATAAACGCCATCGGCAAACTGGTAGCCGCGATCTTCGATGTGAACGGCAGCATCGGCGTGGGCGGTGTAGCGGCCATTGACGTAGGCAATTCTTGGCACGGTATTATCCCTCAGAAAAATTCGAGGCTGACACGGAACATCTGTTCCACACTTTTGACGCCCTCAGCCAGAGCGAACATGACGACGCGATCCTTCGCCTTGATCTGAAACTCGCCGGACGGCCGCAATACAGCGCCATTGCGATAGATGGCGCCGATACGGATGCCCGACGGCAGGTTGAGGTCGCGCAAGGCCGTTCCCACCAGTGGTGACGTTTCCAGCGCTTCCGCCTCGATGATTTCGGCAGCGCCCCGCCCGATGCTGTGAACGGCGCGAATACGGCCGCGGCGGACATGCTGCAGCACACGCGAGATCGTCACGGATCGCGGGTTCACCTGTGCATCGATCCCGAGCGTATGGGTGAAATCCTGGAACGACGGATTGTTGATCAGGGTCAGATTGGACCGACAGCCGAGACGCTTCGCCATGATGCTGGACAGGACATTGACCTGATCGTCATTGGTCAAAGCCACCATGAGATCGGTGTCGTCGATATCGGCTTCCGTGAGCAGCTTCTGGTCAAGCGCGCTGCCATGCAGAACAACGGTCCGGCGTAGCTCGTCGGCGATGGCTATGGCGCGCTCGCGGCCGCTCTCGATGATCTTCACGCGCGTACGGCTTTGGCGTTTCTCAAGCGTCTGCGCGACGTAGAGACCGATATTCCCGCCGCCGGCGATGACGATGCGCGTGGCTTCCTGTTTGTCGTGCCCAAACAGGCCAAGCGTACGCCGTACGTGGTCTTTGGCCGTCACGACGTAAGCGAGATCGCCGGCTATCAACTGATCGGATGAGCGCGGAACGAACAAGCGCCCTTCCCGGCTGATGGCCACGACTGTGGAAAGCAGGTCGGGAAAGAGTTCGCTCAGTTGAGCGAGCGGTGTGCTGATGACCGGACATTCATCGAGGCATTCGATTGCCACCATGGCGATTGCGCCTTCGGCGAACCGAACGACATCCGTTGCGCCCGGGAGGGCGATACGTCGCAAAACGAGTTCGGCCACCTCACGTTCCGGCGAAATGATGACGTCGATCGGCAGCTGTTCGCGGGCAAACAGATCCTGATACTGCGAAAGAAGATAGGATTGTGCCCGTATGCGGGCGATCTTGGTCGGCACGTTGAAGAGCGAGTGAGCCACCTGACAGGCCACCATGTTGACTTCATCGTAAAGCGTCACCGCCACGATCATATCGGCATCCTGCGCACCAGCACGCGCGAGAACGTCGGGATGCGCACCGTGGCCGACAAAGCCTTTGGCATCCAGCGTATCGCGGACGTTGCGGATAAGCTCAGGCGAGACGTCGATAACCGACACGTCATTGCGTTCGGCCGCCAGACGTTCCGCGATACCGTATCCGACTTGGCCGGCACCGCAGATAATGACCTTCATGGCAGACCCTGTTCAGGAACTAGACGCCGAGCGATTTGAGCTTCCGGTGAAGCGCTGAGCGCTCCATACCAATGAACTCGGCGGTACGCGAGATATTGCCGCCAAAACGATTGATCTGCGCGATCAGATATTCCTTCTCGAAGTGCTCGCGTGCTTCGCGGAGCGGCAGCGCCATGATGTGCTGATCCGACTGGTTTGGAGCACGCGGCATCATGTCACCGATTTCCGCTGGCAGTAGGTCAGCGGTGATGGGTGCACTCTCCTCACCATCACGCGACAGGATCAACAGCCGCTCAATGTTGTTGCGAAGCTGGCGCACGTTACCTGGCCAATTATGAGCCTGTAGCACGGCCATAGCGTCATTGCCGATCTGACGCGGCCTGATGCCTGCACTGCGGGCGGTCTGACGCATGAAGCTGTCGACCAGGAACGGAATGTCTTCGCGACGTTCTGCCAAGCCGGGAACGACGACCGGAACCACGGCGAGGCGATGGTAAAGGTCCTCTCGGAAGCGGCCTTGCGCCGTCATCGAGTCGAGGTTGTGCGCCGTGGAAGAAATAATGCGCACATCGACCTTAACGCGCTTCGTGCCGCCGACACGTTCGAATTGCTGATCGACCAACACCCGCAGGATCTTGTTCTGTGTTTCGCGCGGCATGTCGGCGACTTCGTCGAGGTAGAGGATGCCTCGATGCGCTTCTTCAAGCGCGCCAACCTTGCGCCCACCACCATCCGACGACTCGGTGCCGAACAGTTCAATCTCCATGCGGTCCGGCGTGATCGATGCCGCGCTGAGAGCCACGAAAGGTCCGTTCTTCCGCGCGGAATGCGCATGGATGGCCCGCGCCACCATTTCCTTGCCCGAACCGGAGGGCCCTAGGATCATTATGCGGCTGTTGGTTGGCGCGACCCGATCAATCGTCTGCCGCAGCTGATTCATTGCAGCCGACGTGCCGATGAGATCGAAGTTGTCGCCGCTGCGCTTTTTAAGGTCGGACACCTCGCGCTTCAGCTTGGAGGCTTCCAAAGCGCGTTCGGCAATCAGGATGAGGCGGTCGGCCTTGAACGGCTTTTCGATGAAATCATAGGCGCCGCTGCGGATAGCAGACACAGCCGTTTCGACATTGCCGTGACCCGAGATCATCACGACCGGCAGATCAGGATGCAGCTTCTTGACCTCGGCGAGCAGTTCAAGCCCGTCGAGGCGCGAACCCTGCATCCAGATATCTAGGAAAACAAGCCGCGGGACTCGGTCGTTGATGGCCGCGAGCGCGCTGTCGGCATCATGGGCCGTGCGGGTCTCGTGCCCCTCATCGTCCAGAATGCCTGCAACGAGGTCGCGGATGTCGGCTTCGTCGTCGACGATGAGGATATCAGAGGCCATCGATCACCTTCTCGGATACGGGTTGCGTCGCGGTGCCGGCTGGAACTTGGTCGACCTGATCCACTGCCGGCAGAACGATACGGATCAGGGCGCCCCGGCCTTCGTGGAAGTCCTTTGGGGCGTCATGCAGTTCGAGATGGCCGCCATGGTCCTCGACGATCTTCTTGACGATCGCGAGGCCGAGCCCCGTCCCCTTCTCGCGTGTGGTCATGTAGGGCTCGAGCAGCCGTTGACGATTTTCGCGCGGCAAACCTTTGCCGTTGTCCATGACATCGACCTGGATAATTGCGCCTTCACGTCTGGCTGCAACGCGGATGACACCGTCGGTCCGCTCCGCGCCGTCGATCGCTTCGGCCGCATTCTTGATGATGTTGCCGAAAGCCTGGCTAAGGAGCCGGCTATCGAACTGGCCCTTCAATGGCAGAGGACCAAAGTCGCGTTCAAAGCTAATTTCTGAACGGCTGACCTCAACAAGGAACGAGGCTTCATGCAGGGCTTCGCGCAGGTCGATGAGCTTCAGCTCCGGCTTCGGCATACGTGCAAAGGCCGAGAACTCGTCCACCATCCGTCCGATATCGCCGACTTGGCGAATGATCGTGTCGGTACATTGGTCAAAGACTTCGCGGTCTTCTGTAATGACTTTGCCATAGCGCCGCCGGATGCGCTCGGCCGACAGCTGGATCGGCGTCAGCGGGTTCTTGATCTCATGCGCGATGCGGCGAGCGACGTCCGCCCATGCCGAAGAACGCTGCGCCTGAACGAGATCGGTAATGTCATCGACTGTCACGACATAGGAGCGTTCGTTCTCCTCGCCGCTTTCTTCGATCGTCACCTGGACGTTGAAGGTGCGCTCGGCACCGGCACGGAAGAACGTTACTTGCTCGCGGTAAACCGCACGGCCAAGGTCTCGCGCCGTGTTCAATACGCCTCCGACATGCGGCAGGACTTCGGACAGGTTCCTCCCAATCGCGGTCGCAACAGGCAGAGCCAGCATCGTCAAGGCAGAACGGTTGACGACCTGGATTTCGCCTTGAGGATCAACGCCGATCACGCCGGCGGTCACACCGGACAACACGGCTTCCGAGAAGCGGCGCCGATCTTCGGCATCATCGCGCGCCGAAAGGATTTCGTTGCGCTGCGATTTCAACTGCTGAACCATCTTGTTGAACGTGTCGCCGAGCGAAGCCACATCGCCATCGGTGGCGCGGACCTGTACGGCAGCATCCATGTTGCCGCTTGCAACCTTGTCCGCCGCGCCGATCAACTGACGGATTGGGCGTACAAGACGGTCGGCTACCGCAATGCCGGTCCAGATCGCAGACAGGACGATGATCAGCGTTAGACCGATATAGATGAGGGCGAAGGCAATCTGCGTGGTGCGGCGATTGTTGCCGAGGTCGCGATAAGCGTCGGCATTGGCGCGCACGATCTGACGAGCACGAATGACCTCGGGATCAACCAGGCGGATAGTGTAGAGGTAGAGGTCCGGAAGCTCTTTCAACCGGATGATCGCGCCGACGATGTTCTGGCGCAGCGGTGGAATGAGAACAGGTTTCCCGTCCACAGCCGTTTGGACAGCTTCGATGGGCGGCGGTGGAATTTCGAAATTGTTGTTCGGCGCATCGGCCGACATCTCGAACGAACCATCGCCCCGGATCAGCACTGCACCCGCCAAAGCGCGGCCCATCACATGCCGTTGCATCAGATCCCTGAACCCGGTGCGGTCGAGATTGTATACTGACCGCGATTGATCGAGGTCATGGGCCATCGACAGCGTCGTGCCCTGCAGGTTGCGGGCATTCTCCTGAACATAGGCTTCGGCGATCGATAGCGAGGTGTTGATGATGGTCTTGGTGCGAATTTCAAACCACCGGTCGAGACCGACATCCAGCGAGATCGACGCGACAACTGCCACCAAAATCGCGGGAATGGCAGCAACCAGCGCAAACATCGCGACAATGCGGACATGGAGCCGGGAAGCCGCCCTGCCGGCCCGACGCGCGCGATAGATGCGGTAAATTTCACGGCTGATCAGGCCGAATAGCACCAAGACCGAAAGCGCGTTGGCGCCTATCAGCGCAAGGACCGCCTCTTCATTCGGCTCGATGGGCGTCAAACCCATCAGGATCGTAAAGGAGATACCGCCGATGACGAGCGCGCAAACAACAGCAATCACGCCCGGTAACAGACTGACGCGCCTGCTCTCAGACGTGTAAGTCTGTCTCAACAGCGGACCGGATGCGGCTGGTGCCTGCGCTGTCATGTGGTTGCAAATCATCCTTGACTCCGTTGCACTTATGCAACGCAATGTGGCGAGATTGCAACAAACGCCTGTGTGAAGCGCGTCCATCAACAGCCGCTTAGGCGAACCGACGCTCAGCGGCCGCCGCGATAAACATTGACGCCTAGTTCTCGGATCTTCTTGCGCAGCGTGTTGCGATTGAGACCGAGAAGCTCAGCCGCCTTGATCTGGTTGCCGCGCGTGGCTGTCATCGAAGCCAGCACCAGCGGATACTCGACCTCTGCCAATAGCCTTTGATACAAGCCCGGCGGAGGAAGGTCGGTGCCGAATTCAGCAAAGTAGCGCTGGAGGTAAATTTCCACGGCTTGACCGATAGAAAGGTCGTCGGGCAGGCCGGTGCTGATCCCACCGCCGCTTACGGCATCCCGCGTCCGCAATTCTTGTTCGATGATCTCGGCCGCAATCTCGTCTTGGGGATACAGCGCGGCCAAACGGCGGATCAGGTTTTCGAGCTCGCGCACGTTACCCGGCCACGGATAGCGCTTCATAAGATCATAGCCGGCGGGAGAAATCCGCTTCTGCTGCAGCCCTTCGCTTTCCCCCTGCTTGAAGAAGTGCCGCACCAGATCCGGAATGTCTTCGCTGCGCTCGCGCAGAGGCGGCAGCCGCAAGGGTACGACGTTGAGGCGATAGAACAGGTCCTCGCGGAACAGACCCTGATTGATCAGCGTGCGCAGATCCTTGTTGGTGGCGGCGACAATGCGAACATCGGTCTTGATCGGCGTGCGACCGCCAACCGTCGTATATTCACCCTGCTGAAGCACACGCAGCAAACGTGTTTGCGCTTCCATCGGCATGTCGCCGATCTCATCAAGGAACAGCGTGCCACCTTCCGCCTGTTCGAAACGCCCCGTCGAGCGGTTCTGGGCGCCCGTGAAGGCGCCCTTCTCGTGGCCGAAAAGCTCAGACTCGATCAGGTCGCGGGGAATGGCCGCCATGTTGATGGCGACAAACGGTCCATTGCGACGCCGGCCATATTCATGCAGCGCGCGTGCTACCAACTCCTTGCCGGTGCCGGACTCGCCTGAAATCATGACGGTTAGATCCGTCTGCATCATGCGTGCAAGCATCCGGTAGATGTCCTGCATGGCGGGCGAGCGCCCAACCAGTGGCATCGAATCCGGCTGCTCTTCCAGATTGCGGTCGTGGCGCGGCTTCTTCGGCTCTGACAGTGCGCGGTTGACGATGTTGAGCAGTTCGGTGAGGTCGAAAGGCTTCGGCAGATACTCGTAAGCGCCGGACTCCGACGCGCGGATCGCGGTCATGAACGTGTTCTGCGCGCTCATGACGACGACCGGCAGATCCGGCCGGGCCTTCTTGATGCGCGGCAGCATGTCGAAGGCGTTCTCGTCCGGCATCACCACGTCCGTGATCACCAGATCACCATCGCCTGCCGACACCCAGCGCCACAGTGTTGCGGCGTTGGAGGTCACGCGCACATCGTGGCCGACGCGTGACAGCGCCTGGTTTAGCACCGTGCGAATAGCGGCGTCGTCATCGGCGATCAAGATGCTGCCTTTGACTGTCATTGTGCTTGGTTCCCGTCGGAGAAGGATTGCCTGGGATGATCGTCTTTCCAGGCAGGCATCAGAATGCGGAATGAGGTGCCGCGCGGTGTGGAGTCACATTCGATCACGCCGCCGTGCTCGCCCACGAGCTTCGCAACCAGCGCAAGGCCGAGACCCGACCCGTTGATCTTGGTGGTGATGAAGGGATCGAACAGGATCGGCAAAATGTCCTCGGACACCCCCGGCCCATTGTCGATCACGCAGAATTCGAGCGGCAGCGAAACGCGGTCGCGCGAGCCGGGAGCCATGACGCGAATGCCTGGGCGAAACGCAGTCGTCAGCGTGATCTCGCCCTGCGGATCATTACCGATCGCCTCGGCCGCATTCTTCACGAGATTGAGGAAGATCTGTACTAGCTGGTCGCGATTGGCATAAACCGGCGGCAAGCTTGGATCGTAGATCTCGTTGATCTTGATGCGGCGCGCGAAGCCATTTGCCGCGATGGCTTTCACACGATCGAACACGACGTGGATGTTGACCGGCTGGCGCTCGATGGGGCGCTCGTCGGAAAAGACTTCCATACGATCGACCAGAGACACGATGCGGTCGGTCTCTTCGGTAATCAATCGCGTGAGCGAACGGTCTTCATCAGACACTGCGGTTTCAAGAAGCTGCGCCGCACCGCGGATACCCGACAGTGGGTTCTTGATTTCGTGAGCCAGCATCGCAGCCAGTCCGGTGACGGAACGCGCGGCGCTGCGATGCGTCATCTGGCGCTCGATCTTGTCGGCCATCGAGCGTTCCTGCAGCATCACCACTACGGAGCCGGATATCTCAGGAACAGGCGCCACGTAGACATCGACCAGCTTTTCCAAACCCAGACGCGGGCTGGAAACATCGACGCGATACTCGTTGACGGGTGCGTTGCGCTCGCGAACCTGATCTACGAGCGTCAACAAGGGACTGCCGAACGGAATCAGTTTGGCAAGCGAGGTTTTGGCAAGAACGGCAGCGCTCGATCGGAAGAAGTCCTCGGCCTCTGCATTCGCGAAGCTGATAAGCCCGTCTGCGTCGACCATCACCACCGGCCGACGGATGGTGTTCAGGACAATGTTTGCAGGATCCACCGCAGAAGACATATCGCGGTTCATGCAACCATCTCCAAGTTGGGTGAGGAGGCAAAAGCCAGACGCAGTTCTCGGATCACCACGGCAGGATCGAGGCTGGTCATGATGGCAGACTTTCTTGCCTGAGTGGTGTGACAGGCATGGCGATCGAGATACCAGCCGAGATGCTTGCGGGCCTGCCGAAGCCCGCTTTCGCGACCATAAAGGCTCAACATATCCTCGTAGTGAGCAATGACGTAGCTGGCTAAGTCAGCCGGCTTTGTATCTCTGTCGCTCGCGACGTGACCGGCCGCCCAAGGCGCCCCATAGTGGGCTCGACCCATCATCACGGCATCAGCACCGGACGCTGCCAGTGCAGCTTGTGCATCAGCCTGCGTTTCAATGTCACCGTTGACGACAACCGGCAGAGACACCGCGGCCTTCACGGCAGCAACCGCGCTCCAATCGGCCGCACCCTTGTAGAACTGGCAGCGCGTGCGCCCGTGCACTGTGACCATCGAAACACCGGATTGCTCGGCGCGTGCGGCGAGTTCAGGTGCGTTGCGCGAATCGTCGTCCCATCCGAGCCGCATCTTCACCGTGACCGGTACGGGCACTGCGGCCACGACGGCATCGATCAGGGAAACCGCATGATCAAGGTTGCGCATGAGCGCCGACCCACAATAGCCACCGGTCACCTTCTTCGCCGGGCAGCCCATGTTGATGTCGATGATGTCTGCGCCCTCGCCTGCTGCCACCCTCGCCGCTTCGGCCATGGCGTCGGCTTCTCTGCCGGCAAGCTGGATCATGTGGACGGGCAGGCCGGAATGGCGTAGGCGTCTGCGTGAATCCTCATGGCCCTTGACGAGTTCGCCGCTGGCGACCATTTCGGCCACCACAAGTCCCGCGCCATGATCGTAGGCGCGCTGCCGCAACGGTTCGTCGGTCACACCCGACATAGGAGCCAGAAACACGCGATTGCGCACGACCGCTGAGCCGATCGTGAGAGGTGCCGCTAGAATGTTCAACTCGGTCATGCTCAAAAACCAAGCAATGGCGTGGGATGCTTGTTCTCTAACCAGCTTTACCGCCTGTCGCAATGGTGCTGCGTGCATTCTGTGCAGCATTGCTGATGCAAGATCCTCCAAGACCGCATGCGTCCAAGCTTGAACAACCCATCTCGCATACCATCTGAGATCGCCGTTGTTATCCTCGCGGCCGGGCGAGGCGAGCGAGCGGGGCAGGCTGAGGGCCCGAAGCAATACCGCATGATTGGCGGCAAAGCTGTTGTTGCGCACACTTTGCAAGCGTTCCTGAATCATCCGGCCGTCGGGCAGATCATCGTTGCGATCCACCCTGATGACGACGCCTTGTTCCGCAAGGCTGTGGGTGAAGGCGCTGAGCGCGTGAAGCTTGTTCACGGCGGGGCAACGCGCCAAGCCTCGACACGGTTGGCCTTGGAGGCTCTGGCGGAAAGTTTCCCCAAACACGTCATGATCCACGACGCCGCTCGGCCCTTTGTGGATGCTGCTCTCATCGATCGCGTTGCATCCGCTCTTGTCGAAGCCGAAGCGGTTCTCCCCGCCCTGCCCGTTTCAGATACGATCAAGCGTGCAGACTCTGAGATGAACGTGTTGGAGACGGTTCCGCGTGAGGACCTGCATGCAGCGCAGACGCCACAGGCCTTCAACTATCAGCGCATTCGCTATGCGCATCGTCAGGCTGCTGAAGCAGGGCTCGGAGCCTTTACCGATGACGCCGCCATAGCCTCGTGGGCGGGGCTTGCGGTGCGGATCGTGCCGGGTTCTGTGGACAACATCAAACTGACTTGGGCGAGAGACATCGCAATGGCTGATCAACGCCTGCAACTGGCATCCACATTTCCCGATGTGCGCACCGGAAACGGCTACGACGTGCATGCGTTCGAGCCCGGCGATGCTGTCTGGCTTTGTGGCGTTTCGATCCCGCACGACAAGAAGTTGTCTGGGCATTCTGATGCTGATGTGGGTCTGCACGCCCTCACCGACGCGTTGCTCGCCACGTGCGGCGCAGGTGATATCGGGACGCATTTTCCGCCGTCGGATCCTCAATGGCGCGGTGCAGCGTCGAAGATCTTCGTGGAACATGCTGCGAAAGTCGTTCGTCAGAACGGCGGACGCATCGCCAATGCCGACGTGACTTTGATTTGCGAAGCGCCAAAGGTGGGACCGAACCGCGAAGCAATGGTTGCCGCCATGGCCGAAATGCTCGGCATCAGCCCGAACCGCGTGTCCGTCAAGGCAACGACTAATGAGCGCCTCGGCTTTATCGGGCGCTCGGAAGGCATCGCAGCAATCGCCACAGCAACTGTCGTTTACCCCGGGAGCCTTGAAGAATGAGCGATGATACCGACCTCGTTGTAGAGTTCCTGAAGGGGTGCTGGGAGCGTCGCGTCATGGCTGCGACAGCCGAATCCTGTACCGGCGGACTGATTGCAACGATGCTTACGGACGTGCCCGGTGCGTCCGCCGTGATTGATCGCGGCTTCGTGACCTACTCCAACGCATCCAAGGTCGAGATGCTGGGCGTAACGGTTGAGACCCTTGAGCAATTCGGTGCGGTATCCCAGCAGACCGCTCTGGAGATGGCGGCTGGCGCGTTAGAGAACTCCAAGGCCGGGATCGCTTTGGCCACAACCGGCGTGGCTGGCCCGGAAGGCGGTACAGACGACAAGCCGGTCGGCCTCGTCTGGTTCGGCATCGCCGTCGAACGTCGCAAGCCCCTCGCAATCAAGCGCGTGTTCGAAAACAACGGTCGAGACTTCATCCGCCGTGAAGCCGCACGAACCGCCTTGCAATATGGGGTCGAAGCGCTGCGCGGCGCTTGAGCTAGGCCGGACGGCCGTAGATGACATCGGCGCGCTTCTCGAACGCTTCGGAGAACATCCGAAAGGCGCGATCGAACATAGCGCCCATCATCGCGCCAAGTATCCGGCTCTTGAACTCGTAATCAATGAAGAACTGAATGTCCGTGCCACCATCCGTAGTGGGCGTGAATTGCCACTGGTTCGTAAGGTAACGAAACGGACCATCTAGATACTTCACGTCGATGATGTTCTCGGCCGGCTTCAGCACGACCTGGCTGGTGAATGTTTCGCGGATCGCCTTGTAGCCGACGCTCATGTCGGCAACGAGCACGGTCAGACCATCGCGTTCGCGCTTGGAACGCACGCTCAAGGCTTCGCAAAGCGGCAGGAATTGCGGGTACTGCTCGATATCCGCAACCAGCGCAAACATCTTGTCCGGCGTATGACGGACATGCCGTGTGGTCGTGAACTGCGGCATCAGGCGGCGGTTGCTGCGAAAGCTTTCAGCTGCGCCTCACGCGCCAGGCGTAGGCGTGCGAAATCCTCGCCGGCATGGTGCGACGACCGCGTCAGCGGGCTCGATGCCACAACCAGAAAGCCTTTTGAAAGTGCCACCGTTTCATAGGACTTGAACTCGTCAGGGGTGACAAAGGCCTTGACTGGATGATGCTTCTTTGTGGGCTGCAGATATTGACCGATCGTCATGAAATCGACCTCGGCGCTGCGCAGATCATCCATCAGCTGAAGCACTTCATTCCGCTCTTCACCCAACCCGACCATGATGCCGGACTTGGTGAAGATCGATGGATCGAGCTCCTTCACTCGCTGCAGCAAACGAATGGAATGGAAGTAGCGAGCGCCTGGCCGCACTGTCAGATAGTTCGACGGCACCGTTTCGAGGTTGTGGTTAAACACGTCCGGACGCGCGGCAACCACGATCTCCAAAGCGCCATCCTTGCGAAGGAAGTCAGGGGTAAGGATCTCAATGGTGGTAAGCGGCGTAAGGGCGCGAATGGCACGTATGACCTCGGCAAAATGCTGCGCACCGCCATCGGCAAGATCATCGCGATCAACAGATGTGATCACCACATGCGTCAACCCCATTTGCTGAACCGCCTTGGCGACGTTTGCAGGTTCAAGCGGATCAAGTGCCAGCGGCCGTCCTGTTGAAACGTTGCAGAAGGCACATGCGCGCGTGCAGATTTCGCCCATGATCATGAAGGTGGCGTGCTTCTTGTCCCAGCATTCGCCAATGTTCGGGCATCCTGCCTCCTCGCATACCGTGACGAGTTTGTTGTCCTTCACGATGGAGCGGGTTTCGGCATAGTTCTTGGAAGTCGGAGCCTTGACGCGGATCCAATCCGGCTTCTTCGCCACTTCCTGGTCGGGACGGTGCGCCTTCTCGGGGTGGCGCAAACGGGACCGCTGAACGGTATCGAGGACGGTAACCATGCCAATCCTAACAAACATGCCAGGCGACCGCGCGTGCTGCGGGTTCACCCTTCCCTTCCGCATGTAAGCTCCCAGCAGGCAAAAGAAAACCCCGTCCGCGCTGGCGAGCGCGAACGGGGATCTGCTTTGCAGAAATGCTGGATCTAGCGGCGGATCAAACGGCCGACCCAAATCAGAATACAGGCACCGATGAAGCCCGTGATCAGGTAGGCAATCCAGCCAACGCCAAGAATGCCGATGTTCAGCGCCACGAGGATCGCATTTAAGACGACCGCACCGATGATGCCGAGAATGATATTCATGAAGAGGCCCATGTCGCTCTTCATGACTTTTTCGGCCAGCCAACCAGCCAAACCGCCGATGATGATGGCTGCAAGCCAACCTACGCCATTCACTTCCATTGCCCGCTCCTTTGATTGCCCGGCGCAAAATACCCAGTGCGCTTCCGGGGAACGGCGTGTGCCATTCCAGACCGGAAACGTTCTTAGATGCATTTCGGTTCCGTGACAGGACGGCGAGCTATGAGGAAGGCTGTGGAAATCAGGCGTTTAGCGCTCGTCCATAAGCATCAAGCACGCTTTCCTTCATCATCTCGGACAAGGTTGGATGCGGGAAGATCGTATGCATCAACTCTTCCTCGGTGGTTTCGAGGTTCATGGCAACCACGAAGCCCTGGATAAGCTCTGTGACCTCGGCACCCACCATATGCGCGCCAAGCAACTCGCCGGTCTTGGCATCGAAGATCGTCTTGATGAGACCTTGATCCTCGCCGAGCGCAATCGCCTTTCCGTTGGCTGCAAAGGAGAAGCGGCCAACGCGGATCTCGCGGCCTGTCTCTTTGGCTTTCGCTTCCGTCAAGCCAACTGAGGCGACTTGCGGCTGGCAATAGGTGCAGCCTGGGATCTTGCCTTTGTCGAGTGCATGAACATGGAGACCGGCGATCTTCTCGACGCAGGTCACGCCCTCATGCTCGGCCTTGTGTGCCAGCATCGGCGCGCCGGCGACATCGCCGATTGCATGGATGCCAGGCACATTGGTCGAGCCTTTACCATCAGTCTTGATGATGCCGCGATCGAGCTCGATGCCGAGCGCTTCAAGGCCAAGGCCCTCGAAGTTGCCCTGCACACCAACAGCGGAGATCAGCTTGTCGGCCTTCAGCTGCTGCGTCTTGCCGTCCTTAGTCTCGATATGCGCGATCACGCCGTCAGCCGTCTTCTCGACCTTGGCGACCTTGGCTTCGAGAAGGAACTTCAGTCCCTGCTTTTCCAGCTGCTTCTGCGCGAACTTGGAAATCTCGGCATCTTCCACCGGCATGACCTGCGGCAGCAGTTCGACCACTGTTACATCGGCACCCATGGTGCGATAGAAGGAGGCGAACTCGATGCCGATGGCGCCCGAGCCCATCACGATCAAAGACTTCGGCAGTGCCTTCGGCACCATGGCTTCGAAGTAGGTCCAGATCTTGTCGCCGTCCGGTTCAATGCCGGGCAACACGCGCGGACGCGCGCCCGTTGCAACGATGATGTTCTTGGCCTTGTAGGTGCCCTCGCCCAACGTGCCCTTCGGGGCCGGAGGCTGAGGCTCCATGGCTTTCTTCGACGACTCGCCGACGACGATCTCGCCTGGCGCTTCGCCCTTGGCAGCCTTCGTGATCTTGGCTTCGCCCCAGATCACGTCGACCTTGTTCTTCTTCATAAGGAAGCCGACGCCGCCGTTCAGGCGCAGCGACACACCGCGCGACCGCTTCACCACGGCATCCACATCGGCAGACACCTGGCCGTCGATCGTCAGGCCGTAAGCTTCCGGATGCTGGGCGTAGTGCATGACTTCGGCCGAGCGCAGCAGCGCCTTGGTGGGAATGCAGCCCCAGTTCAAGCAGATGCCGCCGAGATGCTCCCGCTCAACGATCGCTGTCTTGAGGCCAAGCTGTGCCGCACGCACGGCGGCGACATAGCCGCCGGGACCCGAGCCGATGATGATCACGTCGTAGATTGTGTCGGCCATCACCGTCTCCTTAAAGTCCGAGCATCATGCGTACGATCGGCTCAAGACCCTTGCCGATCGCTTTTGTATTGACGGCATCCAGATGGATGCCATCCAACGGCGAGGTCTTCGCCACTGCGCCTGCATCAAAGAAGCCGCAGCCGAGCTGATCGGCCAGGTCGGCATAGAGCGGCGCAAGCATCTGCGACTCCTGAATAGAGCCAGCGAACATCGCTGAAAAATCAGGGTCAGCCGTTTCGCAGATCGAAGGCGGCGCAACGATGAGGATGTCGGGCGCATCCGCCGCGGTAGGATATGCGTGATAGCGAACGATCTCGATAAGTCGCTCCACACCGCGCCGAGCGCCGAACGCCTTGCCGCAAATCTGAGGCTTCATGTCGTTGGTGCCGAGCATGAAGATCACGAGATCAAGCGGTGCATGCGTCGACAGAATGCAGGGCAGGATGCGCGCTCCATTCCGGTCGGCTGGAGCGAGGTAATCGTCCCAAACCGTCGTGCGGCCATTCAGACCTTCGGCGATGATAGCTGCCTGACTACCGAGTGCTGCCTGAAGCACGCTCGTCCAGCGATCCTCATAGGCGTGGCGAACGCCGCCTTCGGGATCGTAACCCCAGCTCAGCGAGTCGCCATAACAGAGCGCCGTCTTCATGGCCGCTTAGACCAGCATGCCGAGCGGGTTTTCGATATGACGCTTGAAGGCGCCAATCAGCTCCGCACCCAATGCGCCGTCCACCGCACGGTGATCGGTCGAAAGCGTCACGGACATCACGGTCGCAACCTTGATCTCGCCGCCCTTTACCACCGGACGCTCCTCACCTGCGCCGATCGCCAGGATCGTGGCGTGCGGCGGATTGATGACGGCGGAGAAGTCCTTGATGCCGAACATGCCGAGGTTGGACACGGCAGTCGTGCCGCCCTGGTATTCCTCGGGCTTCAGCTTGCGCGAGCGTGCTCGTGCGGCAAGGTCTTTCATCTCGTTGGAGATGGTCGAGAGCGATTTTTCTTCCGCGCGACGAATGATCGGCGTGATCAGCCCGCCTGGGATGGACACGGCCACGCCAACATCGGCATGCTTGTGCATGACCATGTTGGTTTCCGTCCACGAGGCATTGGCTGTCGGTACGTCACGCAGCGCAAGCGCCATCGCCTTGATGATCATGTCATTGACCGAAAGCTTGTAGAGCGGCGCGTCGCCCTTGTCGGTCTTCTTCATGGGAGCTGCGGCGTTCAGCTGCTGACGAAGCGCCAGAAGTGCGTCAAGCTCGCAATCCACCGTCAGGTAGAAGTGCGGGATCGTCGTCTTGGCTTCAACCAGACGCCGGGCGATCGTCTTGCGCATGTTGTCATGCGGTACGAGCTCGTAGGAACCTTGCTCGAAGAGCTTGAGAACCGCCTCGTCCGACATGGCCTTAGGTGCCAAAGCGGGAGTGACTGGGGCAGCCGCGTCCGTCTGGGCCGCTGACGTGGCCGGCTGAACCGCACCACCCTTGCCTGCGCCTTCCACATCGGCCTTTACGATGCGACCACGCGGGCCGGAGCCCGAAAGACTTGCGAGATCGATCCCCGCATCCTTTGCCAGGCGACGCGCCAGTGGAGAGGCGAATACCCGTTCACCCTCTGACCTTGCCGGAGGAGTTGCTCTTGCAGCCTCATTCTTGGTCGCTTCTGCCGGCTTTTCAGAGCCAGCCGCAGGAGTTGCGCTTCCGCCGTAACCCGACTTGGTTGCCGCGTCCTCTCCCGACTTGGTGCTCGCTGGCTGCGATGCCGAAGCGCTCTGCGGAGAAGCGGCGTCGCTACCACCCGCTGCAGCGGCGCTGGCGTCCTCTCCCTCGGCCGCCAGAATGGCGATGAGGGAATTGACCTTCACGCCTTCCGTGCCGGCTGGAACCACAATCTTGGCGACCGTTCCCTCGTCAACGGCCTCGACTTCCATCGTGGCCTTGTCGGTTTCAATCTCGGCGATCACATCGCCGGGCGCAACCTTGTCGCCTTCCTTGACCAGCCACTTGGCGAGGTTGCCCTCTTCCATCGTAGGCGACAGGGCCGGCATGGTGATGTTGATCGGCATGACGCTCCCCTTAACCCCGGTAGGTGACGGTTTTCACCGCCTCTACCACATCCGCAACGCTCGGCAGAGCCAGCTTTTCGAGGTTCGCTGCATAGGGCATCGGAACGTCCTTGCCGCAAACCGTAATGACCGGCGCATCCAGATAATCAAAGGCGCGCTGCATGACCTGGCTGGCGATGTGATCGCCGACCGAATTCTGCGGGAAGCCTTCTTCGATGGTCACGAGCCGGTTCGTCTTCTTCACCGAAGCGAGGATCGTGTCGAAATCTAGGGGCCGTATGGTGCGCAGATCGATGATTTCCGCATCGATGCCCATTTCACGCAGTTCCAGCTCCGCCTTAACGGCATAGGTCATGCCGATACCAGCAGACACGATCGTCACATCCTTGCCCTGCTTGTGAATGCGCGCCTTGCCGATCGGCAAAACGAAATCATCGAGCTTCGGCACGTCAAAGGACTGGCCGTACAGGATCTCGTTCTCGAGGAAGATCACCGGATTAGGATCGCGGATCGCGGCCTTCAACAGGCCCTTTGCGTCGGCAGCGGTATATGGCTGCACAACCTTCAAGCCGGGAATGTGGCTGTACCAGGCCGCGTAATCCTGGCTGTGCTGGGCACCGACGCGCGCCGCAGCACCGTTCGGTCCACGGAACACGATCGGCGCGCCCATCTGGCCGCCCGACATGTAAAGTGTCTTCGCCGCCGAGTTGACGATCTGGTCGATCGCCTGCATCGCGAAGTTGAAGGTCATGAACTCGACAATCGGCTTAAGGCCGGACATCGCCGCACCCACGCCAACGCCGGCAAAACCATGCTCGGTGATGGGCGTATCGACCACACGCTGCGGGCCGAATTCCTGAAGCAGGCCTTGGGTGATCTTGTAGGCGCCCTGATATTCTGCAACCTCTTCGCCCATGACGAAGACGTCCTGGTCACGGCGCATTTCTTCCGCCATGGCGTCGCGAAGGGCTTCACGAACGGTGGTCGCAACCATTTCCGTTCCGGCCGGGATGTCCGGATCAGCTGCGACCTCGGCCTTCGGCGTCGCGGGAACCTTTGTGTTGTCGGCCTGAGACGACGGCTCGTCCGTCGAGCGGCGCGCCTTCTCGCCCGCATCACCGGCAGAACTCACAGTCGCCTTGTCTTCCTTGTCGACGTTCGCGACCGGCGATGCTGCTGCATCTTCGGAACTAGGAGGCTTGCTGGATCCAATATCGCCAGCGCTCTCGCCGTCCTGCAGCAGAACCGCGATCGGCGTATTGACCTTCACACCTTCGGTACCGGCGGCAATCAGGATCTTGCCCAGCGTGCCTTCGTCGACGGCTTCCACTTCCATGGTCGCCTTGTCGGTCTCGATCTCGGCGATCACGTCGCCGGGGGCAACAGAATCACCCTCGTTCTTCAACCATTTCGAGAGATTGCCTTCCTCCATCGTGGGAGACAAAGCGGGCATAAGGATTTCGATCGGCATACCCGTCTCCCCTCAAAGCAGAATGTCGGTGTAGAGCTCGGATGCATCCGGCTCTGGATCGGTCTGGGCGAAATCGGCGGAGTCGGCGACGACGTCGCGAACGTCCTTATCGATCGTCTTCAACTCTTCTTCGCTGGCCCAGCCTTGCTCGATCATGCGGTTCTTAACCTGCTCGATCGGGTCGTGTTCGGAGCGCATCTTCTGCACTTCGTCCTTCGAGCGATACTTGGCCGGATCGGACATCGAGTGACCGCGATAGCGATAGGTCTGCATTTCGAGGATGATCGGACCTTGGCCGGACCGGGCATGCTCAAGCGCATATTCCGATGCCGACTTCACTGCCCGCACGTCCATGCCGTCCACCTGCATGCCAGGAATGCGGAAGGACACGCCGCGCTGCGAGAACACGGTTTCAGCCGACGAGCGGGTCACCGAAGTGCCCATTGCATAGCGGTTGTTCTCGATGACGTAGACCACGGGGAGCTTCCATAGCGAGGCCATGTTGAAGCTCTCGTAGACCTGGCCCTGGTTGGCAGCGCCGTCGCCGAAATAGGTAACGCAAACGGAGCCGTCATTGCGATACTTGTTGGCGAAAGCCAGACCAGTGCCGAGCGAAACCTGAGCGCCGACGATGCCATGGCCGCCATAGAACTTGTTCTCCTTGGAGAACATGTGCATGGAGCCGCCCTTGCCCTTGGAATAGCCGCCACGACGTCCGGTCAGCTCGGCCATCACGCCACGTGGATCCATGTCCATCGCCAGCATATGGCCGTGATCGCGATAGGCGGTGATCATCTGATCGCCCTCGCGCATGCCGAGCTTCATGCCCGTCACAACGGCTTCCTGACCGATATAGAGATGGCAGAAGCCGCCGATGAAGCCCATGCCATAAAGCTGACCAGCCTTTTCTTCAAAGCGACGGATCAGCAACATGTGCTTGTAGGCGGAAAGTTCCTGCTCCTTCGAAAGCGTCGCCGGCTGCGGAGCTTCGAGTGTTCCGCGGAACTGTGTATCTGGTTTTGCGTCAGCCTTCGCTTTCGCCGGCGATGTTCTCGCGGCAGTGGCCATGCTCGACTCCCTCAAACTGTCTCTTGGCGGACATCAACGGGGCTCGGAAGCTCCGATGCCCGGGTCGAGGCAGACGCTAGCATGCAGAAAGCCGCACCGCCATGCGCAAAATGCATGGCTGTTATGCGGCTAACCTGTTGAAAGTCGAAGAAGAAAAACGATGAACTAAAAACGGGTTCATCAAAGATTTGGAGCCAGATTAGCCGCCATGCTGGCGCAGGATGACCAATTCGTCATTGTGGGAAAGGTTCAAAGAGCGGCGTGCCTGCTCATCAAGCATGTCTTTCTCGATCGAGCCGTCCTGTAAGAGACGGACGCGCGTTTCGAGCGCGACGCGTTGACTGCGGATAGAATCAAGCTGTTTCTGCAAAGCGACTGCGCGCTCTTCCAAGGCGTACTTGGAGTAGATGCCGTACTCGCCATGCCAGGCATGGAAGCCGAAATAGGATAGAAAAACGATCGTGATGACCGGAAGAATGAGCCGGCCGAAGTTCCGTTGACGATACTGACGTGTCCACATTGGCGCGATCCGCTACTACCGCGCCAATGTGAAGGAACGTGCTTAACAGCGCGTTACAATCAGGCTCAACGAGCCCGCAAAATGCTCGTGCCGGCATATGTCGCCTGCGGTCCAAGCTCCTGCTCGATCCGAATCAACTGGTTGTACTTGGCCAACCGGTCAGAACGCGCCAGCGAGCCGGTCTTGATCTGTCCGCAGTTGGTGGCAACCGCCAGATCGGCAATCGTGGCATCTTCCGTCTCGCCCGAGCGGTGGGACATGACCGCTGTGTAGCCGGCCTTGTGGGCGGTCTCGACTGCGTCCAGAGTTTCGCTGAGTGAGCCGATCTGGTTGACCTTCACTAGGATGGAATTGGCCACGCCCATCTTGATGCCATCGCGCAATCGCGCGGTGTTTGTCACGAACAGATCGTCGCCGACGAGCTGGACGTTCTTGCCGGCCAGATCGGTCAGCGCCTTCCAGCCATCCCAATCGTCTTCAGACATGCCGTCTTCGATGGAGATGATCGGGTAATCGGCCGCCAGCTTGGCGAGATATTCTGCCTGCTCCTGCGGAGAGCGGTTCTTGCCCTCGCCTTCATAAACGTAATTGCCGTCCTTGAAGAACTCGGTTGCGGCACAATCCAAAGCGATGAACATATCCTCGCCCGGGCGGTAACCAGCCTTCTCAATCGACGCGGTGACGAAGTCGAGCGCATCGACCGCGCTCTTGAGATTAGGGGCGAAACCGCCCTCGTCGCCGACATTGGTGTTGTGGCCGGCATCCTTCAAACGCTTCTTAAGCGTGTGGAAAACCTCGGCACCCATGCGTACGGCGTCACGCAGACTTTCTGCGCCGACCGGCATGATCATGAATTCCTGGAAGTCGATCGGATTGTCGGCATGCGCGCCGCCATTGATGATGTTCATCATCGGGACCGGAAGGACGTGCGCGTTGAGGCCGCCGACATAGCGATACAGCGGCAGACCGGAGGATTGAGCAGCAGCCTTGGCGACCGCCAGCGAAACGCCGAGAATCGCATTCGCACCGAGCCGCCCCTTGTTGGCGCTGCCGTCCAGCTCGATCATTGCCTTGTCGATCTGCAACTGGTTCTCGGCGTCCATGCCGCCGATTGCATCGAAGATCTCTCCGTTGACGGCGTTGACGGCTTTCTCCACGCCCTTGCCCAGGTAACGCTCGCCACCGTCACGCAACTCAACGGCCTCATGCGCGCCGGTGGACGCGCCGGACGGCACTGCGGCGCGGCCAAAGGCACCGTCTTCAAGATGCACATCGACTTCAACCGTCGGATTGCCGCGGCTGTCTAGAATTTCGCGCCCGATGATGTCGATAATGGCCGTCATTGCTGCCTCTCCGCTATGATCTGGATCTCGCGGATGTCCTTATCGGAAGCAGGGCGAAAGGCAACAGCGGCCACGCTTCTGCCGCGCGTAAACAGCCGCAGAAGACAGTGGCATTACGGCTTAAGCGGCGTTGTTGTCAGCCTTTCGCGAGAGCATCAAACGCCATCAGGCGTTCCATCAAGGCCGGCAGCTTGTCGAGTGGAACCATGTTGGGTCCGTCCGATGGCGCATGGTCTGGATTCTGATGTGTCTCGATAAAGACGCCGGCAACACCGACAGCAACCGCCGCCCGCGCCAGAGTCTCGACATGCCGCCTTTCGCCGCCCGTAGAGCCGCCCTGCCCGCCAGGCTGCTGCACAGAATGAGTCGCATCGAAGATCACGGGTGCACCAATCTCGCGCAAGACCGGCAAGGCGCGCATGTCGGACACCAGCGTGTTGTATCCGAAGGACACGCCGCGTTCGGTTGTCAGAACATTGGCGTTTCCAGACTCAGTCACCTTGGCCACGACATTCTTCATGTCCCATGGCGCAAGGAACTGGCCCTTCTTGATGTTGACCACTTTGCCCGTGGCTGCTGCTGCGATGAGGAGGTCCGTCTGACGGCAAAGAAAGGCCGGGATCTGCAGGATGTCGACAACTTCGCCAACGATCGCGCACTGCTCTTCCGTATGCACATCCGTCAAGACCGGAAGACCGAGATCCTTCTTGATGTCAGCGAAGATCGGCAACGCAGTTTCAAGACCTGCGCCGCGCTTGCCGCCGAGCGACGTGCGGTTCGCCTTGTCGTAGCTCGTCTTGTAGATCAGGCTGATCCCCAGCTTGGACGCTATATCCTTCAGGCTTCCGGCCATGTCGAAGGCGTGCTGGCGCGTTTCCAGCTGGCAGGGACCAGCAATCAAGGTGAGTGGGAGATCGTTGCCGAAGGTAACGGAACCGACCGAGACATGCGGATTAGGATTGGTCATGATTTTGCTTCCGTAAAAAGGAACGGCACGCCCTGGCCCGCAGCCGCGTCAACGCGGAGCGATTGGCCTGCGAGCTGAACTGGAATGCTGGCAGCTTCAAAGATCGCTCGGGTTGCAGACAGATCCGCTACGCCAAATTCGATCGCAGCAAACTGCAGTGTCGGATCGGCTTCATCCCAACTTGCGTTGCCAAGAAGCGCATTCGCGGAAGCTGGTGTCAGAACCGTGATCAGCGACGTACCGGCTTGAAGTTCGAAGCCGTTCTCGCTTCGGACCGGTTCGGCATGATCCATCAATGTCGTCAGAAGCATCTCGAAGTGATGCGGTTCAGGAGCAACGAGAATCACGCGCCGCAACGCCGTGACGCCGTTCGCATGACGCGTCAGCGGCGTGCGATCAACGGCCGGAACACCCACGCGCTCGCAGGTAAAGAACAGCGCGTCTGGCGCACGAAGATCGCCCGCGAAAGCGAGCAGGAAGCTTGCTTCACCCGTCGTGCCATCAGGACCGACGAAGGGCCGCGAGAAGCGCAGCATCTCGCCTCGCGACACAGAGTTGGCTCGGAAGCGCGCATCATCGGCGGCCGCATCCTGGGTGCCCAGCACCAGCGCCGATAGTCCGTCCTGTGCGACGCGGGTGCGAAAAATTGTATCGTGCCCCACAAAGACATTGCCGGCCTTCACAGCCTCAGCTGCGCTTTCCTGATCCGCCACCGCGAGTGGTTCAAGAAAGGTGCCGTCAGCTAGGTAGACGCAGGCGTTTGCCGTGCCGAAAGGATGCTGCCCGCGCGGCGCGACCTGAAAGCCGAGCGCCTGGTAGCGGGCTTCGGCAGTGGAAAGATCGTCAACAGGCAAAACGAGGTGGTCGAGGGGACGAAGTTGAGCGCTCATCCACGCCCTCTGCCTGAAATCATTGTCGGGTTCAAGACACCGCCCGCAACCCGACTGATCGCCACCTTAGACCAAACGGCTCTGTGCCATCGCCGCCCGCACGAAGCTTGCAAACAACGGATGCGGTTCGAATGGTCGGCTCTTCAGCTCCGGATGATACTGAACGCCGATGAACCAGGGATGGTCGGCATATTCGATCGTTTCCGGCAGAACGCCATCGGGGCTCATACCGGCGAAAACCAGACCGCAGGCTTCCAGCCGCTCCTTGTAGTCGATGTTGACTTCGTAGCGGTGGCGATGGCGTTCGACGATTTGGCTGTCGCCATAGATTTCGGCGATGCGTGACCCTTCCTTGAGGCGAGCATCGTATGCGCCGAGCCGCATCGTGCCGCCGAGATCACCAGCGGCCTGGCGCTTCTCTAGCATGTTGCCCTTCAGCCATTCGGTCATGAGACCGACAACGGGTTCATTCGTCTTGCCGAACTCGGTCGATGAGGCGTGTTCGATGCCAGCGAGTGACCGGGCAGCTTCAAGGCAGGCCATCTGCATGCCGAAGCAGATGCCAAAGTACGGCACTTTCCGCTCTCTGGCGAACTTGGCAGCGAGGATCTTGCCCTCGGAGCCTCGCTCACCAAAGCCGCCGGGAACGAGGATGCCGTGAACCTTCTCCAGGAATGGGGCCGGATCTTCCTTTTCGAAGACCTCGCTCTCGATCCAGTCCAGCTTTACCTTGACGCGATTGGCGATGCCGCCATGCGCCAGCGCCTCGATCAGCGACTTATAGGCGTCCTTCAGGCCGGTATACTTGCCGACAATGGCGATCGTGACTTCGCCTTCCGGATTGTGGATGCGGTCGGCCACCTCCCCCCAGCGCTCCATGCGCGGCTTCGGAGCCGGATCGATGCCGAAAGCCGTCAGCACTTCGCTGTCCAGGCCCTCTCCATGATAAGCCATGGGCACATCATAGATATTGGCGACGTCCAGCGCCTGGATGACAGCCGATTCGCGCACATTGCAGAACAGCGAAAGCTTGCGACGCTCTTCGCGCGGAATAGCGCGGTCAGCGCGGACCAAGAGGATGTCTGGAGCTATACCAAGCGCCTGCAACTCCTTGACGGAATGCTGGGTGGGCTTGGTCTTCAACTCGCCCGCCGCCGGGATGAACGGCATCAGCGTCAAGTGGATATAGACGGCCTGCCCGCGCGGCAATTCGTTGCCAAGCTGACGGATCGCTTCCAGGAACGGCATCGCTTCGATGTCGCCCACAGTCCCGCCGATTTCGCAAAGCACGAAGTCGTAGTCGTCATTGCCTTCGCGAACGAAGTTCTTGATCTCGTCGGTAACGTGCGGGATGACCTGAACTGTCGCACCCAGATAATTGCCGCGACGTTCGCGTTCGATGATGTTCTTGTAGATGCGACCCGTGGTGATGTTGTCGCGGGCATTGGCCGAGCGGCCTGTAAAGCGCTCGTAATGGCCGAGGTCGAGGTCGGTCTCCGCACCGTCGTCGGTGACGAAAACCTCGCCGTGCTGGTAGGGCGACATCGTGCCCGGATCAACGTTGAGATAAGGGTCGAGCTTACGGATCCTCACGCGGTATCCGCGTGCCTGCAACAGAGCTCCAAGAGCCGCTGCTGCTATGCCTTTGCCAAGTGAGGAGACCACGCCGCCGGTGATGAAAACATATCGCGCCATGGGATTTATCGCTTAGCTCTTGCGGATCGATTCCGCCAGTCAAAATTGACAGTCGCCGCCCTTAGCGGTCACTGCCCTGTGCACAAAAGAAAGAGGCCGGCGAACCGGCCTCCCTCGAAGTCTCATATAGCCTGAAAAGATTACAGGACGACGATCTGAGCGCCCATTGGAACGCGCTGGTACAATTCCATCACGTGTTCGTTGATCATCCGGAAGCAACCGTTGGATGCTGCGCTGCCAATCGATTCAGGCTGCGTCGTGCCATGGATGCGGATGTGGGTGTCCGTCTTCCCCTGATAAAGATAGATCGCACGCGCGCCCAAAGGGTTGCTCGGGCCACCGTTCATACCGTCTTTGTACTGTCCATATTTCTTGGGCTCACGCGCCTGCATGTCCTTGGTCGGGAACCACCGCGGCCATTCCTGTTTGTCCCCAACCGTTCCGGTGCCCTTGAACGCCAAACCTTCCTTGCCGACGGCGATGGCATAACGACGTGCCGTATCGCGGGATTCAACGAGGTAAAGACGACGAGCAGTGGTGTCGATGACGATCGTACCCTTCTCATAGCCCGAGAACGCAACCGTCTGCGGTTCGAACTCGGCCTTTACCTTGAAGGGCTTGGCAGCGGCGCGAGCGGCCAGCTTGCCGTCCAGCGTCTGCGTTTCCGGCAGGTAGCGCGGCGGCGCGTCTTCGCCGAAGATGGTCTTGAAGAAGCCACCCTGCGGACGCTGCACGCTGCGCAACTCGCCATTGTTGCCTTCCACGGCGACGTCCACCGTCGGCATGGTGGAAACAGGCTGCACCATCTGCGGCATTGCTACAGTGCGAGCGACCGGCTTGGTCTGTGAAACGGTGTTGGCTTGCGGAACAGATTTAGAAACAGACTTCTTCGTGTCCGCTGCCGAAGTCTTCTTTGCAGCTGCACCCTTCGCAGGGGCAGCGCCGGGCTTGCCCGTCGCACCGGTGGTCACCGTCTGGGCGTCCAGCTTGCGCTGATACATTCCAGCGAAGTCGAAACCACGATCTCCGCCTGCATGGGCTGGAGACACGTAAACAACAGCCGAGCAAAGGCCGGCAACAACAAGGTCACGGAGCAGCATGGGCAAACCTGATTTGACTAAAACGAAGGAGACTCGCGCTTAGGCGATCGCCTGACGCCACCTTCGTCGTTCTTGGTAGTCCCAACTGATCGAAGGCTCAAGAACCTCGTGCCATCCCAAGTGATCGGAACGGCCTGCCGTCGCATCTTTGCAACAGGCTGTGTCCATACGGGCACAGCCTGCATGGCATCCTTATTGACCAGACGGAACCGTGTTACTGCTCTGAGGCGCTGTGCCTTCTGTAGCAGGTGCAGCAGGCACGTTGCCCGCCGGTGCGCCAACCGCTGGTGAGTCAGGTGCCGGGGTGTTTGCAGCGGGCGCAGCAGGGGCGGCCGGAGCATCGCCGGATGGTGGCGTGGCCGGCGCTGGTGTTGCAGGCACTGCTGGCGTCGACGGGCTGCCACCAAGCTGGTCAAGCACACCATTGCCGTTTCCGGCAGGTGCGGTCTGTGTCTGACCAGGTACGTTGTTTGGAAGACGGTCGAGGATATCTAGCGGATCGTTGCCGTAATATCGCGCGAGCAAGGACAACGCGAGCGATGTAATGAAGAACGCCGTGGCCAGGATGGCTGTGGTCCGCGTCAAGGCATTGGCAGCGCCGCGCGCCGTCATGAAGCCCGAACCGCCGCCCACGCCCAGGCCGCCGCCTTCAGAGCGCTGCACAAGAACCACGCCTACGAGTGCAAGCACGATCAGGAGGTGAATGACGATGATGACAGTCTGCATGGTTGGGTCCGGAAATATCGGAGGCGGCGACTAGCGCCGACAAAAAAGGATTGGGCGGCTCACTACACGCAAACGCGGGCCAATCCAAGTCCTGCAGCCTGCCGCGCATTGATACCGTATATGGGTGCCCTTGACTAACGACGCAACGCGTCAGCTCAAACCTTCATAAGCTTCGGCAACGGCAAGGAAATCGGCAGCCTTGAGGCTCGCACCGCCTACCAACGCGCCGTCGACATTGGCGACACCCAGTAAGTCTCGCGCATTGGAAGGCTTTACCGAGCCGCCATAGAGAATGCGGATCTTGGCGGCTTCTTCACCGACCAAACGCGTGAGTTCCTGGCGGATATGCGCATGCGCCTGCTCGACATCCCGCACGGTCGGGGTCAGGCCCGTTCCAATGGCCCAGACGGGTTCATAGGCGATGATCAACCCTTGTGCGGTCGACGAAGACGGAACCGATCCGGTCAGTTGTTCAGACAGGACACGCAACGCTTCGCCGTTCACGCGCTGCTCGTGAGTCTCGCCGATACAAAGAACTGCTTGCAGGCCTGCTCGCCAAGCTGCTTCTGTTTTTGCCTTCACATTTGCGTTGGTTTCGCCGTGATCGGAGCGTCGTTCCGAATGGCCAACGATCACGAACTTGGCGCCAGCATCACGCAGCATTTCGGCTGAAATGTCGCCGGTGTGGGCTCCGGTTTCGCTGGCATGACAATCTTGCCCGCCGACTTTCACCGGCGTGTCCTTGATCCGTTCGCAGGCGCGGGAAAGCAGCGTTGCAGGCACGCAAATCAACGCGTCCGTCTGTGCATCCAGTCCGTGCATGAAGCCTTGGCCGATCCGCGAAAGCTCGTCGAGTGACGAACTCACGCCGTTCATCTTCCAGTTGCCCGCGACCAGCGGACGGATGCCAGGGGTCATGCTCTTCTCCTCACCTCATGAACAGGCGGGTGCCTGCGTACCAAATTACGGCGACAAAGCAATCGACACTGCCTGCGCCACGGGCTATTGCCGCTTCAAGCGCCCTCACCTACTCCAGTTGGGGCTGTAATCTTTAGCCAAACGGACTTCTCATGCTGACTTTCCTGCGAAGCGCTGCCGGAACCTGGATCTCCAAGCTGCTCCTGATTCTGCTTGTCGTGAGCTTCGTCGTTTGGGGCGTTTCGGCGCAGCTGGTGAACGGAACGGGCACAAACAACGTCATCACTGCGGGCGACGCGCATGTTTCCCAGCAGGATTTCCGTCTCGCCTATGACCGGCAGATAAACCTTTACTCGCAGCAATTCGGAACCCGGATCACGCGCGAACAGGCGCGATCCTTCGGCATCGAGGATCAGGTGGTTGCCCAGCTGGTGGCCGGCGCTCTTCTGGATCAGCAGGCGCGCACCATGGGCCTTGGTGTCTCTCAAGACCGTGTCGCCGCGCTGACAGCGTCCGACCAGGCGTTCCACGGGCCCGATGGTCAGTTCAACCGCCAGCAGTTTCAGAACGTGCTGAGCCAGGCTGGCATGCGTCCTCAGGATTACCTGCTCAATCGCGAGCAGGTCGCGCTTCGCCAGCAGATCGTTGAAGCGGTGTCCGATGGCATGACGGCGCCTGACGCATTCATGCGGGCGGCTGCCCTATACCGCGGAGAGGATCGCACCGTGGATTACGTTGTTCTGCCACTCTCGCTGGTCGACGCGGTGGAAGAGCCGAGCGCTGCTGATCTGCAAACCTATTTCGATCAGAACAAAGCCGAGTTCGCTGCGCCGGAATACCGCAAAATTTCCTATGTCCGCATGGAGCCAGCTGACATTGCTGATCCCAATTCGGTCTCAGAAGAGCAGGTTCAGAGCGACTACGGAAAGAACAAGGCCCGCTTCACGACGCCTGAGCGCCGCAAGATCGAGCAGCTAGTTTTTGGCAACGAGGCCGGCGCACAAGCTGCCGTAGAAGCGATCCGTAACGGCTCGACCTTCGAGTCGATCGTATCGGCGCAAAGCAAGACGATCGATGATGTTCAACTCGGCACGCTCGCCAAAACTGAAATTGCGGATAAAGCCATCGCTGACGCAGCCTTCGGCCTTTCGGCTGGGCAAGTCAGCGACGTCGTGAAGGGCAACTTCGGGTCTGTGCTGGTGAGGGTTACGCAGATCACGCCTGAGGTCGTCCGTCCCATGGCGGAAGTCGGTGACCAGATCCGTCGCGATCTGGCTTTGAGCGAAGCAAACCGGATCCTTCTGGATGCTCATGATCGCTTTGAAGACGCCCGCGGTGGCGGTGCCAGGCTTGCCGAAGCCGCACAGCAGCTCAATCTGCGCGTAACAACGATCGATGCCGTTGATCGTCAGGGACGCCGTCCAGACGGCTCCGTAGTGGATGACCTGCCGGCTTCCGCCCAGATGCTGCAGCAGGCGTTTGAAACCGAGGTAGGTGCTGACAATCCAGGCATGCAAACTGATGCCAAGGGCTACGTCTTCTTCGACCTTGATGCCATCGCCCCAGCGCGCGATCGTACCCTCGACGAAGTCCGCGATCAGGTGGTTGAGAACTGGAAGGATGAGCAGGCTGCTTCCCGGCTTTCGGCCCGTGCGGCTGACGCGCAGAAGCGTCTTTCCGACGGAGTAGCGACGCTGGACCAGATAGCATCGGAGACAGCTCAGCAGAAACAGACGAAGCGTGGTCTGAAGCGCGATGCCGATGATGTTGAATTCGGGCGAGAAGGCGTTGCCGCTGTGTTCAGCGTCGGCCAGGGCGGATCGAAAGTAACGCCCGCGCCTCAGGATGGCACACAAATCGTGTTCCAGGTCACCGAGATTTCTGAGCCGGTCGCAGCGGATGCTGCAAGCCTCGGCGAGGAGCAGGCCCGACGCTTCAACACCGGTGTCGCGGATGATTTGCTGGATCAGCTGGTTGCTCGTTTGCAGGGCGAGTACAGCGTGCAGGTCAATCGCGCCGCCATTGATCGCGCTCTGGCGTTCTGAACATGGCTGACCTGAAAACCTATATCGGAAAGGCGGCGCAAGGAACCGCGCTGTCCTTCGATGAGGCCAGGCATGCCTTCGACATCATCATGTCGGGACAAGCGACGCCAAGCCAGATCGGCGGTTTTCTGATGGCTCTGCGTGTGCGCGGCGAAACCGTGGAAGAAATTTCCGGCGCAGTAGCGACGATGCGCGCCAAGATGCTGCGCGTCGAGGCTCCGGCCGATGCTGTGGACATCGTGGGGACTGGCGGCGATCAGTCCGGCTCCTACAACGTCTCGACCTGCGCCGCTTTTATCGTGGCCAGTGCCGGCGTTTCAGTCGCGAAGCACGGCAATCGGGCGTTGTCGTCGCGGTCTGGTGCGGCCGATACGCTCATGGCACTCGGCATCGACGTCGAGATCAGCCCCCCCCATATCAGCCGTTGCATCCGTGAAGTCGGCCTCGGCTTCATGTTTGCGCCTGCGCATCACTCGGCCATGCGGCATGTCGGCCCGAGCCGTGTCGAGCTTGGTACGCGGACGATCTTCAATCTGCTTGGACCTTTGTCGAACCCGGCCGGTGTTTCGAGGCAACTCGTTGGTGTCTTCGCACCCGAGTGGGTCGAACCGATCGCGCACGTTCTGAAGGGACTGGGGGGTACATCGATCTGGGTCGTTCACGGGGAAGGCCTCGACGAGATGACAACAGCCGGCACCACGATGGTGGCGTCGGTGGAAGATGGTGTTGTCCGAACCTTCGAAGTGACACCTGAAGAAGTTGGGCTGCCGAGGGTGCAACTTGACGATCTTCGTGGAGGCGACGCCGAGCACAATGCAGCCGCCTTGCGCGCAGTCTTGGCCGGCGAGCAGAACCCGTACCGCGATATCGCTGTTTTGAACGCCGCCGCCGCCTTCATCGTCGCAAACAAAGTTGCAAACTTGGCGGACGGTATCGCTCTTGCTCGTGAGTCGATCGATAGCGGCAGCGCCCTTTCGATACTCGAACGTCTTGTTGCGATGTCCAGCGAGAAGCCGTCATGAGCGACATTCTGGCGAAGATCGAGGTCTACAAGCGTGAGGAAATCGCTGCGGCAAAAGCTGCGTTGCCGTTCCACGAACTGCGCGCTGAGCTTGCCGATCTCGATACGCCGCGCGGCTTTCAGAATGCCATCGAGAGCAAACGAGCCGATGGCGCGTTCGCGCTGATCGCCGAGATCAAGAAAGCCAGCCCTTCGAAGGGCTTGATTCGTGCGGACTTCGATCCGCCATCTCTTGCCGCTGCCTATGAAGCAGGTGGCGCGGCGTGCCTTTCGGTTCTGACGGATGCGCCATCTTTCCAAGGATCGCCCGATTACCTGAAAGCTGCGAAGCAGGCTTGCTCCCTGCCCGCTTTGCGCAAGGATTTCTTGTTCGACCCGTATCAGGTCTACGAAGCCCGCCTTTGGGGTGCCGACGCGATCCTCATCATCATGGCGAGCCTCAACGATGACGATGCACGCGTGTTGGAAGACGCTGCGTTGGAGGTCGGCATGGATGCGCTGATCGAGGTGCACAATGAAGCTGAGATGGAGCGTGCGCTGAAACTCTCGTCGCGGCTGATTGGCATCAACAATCGCGACCTGCGGACCTTCCACGTCGATCTCGCCGTTTCCGAACGGCTGGCTGCGGACTTCCCGAGTGATCGTCTTTTGGTAGGGGAAAGCGGGATCTTCACCCACCACGACTGTCTGCGCCTTGCTCGCTCAGGCATTGGAACCTTCCTCGTGGGCGAAAGCCTTATGCGCCAGCCGGATGTTGAGGCTGCAACACGGGCACTGCTGGAAGGCAGCGAAGCAATCAGGATTTCATGATGAGCACCCTCACCCATCTCGGCAGCAACGGCGAAGCCAACATGGTGGATGTCGGATCGAAAGCCGAGACGGAACGCACCGCCATTGCTGAAGGCTTGGTGCTGATGCGGCCCGAAACCCTTTCGATCATCATGGAAGGGAACGCCAAAAAGGGAGACGTGATCGCGACGGCGCGCATCGCCGGCATCATGGCCGCCAAGAAAACACACGAGCTAATTCCGCTTTGCCATCCTCTCCTTCTCAACAAAGTGTCGGTGGAGATCGAGGCCGATCCCGCATTGCCGGGTTTGCGTGTCACCGGTCTTGCGCGTGTGAGTGGCAAGACAGGTGTTGAGATGGAAGCGCTGACCGCTGTTTCCGTCGCCTGCCTCACGGTCTATGATATGGCAAAGGCCGTTGACCGCTCCATGACCATCACCAGCGTCCGGCTTGTGGAGAAGTCTGGCGGCAAGTCGGGAGACTTCCGCGCGGGAGATCAGTAAATGGCCCTTCTGCCTGTCCGCGACGTTTTTGAGCGCCTGCTTGGCGATGTTGAGAACCTGCCAGCAGAGGATGTGCCTCTCGTAGATGCGGACAACCGAGTTCTTGCGACAGCGCTGGAAGCACGTCGCACGCAGCCACCCTTCGATGCATCTGCCATGGATGGTTATGCCGTTCGTGCAGAAGACACGTCAGACGCGAACAATCCGCTGGAGATCATTGGCGAATCGGCTGCTGGGCATCGATTTGGCGGAAGGATCGAGGCAGGCCAGGCCGTTCGGATTCTGACCGGCGCGCCGATTCCAGACGGTGCTGACACCGTACTAATCCAAGAAAACACCCGGCGTCTTGGCGATCGCCATATCCTCGCAACCGAGCCGGCTGTGCGCGGGCGAAACATCCGCCATGCCGGTCTGGATTTTGCGGAGGGCGATATCCTTCTTCTCGGCGGACGTTTGCTGGATGCAGGTGCGCTGTCGCTCGCTGCTGCAGCGAACCATCCTTCTTTGCCAGTGATACGCAAACCTCGAGTGGCCATCATCGCGACCGGTGATGAGCTTGTTCTACCGGGTTCTGTTCCCGGTCCGGATCAGATCATCGCCTCGAACAGCTATGGCGTTGCCGCGATCGCGCGGGCAGCCGGCGCGGCGGTTCTCGACTTCGGCGTCGTTTACGATGATCGAGCGAAGATCGCAGCCGTCGTCGCCGAGGCACGCCAGAAAGCGGACATCATCGTCACGCTCGGCGGAGCATCGGTAGGCGACCATGACCTCGTTCGTTCGGTTCTGGAAGCGGAAGGCATGCGCCTCGACTTCTGGAAGATCGCGATGCGTCCGGGCAAGCCGTTGATGTTTGGGAGACTTGATCAAACCCGCGTGCTGGGCTTGCCGGGCAACCCAGTCGCGAGCCTGGTCTGCTCCCACCTTTTCCTTGCGCCGCTTGTCGCCAAGCTCGGTGGACGCCCGCACAGTTTCGACATCCGCAACGCAACCTTGACGGCGCCGCTGCGCGAGAATGACCAACGCCAGGATTACATTCGCGCAACGTCAGAACAGCGGCCGGATCGAATGGCAGCTACTCCCTTCGTGCTTCAGGATTCGTCCATGCTGAACACGCTGGCTCGGGCGGATTGTTTGATCATCCGCCCGCCGTTTGCGCCCGCCGCGGAAGCCGGCGATCTCGTCCAAGTCATGATGATCCGCTAAGCCGCAGCCGTTTGCGCCAAGCGCGCAAGCTGCGTCATGACAATCGCCGAGCCAGACAGCCGTTTGTCCGGCGTGGTCCAATCGCGAATGAAGACGATGCTTTGATCAGGCCGGATCTTGGCCTGCGATCCTTGTTCGCCCACAAACTTGACGAGCCCCACCGGATCCAAGAACTGCTTCTCGCGAAACTGGATAACAACGCCCTTCGGACCGGCGTCCAGCTTTTCGACATTGGCCTGCCGACACAGCGTCTTGATGAAGACGATCTTGAGAAGGTGCTGCACTTCTTCCGGCAAAGGTCCGAACCGGTCAATAAGCTCAGCGCCAAAAGCATCGATCTCCGAGGAGCCTTCCAGCTCGGCAATGCGGCGATAAAGGCTGAGACGCAACTGGAGATCCGGCACGTAGCTTTCGGGGATCATGACCGCCGTACCGACCGAAATCTGTGGCGACCAGTTGCCGTCCGCGACTTCGCCTGTACCCTTCAACTCTGCAACGGCCTCTTCCAGCATCTGCTGGTAAAGCTCGAAGCCGACTTCCTTGATGTGGCCGGACTGCTCGTCGCCAAGCAGGTTGCCGGCGCCACGCAGATCGAGATCATGGCTGGCTAGCTGAAAACCAGCGCCGAGCGTATCGAGGGATTGCAGAACCTTCAGGCGCCGTTCTGCCGTCTGCGTCAGCAGGCGGTTGGCAGGCAGCGTGAACAGGGCGAAGGCGCGCAGCTTGGAGCGACCAACGCGGCCGCGCAACTGGTAGAGCTGCGCCAGACCGAACATGTCGGCACGATGCACGATCAGCGTGTTGGCAGTTGGGATGTCCAGACCAGACTCCACGATCGTCGTCGCCAGCAAGACGTCATATTGCCCATCATAGAAGGCGTTCATGATGTCTTCGAGCTCGGTCGGCGTCATCTGGCCGTGGGCCACGGCGACCTTTAGCTCGGGCACGGCACCGGCCAGGAAATCGCTGACCTCCTTCAGGTCAGAAATACGCGGCACGACGTAGAAGCTCTGCCCGCCGCGGAACCGCTCTCGCAGCAGTGTCTCGCGGATTACGAGTGGATCGAACGGCGAGATGAAGGTCCGCACCGCCATACGGTCAACCGGTGGCGTGGTGATGAGCGAGAGTTCCCTTACACCTGTCAGCGCCAGCTGCAGCGTTCGAGGGATCGGCGTCGCCGAAAGCGTCAGTACATGCACGTCACTCTTCAGCTCCTTCAAGCGCTCCTTGTGCTTGACGCCGAAGTGCTGCTCCTCGTCGATGATCAGAAGACCAAGCCGCTTGAACTGAATGGAGTTGGTGAGCAGCGCGTGCGTCCCAACGACAATGTCGACCTTGCCTTCTGTCAGCTCTCTCTTGGTTTCGTTCAGTTCCTTGGTGGTTACCAGCCGCGACGCCTGACGAACTGTTACAGGAAGCCCGGCGAATCGCTGTGAAAAGGTACGGAAGTGCTGACGCGCGAGCAGCGTGGTTGGGACCACAACCGCCACTTGGAATCCTTCCATGGCAGCGATGAACGCAGCACGCAGTGCCACCTCCGTTTTGCCGAAGCCGACGTCACCGCAAACGAGGCGATCCATCGGCTGACCGGCACCGAGGTCATCGCGGATGGCATCGATCGCCGCCTGCTGATCCTCGGTCTCGTCATAAGGAAAACGCGCTGCGAACTCGCCGTAGACACCTTCCGGCGGAAGCATGGCTGGCGCACCGCGCATCTTGCGCTCAGCAGCGACCTGAATGAGCTGGCCCGCCATCTCAAGCAGGCGCTTCTTCAGCTTGGCCTTGCGCGACTGCCATGCAACACCGCCCAGCTTGTCGAGCGTCGCTTCCGTTCCTTCGGAGCCATAGCGGGACAGCAGTTCAATGTTTTCGACAGGCAGAAAAAGACGATCGTCGCCGGAATAGCGGATCTCAAGGCAATCATGCGGGGCGCCAGCCGCCTGGATCGTCTGAAGCCCGACGAAGCGACCAATGCCGTGGTCGGCATGAACGACGATGTCGCCGGCAGCCAGAGAAGCGACTTCGGCGATGAAGTCCGACGCCTTCTTGCGCTTCTTGCGGCGGATCAGGCGGTCGCCGAGGATGTCTTGCTCGGCGATGACCGTCATGGTTCCGGTGGTAAAGCCAGCCTCGACCGGCAGCACGGCAAGGGCCGCCTGCCCCGGCTTCAGCTTCTCGACGCCGGCCAGACGATCCACGATGATCAGGTTCTCAAGCCCGCGCTCTTCGAGAATGGAGCTCAGGCGATCGAGCGAACCGTCGCTCCAGCCAGCAATTACCATCCGCTTGCCGGCAGCACGCTCATCGGCAATGTATTTCGCCACTGCCTCGAAGACGTTGGCTTTCGGATCGGCACGCTCTTCAGCAAAGCTGCGACCGCCATGCGAGCCCGCATGCAGCACCTTTCGGCCGCCATCGGGTGCATCGAACGGCGTGAACTCGATTGAAAGCCGGTCCTTCTCGGCCGCTAGGACATGGTCGGGTGTCAGATAGAGCAGTTCGGGGCGTATTGGCTTATAAGGAACAGCGTCGCCGAATTCCTTGCCGCTCCCTTGCGTCTTGCGGGCCTCATAGTGGTCCGTAATCAGCGTATGGCGCTCGCTGATGGCCTCGCGTGCAAGGTAATCAAAAACCACTGGCACATCAGGAAGATAGTCAAACACGCTTTCAACGCGATCGAAGAACAGCGGCAGCCAATGCTCCATGCCGGCAAAGCGCCGACCCTCGCTGATCGCAGCATAAAGCGCGTCGTCACGGCTCGGTGCACCAAAGGTGGCGACGTAGTTCTTGCGGAAACGGCTGATGCTTTCTGCATCGAGCGTAATCTCGCTCATCGGCTGCAGCACGAACTCCTTGCGCTGCCCCGTTGTACGCTGATCCGCCGGGTTAAAGGCGCGTATGGATTCCAGTGTGTCACCGAAAAAGTCGAGGCGTAAAGGCTCCGGCGTGCCGGGCACGAAAAGATCAAGGATGCCGCCGCGCACTGCAAATTCACCGACATCGCGCACCGTGCCGACGCGATCAAAGCCCTCGCTTTCAAGCCGGGCGATCAGGCTCTTCATGTCGATCTGGTTGGCAGGTCGAGCCGAGTACGATTGCGCTGCCAAAATCTCCGCAGGCGGCATCTTCTGCAGCGTCGCGTTGGCTGTCGTCAGGATCACCGCACGGTGCGGCTTCTGGCGCAGCGCAATCATCGCGCTCATAGCCTCAAGGCGACGGGCGGCCGAATCGACGCTTGGCGAGACGCGGTCATATGGAAGACAGTCCCAGGCGGGCAACTGAAGCACCGGAATCGTCGGATCGACGAAAGCGAGCGCATCCGCAAAGGCCGGCAATCGCTGGCCGTCGCGCGCAATAAAGATCACCGGGCCACTGCCGCTTTCCACAACCACACGCGCCAAGGCAAAGGCTTCAAAGCCATCGGCAACGCCATCCAGCGTGATCGCACCGAGGTTGGACTTCGGCAGACCGAGTTTTGGAAGAAGCGTCATGAGGGAAATGCCAGGCCTTGCGAACGGGAGAATGCGACGACGCGTCGGAACATCGGGGTGTCGACCGCCTCCGGGGCGGTGCGTTCGCCAGTCATGAAGGAGAAGAGGTCAACATCAGGAACATCCAGAAGCCGCTCATATTGTTCGATTTCTTCTTCGTTCAAGGTGCCGATCTCGGCGTCGGCGAATCGGCCGAGAATGAGGTCCATTTCCCGTATGCCGCGACGCCACGAACGAAGCAGCGCCTTCTTGGCGCGCGGATCGAGTCCGTCGCTGGAGCGGGTTGTACCAGTCATGGATGAGGCCTTGATGCGTTGAGAAGCGAGTTTGAACGGCGATATAACGCGGCAAGAACGAAGTGTCAGCCTTCGTAACCCGGCAGCCGGCCTTATCTTGGAAGTTCAATCGGAAACGCTTACAGCAACATCATGCGTCCACCCAAGCTCGACCCCCTGTTTGCTCCTGCGACATCGCTTGAAGGCGTTGGTCCTAAGCTCTCGGCATTGCTCAAGAATATAGTGCCTGTCGATGTCTCGGATCGGGAGGTTCGCATCGGCGACCTCATTTTCGTTCTGCCACAAGGCATGATCGATCGACGCAATCGGCCTGGTATCGCCTACGCTCCAGAAGGTGCGATCGTCACGCTGGAAGTCCGTGTGGACCGGCATCAGCCGCCACCAAGCGGCAATCGATCTGTGCCGTACAGAGTGTTTGCACATGATGACACCGGCGAGCTGGCACTGACCTTCTTCCGCGGTCATGCCACATGGCTGGAGAAGCAACTACCGGAAGGTGAGACGGTCATCGTCAGCGGTCGGATGGAGTGGTTCAACGGCCGCCCTAGCATGGTTCATCCCGACCACATAGCTTTGCTGGAAGATGCGGCATCCCTGCCGTTGCTCGAACCAGTCTACCCGCTGACATCAGGCCTTTCCGGTAAAGTCTTGCGCAAGGCATTGTCCGCCGCCGTCGAGCGAATATCCCCGCTGCCCGAGTGGCTGGATGCGAGCCTTCTTGCGCGCGAGCGTTGGCAGAGCTTCGACAGTGCCCTACGCGCGCTGCACCACTTCGAGGAGCCGGAGGATATTGCGCCTGAAAGCCCCGCCTGGCGGCGGCTGGCTTATGACGAGTTGCTTGCAAGCCAGGTCGCGCTGGCCCTTGTGCGATCGCGCATGCGGCGTCTGGCTGGACGGCCACTTGATGGTGACGGCCGAATTGTCGAGGCCGTAAAGGCTGCATTGCCCTATAGCCTCACCGGCAGCCAAGCCAATGCCCTAAAGGAGATCGAGGCCGATCTCGCAGACCCCGAACGCATGGTGCGGCTTCTGCAGGGTGACGTTGGTGCGGGCAAGACGGTTGTCGCTTTGCTTGCGATGGCGCGTGCTGCGGAAGCCGGCGGGCAGTCTGCCTTGATGGCTCCAACCGAAATCCTGGCACATCAGCATTATGCGACCATCGCACCGCTTGCGGAAAAAGCCGGTCTCACGACCGCAGTGCTGACGGGACGTGGGAAAGGCGCCGAGCGAGCCCAAATTCTTGCCGGGTTGGCGGATGGCAGCATCGATATCGTCGTCGGCACGCATGCGCTCTTCCAAGAGGGCGTCAGCTACAAGGATCTCGTTCTGGCAATCGTCGATGAGCAGCATCGCTTCGGTGTGCATCAGCGCCTGGCTATGACCGCCAAGGGGGCAGCTCCTGACATGCTGGTGATGACCGCAACGCCTATCCCGCGCACCCTCGTGTTGACTGCCTTCGGCGATATGGACGTGTCACGCCTAACCGAAAAGCCGGTCGGGCGTCAGCCGATCAAGACCGTCACCTTGCCGCTGGACCGTATTGACGAACTAGTGGAGCGCATGCGGGCTGCCGTCGCCGACGGTCAGAAGATCTATTGGATCTGCCCCCTTGTGGAGGAGTCCGAAGAGATCAAGCTGATGTCAGCGGAAGATCGCTTCAAGAAGCTTCAGCCTTTGTTCGGCGATCGGATTGGTCTGGTCCACGGCCGGATGAAAGGTACAGACAAAGACGCGGCCATGGCTGCTTTCAAGAGCGGCGAGACACGCATCCTGATTGCAACCACCGTTATCGAGGTCGGCGTGGACGTACCCGATGCCACGATCATCGTGATCGAACATGCTGAGCGCTTCGGTCTGGCGCAGCTACATCAATTGCGCGGACGCGTCGGTCGCGGCTCGAAGCCATCGACCTGCGTGCTGCTTTACAAGGAGCCAGCAGGCGAAACCGCGCGCAAGCGGCTGAGCGTCTTGCGCGACACCGAGGACGGCTTCCTCATCGCCGAAGAAGACCTCAAGCTGCGTGGCGAAGGCGAGCTGATGGGGACAAAGCAATCTGGCACCCCGGGCTTTCGCGTTGCTCGCTTGGATGTGCATTCCGATCTGCTGGAGATCGCGCGAGACGACGCCCGCTTGCTGTTACAGCGCGACCCCGACCTGAAGTCAGAACGTGGCGAGGCCATCCGCCACCTGCTTTATCTTTTCGGACGCGATGAAGCCGTGCGTCTGCTACGAGCCGGGTAACGATCCTGCCGGGAGCTTGGCTTCCACATCCGCGCGTGACCCATGGAATTCGGGCGTGACCAAGCCGGCGGAAACCAGGAAGCGAACGGCCTCTTCAATCGACATCGAAAGCGGCACGACATCCTCCTCGCGCACATACATGATGTAGCCAGTGGTGATATTCGGCGTAATGGGCCGGAACACCGCCATCACTTTGCCTTCACGCTCAGCCAGCGCCGCGTTAATCTCTGAGTCCTGCTGCTTGGGAATGAAGACGATAGACCATGTGCCACGACGCGGCCATTCAACCAGCCCAACCTTCTTGAACAGCTCGCTGCGGTTATCGAGAACCGTCGTGAAGATCTGCTTCAGGCCACGATAAACGTTTCGAGCCAGTGGGATCTGGTCGAGAATGCGCTCGCCGAACTTGAGGATCGAACCACCGATAAAGTTGGCAGCGAGGAACCCGACAAGCGTGATGAAGATCAACGCCACCACCAGGCCGAAGCCGGGGATTGCGAACGGCAGGTAGCTTTCGGGATTGTAGCGGTAGGGAATGTAGGGCTTCACCCAGCTGTCAATCAGGTGGATGAAGTACCAGGTGAGGTAGGCGGTGATCGCAAGCGGCGCGATCACGACGACGCCCGTCAGAAAGTAGTTTCTGATCCGCGCCATTCCGCGCGGCTTGATTGGATCCGCCATTGTGCCACCTGCCCCTGTACGCTCCTTCTTAGCTGAGAACGCCTGTCGGGCAAATGACAGAGGCGTTTCCGCCTCTGCGCGATGATCACTCCACGGTGACCGACTTGGCGAGATTGCGCGGCTGATCGACGTCGGTGCCCATGAACACGGCCGTGAAATAAGCCAGCATCTGGATCGGTAGAGCATAGACGATTGGCGCGATGATCTCCGGAACGTCTGGCAGGATGATCGTTTCCATCGCGTTGATCGTGGCCCGTCGCGCACCCTCGGTATCCGTAATCAGGATGATGCGGCCACCACGCGCGGCAACTTCCTGCATGTTGGAAACGGTCTTGTCGAAGTTGCGGTCATGCGGCGCGATCACGATCACCGGCATGTTTTCGTCGATCAGCGCGATCGGTCCGTGCTTCAGCTCGCCGGCTGCATAGCCTTCGGCGTGGATGTAGGAAATTTCCTTGAGCTTCAGCGCGCCTTCCATCGCCAACGGGAAGCTTGTGCCACGTCCAAGATAAAGCGCGTGCTTCACCTGTGAGAGTTCGCGCGCCAGCTTCTCGATCTGGTCATCCAGCTTCAACGCTGCCGTGGCAAAGCGCGGGGCTTCGGACAGGAAGCGGACGAGTTCTCGCTCCTGTTCAGGCGAGACATGACCGCGCTGCACACCGGCGCGAACCGCAAGGGCTGCAAGAACAGCCAGCTGACAGGTGAACGCTTTGGTCGAAGCGACGCCGATTTCCGGGCCGGCCAATGTCGGGAAGATCGCGTCCGATTCCCTGGCGATGGTTGATTCCGGAACGTTGACGACAGCCGCAATCGGCACGCCCTGGCTGCGGCAATAACGTAGTGAAGCCAGCGTATCCGCAGTCTCCCCTGACTGCGAGATAAACAAAGCCGCGCTGTTCGGCGAGATCGGCATTTCGCGATAACGGAACTCGGAACCTACATCGATGTCGACTGGAAGCCGGGCGTAGCGCTCGAACCAATAACGCGCGACCGAGCCGGCCAGGAAAGCAGTGCCGCAGGCAGAGATCGACAAACGGTCGATCTGGCTGAAATCGAACGGAAGTGGGATGTCGCGGGTGCGTCCTTCAACGAAATCAAGGTAATGCGCCAGCGTGTGGCCGATCACTTCCGGCTGTTCATGGATTTCCTTTTCCATGAAGTGACGGTGATTGCCCTTGTCCACCATGAAGCTGGTGGAGCGTGCCTTGGTTTGTGGACGTTCGATTTCACGGCCATCGATGTCGTAAATCGTAACGCCATTTCGCTGGATCGCAGCCCAATCGCCGTCTTCCAGATAGGTGATTGCGTCCGTGAAGGGCGAAAGAGCTACCGCGTCGGAGCCCAAGAACATCTCACCATCGCCATGACCGACGGCGAGTGGCGGACCGTTCCGAGCGGCGACGATCAGGTCGTCATGGCTGGGGAAGATGATGGCCAGGGCGAAGGCACCTTCAAGCCGCCTGATCGCCTTGTGAGCGGCTTCGACCGGTTCACTGCCCCGCTTCAACTCGCGCGAAATCAGATGCGCGACGACCTCGGTATCGGTCTGCGAGGCAAACACATAGCCGTCTGCGATCAACTCGGCCCGAAGCTCGGCGAAGTTCTCGATGATGCCGTTGTGGACGATGGCGACGTCCGTCGAGAAATGCGGATGGGCATTGGTTTCGTTCGGAACGCCATGCGTCGCCCAGCGAGTATGACCAATGCCGATGCGGCCGGCCAGCGGTTCAGCCTGGAGCTTCTTCTCGAGATTGACCAGCTTACCTTCGGCGCGGCGACGTTCCATTTGTCCATCATCAATGGTGGCGACGCCTGCGGAATCATAGCCGCGATATTCGAGACGCTTAAGCGCATCCACGATCAATGGTGCGACCGGACCCCGACCGACGATCCCGACAATTCCGCACATAAACTATCCCTCGAATCCGGCTTTAAACCCCGGTGCTATCTACGTTTAACGTCGGCAGTTAAGAAGTCACTTATGGTATCGAAACGTTGCAGCGGTTCTGCAGGTCGCTGCACCTATTTGGATGACGCTTCCTTGATGCTGCGCTGACGAGCCCTGAGGTCTTCGGCACGACCTTCGATCGTCTTCTGGCGGGCACGGCCGAAGGCCAACGCGTCGCCTGGAACGTCCTGGGTGATGACGCTACCGGAAGCCACATATGCGCCATCGCCGATGCTGACTGGCGCAACAAGAGAGGAGTTCGAGCCAATGAAGGCGTTTGAGCCGATCTCAGTCTTGAACTTATTCATGCTGTCGTAATTGCAGGTGATGGTTCCGGCACCGATGTTGGAACCGGCTCCGATCGAAGCGTCGCCGATATAGGTAAGGTGGTTGATCTTGGCGCCCTGACCAACCTTGGCTTTCTTGACCTCACAGAAGTTGCCGACCTTCGACTTCTCGCCAAGTTCCGCGCCTGGCCGGAGCCGCGCGAAGGGCCCGATCTCCGCGCCCGTGCCAATCGTCGTGCCTTCAAGATGCGAAAAGGCATGGATCGTCACGCCGCCATCGACAGTCACGCCCGGACCGAAAAACACATTCGGTTCGATGACCGTGTCTGAGCCGACCACCGTATCATGCGAGAAGAACACGGTTTCCGGCGCAATCAGCGTCGCGCCATCAAGCATCGCCTGATGGCGACGACGGACCTGCCAGAGCGACTCCGCTTCAGCAAGCTCGACGCGGTTGTTGACGCCGAGCACACTCTGCGCATCGACCTCTGCGGCCACGACAGCAAGCCCCTGTTTCCGCGCAATGGCAACGATGTCGGTCAGGTAGTACTCACCCTTGGCGTTGTCGTTGCCGATCGCATCCAGCAGAGCCAGCGCATGCGCGCCGGCTATCGCCATCAAGCCACCATTGCAGAAGGTGATGGCACGCTCGGCCTCCGAGCAATCCTTGTCCTCGCGGATCGCTATGAGCGCACCGTTGTCTTCAATCAGGCGCCCGTAACCGGCAGGCTTGTCGGTGCGGAACCCCATGACGACGACGGTCGCCCCGGATGCGAGCTTTTCGCGCGCGGTCAGTAAGGCGTCGGATTGCACAAGCGGTGTGTCGCCGAACAACACGAGTACGTCATCATAGCCACGGCTAAGTGCTTCACGAGCAGCCAGAACTGCGTGCCCGGTCCCTTTTCGCTCCGTCTGCACGAAAGTTTCCAGCAAACCTTCCTTCGCATCGATCGCGGCGCGAACCTCATCTGCACCACGTCCCACAACGACGGCAATGTCGCCAGCCCCTGCACCGCGCGCGGCGGCAACGACGTGGCCAACAAGGGGGAGGCCTGCCACTTTATGCAGAACCTTTGGCAAAGCGCTCTTCATGCGGGTGCCCTCGCCGGCCGCAAGGACGATGGACAAACAGCTACGATCAGGCATGCGTCGGCTCCGCAACAGGGTGATGAAGCCCGTCTAGCGCAGCTCTCTTAAAAAAGGAACTTTCACACCGCTCGCTTCAGCCAAGACGGCCGAGAACCGGAAAACTCTCGAGGAGCCAGTAGGACACCGTCTGGATGCCTCCGGTCATGAATGCCAAGCCAGCAAGGATGAGCAGCACGCCCATGACCTTTTCTATGCGTCCCAGATGAACCTTGAACCGCCCAAGAAAGCGCATGAAGGCACCGGAAAAGAAGGCCGCCGCCAGAAATGGGATGCCAAGGCCTAGCGAATAAGCGGCAAGCATCGTTGCGCCCTCTGTCAGCGTGCCGCGACCCGCAGCCAGCGTCAGGATCGGACTCAGCACCGGACCGATGCAAGGTGTCCATCCGAAGGCGAAGGCGAGCCCCATGACATAAGAGGCAAACAAGCTCGCCGGTCGTCCTTCCGTCTGAAACCGCGCCTCGCGCGACAGAAACGGAATGCGGATGATGCCGAGGAAGTTAAGTCCCATCAGCATGATGATCGCGCCGGAAACGAAACCGAGCTCATACTTATAGGCGAGAAGCAGACGGCCAAAGGCCGAAGCTGTCAGGCCCAACAAAACAAAGACTGTCGAGAAACCCAGCACGAAAGCCAGACCCGCGCTGGCCAAAGCAGATCGTTGTGCCGTAGGAGCCGCCCGACCCTCGCGAAAATCATCGACGGTCACGCCAGCCATGTAACAAAGGTAAGGCGGCACCAATGGCAGCACGCAGGGCGACAGGAACGACAAGGCTCCGGCTCCGACTGCGCTAAGGTAACCGACGTCGACTGCCATGATCTGAGAAGTGCCCTGCCCGAACGTTTCGCACGGCCTATAGCGCAGATCAGGCCACCAGCCCAATGTGCCAAGGCGTCACGATCCTGTGCGGCGAATGGGGTGTCTTGAAGTGGTGAGCGCGATGGGACTCGAACCCATGACCTACAGATTAAAAGTCCGTTGCTCTACCAACTGAGCTACGCGCCCGGGAGCCGCGAAGCGGTCCGAAAGTGCGGCGGACCATATTCAGCGCCCTGGTAGCGGTCAACCGCCGATTCACGACTTTTGTAGGAAGATGCGATAGGCTGTGAACTGCCGCACGCTTGTCATCACATGTCATGAAATTTCAGTGCCGTTATTTCCATGCGCAGTGCTTGGCCTACATATGCCGCAAATCACCCGCAGCCTTCGGCTCGAAGTATTAGTCAGTTTGAATATTGTTTAGTGGCTTCTATAACATGGAACTAGAATTTGCCTGATGCCTCGGAGTTGCCGTCTCTCGACCTTTGTGCGCAAGAGCCGATCCGCATTCCCGGCGGAATTCAGCCCCATGGAGCCTTACTTTTCCTGGATGAAGCTGACTTCGCCGTTCTGCAATACAGCGCGAACGTGGATGCTGTTCTCGGTGGATTGATCGTTGATGACGGTGGCTCGAAGGTCATCGAGCCGGGCGCTTTCGCGTCATTGCGTAGCGATTTGGCCGCCTGGTTGAAGCGCCCGGACGACTCGTTCGAACAGTCGATCCTGATCGGCAACAACCGGCATCATGTGTCGGCGCAGCGGACGCCACAAGGATTGATGCTCGAATTCGAGCCGGCTTCGGCTCATGGTGGTAATGAAGCGCATTACGCAAAGCTTCGGCGCTTCGTCGATAATGCTGAAAGCTACCAAGGCACGCTGGAACTGGCGGATGCGGTGGCGCGCGAGGTTCGCGATCTGACCGGCTTCAATCGGGTCATGATCTACCGCTTCAATGAGCAATGGGATGGTACGGTCATCGCCGAAGATGGCGACGGGACCCTGCCCTCCTACCTCGATCTTAGATTTCCGGCGACTGATATTCCGGTTCAGGCGCGTGAATTGTATTTGCAAAACCGCATTCGGTTGATCCCGAATGCGACCTATGAGCCTGTTCCTTTGGTGCCGACATTTTCGCCGGTCGACAGGCAGCCGACCGATCTCGGCAGTTCTGCGCTGCGCAGTGTCTCGCCGATCCATCTCGAATATATGCGCAACATGGGTACAGCTGCGTCCATGTCGATCTCGCTGATCGTGGATGGGAAGCTCTGGGGACTTATTTCCTGCCACAATGCCGAGCCGTTGCATGTCCCTCCGCCGGTACGCAACGCTGCTGAATTCCTTGGCCGCATCGTTTCGCAACAGATTGCCGGCTTCGATCGGACGAATGAGAGCAGGCAGCGTCTTGGTTTTAAGCAGATCGAGACGGAACTGATTGCTTATGTCAGCCGTGCAGCGAGTTTCCAGCAAGGCTTGGTTGAGCGCCCCCGTCAGTGGCTCGGCATCACCAATGCGCAGGGCGCGTCGGTGATCACGGAAGACATGGTTCTAGCAACCGGCAGTGTTCCTCCGAGCACAGCCATGCGGGAGCTCGCCACGTGGCTGCACGGCCTCAAGCTCAATGGGCCTTATTCTACCGACAACCTGGCAGCTGCTTGGTCAGGCGGCAGTGCCATTGCTGATTTGGCGAGCGGCTTGCTTGCCGTGCCAATCTCAAGCCTGCATCCGAGCTTCATCATGTGGTTCCGGCCCGAAGTAGTTCGCACTGTGAACTGGGGCGGCGACCCAAAGAAGCCTTCCGTCAGCGAAGTCGATATGCGCATTCACCCGCGCAAATCGTTCGAGACGTGGAAAGAGAATGTGCGCGATCATTCCGCGCCATGGTCGACTGCCGAGATCCAGTCCGCGGGCGAGTTCCGCAATGCTGTCGTCAATTTCGTACTCAAGCGTGCTGAAGAGCGTGCTGAACTCGCAGAAGAGCTGCAGCGCTCCAACAAGGAACTCGAATCGTTTTCCTATTCGATTTCGCATGATCTGCGTGCGCCTTTCCGCCACATCCTCGGCTATGCGCAGCTGCTTGATGAGGAAGAAGCGGAGCTGAAATCGATCTCGCGCCATTATTTGGCCGGGATTTCTAACGCCGCTCTGTCAGCTGGTCAGCTTGTCGACGACCTTCTCCGGTTTTCTCAGCTAGGACGCGCCAGCTTGAACATGTCGTCGATTGACATGCAGAAAGTGGCCGGCGAGGTGCGCCGCAGCTTTGACAACATGACCGAAGAGCGTCGTATCGAGTGGCGCATCGGCACTTTGCCTGACGGTTATGGTGACGCCGCCCTCGTTCGCCAGGCGATCTACAATCTGGCTGACAATGCGGTGAAGTACACGCGTGACCGCGACCCTGCGATCATTGAGATCGAGGGCCACGAGGAAGGCAACACTACCATTTACACAGTGCGCGACAATGGCGTCGGGTTCGACATGGCCTATGGCGGCAAGCTGTTCCAGGTGTTCCAGCGGCTTCATCATATCGAAGATTTCGAAGGCACCGGCATCGGCTTGGCGCTGACCAAGCGGATCATCGATCGGCACGGCGGATCTATCCGTGCGGAGGGCAAGCTCAATGAGGGAGCATCGTTCAGCTTTACGCTTCCGAAGCCGAAAAAGGGGCGTGCGGCCAAATGAACCTGCGTCCGATCCTCTTAGTGGAAGACAATCCCGCAGATGTGGAACTGACACTGGCAGCACTTATGCGCAGCCAAGTTGCCAACCAAGTCATCGTCACGCGCGATGGCGTCCAGGCGCTCGATTACATCTTTTGTGAAGGCGAGTTCGCGGGTCGCGATCCCGAGCCGCCTGCCGTCGTCTTGCTTGACCTCAAGCTCCCAAAGATCAACGGTCTAGAGGTGTTAGAGCGGGTCAAGGCGCATCCTGAGCACCGCAACATTCCAATGGTGATGCTGACCTCGTCTCGGGAAGAAAGCGACGTGGTGCGCAGCTACAGCAGCGGCGTGAACTCGTTTGTTGTGAAACCGGTTGAATTCAACGCGTTCTTCGAAGCGATCCGCCATCTCGGAATGGTCTGGGCTGTTCTGAATGAGCCATTCCCGGCCAGGCAAACTTAAGATGCAGCAAAGTGTTTTGGCCGACTCATCGGAACCAGGCGCCCGCATCCTGTTGCTGGAAGACAGCAGCATCGATGCCGACCTGATCACACGTCAAATTCTTAAGCTAGGCCCGGACACCAGGATTGATCGCGCGGTAATCCGCCGCGATTTCGAGACGGCTTTAAGTGCCTCTCGGTATGATTTGATCTTCTCGGATTACTCGCTGCCGGATTTCACTGGGCTGGAAGCGTTCGGCGTCGCAACAACGCTGGCGCCGAACGTGCCGTTTATCTTTATCTCTGGCGTCATAGGCGAAAAATTCGCCACGGAAGCCGTGCGTGCCGGCGCAACGGATTATGTCACGAAACGCGATCTGGGGCGCATACCCGGCGTCGCCAAGCGTGCGCTCGATGAAGCGCGAGCGCGGCGGGATCGTGAAACGGCAATGCTCGCCTTACAGGAAAGCGAGCACCGCTTTCAGTTGATGGCGGATAGCGCCCCTGCCCTGATCTGGGCGACGGATGAAGTCGGCCGCTTCACCTTCGTCAACCGCCGCTTTGAAACGGATTTCGTCACCACAATTCCAGAGATGATGGATGGTGGATGGGCGACGCTGATTCTGGCGGATGATCTCCCTGCCTTCGCCGCCGCCAATCAGCAAGCGCTTCAGCGTCGCGCCGTACTGAGCGTTGAGGTCCGTGTGATCGACGGCGACGGACATACGCGTTGGCTGCGCTGTGAAGCTGCGCCACGCTATAGCGGGTCGGGCAGGTTTGTCGGTCACGTCGGTTGCGCCATCGACGTGTCTGGTATCCGGCTGGCGAATGACATGCTGGAAGCTGAGGTCGAAGCACGCACACGCGAGCTTGCCGAGAAGGAAGAAGCGCTACGCCAATCCCAGAAGATGGAAGCAATTGGTCAGCTGACCGGCGGTATTGCGCATGACTTCAACAACATGCTGGCCGGGATCAAGGGCGGAGCGGATCTTCTGCGCAAGCGTCTGGCAACTGGCAAGGTTGATGGGATTGATCGCTACATCGACATCATCACGTCATCGGCTGATCGCGCGGCCGCGCTGACGCACCGGCTTCTCGCCTTTTCGCGCCGCCAGTCGCTGGACGTGGAACGGACGGATCTGAACGAGCGAATCTCGTCTTTGCTTGAGCTTTTGCAAAGAACGATCGGCGACAGCATCAATGTTGAAACGAAGCTAGAGCCGCGCTTGTGGCCGGCCTTGACCGATCGCAACCAGTTTGAAAGCGCCGTTCTCAATTTGGCCATCAATGCTCGCGATGCCATGCCGGGCGGCGGTCAACTGACGATCTCGACGTTGAACACGAAGCTCAATCTGGCACAGGCAACGAGCTTCGGTGTTGCGCCGGGAGATTACGTTCAGATCCTCGTTAGCGATACGGGTACGGGCATGCCGCAATCCGTCATCGACAAGGCATTCGACCCGTTTTTCACGACGAAGCCCATCGGCCAGGGTACGGGACTTGGTCTTTCGATGATCTTCGGCTTCGCCAAGCAAGTCGGCGGACATACACGCATCTTGTCGACGCCCGATGAGGGCACGACAGTGGAAATCTATATGCCTCGCGACACCAGTGTCGTTGCGGAGGCCGACGATAGTGAGGACGAAGAAATGACGGTCGCAACGGGTAGCGGAACCATCCTGGTGGTCGAGGATGAAGTTCTCGTTCAGATGCTGATCGTCGATTACCTTAACGATCTCGGCTATGAGACGATCGAAGCCAATGATGCACAACGTGCCCTATCGATCATCGAAAGCGATCAGACCATTGATCTCCTGCTGACTGATGTGGGCTTGCCTGGTATGAATGGCCGCGAACTGGCGGAACGTGCCCGCACCGTTCGCCCGGAATTGAAAGTGCTGTTCGCGACTGGCTATGCCGAAGGTGCAACCAGCCGCCAGGGCTTCTTGGCGCCTGGCATGGACATGGTCGCCAAACCCTTCGATCTCGACAAGTTCGGCGAGAAGGTGAATGCGATGCTGAAGATGGAGTTCTCCGGCACCGCGTGAGGCGCATCAGCCGACGACGATCGTAGCCTTGTTCTGCACGCGATTATACAGGTCGATAACGTCCTGATTGATCATGCGGACGCAGCCGGATGACATCGCTTGCCCAATGGTCCACCACTCCGGCGAGCCATGCACGCGATAGCCGGTGTCAACATTGTCCTTGTAGATGTAGTGCGCACGCGCACCCAGCGGATTGTCCAGACCGCCCGGCTGCCCGCCAGCCCATTTTACGAGTTCAGGCTTGCGCGCGATCATCTCGCGCGGGGGCGTCCAGGTCGGCCATTCCTTTTTGTATTGGATGACCGCACGACCCGACCACAAGAAGCCCTCCTTGCCGATGCCGACGCCGTAACGAATGGCTTCGCCACCCGGCTGTACGAAATACAGGTGGCGCTCCTGCAAGTTCACGACGATCGTGCCTGGTGCCTCGCCTGTGGGGTCCTGGACGACCTGACGGCGGAACTCTCGCGGTACTTTCTCATAGGGAACGGCAGGCAGGACGAAGGGACCATCCTGCATCGAGCCGTACATAGCCTGGTAGCCGCCTAGGGAGCGTTCGACGCTAACCTTCGGCCTGATCGTACCCGTCGGGCTGAAATCCATATCGAACGCAGACATGTCTAAGCTGCGGCTGCACCCGGCTAGTCCGACCAGCCCCAAGCCTGCGAGCACGCCTCGCCGAGAAACCACTTCGCTCACAGGATATTCTCCAAACCCGATGATGAGCGACCATGCGCGAACATGGTTGATGAATCGTTATGAAGTTGATCGTGCTGGATGATCTCGATTGCGTGACCAGCACACTGGGAGGGAACAGAATGCATGCTCCATCGTTTGGAGATCCATAGGGACCAATGCATTTGCTCAGGAGGCAACATGAACAAGATTTGGAAATCCGTCGGCGCTGCAGCTATCTCGGCTATGATGGCGGCCACGACTTTCGTTCCTGCGCAGGCAGCGATGCAGGTTGAGCGCCCGTCGGCGCCAGTCAGCAAGAATGTCGCCGAACAGCCGACCCAGGTTCAGTATCGCCGCCACGGTCATCATCGCGGCTATTATCGCGATGGTCGCGGCCGCGATTACTACAATGGTCACCGAGGCTACCGCCATTATCGTCACGGCTATCGCCGTCATGGCAATGCCTGGTACCCTGCGGCAGCGTTCCTCGGTGGTGCAATCATCGGTGGGGCGATCGCCAATTCGCAGTCAGCACCGCGTGTGAGGTCGGGCAGCAGCCACGTTCAGTGGTGCTACGATCGATACCGGTCATATCGTGCATCGGACAACACGTTCCAGCCGAACAATGGCCCACGACGCCAGTGCAACTCCCCGTACTGATCAACTTAAAGGGCCTCTTCGGAGGCCCTTTTCTTTAGGCAATCTTGCTCAGCGTGCATGACGGCAGCGCGCAAACCTCCAGGCTTCGCAGCGTGAGCGGCATCATCAATCGTTGGAAGATCAGTCTTCGGTAAATTCAGGCAGGCTGCTGAAGGCCGCTTTCAAGGCGTTCGACCATCCATCCGATACTGCTCGATAATAAGGATCATCCCCGCCGATCCGCTTGCGGAAACCGACCCGCATCGTGTTGCGCTCATAGAACATCATGTCGAGCGGCAGGCCGACGGACAGGTTCGACTTCAACGTCGAATCGAAGGAGACCAACAGGAGCTTGGCTGTTTCGGCAAAGCTCATCGCAGGATCGTAGGCACGCACGATGATCGGCTTGCCGTATTTCGTTTCGCCGATTTGGAAGAAAGGAGTGTCTTCCCCGGCCTCGATGAAGTTGCCTTCCGGATAGATCAAAAACAGACGAGGCTCGCCACCCTTGATCTGTCCGCCCAAGATGATCGAAGCGTTGAAATAGGAATCGGCGGTCTGCCCGTCCGGCGAGGATGTCTTGATGACCTCCTTCACCGTGTCGCCCACCAGCTTTGCTGTCTGGAACATCGAAGGCGTTTCGAGAAGCGTTCCGACCCGGTCTGAGGCAGCCTTCGAACGTTCGTCCAACATGCTGACGACGGCTTGGGTGGTGGCCAAATTGCCGGCCGACATCAGCACGATGACGCGCTCGCCCGGCTCCTCCCACACATGCATCTTCCGGAAGGTGGAAATGTTGTCGATGCCGGCGTTTGTGCGGGTGTCGGACATGAACACCAAGCCGCGATCGATCTTGAGGCCGACGCAATAAGTCATGAAAGTCCAATCCAACGAGGGTCGAGCAGATTACTGCTCGACTGTGACGTGAACTTCAAGACGTTCTGCTGCTTCTCCCAGCCTGAAGCCGGAAACAGGACAGGCATCATTGTAATCGCGGCCCGTGGCTAGGCGGACATAGCGTTCATCAGGTGAAATGCCGTTGGCAGGATCGAACGCGACCCAGCCTAGACCCTCGATATGCACTTCTGCCCAGGCATGGCTAGCAGCGTGGTTATCGCCTTCCGACATGAGATAGCCGCTGACATAGCGAGCCGGCACATCTAATAGTCGTGCGGCGGACGCAAATATATGCGCCTGATCCTGGCAGACACCGGCTCCCTTGCGGGCAGCTTCTTCACCCGTAGTCGCAACGGTCGTGCTACCTTTCTCGTAGGCCACGCGTTCAACGATCAGTTGGAGCAGCGCATGCATCCGCTGCAAGGGCGCACCATCGTCAACATCGGCGACAAGCGCCTTGATTGAATCGCCAGCTGCAGTGAGCGGCGTTTCCTGCCTGAACAGCCAAAGTGGCGTGTAGCCGCGATGTGGTCCCGAGACGCCGGAGCGATCGATCGTCTCGATTACGCCAGTTGCCGTTGCGCTGAGACTTGTCTCGCCCGAATCAACACTGACCAGACGCGTGACATTGCCAAACGCATCCGTGTAGCCGGCCTCTTCCGTGGCACCGCTGATGTCGAGCGACCAACTGAGAACACGCTGGCTATGACCGTCTGTGGGGATCAACCTTAGTCTCTGCAAGGCATAGGCATTCGGCTGATCGTAAGCGTATTCAGTCTTGTGGGTGATCTTCAGGCGCATCGATCAGGTGAACCGGTAATTGTCGGCCACAGCCTGGCTGAAGCGCGCATTGTCATCGATGAAGCCTTCGAGATATTCGTGCAGCCCGTAGTCGAAAACATCTTTGATGGAGCTAACCTGCAGCCGCTCCAGCACCTTGACCGCGATGTCATAGCTTGGATGCTGCAAACCGTAATCTTCCGATAGTTGCCGCAGATCCTCGACGATGCCGCGATAGCAGAAGGCCAGCGAGCGGGGCATGCGCGGATTGAGGATCAGATAGTCGGCAATGAGTGTAGGCTTGTAATCGGCTTCGTAAACCCAGCGGTAAGATCGATGGGCCGAGACCGAGCGCAGGATCGACTCCCACTGGTAGTTGTCCAGCGACGAGCCGACCCAGTGCACCGAGGGCAGCAGAACATAGTATTTGACGTCAAGAATGCGCGCTGTGTTGTCGGCTCGCTCCACCAGTGTCCCAAGCGACGCAAAATTGTAGATCTCGTTGCGCAGCATCGTGCCCTGGAAGGAGCCGCGGAACAGCGCCGTGTCCCGCTTGATCGCGTCGAGAACGCTCGGCAACTCCCGCTCATCGATTGGATTGGCGAGGAGCCGCTTCAACGACATCCAGGCTTCGTTCAGGCTCTCCCAGCACTCTCGGGTCAGTGCCGTTCGCACCATCCTGCCGTTCATGCGCGCCGTTTCGATGGACGACACGACGCTTGAGGGGTTGGAGGTGTCGCGCAGCAGAAAGTCCGAAACCGTGGCGGCAGTAAACTCGTCGTGTCGCTCTCGAAACGCCGCTTCGGCACCCGCGCTCACAACCAGGGATGTCCATTCCTCGGCCGAGCTGGTGGTTTGCGTCAGCGCGAGACGCAAGCCCGCATCCAGCAAGCGCGCCATGTTCTCGGCGCGCTCGATATAGCGGCTCATCCAATAAAGACCGTTGGCGGTGCGTCCGAGCAGCATCTAATCGTCCAGGATCCAGGTGTCTTTGGTGCCGCCGCCTTGCGAGGAATTGACCACGAGCGAGCCTTCCTTCAGCGCGACGCGTGTCAGACCGCCAGGCACGATCTGGATGCGGTCCGAGACGAGCACGAAGGGCCGCAGATCGACATGGCGCGGAGCGAGACCAGCTTCGGTCAGGATCGGCACGGTGGAAAGCGAAAGCGTGGGCTGGGCAATGTAGTTTGAGGGTCTGGCCTTGAGCTTTTCGGCAAAAGCTTCCCTCTCCTTCTTTGACGCCGCAGGGCCGACCAGCATGCCGTAGCCACCGGAGCCATGCACTTCCTTGACCACGAGCTCGTGCAGATGCTCGAGCACGTAAGACAGGCTCGATGGCTCCGAGCAGCGGTAGGTCTCGATATTGGGCAGCAGCGCCTTGCGACCTGTGTAGAACTCGATGATCTCCGGCATGTATGAGTAGATCGCCTTATCGTCCGCGATCCCGGTCCCCGGCGCATTGGCGATCGTGATCTTGCCCGCTCGATACACATCCATGATGCCCGGCACACCAAGGGCTGAGTCAGGTCGGAATGTCATGGGATCAAGGAAGGCGTCGTCGACGCGACGATACAGTACGTCGATTCGCTTGTACCCTTGCGTCGTTCTCATCGCGACATGGCCATCGATGACGCGCAGATCTTGTCCTTCAACCAGTTCGACGCCCATCTGGTCGGCCAAGAACGCATGTTCGAAATAGGCGGAGTTGAAGCTTCCTGGTGTTAGAACCGCAATGCGCGGCGAGCCTTCGCAGCCCTCAGGTTTGACGGCCGCCAGCGACTGCCGCAGGAGCTGAGGATAATTGGCGACCGGCCTAACCTTGATCCGCTGAAACAGCTCGGGGAAGAGCTGCATCATGGTTTCGCGGTTCTCCAGCATGTAGGAAACGCCGCTGGGTGTGCGTGCATTGTCTTCCAGCACGAAGAACTCGTCTTCGCCGGTACGAACGATATCCGTGCCTATGATATGGGTATATACGCCGGCCGGCGGCCGCACGCCGATCATCTCTGGCAGGAAGGCCTCGTTGTTGGCGATCAGCTCCTTCGGGATTCGCCCGGCCTTGATGATCTCCTGGCGATGGTAGATGTCGTCCAGAAAAGCGTTGAGAGCCTGCACACGCTGCTCAATGCCTTGCATCAGACGCCGCCATTCCTGGCCAGACAGGATGCGTGGCACGATGTCGAAGGGGATCAGTCGCTCGGCTGCCGCATCTTCTCCGTAAACGGCAAAGGTGATGCCGGTCTTGCGAAAGACACGCTCGGCATCCTGCATCTTTTCCGTGAGACGGGCCGGATCCTGCTCGTCGAGCCAAGCCTGGTATTTCTGGTATGGCTGACGCAGTCCGCTATTTTCCGGACGCATCTCATCGAATGCAACCAAGCTTCTACTCCCTACTTCCACGCATTTCAGAGAGTTCCCGGCTAAAAAGCAAGCACGACGTTAGTCTGGCAACTTAAAAGGCGCGAAAGGTGACGATGGTCCGCGTATCGCGGATACCCGGCAGGATCTGGATCTTCTCGTTAACGAAGTGGCCAACGTCGCCGCCGTCCTCGATGTAGAATTTTGCGAGCAGATCGAACTCGCCGGCAGTGGAATAAACCTCGGACGCCAACTCGGCATCCGCGATTGCACGCGCCACTTCGTAGGCTTTGCCGAGCTCACATTTGATCTGAATGAAAAACGCCTTCATCGCGCCCCCTGATATCTGATGCGATACGCGCGAAACCCAGCGCGGGTTCCTTACGTAACTCGTAATTGGAAGTGACCAGTGTCCGCGCTAAACGCAGGTAGAACAAGGGAGAACACCAGTGCATCGCTTGTTTATAGCTATCCTTCTACTTGGAACAGGTAGTGCGCCTACATTCGCTGGCGAAGCCGAAATCAAGGCAGCGCAAAGCGTCATCCAGCGTCAAATGTCGGCATTTCGTGGCAACCGCGACGCCGAGGCTTACTCCTTTGCCTCACCGATGTTGCGGATGAAATTTCCGAACATGGCTATCTTCATGTCGATGGTCCGTCAGGCATACCCCATGGTGCACAATCCCGCCCGCTACGATTTTGGCACCTCGAAGGAGGTGGGCAACCAGATCCAGCAGGATGTGATGATTTTGGGCGCGGATGGCAAAGACTATGTGGCCACCTATACCCTTCAGCAGCAGCGGGACGGAAGCTGGCTCATCAATAGCGTCACACTGCGTGCCGGCGGGACGCTGAGTACGTAACGGTAAGATTGATGTAGCCGGTTTGTTTTTTGATTGGTCTGTCCGCAGTGCTAAAGATGAACGGGAAAGGGTGAGACTCGGCTGGGCGAGCCTCGTTGATCGTGGCACTGGACATGCTTGTAACGGAAGGGGCTGGTCGCGACAGTCTGCGCAATCGCCAATTGGCGGGGATGTTGGCTGCAATCGCCGGTGGCTTGAACGCGGCGGCCTTCCACGCGGTCGGCTTCTTCGCGGCCAACATGACCGGGAATGTATCGCTTCTATCCGATCACCTGGCGATTGCGGATCTTGGATTAGCCGGCTTCTTCCTGCTGATCGTGCTGTCCTTCGTCACTGGGTCGGCACTTTCGACGCTGCTGATCAATGACGGGCGCCGGCGCGGCAACGCGGCCATCTACGCCCACAGCATCCTGCTTGAAGCCATTATCCTTGCTGCGGTCGGCATCGTCGAACTACTTCGAGGCGGACCGCCCTCCGTCGATTTGACAGTGATCAGCCTCAGCTTCCTGATGGGCCTTCAGAACGCAGTGGTGACGCGGATTTCTCAAGCACGCGTTCGTACCACCCATGTCTCGGGTATGCTGACCGATATCGGCATCGGCCTGGGCATGCTCATCGACATCGCACGCGGTACCGAGACGAGCGAGAACGCCGTCGAAATCCGTGCACGTTTGCGTTTGCACATCGAGACCGTTGCAGCCTTCTCGCTCGGCGGCGTGTCCGGCGTGGTGTTGTATCAGCTGATCGGCACCGGCTCGCTGGTGGTCGCGGCCGCCTTGCTGCTGGCGATTGGCTGGCGAGCGGTTCTTCAAACCCGCCCGTCAACGGCAGCCTAGAGCGGCGGGATATCGCCGCGCGCCCAGCCTTCGGTCGCATCCTCGGCGAATGCCAAGAAGCGACCCTCGCCAATTGCACCGCGAATACTCTGCATCAGATGCTGATAATAAGCGATGTTGTTCCAGGATAGCAGCATCGCACCCAGCGCCTCCTGCGAGCGCACGAGATGATGCAGGTAAGCGCGGGAATAGTCCCGCGCCGCCGGGCAGTCACTTTCCTCGTCCAGCGGTCGGTAATCGTCGGCATGCCTGGCATTGCGGAGGTTCACCCGTCCTCGACGGGTGAAGGCAAGACCATGCCGGCCGGCGCGTGTCGGCATCACGCAGTCGAACATGTCGATACCACGCGCCACCGACTTCAGAATGTCGTCAGGTGTTCCAACGCCCATAAGGTAGCGTGGCTTATCAGCAGGCAAGACAGGGCATGTCACGTCGAGCATTTCCAGCATGACGTGCTGCGGTTCGCCGACCGCAAGACCACCGACCGAATAGCCTTTCAGGTCCATAGCTTTGAGCGCTGATGCCGAGCGCTCGCGCAAAACCGGCTCCGCCCCACCCTGCACGATGCCGAACATCGCACGGCCCGGCTGGTCGCCGAAAGCTGTCTGGCAACGCTCCGCCCATCGCAGCGACATCTCCATGGCACGCTCGACATCCGCGTAAGGCGCCGGCAACGCCACGCATTCATCGAGCTGCATCTGGACATCTGATCCGAGCAAGCCCTGGATTTCAATCGACCGCTCCGGCGACATCTCATAGCGTGCGCCATCGACATGCGAACGGAAGGTAACACCCTGCTCCGTCAACTTGCGCAGCTTCGACAGCGACATGACCTGAAATCCGCCTGAGTCGGTAAGAATCGGGTGAGGCCAACGGGCAAACTCATGCAACCCACCCAGACGCGCCACACGCTCGGCGCCAGGTCGCAGCATCAGGTGATAGGTATTGCCGAGGATGATGTCGGCGCCCGTTCCACGCACCTGATCCATATACAGCGCCTTCACGGTCGCTGCCGTTCCGACCGGCATGAAGGCAGGCGTACGTACGGTTCCACGCGGCATGGTGATGGCGCCAAGCCGGGCGTTGCCGTCTGTTGCTTGAAGCGCGAACTGGAAGGTCTCGCTCATGCCGGCACGCCCTGAACATCGTTGCGAAACAGCAGGCTGGAATCGCCGTAGGAATAGAAGCGGTAGCCATTTCCGATCGCGTGCGCATAAGCGTCATGCATGCTCTGGAAACCTGCAAAGGCGGAAACGAGCATGAAGAGCGTCGAACGGGGAAGATGGAAGTTCGTCATGAGGATGTCCACTGCGCGGAAGCGGTAGCCCGGCGTGATGAAAATGTCGGTCGGACCCTGCCACGGTTGGATCAAGCCATCTGCATCAGCGGCGCTTTCAAGCAGCCGCAGCGAAGTTGTGCCAACGCAAACGATCCGTCCGCCGCGAGCGCGCACGGCGTTCAGGGAAGCGGCCACGTCCTCCGTCACCAAGCCAATCTCAGAATGCATCTTGTGGTCGGCGGTATCATCCGCCTTCACCGGCAGAAACGTCCCTGCCCCGACATGCAGGGTCACGAAGTGGCGCGAGATCCCCGCTTCATCCAAAGCGGCCATCAGCTGCGGCGTGAAATGCAGACCGGCGGTTGGCGCGGCGACGGCCCCTTCCTGATCTGCGTAGATCGTTTGGTAGTCCGAGCGGTCTCGCGCATCTTCGGGCCGCTTCGATGCAATATAAGGCGGCAGCGGAATATGGCCGACAGTGTGCAGGGCTTCATCGAGGAAAGCGCCTGAAAGATCAAAGGCAAGCTCAACTTCGCCGCCCTCACCCTTCTCGACAACCGTCGCGTCCAATGCGCCAATCATGCAAGCTTCGGCGGAGTGGCCGAAGGCAATGCGATCGCCCATAGCAACCCGCTTTGCCGGACGCATAAACGCCCGCCAGCGGTCTGCCGCGACGCGCATGTGCAAGGTCGCGTCTACCGCGGACTTGTTCTCGCCTCGGCTGCGGATGCCTTGCAACTGAGCCGGAATGACCTTAGTATCGTTGAATACCAAGGCGTCACCGGCACGCAGCAGCTTCGGCAGATCAAACACGTTTCGATCGCCAAGCGCACCATCATCACCGACAACGAGCATGCGCGCGCTGTCACGCGGATCGGCTGGCCGAAGCGCTATGCATTCGTCAGGTAGGTCGAAGTCGAAAAGATCGACCTTCATCAGGTGAAACGGATCATCAGGGCGCCGGACAAAAGCAGCAGAGCGCCCATGATGCGGCCCATGGAAATCTCCCGCACGGCCAAACCCAGGAACCCGATGCGATCAAGAAACATGCTGGCCAGCAGCTGTCCTGCTACCAGAAATGCCATCAAGGCCGCTGCGCCAAGACGCGGGATCAGCAGGATCGACGTTGTGACGTAAACGGCGCCAAGCAGACCGCCGGCTACGAACAGCCAGGGTGCTGGCGCACGGAAAGTCGGCGCGGTGCCCTGCATGCGCGTCATCACGGCTGTCGCGATAATGAGCACCAGTGTTCCGGCAAGGAATGAGATGCAGGCAGCCGCAATCGGCATGCCCAAGCCCCGACCCAACTGGGTGTTGATCGGGGCTTGAAAGGCGATGAGCGCTCCGGACACGATGCCGAGCAGTGACCAGAGCAACTGCGTCATAGACTAAGCCTTAAGCGGCGACGTCGGCCGCAACCTTTAGCGACGTAATCTTGTCGGGATCCTGTACCGGCTCACCGCGCTTGATATTGTCAACATTCTCCATGCCCTCGATGACCTGGCCCCAGACGGTGTACTGGCGGTTCAGGAAGGCAGCGTTTTCGAAGCAGATGAAGAACTGCGAATTTGCAGAGTTTGGGCTCTGCGAACGGGCCATCGAGCAGGTCCCGCGGCCATGGTTCATGTTGTTGAACTCGGCCTTCAAGTCCGGCTTCTCCGAACCGCCCATTCCGGCGCGCGACGGGTTGAAGCCGGAGGTCGTGGAGTTGCCGAACTTCACGTCGCCAGTTTGCGCCATGAAGCCGTCGATAACGCGGTGGAACACGACGCCGTCATACGCACCTTCGCGTGCCAGTTCCTTGATCCGGCCGACATGGCCGGGAGCCAGGTCCGGGAACAGTTCGATAACGACCTTGCCCTTGGTGGTTTCCATCACCAGCGTGTTTTCTGGATCCTTGATCTCAGCCATGTGAGCTCCTTTTAGTGGGTCGCCGGGATCGGCGCCGCTTGCTTGATCTGGTTACTTGGCGTCGGCAGCGATGCGCGCCTTGACGATGCGGTCAGGCTCGGAAACCGAACCATTATCCGAAGGATCGCCGCGCTTGATGGAGTCGATGAGGTCCAAGCCCTTCTCGACCTTGCCGACGATCGTATAGTCGCCGTCCAGCGGAGGTGCCGGGGCGAACATGATGAAGAACTGCGAATTGGCAGAATCCGGGTTCTGCGACCGCGCCATGCCCACCGTGCCGCGAACGAAATGTTCCTGCGAAAACTCTGCCGGCAGATCCGGGAGTTCCGAGCCGCCGGTGCCAACAGCCGAAGCCTTGTAGCCTTCCTTCAGGTCGCCATACTGCACGTCGCCCGTCTGCGCCATGAAGCCTTCGATTACACGATGGAAGGCCACATTGTCATAGGCGCCTTCACGGACCAGCGTCTTGATCTGCTCGACATGCTTCGGTGCGAGATCCGGCCGAAGTGCAATGGTCACGTCGCCGTTTTTCAGGGTCAGAACAAGCGTATCCTGAGGACCGGCAGCAAGCGCCGGCGCGCTTCCAACGGCCGACGACAAAGCAAAGGCAAGGGCCAGCGAAGCGAGCCTGAACGTGCGCATAAGACTGTCTCCCGAAATCATTTCTTGAACTTGGCTTCCAGCGCGGCTGCGACGGAAGCTGGGACGAAGGGCCTGATATCGCCGCCCATCGCGGCTATCTGCCTGACAAGTGTGGCAGTTATTGTGCGAACGGAAGGGCTGGCCGGCACAAAAATCGTTTGCAGCTCCGGTGCCATGGTTTCGTTCATACCCGCCATCTGCATTTCGTAGTCCAGATCCGTGCCGTCGCGCAGTCCGCGGATCATGATCCCAGCGTCATGCTTGCGCGCTGCGGCAATGACCAGACCTTCAAAAGCAATCACGGACAGCCGTTCTGCGGTCGCCCCGAGTTCGTCGCGGGCAGCGGTCTCGATCAGCTTTACCCGCTCATCGAACGAGAAGAGCGGCGTCTTGGAAGCCTGAATGCCGATCGCAACCAGCACCTTGTCGGCAACGGTAAGCGCCCCCTTGAGAACATCAAGGTGTCCGTTGGTCAACGGATCGAACGATCCTGCATAAATTGCCACGCGCTGTGTCATGGGGCGCTTCTAATCGGCCATCCAACCAAAGGCAAACGGGTTCGGAGATCGCGCACAAGCAAACTCACGGAACCGTGACGATTGCTGTTTTGAAGAAAGTAACGGCCGGTTGGAACCGATCGAAGATCAATGTGTTCTTGGAGCAGGAGAACAAAGCCATGATGATCTTGATGCTCGCCGCCGCTATGACCATTGCGATGCTGATCGCGACCGTGTTCGGCCTCCACCAGGAAGCACAGCACGTGAAGCAGACGGTGAAGCGCAGCCGCATGAACCGCTTTGGCCCTAACTTCCAGCAGCCTTACCGCTTCAACTAAGAATTTCCTGCCCTCCAGCAGATGAAAAGGGACGCTTTCCCGGGCGTCCCTTTTTCTTTGTTTCAATAAAGGCGCCTCTCGCTATTCGATCTCGGCAACCGGTGCAGCATCCTCGCCATCCTCGACCTGAGGCTCTGAGATGCGCTCAACCGACACGACGCGCTCATCCTTTGCCGTGACGAAAACCTTGACGCCCTTCGTGGCCCGGCTCGCCATTCTGATGCCTTCCACCGGCACCCGGATCACCTGGCCGCCGTTGGAAACCAGCATGATTTGATCAGTGGTTTCCACAGGGAAAGCCGCAACCAGGCGACCGATCTCAGCGGTCTTCGAGACGTCGGTGGCGCGGATACCTTTGCCGCCGCGACCCGTGACACGGAAATCATAGGACGAAGAGCGCTTGCCGTAACCACGTTCGGTAACGGTCAGCACCATCTCCTCACGCGATTTCAGTTCCTCGTAACGTTCGTCTGCAAGGTCGCCTTCAACGGCGACATCTTCCGTCGGTGCTACGATTTCCTCATCGTCGCCAGTGAGCGCACGGCGTTCACTTGCAGCGCGGCGAAGATAAGCGACCCGCTCCCAAGCTTCCGATTCGACGCCATGCAGGATCGTCATTGAAATCGCACGATCGTCCTCTGCCATGTTGATGCCGCGCACACCGACCGAGTTGCGGCTGGAGAAAACGCGAACATCGCCGACCGGGAAGCGAATGCACTGGCCGGATGCTGCGGTCAGCAGAACATCATCACTATCGGTACAGGTCGCGACACCGAGGATCTCGTCGCCCTCTTCTTCCAGCTTCATCGCAATCTTGCCGTTGCGATTGACCTGAACGAAGTCGGACAGCTTGTTGCGGCGGACAGTGCCACGCGTTGTGGCGAACATGACATCCAGGTTACCCCAGCTATCTTCGTCCTCCGGCAGCGGCATGATCGTCGTGATACGCTCGCCCTGTTCCAGCGGCAGCATGTTGATCAGCGCCTTGCCGCGCGATTGCGGATTGCCGATCGGCAGACGCCAGACCTTTTCTTTGTAGACGATGCCGCGCGAGGAGAAGAACAGCACCGGCGTATGGGTGTTCGCAACGAACAGCCGCGTGACGAAATCTTCGTCGCGCGTCGACATACCCGAACGGCCTTTGCCGCCCCGACGCTGGGAACGGTACAAGGAAAGCGGCACGCGCTTGATGTAGCCGGTATGGCTGACAGTGACGACCATGTCCTCGCGAGCAATGAGGTCCTCGTCCTCCATGTCCGCACCGCCGTCCACCAGTTCGGTGCGGCGTGGCGTGCCAAACTCGTCGCGAACGGCAGCAAGCTCGTCCTTGACGATCGTCTGGATGCGCAGACGCGACGAAAGGATGTCGAGGTAATCCGAAATTTCGGCGCCGATCTTGTTCAACTCATCGGCGATTTCGTCGCGTCCGAGCGCGGTCAGGCGCTGCAGCCGCAACTCGAGAATGGCGCGGGCCTGTTCCTCGGACAGATTGTAGGTGCCGTCTTCGTTGATCTTGTGGCGTGGATCATCGATGAGGCGGATCAAGGCTTCGACGTCCTGAGCAGGCCAGCGACGCTCCATCAACTGGTCACGCGCGGTCTGCGGATCCGGTGCCCGACGGATCAGCGCAATCACCTCGTCGATATTCGCAACGGCGATTGCAAGGCCCACGAGGATATGGGCGCGATCGCGCACCTTGCGCAGAAGGTACTTGGTGCGGCGGCTGATGACATCTTCGCGGAAAGCGATAAACGCTTTTAGGATGTCGATGAGGTTGAGCACTTCCGGCTTGCCGCCGTTCAGCGCAACCATGTTGCAGCCGAACGAAGTTTGCAGCGGCGTGAAGCGGTAGAGCTGGTTCAACACCACTTCCGCATTGGCATCGCGCTTGAGCTCGATCACCACGCGATAGCCCTGGCGATCGCTCTCGTCGCGGATGTCGGAGATGCCCTCGATGCGCTTGTCGCGCACCAGTTCGGCCATCTTCTCGATCATGGAGGCCTTGTTCACCTGGAACGGCACTTCCGTGACGATGATCGCTTCGCGCTCACCGCGGATCGTTTCCGTGTGAACCTTCCCGCGCATCAGCACCGAACCGCGACCGGTGGAATAAGCGGAGTGAATGCCTGAACGACCAAGGATCAGCGCGCCGGTCGGGAAGTCGGGACCTGGAATGATGTCCATCAGGTCCGTCAGATCGAGCGCCGGATTGTCGATCAGCGCGATCGTGCCGTTGATGATCTCGGAAAGATTGTGCGGCGGGATGTTGGTCGCCATGCCGACCGCGATACCGCCCGAACCGTTGACCAACAGGTTCGGGAAGCGCGCCGGCAGAACCTTCGGCTCGGAACCGGAAGAATCATACGTGTCCTGGAAGTCGACAGTGTCCTTGTCGATGTCTTCCAGAAGCTCATGCGCGACCTTGGTGAGACGCGCTTCGGTGTAACGCATGGCCGCCGGGCTATCGCCGTCGATCGAGCCGAAGTTGCCCTGCCCGTCGATCAGCGGCACGCGCAGGGACCAATCCTGCGCCATGCGGACCAGTGCGTCATAGATCGAGGCGTCGCCATGTGGATGGTATTTACCCATCACATCCGCAACCGGACGCGCCGATTTCACATACTTGCGGTTCCAGTGATAACCACTGTCATAGGACGCAAACATGATGCGGCGATGAACAGGCTTCAGACCATCGCGAACATCAGGCAGCGCACGGCTCACGATCACGCTCATGGCGTAATCGAGATACGAGCGCTGCATCTCCTCCATGATGGAGATCGGCTCAATGCCGTTCGGGCCACCGTCGCCGGGGACGCGCGGAGTGCTTTGGTCTGTCAACTTAGAAGTACCGATCGCTAGGAATCATCAGTCTTTTATATAGGAACTCGTCTGCTGACACCAATCCGGCAGGAGCGATTCCCACAGCAAAGCTGATCGAAATTGCGAGGAATAACAACGTGATAGCTTTAGTGGCTGCTAGTTGTTATGAGGCAGGCGAAAAAAGCGTCGCGCCGATATGTAAAAACATCGGCAAATCGGGTTCAGCCTGGTTGAAACAACACCCCGGCTAGGGGGAAGAAGAAGCAGAAATGCCTGAGTTTGAAAGCGCCTTCAACGCCTTCGTGACGATCCTGGTCACGATCGATCCGCCCGGTCTCGCGCCGCTGTTTCTTGCCATCACGGCCGGCATGAATCGGTCTGAGCGGCTTCAGGTCGGCGTCCGCGCGTCCATCATCGGCTTTGCCATTCTGGCGCTTTTTGCGCTCGGCGGAACCGTCATCCTGACGATGTTCGGTATCACGCTGCCCGCCTTCCGCACGGCCGGCGGACTGCTGCTGTTCTTCATCGCATTCGAGATGATCTTCGAGCGTCGCCAGGAACGCCACGAGCGCAGCGCCACAACGGCGGTGACGCGCGACATGATCCGCAACATCGCAGCCTTCCCCTTGGCGATCCCGCTGATCGCAGGGCCCGGGGCGATCTCGGCTACGGTGCTGCTATCAGGCGGCTTCACCTCGCCGCTGGCAAAACTTGCCTTTGTGGCAATCCTGATGGCCTGTTTGGCCATCACCGCCTTGGTGCTCGCTCTCGCCCATCGCGTCGACCGCTTTCTGGGCGAAACCGGTCGATCCATTCTAACTCGGCTGCTCGGCGTCCTGCTCGCGGCGCTTGCTGTTCAGTTCGTCGCCGATGGAATCAGGGCTTTGGTTGCGGCTTAGGCTCGACCTTGTCGACCGGGCAAGGCTTTGATGGCTTGTCCAGCACGTCGAGATTGACCAGCGTGCCAGTCATCGAGAAGTCGCCGTAGTCCATGACGAGATCGCGCGTCAGGCCATTGGCGTGAAGCTTGAAGCTGGTGCGATAATCAGGCGTTTCTTCGCCACCTTCGCCAACCAGGTCGAAGTACGCGATGTTGACCGGCCAATAGGTATCCTCGGCCATGGTCTTCAGCGGACCGGCTTCCGGATCGCCGGTCTTTTCCTTCGTGGGCTTGCCGATGACGATCGTCGTGGTCATCACCTTGTCGGCCTCATCCGAGCCATCGAACAGCGTGGTTTCGTAGAAGGTGTCGCCCTTCTCCGCACGATTCACCAGTTCCATCATGTGCTGGGTTGGGAACTGAGTGGCTGGAAGCTTGATGTCGTTCGGCTGCGGCTTCTCGATCTTCACATCGACGGCTTCGGCCTGACGAGTGGCGGCACCGCGCAGCTCGCGGTCAAGCGCGCGATCGATGTAGGACTTCGTGGCGAAGTTGAAGGTCTTACCCTCGGCGTCTTCGAAGGTCGTCGTTTGCTGGTCGGTGACCCGCGTGGCGTCCGCTGTGTCAATCTCGGTCACGAAGCGGAAGGTGACGGTGTAGCCTTCGCACGGTGAACCGTTAAACTCGTAGACCATGCGGCCCGAAATATTCGAGATGCCGGACTGTTCGGTCGCCTTGTCGAGCTTCAGGTCGTAAACCGCGCGGTGCGGTATCAGCGTGACTGCGCCCTGCGCGTGTGCGGCCACCGGAGCCAGCAGAACAAGTGTCGGTACAACGGCGCGGACAATCCGCATGGGCCTCTCCCTGGATCGGGGCACGAAAATGCGCAACAATCCGGCTGTATCTACAAGGGGAACGTGGCAGAAGCGAGCCGCTACGTCTTCGAACAGGCTGCATATAAGGAGACCACGATGAGCGACACAATCGAAAAACGGCTGCTGGAACTCGGTGTCACACTGCCGGAAGCGGCAGCGCCCGCAGCGAACTACGTGCCCTTTATCCAAACAGGCAATTTGATCTTCACGGCCGGCCAACTGCCGCTCAAGGACGGCAAGCTGATGGCCATGGGCCTGCTCGGTCGCGAGCTTGGAACCGAGGCGGGCAAACTTGCTGCCAAATGGTGCGCCGTCAACGTTCTGGCGCAAGCCAAGGCCGCTCTCGGCGATCTCAGCCGAATCAAACGGCTGGTGAAGATCACCGTGTTTGTGGCTTCGACGCCTGACTTCACTGAACAGCATCTGGTCGCCAACGGCGCTTCCGACTTTCTGGCCTCAGCCTTCGGCGATCAAGGCAAGCATGCGCGCTCGGCAGTTGGTGTTGCCGCCTTGCCGTTGAACGCGCCGGTCGAGATCGAGGCGATCCTGGAAGTCGAATGAGCACGATCGATCTTGGCTGGCTGACCGCTCGGCCCATTGCCCATCGCGGCTACCATGACCTCAATAAGATCCGCTGGGAGAACACTTTGTCGGCGTTCGAGGCTGCTGTTGAGCGGCAATATACGATCGAGTGCGACGTGCATCTCTCGGCCGATGGCGTGCCAATCGTCTTCCATGATGATGAGCTGAAGCGCCTGACCGGCATGGAAGGCTCGATCTTCGAAAAGACGGCAGCCGAGCTGCGTGAGTTTCGTATCGGTGGAACCGACGATCATCCGCCAACCTTGGCCGAGCTTCTCGCGCTTGTTGCCGGACGCGTGCCGCTGGTGATCGAACTGAAGGGCATCGAAGGCAAGGATGACGGGTTGGTTGGCAAGGTTGCCGAACAACTGAAAGCCTACGATGGAGCCGCCGCCATCATGTCCTTTGATCATTGGCTGATCCGGCAGTTCCGCACGCATGCACCAGGCATTCCGGCCGGCCTTACAGCCTATGGCCGCGAAGACAGCGAGCTGGAAGCGCACTTTTCCATGTTGGTGCACGGCTTCGACTTCGTGTCCTACGGCGTCGATGATCTGCCGAATCGCTTCATCACCTTCGTGCGCGAGAAGCTGAGCATGCCGGTTATTACCTGGACGGTCCGCAACGAGCAGGCCAAGGCAAAGACCTTTGCTCATGCTGATCAGATGACCTTCGAGGGCTTCGAAGCCTGATCGTTTCCGTCTCTCCTGCCGCATCGTCATCTTGTTCTCGCATCCGCCAAGCGTATGTTGAGCGGGATGGCGGATGCTGGCGGCGAGATGGCAGAAGACGGTGAGATCACGATCCGCGTCGCGACGGATCTGAAAGCGTTTTCAGCTGCCGAATGGAGCAGCCTCGATGGGGCGTCGAAGAGCGGCTCTCTGCCCTACAACCCCTTCATCTCCTATGCCTTCCTCAGCACCCTCGAAGACTCTGGCTGTGCCACGCGCAAGACCGGTTGGCTCGGTCAACATCTGCGCCTGGAAGCACCAGACGGCACGCTACTCGGCGCCGTCGCTGGTTACTTGAAGTCCCACAGCCAGGGTGAATACGTCTTCGATCATGGCTGGGCCGACGCCTTTGAGCGCGCAGGCGGCCAGTATTATCCGAAGCTCCAGATCTCCGTACCTTTCACGCCTGCTACAGGGCCGCGCCTGCTCGTCGCCGGCAACTACGCACCGGACACGATCCAGGCAGCACTTGGCGAGGGCATCAAGGCTCTGACCGATCAGCTTGGCGCCTCATCCGCCCACGTAACCTTCGCCAACGAAGCAGACGTCGCGGTACTCGAAAGCGCCGGCTTCCTTCATCGCACAGACCAGCAGTTCCATTTCTTCAATGAAGGCTATTCAAGCTATTCGGACTTTCTCGATGCCCTCGCCTCGCGCAAGCGCAAGACGCTTCGCAAGGAACGCGAATCTGCCTTGGCATCCGGCATCTCGATCGAGTGGCTGACGGGCCGCGATCTGACCGAGCGTGTGTGGGACGATTTCTACGCCTTCTACATGGACACCGGCAGCCGCAAGTGGGGTCGGCCTTATCTCAACCGCTTGTTCTTCTCGCTGATCTCCGAGCGCATGCCGGACGACATCCTGTTGGTCATGGCCAAGCGCGACGGCCGTTACATCGCTGGCGCCATCAACTTCATCGGCGGTGATACGCTGTTTGGGCGCAACTGGGGCTGCATCGAGGATCACCCCTTTCTGCATTTCGAAGTCTGCTACCATCAGGCCATCGACTTCGCGATAAACAGGAAGTTGCGCGTGGTTGAAGCCGGCGCGCAAGGCGAACACAAGCTCGCACGCGGCTATGTGCCGGTGACCACCCATTCCGCCCACTACATCGCCCACCCAGGCCTGCGCAAAGCCGTGGGTGATTATCTTCGCCGCGAGCGTCGTGATGTGGAAGCTATGAGCGACTATCTCGAAGAGCGAACGCCGTTCCGCAAGTCTGAGTAAGCGCAAGCTCGGCGCTTTACGCTTTCGCGCTTCTTGCTTATCCCTCTTGGCCCAAGCAACAACCGAGGGCCGATCGATGACCGCCGCTTATGATGCCAACAACATCTTCGCAAAGATCCTGCGTGGCGACCTGCCGGCTCACCGGATCTACGAGGACGATCACAGCTTCGCCTTCATGGACATCATGCCGCGCGGCGAAGGTCATTGTGTCGTAATCCCCAAGGCATCGGCACGTAACCTGCTCGACATCGCCGCCGGCGATCTCGCCACACTGATCCAGACGGTTCAGCATGTCGCCAAGGCCGCCCTGAAGGCCTTCGATGCGGATGGCGTGACGATCGAGCAGTTCAACGAACCGGCGGCCGGCCAGTCCGTGTATCATCTTCATTTTCACATCATTCCGCGCTTTGAAGGCGTTGCTCTGAAGCCGCATAGCGGGACGATGGAAAAGTCCGACGTGCTTGCGGTAAACGCCGAGAAGATGATCGGCGTTCTTGGAAACTAAAGAGCGTAAAGGCCCGCAAGAAGGATTGCCTCGGCTACGATAATGCCGACGATCACCGTCTTGCGGGCTATATGATAAGCGGCGAACCCCGCCACTGCGGCTCCGATACGCAGCGCTGCCGGCGTGGATGCCAGCTCTCCTGAGGGAAACAGGATGAGATTGCCGATCACGGCCGCAACCAGCGCCGTTGCGATCGCGCGAACGAGAACAAGCATCTCGGAGTCATCGCGGATCCGGCCGCCCAGATAAACGCCGAGGTATCGCCAGGCATCGGTCGCGAGCCATCCTGCAATCAGGATGAAGAAAAACGGCCACCACCACGCGTCATTAGAGAAGTAACTCACGCCGTTCGTCTCCGATGCGCGAGACGATAGATGACATATGCGCCGATGCCTCCGCCGAACCCGGCGATCAGCAGGTCGAAGCTCGGCGCAAGGACATGCGCGATCGGGCCAAGCACGATGCCAAACACCATAGCCAGATTGGTCGCCCATTCCCGGGCCGATCCCCAAAGCGAGGTGAGGAAATACATGGGCGTCAGCATGAACAGCGCAGCCGATATCTCGCGCGGCAGTGTGTCGGCCAAGACATAAACACTTCCGACCACAACCATATTGCTGAGCGTCAGCGTCGAACCCAGGCCGAAGTAGAAGGCAGTTCGTCTGGCCGGTGGCACGTCCGGCAGCTTTGCCATGGCCAGCACCCAAGACGTGACGGCCACGAAGTGGGACAGAAGGTAAAGGGTGATCGGACGCGTTCGCGGTCCGCGCATCTCAGGGACGATCGCCACCACCATTGGCGTCAGGCGCACCGAGGACAACGCCACGGCAAAAACGGCCGCTGCCAGCGAGTTGCCGGCAATGATCGCGCCGACGAGCACGACCTGTGCAGGCAAGGCCCAGACGATCCCCGTCATGAACACGCTCGCCCACAGCCCGACCCCGGCGGCTTTGGCCAAAGCGCTGAAGCCGACGAAGGAACTCATCAGAATGAAGCCGGGGATGGAATAGGCTGTTCTTACGCCCCGAAGATACCAGCGAAAGGCGGCATCTTCACGCGCTTCGTCCAGAGCCTCCATGCCTCATCCTATATAGTTGCTTGTGGTCCTGTATGACATGTTCGTCTTCAACTGCACCATGCAGGATCGGCTGCAAAAACAAAAAGCGCGCGGTGTGATCCGCGCGCTTTGACTTTGTATAGAGGATGCGAAGCTTAGTTCTTGCGTGGAAGCTGTGGAACGAGGCTGCGCTTGCCAGGCGACTTCTTTTCGTCTTCCGGCATTTCCTGCGGGACGTCCTTCTTTGCCACAGGCTTCCTTGCCCGCTTGGGTGCCTTCGCTTCAGCTTCCTTCTTCGGCTTGACCGGCAGCTCGCCAGCCAGCGTTTCCAGCTTCAGGCTCTTCTTGCCATCGGCATCCTCGACCGAGACACGAACCGTGCCGCCGTTCTTCAGCTTGCCGAACAGAACTTCATCCGCCAGCGGCTTCTTGATGTTCTCCTGGATCACGCGCCCAAGCGGACGCGCGCCCATGCGTTCATCATAGCCCTTGTCAGCCAACCAGGCGATGGCCTCTTCCGAAAGGTCGAAGGTGACGCCACGCTCGGACAGCTGCGATTCCAACTGCATCACGAACTTCTGCACGACCTGGTGGATCACCGGCACCGGCAGCGAACCGAACGGGATGATCGCATCGAGGCGGTTGCGGAACTCCGGCGTGAACAGGCGATTGATCGCTTCCACATCGTCGCCTTCGCGCTTCGAAGAGCCGAAGCCGATCGCTGCACGCGCCGCATCAGCCGCACCCGCATTTGTGGTCATGATCAGGATCACGTTGCGGAAGTCGATCTTCTTGCCGTTGTGATCCGTAAGTTGTCCATGATCCATGACCTGCAAAAGGATATTGAACAGATCTGGATGCGCCTTCTCGATCTCGTCGAGCAACAGCACGCAATGCGGATGCTGATCGACGCCATCGGTCAGCAGGCCGCCCTGGTCGAAGCCGACATAGCCGGGAGGCGCGCCGATCAAACGGCTGACCGTGTGACGCTCCATATATTCCGACATGTCGAAGCGCAGCAGCTCGCAGCCGAGCGACGCTGCCAACTGCTTGGCCACTTCGGTCTTGCCGACACCCGTCGGACCCGAGAACAGGTAGGAACCAATCGGCTTCTCCGGTTCGCGCAGGCCTGCACGAGCAAGCTTGATCGCCGAAGACAAAGCGGTGATCGCTGTGTCCTGACCATAGACCACGCGCTTGAGTTCGACTTCCAGCCCGGCCAGCACCTGCTCGTCGTCGGCCGAAACCGTCTTGGGCGGAATGCGCGCCATGGTAGCGATCGTGGCTTCGATCTCCTTTACGGTGATCGTCTTCTTGCGCTTGTTTTCCGGTAGCAGCATCTGTGACGCACCGGTTTCGTCGATCACGTCGATCGCCTTGTCCGGCAGCTTGCGGTCGTTGATGTAGCGAGCCGACAGCTCCACCGCCGCCTTGATCGCGTCGGAGGTGAACTTCACCTTATGGAAGTCCTCATAATAGGGTCGCAGACCCTTCATGATGGCGATCGTGTCATCCACCGTCGGCTCGTTCACGTCGATCTTCTGGAACCGGCGCACGAGCGCACGATCCTTTTCGAAGAATTGCCGGAACTCCTTATAGGTGGTCGAGCCTATGCAGCGGATCGCTCCCGACGACAAAGCCGGCTTCAAGAGGTTCGAGGCGTCCATCGCGCCACCCGACGTTGCGCCAGCACCAATCACGGTGTGGATCTCATCGATGAACAGCACGGCGCCCGGATACTCTTCGAGTTCCTTCACGACCTGCTTCAGCCGCTCCTCGAAGTCGCCGCGATAGCGCGTGCCGGCCAGCAGCGTGCCCATGTCCAGCGAGAAGATCGTGGCGTCGGCAAGCGCGCTCGGCACCTTGCCCTCAACGATCCGCTTGGCAAGACCTTCGGCAATGGCCGTCTTGCCGACGCCGGGATCACCCACATAAAGCGGGTTGTTCTTGGAACGGCGGCACAGGACCTGGATGGTCCGGTTGATCTCGTTTTCGCGGCCGATCAGTGGATCGATCTTGCCGCCCTTGGCTTTCACGTTGAGGTTGACGCAGTAAGCCGTCAGCGCATCCTGCTGCTGCTTTTTCTTGCCGCCCTCTTCGCCCTCAGCACCCGGAGCACCGGTCTGCTCATCCTCGGCACCCCTAGGCGGACGCGACTCACTTGCCCCTGCCCGCTTGGCAATGCCGTGGCTGATGTAATTGACCGCGTCGTAACGGGTCATCTGCTGTTCCTGCAGGAAGTACGCGGCATGGCTTTCGCGCTCGGCAAAGATCGCAACGAGCACGTTGGCGCCGGAGACTTCCTCCCGGCCGGATGATTGAACGTGAATGACGGCGCGTTGGATGACGCGCTGGAACCCGGCCGTCGGCTTGGAGTCCTCGTCATAACCAGTAATTAGATTGTCGAGTTCGGTGTCGATATAGGTCAGCACCGTCTGCTTGAGATCGTCGACATCGACGTTGCACGCCCGCATCACGGCCGCCGCATCGCCATCGTCGATCAGCGCCAACAGCAGATGCTCGAGCGTGGCATATTCATGATGCCGCTCGTTCGCGAATGTAAGCGCCTGGTGAAGCGCCTTTTCTAGGCCTTGGGAGAAAGCCGGCATTTAGTACCTCACTTCTTCTCCATCACGCATTGCAGCGGATGCTGGTGCTGACGGGCAAAGTCCATGACCTGTGACACTTTGGTCTCGGCCACCTCGAAAGTATAGACCCCACATTCACCCACGCCGTGATTATGGACGTGAAGCATGATGCGGGTCGCCGCCTCCTGGTCCTTCTGGAAGAACCGCTCGAGAATATGGACGACGAAGTCCATCGGCGTGTAGTCGTCGTTGAGGATCAGGACCCGGTAGAGATTGGGCTTCTTTGTCTTGGCACGCGTGCGGGTAATAACCGCAGTGCTGCGACCCGGCCCGTTGCCGCTGTCTTGTGCCTGCATTCGTGCCAAACGCCGCTCGGCGTTCCCACCCATCGTCACGCGCTATGCCCCTGAGTCCTGTCTATCGCTCAATCCGAATGTAGGTGCGAAGACGTACGATTTTAAGACCTTCTTTTGCGCTGACAATACGGGCTCTGCCCCGGCGTCATGCTTCTCTGGCAGATGGCAACTCACTCCTGACACGAACAGGTCGAAACGAGGGTTGGAGCGCAATTCGACTTTAAACCGTCAGAACGCGTCAACGATCCGGTTACCCTAAAGGCTTTCGTAACCACCTGCCTCTAGCGTATTTTCTTGTGGCTGACATTTCGGCCACGCCCGCCAATCAAAAGACTAACCGAAGGGTGTATCCGTGCGTCAGACACCGGCAAGCCTCCTCTCCGCTTTCTGCCAAACTGCCAAGGCAACACTGGTCGCGTTGACCGTGCTGTCGTTGGGAGCCGCTGCTGCACAGGCTGCTTCCAATCCTCGCTATGCCGCGATCGTCGTGGATGCGAACACCGGCAAGACGCTGTATTCGTCCAGCGCAGACGGTTCGCGTTATCCCGCGTCGCTGACCAAGATGATGACGCTTTATCTCGTTTTCGACGCGCTGAAGGCCGGCCGCATTCGGCTCGATTCGCGCGTTCCCTTTTCCAAATATGCTGCTGCGCGTCCGCCCACGAAGATCGGCATCCGTCCGGGCGGTTCGGTGACAGTTGAAGAAGCGATCCTTTCGCTGATCACCAAGTCGGCAAATGACGCGGCTGCAGCCCTTGGTGAGCTGATCGGCGGCACTGAGGCGAACTTCGCCCGTATGATGACCGCCAAGGCCCGCAGCCTCGGCATGGACAACACCACCTTCCGCAACGCTTCGGGCCTTCCGGACCCCAATCAGCGCACCACCGCACGCGACATGGCGACCCTCGGCATTGCGCTGCGCGAGCATCATGCGAAGTATTACCCTTATTTCTCCACGACCTCCTTCAAGCTCGGCAAGCAGACCATCAACGGTCACAATCGCCTGCTCGGCCGCATCAAGGGCGTCGACGGCATCAAGACCGGCTACGTCAACGCGTCGGGCTTCAACCTCGTGACCTCAATCAAGGATGGTGATCGCAAGCTGGTTGCCGTTGTCATGGGCGGCACTTCTGGTGCGGCACGCGATAACCAGATGGCGCAGCTGATCAAGACCTACCTGCCCAAGGCATCAACCCGCAGCACCGGTCTTTTGGTCGCCCGTGGCAACACCGACGAACCGGTTGTTCAGGCCTATGCCGCAGCGCTTCCGCACACAGATGCGCCGATGCCCATCGATCGTCCAGGCGCCTCCGTGGTTGAGCAGGTTCTGGCGGAAGCCAAGGTGAAACCGGATCTTCAGGTTGCATCGGTGGAAACCGAAAAGACGGCTCGTTTGAAGGAAAGCGTCGCGCGTTCCGCCGCTGTCGTTGCGGCCTCGATCGACCCCGTCGCTACGGCTTCCACCTCGTCTGTGGCTTCCATTCAGGCCAACACCAACTCGCGGAGTGCCGGCTGGGCCATCCAGGTTGCCTCGCTGACTTCGGCTGGCGAAGCACAGTCGACCCTGTCGCGGATCGCCAGCAAGGCGACCGGCATCCTCTCGGCCGACGCCGCCTTTACCGAAACCTTCACCAAGGGTGGCACCACTTACTACCGCGCCCGCTTCGGCGGCTACGGTTCCAAGGACGAGGCATGGGAAACCTGCAGCGCCCTGAAGAAGAAGCAGATCCCCTGCTACGCCATCGAGCAGTAGACCCTCTTGGAACAACAGCCGGTCTGTTGCCGGCTCCCTCTTTGTATCGCGTTGATGGAATTTAGTTATGGTGAGAGAGCAGGACGTCCTTCGCTTCGTTGATCCGCGCGGCCAGGAAGGTCGAGCCGCCGCGGTCGGGATGCAGCCGCTGCATCAGGCGGCGATGAGCATGGCGGATGTCAGCCGTGGTCGCAGTCGCTTCAAGACCAAGGATCTTGTAGGCCTCCTCCTTGCTCATGGTGCCCGCTCCTGGCGTGCGTCCAGCCCGCGTGTCCATGTCCGGCTTCATGTGCAGGCGCCATGCGGCGACTCGGCTATCAAGATACGCTTCTAGAAGGCGAACGCTTTCACTGTCGCTGCGAATCTCCTTGAACAAAACAAGCAGGGCAGTCAGATCCAAAGTGCCGAGGAGCTGTCCTTCGTAGGTCCCGGCAAGCGCCTGTCCTTCAAGCGCTCCGCTATCATGATCAAGCTCCATTTCGAGCGCAGCGGTCCGGACAATCGAACGACGCCCCGTTAGCGCCTTGCGGTTTTTTCCGCGCTGGCCTGCCAGGAACGATGCGCCAGCCACCGACAGCATGATGCCGCCGGCTGCAGCACTTCCAAACAAAACCAATCCGATACCGAGGAAGGCCAGCACGGCGGGTCCGCCGATTCGGATTGCACGCGCGAGTCGACCGGCATCCGTCCGCAACAGCGTGATCGTCGTCAAGGCGAGCAAGGCGAACGCTGATAATCCGATCAAGACGCTCATAGGCATTCGATCCGCCGCAAGCGCTCAACAAGGATACCAAATCGCCCAGCGGCATCTGCAGGATCATTCGGGTCTGAACCGCCGGATGGATCAAGCTGCCAGATAGTCCCGGCCTGTGTGCTCGTGCTCATCCCCAAGAGATGAGACGGCGGGCGGCAGGAGGCAAGAGCGAGAGATCGCCGGATCGGCCCGTTCAATCTTGTTTGATCTTGGAGAAGGCAGTTCCTGGAGGACTAAAGCAGCCCCAGCTCAGCCAGCTCCAGCCGCAGCTTAGGCGGCATTTCGGCCAGCACGTTAGACCCACCGAGGTCCTCAGGCGCATCATCCGGCTTGAGATAGCGCCAGCCCTGAAATGGCCGGCGAGGCTGCCAGTGCGTGCGCACAACTTCTGGGTCGAGCATCAAGCGGCAACGGCCGATACCTTGACCATCAGTGAAGGGTTCGATGCCGACCAAGCGCTGTCGGCATTGCACGGTGCCTTTGATAACCCAGTAGATCGACCCGCCTTCAAGGATCTCCGGCTTGCGCTGGGGCACCATGCGAGTCGTATGGAAATGATGCTCGTGCCCATCGCGCGCGCGGTCGGCGCGGATGTGTGCAATCCAGGCTTCAAGGTCTTCAACCGTATCGACGCCGACGCAAAGCTTCAGGATGTGGAGAGCCATGCCGCTTCATACGCCTGCCAATTGTGGCATCAAATCGGTGGAGCAAGGTTCTCCACAGGGACGCAGCGGAAGATCAGCACTCCACCACGTTGACGGCGAGACCGCCCTGGCTGGTTTCCTTGTAGCGCTCGTTCATGTCGAGGCCGGTCTGGCGCATCGTCTCGATCGCTGCATCAAGCGGCACGAAATGCGTACCGTCGCCTTTGATCGCTAGTGATGCGGCTGTGACTGCCTTTACCGCCCCCAGTGCGTTGCGCTCGATGCAGGGCACCTGCACCAAGCCGCCCACGGGGTCGCAGGTCATGCCGAGGTGATGCTCCAGCGCGATCTCAGCGGCGTTTTCAATCTGCTCCGGCGTGCCGCCCATCACCGCAGCCAGGCCCGCGGCCGCCATGGCTGACGCGGAACCCACCTCACCCTGGCACCCGACTTCCGCGCCAGAGATCGAGGCATTGTGCTTGATGATGCCGCCCACGGCCGCCGAAGTCAGCAGGAAGGTGCGGATGTCGTTCTGATCGGCTTCGGGATAGAAGTGCAGCCAGTAGCGCATCACCGCCGGAACGACCCCGGCCGCGCCATTGGTAGGCGCAGTCACTACACGCCCGCCTGCGGCATTCTCCTCGTTCACCGCCATTGCGTAGATCGAGAGCCAGTCATTGGCCAACAGCGGGTTCGGACGATTCTGCCGCCACTCCTCTTGCAACCGATCATGCAACTGGCGAGCGCGGCGCTTCACCTTCAACCCGCCGGGCATGATGCCTTCCTTGGACAGGCCGCGTTCAATGCAGCCCTGCATTGCGCCCCAGACCCGGTCGAGCCCGTCATCCAGTTCCCCGCGCGACAGATGAATCTCCTCGTTCGTGCGCTTCATCTCGGCAATCGACAAACCACTGCGTTTGGCCATTGCCAGCATTTCGGCCGCATTGCGGAAGGGGTATGGCACGCGCGGCCCGGATGCTGAGCCGGATGTCGACTTCAAGCGCTGCAGCTCTTCTTCGGAAACCACAAAGCCGCCGCCGATCGAGTAACAGATACGCCGTAGCAACAGGCGATCATCGGCATCGAAGGCGTTGAAGGCCATGCCATTGGCATGCCCGGGCAAAGGAACCTTCTTGTCCAGAATCAGATCGGCCTTTGGGTCGAAGCGATAGCCCTCGCCGTGCCCGGCTGGATGCACACGCTTCTCGATCGCAATACGTTCAAGGACAGTGTCTGTCTGGTCGGGATCCACCGTGGTCGGAATGAAGCCGGCGAGGCCGAGAATCACCGCGCGGTCCGTGCCGTGCCCAACCCCAGTAAACGCCAGCGATCCATGCAGGCTGACCGCAAGGCGGCTGACCCTCGCGTTTGCCGGACGAGGCCAATCACCGCCCTGCAACTCATCGAGGAAACGCGCCGCAGCCGTCATCGGGCCCATCGTGTGCGAGCTCGAAGGGCCAATGCCGATTTTGTAGAGGTCGAAGACGGAAAGAAACATCGTGCCTCAATATCGTGCTGATCGCAGGCAATTGCGAGAGTGTAATGCATGCGCTCACCAAGCGCATCGCACCTTCTGCCAACCGACCTTGCATGATCCGGACGCGACATTGCCGCCGCTCAATGAAAAAGGGACGCATCGCTGCGCCCCCTTCAAAAACCGATTGCCGAAGATTTGTTGCGTTCAACCCGCTGATGCGAGCACCGATCCGGATTCCGCACCCATGATCAGCCAGCTCAAAGCCATCATCACGACAAAGCCAAGAACTGCTTTGACCGTCAGGCCCCAACAGGATTTCTGCTCATGATCGTCCATATTGATCCATGCTGTTCATCGTCGCGGAGGCACAATGGTGCTCGTCCGCCGCGTCCGATTAGCCGATCGACGACGCTATCGCAATGCACAATGAGGCATCAACAAGGCACGAATGGGTGGCTCCGTCGCGTCACAATAATCATGTCAAAGACTTAGGTCTTTCGCGGCGTTCATCATCGTCTAACGCTTGCGGCCGAATCTAGGCATCTTGGGCAGCAAACATCGTCAGATCGAAACCGTCATGCACCGAGCATTTCCCCTCACGTCCTATGATACGGCAGCGCTGCTGCTTTTTGCTGCGCTATGGGCGTTTTACGGCGCTGCGGTCGGAGGCCACGTTTTTCGCCGGTCGTCCCTTAACGTCGCCATGAACCGTCAGCGGCGGATCTGGATCGAAACCATGGCTCGGCGCGAGTTGCGCATGATCGACACCAGCATCATGTCCGGCCTGCAGACCGGAACAGGATTTTTCGCGTCGACTTCGCTTTTCGCGCTTGGCGGTTGCTTTGCACTGATTGGCCAAACGCAGCAGGTGCTGAGCGTTCTCAGCGAGATCCCCTTCATTCATGCGCCCGAACGCGGCGTGTTCGAGTTCAAGATCATCGGCTTATGCTGCCTGTTCGCCTATTCCTTCTTCAAATTCGCTTGGTCATATCGCTTGTTCAACTACTGCTCGATCCTGTTCGGCGCCGTTCCTCCGGCAATGGAGGCAGAGCATGATCGACGAGCCTTTGAGGCTGCGATCAACCGCGCGGCGCGCATCAACATTCTCGCGGGCAAGCATTTCAATGCCGGCCTTCGAGGAATCTTCTTTTCGATAGGCTATCTCGGCTGGTTCATCAGCCCGTTGATCTTCGCGCTCAGCAGCCTGCTGGTGGTCGTCGTGTTACTGCGCCGTCAGTTCTTCTCGGAAGCGCGCCGCACGATCCTGAGCGATCAAGCGGGTCCAGGCAGCGGAGAATCGATCCGACCCGAAAGCCAGTAAGCGATGAGGCCGATCCACTCACGCAACGAGATCGTGGTGGCGGAAAGCGAATCGAGCGGGTTGTCGGTGGCCAGCCCCGGCATTTCGTCACCACGCGTGCGATAATCGACCGGCCAAGGCACCACCTCGAACCCAGCTTTGCGGAACAGCGCCATCGAGCGCGGCATGTGAAAGGCCGAGGTCACCAGCAGCCACGTTTCGCTTGGCTTAGGCTGAACCATTTCGCGGCTGAACACAGCATTTTCGAACGTGTCGCGCGATCGGTTTTCGAGCACAAGTCTTTCGCGCTCTACGCCGAGACCTTCAAGCAGGCGCGGTGCCGAATCTGCATCGCCCTCGCCTTCCAGCACCAGCGAGCCGTTGCCACCGGACAGCACGATGCGCGCTTCGGGATAACGGCGAGCAAGAACGGCGGTCTCGACCAGCCTGTCGCCGCCAGCGTTCAACTCATAGCCGCCGCGTTTGAGGTTGATCGCGCCTTCCATGCCGCCGCCAAGCATGATGATGCCGGCAATTGTCTGAGGCGCAGGGTGAGGCCGCGCGAATCGATCCTCGAGCGGCCGCAGCATGACCGGTCCCAACGACGACCACACGGACAGTGCAACCACAAGGAAGGCGATGATGGTCGTGAACAGGCTGAGCCTGCGCCACCGCATGGCCATCGCGACCAACGCCAACAGAAGCAAGATGCCGATCAGATTGATCGGCTGAAGGAGGAACCAGAAGATCTTGGCGGCAAGGAAGAACATTGCCGCCCTTTATCCGACTCTGGAGCCGCTCACCACCACTTAGGCGCTTCGAACCGGCCAGCAGCCTGCTCGATGACATGCGCGGTGCGGAACAGCGTTTCTTCCTCGAACGGCTTGCCGATCAGCTGCAGTCCCAGCGGCAATCCCTTGTGGTCGAGGCCAGCCGGAACGGCGATGCCTGGCAGTCCAGCCATGTTCACCGTAACCGTGAAGATGTCGTTCAGATACATCTTCACGGGATCGGCAGCCATATCCTGATCAGCAATACCGAACGCTGAAGACGGCGTCGCCGGCGTCAGGATCGCATCCACGCCATCAGCGAAGACCGTCTCGAAATCGCGCTTGATCAGCGTGCGGACCTTCTGCGCCTGCACGTAATAGGCATCATAATAGCCAGCCGACAGAACATAGGTGCCGATCATGATGCGGCGCTTAACCTCGCGGCCGAAACCGGCGGCGCGGGTCTGCTCATACATGTCGGTGATGTCCTTGCCCGGCACACGCAACCCGTAGCGAACGCCGTCGTAGCGCGCGAGGTTTGACGAAGCTTCGGCCGGCGCCACGATGTAATAGGCGGGCAGCGCGTACTTCGTGTGCGGCAAAGTGATGTCGACGATCTCGGCGCCAGCATCCTTCAGCCAGGCAATGCCCTGCTGCCACAGCGTCTCGATCTCCTCAGGCATACCCTCGACGCGGTATTCGCGCGGAATGCCGATCTTCATGCCCTTCAGCGACTGGCAGAGTGCAGCCGTATAATCAGGCACAGGCAGATCAACCGAAGTCGCATCCTTCTTGTCCACTGAAGCCATCGACTTCAGCAGGATCGCCGCATCGCGCACATCGCGCGCGATCGGTCCAGCCTGATCAAGCGATGAAGCGAAGGCAACCGTTCCCCAGCGCGAACAGCGGCCATAGGTTGGCTTGATGCCGACCGTGCCTGTGAACGCCGCCGGCTGACGGATCGAACCGCCCGTATCCGTCGCGGTTGCACCAGCGCAGAGCCAAGCTGCAACGGCTGCCGCCGACCCGCCCGACGAGCCGCCCGGCACCAGATCCGTGTTCGAGCCCTTAGCGCGCCACGGGTTCTTGACTGGTCCGTAATAGCTCGTCTCGTTGGACGACCCCATCGCGAACTCGTCCATGTTGAGCTTGCCGAGCATCACCGCGCCGTCGGTCCAGAGATTGGCGGTCACCGTCGATTCATAACGTGGCTTGAAGCCGTCGAGGATGTGGCTCGCCGCCTGCGTGTGCACGCCTTTGGTGGCGAACAGATCCTTGATACCCAACGGAATGCCTTCCAGCGCGCCCGCCTGCCCGGCAGCGATGCGTGCATCCGACGCCTTCGCCATCTCACGCGCCTTGTCATGCGTCACCGCGACATAGGCGTTGAAGGTCTCGTTGGCCGCGTCGATCGCGCCGAGATAGGCGTCGGTCAGCTCCAGCGCGGTGAACTCGCGGGCATCAAGCTTGGCGCGGGCTTCCGCAATGGTCAGTTTGGTCAGGTCGCTCATGGATCGGTCTTTTCGGAAAGCGGTTCGGCGCGGTTCAAGCGGACGAGGTAGGTCGGCTTACTCGATGACCTTCGGCACCATGAAGAAATTCTCTTCCGTCGCCGGCGCATTGGCAACGACATCCGCAGCCTTGCTGCCATCAGTCACCGCATCTTCACGGCGGCGCATGCTGGTCGGGATCACCGATGTCATGGGCTCGACGCCGGACACATCGACCTCGTTGAGCTGTTCGACGAAGCCCAGGATCGTGTTCAGCTCGCCGGTCATGCGCTCGGCGTCTTCGGCCGTGACCGCAATGCGGGCAAGGCGTGCAACACGCGTCACTGTATCGACATCGACCGACATAACTCGTCTCCGGCGGCTGGTGTTGGAGTCTCCGCGCTATACCGGTGCAGGCTTGAGCGTGCAACCCAAGCCTGCTCAGGGATCATACCTGAACCGGCTCACCGATCATCGGGATCAGGACCGCCACATCCGAGTCGGCCATGCCCGCATCGAAAGTCTCGGCGCTTTGGTCGAGCAGCCCGAAGGTCGCGTAATGACAAGGTACGACGGTGCGGAAGTTGAAGAAGCGCCGGCAGGCCAAAGCAGCCACCGCACCACCCATCGTGAAGCGGTCGCCGATCGGTACGAGGCCGATTTCTGGCTGGTGCAGTTCGTTGATCAGCGCCATGTCGCCGAAGATTTCCGTGTCGCCCATATGGTAGAGGGTCGGCTCGTTCTCGAAATGCAGCACAAGGCCGGCCGGATTGCCGAGATAGACGTTCTCGCCATTCTCCAGCGTATAGGCCGAGGAATGCAGTGCGTTGACGAAGGTGACGGTGAAACCGTTGCAATCCAGCGTGCCACCATGATTGCCGGGATTGACGTTTTTCACGCCCTTGCTCGCCATGAAGCCGCAGAGTTCCGGATTGGCGACGAGCATCGCGCCCGTGGCATTGGCGATCTCGGCTGCATCGCCGACGTGATCATTGTGGCCATGCGTGAGCAGAACATGCGTCACACCCTCAGCCACTTCCTGCCAGCCCTTGTTCCAGGAAGGATTTCCGGTCAGGAAGGGATCAATGAGAATGCTGGCGCCGCCGGCTTTGATCTTGAAGGCCGAATGCCCATACCACGTCAGTTCCATATCACGTCCTTTGTGTCTGTGGGCCAGAAGGATAGTCGCGGGTCCAGGCGGGGCAAGAGGATGCTGTCATGCCGGTCCTGACCATCGAAGCCTTCGCGCCCCTGCATCAGCCGGGCCGCACGATAGCTGGGCTTGATCTCGGGACCAAGACAATCGGCGTCGCTATTTCCGATCGCTCGCTCGCCTTCGCGCATCCACGGAAAGTCATCACGCGCAAGAAGTTCGGCCAGGATGCGCAGATGCTGCTGGCCGCTTTCGGCGACGAGGTCGAAGCCGCTGTCATCGGTCTGCCGCTGAACATGGATGGCAGCGAAGGTCCCCGCGCTCAGGCAACGAGAGCCTTTGTCCGCAACATGGACAAGCTGACTGACATCCCCTTCATCCTGTGGGACGAGCGCTTGTCGACCGTCGCCGCGGAGCGAGCCCTGATCGGCATGGATGTGTCGCGCGCCAAACGTGGCGAGCGTATCGATTCGGCTGCGGCCGCCTTCATCCTGCAAGGTGCTCTGGATCGGCTTCAGGCACTGCTCTAGGCGTCAGCCGGCTTCCGGATAAAGCGTATCGACGATCAGCCGCGCATCATGGCGCGCGTTCAGCATGCCATAGGTGCTGCGCCATTGCCCGCCAAGCCGGGTTTCGATGAAGGCATCGGCGATTCGCCCAGCCCCCATGCGCCGCAACTCGGCCGCAGCAGCAGACAGCGCCAGCTGCTCGGCCAGGAGGCGCGCCGAGGCTTCATCCGAAAGCGCGACATGCGTGGCGGCGCGCAGCACATCGATCGTGCCCCGGCCACTCGGCCCAAGATCCCGCTCGATGCCGGCAAACACATCCTCGAACAAGGCAGGCGCGCGGCGCAGAACCCGTAGCACGTCCAGCGCCATGACGTTGCCCGAGCCTTCCCATATCGCGTTGACCGGCGCTTCGCGGTAGTAACGAGCGAGCGGTGCTTCCTCGACATATCCGTTGCCGCCCAAGCACTCCATCGCTTCATAAAGCAGCGCCGGCGCAACCTTGCAGACCCAATATTTGACCACCGGGGTCATGGCCCGCGCAAACGCCGCCTCGCCGCGATCGTTGGCGGCCTCGTCGAACGAGCGCGCCAGTCGAAACGACAGCGCGGTCGCCGCCGCCACATCCAGCGCCATGTCTGCCAACACGCGTACCATCAGCGGCTGGTCGATCAACGCCTTGTCGAACACGGTCCGGTGGCGCGTGTGATGCACAGCCTCGGCGAGCCCTGCCCGCATCAGGCCGGATGAGGCCACGGCACAATCCAGCCGGGTCAGCGTCACCATATCCATGATGGTCCGCAAACCCGCGCCCGGTTCGCCGACGATCTCGCCCAATGTTCCCGCGAACTCGACCTCCGACGAGGCATTCGACCGGTTGCCCAGCTTGTCCTTCAAGCGCTGGAAATGCAGTCCATTCGACGAACCATCGCCAAGGATGCGCGGCACCAGAAAACAGCTCAGCCCTTCCGGCGCCTGGGCCAGCATCAGGAAGGCGTCGGACATCGGCGCCGACATGAACCACTTGTGACCGGTCAGACGATAGAAGTTGCCGCCTGCCCGCTCGGCGCTTGTCTGGTTGGCGCGCACATCCGTGCCGCCCTGCTTTTCCGTCATGCCCATGCCGAGCGTCAGCCCGACCTTTCCGACCGCCGGCTTCTGCGACTGGTCATAGCGGCGCGTCGTGATGCGTGGCGCCCACTCGCGAAAAAGATCCGGCGATGCCATCAGCGCGGCAAGCGAAGCACTGGTCATGGTCAGCGGGCACAAATGTCCGCTTTCCAGCTCGGCTGTCAGGTAAAAGCGCGCTGCGCGAGCCTGATGCCGGCGACCGGCTTCTGCATCACCATTCTCCCATATCGAGGAATGTAGCCCGTTCGCCACCGAACGGCGCATCAGCGCATGATAAGCGGGGTGGAAGTCGACCACATCGACGCGCTGTCCCTGACGATCATGCGTCCGTAGCTTCGGCACCTCGGTGTTCGCCAGCCGTGCCGTTTCTTGGGCTTCCGGCGACAACACGAAGCGGCCGACCTGGTCCAGTTCATGCCGCACGGGTTCGGAAAAATCTTCCGCGATCTGCACGAGCAGCGGGTCACCGCGCCAGGCATTGCCGCCGCTGAAGATCGGGGGCTGGTTCATGTCGTCCTGAGTCACACCGGCTTCCTCGGCTATTCCAAGCGAATCTATAGCGGCTGGTGGGCTTGCGCGCGAAGAAATTCCCGGTTGAGAACCAATTGCCATGTGGATGAGCGCTTGCCGCGGGGGTAAGCCATGCCTATAGCGAGGCCTTAAGATGCCCGAAGCAGCAACCTTTCCCCTCTTTCCGCACCGCCATTTGCTGGGGATCCAGCACCTGTCTCCGTCCGACATCGTGTCGCTGCTCGACCGCGCCGATGCCGCCGTCGCCGTATCGCGGCAGTCGGAGAAGAAGACCTCGGCGCTTCGCGGTCGCACCCAGATCAATCTCTTCTACGAAGCCTCGACGCGCACGCAGTCGTCCTTCGAACTCGCTGGCAAGCGGCTTGGCGCCGACGTGATGAACATGTCGGTGGCAAGCTCTTCGGTGAAGAAAGGCGAAACGCTGATCGACACGGCCATGACGCTGAATGCGATGCGGCCGGATATACTGATCATCCGCCACGCCGCAGCCGGCGCCGCAGCCCTCCTGGCGCAGAAGGTTGGCTGCTCCGTGGTGAACGCCGGCGATGGTGCGCATGAGCATCCAACGCAGGCTTTGCTCGACGCGCTCACAATCCGCCGCGCCAAGGGCGACCTGTCGAAGTTGATCGTCGCGATATGCGGCGATGTTCTGCATTCCCGCGTCGCCCGCTCCAACATCCTGCTGCTGAATGCGCTCGGCGCTCGAGTCCGCGTCATCGCGTCCTCGACCCTGCTGCCATCAGGCATTCACCAGATGAGCGTCGATGTCTTCAACCGCATGGAAGACGGCCTCAAGGATGCTGATGTCGTCATGATGCTGCGCCTCCAGCGCGAACGCATGGCCGGCGCCTTCGTGCCGTCGGTGCGCGAGTATTTCCACTTCTTCGGCCTTGATGAAGCCAAGCTTCGCCTCGCCAAGCCAGACGCGCTGGTGATGCATCCCGGACCCATGAATCGCGGCGTCGAGATCGCGTCCGAGATTGCTGACGGTCCGCAAAGCGTCATCCAGGAACAGGTCGAGATGGGCGTTGCCGTCCGCATGGCGGTGATGCAGGCACTGCTCGATCCACGCCGGAACGAGGCCGCCGCATGACCACCACCGTCTTCACCGATGCGCGGATCATCGACCCTTCCCGCAGCCTAGACGAGATCGGCACGGTGATCGTTGCCGACGGCAAGATCCATGCTGCCGGTGCGTCGGCGCGAAACCAGGGCATTCCCGGCGGCGCCGAGATCGTCGGTTGCCGCGGCAGGACGATCATGCCGGGCCTGGTCGACTCACGCGTTTTCGTTGGCGAGCCGGGGGGCGAGCACCGCGAAACGATCGCTTCGGCCAGCCGCGCGGCTGCTGCTGGCGGCGTTACCTCCATCATCACCATGCCGGATACCGATCCGGTGATCGACGATGTCGCGCTGGTCGAGTTCGTGCTGCGTGCTGCCCGCGATCATGCAGCCGTCAATGTCTATCCGTCAGCCGCCATAACGCGCGGTTTGAAGGGTCAGGAAATGACTGAGTTCGGCCTGTTGGGTCAGGCGGGCGCCGTCGCCTTCACCGATGGCCGCCACACCATCGCCGACTCATCCGTTCTGCGCCGCGCCATGACCTATGCCCGCGATTTCGGCGCCGTGATCGCACATGAAACCGCTGATCCCCATCTTTCAGGCGGCGTCATGAACGAAGGACTTTATGCCAGCTGGCTTGGCCTCGGCGGCATCCCGCGCGAGGCCGAGATCATCCCGCTGGAGCGCGACCTGCGCCTCGCCCGCCTCACCAGCGCCAACTACCACGCCGCCAAGATTTCCACTGCCGTGTCAGCCGAGGTCGTGTCCCGAGCCAAGCAGGATGGCGCATCCGTCACGGCCGGCGTCGCGATCCACTCGCTGGCGCTTAACGAACATGATGTCGGCGAATACCGCACCTTCTTCCGCCTCGCACCGCCCTTGCGCAACGAGGATGACCGACTGGCCATGATCGAAGCGCTGAAGAACGGTACGCTCGACATCGTCGTGTCCTCGCACGATCCGCAGGACGTCGACACCAAGCGCCTGCCCTTCGCCGATGCCGCCATCGGTGCCGTCGGCCTCGAAACCCTGTTGGCGGTGGCGCTTCGCCTCCACCACAACGATCAGGTTCCGATTCTGCGCCTGATCGACGCCCTTTCCACAGCGCCGGCAAAGATTTTCGGCCTTCCCGGCGGTACGCTGAAGCCGGGTGCGCCAGCTGACCTGATCGTGGTCGATCTGGATCACCCCTGGGTTGTCACGGAAACCGATCTGCATTCACGCTCCAAAAACAGCTGCTTCGAAGGCGCCCGGTTGCAGGGCAAGGTCTTGCAAACGGTGGTGGCGGGCCGCACAGTCTTCCAGCATTAAAGGGGATCTTCGTGCCGATACTGGAACCAGCCGCTTTCACGTCTTCGCTGGCGGCCTTGGCCGTTGCCCTGCTCTTCGGTTACCTGCTTGGCTCCATCCCATCCGGCGTGATCATCACGCGCATGGCCGGCCTGGGTGACGTCCGCAAGATCGGTTCCGGCAATATCGGCGCAACCAATGTGCTGCGTACCGGGCGCAAGGGCTTGGCTGCGCTCACCCTGCTCGGCGACGCCCTCAAGGGCGCCATCGCCGTCCTGCTCGCCGCCCGCTATGCGCCGGACGCTGCCCTGGTCGCCGGCTTCGGCGCCTTCCTTGGTCACCTCTTCCCCGTTTGGCTGGGCTTCAAGGGTGGCAAGGGTGTCGCCACCTATCTCGGCGTGCTGATCGCCCTCGCTGTGCCCGGCGCGTTGGTCTTCGCGGCCGTCTGGCTCATTGTTGCAGCCATCACCAAATTCTCGTCACTCGCCGCCTTGGTTGCAGCGGTGGCGGTGCCCATTGCGCTTTGGATCCTGGGCGCACCCTATGTTGCCGAACTCTTTGCCTTGCTGACCGTCTTCGTCTTCGTCAAGCATCGCGCAAACATCAGCCGTCTTCTGGCAGGCAACGAGTCAAGGATCGGCAGCAAGGAATGACAACGGTTAAGCCGCGGCGGCTCAGCGACCGTCAGCGCCTTTCCTGGCTGCGCCTGATTCGCAGCGACAATGTCGGCCCTTCCAGCTTCCGTCAGCTCGTAAGCCGCTTCGGTTCAGCCGACGCCGCGCTGGAAGCGCTTCCCGGTCTCACCCGTCGCGGTGGCGCCAACCGCCCCCTGAAGATCACGAGCATTACCGAAGCCGAGCGCGAACTGGAACTCGCCGAGCGCCTTGGAGTCCAGTTCATCGCTATCGGCGAAAGCGACTACCCGCCGCTGTTGCAGCAGATCGATCATCCCCCGCCGCTGGTGGCGGTAAAAGGATCGACCGATGTCTTCCAGCGTCCCGGCGTCGCGATTGTCGGCGCGCGCAACGCTTCGCTTGCCGGCATCAAGATTGCGCGGATGCTCGCTACCGACATAGGCCGCCAAGGCTTCACCATCGTGTCCGGCCTGGCGCGCGGCATCGATACCGCCGCCCATGGGGGTAGCCTCGAGACCGGCACGGTCGCGGTCTTCGCCGGAGGTCTCGACAAGCCATACCCCAACGAGAACATCCCGCTCGCCAACGCGATCGCCGAGCGGGGCGGTGCCCTCATCTCCGAAATGCCACTCGGCTGGTCACCACGCGCGATCGACTTCCCGCGCCGCAATCGCCTGATCGCCGGCCTGTCTTATGGCCTCGTTGTTGTGGAAGCCGCGCAGCGCTCCGGTTCACTCATCAGCGCGCGTCTGGCCGGCGAACAAGGCCGCCTTGTCTTTGCGGTGCCCGGCTCGCCGCTCGATCAACGCAGCGGCGGCTCGAATGGCCTGCTGAAAGATGGTGCAACCCTTGTCACCGAAGCCGACGACGTCATCCGCACACTGTCGCCGCTGGTAGGCGAGCAAGTGCAGCCCCCTCGCTCCTGGCGCAAGGAAGCACTGTCGGATGCAGCCGTAGCGGCAATCGAGGGTGATGCCGAGCAGCCCGATGATGATGGCCGCAGCCGCGTGCTGGAAAGTCTTTCGCCGGTAGCAACTGACATCGACGAGATCGTCCGGCACACGCAGCTATCGACCGCGCAAGTTCAGTTCGTGCTGTTGGAGCTGCAACTTGCGGGCCGCATCGAGCGTCACTCAGGCAACGCTGTTTCGTTGCTCGAATCGGGCGTATAGATCATCCAGTCTAGGCGGTTGCTCGCCTTTGACTGTGTCGCCAGCCTGAATATAAGCCATCTCGATATAGTGGGCGACGAGGTCGTAGCGCTCGGCTTGCGCCATGCTTCTCAACTGCCCAAGCATAGACTGAATATATTCGAGAGTTTCGCTAGGCCGCCCCGCAAGACGTTCCAGATCCGCCACTCAACCCTCCCGGCATAAACAATTGTAGGGAAACTGACCGCTCCCCACAGTTGCTTACGGTAGGGACGACATCTTCTTGTCCGGCGACTATATCAGCGTAACCGTAGATTGCAACCTATGCATCAGTACACCTCAAGTTGCATCAGGTTGGATGAGGCAGGCGAGGTCCGCACTTGACCCCGGATCGATCCACAGCCATTTGACGAAGCTTGCGGCCGGTGCAACGTCGCAAGCCGATCAGCGGAACTCACCCTCCGCAGCAGAGAAAGCAAACAACAATATGGACGTCGTCGTCGTCGAGTCGCCCGCCAAGGCGAAAACGATCAACAAGTATCTCGGCAAGAACTTCAAGGTTTTGGCATCGTTCGGCCACGTGCGCGATCTGCCGGCCAAGGATGGTTCCGTTCTGCCGGACGATGACTTCTCCATGTCCTGGTCGGTCGACACGGCATCGTCCAAGCGGCTGTCGGAAATTGCTACTGCGGTAAAAGCAGCCGATGGCCTGATTCTCGCAACCGATCCGGATCGCGAGGGCGAAGCTATTTCGTGGCACGTGCTTGAAGTTCTGCGCCAAAAGAAGGTGCTGAAGGACAAACCGGTCAAGCGGGTCGTCTTCAACGCCATCACCAAGAACGCTGTCCTTGATGCGATGGCCAACCCGCGCGACATCGACGGTCCGCTGGTTGAAGCCTATCTCGCCCGCCGAGCGCTCGATTATCTTGTCGGCTTCACGCTGTCCCCGGTTCTTTGGCGCAAGCTGCCCGGCGCGCGATCTGCCGGCCGCGTCCAGTCCGTCGCGCTGCGTCTCGTTTGCGATCGCGAAGCCGAGATCGAGCGCTTCATCCGGGAAGAATACTGGAACATCGCGGCCAACCTGAAGACGCCGCGCAGTGACGGCTTTGAGGCCAGGCTGACGGGTTTCGAAGGCAAGAAGCTTCAGCGCCTCGACATCAAGAACGAAGCACAGGCGACGGACATCAAGACGATGCTCGAGGGCGCCGACTTCAAGACGCTGTCTGTTGAAGCCAAGCCCACCAAGCGTAATCCCGGTCCGCCTTTCACGACCTCGACCCTGCAGCAGGCCGCCTCGTCGCGGCTCGGCTTCGGAGCATCGCGCACCATGCAGGTTGCACAGCGTCTTTATGAAGGTGTCGAAATCGGCGGCGAAACCACCGGCTTGATCACCTATATGCGTACCGATGGCGTGCAAATGGCGCCGGAAGCCATTGAAGCGGCACGTGATGCGATCGTCGATCAGTTCGGCAACAAGTACCTGCCGGAAAAGGCGCGGCATTATTCCACCAAGGCGAAGAACGCGCAGGAAGCACACGAAGCCGTGCGCCCCACCGATTTCTCGCGGACGCCGGCATCCGTGCGGCAATATCTCGATGCCGACCAGGCGCGGCTCTATGAACTCGTCTGGAAGCGCGCGATCGCAAGCCAGATGCAGGCGGCCGATATCGAACGCACGACCGTCGAGATCGAAGCCAGGAACGGTTCGCGCGCTGCGACGCTTCGCGCCGTTGGTTCTGTGGTGCGCTTTGATGGCTTCATTGCCGCTTACACCGACCAGAAAGAAGACGACGCGGAAGATGAGGACGGCCGTCGCTTGCCCGAGATCCGCTCCGGCGAGACGATGGCACGCGAGTCGATCGTGGCCACCCAGCACTCAACCGAGCCGCCAGCCCGTTATTCCGAAGCCTCGCTCATCAAGAAGATGGAAGAGCTCGGCATCGGCCGCCCGTCGACCTACGCGTCTACGCTGAAGACGCTGGAAGACCGCGAATACATCACCGTCGACAAGCGCCGCCTGACGCCGCACTCCAAGGGTCGCATCGTCACCGCCTTCCTGGAAGGCTTCTTCGACCGATACGTGGAGTATGACTTCACAGCCGGCCTCGAAGAAAAACTCGACGAAATTTCCGACGGCAAGCTCGCCTGGAAAGACGTGTTGCGCGACTTCTGGCGCGACTTTTCCGCAGCTGTTGCTGACATCAAGGAATTGCGCGTCACGGAAGTTCTCGACGCCCTGAACGAAGATCTGGCGCCCCTGGCTTTCCCGGATCGGGGTGATGGTACGGATCCACGCAGCTGCCCCAAATGCGGTAGTGGCCAGCTTTCGTTGAAGCTCGGCAAGTTCGGCGCCTTCGTTGGCTGCTCGAACTATCCGGAATGCTCCTTCACCCGTCAGCTCGGCGATGCCGGCAATGACAACGGCTCGGGTGAAAGCGAGTCCGGTGATCGTGTGCTTGGCAAAGACCCTTACACCGCCGAGGAAATTACGCTGAAGAGCGGTCGCTTTGGCCCTTACGTCCAACGCGGCGATGGCAAGGAAGCCAAGCGCTCGAGCTTGCCCAAGGGATGGACCCCCGATTCGATCGACCATGAAAAGGCGCTGGCCCTGTTGGCGCTTCCCCGCGATGTCGGTCAGCACCCGGAAAGCGGCAAGATGATCTCTGCCGGTCTCGGCCGCTATGGCCCCTTCCTGCTGCACGACGGCAAATACGCCAACCTCGAAACGATCGAAGACGTGTTCTCCGTCGGCATCAACCGCGCCGTTTCGGTGATCGCTGAAAAGGCAGCCAAAGGTGGCGGTCGTGAACGCGGAACGCCTGCAGCGCTGAAGGACCTCGGCGAGCATCCGGACGGCGGCGGCGCGATCACCGTGCGCGAAGGCCGCTACGGTCCTTACGTGAACTTCGGCAAGGTCAACGCCACGCTGCCTAAGGGCAAGGATCCTGCATCGGTGACGGTTGAAGAAGCCGTGGCCCTGATCGCGGCCAAGGGCGGTGCCGCACCAGCCGCCCGCAAGAAAGCGCCGGCGCGCAAGGCAGCTGCTCCGGCAGCGGCCAAGAAGGCAACGACGACAAAGAAGACACCGGCCAAGAAGCCGGCCGCCAAAGCGAAGAAAGCCTGACACGAGTGGCACGCAGGATACCTGGAACAGGCAAGAAGACCCGGATAACCGAAGACGGCGCCGCCAGCGGCAACGCCTTCCGTCCGACGCGTGACCAGCTCCTGCAGTTCATTACCGAAAACCCGGATCAGGCCGGCAAGCGCGAAATTGCCAAGGCCTTTCGCTTGAAGGGTGACGATCGCATTTGGCTCAAGGATATGCTGTCCGATCTAGCTGACGACGGCCTGGTTGAGAAAAAGGCCAAGCGTCTTGCGGTAGCCGGCGCTCTGCCGCCGATCGCCGTGCTCGACGTGATCGAACGCGACCGCGACGGCGGTTTGATCGGTAAGCCCGTTGAAGGCGACGATACGGTTCGTGTGGCAATCCGCGTCGGTCGTGGCGACAAAGGCCCTGCCCCCGGCGTCGGTCAGCGCATCCTCGCCAAGATCTTCGCCAACAAGGATCGCGAAGGCCCCGCCTATAGCGGTCGCGTCGTAAAGGTTCTCGAACGTCGCCGTGAAGCCATGCTGGGCGTTGTCCGCAAGGCGCGCGATGGTTGGCGACTGGAGCCGGTGGAGCGCCGTCAGCCCGAGCTGATCATCGATGACCTCGGCGATGCACAGGTCGGCGACCTCGTGGAAGTCGAGCCCGCCGGTAACGTGCGCTACGGTCTCCCGCGCGGCCGCGTGATCTCCGTGATAGGGTCGCTGACGAGCGAAAAGGCGGTCTCGATGATCGCCATCCACGCCCATGACATCCCGCACATCTTCCCCGCTGCCGTTCTGGCCGAAGCGGCGGAAGCCAAACCGGCAACGATGGGCAAGCGCGAAGATTGGCGTGACGTGCCGCTGGTTACCATCGATCCCGCCGATGCCAAGGATCATGACGACGCGGTGTACGCTGAGCCTGACAGCGACGAAGCAAACCCCGGCGGCGTGATCGTCAACGTCGCTATTGCCGACGTCGCGGCTTACGTCCGGCCGAACTCGCCCATGGATCGCGAAGCGCTGGAGCGCGGTAACTCCGTGTACTTCCCGGACCGCGTCGTGCCGATGCTGCCGGAGCGTATCTCCAACGATCTCTGCTCGCTGCGGGAAAACGAGGATCGCCCGGCACTCGCCGTGCGCATGATCTTCGCCGCCGATGGCCATAAGATCCGGCACAGCTTCCACCGCATCATGATGCGCTCTCATGCCAAGCTCGCTTACGCGCAAGCGCAGGCGGCCGTGGATGGCGCCCTCGACGAGAAGACCAAGCCGCTGCTCGGTTCCGTCCTGCAACCGCTTTGGGACGCCTATGCAGTTCTCAAGCGCGGCCGCGACAAGCGCCAGCCGCTCGAGCTTGATCTGCCGGAGCGCAAGATCCTCCTAAAGGAAGACAGCACGGTTGATCGCGTCGTCGTGCCGCCGCGCCTGGATGCCCACAAGCTCATCGAAGAATTCATGATCCAGGCCAACGTGGCCGCCGCCGAAACGCTGGAAGCCAAGAGCCAGGCGCTGATCTACCGCCGCCACGATGCACCCTCTTTGGCCAAGCAGGAATCACTGCGCGAATTTCTGCAGACCATCGGTCAGTCCCTGGCGAACGGCGCGCAGATGAAGCCCAGCCAGTTCAACCAGATTCTCGGCCGCGTTGCCGGCACCGAGCACGAAACGCTGGTGAACCAGGTTGTGCTTCGCTCACAAAGCCAGGCGGAGTACGGTCCGGAGAACATCGGCCACTTCGGCCTCAACCTGCGCCGCTACGCTCACTTCACCTCGCCGATCCGCCGTTACGCAGACCTCATCGTCCATCGCGCGCTGATCACAGCCTTGAACCTCGGTTCAGACGGCCTGACGCAAAACGAAGTCGAGCGCCTCGGTACGATTTCCGAACTGATCTCCACAGCCGAGCGGCGCGCAATGGCCGCCGAGCGCGACACGGTTGATCGCCTGATTGCCGCCCATCTCGCGGGGCGGGTTGGCGAAAGCTTTGAAGCTCGCATTTCCGGCGTCACCAAGGCCGGGCTCTTCGTTCAACTTCCGGATCTCGGCGCCGATGGCTTCGTGCCGGTCGCAACGCTTGGTCGGGAATACTATATCTTCGATGAAGCGGCGCGGGCACTCGTCGGCGATCGCACCGGTGGCGGCTATCAACTGTCCGATGTCGTCGAGGTGCGCCTTGCCGAAGTAGCACCGCTCGCTGGCGCATTGCGGTTCGAGATGCTTTCCGAGCCAAAGGCCATGCGACAGGGTACGCGCTCGTTCCACAAGGCCAAGGTCGGCCGCGATCGCCAGCGCGCGCGGATTGGCCAAGCCAGCCGATCGCCAGGGCGCGGAAAGAGGAAGTGATGGAAAACGAAAGCGAGTTCACCAGCGGCACGCCCGCTCGTCCTGTTCGCCCTCTGATCCCGGCCATGTGGCGCGGCTTTCGCGGTCGCTGCCCGCGTTGCGGTGAAGGCAAGCTGTTCCGCGCCTTCGTCAAGGTCAACGATACCTGCCCGGCATGTGGCGAAGACTTCCATCATCATCGCGCCGATGACCTTCCCGCCTATCTCGTCGTCTTCATCGTCGGCCACATCGTTGTCGGGGCCTTCATGGGCGTGGAAACGATCGGCGACCTCGCTTTGTGGCAGCATCTCGCGATCTGGGTCCCGCTCACGATTGTCGCCTGCATCGCGCTGCTTCAGCCTGTAAAGGGCGCGGTCGTCGGACTGCAATGGGCCTTGTACATGCACGGCTTCGGCGGCCATGAAGACGAGATCGAACACCATCCGGAACTCGAAACCGCGGATGGAGCCGCCCGTTGACGGCGCTCGACGGCATCGGCCGCAGCGAACTCGATGTCAAGGAATCGCGCGACTTCGCCCTTGGTCCCGGTCCTCTGCGCCCACGCGATGCCGCGACCCTGATTCTGCTCGATCACAGCGGCGGCGAGACCCGCGTTTTGATGGGCAAGCGCGCGAGCAAACATGCCTTCATGCCGGGCAAGTTCGTATTCCCCGGCGGACGCACTGATCCAACCGACGGCCGCGTCAAAGTGAGCGGCGCGCTCCACACTGCCGTCGAGCAGCGCATCATTGGCGGCACGCGCATCACGAAGACGCGAGCCCGCGCCATCGCTCTGTCGGCGATTCGTGAGACCTATGAGGAAGCCGGCCTGCTGATCGGCACGAAAGGCGCTTTCTCCACCAACCATGAAGGCTGGCACGGCTTTGCCGAGCATGAGGTTCAGCCAAACCTCGAAAAACTCCGCTTCGTGGCTCGTGCCATCACCCCTCCCGGCCGCGTGCGCCGTTACGACACCCGCTTCCTCGCGGCCTGGCGCGACGATGTTGCAGTGGAGTTGCCCGAAGGTCCCACGCTTGAACTGGAGGAACTTGCCTGGATGTCGCTCGCACAAGCCCGCGCGACCGACTTGCCCGCCATCACGCTCAGCATTCTCTCCGACCTGGAAGAACGCCTGAAGCACGATCCGGACCTTTCCCTGGACGCTCCGACCCCCTTTTACCGAATGATCCGCAATCGCTTCAAACGAGATCTCGTCTAACCTGCATGCCGCAGTTGCGGCGCGAACGGTTGGTTCCGGCTTGACTTTCCGCCCTCACTTGGTATCAGACGGCCAACCTAGCGTCGCGCTTTGCGCAGGCGCGCTCGCTCAATTCAAACGGATACGACCATGGCAAAAGCCGCAAACATCAAGATCAAGCTTCTGTCCACGGCCGACACGGGCTTCTTCTACGTCACGAGCAAGAACAGCCGCACCAAGACCGACAAGCTGTCGTTCCGCAAGTACGATCCGGTTGCGAAGAAGCACGTCGAGTTCAAGGAAACCAAGATCAAGTAATCGCTTGATCCCAGGTTGAACGAACAAGCCGCCTTTGGGCGGCTTTTTTGTTGCCTGCGATTTGCGAGAGTTCAGCCTGAAGGTGGATCGGCAAGGACCGTCGCCCTCTCCGATGAGAAGGCGCAGCCTTACCCCAGTCATTCAGCAATGAGTCGTGCCGCGAACTTCAAGCCGCGTCCGCGACGACCCGGTTGCGTCCGGCAGCCTTGGCATCGAACAGTGCAATGTCAGCCCGCTTCAGCAGATCCTGCAGATTGTCGCCGGCTGCCATCTGCGCGACGCCGACGCTGACCGTCACATCGAGAGGCGTCCCTGCCCGGCCCACCCGGAACGCGCGATCCGCAACTTCGCCGCGGATGCGCTCGGCAACGGTCTGCGCCACATGGCGATCGGTATCCGGCATCACCACAACGAACTCCTCGCCGCCATACCGACAAGCGAGATCAATGCCGCGCACATTCTTACGCAGCCGCCGCGCGAACTCACGCAGCACGTCGTCCCCGCCGTCGTGACCGAACCGATCATTCACCGATTTGAAGCGGTCGAGATCGGTGATCAGCAGCGACAGTGGCCGGTTCCGGTTCTGCGCGCGGTCGAGCAGCGTTGCCAGATGCGTGTCGAGATAGCGCCGATTGTGCAGCCCAGTCAGAGGATCGGTCACGGCCATGACGATGGTCTGCGTCACATTGGTGCGCAGCTCATCATTGTAGCGCTTGCGCATGACCTGCGTGCGCAACCGCGCAACCAACTCCTGCCGATCAACCGGCCGCGTCAGGAAGTCGTTCACGCCGAGTTCCAGCGCCCGTACGATTCGCCCGTCATCCGGGCCATCGGCAATCAGGATAATTGGGATGTTGCGCGTGCGATCCAGCGACCGCAGCTGCGCGCATAGCCGCAACGGATCGAACTCGGCAAAACCTGCCGAAACGATGATGCACTCGTAGGGCTTCTCGGCCGCCTGAAACAGGCCGGCCTGCGGCTCGACCGAAAGATCGGCCGCGCAGGTTTCGTCGAGAACGCGCATGAGCTGCGTATAGGAAGACGGCTTCTCGTCGATCAGCAGCACCAAAGGTGGTACATCCGAATGGCTCGCGACACGGGTCAGTAAAGCGTCCATGCCGATATGGCGCGTGGTCGCTGCGCGAAGCCGAAGCTCGTCTGTCAGCGCCTTTAAGCGAATCAGGCTCTTCACCCGCGTCATTAGCGCGATTGGATCGGCCGGCTTGGTAAGAAAGTCGTCCGCCCCTGCATCCAAACCGCGGATACGGTCGGACACCTGGTCGAGCGCCGTGACCATCACCACGGGGATATGCGCCGTCAGCGGATCAGCCTTCAACCGCTGACAGACTTCGAACCCGTCCATGCCTGGCATCATCACGTCAAGCAGCACAACGTCGATCTTGTCCGTGCGGCAAAGCTCCAGAGCATCGAAGCCGTTGGTGGCAGTGACCACATCGAAGTACTCGGCCGTCAGCCGTGCTTCGAGCAGCTTCACATTGGCTGGAATGTCATCGACGACAAGGATGCGTGCGGTCATGACAGAAAACTCCGCAGCAGCTCAGGCGTCGCCGAGATAAGATTTGATCGTTTCGATGAACTTGCCGACCGAGATCGGCTTGGAAATGTAAGCCTCACATCCACCCTGACGGATGCGCTCCTCATCGCCCTTCATCGCAAAAGCGGTGACGGCGATGATGGGAATCGTATGCAGGTCGTCGTCTTCCTTGAGCCACTTTGTGACCTCCAGACCCGACACTTCCGGCAGCTGTATATCCATCAGGATGAGATCAGGACGATGGGTGCGCGCAAGATCCAGCGCTTCGAGCCCGTTCCTGGTGCGCACGGTCTCATAACCGCTGGCTTCGATCAGGTCGCGGAAGAGCTTCATGTTGAGCTCATTGTCCTCGACGATCATAACCTTCTTCGGCATGCTTTCTCCGATCCTCGCAGCGGCAGCCTCCAGCCTCCCTCCACGTGCTGCGCATCATAGGGTCAACTCGTTGATGAAACGCAAATTCTGAGACGCATACAACTCAGAAGCGAGCATTGATTTGCGCATCTCAGAGGTTGCACCTTGCGAGGGATGTCATGGCTCCGTATGCAGAGAGCAACCACGGATACAGCACCATGACTCGCGATCTTTCCTCCGCCGAATCGATTGGCGTCAGCGCGCTCGGCTTCATTGCCGCCGATCCCGAACTGCTTGGCCGCTTCCTTGCGATCACCGGCATCGAGCCTGCGCAAATCCGCCAAGCAGCCACTGAACCGGGCTTTCTGGCCGGTGTGCTGGATTTCGTGCTGGCTCATGAGCCGACCTTGCTCGCTTTCGCTTCGAGCAGCGATCTCGATCCCGCAGCCATTCTGAAGGCGCGGCGCACCCTTCCAAATGGCTCCGATGATTATGACAGGTCGATATGAGTGACGATCCGGAAACCGCGCGTCAGATCGCCGAACTGTCTTCGGACGACCGGCCGCTGCTCGTTCTCGACGTGGACGACGTCCTGCTCGAATTCCTGCGCGTGTTCCCGAACTTCCTGGATCAGCAGGGTTTCGAGCTAAAGCTGCGGACCTTCAAGCTCACCGGCAACATCGTCGACAAGCTCACCCGCGAAGAAGCCGATCCGAGCCAAGTTACCGCCATGATCGACGAGTTCTTCGGTGCTCAGGCGGATTGGCAGCCGCTGGCAGAAGGTGCCGCCGACGCGCTCGCAAGTTTCGGCGAGGCCGCCGAGATTGTGCTGCTGACGGCAATGCCGCACCGCCATCGCGACACCCGCCGCGCCCATCTCGACGCGCTCGGCCTCAACTATCCGCTGCTTACCACGGAGGCGCCGAAAGGTCCGGCCGTGCGTCGCCTTCGCGGCGAAACAAAGCGTCCCGTCGCCTTTGTGGATGACATCCCGCACAATCTGGCGTCAGTGCTGCGTGCAGTGCCGGACGCGCATGTCTTCCACATGATGGCCGACCCGGAAGTGCGCGCGTTGCTCGATCCTCTGGAAGACGGCATGCATCATGTCACGACCTGGGCCGATGCCGCGCCGCGTATCGCGGATGCCCTCGGCATTCAACGCAGCGTGTAATCAGCGACCTTGCAGAAGCTCCAACACGGCTTTTGCGGCAACCTCGCTTGACGGACGATCCGTCCGCATCCGCTCGGCGACGCTGTCCAATCCCTGAAGCTGCCAGCGCCGCGCCTCGGTATCGGCAAGCAGCGCTTCCAGCTGTCGAGCGATCAAACCCGGCCGCAGGAACTCGTTGATGAATTCGGGCACGACAAGCCGATCGGCGATCAGGTTCGGCAAGGCCGCCGTCCAGATCGTGATCAGCCGTGTGACTGCGCTCATCAGCAGATCTGTCTTGTAGCAGGAAACCATCGGCACGCGCGCCAGCGCAAGTTCCAGAAGCACGGTGCCGGACGCTGCCATTGCCGCATCGGCCGACGCAAACGCCTTCAGCTTTTCCTGCGGTCCTGACACGATCTCAGGTACAACGGGCCAGGACCGTGCTTCCTCCGCAACCAAGCCTGCAACATGCGGCACAGTCGGAATCACGACCCGGAATGCATTGCCGCGTTCGCGTAGCAGTTTTAGCGTTTCCCCAAACGGCTTCATCAGGCTCCTGACCTCGCCGCGCCGTGAACCCGGCAGAACCAGCAATGTCTTTTCGCCTTCGCCAACCGGACGGCCACGCTGCTGCTCGGTTGCATCAAGAAGGTTAGGATCGCTGGCCAGCCTGTGGCCGACATAAATTCCCTTCGGTCCCTTCAAGTCTTCCAGCACCTGTTCCTCGAATGGAAGGATGCAGAGAATGCGATCGATATAGGGCTTCATTGCCGGCGCACGGCCGGGATTCCACGCCCAGACGCTGGGGCAAACATATTTGACGATCGGAATGCCGGCATCGAGCGCCCTCACCTTCTTCGCGACGCGCAGGGTGAAGGCAGGACTGTCTATCGTGATCAGGCAGTCCGGCTTGGCATCCACAATCGCACGCGCGGTCGTTCCAATTCGATAAACCAGACGCGGCAGATCGCGCACGACGGCACTGACGCCCATCAGCGCAATGTCCCCCGGATCGAAAAGCGGCTTCAATCCCAGCGATTGCAGATGCCGTCCGCCGACGCCCACCAGTTCGACAGGCCTTCCGGATTGTTTTTCGATCGCACGAACCAGATCGAAGCCGAGCAGATCGCCCGACTCTTCGCCCGATACGACAGCAATGCGCAGAGGCTTGGCGGTCTGGCTCACGGCTGCACCTCGATCCCGCTGATGAAGAGGCCGGCCTCATCGGCCGCTGCGATGGTCTTGGCGAAGTCCAGCACAAAGGCGCGATTGGCTTCCACCGCGATGCCGCGCAATCCGGCCCGCTGTGCATCAAGAACCGTTTTGGGGCCGATTGCCGGAAGATCGGCCCGGATATCCTGCGCAGGCTTGGCGCATTTCACCAGGACGCCGCCCGTCTTGCCCGCGAGCCGCCCGTGATCGCGCAAGGGGATCATGCGCTCGAGCAAGCCATCCGTGCCCTCGATCCCCTCAAGGGCAACAGCGCGCCCCCCTATCGCGATCGCAGCTTGGCCAATATCCAGACGGCCGATCGCCTTTGCGGCTTCCAGCGCGGCCTTGATGTTGCGCTCATCCTCAGCGTTCGGCGAGACACGCGTCATTGCCCCAGTGCGCGCCAGAAGATCCGGCACGACCTGATGCGCGCCAACCACGCGAATCCCTGCATTTTCGATGTGGCGCATCACAGCGCGCAACAAGCCATCGTCGCCCAGCGCCAGTTCGACGGCGAGGCGCGGCAGAACCTTGAGTACGCGAGGCGTCCATTTCAACGACCGAAGCTTCGGGCGCCGGACCACGCCTCCAGCTAGCACAGCATGCGTCACGCCGGCGGCCTTCATGTGATCGAAGCCGACCGCTGCCGCCTCGATCGGCAGAACCACATGCTCGTAGTGTTGCAGTTCCGCGAGACGATCCGCCTCGCCGTCCAAAATGAAGATGAAGGGGTTCAAGCCGGCAACGCCCAGGCTTTGCGCCACGTTGACCGGAAGGCTGCCACTACCCGCGACGATACCGACACGACTACCCGGCGGCAGCAAGCCGCTGGGTTGCGTGTCACTCACCATCGTCGCCGCTGTCATCCCCGCGCGTACCCCGCTTCGCCGCCGCCACATAATGGCGCTTGCCGCGTTCTTGCAGGAAAGCAAGGATGTCGGCAACGGCCCGGCCATGATCACCCTCGGCCGCCAACCGTGCAACGTTCTCCGACAAAGGCGTGTCGGCTTCAAACAGCAGACGGTAAGCGCGTCGAGCCGCATTGATCTCGGCACGAGGCAGTCCGGAGCGCTTCATGCCGATCAGGTTCAGACCATGAAGGCGAGCGCGCGCACCTGATGCCAGGGCGTAAGGAATGATGTCGCCGGTCACGCCCGTGACACCGGAGACAAAGGCATGATGCCCGACCCGTGCAAACTGATGGATCGCCGCCAACCCGCCAACCGTGACGAAATCGCCCAGCTCGACATGGCCGCCGAGTGCTGCCGAGTTGGCGATGGTGACATTGTCGCCGACTTCGCAGTCATGGCCGATATGGCTCATGGCCATAAAGTAGCCGTTCTTGCCAACCGTCGTCTTGCCACGGCTGTTGTCGGAGCCGCAATGCATCGTAACGCCTTCGCGGATCTGGCAATTTTCGCCGATCGTCAGCGTCGTCCGGCCGCCTTTATGCGCCTTGTTTTGTGGCGGAGCGCCAAGCACGGCCTGAGGATACACGATGCAATCCGCGCCGAGCGTCGTCGCACCGCGGATGCTGACATGGCTGACCAGCTCACACCGATCGCCGATCACCGTATCCGCTCCCACATAAGAGAACGGGCCAACCGTCACGCCTTCGCCGAGCTGTGCTCCCGGCTCGACAACAGCCAACGGATGGATTGTGGTTTCACTCAAAATATGCGCCTCACTGCGGCAGCTTCGGGGTCATCATTGCGGACACTTCCGCTTCCGCAACCTTGACGCCATCAACCGTGGCTTCGCAACTGAAACGGAAAATGCTGCCTCGCTGCTTGGTCTTGCGAACGGCAATCCGCAACTGATCGCCCGGAACGACCGGCTTGCGGAACTTCGCATTGTCGATCGTCATGAAATAAACCAGTGACGGCTTGTCGTTGCCGCCAGCGTGAATGCAGATCGCGCCTGCCGTTTGCGCCATCGCCTCGATGATGAGGACGCCCGGCATCACCGGCTGTTCAGGAAAATGTCCCTGAAAATGCGGCTCGTTGATGGTCACATTCTTGATGCCGACAGCTGCGTCGCCGCCTTCGATCTCGACGATGCGGTCAATCAGCAGGAAAGGATAGCGATGCGGCAGAAGCTTCAGGATCTGGAAGATGTCGACGCTGTCCAGCGTGTTCGAGGCCTGAACGTCACTCACTGGCAACGGCTCCCTTCTTGGGGCGCTTCGCCAAGCGCCTGATCGTTGCAATCTCACGCAACATTTCGCCCATAGGCTGCGCGGGATAACCGCCCCATGCCTCGCCCGCAGGCACATCATTCATAAAGCCACTGCCGGCAGCCAGTCGAGCGCCCGACCCGATCTTAAGATGGTCGGCCAAGCCGACACCGCCGCCCAGCATCACGCCGTCGCCGAGCTGCACCGAACCCGAAATACCGCAAAGCCCGGCAACGATACAGCCGCGTCCGATGCGGACATTATGGGCGATCTGAACAAGATTATCGATCTTGCTGTGTTCGCCAATGACCGTATCGGACATCGCGCCGCGATCAATCGTTGTATTGGCGCCTATCTCGACATGATCCTGAATGATCACGCGCCCGATCTGCGGCATCTTCTCCGGCCCACGCGCGCTCCCGACATAGCCGAAGCCGTCCTGGCCGATGCGCACGCCTGCATGGATGATCACGTTGTTGCCGATCAGCGCATGAAGCACCGTCGCGCCCGCGCCTACATAGCTGTCGCGACCGATCTGGCAGCCAGCGCCAATCACGGCATTCGCAGCGATAATCGCGCCAGCGCCTACCGCGGCACCTCTGCCGATCACGGCACCAGCCTCGATGGTCGCGCCCTCTTCGACCACGGCATCGTCATCGATATGCGCGGCTGCGGAAACTCCGGTGCGACCGGTCACACTCGTCGGACGAGCAGCGTTCGGATACATCAGTCGGCCGACAGCCGCGAAGGCCGCTTGCGGATGATCCACCACGAGCACTGCGATGTGAGAAGGCACCTTGTCTGCGAGCTGCGCCGGAACGAACACGGCTCCAGACTGCAGGCCCGCCAAGGCACCACGATGCTTGGCGTCGACAAAGGTCACCTGCTCGCTCTCGGCCGTGTCGGCCGAGGCAATGCCGGTGATCTTGCGGCCATGAAGCTCGCCCTGCTGCAGGCTCGCTCCCGCGACCGCCGCAATCTCCGCAACGGTAAAAGCGCGCGAAGGCGCGAAGAAAACGGGAAGAGTCATCAAATGCTCCGGTTCTCCTGGCCGCAAAGCAGCCAGGAGAGAACGCGCGATTTAGAAGCGCGAGGAGATGCCGAAGTTGAAGTTCTGCTCGTCGTCGCCGTCTTCCTTCTTCACAGGAACGGCATAGTCGACGCGCAGCGGGCCGAACGGCGAGGCCCAGATCACCGACGCACCAACCGATGCGCGCCATTCCATGTCGGTGCCGGTCGCACCTGCGAGGTTGTTGCCATAAAGCGTGGCAGCATCCGCGAAGACTGCGCCCTTCAGGCCGAAGCTCTGCGGGAACACCGGCATCGGGAACTGCGCTTCCGCGCTCGCATTGAAGTAGGTCGCACCACCGAGGTGATCGCCCGTACCCGGATCGAACGGACCGAAGCCGTCGTAATCGAAGCCACGGATCATGCGGTCATTGGCGCGGAAGTAGTCGAACACACGCAGATCGCCGCCGCCGAAGCCCTCGATGTGACCGGCACCTGCCGACACGAGGCCGACGATGTCCATCTCTTCCGAGAGCGTCTTGTAGTAGGTGCCGCGACCGGTGAACTTCACCCACTCCGCATCGCCACCCAGACCAGCCGCTTCAACAGCGAAGGTCGAGAAGATACCGGCATGCGGGTTCTTCTGGTCGTCGATCGTGTTGTAGGTCAACGTCGCGCTGACAGACGACTTGATCCACGGGCTCTGATTTTCGATCGCGTCACGGATCTGCGGAGCGAGATCACAGCTCGGATCGAACACGCCATCATCGGTTTCGCAGTCGTCGTCGTACTTGTACTTTTCCTGCGTCAGATTGTACGCAAACTGCGTGCTCAACGCTTCGGTGATCGGCAGACCGAACCGGATCGTGCCGCCGTTCAGCTCGCTCTTGTAGTCGTTGTCGTATTCGCGGGTCTGGCGGAAGATGTCGAAGCCAGCAGCGATACGACGTCCGAGGAAATACGGCTCGGTGAACGACAGGTTATAGTCGCGCGTGTTCTTGCCGACGCCCACACCCAAACGGATGAACTGGCCGCGACCAAGGAAGTTACGCTCGGTGATCGAACCTTCAGCGGTCGGGCCGCCACCGGTCGAGCCGCCGGTGGTGTAACCGCCGCCAATCGAGAACTCACCCGTCGCCTTTTCAACCACGTCCACCACCAGGATAACCTGGTCCGGCTGCGAGCCAGGCTGCGTCGAAACGTTGACGCTGGTGAAGTAATCGAGGCGCTCCAGGCGGCGCTTGGCGCGCTGGATCAGAACCTGGTTGAACGCATCGCCTTCGCTGACATCGAACTCGCGACGAATGACGTAGTCACGCGTGCGGTCATTGCCACGGATCTCGATGCGCTCGACATAAGTGCGCGCGCCTTGATCGACCGAATACACAACCGAGATCGTGCGGTTGTTGAAGTCGCGGTCGCCCTGCGGCGTAACCTGAGCAAACGCATAACCGCTGCCGGCCAGACGCTCAGTCAGGGCAACGATCGTGTCTTCAACGTCCTTGGCGCTGTAGGTCGCGCCCGGCTGCGTCTTCAGAAGCGGACGCAGCGTGTCGGCGTTCACGTCCGTGATGGCGGAGTCAATCGACACGTCGCCGAACGTGTAGCGCTCGCCTTCCTGCACCGTGAAGGTGATCGTGTATTCGTTGGTTGCCGGATCCAGCTCGGCGCTGGACGACACGACCTGGAAATCGGCATAGCCACGATTGTAATAGAAGCGGCGCAGTGCTTCCTCATCAGCCTTCTGCTTGTCCGCATCATAGATGTCGTTGCGGGTCAGGAACGACAGGAAGTTCGATTCGCGGGTTGCGACCACGTCGCGCAAACGACGCGCAGGGAAAGCGCTGTTGCCGACGAAGTTTACGGCCGTGATCTTGGTGCGGTCGCCTTCGTTGATCTGGTACACAACGTTGACGCGGTTTTCACCGAGATCGACGATCTGCGCGGTTACGGTCGCATCGTTGCGCCCGATCTGACGGTAAGCACCCTTGATGCCTTCCACGTCGGCATCGACGGTTGCCTGCGAATAGCCGCTGCGGGGCTTGGTCTGAACGCCGGCGCTGAGCTGCTCGTCCTTAACCTTGCTGTTGCCCTGGAACAGAACCTGGTTGACGATCTTATACTCGACAACCTGCACCACGAGGGTGCCGCCGTTCTGGTTGATCTGGACATCGGAGAACAGCCCGGTGTCGAACAAACGCTTCACAGCGTCGTCGAGATCGGCGTTCGAAAACTGCTTGCCCGGCGTCACGCCGATATAGCTGCGCACGGTGTCGGCATCGACGCGCTGGTTTCCGCGGACCTCGATGCGGCTGACAACGGCCGCGTCGGCGACCGAAACCATGCCCAGCTGAGCGATAACAGCGCCTGGAGCGACCAGGGCGGCGGACAACGCCACCGCGGATGCGGCGCTCTTGAAACGAAATGTTGGCTTCATCGGGCCCCTAAACCTTTTACTCTCGTAGTCCCCACAGCGAGAAACCCGGCCATCGCAGTTGGTCCCACAACCGTCATAGCCGTATTTTCCCTACACGCAAGGTTTCTGGTTAATGTGCATTTACTAATCCCGCTGGCGTGTCATTCCCGACACGCAATTCGGGGCTCATGGTAAATGCTTAGTCAATATCAACCGCTTGCGACGACCTTCATCTCGTTCAGCATCCAAAAAGGTCGTTCCAGAAAACGAATCCCATGAAGCACAGCACCGCGAAGATACCCACGCGATACACAGCCTCCATCACCCGTTCCGAAACCGGACGCCGTTGAACAGCCTCAACTGCGTAGAAGACTAGATGGCCGCCGTCCAGTGGGGGAATCGGAAGAAGGTTGAGAATGCCGATGCCTACCGACAACAGGGCCGCAAGCTGGATGAGCCACTGAAAGCCCAACTTCGCCGCCTGCCCCGACATTTCCGCGATCTTCACCGGACCGCCGAGCTGGCACTTGTCTTCACGCCCGACAACAAACCTTTGCAAGAATTGACCGGTGCGGCTGATGATGTGGCCGGTTTCGACCACGCCCTGCTGCACGGCTTCCAGCGGAGAATATTCCACCATCCGGCCTTGGCCGACATCGCGGTTGTTCACCACGCCGATCACACCGGTGCGCGCGACGTTGCCTAGCGCGTCATTTTGTTCGATCAGCTCGGGCGTCGCGGTGACGGTCATGTCCTGACCGCCGCGATTGATCGTGAAGGTCAGCGGGTCACCGGCACGACCGGACACCAGTCTCTGCACATCGGCAAAGCTGTCGACCGTCGTGCCATCCACGGTCACGAAGCGGTCACCAGGCTGGATGCCGGCAACGGCTGCCGGGCTGCCGGGACGAACTTCCGCGACGGTCGGATCCAGAACAGCGCGGCCATAGATCGAGAACATCACACTGAACACGACGATGGTCAGCAGGAAGTTGAACATAGGGCCGGCTACCACGGTCAGCGCCCGCTTCCACACCGGCTGGGTGTGGAAGGCCACGCGCCGTTCCGCGTCGGTCAGCATTTCCGTTGATTCGGGGTCAGGTGTGCTCGTCGCGTTCATGTCGCCGACGAACTTCACGTAGCCTCCCAGCGGAATGGCGCACAGTTTCCAGCGCGTACCACTGCGGGCCGTGTAGCCGATCAGCTCCGGACCGAAGCCGATCGAAAAGGCTTTGACCCCGATGCCGCACCAGCGGCCAACGAGATAGTGCCCCATCTCATGAACGAAAACGACAACGAGAAGCACGAACAGAAACGGCACGAGCGTGCCCAGGATCAGGCCCTCGCTTCCGAAGATTGCGGTCAGAAACTCACCCACGCTTGTTCCGTTCACTCCGGTGCCTTGTTGCACCTGCTGTCGCTAAGCGTTCTCCCTCTTAGGAGACCGTTTGTCGGGGTTCAGCCCATCACATCACAAAGAACAAACCGCGTGATGGTTCGTGCAGACCGCCTGTCAAGAGCCCGATCAGGTACAAGGCCAAAGCGGCGGCGACAAGTCCATCGACCCGGTCCATAACGCCACCGTGACCGGGAATGAGACGGCCGGAGTCTTTTACGCCAAAGCGCCGCTTGATCGCCGATTCCAAGAGGTCGCCGATTTGCGAAACGATCGACAGCACCAGTGCCGCCACAGCGAGAAGAAAGCCGGCTTCGATCCCCATCAGGCGGCCGACCCCGGCGCCTACGATCACCGCAGCCAGCGCGCCGCCAAGCGCACCGCTCCATGTCTTGCCGGGCGAAATCGATGGCGCGAGCTTGCGTCCGCCGATTAGCCGACCGAACACATAGGCTAGACTGTCGGTTGTCCAAACCACGGTGAACAAAAAGACCATGGCCGCGAGCCCAGCCGTTCCGCCCTCGCGAACCTGATCAATCGAAACGGCGGCAAGCAGTGCATAAACAAGACCGCCACTGACCCAAATCCCCGCGCGCCCTGAAAGCCGTGCTTCATAGAGGAGGCCGACAAGCATGGCGACCAGCGCGACCGGCACCACGATGGCCGCCTTCATGTTGAGGATCAGGGGAATCAAAGCGATCGCCAGTAACAGCCACATGATCATGCGGCTGCGCTGCTGCACACGAGCGCCCGCCATCTCCAGCCACTCATAAAGAAGAGCGCAGGCGAAGAAGGCGATCATCAGGTGATAGACGATACCGCCATAATAGGTGATCGCCAGCACGATGCTGCCGAGGATCACCCCTGAGACGATGCGCAAACCGAGATTGTTGAGACGGCGCGGGCGGCGAAAGTCCAAACCGGCTTCCCGCTGATTCCTCATCATGATGCGGCTTCTCTTGCCGCGGGCCGCCCGCCATAGCGGCGCTCGCGGCCGGCAAAGGACGCGAGCGCGTCCTCAAGATGTGTCTTGCTGAAGTCCGGCCACAGCACGGGCAGGAACACCAACTCGCTATAAGCGCATTGCCAGGTCAGAAAGTTCGACAGGCGCATCTCGCCGCTGGTGCGGATCACCAGATCGGGGTCGGGCATCCCAGCCGTATCGAGCGAGCGGCTGATCAGCGCTTCATCGATGGCTTCCGGCGCGAGCCGTCCTGCCGCCACTTCAGTCGCCAAATGGCGCAGCGTGCGGGTAATCTCCTCGCGTGCACCGTAATTGAAGGCAATGACCAGATTGAGCGACCGGTTGCCGGCCGTCAGAACCTCGGCATCATCAAGCAGTGCACGAATGTCAGGCGCCAGTGCCGTACGCTCACCGATGATGCGGATCCGCACGCCATTGCGGTGCAATTCGGCAAGATCGCGGCGGATGAAAAGCTTCAGCAGACCCATCAGATCTGCCACCTCGCCCTGCGGACGCGCCCAGTTTTCGGAAGAAAAGGCGTAGACCGTCAGCCATTCGATGCCGAGGCCCGGCGCATCGCGAACGACCTGACGCAGGGCTTCAACACCGGCGCGATGCCCCATGACGCGCGGCAAACCGCGGGCCTTGGCCCAGCGGCCATTGCCATCCATGATGATCGCGACATGCGCGGGCGCCACAGCTCTTCCCTCCGATTACACCGGCCCGAAAGACCGACCCGTCAAACCTGCATGATTTCGGCTTGCTTTTCCGCCAGCAGTCCGTCGACCGAAGTGATCGTTTCGTCGGTCATCTTCTGAACGCGTTCGGACTGAGCACGAACGTCGTCCTGTCCGACATCGCCATCCTTTTCGGCCTTCTTGAGGGCGTCCATGGCATCGCGACGCACATGGCGAACGGCGACACGTGCGTTCTCGGCATAGGTATGGGCGATCTTCGCCAGTTCCTTGCGGCGCTGTTCGTTCAGCTCCGGCAGCGGAATGCGCAGCGTCGTACCATCCATGATCGGGTTGAAGCCCAGATTGGACTCGCGGATGGCGCGGTCAACCGCGTTCACCATCGACTTGTCCCAGACCGAAACCGAGATCATGCGCGGCTCCGGCACGGAGACCGTCGCGACCTGGTTGAGCGGCATGGCCGAGCCATAGGCCTGAACCTGGATCGGATCGAGCAGGTTGCTCGATGCACGGCCGGTGCGCAGCGAAGCCAGATCGTTGCGGAAAGCGTTGATGGCGCCTTCCATGCGACGCTGTATGTCCTGGAAGTCGGCTCCGTTGCTCATCATAATCTCCGTGAAACTTGGTCTAAAGGGCGCGTGCGCGAACTTAGTCGGAAACAACCGTGCAGCGGCCAGCGCCGCGCAGGATCTCGCCAAACCCGCCCTGTTCGTGAATGGAATAAACGATTATCGGAATGTTGTTCTCGCGCGCAAGGGCAATCGCGGCCGTATCCATGATCGCGAGGTCATGCTGCAGAACTTCCGCATGGGTGATGCGCTCATAGCGTGTTGCTTTCGGATCTTTCTTCGGATCAGCGGAATAAACACCGTCCACCTGCGTGCCCTTGAACAGGGCATCGGCGCCGATTTCCGCGGCGCGAAGGGCTGCCGCCGAATCGGTGGTAAAGAACGGATTGCCCGTCCCACCGGCAAAGATCACGACCTTGCCCGCATCCATATGCGACTGAGCCTTGAGCTGCGAAAAGCTTTCACAGATTTCCGGCATCGCAATGGCGGACAGCACGACGGCGTCCACGCCGAGCTTGGTCAGCGATGTGCGTAGCGCCAGCGAATTGATGATCGTCGCCAGCATGCCCATGTGGTCGCCGGTCACGCGGTCGCCGCCGGCAGAAGCAACGGCCACGCCGCGGAAGATATTGCCGCCGCCGATCACCACACCGACTTCTACACCCATCGAGCGGGCTTCGGCGATGTCTGCAGCAATGCGATCGGCCACGGAAACGTCGATACCGAAGCCTTGGCTACCCATCAGCGCCTCGCCGGAAGCCTTGAGCAGCACTCGGCGGTAGATCGGCGACTGAACAGGCATGGAGACTCCTTTGGAGATAAAGCGGCCCGCATAAGCAAAGCGGCCTGCCGATACACGAAGGGCACCGCGATGTCACGCGATGCCCCTTGTTTATTCCGGATGATCCTAATGCAGCGTTGCGTGCTGCGCCAGAACCAGCCTGTAAGACGAAGCTTACTGCTTGGCGGCGGCCGCGACTTCCGCGGCGAAATCGCTGGTCTCGCGCTCGATGCCCTCGCCGAGAGCGAAGCGAACGAAGCCGGTGATCTTGGCCGGCGCGCCGATCGTCTTCTCGGCGTCCTTCAAGGCAGCTTCCACCGTCAGGTCGGGGTTCAGCACGAAAGCCTGCTTCAAGAGCACAACTTCCTCGTAGAACTTGCGCAAACGGCCTTCCACCATCTTCTCGATGATGTTTTCCGGCTTGCCGGACTGGCGTGCCTGGTCGGAGAAGATGTCCTTTTCGCGCGCAACAACGGCCGGATCGATTTCCTGCTCGCTCAGCGACAGCGGGTTGGTGGCAGCGACATGCATCGCGACCTGACGGGCAAAGCTGCGGGCAGCTTCGGCATCGCCGGTGGTCTCGATCGCAACCAGAACGCCGAGCTTGCCGAGATTCTCGGCAACCGCATTGTGGACATAGGTCGCAACGGCGCCCGAGGTGACGCTCAGCTTGGTCGCGCGGCGGAAGCTCATGTTCTCGCCGATCGTGCCGACTGCGTCCTTGATCGTGTCGACCACGGACGACGTGCCGCCGGGATAACGAGCAGCCGAAACTTCTTCGGTCGCGCCGCTGGTCTCGAGAGCGACCTGGGCCACGTTGCGAACGATCTGCTGGAAAGCGTCGTTGCGGGCCACGAAGTCAGTCTCGGAATTGACTTCGACGAGAACGCCCGACAGGTCGTCATTGGCAACGCCGATCAGGCCTTCGGCAGCGGTGCGGCCAGCCTTCTTGTCGGCCTTGGAAATACCCTTCTTGCGCAGCCAATCGACCGCTGCGTCCATGTCGCCGGCGGTTTCGCCAAGAGCTGCCTTGCAATCCATCATACCAGCGCCGGTCATGTCACGGAGCTGCTTCACCTGTGCGGCGGAAATCGTCATCTCGAACCTCTCAAATCTGAAATGCACGGGCGCACCACCGAGGTTTCGATGATGCGCCTGGAGCGGCCAGCTTTCGCCGGCTTAAACTTGAACCCGACCAATAATCGGGTTCGCGGATCAGGCAGCCGGCGTGGCCGGTGCGTCGCCTTCCGGAGCGGCTTCAAGAGCCGGCTCGATCGGAGCCTCTTCCGAAGCGCCGATGTCGATGCCCATCGAACCCTGCTGACGCGCGATACCGTCGATGCAAGCCTTGGCAATCAGGTCGCAATACAGCGAAATAGCGCGCTGCGCGTCGTCATTGCCCGGGATCGGATAGTCGATCTTGTCTGGATCGCAGTTCGAATCGATGATTGCGACAACCGGAATACCAAGACGCTTGGCTTCCTGAATGGCGATCGCTTCCTTGTTGGTGTCGATCACGAACATCAGGTCTGGCGTCGAGCCCATGTCCTTGATGCCGCCGAGAGCCTTGTCGAGCTTCTCGCGCTCACGGTCAAGGTTCAGGCGCTCCTTCTTGGTGAAGGCGTTCGCTTCGCCGGTCGACAGCATCTCGTCGAGCTTGCGCAGGCGCTGGATCGAATGCGAGATCGTCTTCCAGTTGGTGAGCATGCCGCCCAGCCAGCGGGAGTTGACGTAGTACTGAGCCGAACGGCCGGCTGCATCGGCAACGATTTCCGAAGCCTGGCGCTTGGTGCCGACGAACAGCACGCGGCCGCCGCGGGCAACGGTGTCGGACACGACCTTCAGCGCCTGCTCCAGCATGGGAACGGTCTGGCTGAGATCGATGATGTGAACGTTGTTGCGGGCGCCGAAGATGTAAGGCGCCATTTTCGGGTTCCAGCGGTGGGTCTGGTGGCCGAAGTGAATGCCGGCTTCGAGAAGCTGGCGCATGGAGAAGTCTGGCGTAGCCATGTTTTTGTCCTTTCCGGTTGGGCCTCCACGGACCTTGACGACCAGGCCTGAACCCGCCGCCACCGGAGGTCTTTGCCGGATATCTCCCGGCAGAACACCAAAGTCCGTGTGTGGAATGCGTTGCGCCATACAGGGTGGAGGCAAGAAACGCAAGGGCTGAAGCGTGAAGCTCGCCTGCCATGCAGACGAGACGGGAGGCTTCTGAGGAAATGGCGGAGGGAGTGGGATTCGAACCCACGGTGAGTTGCCCCACGCCGGTTTTCAAGACCGGTGCCTTAAACCGCTCGGCCATCCCTCCAAGGCATGATTCGTTGGTTCATCTGGAGTGCAGCGGCCGGTTAAACTGGCCGTTGCCACCCGTTCACCACCGAACGCCTTCAGTGCTCCGCCTTTACCGCGCGTCGGATCACAGCGTCAACCTGTTCCACCACACTCGCCCGCATCCGGTGAATTGCAGGTCCGTTAGCGCACAAATTGGTCGATGCGGCGGATGGTGACGCGGCGGTTTCGCCATTCCTCGTTCTGGGTGTCCACGAGCAGGAAGTCCTCGCCATACCCGACCGTCTCAAGGATCCGCGCGGGAATCCCAAACTCGCGGCTCAACACCATCTTGAGAGATGATGCGCGACGTTCGGATAGAACCTGGTTTGCTTCGCGGGATCCGACGGCATCCGTGTGCCCTTCGATCAGGAACCGCGCTCCCCGCCGTCCGCGGGAAAGCTGGTCGAACGCATAGGCGATTTCGCGGATTTTGCGGTATTCGGAGCGTGGGATTTCCGCTGAACCGAATGCGAAGTTGATCGCCTGGATGTCGATGGATGGTGCGGCCCGTCGCATCTCGGGGCGACGGCGAAACTCCTGGATCGACATGCGATCTTCAGGGCGGATTTGTCGCTGCGCGGGCGCTTCCAGCTTCTGCATGATCTGGTCCGAGCTTGGCCCCGCGCGATCCTGAGCAAAGGCAAGGCTGGGCATGGCAACGACCGTAGCCAGCCCCACGAGGACGAAGCGGCGATTCATGGCTGTCTCCTTCTTGGTTCCCTTCAGCATCATTCACGCTTCTGCATGGCTGACAATGAAGATGAGCTGAACAGTGCATGTGCAAGAGGCAGGCTCTTGACCTTCCAGTCACAGGAACCCCTACCTCCTGTTCAAAGCCAAGCCCTTTGCGCCGCCTTTGAGGCAGCGAGGGCAATATGACGACGAGTGAGGTTTCTGATGAGTGAGCACGGCCAAGGACATTGCTGCGGGCACGGTTCTGCGACGAAGGCACCTCAGAGCGAACCCGCTAAGCACAATCTGGCGCGCGATCCCGTTTGCGGCATGACGGTCGATCCCGCTACCGCCAAGCACCAGACGGAGCATGCCGGCCAGACCATCTACTTCTGCTCGGCTGGCTGCAAAGCGAAGTTCGAGGCAGAGCCGACGCGTTACCCGCTCACCAAAGCTGAGCCAGCCGCCGCGCAGAGCCATTGCTGTGGTGGCCATGATCATCATGGCCATGCCCCCATCGACCCGGCAGATGTCCCGGAAGGCGCGCTTTGGACCTGCCCGATGCATCCAGAGGTTCTGCAGGAAGGTCCCGGCAGTTGCCCCTTCTGCGGCATGGCGCTCGAGCCCTTGATGGCGACAGCGGATACCGGTCCAAATCATGAACTCATCGACATGACCCGTCGCTTGTGGATCGGTCTTGCGCTCGCTCTGCCGGTCTTCCTCCTGGAGATGGGCTCGCACCTTATTCCGGCCGTGCACCATCTCGTGCCGCCACACATCTCCGTCTGGGTTCAGTTCGCTCTGGCCACCCCGGTGGTGCTGTGGGCGGGTTGGCCGTTCTTTGAGCGCGCCTGGGCGTCCATTGTGCATCGCAGCCCCAACATGTTCACACTGGTTGCCATGGGCACGGGTGTGGCATGGATCTACAGCGTGGTGGCCACGCTTCTACCCGGCATCTTCCCCGCCGCGTTCCGCGCCGTAGACGGTGCCGTCGCCGTTTATTTCGAAGCCGCTGCCGTCATCACCGTGCTCGTTCTGCTTGGCCAGGTGCTGGAACTGCGCGCCCGCGAGCAAACCTCAGGCGCCATCAAGGCTTTGCTCAATCTCGCCCCAAAAACCGCACGCCGCATCGGTGCGGATGGCAACGAGCATGATGTGCCGGTTGAAGACCTTGCGATCGGCGATCGTCTGCGCATCCGTCCAGGCGAAACCGTGCCTGTGGATGGCCGCGTCGAAGATGGCCGCTCGTCGCTCGACGAATCCATGGTCACCGGCGAATCGATGCCGGTGACCCGCGCCGTGGGTGACGCCGTTGTTGGCGGAACGCTGAACCAGACCGGCGCGCTGATTATCCGCGCCGAAAAGGTGGGTCGCGATACGATGCTGTCGCGTATCGTGCAGATGGTGGCCGATGCGCAGCGCTCCCGCGCGCCCATCCAGCGCATGGCCGATCGCGTGTCCGGTTGGTTCGTGCCCTTGGTAATTGCCATTGCCCTTCTGGCTTTTGCTGCCTGGGCGATTTTTGGGCCCGAACCCCGTTTCTCCTATGGGTTGGTGGCGGCTGTGTCGGTGCTGATCATCGCCTGCCCCTGCGCACTCGGGCTTGCCACGCCGATGTCGATCATGGTCGGCGTCGGCAAGGGTGCCGGCCTCGGCGTCCTCATCAAGAATGCCGAAGCGCTCGAGCAGATGGAAAAGGTCGACACGCTGGTGGTCGACAAGACCGGCACGTTGACGGAAGGCAAGCCATCGGTCACGCAAATCGTGGCGGCAAGGGGCTTCGACCAGGACGAGCTGCTGCGCTTGGCCTCAGGTGTCGAACGCGCCTCCGAGCATCCTTTGGCGCACGCGATCGTCACGGCAGCGGAAAAGAAGCAACTCGCCTCGCCAACTGTGTCCGACTTCGATTCGCCCAGCGGCAAGGGCGCAATCGGCACTGTCGAGGGCCATCGCGTCGCGCTCGGCAACGCTGCGTTCCTCCAGGAGAACGGCATCGACACCGCCGCCCTCTCTCAGGAAGCCGACACACTCCGGCGCGATGGCGCTACCGCGATCTTCATGGGTATCGACGGGCAGGCCGCGGGCGTCTTCGCCATTGCCGATCCCGTCAAGGCAACGACCGCCGAAGCACTGAAGGCCCTGCATGCCGACAAGATCCGCATCGTCATGCTGACCGGCGACAACAAGACCACGGCTCAAGCCGTCGCACGCCAACTTGGCATCGACGAGGTCGAGGCTGATGTTCTGCCGGATGGGAAAAGCAGCGTCATCGCCCGCCTCAAGGCTGAAGGCCGCACGGTCGCCATGGCAGGCGACGGCGTTAACGATGCCCCTGCCCTTGCCGCCGCTGATGTCGGCATTGCGATGGGCTCGGGCACCGATGTTGCGATCGAAAGTGCCGGCGTCACCCTGCTGCGGGGCGATCTGATGGGCATCGTCAAGGCACGGCGCTTGTCCCAAGCGACCATGCGCAACATCCGCCAGAACTTGGCTTTTGCCTTCATCTACAACGCGGCCGGCGTGCCGATTGCGGCCGGCCTGTTGTATCCGGCCTTCGGCTGGCTGCTGTCGCCGATCATCGCGGCTGCGGCCATGGCGCTGTCGTCGGTCAGCGTCATTGCCAATGCGCTGCGGCTGCGCAACGCCAGCATCTAGCGTCCCGCGAAAACACGAAAACGGGCAGCTGTTTCGCCAAACAGCTGCCCTTGGTTTTCCAAGCTGCGGAAGATCAGCCTGCCGCGTTTTCGGCGCGGCCCGCTGCGCCTTCTTGCTCGATCTTGTCCATCAGGATTTTGATATGCTTGCGCTTGTGCCACCGGTTCAACCGCCGGAACCTGCTCCGCAGCGAGAGCTGGCCTTTCTCGCCAACCCCATCCACCAGCACAAACTCTTCCACACCCGTGCCGACATCGGCATAAACGAGATTGCCGGGATGCAATTCCTTCAGCGTCAGGTCGCTGGATAGCACCCAATCAAGGAAGCGCGACAGGGCGGCTTGGTGCACCTCGTCATACGTGCCTTCCGCCAGCATCTGACGAAGCGAAGGCGCAGGCAGGCCGTCGGCGCCCTTCTTCAGCTCACACACCTCGGCCAGACCCAGATCGGTTTCAGTGAAGCCGTGGAATTTGGCGATGCGGAACGGAAGCTCGCCCAGCCTTGCGTAAAGAACGAGATGCGCGCGCATTTCGCTATAGGTGTCGGCCAGATGACGGAACAGATAGCGCCGGTGGTAGCGCGGACGTGGTCGTGTCCGCTCATCGTCGAGCACATGGCGAAGCGGGATCTTTACGACGAGGTCCGGATCTAGCGGATGTAAAAAGACAAATCTTTGTCTGCCTATCCCGAGCGGGTCGCGACCGGATAACTTTAGGTGGCTCATGAAGCTGTGGTAGCGCCGCTTCGAAATGCCTTCAAGTTTCTCGCCTTTGCTTTGATGCAACGTAAGGTCATGCCCGGTCAGCTCGACGCAAAGTGATGTCCGCTGAACTGCCCGACAAACATGCTGTCTTGTGACGACTGGCGGAGCCGTCGTCGCTAACTTTTGCAAAGGTGGCTGCGAGCTGCTGAAAATAGAAAAGGACGCCCTTGGGCGCCCTCCTCTTTCGGCTCAATCTGACCGGTTTACTGCGGCAGCTTGTCGTCCACACCCTGGACGTAGAAGTTCAAACCGGCCAGCGTCGCGTCATCGGCGCTCTCGCCAGCCTTCAGCCAGTCCGAACCGTCCTGCTTCTTGATCGGGCCGGTGAAGGGCTTCAGCTCGCCCGACTTGATCTTGGCTTCGGTCGCTTCCGCCATCGCTTTCACGTCGTCCGGCATGTTGGTGTAAGGCGCCATTTCCAGAATGCCCTGCGCCAGACCATCCCAGATGTTCTCCGACTTCCAGGTGCCGTCCATCACTGCCTTGACGCGCTTGACGTAATACGCACCCCAGGTATCCACGATGCCGGTCAACTGCGTCTGCGGTCCAGCCTTGATCATGTCGGAAGCCTGAGCGAAGGCGTGAATGCCGCGCTCAGCCGCAACCTGCATTGGCGCGGTGGAGTCGGTGTGCTGCGTAAGAACGTCGACGCCTTGATCAACCAGCACCTTGGCGGCATCCGCCTCCTTGGCAGCGTCGAACCAGGTGTTCGCCCAAACGACCTTGATCTTGAAGTCCGGGTTCACCGACTGTGCGCCGAGTTCGAAGGCGTTGATGCCCATCACGACTTCAGGAATCGGGAAGGACGCGATGTAGCCGGCGACACCCTTCTTGGACACCTTCGCAGCGATCTGGCCCTGAATGTAGCGGCCTTCATAGAAGCGCGCATTGTAGACGCCGAGGTTTTCGGACGTCTTGTAGCCGGTGCCATGCTCGAACTTCACATCCGGGAACTTGGCGGCGGCGGCAACGGTCTGGTCCATGAAGCCGAAGGAGGTCGCGAAGATGATCGCGCAGCCGGAACGCGCGAGGCGCTCGATGGCGCGCTGCGCATCCGGGCCTTCCGGAACGTTCTCGACAAACACGGTCTCAACCTTGTCGCCGAGTTCCTTGTCGACCTGCTGGCGGCCGAGATCATGCGCCTGGCTGTAGCCGCCATCGGTCTTGGAGCCGATGTAAACAAAGCAGGCCTTGGTCTTTTCCTGCGCGGACGCCGGCATGGACACGGAAGCGGCGAGTGCTGCAGCCGTCAAACCGAGAAGCAGTTTCTTCATTGTGTTCTCCTGTGGAAGGTCTGTTCTTATAAGGGCGCGCCAGCGCCGTTCTCAGCGGTCGGGCACGAAAGGTTGGCCGAGCGAAGCCGGCGTGTTCATCATGGTTAAACGGCGATTGCGCGAAATCAGCACCAGCACCAGAACCGTTGCGAGATACGGCAAGGACGACAGCAGCTGCGAGGGAATGCCGAGCCCCAGCGCCTGCGCATGCAACTGCCCGATCGACACTGCGCCGAACAGATAAGCGCCGGCCAGCAGACGCAGCGGCCGCCAGGAGGCGAACACCACCAGCGCCAGCGCAATCCACCCCCTGCCCGCCGTCATGTTCTCTACCCATTGCGGCGTGTAAACCAGCGACAGGTGACCGCCGGCGAGCCCCGCACAAGCGCCGCCAAACATCACCGCGAGATAGCGGATGCCTATCACATTCGTGCCGAGAGCATGCGCGGAGGCATGGTTGTCGCCGACCGAGCGCAGCACGAGCCCGGCCCGCGTGTGGAACAGAAACCACGTCACGCCGATCACCAGCGCAATCGAAATGTAGAAAATCGGGTCCTGCGCAAACAGCACGCGCCCGATCAGCGGAATGCCCGCCAGCAGGTCGAGCAGACCTGCCACCGGCTGACCCACCAGCGGGATTTCGGCAATGCCGTTGGCCAGCGTCGGGAGCTTCACGCCGGGCGATCCGACGAAGGCTTCGCCAATCATGCTGGACAGCCCGAGCCCCAGCAGCGTCAGCGACAAGCCCGTCGCCACCTGGTTGGTGGCGATCGTCAGCGTCAGGAACCCGAACAACAGCGAAAACAGCACGCCGGCAAGGATCGCAGCCAACATGCCGATCCACGGCGATCCCGTGAGTGCCGCAGCCGCGAAGCCGCACACCGCGCCCATCACCATCATGCCCTCGACGCCCAGATTAAGCACGCCTGAGCGTTCCACCACGAGCTCGCCGATCGCAGCCAGCAGCAGCGGCGTGGCTGCGGTTGCGATGGTGAGGAGAATGCTTTCGGCAATCAGCATGATCAGGACCGTTTCGCCGTCAGCGCGTCGTGAACGAGGCGGATGCGATAATGGATCAGGGTGTCGCAGCCCAGCACGAAGAACAGCAGCATGCCCTGAAACACGCGCGCGACCTTGTCCGACAGCCCCATCGAAATCTGTGCTGCCTCGCCGCCGAGGTAAGTCAGACCCAGCACCAGCCCCGCCGCCACGATCCCCAGCGGATTGAGCCGCCCGAGAAACGCGACGATGATCGCGGTAAAGCCATAGCCTGGCGAAATCACTGGCTGCAGATAGCCGATCGCACCCGCAACTTCCGAAATGCCGGCCAACCCTGCCAAACCGCCCGACACGAGGAAAGCGAAGAACACCATGCGCCTGGCCGAGAATCCCGCGAAACGCCCTGCCCGTGGGCTTTCGCCCAGCACCCGAACTTCGAAACCCTTGATGGTCCGGCTGATCATGAACCACACAACTACAGCCGCCACGAGCGCGAAGACGATGCCCCAATGCGCACTGCCGGACGACGGCAGCACTTCGGGCAACACCGCATCGGCATGGAAACGCCGCGTGAGCGGGAAATTGTTGCCGGCCGGATCGCGCCACGGCCCGCGCGTCAGCCAGTCCAGGAAGTTCTGCGCGACATAAACCAGCATCAGGCTGGTCAGGATCTCGTTGGTGCCGAAGCGCGTCTTCAACAGCGCCGGTATCGCACCATAGGCCGCACCGCCTAGCACACCCATCAGCAGCATCAGCGGCAGCACGAACGCATTCTGGAAGTCAGGAAACATCACCGGCAGGATCGAGCCGGCGATTGCACCCGCGATGAACTGGCCTTCCGCGCCGATATTCCAGTTGTTCGACAGAAAGCAGACCGACAGCCCGACCGCGATCAGGATCAGCGGTGCCGCCTTGATCGCCAGCTCATGCAGCGACCAGACTTCGAGCAGCGGCTCGACGAAGTAATAATACAGCCCATCCACCGGGCTCTTGCCGAGGGCGGCGAAGATGAGCGCGCCGCAGATCACCGTCAGCGCCAGTGCCAGAAACGGCGACAGCGCGCTGAACAGCTTGGAATGCTGCGATCGCTTGACCAGTTCGAAGCGCATCAGGCGGCTGCCTCATGTGCGGCATGGCCAGGTTCCGCGCCGCCCATCAACAAGCCGATCGCCTCGGACGTCGCTTCGGCCGTCGGCATCGGCTTCGACAAGCGCCCGTCATGCATGACGGCAATGAAGTCGGCGATCTCGAACAATTCGTCCAGATCCTGGCTGATCACCAGCACCGCCGAGCCTGCCCGGGCCAGTTCCACCAGCGCCTGCCGGATGCGCGCCGCAGCACCCGCATCGACGCCCCAGGTCGGCTGGTTGACGACGATCACCGAAGGCTGGCGATCAAGCTCGCGCCCGATGATGAATTTTTGCAAATTGCCGCCAGACAGTGCCGCCGCTTCCGGATCGGTCGCGCTTTTGCGCACATCCATATCGGTCGCAATCCGCTGCGATGCCTTGCGCACGGCGCCCGAAAACACCACGCCGAGGCGGCTGAAAAAGGCGCGGCGGTCGGTGCGATGGCGCGACAGAAGCAGATTTTCCGACAGCCGCATACCCGGCGCCGCGCCATGGCCGAGCCGCTCTTCCGGCACGAAGGCCGCACCCAGAAGCCGGCGCCCGGAGATCGACAGCCGTCCCGCATCGCGCCCGCGGATACGGATCGTTGATGCATCGCGCTGCAAGGCTTCGCCGGAAACCGCCTCAAACAACTCGCTCTGTCCATTGCCCGCGACACCCGCAATGCCCACGATCTCCCCGGCGTGAACGGTAAGGTCCACATCGCGCAGCGGAATGGAAAACGGCGTCGCCGGCGGCCGGCTGAGGTCGCGGATCTCAAGCAGAGCCTCGGCCTTCGCACCTGCAGCTACCGGGGTACGCGTCACGGCCTGAACGGCATTGCCCACCATCATGCGCGCCAGCGAAGCGGCGGTTTCGTCGCGCGGGTTGCAATGCGCCACCACCTTGCCATGGCGCAGCACTGTTGCGGCGTCGCAAAGGCGCTTCACCTCGTCCAGCCGGTGCGAAATATACAGGATCGACTTGCCCTCGGCGCGCAGCCGCTCCAGCGTTTCGAACAGCCGGTCGGCTTCCTGCGGCGTCAACACGGAGGTCGGCTCGTCCAGGATGATCAGCTGTGGCTCCTGAAGAAGGCAGCGGATGATCTCGATGCGCTGCCGCTCGCCGACCGACAGATCGCCCACCATCATGGATGGATCAACCGGCAGTCCATAGGCTTCAGACAGCGCCCGCGCGCGTTCGGCGATCGTCGAGACCGGCACCTTTTCGGCCAAGGACAGCGCGATGTTTTCCGCCGCCGTCAGCGCTTCAAAAAGCGAGAAGTGCTGGAACACCATGCCGATGCCGAGCTTGCGTGCTTCGCCCGGGCTGGGGATGCGTGACGGTCGCCCATCCCACAGGATCTCGCCGGCATTGGGTTCGAGCGAGCCGAACAGCATCTTCACCAGCGTCGACTTGCCGGCACCGTTTTCGCCGAGCAGCGCGTGGATCTCCCCGCGCCGGATCGTCAGGTCGATCCCGTCGCAAGCCGTCAGCTTCCCGAAGACCTTTGTCAGGCCTCGGGTTTCCAGCAATGCCGGACGGACGTCGGCGCTTTGCTGCACCAATGCTTCTTACTCCCGAAGCCGGCTTTCCCGGCTCCTCAAAGATTGTCTGAAGGCGTCTACCTAGCACTTTATCGCACGGGAACGTCGAGCGAAAGACGCCTTTGCTTCAAGAAGTCGCAGTGATTAATTTTAAGGCAGAAGGATCGTCGTTCCGGTCGTTTTGCGCGCTTCCAGGTCACGATGCGCCTGCGCGGCATCTTCCAGCCTGTAGCGCTGGTTGATGTTGATCTTGACAATACCGTTCGCAACCACATCGAACAAAGCAGCGGCGGAGGCTTCGAGTTCGTCGCGCTTGGCGATATAGGCGAACAGCGTCGGCCGCGTCAGGAAGAGCGAACCCTTTTGCGACAGCACGCCGAGATTGAACGGCGGGATCGGTCCAGACGATTGGCCAAAGGTCACGAACAACCCGCGCGGCTTCAAACAGTCGAGTGAACCTTCATACGTGTCCTTGCCAACGGAATCATAGACCGCGTCGCACTTCTTGCCGCCGGTAATCTCCTGCACCCGCGCCACGAAATCCTCTTTCGTGTAGTCGATCACATGGTCATAGCCGTGCGCCTTGGCGAGTTCGACCTTCTCGGGCGAGCCGGCCGTGCCGATCACGGTCGCGCCGAGATGCTTGGCCCATTGGCCGAAGATCAGGCCAACGCCGCCGGCAGCCGCATGATAAAGCACCGTGTCGCCGGCTTTGACCGCAAAGGTCCGGCGCAGCAGATATTCCACCGTCATGCCCTGCAGCATCATGGCCGCGCCCTGCTCGTCCGAAATCGTTTCGGGCAGCTTCACCAGCCTGTCGGCGGGGATCACGCGCTGTTCGGCATAAGCGCCGAGCGGACCGACATAGGCAACACGGTCGCCCACCTGCAAACCGTTCACACCATCGCCCAGCGCTTCCACGACGCCAGCCGCTTCGTTGCCGGGCACAAGAGGCAAACCGTTCGGCGCGGGATAAAGGCCGGTGCGGTAATAGGTGTCGAGATAATTCAGCCCGATGGCGGTATGGCGAACAAGCGCCTCGCCGGCTTTCGGCTGCTCGACCGGAGCATCCTCATAGACCAGCACGTCTGGTCCGCCATGCTCATGAATGCGGATTGCCTTGCTCATGCTGTTTCCTTCCGTCCAAGGTTCGGGAACACCTGCATCACCCCGCCGATAAAGAAGAGGTAGAGCCCGGTCACGGCCATCGCGATCTTCACCCATTCAGGAGAGTTCATGTTCTGGAGCAGCGCCAGAACCGAGATCGCGCACCACACCAGAAACACCGTCAGGTTCAGGTTGCGCAGCCGCACCACCCGCACCGGATGAAGGAAACTCATGGGAATGAAGGTGAAGATCGCCGAAAACACCACGACGGCGAAGGACACATATTCCCCGGGCTCGATCACGAACAGGGTGAACACCACCATGTTCCAGACCACCGGAAAGCCCTTGAAGAAGTTCTCCTTCGTCTTCATGCCGGTATCGGCATAATAGATCGCGCTGGAAACCACGATGATCGCGGCCGACAGGAAGGACAGTCCCTCGCCCATGAAGCCGCGCTGATAAAGCGCGAAAGCGGGAATGAGGACGTAGGTCACGTAGTCGATGATGTTGTCGAGCAGCTCGCCCGACCAGGTCGGAAGCACTTCCTTGACCTGCAGCTTGCGCGCGATCGGGCCATCGATACCATCAACGAGAAGCGCCAGACCGAGCCATAGAAACATCGCCGTCCAGCGTTCTTCGCTCGCAGCCACCAGTGACAGGAAGGCCAGAAATGAGCCGGAAGCCGTGAAAAGATGCACCGAGAATGCACGCGCCTGCGGCACGGTCACCTTCTTCGGTCCCTTCACAAATTGCTCAAGCTTCGACACGGACCATCCATCCTGTCGACGGGCAGAAAAGCCGGTCGTTCCTGGAACTCTTCATCGTGGCCGTCACTCTTCTGCCGCTGCTTTTCCGCTCGGGGACGCGCGCGACACTAGTTTCAGCGCTTCTGCCAAACAAGACCAAACAGGCAGTGGTTCACCACTGTTGACAGCTTCCACACTGTTGAAGGGCGCTGCGTCGCATTGCAGCCGCTCCAGGAGAGCGGATAAACAGAGCGCAACCTAAGGATACGGCCATGACGGATATGCTCGCTCCCAAGACGATTCTCGTTGCCGGCGCCGGACCTGCCGGGCTCATCGCCAGCCTCGCAATGGCAAAGGCGGGCTTCGATGTCAGCCTGATCGGTCCTGAAGCCGGCGCGAGTGACGCGCGCACCACCGCAGTGATGGTGCCGGCACTCGATTATCTTGCTGAGCTCGGCATCGATACGAGTTTTGAGGGCAAGTCTGCGCCCTTGCGCACCATGCGCATCATCGATGCCACTAAGCGCCTCCTGCGCAGCCCGACCGTCACCTTCCATGCCAGCGAGATCGACCGCAACACTTTCGGCGCCAACATTCCCAATGCCGTGCTGGCGCGGACCCTGTCGGAGGTTGTCGCCAACCAGCCACGCATCACGCGCCATCTCACCACCGTCCAGAACTGGGTGCCGTCATCCGATCGCATCACCGCCGTGCTGGACGACGGCATGCGGCTCGAAGGCGCCTTGGCAATTGCGGCCGATGGGCGTGGTTCCCCTGCGCGCGATGCCGCCGGCATCCGCACAATCGGCCATCCCTACCCGCAGTCGGCGCTCGTTCTGTCCTTCAGCCACACCCGCCCGCACAACGACACTTCGAACGAGTTTCATACGGAGACCGGCCCGTTCACCCAGGTGCCGCTGCCCGGCGACAAGTCCAGTCTGGTCTGGGTGGTCTCCCCAGCTGAAGCCGAAATGCTGACCGCGCTGGACGATGCCGAGCTTTCCCGCCGCATCGAAGTCCGCATGCAGTCCATGCTCGGTTCGGTCACCGTTCTCCCCGGCCGGCAGATCTATCCGCTGTCAGCCCGTATGCCGCTGTCCTTCGCCCAATCGCGCATCGCGCTGGTCGGCGAAGCCGCCCACGTTTTTCCACCCATCGGCGCGCAGGGCCTCAACCTCGGCATTCGCGATGTGCAGACCATTGCCGGCCTCGTGGAAGAGAACCTCAGCGATGCGGGCGCCGATAGCGTTCTGCGCAGCTACAGCCGTCGCCGGACGCCCGACATCTTCGCCCGCAACAGCGCGGTGAACCTGCTGAATCGTTCGCTTCTGTCCGGTCTCCTGCCGGCTCAGATGGCGCGCAGCGCGGGCCTCAGCCTGATGGAAAAGCTTCCGCCGGTGCGCAGCTTCTTCATGCGCGAAGGCATGTCGCCGGGCAGCGGTTTCCGCGGCCTATGGGAAAAGGTCGGGCGGCAGGACGCCTGATCGAATTAGATAAAGCAGCGCCGTTACGGTGGCGACTGAGCCTGTCGTCGTCACCAGGATGCTGGCCGAAGCCCGTTCCACCCAGACGCCGTACTGCGCCGCAATGATATAAACATTGGTGGCCGTCGGCAGCGACGCCAGCAGCATGGCGGTCCACACCCACACGGTCGGAAAATCGCCGATCAGGCTGAGCATCGTGTAGCAAAGCAGCGGGTGCAGGAAGAGCTTCAACAACACGATCGGCCCAATCGCCGTCGGCATCCGCCGCAACGGTCGCAGAGCCAAGGTCACGCCCATCGCAAACAAGGCACAAGGTGCAGCCGCCCGCGACACGATCTCCAGCAGGCGGTCCAGCGCACCCGGCGCACGGAAATGGAACGCCGCTGCCAGCACGCCGAGGATCGTCGCGACGATAAACGGGTGCAGCAGGATCTTGCGGCCAATATCGAGCGCCAGGCTGCTTGCACCCGGGCTGCGCTCGCCCGATAAAGCCATCAGGGTCGGCGCCAGCACGAAGTGCATGACGTTCTCGAAGCAGAAGATCAGCGCCACCGGCACCGCCGCTTCCTCGCCGAACGCAATTAGTGCCAGACCCGGTCCCATGAAGCCGATGTTGCCGTAAGCGGCCGCCAAAGCCTTGATCGTGCTCTCCGGTACGTTGCCGCCGAACAGAAGTGACCCGGCGAACATGGCCGCAAAGATCAGGAACGTCGCCAGCATCGACGCCAGAATGAACGAGATCTGCGTGAGCTGCTCGATCGGCGTCTTGGACAGCAGCTGATAGAAGAGCGCCGGCAAGGCGATGTAGAGGATGAACACATTCATCCAGGCCAGGCCTTCGACCGGATGCTTCATCAGCTTCGCGACAACGAAGCCGAGCAGGATCATGCCGAAAAACGGCAGAACCAATCCGACAACATCCGCCATGGTAAAACTCGCTTGGGCTTTGGAGGCTGGCCCGAAGGCCGGCAAAGAGCGTCCCGCGGCGCTAACCGCCACAGCCACCTGCGTCAAGCATTTGCGGGATTGAACAACGCCGGCCCTGCGGCCAAATAACAGGCATGACAGACACACGACATGCCAAGTTCCAGATCGGTCAGGTGGTCCGGCACCGGGTCTTCCCGTTCCGCGGCATCATCTTCGACGTCGATCCCGAATTCGCCAACACCGAAGAATGGTACGAAGCGATTCCCGCTGCCGTGCGGCCGAGCAAGGATCAACCCTTTTACCATCTGCTCGCCGAGAACGAGGACAGCGAATACATCGCCTATGTGTCCGAGCAGAACCTGCTGGAGGATTCGGACGGCGGTCCTTTGCGTCACCCGCAACTCAACCAGATCTTTGCCCGCGATTCGGCAGGGCGATATCGACTGCGTGGCCAGCCGCATCATTGACCGCAAAAAACGGGAAAGAATTTAGAAAAAACCGGAAAAAATGGCCTTCAAATAGGAAAAAGGCGGAGCCTTCACCCCGCCTTTTTCCGGTTTTTCCGTCGATTTTCCGCCTTTAGTTCGCGGTTTTCGCCTTCTGCTGCTCGTCCTTGAGCTTCTTCGCGAAGTCGTCATTGTTCTTGTTCACGAAGGCTTCCAGCTTCTTCTGGCGGTCTTCGAGGTCCGACTGCTGCAGCGGAGGACCGTCATATGCCCCGGTGAAACCGCCGAGCGAAACCTTGATCGGGTTCGGCTGATTCTGGAAGTTGACCGAGGTCAGCGTCAGGTTCGTGCCCTTCTTGAAACCTGCAACCAGCTGATCGTTCAGCGGCGCTTCGGCGACGCACCGATCGGGGAAACAGATAACATAATCAAGCTTCTGCGCCTTGTTGTTATCGACCTGGAGGCCAACACCTGGAGGCAGCAAACGGCCGGTCGGCACGGTGACCTGGAACACGCGGCGGCTCACCTTGCCCTTAACCTCGACGAGGCTAACGGCGGTGATCAACTGGCCGGTATTGGCGGTCATGATCTGCTGAACGTTGCAGATTTCGACGTCCTGCTGCTTCTGGCAGGCCTTGAACCAACCCTTGGGCGGAGCCGCAGGGTTCTGCTCCTGCGCAGATGCTGGCGCAACACCACCGGCAACCACAGCAGCGAGGCCTGCCGCAACAAGGGCAAGTCGCGACGTGTTGAGGTTCGGAAACTTCATGGGTCGGTTATCCTCTTGAATGGATGGCGGTGAGCGCTACCCAGCCGCTAGCCGGCGTCAGTGTTGCTTAAATAAGGCAACAGGATGACTGTTGGCGGCCTGTTACACCGGCTTGTTCCCGGAATCCAGCTTGGCGAAGGCCCGGAAACACATCATTGCGCCGCCATTCCCCGCGACTGTGATATTTCCGTCGGCCGAATCGGAAAGACTGCCTATGCCCACCAAATCCCTGCTGCTTGCCTGTTCGATGCTGATGACGGTTGCCTTGGGCGCTCCCGCGGCACGCGCAGAGCCGGCACATGCTATTGCCATGCAGGGCAAACCCGCTCTCGCCGCAGACTTCCAGCATATGCCTTATGCCAACCCGGATGCGCCCAAAGGCGGTCGCGTGGTTTACGCCTGGCAAGGCAGCTTCGACAGCTTGAATCCCTTTATCGTTCAGGGGGATGGCGCACGCGGTTTGTTCGATACCGACTTCGGCAACAACGTCTTTGAATCGCTGATGTTGCGCTCACGCGATGAAGCCTTCACGATGTATCCGCTCATTGCCGAGAGCGTCGAGACCGATGACAACAGGACCTTCGTTACCTTCACGCTGAACCCGAACGCCAAGTTCTCCGACGGTCAGCCGGTCACTGTCGATGACGTCATCTTCTCGCTCGAGCTCTTCCGCGACAAGGCGCGCCCGATTTACCAGCGCTGGGTCGGCGTCATTGATCGCATGGAGCGCGTTGGCGAACGCGGTTTGAAGCTCGTCTTCAACGACAAGGCCGACCGCGAATCGCCGCTGCTCCTGGCCGGCATCCCGATCCTTCCCAAGCACGCCGTCGACCGCGAAACCTTTGATCGTACCAGCCTGAAGCCGATGATCGGCTCGGGCCCTTACATCATCGACAATGTGCGCCCTGGGGAACAGGTTACCCTGAAGCGCAACCCGGAATACTGGGCGAAGGACCTGCCGACCAAGCGCGGCTTCGACAATTACGACGAAATCCGCATTACCTATTTCCGCGATCCGAACACGATGTTCGAAGCCTTCAAGAAGGGGTTGGTCGACGTCTTCCTTGAAGACCAGACCGGCCGCTGGGCGACCGGCTATAATTTTCCGGCGGTCAGTGATGGCCGGGTTCGCAAGGAAACCTTCGACAAGCAGACGCCTGCGGACATGCTCGGCTTCGTCCTCAACACGCGCCGGCCTGTGTTCCAGAATCGCGATGTACGCCGCGCGCTTGCCGGGTTGTTTGACTTCGAATGGAGCAACCGAAACCTCTTCAACGATGCCTATCAGCGCACGACGAGCTACTTCGATGGCTCCGAGCTTTCTTCAACCGGCCGTCCCGCCTCTGAGGTCGAAAAAAACCTCCTCGCGCCCTACTCCGATGCCGTGCGCCCTGACATTCTCGCGGGAACATGGACGCCGCCGAAGTCTGACGGAAGCGGTCGTGATCGGGAGTTTTTGCGGCAGGGGTTCGAAGCCCTTAAGGCTGCCGGCTATGCCATGAAGAACGGCCGCATGGTGGATGCCAGCGGCACACCGCTTGCTTTCGAGATCCTGCTCAACGGCAAGTCGAGCGAGCAGATCAGCATGGCCTGGCAGGGCACCCTCGCCCGGCTTGGCATTAGCGTGACGGTCCGCTCCGTCGATGCCGCGCAGTATCTTCAACGCCAGCGGACCTATGACTTCGATGCCATGCTGATGCGCTACACTTCCTCGCTTTCGCCCGGCGTGGAACAGCAGTTCCGCTGGGGTTCGGCCTCCGCCAGAGCGCCCGGCACCTACAACTTCGCCGGCGTCGCCGAGCCTGCAATCGATGGGCTCATCAACAAGATGGTGAATGCGCGAGACCGCGACGAGTTCGTAACGATCGTGCGCGCCTATGACCGTGTTCTGCTGAGCGGCGCCTACATCGTGCCCTTGTATTATCAGCCGCAGCAATGGGTGGCGAGCTGGAGCCATATTCATCGGCCCGAACAAACCTCGGTTTACGGCTACCAGCTGCCGACATGGTGGTCGGAGGGCGCCGCACGATGAGCCTGAGCATTGATGTTGTTTCGGACGTTGTTTGTCCCTGGTGTTTCATCGGGCAAAAGAAGCTCGATCGCGCTTTGGGCATGGTTCCAGACATCGATGTAACCCTGAATTGGCGACCCTATCAGCTCGATCCGACCATCCCCCGTGGAGGCACGGACCGCCAGGCCTATATGCTGGCGAAGTTCGGCGGTCAGACAAAGATAGATCAGATCCACGCCCGGATCGAAGCGACCGGGCAGGAACTTGGCATCGCCTTCGATTTTGCCGCCATCAAGGTCGCTGCCAACACCCTCGATGCGCATCGGCTTATCCGCTGGGCGGGCGCAACCGGTCCTGAACTGCAGGGCCGCGTAGTGCGCAACCTGTTCTCGGCCTATTTCGAGCAAGGTCGCGACATCGGCGATCCCCAAGTCCTGGCCGATCTGGCGAGAAGCAGCGGCATGGACGCGGCTGTTGTTTCAGCCCTGCTTGCAACGCCTTCCGACATCGAAGCCGTGCAGCAGGAGATCGCAACGGCCACCACCATGGGCATCACCGGCGTTCCCTGCTTTCTGCTTGATGGCCGCTACGCCCTCATGGGCGCGCAGGAGCCTGAGATCCTCGCGGATGCAATCCGGCAGGTGGTGGAGCAGAGTTAAACGCTCAAGCGACTGCTTTTGATTCAAGTTGAGCACCAACAGCGTACCCGTTTCGTTTCACGAATGGATAGACTTTTAATTGTTGCAGAACACATGCCGAACAGATACGGTCTGTTCTGGGTTTGTTTTTTGATTCAGAGGGTCTTGGGATGCTGACGCGCAAGCAGATGGAACTGCTTTCCTTCATCAATCAGCGGATGAAGGAAAGTGGCATCCCACCTTCCTTTGACGAAATGAAAGAGGCCCTGGATCTTGCCTCCAAGTCGGGAATCCACCGTTTGATCACGGCTTTGGAAGAGCGCGGGTTTATCCGTCGTCTTCCGAACCGCGCCCGAGCCCTGGAAGTGATCAAGCTGCCGGAGTCGCTGTCGCCGGCACTTGGACCTAAGAAGTTCTCGCCAAGCGTGATCGAGGGTAGCCTCGGCAAGAAGCCGCCGGAGCCTGCCAAACCTCAGCGCAGTGCCTCGAATGACGACGATGCGAACGGTATCTCCGTGCCTGTGATGGGCCGGATCGCGGCTGGTGTGCCGATCTCGGCGATCCAGCACCCCACCCACTCCATCACCGTTCCGCCGGATATGCTGACGGGTGGCGAGCATTATGCACTGGAAGTGCGTGGTGATTCGATGATCGAAGCCGGCATCTTCGACGGCGATACGGTTGTGATCCGCGATGGCAGCACGGCCAACCCTGGCGACATCGTGGTTGCCTTGGTGGACGATGAGGAAGCTACGTTGAAGCGCTTCCGCCGCAAGGGTGCGTCCATCGCCCTTGAGGCCGCAAACCCCGCTTACGAAACGCGTATCTTCCCGCCACACCGCGTCAAGGTTCAGGGTCGTCTGGTTGGCCTGATCCGGAAGTACTAGGCGGCTCTTCAGCCGGCACTCCTGCTGGCGGTTTCGTCTGCTCAGGTGGCTTCGAGGCCGCATCACGCGGTTGGCGCTTGTAGGGCGCCATGCCGCGAGCCTCGCGCGCGAAGCGGCGATGGTGGTGCCATGGTCGGTAAGGTCGAGCCAGTGCATGCTGAACGGTCGGCTTGCCGCTCTCGGGATCAATGGTGATTGTGGCGCTGCCCTTTTGCGCAAGGTCGCGCTTGGTGAGCACCACTTGTTTTGAGCCGCGGCAAGCACGGCTGTTCACGGTTGCATCGTCGATGACGATCACAGCGGCGTCGGTGCAATGGGCTTTCAGGTCTCTGCCTTCGGGAAGAGACATGATGCTCCCGCCGCGGGAATGGTTGATGGTACAAACGTCATCTATGCACAGGAAATGGTCTGAGGGCGCGGCGTCTACGCCCTTGCCAACCTCTGGCTTCACCAAAGTCATTGCGGAAGCCGCGCGTTGCCAATCTTGCGTCGTGAAGGCGTTGGGGCGTGTTCGATTGACCGCAAGCCTCCCCGTTTCGGTCGCCACCGCGATCAGTCGAGCATCCTCGGAAATGTAGAGGTCGGGAACCTGCCGCCCGGCAAAAGTGAGGGTTCCGGCAAAGAGAAAGGGCAGCGCAAGAAGGCGTAGCCTGGTTGTGGTGAAGCAACCAACCACAAGCGCGATCGTAAACAGAGTAAGGGTGGAAGCCGGCACGATGCCGACCGCATCCAGGGGTGAGCGCTCCGCCAGCCAGTGCGCCACACCCAACATGAGGTCTAGGCCGAAACCCATCACCATCAAAGGCAGGGCTTCCAAGCCGAGCGGCATCAAGGCGACAGCCAGCACGGCTGGCGGCATGATCAGGATGCCGATGATCGGCATGGTCGCAAGATTTGCCAAAAGCGTGAGGGGTGACACCCGCTGGAAATGATAAGCGCCGAAAATGCTTGTGGCGCTGCCGGCGAGAATGGACGTCGCGACCGATCCCGCGATGAGAACGACGAGGTAGCGCAGGATGCGAGCCAGCGGCGACCGCGATGTCGGTGGTGTGTGGCGCCTGGATTTCGATCGCCATTGCTTCCAGCCGGCGTAGCCCGCGATCAGCGCAGCCGTTGCCGCAAAGGACATCTGGAAGCTTGGCCCCATTACCTCATGCGGTGTGATCAGGAGAATGATCAGTGCGGCGATGGCGAGATTGCGCATGCTCAGCGCGGCGCGATCAAACAGGATCGCGGTAAGCATGACCGCGACCATCAGAAAACTTCGGTTTGCTGCAACCTGATCGCCGGCGAGCAGGAGGTAGAACCCCGTGCCCGCCAAGGCGACGAAGGCGGCGACCTTCTTCACAGGGTATCGGGCCGAGAAGCCTGGAAACAGAGCGAACAGCGCGCGCATGGAGCCCATGATCGTGGCAGCGGCGAGCGCCATATGCAGGCCGGAAATAGAAAGCACATGCGCCAGGCCGGTAATGCGCAGGTCCTCGTTGACGGCCTCCGGAATGCCGGCGCGCACGCCCGCAATCAGCGCCGCGGCGATCTCGCCGGATGCACCCGGGATGACCGCCCGGATCTTGTCCGCTATGGTCATCCGCAAGCGCTCGACGCTCTGCGCCAGGCTCTGTGACCAAGCTGGTTCAGGACCACTGCCTGCTCGAACGGGGTTGCGCAAGAAGAAGCCGATCGCGCCCAGCCCGTCGAAGTAGCTCTGGAACGCGAAGTCATAGCTCCCCGGTCGCACCGGTCCGGATGGAGGCATCAGCCTCACCACACCACGAACCACCTCGCCCGGCAGCAGCTTGTCCGGGACCTGCCGCGCCGTCGCGCGCACACGATCAGGCGCATAGCGAAGCGTCGGCCGTGCCGTCGAAAGAACGTCCAGCGTCAGCCGCGTTCGTCCGCTTTCCTGCAGTTCCACCAGCACGACGCGACCCGTGACTTCGGTGGCAATCGGCGAGCCCAGGATCGGGGTTGCCTTGCGTTCTGTCTCGATCTTGGCGGAAGCGACACCTACGAGCATCGCCAGCATGGCCAGAGCAACAAGATGCCAGGTGTGATGCCTACGCAGGAGGAACGCGAGCAGCGCTACGCACAATACCGAAGTCACCACAAGGACGCCGGATGGCTCGAAAGGCAGAAGGAAGTAGCAAACGGCGCCACCACCGATCAGCGGCGGCAGGCTCAAGAAGCCAATGCCGCGCGACCATTCCGCCTGCCATGCTTGTTTCCACCCATCCGGCTGTTGAGCGAGCCATCGAAGAAGTCGCCCAACGAGATGCGACCCCGTCTGGCCACGCGCGTGATCTTGCTCCGGCCACGCGTCATCAAACGCGGCCTCACTGCCCTCGCTGACGAAGAAAGCCCGTTCGCTGTGCCCGGACGCAGCCGTACTGATCGTCGCCCCCTTCAATCCCCATATGATGCAAAACTTGCACCTGCCCGCACCTATGCTACACGGGCGCGCGTCCTGTGCCAGCCCGCCTGAGGCTTGGCCAGCGAAATGCGCCGCATTGAGACTTTATGATCGGATCTCCCCATGTCGAAGCCCATCGTCACCCGCTTCGCGCCCTCGCCCACGGGCTATCTGCATATCGGCGGCGCGCGCACGGCCTTGTTCAACTGGCTTTATGCCCAGCACACCGGCGGCACGATGCTGCTGCGCATTGAAGACACCGATCGCGAGCGCTCGACCGATGCGGCAACGGCCGCTATCCTCGATGGCTTGAAGTGGCTCGGCCTTACCTGGGAAGGTGAGCCGATCTCGCAGTTTGCCCGCGCCGAGCGTCACCGCGAGGTCGCCGAGGAGTTGGTTGCCAAGGGTGCTGCTTACCGCTGCTACGCCACGCCGGCCGAACTCGACGAGATGCGCGAAAAGGCCAAGGCCGAAGGTCGCCCGCCGCGCTATGACGGCCGCTGGCGCGACCGCGATCCGTCCGAGGCCCCTGCCGGTGTGAAGCCCGCAATCCGGATCAAGGCGCCGCGTGAGGGTGAAACCGTCGTCATGGACCGTGTGCAGGGCGAAGTGCGCTTCCCCAACAAGGATCTGGACGATTTCATCATCCTGCGTTCGGACGGCAACCCGACCTACATGCACGCCGTCGTGGTGGACGATCACGACATGGGCGTCACCCATATCATCCGCGGCGACGACCATCTGACCAACGCCGCGCGCCAGACGGTGATCTACCAGGCGATGAACTGGGAGGTGCCTGTCATGGCGCATATCCCGCTGATCCATGGTGCGGACGGTGCCAAGCTGTCCAAGCGCCACGGCGCGCTCGGCGTCGAAGCCTATCGTGAAATGGGCTACCTGCCGGAAGCTCTGTGCAACTATCTCGCGCGTCTCGGCTGGAGCCATGGCGACGACGAGATCATGACCATCGAGGACATGGTCCGCTGGTTCGAGATAGAGGACGTCAACAAGGGCGCGGCGCGCTTCGACTTTGCCAAGCTGGAAGCCGTAAACGGCGTCCATATGCGGCGCATGGATGATGCCGCCCTCACTGCGGCCCTCATCGACACGCTGCCTTATCTGCCGAACGGTGAAGCCACTCTGACTAAGCTGGATGATGGCAAGCGCGAACAGCTCAGCGCCGCCATGCCGGGCTTGAAGGAACGTGCAAAGACGCTGTTGGAGCTCGCGGATAGCGCCGGCTACCTTTTTGCCACCCGTCCGCTTCCACTCGATGAAAAGGCGGCGCAAATCCTTGATGCCGACGCACGCAAGGTGCTGAGCGACGCGCACGATGCTTTGTTGTCCGTTGAAGACTGGTCGGCGGCATCCGCGGAAGCTGCCGTGCGCGAGGTTGCTGAAAAAGCAGGCTTGAAACTCGGCAAGGTCGCGCAGCCACTCCGCGCCGCTTTGACCGGCCGCAGCACGTCGCCTGGGGTGTTCGATGTCCTGGCTGTGCTCGGAAAGCAGGAGTCGCTAGGCCGTCTTTCTGACCAAATCGGTTAGGGTTGGAACAACTCAGTTGCAGTGCACTTATGGCAGTGCAACATTAGATGCCGGAATCCTTGGCACGCCCTGCTGAATACGATAGCACTGCCCTGCCTGCGGGTTTTCGCCACACTTCGGCAATTTTTCCGCCATGGCGTCTTCCAGTAATGAGAAGGACTTTGCGATGACCGACGCGAACGCTGATTTTAGCCTCAACGGTAAATCTATTAATTTGAAGGTCCGAAAGGGCTCGGTCGGGCCGGACGTGGTCGATATCGGCTCCTTGTACAAGGAAACCGGGGCTTTCACCTACGATCCCGGTTTTACTTCAACCGCATCATGCGAGTCGGAAATCACCTATATTGATGGTGATGAGGGCGTGCTCCTGCATCGCGGCTACCCTATCGAACAACTGGCTGAACAGGGCGACTTCCTGGAAGTCTGCTATCTGCTTCTTTACGGCGAACTGCCGACGCGCACGCAGAAGGAAGATTTCGACCTCCGCGTCACGCGCCACACGATGGTGCATGAACAGCTCGGCTGGTTCTTCCGCGGCTTCCGTCGCGATGCGCATCCGATGGCCGTCATGTGCGGCGTGGTTGGCGCGCTGTCCGCCTTCTACCACGACTCGACCGACATCTCGGATCCGCAGCAGCGCATGATCGCCTCGATCCGCCTGATCGCCAAGATGCCGACGATCGCGGCGATGGCCTACAAGTACCATGTCGGCCAGCCCTTCGTTTATCCGAAGAACGAGCTGAACTTCGCGGCGAACTTCCTCCACATGTGCTTTGCGGTCCCATGCGAGGACTACAAGGTGAACCCGATCCTGGCGCGCGCCATGGAGCGGATCTTCATCCTGCATGCCGATCACGAGCAGAACGCCTCGACTTCGACCGTGCGTCTTGCCGGTTCCTCGGGTGCCAACCCCTTCGCTTGTATCGCTGCCGGCATTGCCTGCCTGTGGGGTCCGGCACATGGCGGCGCCAACGAAGCGGCGCTTAACATGCTGGGCGAAATCGGTTCGGTCGACCGCATTCCGGAGTTCATTGCCCGCGCCAAGGACAAGAACGATCCGTTCCGCCTAATGGGCTTCGGTCACCGCGTCTACAAGAACTACGATCCGCGCGCCAAGATCATGCAGAAGACCACGCATGAGGTTCTCGGCGAGCTCGGCATCAAGGACGATCCGCTGTTGGACGTCGCGATGGAGCTCGAAAAGATCGCGCTGACCGATCCGTACTTCATCGAAAAGAAGCTCTACCCGAACATCGACTTCTATTCGGGCATTACGCTGAAGGCGCTCGGCTTCCCGACGACCATGTTCACGGTGCTGTTTGCGGTTGCCCGCACGGTCGGCTGGATCGCCCAGTGGAAGGAAATGATCGAGGATCCGAGCCAGAAGATCGGCCGTCCGCGCCAGCTTTACACCGGCCACACGCAGCGCGATTACACACCGATCGCCAAACGCTGATCGGCTACGAACACAAAGAAGCCCGGCCTCAACGCCGGGCTTCTTTCGTTATGTGCGTCAGATAATCGACCTGGCTCCGCGAGTGTCGGACGCTCAGGCGTCATCTTTCTGACGGATCAAATGATTCGACAGGCGCGCAGAAGCTTTAACAGCCGCAGCACCGCAGGCAACCGATTGAAGGCGACGTAAACCAGACGCTGCTGCCCACCATAGATGTCCTTGTGCTGCGACAGGGAGCGGACAGGGTACAAGAAGCGATTGGTGAAATCGTTCGTATAAAAGAAGCGAAAGCCGCGCCGCGTCACCCAGTTCTTGTTGAACTCCTTGTCCTCAATCAGGTGAAAGGGCGACAGGCCGAGATGCAGGTCGCGAACGCCTTCAGCCTGAAAAGTCTCTATCGCGGTACGCATCAGCAGATACCCGGCCAGCGGATCGGTATTGGGCAGCCATCGCCGTGTTGCGGAGAGATAACCGACGACCTGCCCCTGCTCGTAAACCGGATCGAAGAAGGCAAAGCCCTCCGGCTCCCCTTGCGCGTTGAACAGCACGAACTTGCGTGCGCCGGGTTCATCGTCGAGCACGACCGGTCGCACGAGGAAGCGCAGTTCTCTGCTCTTCGTGGCCTTAGACCGCCGCCAAGCGTCGGATACCGCCTGCAGCTTTTTTGCCATATCTCCCGCGAGCGGAACCTCGCGCACGGTGTGACCGCTGGCTGCAAAACGGTTTGCGGCCGTTCGAAAGCTACGGCGCGACGGCCCCTTGAACGAGAAGCTGCGGAGGTCGACGACAGTTTCCGACCCGAATGCATTCACGAAGAAGCCGCGCGCGTTGAGCAACGCGGCCGTGGCATGCGAGATCTGCCAGAAGCTGACATCCCGGTACTTGGCCATGAAAGCATCGATCAAGGCGCCGTGGTGCTCCGTCGGCGCAACGGGATCGGCGAGCACGAAAGCGGTGCCCCCAACCATCTTGTAGCTGAGAAAGCCATTCTGATCGCCGAAATACAGCAGATCAGGCTGGAACGCAGCGGAGTAGGCAACGGGGAAGCGTCCGTGCTGTTCGAGCAGCGCGCGGCGCTTGGATTCGGGATGTGCATTCATCCCGGCGACAGATAGGAAAACCCTGTGCTCGAACAGAGGCAAAACGCAGAAAAAAGCTGCGTCGGCCTTTTAAACGAGTTCGACTTCGAGCACCCCCGGCACTGCCTTGATGGCTGATGCCATGCGGGGCTCGATCCGGTATCGGTCCTGCAACTGGACCTCGATCTCGCCCTGCCCGCCATCCTTGACCACGACGAAGCTGACTTGGCCCTCGCCGCGCGTGTTGAGCTGGTTCGACACGATCTGGATGGGAGCGGCATCGCGCACGAAAACGCGCAGTGCCTTCTGCACGCGGCTGGCTTCCTCATCGAGCGACTGCACCGTCTGGATGCGCAGGTTGACACCCTCCGGCCTGTCTTCGGCTGCTACGGTAATGACCAGCGAAGTGCCAGGCTCCAGGAAATCGCGATACTGCGCCAGCGCCTCGGAAAACAGCACGGTCTCATATTGCCCGGACGAGTCGGACAGCATGATGATGCCCATCTTGTTGCCGGTGCGGGTGCGCCGCTCCTGCTTGGAGGTCACGGTGCCGGCTAACCGACCGGCCGTCGCACCCTTCTTAACCGCTGCCTGGAAGTCGCTCCAGTTCTGGACGCGCATCTTTGCGAGAACACTACGATATTCATCGAGGGGATGGGCCGAAAGGTAGAAGCCGATGGCCTGGAACTCGCGCTGCAAGCGGTCGGCTGGCAGCCACGCATCTGCAGGCGGCAGATAAAGCTTTTCGGGCTGTGCTGCTGCCCCGCCGAAGATGTCGCCCTGCCCGCTGGCAGCATTTTCCGCGGCGCGCTGCGCCATGCCCATCATGCGCTCGATGCCGGCCATCAGTGCCGAACGGTCATAGCCGAAGCAATCAAACGCGCCCGCCTGGATCAGGCTTTCGAACACACGCTTGCCGACGATCTTGCAGTCGATGCGGGTGCAGAAATCCTCAAGCGAGCTGAATTGGCCTTCCTTGCGCTTCTCGACAATGTGGTCGACCGCATGTTCGCCAACGCCTTTAATGGCGGCAAGCGAGTAGAAGATCTTGTTCTCGCCGACTTCGAAGATGCGGTGCGAGGTCTTTACCGATGGCGGCACGACTTCGATGCCGAGACGCATCGCATCCTGCCGGAAGTCTGACAGCTTTTCCGTGTTGTTCATGTCGAGCGTCATGGACGCTGCCAGGAACTCCACCGGGTAATGCGCCTTAAGATAGGCGGTCTGGTAGGAAACGATCGCATAGGCAGCGGCGTGTGACTTGTTGAAGCCATAGTCGGCGAACTTGGCGAGCAGGTCGAAGATGAAGTCGGCTTGCGGTTTTGTCAGCCCGTTTTTCACCGCGCCTTCCACGAAGCGCACGCGCTGCACTTCCATCTCGGCGCGGATCTTCTTGCCCATCGCGCGGCGCAGCAGATCGGCTTCGCCCAGCGTATAGCCGGACAGAACCTGCGCGATCTGCATGACCTGCTCCTGGTAAACGATGACGCCTTGCGTCTCCTTCACCAGGTGGTCGATCATGGGATGGATGGAGGCGATCTCCTCCTCGCCATGCTTGCGCGCATTGTAGGTCGGAATGTTTTCCATCGGACCCGGGCGATAAAGCGCCACCAGCGCGATAATGTCCTCGATCCGGTCGGGCTTCATGCCGATCAGCGCCTTGCGCATGCCGGCCGATTCCACCTGGAACACGCCGACGACCTCGCCGCGCGACAGCATCTCGTAGGTCTTCTGATCGTCCAGCGGCAGGCGTGGCAGATCGATGTCGACGCCGCGCCGCTTGATCAGCTGCACCGCGTTTTCGAGCGTGGTCAGCGTCTTCAGGCCGAGGAAGTCGAACTTCACCAGGCCGGCCTGTTCGACATACTTCATGTTGAACTGCGTGACCGGCATGTCCGAGCGCGGATCGCGATACATCGGCACGAGTTCCGACAGCGGCCGGTCGCCGATCACGATACCGGCGGCGTGCGTCGACGCGTGGCGGAACAGGCCCTCGAGCTTCTGCGCGATGTCGAGCAGTGTTTGCACGATGGGCTCGCGCTCGATCTCTTCCTGGAAGCGCGGCTCGCCTTCGATGGCCTTGGCCAGCGTCACCGGATTGGCGGGGTTCGCCGGCACCATCTTGCAGAGGCGGTCGACCTGGCCATAGGGCATCTGCAGCACGCGGCCGACGTCGCGCAGCACGGCGCGGGCCTGCAGTGTTCCAAAGGTGATAATCTGGCCGACCTGATCGCGGCCATACTTGCCCTGAACGTAGCGGATGACCTCTTCACGCCGGTCCTGGCAGAAGTCGATGTCGAAGTCGGGCATCGAAACGCGGTCGGGATTGAGGAAGCGCTCGAAAAGCAGCGAGAAACGCAGCGGATCGACGTCCGTAATGGTCAGCGCATAAGCGACCAGCGAGCCTGCGCCCGAACCGCGGCCCGGTCCGACCGGAATGTCGTGCGCCTTCGCCCACTTGATGAAGTCCGACACGATCAGGAAGTAGCCGGGGAACTTCATGCGCTCGATGATGCCGAGCTCGAATTCCAGCCGTTCGGAATATTGCTCGGGCGTGTAGCCCGGCGTGATGCCGAAATGCTCGAGGCGGTAAGCCAAGCCTTCGCGTGCTTGACGCTTCAGCTCGTCGGCCTCGGCTTTCACAGCCTCCTCGGCATCCGCCACGTCGCCGCCCGTGAAGCGCGGCAGGATCGGCTTGCGGTTCTTCGGGTAATAGGAGCACCGCATCGCGATCTCGACCGTCGAGTCAATCGCTTCCGGCAAGTCCGCAAACAACCGGCACATATCCGCCTGGCTCTTGAGGTAATGGTCCGGCGTCAGGCGGCGACGATTGTCTTCCGCCACGACCGAGCCTTCCGCGATCGCGACCAGCGCGTCATGCGCATCATAATCATCGCGCTTGGGGAAATAAGCCTCGTTGGTCGCTACCAGCGGCAGGTCGTGCGTGTAAGCGAGATCGATCAGCCCTGCCTCAACCTGGCGGCTATAGCCTTGCTGGCGCTGCAGCTCGACATAAAGCCGATCGCCGAAGATCGTCTTCAGCTTCTCCATGCGCGCTTCGGCTAAAGGACGCTTGTCGGCCGCTAGCATGGAGCCGATTGCCCCGGCGGGTCCGCCGGTCAGGCAGATCACGCCGTAGGCCAGTTCCTCCATCCAGTCCATCAGGATATGCGGTGCGACCACATCCGGATGATTGAGGTAAGAGCGGCTGACCAGCCGCACGAGATTGGCATAGCCGCCTTCGGTCGCAGCGATCAGGATCAACTGATAATAGGTCGGGCCGTTCTTGCGCGCAGAGCGCGAGGTGTCCGGCTCCTCGTCATCGAAGCAGACATCGAGCTGGCAGCCGACGATCGGCTGCACGCCTTCCTTGGTGGCCTTCTGGGCAAATTCCAGCGCGCCGAACAGGTTGTTGGTGTCGGTGATGGCGATGGCAGGCGCAGCATCCTTGACAGCATGCCCGACGATCTTGCCGACCGGCAAAGCGCCTTCCAGCAGCGAATAGGCGGAATGCACGCGCAGATGTACGAAGGGACGCGCAGGCGTCTCCGGCAATGCGGCCTTGACCGCCGCTTCGCGCTTCAGCGGATCGCGTGGAAGTTTGTCGCTCATAAGGATTCCGGCTGCCGGCAGGACTCAGATGTCGTGCCGGCATTGTCCGGGATCAAGGCCGCAGGGTCGAGTCAAAAGCGCTGCGAAACCACAGCCGCTGCGTCAGGCGAACTCCATGATCACGGCATCCACAGCCAGACTGTCGCCGGCCTTGGCGTTGATTTTGGAGATCGTCAGATCGCGCTCGGCACGCAGCACGTTTTCCATTTTCATCGCCTCGACCACCGCCAGCGTTTCGCCGGCCTTGACCTCCTGCCCTTCCTCGACTGAGACCGACACGACGAGGCCCGGCATCGGACATAGCAGCATCTTCGACGTGTCCGGCGGCAGCTTCACCGGCATCAGCTTTTCGAGTGCGGCAATGTTGGGCAGCATCACCCTGGCGACGACGGCCTTGCCGTTCCAGGCGATGCGGGTGCCGTTCAGCACCGGTCGGATCTGCGCCGAGACCGCCTTCCCCCCGACTTCGCCCTTCCAGACAGCATCGCCCGGCCGCCAGTCGGACGTGACGGTCACCGGTTTGCCGCCGGCAATCGCGAGATCGACTTCGATCGGGCTGGAGATCATGCCTTCAACGATCGAGACATGGAGATAATCATCGCCGATGCGCACGACCCAATCCGGCTTCATCGCACCGGAATGGGGTGCCAGGCGGCCGACATGGCGGTCGAGGCGATCGCGGCGGAGGAGTTCAACCGCAAGCGCCACGGCTGCGATCACGCGCTGCTCGTTCGCCTCGGGCAGGCTCGGCGCAAAGCCGTCCGGATATTCCTCCGCGATGAAGCCGGTCGACAGGCGTCCTTCCCGCCAGCGCGGATGCTGCATGAGGGCGGCGAGGAACGGGATGTTGTGCTCGATGCCATCCACCACGAACTCATCCAAAGCCACAGACATCGCGTCAATTGCTTCAATGCGCGTGGGTGCCCAGGTGCAGAGCTTGGCGATCATCGGATCGTAGAACATCGAGATCTCCGAACCCTCCGTCACGCCCGTATCGTTGCGGACGATGACGTCGCCGCTCTCACCCTCTTCCGGCGGCCGGTAGCGGGTCAGACGGCCGATCGAGGGCAGGAAGTTGCGGTAGGGATCTTCGGCATAGAGTCGGCTTTCCACCGCCCAGCCGTTGAGCGTCACATCGTCCTGCTTGATCGTCAGCGGCTCGCCGGCCGCGACGCGGATCATCTGCTCCACCAAGTCCACACCGGTCACCAGTTCGGTGACGGGATGTTCGACCTGCAAACGCGTATTCATTTCAAGGAAGTAGAAGTTCTTGTTCTTGTCGACGATGAACTCGACCGTACCGGCGCTTTGGTAATCCACCGCCTTAGCCAGCGCGACGGACTGCTCACCCATCGCGCGGCGGGTTTCCTCATCCAGGAAGGGCGACGGCGCTTCTTCCACGACCTTCTGGTTCCGGCGCTGGATCGAACATTCGCGCTCGCCAAGATAGATGACGTTGCCGTGAGCATCGCCGAGAACCTGGATCTCGATGTGGCGCGGATCGACCACGAACTTCTCGATGAAGATGCGGTCATCACCGAACGAGCTTTTCGCTTCGTTGCGGGAGGACTGAAAGCCTTCCCGCGTTTCGCCCTCGTTCCAGGCGATACGCATGCCCTTGCCGCCGCCGCCGGCCGAGGCCTTGATCATCACGGGATAGCCGATCTCGCCGGCGATCTCGACCGCATGATCGGCATCGCGGATTTCACCGAGATAGCCGGGTACTGTGCTGACCTTTGCGGCATTGGCGAATTTCTTGGACTCGATCTTGTCGCCCATGGCCTTGATGGCCTTCGGCTTGGGACCGATGAAGATGATCCCCTCGGCCTCAAGCGCTTCGCAGAACGATGCGCGTTCGGACAGGAAGCCGTAACCGGGATGGACCGCCTGCGCGCCTGTCTGCTTGCAGGCTTCGATGATCTTTTCGGGCAGGAGATAGCTCTGCGCTGCGGGCGCCGGTCCGATATGCACCGCTTCGTCCGCCATCTCGACATGCATGGCGTCGCGGTCGGCATCCGAATACACCGCGACCGTCTTGATGCCCATCTTGCGTGCAGTCTTGATGACGCGGCAGGCGATCTCGCCGCGATTGGCGATCAGAATCTTATCGAACACTTGCTAGATCCTCCTCAGCCTGTTCCTTTTATGGTGTCCATCACGCTCGTCAAGCAAGCCTAACGAATGTTTGGTCACCATCACTGCGTAGACCTCTACGCGAGAACAAAGCCAAGAGCGTTCATCGGGCTTGATCCTGATCAGGAAACCTGAGACCTCTGCCGTCAAGAACCGTTCGGAGATACGCTCATGAAGACCCGCGCCGCCGTTGCCATTGCCGCTGGAAAGCCGCTGGAGATCATGGAAGTCGATCTCGAAGGTCCTCGCGAAGGCGAAGTCCTCGTTGAGATCAAGGCGACCGGCATCTGTCACACGGATGAGTTTACGCTTTCCGGCGCTGATCCCGAAGGCCTGTTTCCTGCCATTTTAGGCCATGAGGGCGCTGGTATCGTGGTGGATGTCGGGCCTGGCGTGACCTCGCTGAAGAAGGGCGACCATGTCATTCCGCTATACACGCCGGAATGCCGCCAGTGCCCATCCTGTCTGTCGCGCAAGACCAATCTCTGCACCGCGATCCGCTCGACCCAGGGCCAGGGCGTTATGCCGGACGGCACCTCGCGCTTCTCGATCGGCAAGGACAAGATCTTCCATTACATGGGCTGCTCGACCTTCGCGAACCACACGGTTCTGCCGGAGATCGCGCTGGCCAAGGTCAATCCCGACGCGCCCTTCGACAAGATCTGCTACATCGGCTGTGGGGTGACCACCGGCATCGGTGCGGTGATCAACACGGCCAAGGTCGAGGTCGGCGCGACCGCGATCGTCTTCGGTCTTGGCGGAATCGGCCTCAACGTCATTCAGGGCCTGCGGCTAGCCGGTGCCGACATGATCATCGGCGTCGACCTCAACAACGACAAGAAGGAATGGGGCGAGCGCTTCGGCATGACTCATTTCGTCAATCCGAAGGAAGTCGACGGCGACATCGTGCCTTACCTCGTCAACATGACCAAGCGCGGCGCCGATCAGATCGGCGGTGCGGATTATACGTTCGACTGCACAGGCAACGTCAAGGTCATGCGCCAAGCCCTTGAAAGCGCGCATCGCGGCTGGGGCGAGTCGATCGTCATCGGCGTTGCGGGCGCGGGCCAGGAAATCTCGACGCGTCCCTTCCAGCTGGTTACCGGCCGCACTTGGAAGGGCACGGCCTTCGGCGGCGCGCGCGGTCGCACGGACGTGCCGAAGATCGTGGACTGGTACATGGAGGGCAAGATCGAAATCGACCCGATGATCACGCACACGCTGTCGCTGAACGAGATCAACAAGGGCTTCGATCTCATGCATGCCGGCGAAAGCATCCGCTCGGTCGTGGTCTACTGATCATGGCCGAAGTCGTCGCGGTCTGTTCCTCGTCGGAGCACAGCTTCAGCAAGCCGGTCCGCGACGTCATTACCCTTGAAGCGGGATTGGGCGTGGCAGGTGATGCGCATGAGGGCGTCACCGTCAAACATCGCTCACGCGTAGCCAACGATCCCACTCAGCCGAACCTGCGGCAGGTCCATTTGATCCATGCCGAGCTGTTCGACCTGCTTCGTTCGAAGGGCTACATAGTCACCCCCGGAGAGTTGGGCTAGAACGTCACGACAATCGGCGTCGATTTGCTGATTCTGCCGACCGATACGCGGCTGGTCTTCGAAGGCGGTGCGGAAATCGCGATTACCGGCTTGCGCAATCCGTGCGCGCAGATCGAGCAGCTTGGGCGTGGCCTCACTGCCGCGGTTCTCGAGCGGCACGAGGATGGCAGTCTTGCACGATTGGCCGGCGTCATGGCTGTCGTCCTTTCCGGCGGAGAGATCCGATCTGGCGACCGGATCACCGTCAAGCTTCCGGCCGAACCGCATCAACCTCTCGAATGTGTGTGATCCTTCTCGCCACACCTCACTTGATGTTGCAGCTACAGCCGCCACATTGCGGCGCATGAACAAGCTCATCCTGACCACTGCCACCGCTTTGTCCCTGTTCCTCGTCGGCTGTTCCGACGATCAGGCCGCCGAAGCCATCCCACCTGCAAGCGAAGCGCCGGCAGAGCCAAGCAAGACGCAGCAGGCGCTCGACCGATTGAAGGAAGCCGCCGACCTTGCCGGCGATGCGGCACGCGAAGAAGCCGTGAAGCTGCGCAAACAGGCACAGGATGCGCTGGAAAATAGCGGTCCTCTCCTGGATCAGGCACGTGACATGGCCAACCAGTTGCGCGGTCGCCTCGACACCTATGCTGATCAGGCAGCCAAGGACCTCGGCGCGGCCGGGCAGGATCTGGAACGTCGTATCCGCGAAGCGACCGGCACGCCGGTTCCGCCCACCAGTCAGCCCGAGGCGGTGCTTTCGCCACGTGACAAACTGAATGCGGACACGCGCGCAGCTGCTACGCCGCGTCCCGGTGGGGCTGCCCCGGACTATGTCGGCGTATGGGCACAGTCGCCTGCTGCCTGCGCCAAGATCGATCAACCGGACGCCACCAACTTCGCGGTGATCACGCCAACCACGATCCGACGAGAGGCCAGCGTGTGCAACATGGCCGATCCAAGCCTGGTCGATGGAAGGGCAACGGTTCAGGCCTCCTGCTTTGCCGACGGCAAGGAGATCGAGGAGGAGATCCGTCTTGCGCTGCCGTCCCCGGAAACGCTTCGAATTGCGACGGCGGCTTCCTCGGACAGCGCAGCCTTGACGCGCTGCCACCTTCCGGATTGATCACTGGGCATGAACGAGACCGCACCCACCCAGATCTTCGTCGATGCCGACGCCTGCCCCGTCAAGGATGAGGTTGTGCGCGTGGCGGAGCGCCATGGGCTGGTCGTCACCTTTGTCTCCAATGGCGGCTTGCGACCCTCTCGTGACCCCATGATCCGTCATGTCGTCGTACCGAAGAGTGCCGATGCAGCCGACGACTGGATCGTAGACAACAGCCATGCAGGCGACATCGTCATCACGGCCGACGTACCCTTGGCAGCGCGCTGCGTCGAGCGCGGCGTGCATGTGCTTGGTCCAACCGGTCGCCCATTCACGCCGGAATCGATCGGCATGGCGGTGGCGATGCGGGATCTGAAGCAGCATTTGCGCGAGACCGGCGAAATCCGCGGCTTCAATCCAGGCTTTTCGGCCAAAGATCGCTCGGCCTTCCTCAGCGCGCTAGATCTGACCGTACGGCGCGCAGCAAAACGCTAGCAGTCTTGCTGCGATAAGGTGTCAATGCTAGCATCATGATAGCAGAGGAGACTATCATGCCGAGCATGTTGGTCAGGAACATCCCAGAGGACGTGCTGGAGGCCTTCCAGCGGCGCGCCAAAGCGGCAGGCAAGTCCAGCGAGCAGTTTGCACGAGAGGCGATCCTGGAGCGGGCGGCCATGACGGTCGAGGAAGCTTGGGCTAAGATCGATGCTCAACGCGCGAGCATGCCGCCCCTCACCGGCGGTGAGTGGGAAGCGATCTGGACGCAGGCACAACGCGAACGGGACGAAGACGCCGTCAGCACCAACGATCGCCAATGATCATTGATGCAAGCGTAGCCATCCCGTGGCTGATCGAGACGCCATTCTCTTCGGCAGCATGCGCCTTCAAGCCGCTTATGCCGACGGCTCCCGGTCTGCTGATGCTGGAAACCGCAAACGTGCTTCTGAAGTACCAGCGGCAAAGTCACCCAACGCTCGACATCGTCGAGACGATGAAGCTGCTGCGGATCATCATTCCGAACTTGGTTGACGACCAGCTGCTGCTGCCTTCTGCCATAAAGATAGCTGAACCAGCCGGTCATAAGCTATACGATTGCCTGTACCTTGCCCTCGCCTTGCAGACCGCTCAGCCGCTTGCGACGGCGGACAAGCGCCTCGCGGTAATTGCTGAAACTCTGTCGATCAAAGTTCACCTCATAGAAGCGAACGCATGAAAACCATCTCCACCGCAAAGTCGCACGGCGGCATCCAGGGCGTTTACGCGCATCACTCCACGGCTTGTGCCTGCGAGATGACGTTTGCCGTGTTTCTCCCGCCGAGGTCCGGCGCGAAGCCGCTACCGGTGTTGTGGTATCTGTCCGGCCTCACCTGCACGCATCAGAACGTCATGGACAAAGGCGAGTATCGCCGGCTGGCAGCCGAGCTGGGGATGATTATCGTCTGCCCGGATACGAGCCCGCGCGGCCAGACGGTTCCGGATGAGCCTGACAATTGGCAGTTTGGCTGCGGTGCCGGCTTTTACCTCGATGCCACGCAGGCTCCATTCAGCGCCAATTATCGCATGTATACCTATCTCACCGAAGAGCTTCCGGCCCTGATCGCGTCCGAGTTCCCGGTGGACATGGATCGGCAAGGTATCTTCGGCCACTCCATGGGCGGCCATGGTGCCCTCACCCTCGCTCTGAAGAACGCCGGTCGCTTCCGCAGCTGCTCGGCTTTCGCGCCCATCGTGCATCCGAGTACGGCCCACTGGTCCACCGACGCTTTCACCAAGTATCTGGGCGAAGATCAGGCCGCCTGGCGCATCTATGATGCAGTGTCACTGATCGAGGACGGCAAGCGCTTTCCGGAGTTCCTGGTGGATCAGGGAAGCGCCGACAGCTTCCTCGACAATGGCTTGCAGCCTTGGCTACTGGAAACCGCCTGCAAGGATGCCGGCATACCGCTCACGCTTAACATGCGGGAGGGCTATGATCACTCCTACCACTTCATCTCGACATTCATGGACGATCATCTCAACTGGCATGCGCAGCGGCTTGCTGTTTGAGGAGGTGGTCTGATCCTGGGGAACTTGCGGGCTGTGAGCACGTTCAACAAACGACACTCACTGATCCGCTTATAAAGGAGATCGCTATGTTTCGTGGTATCGCGCTTTGGCTGCTGGGAATTCCGATCCCGATCATCATTCTGCTGCTGATCTTCCTGCGCTGAATCACTCGTAGCGTTTTAACGAAGGGCTGGCCATGTGCCGGCCCTTTTGCTTTTCGCGTCACTGAGCAGGCATGTGAAAGGTTCCTTAACCTTAACCGAGTGTAATCAGGCCACCTCTTTCTGTGATCTCGACAGGTGTCTGGCTCGTGCAAAGCACATCCCAATCGGCCGTACTTGGACGTCGCAAAGAACCGCACACGATCATCATAGCCCGGGGTGAGTCGATCCGGCACTTCACTTTCCACCCCTGGGTTGCCGCGCTTCTCGGTTGCTGCTTAGCGATCATTGCGGTGGGCTATCTCCTTGCCACCAGCTATCTCGTTCTTCGCGATGATCTCATCGGAGCCAGCGCCGCGCGGCAGGCTCGCATGCAGCAAGCTTACGAGGATCGTATCTCCGCCCTGCGCGCGCAGGTCGATCGCATCACCAGCCGCCAGCTTCTCGATCAGCAACTGATGGAGAAGAAGGTCGGCGAACTGATCGAGAGGCAAACGACACTCACCGAGCGACAGGGCGTGATCGCCCCTATTCTGGAGCGTGCCGGTGCACTGCCTGCTCCTGAAAAACCGGCGTCCGCGCTCAAAAAAGCGGAGCTTGGGACGGTTTCGCCGGAAGAATCCGGCTTCAAAGCCTCGCAAATTGCCGCTTTATGGAAGACCCGCACCGAAAATCTGAACAAAACGCCGGCCGAACAAGCCGATCTGGCCTTCCTGACCATCACCAAATCGCTGCGCAGCATTGAGGACGATCAGCTCAAGCGCCTGGAAAGCCTTGCCGAAGATGCCTACCAGACGGCCGACACCATTTCGGAAGCGCTGGCGTCAGCGGGTCTTGAGATCGACGTCGATTACGGAAAGGCAGATGTCGGCGGCCCTCTGGTGGTGCTCGACAAGTCTCAGGTATTCGACGCGAGGGTGCGCGAACTGGACGCCGCCTTGCGCATGCTGGACACCGTCAAGGGCCAAGCGCGCGGGCTGCCAATTTCCAACCCGGCGCCGGGACGCCCGGTTTCCTCCAGCTTCGGCGTCCGGCGCGATCCGATCATCGGCACGGCGGCGCTGCATTCCGGGATGGATTTTCGCGCTGGGATCGGCACCGCGATCCGGGCAACAGCTTCCGGTACGGTGGTCAGCGCCGGCTGGGCGGGTGGGTACGGCCGGATGGTGGAGGTCGACCATGGCAAGGGCTTCACGACGCGCTACGCCCATATGAGCGAGATCCTGGTAGCGCCGGGCGACAAGATCGAGCGCGGCGCGATCGTCGGAAAGACCGGCAGTTCCGGCCGCTCGACTGGTCCGCATCTTCACTATGAAGTGCGTAAGAACGGAACAGCGCTCGACCCGCTACGCTTCATCAAGGCCGGCAAGCAGGTTCAGTCTTACCTCTAACGAAAATGGCGGCCGAAGCCGCCATTCTGAAAATCATAAAACGAGTGTCCGATCAGTCGATGTCGGCGACCGGCTCTGCGGCTCCGCCATTGATCTTGGCCGAAAGCGACGCTTCCATGAAGTCGTCGAGTTCGCCGTCCAACACATCGGACGGGCTGGTGCTCTCGTGGCCGGTGCGAAGATCCTTCACGAGCTGATAGGGCTGCAAGACGTAGGAACGGATCTGGTGGCCCCAGCCGATCTCGGTCTTCGACGACTCAGTCGCGTTCGCCGCCGCTTCGCGCTTCTTCAGCTCTTCTTCGTACAAACGCGACCGCAGCATTTCCCAAGCCTTGGCGCGGTTCTGGTGCTGCGAACGGCCCGCCTGACACGCCACGGCAATGCCGGTTGCCAAATGGGTGATGCGAACGGCCGAGTCGGTCGTATTGACGTGCTGACCCCCAGCGCCGGACGAGCGGTAGGTATCGATGCGCACATCGGATTCGCTGACCTGGATCTCGATCGAATCGTCGATCACCGGGTAGACCCAGACGCTGGCGAAGGACGTGTGGCGACGCGCATTGCTGTCATATGGCGAGATGCGCACGAGGCGATGAACGCCCGACTCGGTCTTTGCCCAGCCGAACGCATTGTGCCCCTTGATCAGCAGGGTCACGGACTTGATGCCGGCTTCTTCGCCGTCATGCAGTTCGAGGATCTCGACCTTGAAGCCACGGCGCTCAGCCCAGCGCGTATACATGCGCATGAGGATGGAGGCCCAGTCCTGGCTCTCGGTGCCGCCAGCGCCTGAATGCACTTCGAGATAGGTGTCGTTGGCATCGGCTTCGCCGGACAGCAGCGTCTCGATCTGGCGTGCGGCGATCTCGCCCTTGAGCGAGCGAATGGCGGCCTCGGCTTCTTCAATCACCGAGCTGTCGCCCTCTTCTTCGCCGAGCTCGATGAGGCCGACATTGTCTTCCAGACCCTGGCTGAGGCTACGCACAGCCTTGATGCTGTCGTCGAGCGATTGGCGCTCGCGCATCAGCTTCTGCGCTTCCTGCGGGTCGTTCCACAGCGCCGGATCTTCGGCGCGCATGTTGAGGTAGTCTAAACGCTTGAGGCCTTGATCCCAGTCAAAGATGCCTCCTCAGCAGGCCAATGCCCTGCTTGATTTCGTCGACAATCGATTGCGTTTCCGCACGCATGAAGTTCCACCTGCAAATCGTTCGGGGATGATTGGGCGGGACCATAGGGAGGCGTCCGGCGCCTGTAAAGAAAAAGGCGCGCCGGTTAAGCGACGCGCCTGCTTCCAGTGAGATCGTGCCGGCTCAGTAAAGACCGCCAGCACCCGATGTGATGGCACGATTGGCCGATGGCGAGATGGTCTCGCGCGACTGCTCCGCGCCGCCTTCATCCATGCCGATGACCCAGTAGCTGTCGGCCGGGCCGGTGCCGGGCTTGAACGCTTCCATGATCGTGCCCTGCTGGCCTTCGGCCGCACGCATGCCGGTTTTACGGTCGATGGCAATCAGCTTCATGCCTTCCGGCACGCGGAAATCGACGATCGGCGTGTCTTTCAAAGCCTCGGCCATGAACTCCTTGAAGATCGGAGCCGACAAGCCACTGCCCGTGGCACCTTTGCCCATCGGACGCGGGTTGTCGTAGCCCATGTAAAGGCCGACCACGAGATCAGGCGAATACCCGACGAACCAGGCGTCGCGTTCATCATTGGTGGTGCCCGTCTTACCAGCGAGCGGCCGTCCGAGTTCGGCGATCGTCGTGGCCGTACCACGCTGGATCACGCCTTCCATCATCGAGGTGATCTGATACGCGGTCATCGGGTCAAGAACCTGCTCGGAATTGTCGATGATCGTCGGCTCAGGCTGATTGTCCCACTGCTGCGCATTGCAGTTCTCGCAGGTGCGCTCTTCGTGACGGAAGATGGTGCGGCCGTAGCGATCCTGAACCCGGTCGATCAGCGACGGCTTGATCGACTTGCCGCCGTTTGCCATCACCGAATAGGCCGAAACCATGCGCATGACAGTGGTTTCGCCCGAGCCGAGCGAATTCGAAATATGCGGCGCCATCTTGTCGTAAACGCCAAAGCGCTCGGCATATTCGGCGACGAGCTCCATGCCCATGTCGTTGGCCAGACGAACCGTCATCAGATTACGCGACTTCTCGATGCCGGTGCGCAGCGTCGAAGGACCGCCGGAACCACCACCGTAGTTCTTCGGCTCCCAAACGGAGTTGCCGACCTTGATGCTGATCGGACCATCCATGACCACGGATGCCGGCGTGTAACCATTATCCAAGGCCGCCGCGTAGAGGATCGGCTTGAAGGACGATCCGGGCTGACGCATCGCCTGAGTAGCGCGGTTGAACACGGAATTAGAGTAGGAGAAGCCGCCCACCATGGCCAGCACGCGGCCGGTATGCGGATCCATGGCGACCATGCCGCCCTCGATCTGCGGCGGCTGACGCAGGATCAGGTTCTTGGTGTCGCCACCCTTGGGCTCGACAAACACGACATCGCCGGGACCAACGACATCGGCCGGCGACTTCGCCGTCACGCGCTTGCCATTGGCGACATGGCGCATCGCCCACTTCATGTCGGCTGCTGAAACGAAGCCTTCGTTGCGCTCAGCCTTCAGATCGCCCGACACCTCACGGCCGGGCTTCAAGCCAACAGTCAGCCCATCCTTGCCGGCCTTGAGCACGACAGCGAGCTGCCATTCCGGCACGTCGTCCAAGCCTTTGACTTCGCCCAGCGGCTTACCCCAGTCGCCCGCGACATCGATGGACGTCACTGGGCCGCGATAGCCGCGAAGCGTGTCGTACTTGATCAGGCCGTGCTGCAAGGCGCCGCGCGCCATACGCTGCATGGTCGGATCGAGTGTGGTGCGAACCGACAGACCGCCTTCGTACAGCGTGTCCTCGCCGTACTTTGCGATGATCTGACGGCGCACTTCTTCTGTAAAATATTCGCCGGCGAAGATGTAAGTGCCGCCGCGTCGCGGCTTGACGCCAAGATCGGTTGCCCTGGCCTTGTCGCCTTCTTCGCGCGAAACGTAGCCGTTCTCGACCATCTGGTCGATCACCCAGTTGCGGCGCTCAAGCGCGCGCTCGGTGTGACGGAAGGGATGGTAATTGGTGGGTCCCTTCGGCAAGGCCGCGAGATACGCGGCTTCCGCAACGGTTAGCTCGTTCACCGACTTGTCGAAGTAAGTCAGCGCAGCACCAGCGATGCCGTAAGAGCCGAGACCGAAGAAAATCTCGTTGAGATAAAGCTCGAGAATGCGGTCCTTCGAATAAGCCTGCTCGATGCGGAAGGACAGCACGGCTTCCTTCACCTTGCGCTCCATCGTTTGCTCATTCGTCAGCAGGAAGTTCTTGGCGACCTGCTGCGTGATGGTGGAGCCACCTTGCGTCGGACCTCCCTTCATCGCCACGAGCACGGCGCGGCCGACGCCTTCGATGTCGATGCCGGGATGCGTGTAGAAGTTCTTGTCCTCGGCCGACAGGAACGCTGCCTTGACACGATCGGGGATAGCCTGGATCGGCAGGTAAAGGCGACGCTGGCGAGCAAACTCCGCCATCAGCGCACCGTCCGAGGCGTGAACGCGCGTAGTTACGGGCGGCTCATACTTTGCGAGCACCTCGTAATCCGGCAGATCCTTGGCAAGGCTCGTGATGTAGAGGGCGACGCCTCCGGCAGCCAGCAAAGCCAGCGCTACGCCTACACCAAAGAAGTAGCCGATCAGCCTAATCATTCCCACTCCAGTCCAAGGATACCGCGAAGCGCGTCGGCGCAAACCGAGCAGAATCGTGCGACGCAACACTCGGTGCGCCGATTAACCCGGCCGATATGGGCAAAATACGGCAAAGTCGTTCTTGCCGCTGCCTTCCCGGATTAATCGAAACGGTGTGCTTTCGCGGCAACCCTATATCATAGGCTGGATAGGAATCTAACCTCTGCTGCCGATGCGGGGTCCTGCAAACTGCACAACGGCATCCACGATGCCCTTGGCAGCCTTGGAACGCCACTCGCTGTCCAGCAGGTGCTTCTCGTCGCTCTCGTTCGAGAGATAGCCGAGCTCGATCAGCACGGACGGCACATCCGGTGCGCGCAGAACCCGGAAACCGGCCATGCGGTGGGGATTGTTGATCATCGTCACCGACTGCTTCAATTCCCCGACCAGGGTCTTCGCAAAGCTCATGGAAAAGGAGTGAGTCTCGCGCCGGATGAGGTCGACAAGGATGTCGGCGATCTGATGATCCTCGTCCTCGATCTTGATGCCCGCAAGCTGGTCGGAAAGGTTTTCGCGCGTGGCCAAGGCCGCCGATGCGGCATCGGATGCGCGATCAGAGACCGTATAAACCGTCGCGCCGCTGATCCCTTTCAAGCGGATCGTGTCGGCATGAATGGAGATAAACAGGTCGGCATTCTTTTCGCGAGCAAAGCGAACACGCTCATCCAGCCGCAGGAACTGGTCACCGTCGCGGGTCAGGATGATGTCGAGATCGCCAACTTTTGCCAGCTGATCCCGAAGCTCCCTTGAGAATGCGAGCGTGATGTCCTTTTCTACCGTGCCGGACAGGCCGTTCGCGCCGCCGTCGATGCCGCCATGTCCGGGGTCGATCACGACGGTGAACCGCTTTTCAGCCTTCTGCGTTGTCTGTTCTTCGGCGTTCTTCGGCAGCGACGGTGTGGTCGATCCGGTTGATGTCGCTTGTTCAGCCAGAGCGGCATCGAAAAGCTGCTCGGATGCGGCTTCGAGATCGAGCACCATTCGGTTGCCGGCCTTTTCTTCATTGGCCAGCATGTTGAAGTCGACGATCTTGAACGGCCCTTTGGCGCTAACCACGATCCGCGACATGCCCTCGCCGATCGGACCATATTTGATGCCGGTAATGAGACCGCGGGGCTTCAGGGCCTTTTCATCGAAGCGAAAGCGGGCTTCCGGCAGATCGATCACGAGGCGGTGCGGCGAGCGCAGCAGCATCAGCTTGGGCTCGGCTTCGACATCGAGGCTGAACAGCATGCGTGTTTTCAGCGAATCGCCGGCGATTGCCAGGTCGCGCAGTTCCAGCGGCTTGGCAGTAGCCGGCTGCGCTATCGACAGCGCCAAGCCCAGTCCCAACGCAAGGACTGCGCCGTTGAGAGTTGTTCGGACACCCTCGAAAATGCGGAAGTTCATACACCCCTCGTCGCCTGCCGCAGGTAAGGCTGGAGCCCTCGTTGAGCCTGAAAACGGCACCTTTGAGGCTGGCTTTGACCCATCGATAGTTAAGCACAGGTAATCGACGATGGTTAAGCGAGCGTTGCCGCTGTATCGATGCGTGCCCATATGAAACAGGTCGGCGAAAAAGGTTGCTTTAGGACAACCCAAATCATACAAGCGGGACTGGGTGACAGCAATGTCGGTCCTGTTTTGGACCTGATGGTAGCTAGGTTCGCGTGACGTACACGCTTCCGTCGTACGCCGCGAGCCACGCCGCAAGGCGGGCAACAGGCGTCGTTTTTGCCCCAACGTATTTCGGCTCGGCATCTCGATTTTAATGAGGCCGGGTTTGAGGAAAACGGCCGGATTTTTCTGCGCCGGCTCATTTGAGCGAACAAGCTGGTCCGGCGCCCTGCCGGGCTCGATTTAATCTTTTCGCGAGGAACGCGATTGGTCAGCGCATATCAGGTCCCCTCCAATGGAAACCGCGCCGCGTTGGCTGCGGTTGGAGCCGACCATGCGCACCGGTTGTGGATCGCGGACGTGACAATATCCGGCACACGCGTGCCGTCCAGCCAGGAAGATCCGCCTTCGAGGGCGTCCCGGTGGCCGGTTGCCGGGGAGATCTTTGATTATGCCCAACAAGATGCTGATAGACGCCTCCCACCCGGAGGAAACACGGGTCGTCGTTACCCGCGGTAATCGGATCGAAGAATTTGATTTCGAATCCCAGGACAAGAAACAGCTTCGCGGAAACATCTACCTCGCCCGCGTAACGCGGGTGGAGCCGTCGCTCCAGGCGGCTTTCGTGGAGTATGGCGGCAACCGCCACGGCTTCCTCGCTTTCAGCGAAATCCATCCCGACTACTACCAGATCCCGCTTGCCGATCGTCAGGCCCTGCTGCGAGCAGATGCCGAAGCGGCTGAAGCCGAGGAACAGGAAGAGGAAGAGGAACGCTCCGGCGGACGTCGCCGTCGCGGCCGCAACGGGAAGAACCGTCATCGCGAAGACGATCGCAAGGCTGCTTCCTCGGAAGGCGCCAAGGATGAAAAGGCCGATGGCGAGTCGAACGGATCGAACGAGACGCTCGCCGAAATCGAGCCGTTCGAAAGCGCGTCCTTCCTGTCGAACTCCTTCAGCCCGGCCGCATTAGCGGAAGCGGAAGAGAACGCTGCGGCTGACGAGCGCGATGCTGCCGAAAACGGCGACGAGCCTGCTGCACTTCAGGAAGACACCGCTGCTGGCCAAAACAGCGACGAAACGTCGGAAGAAGACGACCAGAACGACGACGAACCATCGAAGGATGGTTCAGGGTCGGCCATGCCGGCTGTCATTGAAGGCGAGGTCATTTCGGAAGAGCTGACGGAAACGTCCGACTCGGAAGCAGACGACCGTGAGCCCGCAGCACCTGGCAACGCGGAAAGCGACGAACCGGCTTCCGACGACGCCGAACAGGATCACGAGGATCCGGCGGATGAAGTCGAGTCGGTCGGCGCCGAAGATGCGATTGAGGAAGCGCAGCCGCGTCGCCGTGCCAACCGCCGTCAATACAAAATCCAGGAAGTCATCAAGCGCCGGCAGATCCTTTTGGTTCAGGTCGTCAAGGAAGAGCGCGGCAACAAGGGTGCTGCACTCACCACCTATCTGTCGCTGGCTGGCCGCTATTCCGTGCTGATGCCGAACACCGCACGCGGAGGCGGCATTTCGCGCAAGATCACCAACATCCAAGACCGCAAGCGCCTGAAGGATGTCGTCAAGGAGCTCGAAGTGCCGCAGGGCATGGGCGTGATCCTGCGTACAGCCGGGGAAAGCCGCACCAAGGCCGAGATCCGCCGCGACTACGAATATCTGATGCGCATGTGGGAGAATGTCCGCACGCTGACGCTGCAGTCCACGGCCCCTGCCCTCGTTTACGAAGAAGGCTCGCTGATCAAGCGGTCGGTGCGCGACCTCTACAACAAGGACATCGACGAAATTCAGGTGGCTGGCGAACAAGGGTATCGCGAGGCCAAGGACTTCATGCGCATGCTGATGCCGAGCCACGCCAAGGTGGTTCAGCCCTATCGCGACACCGTGCAGATCTTTGCCCGCAACGGCATTGAGGCGCAGCTGGATCGTATGCTGCAGCCGCAGGTGAACCTGAAGTCGGGCGGCTACATCATCATCAACCAGACGGAAGCGCTGGTTGCGATCGACGTGAACTCCGGCCGCTCCACCAAGGAGCATTCGATCGAAGACACCGCGCTCCAGACCAATCTGGAAGCAGCCGACGAAGTCGCGCGCCAGCTCCGTCTGCGCGATCTCGCCGGGTTGATCGTGGTCGACTTCATCGACATGGAGGAGAACCGCAACAATCGGGCCGTCGAGAAGCGCATGAAAGATGCGCTGAAGAACGACCGTGCCCGCATTCAGGTCGGCCGGATCTCGCATTTCGGCCTGCTGGAAATGTCGCGTCAGCGCATTCGCGCCAGCGTGCTGGAATCCACGACTCAGACCTGCCCGCATTGCGGCGGCACGGGTCATATCCGTTCCGAGTCGTCGGTCGGATTGCATGTGATCCGCGGGATCGAGGAGTATCTCCTCAAGGACAACCGCTCGCACATTACGGTGCGTACGCCGGTTTCTACCGCGCTCTACGTGCTCAACCACAAGCGTTCGACGCTGGTGGAGATGGAAAAGCGCTTCGGCGTCACCATTTCGCTCGAGGCGGACGAAACGCTGGGCACGCAGCATTATGCGATCACTCGCGGTGCCGCTGTCGAGAACCCGGTGATCATTGCGCCGCCGAGCTACGAGCCGGTTGTCGATGAGCTCGACGACGAGCCGATGCAGCCTTTCGATGACGAACTCGACGAGGAGGTCGTGGAGACCGAGGCGGAAAGCCAGGACGAAAGCGAAGCGAAGGAAGGCGAGCGCGACAGCGATCGAAAGCGCAAGCGCCGTCGTCGCCGTCGTGGCGGACGCGATCGCGATGCCGAGCACGTGGTGACGCCCGCCGTCACCGGCGATCATGGCTTGGCTTCCAACGCTGATGAAGCGCCGGCTGCCGATGAGGATGCTGAGATCGGTGCTGAGCCTGTTGAACCCGACGCGGAAGCCGAGGGTGACAACAAGAAGCGTCGTCGCGGTAAGCGCGGCGGTCGCCGCAATCGTCGTGAAGACGGCGAGACAGGTGATGAGGCAGTTGCAGCGCAGGATGGTGACGAGGGTGAAACGGCCGCCGCACAGGATGCCGAGCAGTCCCACCTCACCGAGGTAACGGCTGAAGCCGCTGCCGGGATCGATCCGGAAGGCGAGGTTCCATCTGCCGAGGAAGTCGTGACAGACTCGACGCAGGAAACCGCAAAAACGCAGCCTCTTGCGGTCGATCTGCCGACCGAACAGGCCGCCGCAGAAGCCTTAACGGGCGACGCGGTCACCGCTCCCGAAGAGGCCCCCGCTCCGGCTAAGCGTCCACGCGCACGCCGCAGCAAGAAGGCGATTGCGGCTGAAGAAGCAGCGGCGCCGGCCGAAAGCACTTCTGAGAATGTGGTTGCTGAGGCGCAGGCTTCGGGAGCGGCTGCTGAGCCAGAACAGGCGCCGGAGGTGAAGTCTGCTGCATCTGCAGAACAGGCTGAACCGGACGCTGCACCGCAGGCGGAAGAGTTCACGGAGGAGCCCGTTCGTCGGTCGCGCCGGCGGACAACCGGGTCGGACGAGCAGGCTGAACCTGTTGTGACATCGACCGGTTCGAGCGATGCAACGGAAGAAGCGCCGGCGCCGCGCAAGGGCGGCTGGTGGCAACGCAAGAGCTTTTTCTAAGCGGTTGCGACGCGGAACGCGTGTTTCGCGGCACAGAAACAGCGAATGGCCGGGGCATTTCCCGGCCATTCGACTATATGGCGGCGCTTCTAGCGATAGACGACGAAGCCGCCGGGATAAATCATCGGCCAGGGGTCGTAGCGAAGCGCTTCGCGTCGTGCATCACGACGGTCGAGTTCCAGTCGCTGGAGGCACTCGGCGAAAGCATCGTTGCGCTTGGTAAAGCCATAGGAGCGGCACTCCGCCTCGTCACGAGCGCGACGTTCCTCGGGCGTGATTGTCTGGCAGCCGGCGGCGACAAGAGTTAGACCTAGCATCATCCATATACCCTTGCGCATCGCCATCTCCCACATTCGATCAAGCATGATCTGGGGAGATTCCGCGGCTCAGGCAAGTGCGGGGATCAGCTTCGCTCAGCGAGCCAGCGTTCGATGCGGGTCGTGGCTTCGATCATCTCGTCCATGCTGCCGGCATAGGAGAATCGCATGGTGCGGTATCCCTCGCCGGTGTCGAAGTCGATGCCAGGCGTGGCGGCGACATGAGCCTGGGCGAGCATCGACCTGGCAAAATCCATGCTGTCATTGGTGTGACGCGATACGTCGCAATAGGCGTAGAACGCACCATCCGGCGGGGCAGCGATGCCGAAGCCGAGTTCAGGCAGCCGCTTGAGCAGATAGGCGCGGTTGGCTTCGTAGCGCGCCTTGATCGGCTCTAGAACATCTTGCGCGGTCAAGGCCGAAACGGCTGCGATCTGCGAGAGCTCGGGCGCAGAAATATAGAGGCTTTGCCCGATCCGCTCGATCGGCCGCACCAGATGTTCAGGCAGAACCATCCAGCCGATGCGCCAGCCGGTCATGCAATAGTATTTGGAAAACGAGTTGATAACGGTGACGTTGGGATCGAAGGCGAGAGCCGTCACATCGGGGCCGGTATAACAAAGCCCATGATAGATCTCGTCCGAGATCGTCGAGATCCCCAGCTCCGCTGCCGTTTGAACCAAGTCGCGCAGCGCATCTGCTGGGATTACGGCGCCGGTTGGATTAGCCGGGCTTGCGAAAAGCAGACCGTCGAGGCGGCTCTCGGCATGGACGGCACGCAGACGCTCGGCCGTGAGATAAGGCTCGTGGCCGAGCGAAATCTCGGTGACTTCAAGCCCCAATGCGCGAAGAATGTTGCGATAGGCCGGATAGCCGGGCGCAGTGATGGCTACGCGATCACCGGGATCGAACATTGCCAGAAATGCAAGGTTGAAGCCGGCTGACGAGCCGGTGGTGACGGCGATGCGTTCCACCGGCACGGACACACCGTAGTGGTCAGCATAATGCCGGCTTAGGCCTTCACGTAGCGTCCGCAGACCGAGCGCGTCGGTGTAGCCGATGCGCCCGTCCTTCAAAGCACGCGCTGCGGCTTCGCGCACGATCTCCGGTGCTGGATCGGACGGCTGACCGACGGCCAGCGAAATAACGGACGTTCCGGCCGCGCGCAGACGATTCGCTTCCGCCAGGATATCCATGGCATGGAAGGGCTCAACGGCGCTGCGAAGCGAGGGCGAGCGGGTGAAAGGCTTTGGCGACTCGATCATAACGCCGCACAATTGCCGGAATGGTATGAGGATCACAAGTTCACGAGCAACCGCAGCGTGCCTTTCTTTCCCTCGCATCCTTCGTTACCAGCATCGATCATGATCCGAGCCAGTCTGCAGCGATTGAAGTCTTCCAGGCGCGGTGCCATCGCAGGCCTACTCGGCGCTGCGCTGGTTCTTCCGGGCATTGCGCCTGCGGCCGCGCAAAGCCGGAACGTGCCAATCGTGCGCGACGCCGAAATCGAGGCCTTGGTCGCCGAATATGCCAAGCCGATCCTCAAGGCAGCAGGCCTGGGAAACTCCGGCATTCGCATCGTTCTGGTCAATGATCCGAGCTTCAACGCCTTTGTCGCCGGCAATCGGATCTTCGTGAATACCGGCGCCTTGATGACGGCGGAAACGCCCAACGAGATAATCGGCGTTCTTGCCCACGAATCCGGCCACATTGCAGGCGGTCATCAGCAGCGTTTGCGTGATCAGATCGCGCGCGCGCAGACGGCAGCCGTAGTCGCCGGCATCCTTGGCATGGGCGCAGCTGTGGGTGGCGCGGTGTCGGGAACAAACGGGCTCGGCCAGGCCGGCATGGGCGTTGCGATGGGCAGTTCCGAAGTGGCCCGCCGCAGCGTGCTTGGCTATCAGCGCACGGAAGAAATCACCGCCGACCGTTCCGCCATCCGCTACCTCGAGGCAACCGGACAGTCGGGCAAGGGCATGCTGTCGACGTTCCAGCGCTTCCAGAACGCTTTGGCGCTCGCGGGTACGCGTGTCGATCCTTACCAGATCAGCCACCCGATGCCGCGTGATCGCATCGCCAACCTGACCGAACTCGCGCAATCCAGCCCTTATTTCAACCAGGTGGACGCGCCGGAACTGCAGCAGCGGCATGACCGCATGCGCGCAAAGATCGCCGCTTACACGCGCGACCAGGGTGCGGCGGGCCGCTTGTTCAAGGGCGACCGCAACAACCCGGCGACAGCCTATGGCGACGCCTTCACGACCTTTCTTTATGGCAGCCCCGCCAACGCGTTGCAGAAGGTCGACGCGCTGATCAAGACGATGCCGAAGAACCCGTACCTGCATGAGCTGCGCGGCGAAGTGCTAATGCGCGCCAACCGGCCGGGCGAGGCAGCAACGGCATTCGCAACCGCCGTCAAGCTCGACCTCAATCGCTCCGGCATTCTGCAGGTCGCCTACGGCCAGGCGCTTCTTGCGACCGGTAAGCCGGACGCCTTGAAGCAGGCAACAACTGCCTTGCAGCAGGGCCTCGACCGAGACCGCGAATATATCAACGGCTACAAGTTCCTGGCTCAGGCCTACGGCCAGACAGGTGCTATCGGTGAAGCCGAGCTGGCGACTGCCGAGGGCCACTATTATTCCGGCAACTACAAGGACGCGATGATCTTCGCCGCGCGCGCCCAACAGCGGTTGAAGCGAGGATCGCCAGGCTGGGTCCGCGCTCAAGACATCATTTCTTCGCGGACCAAGCTGAAGAATTAGCGGCTCGCCCGCACCACGAATCTTGAAGGCTCAAACTATGCAGAAGATCATTCTGGGACTGACCGGCACCGTGATGGCGCTTGCCTTGCTCGGCGGCGGCTATGCGGCCGGTCGGGTTCATGCGTTTTCGACAGGAGAGCCTGCCCCGGCCGTGGCGCAGGTGGACAACCGTGCGCAAACCGAATCGATTATCAGGGATTACCTGCTTTCCAATCCCGAAATCCTGGTGGAAGTTCAGACTGCCTTGAACGCGCGCGATCAGGAAGCGCAGCAAAAGCAGCAGGCGGACGTTCTCAAGAGCGAGAAGGCCGCGATCTACCAATCGGCCAATGATGCAATCATCGGCAATCCCAAAGCGACCAAGACCGTCGTCGAGTTCTTCGATTATAATTGCGGCTACTGCAAGCATGCGCTGGCCGACATGCAGGCCATGGTGCAGGACGATCCGGATCTTCGTTTCGTGATGAAGGAATTCCCCATCCTCGGCCCGGATTCGCAGCAGGCCCATATGGTTGCCGCGGCCTTCAAGCGCGTGGCACCTGAGAAATATGCCGAGTTCCATATGCGCCTTCTCGGCGGCAGCGGTCGCGCCGGTGAAGCCTCGGCCTTGCGTGTGGCCAGCAGCATGGGCGTCGAAGAGGCCACCTTGCGAGAGGCTATGAAGGACCCGGCCATCATCGAAGAGTTCACGCAGACATTCGAGCTCGCCAACAAGCTCTCCATCAGCGGAACGCCGGCTTATGTTATCGGCAACGAAGTCGTTTCGGGCGCAATCGGCGCCGATGCGCTGAAGAGCAAGGTCGAAGCGGCAACGGTGATCAACTAAGCCATCGCTCTTGAACGGGAAAAAGCCCTGATCGCTCTTTTCGATCGCGGTGCGGGCCCTTATAGAGGGCGCGGTTGTGCCTGCAAACGCGGGCGCCGGGAAACGTGATGTCGAAGCCGATCTTTGTTCTCAACGGTCCGAACCTCAACATGCTGGGCAAGCGCGAGCCCGGCATCTATGGCGGCAAGACCCTGGGTGCGATCGAGGCGGATTGCAGCGCCGAGGCGCAGGCGCTCGGCCTCATCATCGACTTTCGGCAAACCAACCATGAAGGCGTTCTGGTCGATTGGATCCAGGAAGCTGGCGACACTGCCGCCGGCATCGTGATCAATCCGGGCGCTTACAGCCACACTTCCATCGCCATCCATGATGCGCTCCGCTCGATCGGTGCGCTTCCGGTTGTGGAGGTCCATCTTTCCAACATCCATGCCCGCGAAGCCTTCCGTCACACTTCCATGGTGTCGCCGGTTGCCTTGGGCGTAATCTGCGGTCTCGGACCGATCGGCTATCTGCTGGCGCTCAGAGCCCTGGCGGCACGGTCATGAGCGACGCAGAGACTATGACAAAGGACACAACGGACATGGCGAACCAGCCAAACGGCATCGATCAGCAACTCATCCGCGATCTCGCCGGCATCCTGAACGACACAAACCTCACCGAGATCGAAGTTGAATTCGGCGAGATGAAGGTGCGCGTGGCGCGCCAGACTCAGGCCGTGCAGGCTTATGCGCCGGCCCCAATCGCTGCGGCGCCCGCCCCTGTCGCAGCTGCAGCCGCGGCAACTCCTGCGGCCTCCACCGGCGATCCGCTGAAAAACGCCGTGAAGTCTCCAATGGTTGGCACGGCCTATCTTTCGCCAGCTCCTGGCGCACGCTCCTTCATCGAGGTCGGCCAGACCGTTCGCGAAGGCCAGACGATGCTGATCATCGAAGCCATGAAGACCATGAACCAGATCCCCGCTCCGCGCTCCGGCACCGTAGTTGCCATTCTGTGCGAGGATGCGCAGCCGGTGGAATTCGGCGAGCCGCTGGTGGTGATCGAGTAAATCCATGTTCCAGAAAATCCTCATCGCGAACCGTGGCGAGATCGCGCTTCGCGTTTTGCGCGCCGCGAAGGAACTCGGCATCCAGACGGTGGCCGTGCATTCCACCGCGGACGCCGACGCCATGCATGTGCGCCTCGCCGATGAAAGCGTTTGCATCGGACCGCCGCCGGCGCGCGACAGCTATCTGAATATCCACCAGATCGTCGCCGCCTGCGAGATCACGGGCGCCGATGCCATCCATCCGGGCTACGGCTTCCTGTCGGAAAATGCGAAGTTCGCCGACATCCTCGCTGCACACAACATCACCTTCATTGGTCCCTCGGGTGATCACATCCGCATCATGGGCGACAAGATCGAAGCCAAGCGCACCGCTAAGCGTCTCGGCATTCCGGTCGTGCCGGGTTCGGAGGGCGCGATCACCGATGAGGTTGAGGCCAAGCGGGTCGCCGCCGAGATCGGCTATCCCGTTCTCATCAAGGCTTCGGCCGGCGGCGGTGGTCGCGGCATGAAGGTCGCGCGCACCGAAGCCGACCTGTCGGAAGCGCTGTCGACCGCACGCGCGGAAGCGGGTGCAGCCTTCGGTGACGATGCCGTTTATCTCGAAAAGTATCTGGAAAAGCCGCGCCATATCGAAGTCCAGGTCATGGGCGACGGCAGAGGCAAAGCAATCCATCTTGGCGAACGCGATTGTTCGCTTCAGCGCCGTCACCAAAAGGTCTGGGAAGAGGCTAACTCGCCTGCCCTGAACGCTGAACAGCGCAATCGCATCGGCATGATCTGCGCCAACGCCATTGCCGATCTCGGTTATTCCGGTGCGGGCACGATCGAGTTCCTGTATGAAAACGGCGAGTTCTATTTCATCGAGATGAATACGCGTTTGCAGGTGGAGCATCCGGTCACGGAAGCGATCACCGGCCTCGATCTCGTGCATGAGCAGATCCGCGTCGCAAGCGGCGGCGGTCTTTCGCTGACCCAGGATGAAGTGCGCTTTTCCGGCCACGCCATCGAGTGCCGCATTAATGCCGAGGACGCGCGCACCTTCGTGCCCTCGCCTGGCTTGATCACCCATTTCCATACGCCGGGCGGCCTTGGCATTCGTGTCGATTCCGGCGTTTACAGCGGCTATCGCATTCCGCCTTACTACGACAGCCTGATCGGCAAGCTGATCGTGCATGGCCGCAATCGCGTGGAATGCATGATGCGCCTCCGCCGAGCTCTGGACGAATTCGTGGTGGACGGCATCAACACGACCCTGCCGCTATTCCGCGACCTGGTGGGCAATCCGGACATCGCCAATGGCGATTACGACATCCACTGGCTCGAAAAGCACCTCGCTGCCGAACACTGAGTCGTAACCCGGTGGCCCGACCCTTTGCACCTGGCCACCGGATTCCGCCGGACCTCCTGCTGCGCGCTTACGCGTCTGGCGTTTTCCCCATGGCCGAAGAGGCCGATGACCCGGAAGTCTTCTGGGTGCGGCCCGAACAGCGCGGCATCATTCCGCTGGACGCTTTCCACGTCCCGAAAAGCCTTCGCAAGGTCATTCGGCAAGAGCGGTTTGACGTCCGCTGCGACACGACCTTTTCAGGTGTGATCGATGGCTGCGCGGAAAGCAGCGAGGGCCGCGACAAGACCTGGATCAACGCGCCGATCCGGGAAGCGTATGGCGAGTTGTTTGCGCGGGGCCATTGCCACACGGTTGAAGCCTGGAGCGATGGACGGCTTGTTGGTGGGCTCTATGGCGTGACGCTCGGCCGGGCTTTCTTCGGTGAAAGCATGTTTTCACGCGAAACCGACGCGTCCAAGGTTTGCTTGGCTCATCTCGTCGAGCATCTTGTCGAGCGGGGGTTTGAATTGCTCGACACCCAGTTCAATACCGATCATCTCAAGCGCTTCGGCGCGATTGACGTTCCGAGAAGTCGTTACGAACGCCTTCTTGCGAGCGCTCTGGAAAACGAACCTGCACAATTCTGAAGAAGATCTTCGTTGATGCTGTTGATTTGACATCAAAACAAATCAACCCGATCAATCCGTGGAAAGCCGACTTTTAAACTTACCGCTTCTTAATTTATGCTCGCATAGGTTTTTGTCGTGCATCTTCACTTCAGAAGATTCTCCTTTTGGAAGGGCGATTATGAGCTCAGCGGCGATCGAGGGGGCGGCGCCTTATGAAACGGAACGTCGCAACTTCCAGCGGATGAACGTCAAGCTCTACGGGCGCTACATGCTCGCGGACCGTTCCGAATATCCCTGCCAGATCCTCGATATGTCTCCCGGCGACGCGGCCCTGCGCTGCGAACATCCCGGTGAGCCCGGCGAAAAGGTCATCGCCTATATCGATCATATCGGCCGCGTCGAAGGCGTCGTGATCCGCACCTTGCCAGATGGGTTCGCGATGACGGTGGTAGCATCGGAGCGCAAGCGTGACCGGTTGGCGGCACAGCTGACCTGGCTGGCGAACCGCCATGAACTCGATCTGCCGGAAGACCGCCGTCACGGGCGCGTGGCGCCCGAGAACCCGGTAACCTTCCTCAAGCTGAGCGACGGCCGCGAATATCAGTGCCGCATCATCGACCTTTCGCTGTCCGGGGCGGCGGTCGAGATCAACGTCAAGCCGGCCGTCGGTATCCAGGTGATGCTCGGCACAATGCGCGGTCAGGTCGTGCGCCATCTGGATGATGGTGTCGCCGTCGAGTTTGCCAGCCTTCATCCGGCCGATGCGGCTGAGCCGCAATTCAACAAACTGGCTAACGGTCTCTGAACCGATCATTCGTCGCGGGTTGCGATATTTTCTGGAAAGCCCGTAAAGCTTAGCTCCCGCCGCCTCATGGTTAAGAGCACCCGAACAAAAGCTTTACACTTCCCGACTGATTTCACTTAAAAGCGCCAGCCGACCTTCGATCAAGATCAATGCGTCCGTGTCATTGTCTCTTCCAACGGGGAGACGAAATTATGACGCTCTGGAAGGTTTTTATACTTTCAGCAGGATTAATGATCCAGATGGCTACGGCAGCAACTTCTGCTCAAGCTGGTTCTTTCATGCCGACGGGTGGACGTTCGACGCAGCCGATCGGTCATTACGAATTCTGCCAGACGCACGCCACTGAGTGCGGCAAGAATGCATCCTATTCGGGGCCGGTCGCGCTGACCCGCGAGGTCTGGGCGGCCATCGTCGATGTCAACAATGCCGTCAACACGATGGTGACGCCGATGACCGACATGGAGATCTGGCATCGCGAGGAAGTCTGGTCCTACCCGACATCAGGCATCGGTGACTGCGAGGATTATGCGCTGGAAAAGCGCCGCATGCTGATGAGCCGCGGCATTCCTGCCTCTAACCTCCTGATGACGGTGGTGCGCCAGAAGAACGGTGCCGGCCATGCCGTGCTGACCGTCCGGACCTCGCATGGCGACTTCGTCCTCGATAATCTGGAGACCCGTGTTCTGTCCTGGGATCAGACGGATTACGTCTACCTCAAGCGTCAGTCCGAGCGCCATGCCGGCATTTGGGTGTCGATCGAAGACGGCCGCGATGTTCTGGTCGGCAGCTTGAAGCAGTAGCTCACGCAACAATCCGGTCGAGTCCCAACCTCCCCGTCCCCGACGACCGGGTTCAGGAGCCGGCCCTTCCCCAGGGGTCGGCTCCGCTGCTTTTCAGCCTTCCGCTTTGAGACCGGCTGCGAAGCGGCGTGCATTATGCTGGTAATTGACGGCGCTCTTGCGCAGACCTTCGATCTGTTCATCCGTGAACTCGCGCACTGCCTTTGCTGGCGATCCGACAATGAGGGAGTTGGGCGGAAATACTTTGCCTTCGGTGACTAGCGCGCCTGCGCCGACCAAGCTGTTCTCGCCAATGACCGCACCGTTCAAGATGATGGCGCCCATGCCCACCAGGCTGTTGTCGCCGATCGTGCAGCCATGAAGGATGGCGCGGTGGCCGATCGTGCAGCCCACACCAACCGTCAGCGGGAAGCCCATATCCGTGTGCATCATCGTGTGCTCTTGGACGTTGGAACCATCACCGACGGAAATTAGCTCATTGTCGCCGCGCAACACAGCGCCGAACCACACACCGACATTGCGTCCGAGATGAACCTTGCCTAGCACCACCGCATTGTCGGCGACCCATGACGTGTCGCTGATTTCCGGCGCAACATTATCCAGTCGATAGATCGGCAAACTGTCCTCCCGCACTGCATTTACCCGGCCTTTACCATAGCGACGCATGGTTGCCTCAGAAAGATCGCGCCGGTGCCGATCCTCAGCAAGCTCAGGTTTCATGGAAAGCCAAGCGCCCGTCAGCCGCAGCCTCTTCGATGCACGGATGAGCAAACGCCTTATCGCGCTGATAGCGGTTTTGGCAGTGCTGGCTGTGCTGATCAGCTTGGGGGGAGCATGGCTTGGCCGCTTCCTCGCCCTTGGTGGTCTTACAGAAGACCAGACGCTGCGGGAAATCGTGATCGGCAACAATGTGCTCTCCGTTCCCTCCAACACCATCCGCTTTGCCGAATCGCGGGTCGACGGCGTAGCGGAGCGCCTCGACATCTATCTGCATTGGCCGGATCTAGACGGCTACACGGCGGCGACCCGCGATTCGTTCAACAATGCCAAGGGTGACAAACGCATCCTCTTCCTCGCCTTCGAGGAAGCCACCATGTCACGCGACATGACGGGACGGTTTGAGCCGATCTACAGGCAGCTTGTCGAGCAGAGCGGACGCGAACTGGGAGATGGCCTGACAGCCTACGCTTTCAAGGAAGCGTCCGGCTACCGCGATGAAGAACTGGTGGTGGGTCTGGGCGCATCGCCCTTTGTTGCGCGCTGCCTGATGGGACAGGCTGCAAAGGGCTCGCTGGCGCCTTGCGAACGCGACATTCGCTTAGGCGAAGAGCTCAGCCTGACCTACCGCTTTCCTCGCGATATGCTTTCGCAATCAAGTGAACTCGATCAGGCAGTTCGCGAGCGAGCGCAGTCGCTTCTGCGCACGCCAAACTGACACGAGGTCAGCTCTCACGGGGGTTAGCCCTCAGCTCGAAAGGCTGAGATCACAGGTCAATGTCGAGGATCGCCATGGAGAAGTTGTAGGACAGTTCGCCCTCTTCGTCGTCCTTGAAGACGATGCCGAGGAACTCGTCGCCCATATAGACTTCGGCCGAATCGTCCTTGCGCGGGCGGGCCTTCACCTGAAGGCCAGGGTTCTGGAAGACCCGCTTGAAATAAGCGTCGAGCTTCTTGATCTCGTCGGGTTTCATTTGCGGATACTCCTGAGGCTTCAAAAATAAGGAACGCGCTTCTGACACGGGGCCGGAAGCGCGTAAACCCATATAGGGCAGTGACGATACGTCGTCAGATGTCGAATGACTGGACGTGGTCCATCGAGACCGAAGGCAGCGCCTGATCCATGGCACGCGCCGGCTGGGCGCAGCCCGCCTCACCGACGATCCGCGCTGGCACGCCGGCAACCGTCTTGTTGTTCGGCACAGACTGGAGAACCACCGAGCCCGCAGCGATCTTCGAGCAATGGCCGATTTCGATATTGCCGAGAATCTTCGCGCCGGCGCCAATCAACACACCGTAGCGGATCTTCGGATGGCGGTCGCCGCCGGCCTTGCCGGTGCCGCCAAGGGTGACGCCGTGAAGCAGCGAGACATTGTCCTCGATCAGCGCCGTTTCGCCGACAACAAGCGCTGTCGCATGGTCGAGGAAGATGCCGCGACCCAGCCGGGCAGCCGGGTGGATGTCGGTCGAGAACACGGCAGATGAGCGGCTTTGCAGGTAGAGCGCGAAGTCCTTGCGGCCTTGCGTCCAGAGCCAATGCGCCAGGCGATGCGTTTGCAGCGCGTGGAAACCCTTGAAATAAAGCACCGGCATCAGGAAGCGGTCGCAGGCGGGATCACGATCGTAATAGGCCTGTATGTCGATGCGGACGATCTCGCTCCACTCGGGATTTTCCCGGTTCATCTGGATGAAGGTCTGCCGGATGAGGTCGGCGCCGAGATCCTGATGATGCAGCAGTTCGGCAACCCGGTGGATCACCGCTTCCTCTAGGGAAGGCTGGTTCAAGATGGTCGCGAACAGGAAAGCAGCCAGCAGCGGATCGCGTTCGACCGCATCGGCTGCTTCTTCGCAGACGGCGTTCCAGATCGGATCAACGGGAGCAACGACGCTTGGGCGGATCGCGCTGCGGATATTCATGAACTTACACTCCAAGTCCCTGATCTGCGAGCCAGTGCGGCTGCAGCTTGGTTGGTGCCGGAACCTATGTCAAAAGCCTGCGCAACTGAAATGAATTTTCGGCGACACAGCTTCAATTGGAACTGATGAATGGACGATCAAGCCGAGGGTGGAACGCAGGCGATCTCGCTCAGCGTGGTAAATGGCGTGGCAACGATCATTATCGATCGGCCGGCCAGGAAGAACGCGCTCACCGCCGCAATGTGGGCAGCGCTGATCGATGCGGTGGAGCAGGTCGACGCACTTCCGGAGGCCAGGGTTCTGATTGTCCGCAGCGGAGGCTCTGACTTCTCCGCCGGCGCCGACATCGCCGAGTTCGAGACGGTGCGGCGCGATGCGGACACCGCGCGCAGCTATGAGGCTCTGAACGCCAAGGCTTTCGCTGCTCTCCGCAACGTGCGGGTTCCGACATTGGCCGCCATCCGTGGTGCATGCCTCGGTGGCGGCTTCGGTCTCGCAATCTCCTGCGATCTTCGGCTGGCTGCGCCGGATGCGCGCTTTTCCATTCCGGCAGCCAAGCTTGGCCTCGCCTATCCAGCCGAGGGCATTCGCCATATCGTGTGGGCGGCGGGGCCGCAGCTGGCACGCTATCTCGTTTACTCCGGGCAGCAGATTTCCGCAGCGCGTGCGCTGGATGCCGGGTTGCTGCTGGAAGTCGTTGAGGATGACGCACTTGATGCACGGGTAGAAACGCTAGCGGCCACCATCGCCGCCAATGCTCCTTTGACGAATCGTGCGACGAAGCAGGCGATCAACGCGATCCTGTCCGATGATCCCCTCATGATGCGCGAAGCAGAGCGCCTCGGCGACATGACCTTCATCAGCGAAGACTATGCGGAAGGGCGACGGGCTTTTCGCGAAAAGCGCAAGCCAGTGTTCACCGGCCGCTAGGGCGCGTTAAAGCGGGTTGGCCTGGAGGAAATCCAGAACCCGGGCCTTGAAGGTGCGGTCGCCCACCGAAAGCATGTGGTCGCGGCCCTCGATCGCAAAGGCTTCGCCATGCGGCAGCATGGCTGCCAGTCGCTCGGGTGACCCGCCGATGTCGTCCTTGGTGCCGACGGCAACCAGCGTCGGCTGCTCGATCCGCGCCATGTCGGCCTGGCTGAGTTCGGCGCGGGACTGCGCGATGCAAACGGCGAGCGCCTTGCGGTCGCTGCGGGTTTGATCGGCAAAAGCGCGGAACATCTTGCCGCGCGGATGGGTGATGGTGGCCGGATCATCCGCTGCCAACGCTTCGGCGATCGGGTCCCAATCGCCCACGCCGTCCACCATGCCAGCGCCGAGGCCGCCAAACACGAGCGTCGCGACCCTGTCCGGCGCTTGCAGCGCCATGAAGGCCGACACGCGGGCGCCCATTGAGTAGCCCATCACATGCGCGCGCTCGAGACCGAAGTGATCCAACAGCGCCACGGCATCCGACGCCATCCCATTCGGATGGTAGGCATCGACGTCGTAGCTCTTGGTGGACGCGCCGTGACCGCGATGATCGAAGGCCAGCACGCGATAACCTGCACTGCTCAGCGTCTTCACCCAACCCGTATTGATCCAATTCAAGGCCATGCTCGATGCGAAGCCATGCAGCAGCAAAACGGGTTCGCCTTCGCCCTCGTCGATGAAGGATAGATCGAAGCCGTCGTGAAAGAAGGTCTGGGTCATGTCAGATGTAAGCTCAGTTTTAGCGCGAAACCGCATCGATCACCGGATGGCTCAAGCGGTCGCCTTCCTTCAGCCCGCGCCTTGCCGCTGTGCCAGCTTTCAGCTCAAGCACGAAGCGGATGGGCGCCGGCGTAGAGACCACTGCTTCAGAGAATGGCTCTGCCTGCTGGATCGACGCGATCGTGCCATCGGCTCGGATGAACACCATGTCGAGCGGCATCGGCGTGTTCTTCATCCAGAAGCCGACGGGTCGGCTGGCCTCGAACACGAACAGCATGCCGCGATCATCCGGCATGTCCTTTCGGAACATCAAGCCACGCTCGCGCTCCGTGCCATCATCGGCAACTTCGATCGAGAACACCTGCTTGCCGGAAGCGGTATTCGCCACCAAAGGCGTACCGTCGACCGGCAGCATCATCGCTTTGGAGTCGCGCGCCAATGCAACATTGGTGAAGGCTGCACTTGCGCCGGTCAGGGCAAGCGCCAGACCGATGGCGCGGAAAGTGGATGTCGGAAAGCTCACGCAAGACCTCGCTGGGTTCGTCCGGCGATTATCTAGTGCGCGACCGGCAAAGTTCCCACATCCGGATGAATTTCGGCGGCCATAAGGCCCTTGCCGCTGCGGCCGAAGCGCACCAGCACCACCTGCCCTGGGCGAAGCTCGGTCAGCCCGTAGCGCCGCAGGGTTTCCATGTGGACGAATATGTCTTCCGTGCCCTCACCGCGGGTCAGGAATCCGAAGCCCTTGGTGCGGTTGAACCACTTGACCAGCGCGCGCTCGATCCCGCTTTCGGCGGCAACCACGTTGTGGGTGCGCTGCGCCGGCTGCTCGGACGGATGGACGGCGGTTGAAAGGTCGATGGAAAGAACCTTGAAGGCCTGCAGCCCGCGCTCGCCCTGCTTGACGAGGCAAACAACGCGTGCGCCTTCAAGCGCGGTCTGAAAACCGTCGCGCCGCAGACAGGTCACATGCAGCAGGATATCGCCCAAACCGGGAACATCCGGCAGAATGAAGCCGAAGCCCTTCGCGACGTCGAACCACTTGATCGAACCAGCGACTTCAAGCACGTCCGTGCTTTCGATGGTGTCGATCGGTGCCCCGCTGTCGGCGTCAGCCATGCCGGCTTCATGCCGGTCGGATATGGCCTTTTGCCCCATTATTCGCGAGCCCCTTCGCAACACCAAATCACTGATTCCGAGGGCAAGATAGCATCGGTGACTCCTGCTTGCGCAAGACCCGCACACGACTTTTTAACACTTGCTTACAAGCTGCAATGAGCAGCTGTGTACTATGAACAACACTTGGATTCACAAGCCCGCCTTGCATGGCGGGAGGGACGCGCCATATCACCCTCTCCTCCAAACAACCGGGATGATTCCATGCGTTACCTCCACACCATGATCCGCATCCGCGACATCGACGCGTCGCTCGATTTCTTCGTGAAGAAGTTCGGGCTGGTGGAAGTCCGACGCATGGAGAACCAGCAGGGTCGCTTCACGTTGATCTTTCTCGCAGCACCCGAAGACGAGCACCGCGGCATCACGGAAAAGGCGCCGCTGCTGGAACTCACCTATAACTGGGATGCCGAAGATTATGCCGGCGGCCGCAACTTCGGTCACCTCGCTTATGAAGTCGACGACATCTACGCGACCTGTCAGCGCCTGATGGATAGCGGTATCACCATCAACCGCCCGCCCCGCGACGGCAACATGGCCTTTATCAAGTCGCCGGATGGGATTTCTATCGAGCTTCTGCAGAAGGGCCCAGCGCTCGAGAAAGCAGAGCCTTGGGCATCCATGGAAAACACCGGCACCTGGTAGGCCGATCACCGCTTTTCTTCCGGTTGATCTCGCCATTGGACATGGCTAACTGTCAGCCGAACAAATGTTTGGCTGACAGTTAGGGAGAGAGCCGGAATGAAGGACGTGCTGGTCGAACTGGAACGCCGCCGCGAAGTTGCCCGTGCAGGCGGCGGCGCCGATCGCATCGCAGCCCAGCACAAGCGCGGTAAGCTGACCGCGCGCGAACGGATCGAAATTTTCCTCGACGAAGGCTCGTTCGAAGAATTCGACATGTTCGTGGAGCATCGGTCCACCGACTTTGGCATGGAAAAGACTAAATATGCCGGTGATGGCGTCGTCACGGGTTGGGGCACGGTCAACGGCCGCACCGTCTTCCTGTTCGCCAAGGACTTCACAGTGTTCGGCGGGTCGCTGTCGGAAGCGCATGCCGAAAAGGTCATCAAGGTCCAGGAGATGGCGCTGCGCAACCGCGCGCCGATCATCGGAATCTATGATGCCGGCGGCGCGCGTATCCAGGAAGGCGTTGCGGCCCTCGGCGGTTATGCCGAGATCTTCCAGCGCAACGTGCTGGCATCCGGCGTCATCCCGCAGATCTCGGTTATCATGGGTCCATGCGCCGGTGGCGACGTGTATTCCCCGGCCATGACCGACTTCATCTTCATGGTGCGCGACACGTCCTATATGTTCGTGACCGGGCCGGATGTGGTGAAGACGGTGACCAACGAGACGGTCACGGCCGAGCAGCTCGGCGGGGCATCTGTCCACACCACCAAGTCGTCGATTGCCGACGGCGCTTACGACAACGATGTCGAAGCGCTGCTGCAAATGCGCCGCCTGATCGATCTTCTGCCGCAGTCGAATACCGGTCCGGTGCCAGAGATCGAGAACTTCCAGAGCGTCGACGATGTCGACCTCTCGCTCGATCGGCTGATCCCCGACAATGCGAACAAGCCCTATGACATCAAGGAACTGATCCTGAAGACGGTCGACGAAGGCGACTTCTTCGAAATCCAAGAGAGCTTCGCCAAGAACATCGTTACCGGCTTTGGCCGCGTTGAAGGCCGCACCGTCGGCTTCGTTGCCAATCAGCCGATGGTGCTAGCCGGCGTGCTAGACTCCGATGCCAGCCGGAAGGCCGCGCGCTTCGTGCGCTTCTGCGACTGCTTCAACATCCCGCTCGTGACCTTCGTTGATGTGCCGGGGTTCCTGCCGGGTACTGCGCAGGAATATGGCGGCCTCATCAAGCACGGTGCCAAGCTGCTCTTCGCCTATGCCGAAGCCACCGTGCCGAAAATCACCGTCATCACACGCAAAGCCTATGGCGGCGCCTATGACGTGATGGCGTCCAAGCATCTCCGCGGCGACATGAATTATGCTTGGCCAAGCGCACAGATCGCGGTGATGGGTGCCAAGGGCGCGGTGGAAATCATCTACCGCAAGGACATTGGTGACGCCGAAAAGATCGCCTCGCACACCAAGGCCTATGAAGATCGCTTTCTATCGCCCTTCGTGGCGGCCGAGCGCGGCTATATCGACGAAGTGATCATGCCGCACTCGACCCGGCGTCGGATCGCAAGGGCGCTTCGCATGCTGCGCAACAAGGATCTCAAAAATCCCTGGAAGAAACACGACAACATCCCGCTCTGACCGGAATGTTGTTGTTTGCGTATTAATTGAGCGGCCAAATCAGCATGAGCATGGGCACCGCGACCAGCACGACGATGATCGACAGCGGCAAGCCCAAGCGCGGATAATCGCTGAATCTGTAGCCGCCGGGACCCATCACCAGCGTGTTGCACTGGTGACCGATCGGCGTCAGGAAATCACAACCCGCACCGATCGCAACTGCCATCAGGAAGGCGTCAGGCTTGAAGCCGAGGCCGCTTGCATAGCTCGCGGCAATAGGCGCCATGACCAGTACCGTTGCGGCGTTGTTGAGGAAGGGCGTCACCGCCATGGCGGCAAGGATCACCAGCGCCAAGGCACCATAAGCCGGAAGCATGTGGCCAATCACAACCAAGCCGCTGGCGATCAGCTCGGTTGCGCCGGTTTCACGCAGTGACTCCGACACGGGGATCAAGGCCGCCAGCATCACGAGGATTGGACCGTCCATCGCGCCATAGACTTCGCGCGTGGGCACGACCTTGAACAACACCATGCCCACCGCCGCAGCGAAGAAGGCGACTGCAACCGGAACCGTGCCTGTCGCGGTCGCACCCATGGCCACCAGCAGGATCGCCAGCGGCACCAGCCCGCGCCGCACGCTTCCCAGCAGGATCGAGCGCTCTGCCAGAGGAAGGCAGCCGAACTCGCGCAACACGCCGGGCAACGCATCCCGTTCGCCTTGCAGCACGATAACATCGCCAATGCGGAACTTCACCTCGTTCAGCCGCTCCGTGATGCGGCTCCCCTTTCGGCTGACGGCAAGCAGATTGGTGTTGTAGCGATCAAACAGCGACAGTTGCTTGGCAGACCACCCGATCAGCGGCGAGTTTTCCCCGATCACCGCTTCGATCGCGGCAATTTCGGACGCGGGCCGTGCGCCTTTCACGTCGCGGTCGCCGGTGACCGACAGTCCCTCCTGAGCCACCAAGCGGTCGAGCGCTTCCGGATCACCCTCCAGCACAACGATATCACCATCGCGCAACACGACGTCGGGCAATGGTGTGACGCGCGTGCCCTTGGCGCGAAGCACGGAGGTAACCGTCGCTCCGCCGGCAGCAGCACTCAAGAGGTCAGCAATGGTCTTGCCGAGCAGAGCCGATCTCGCGGTAATCCGCGCTTCCGACACATAATTCTTGATGTCGATCGCTTCATCAAGCGTGGCGGTCTCACGGGTTCGCTGAGGCAGCAGACGGTAGCCAAAGGCCAGGAAGATGACCCCGACAACTGCGAGCGCGCCGCCCACCGGCGTGAAGTCGAACATCGTGAAGGCCGTACCGGTAATTTCTTCCCTCAGCCGCGACACGATGATGTTCGGCGAGGTGCCGATCTGGGTCATCAACCCGCCGAGCAAGGAACCGAAGGCCATCGGCATCAGGAACACCGATGGCGATACGTTGCTGCGCTTGGCGAACTGGAAAGCGATCGGGATCATGATCGCGAGAGCGCCGATATTCTTCACGAAGGCCGAAAGCAGCGTAACGATCACTACGAGAACAATGAGCTGAATTCGGACGCTCGTGACCTTCGGAAAATAGCGCTGGATCAGGAGCTCCATGATGCCGGATCGAGCGACGCCGGCACTCACTAAAAGTGCGCTACCTACGATGATGACGATATCGTCGCTGAAACCGCTGAAGGCTTTGTCTGGCGCCACGATGCCGAGGGCAATGGAAGCAAGAAGGGCAATGGCTGCAATGAGATCATAGCGGAAGCGACCCCAGATGAAGGCGACCATCATCAAAGCGATGACGGCAAAGGAACAGATTTGCGGAAATGTCATGAAGGTAAGCAATCCTCTGGCTCGCCAGAACGTGCTTAGGAGAAAAACGTTTCGCTCGCCTGATGAAAGTTCTCGATCAGGCGGATCCGGTGCTTTGGCGCTATCTTCTCGATGACGGTTGCGGCAGAACTGGCTGATCATGACGCATGATTTGACCACCGCCCGCCCCGCTTCCAATCGCATCCGCGCCATCGATGTGGCGCGCGGCCTCGCGCTGGTTGCGATGGCAATCTACCATTTCACATGGGATCTGGAGTTCTTCGGCTATGTCGAGCCAGGCCTGACGGCGTTTGGCGGCTGGAAGATCTTTGCGCGCTGCATCGCGTCGAGCTTCCTGTTTCTGGTCGGGGTCAGCCTTGTGCTGGCGCATGCGCGCGGCGTGCGGTGGCGGCCGTTTCTGATCCGGCTTGCCCAAGTTGCCTTGGCAGCGGCTGCGATCTCGCTCGTGACCTGGCTGGCCGTTCCTGGCGGCTTTATCTTCTTTGGCATCCTGCATCAGATCGCGCTGGCAAGCCTGCTTGGCGTATTGCTGCTGCGCGTGCCTGCACTGGTACTTGCGGCGCTCGCAGCTTTGGTGATCGCCGCGCCGTTCTTCCTGCGCTCCGAGGTGCTCGACACACCCTGGCTATGGTGGGTTGGTTTGTCGTCGGTGAACCCGCATTCGAACGACTACGTGCCGCTGTTCCCTTGGTTCGGCGCTGTGCTGCTGGGGATGGCCGCCGCGAAACTGGCGCAACGGTTCGGCATCTTCGAGCGCATGCGCTCGTGGTCACCTCCCCGCCCGTTGCGCGTCCTGGAAGCTGGCGGACGGCACAGTCTGGCTTTCTACCTGATCCATCAGCCGGTGCTGATTTCGCTGGTCTGGATAGCGGCCCAGCTCGCTCCGCCGCCTGCTCCTGATCCGCGTGTCGGGTTCAGCAGGGCCTGTCAGGCTCAGTGCATCGAGGTGCGCGATCAGGCTTTTTGCAGCAGCTATTGCGGCTGCGTGATGGAAGGCGTGGCAGAGCTTCCGGGTGGTATTGCTGGTCTTGATCGCAATTCGGGCGACGGCAGTCAGCAGACCCGACTGCAGGAAATCGCCGCCATGTGTACCGGCGAGACCGATCTCCAGCAGTTGGACAGTCCGGACGAATAGGGTTTAATCGCCTGGATCGTTCTCGAAGGTCGCGTCATCCGTGCCGGTCGTGACACGCGGGCTGGCGCTGGTGACGCCGTTGTTTTCGCGGCCGTGTTCGGACTGCACGAACTGGCCGCGCGCGTCCTTTTCGACGGAAGAGCGATCATTGCCTTCGCCGCGCTCTGTATCGCGCGACTTCAGAGGCGATGACTGCTTGGCGTCCTGCGCATGCGACTGCAGGTTCACGCCCGCACCTTCGCTGTTGGCTTCGCTGAGGCCGTTGGGAGCGCTGCCTGGGGAGTAAGGGGTTCCAGCCATGATGTTGGTCTCCTTCCTTGTTTCGGGCACGTCGTGCCCACCCTCACAGCAACCCAGCAGGCTTTTGGTTGTTCCGCGCGTTCATGCGTTTTGCCAGATGCTGGATCGAATGATTCCAGGTCCAGTTCGCAAGGACCGTCTCGCGGGGGTTCATGGTGTTGGCCCGAGCAAGCAGCGCATCGATGCCTTCATGGAAGCGATCAGGGTCGGCTGTCATGCCGGTTTCCGGTATGATGTATTGCAAACCGCAGCGAAGGCCGGCATTGGCGAGAACGGGCAGACCGGCCAGCATGTATTCGGTGAGGATGGCGGGCGCGCCGTCATCGATGCCGCAGACCACGCCGATGCGGGCTTGGTTCATCAGGCGGTTGACCTCTTCGAAGGGAACCCCGGGAGGTCCGACGAAGGTTACGTCAAGGCCGCGCTGGGCTGCTTGATGACGGAGGTCATCGGCCATCTCGCCATAGCCGAAAACGCACAGCGCTCGCGTGCCTGGGCGCTGTTCGAGGGCGTCGAACAGGATGTCGTGGCGCTTGTAGCCCTGAGCGGCTGCGACGTAGATGACGTCGTGGGGCTTTTCCGTCGCCAGCGGACGGAAGGTTTGCGGGTCGGCAAAGTCCGGGCCGATCGGGAGGACGAGGCACTCCATGTCGGGCAAGCGCGCGCGCACTTCCTCGCTTTGCCATTCGGCGCCGGTAAGCACGAGATCGAAGTGACGGCCGACTTCATCGGGGATGCGGAAGGCGGGGGCGTCGATCGAGTTGTAGATCTTGAAGCTGTCTCGGCAGGCTTCGAGGATATGCTCGTCCACGCCGAGGCCCCACACGCAGAGGATCTTCGGCGCGCCATAGGCTGCGATGAAGCCGAGCATGTCGGTGGAGCGGAACGGCGCGTCCTCGCCGTCGAGATGGAAGGCGCGGCGGGCAAGAAGCTGGTGGTCTTCCGCATAAGGCGGCGGCGAGGATGGGCGCCAGTGGTGCCAGATCTCGACGCGTCCCGCGAGGCCGGACTTGACTGCGGCGAGAGGCAGTCGTTCGAGGTAGCCGCCGGTGACGGAGAGTGCATCGCGCTGTGATGGCGTCGCACTCTCGCCGGGCGGCGGGCCGCGCCGGCCATCCAGCCAGCGCTCCCTAGCTGGCTCTTCCGAGCCGCCGATCGGTTCGGGCGGCCAGCCATCGCGAAAATCGGAGATGACGACGATGGTGTCAGAGAGCGAAGGCGGCATGCGATGCTTTGAACTCGTTGAGCGAGTACAAGCTACAAAGCTGCCGCCGGTTCCAAGGCTCCTGCCATGGCCCGCAGGTCAGGCGGGGTTGCGCACCCAGTCGCCGTCGATGATGGGAGCGCCATGCTGGGGCGACGCCGGTTTTGCGCGATGGGTTCCGGCTCGCTCATGCAGATGCGCCTTGAGCAGCGCGACATTGCGCAGGTTGGCGCGGAAGAAGGCGTCACCCACCCAACCTGCCAGTGGCACGATGCTGATGCCGAAGTCGATTCCGAGATTGGCAAGCATCCGGCCGAGCACGCGCTTTGGCACGCCGAGGCGATGCGCTTCCCAGATGATGTAGGCGGTCAGCGACTTTGCGACGATCAGGCCGGCGCCGGGAATGAAGTTCAGCAGCGCATCGGCACCAATACGGGTGCCGATGATCGGCACGCGAAAGGCGCTGTCGAGGAAGATCGACAGACGATCGAGCCGCGCGATTGCGGCAGCGTCGCTTTCCGCGCTCGGCTCCTGCCGCGCGAAAAAGCCTTTCTGGCCAAACATCATGTCTTGAACAGTGGGCATCCCAAATCCTCTCAATGCAAACCCGCCGGATCGCCGGTTCGTTTAGTGAGAGGGTCCGACATCGCTGCGGTTTTCGCCGCAACCAGAGGGGCCCGGACCCCGACAACCAAAATATTGTGATGGTGGGGCGGGTACACAAGACCCCTCCCCACCATCTTTGAAGCCACGTGTTTTATGCGTTTCGGACTAGAGGTTGCGGCCGATCGCGCCGCCGGCCACTGCGCCGCCCACGCCGCCAATCACGGCGCCGCCGGTTCCGCCGATCGAGTTGCCGACCACCGCGCCGCCAACACCGCCCACGGCCGCGCCGCCGAGCGTCTTCTGGTTCGTGCTGCATCCGGTGCTCGCGAGTGCGGCACCGAGGATGGCAACGGCTGCAATCATTCTGGTCATTGTCTGCATCCTATTGTTGATGAAAAGCAAACACCTCGGGAGGTCTTCTGTTCCCGTTTGCCGGCGTTTGATCCTGATGCGTTATAGCCGTCGGTGCAGCTTGCCTGCATTCAAGGCACGGCTACTCGCCTTCCCGCCGTGCAAGGTTCGGGAAGCGGACGCAAGGTTCCGCGCCAATGATTAGGTTTATGTACGGCGCGGAAACACTCGCGTCCGTCGGTGCTCTTGCCGCGGCACCGGGGGGCTGATCGGATGGCTTTCCCCCTGGAAAGGTCCGAAACAGCGCTGAACCGGCTCGTGGCCCGGGCTTGAAGAGGACTGATTACCTCCAGATCGCGCTACCGCAGCGCAACCAGCCCGGACACCGCCGCCCTCCTCTGATCCCCGGTGCGCACCAGAGTTCCCAACAAGGGCGATGGGTGAAGGATAGGCGGACAGGTTGGGGGCGTGGATAAGTTTCTGATCGAAGCGCGGAGTTGAACGGACTTGGCGCCATTCCTCTCCCTCACTTCGTGGGGGAAGAGGTGGCACGGCAAAGCCGTGACGGTGAGGGGGATTAGCTCCGGGTTCGGCGAGTGCAGCGGCGGCGCCAAGGTCGCTCCCCCTCACCGACCCTGACGGGCCACCTCTCCCCCGTTCCGGGGGCGAGGAAAGGCGCCAGGTTCTGCAATGTCGCGCGTCTCTCGCCGCTTCGTCATCCTCGGGCTCGACCCGAGGATTCATGCCCGGACAAGCAAGGCAGCACGATACGCCTGACCATTACCGTTGGCCCAGCACGGCACCGTTCAGGCATGGATCCTCGGGTCTGCGCCTGCGCTTACGCTCCAGCTCCGCCCAAGGATGACGAAGAATGTGTGTGGTCGATAAAGGCGCGGCCTTCGCCCCTTGTGGGAGAAGGTGGATCGACGCGTCAGCGGCGAGACGGTTGAGGGGTGATTGCCCTGTGGGTGCCAGGCTGGAACACCCTTCATCCGACTTCGCTGCGCTCAGCCACAGCCCTGGGCGAGCCACGGGTCTCGCCCGCCCTTCAGGCCCCACAACGGGAGAAGGGAAGGCTGCACCCTCGCCGCTTCGTCATCCTCGGGCTCGACCCGAGGATCCATGCCGGAACAAGCAAGGCAGCGCGACACGCCTGACCATCGCCACCGGCGCGATACGGCACCGTTCAGGCATGCATCCTCGGGTCTGCGCCTCCGCTGACGCTCCAGCTCCGCCCAAGGATGACGAAGAGTGTGTGAGGTCGATGAAGGCGTGGCCTTCGCCCCTTGTGGGCCTGTTGCGCAAATTTGGGCTCTGACTGGCCAACGCAAGTTCGGGCGAGTTCCGGCTGCTTTTGCAGGCTTAATGGGGTTCAACCCTGAGCATTTGCGCTTGCTTGGCTGCATGCAGACGCAGCTATGGCGTAAGGGCGGCCCATTTGCGCATGTTGAAGGCGATAGCTGCGAGCAGAACCTGCGCCGTTGCCTTGGCCAGCCCGACATAGCGGATGCGCACGAGCCGCATGCGCTGCTTGAGCGTAGCGAAGGTGGTTTCGATCGTGGCGCGGCGACGCGAAACCAGAAGGTTGTAGCGCTTCAGCCTGTTAGAGAGCGCATGGTGACGATTCGGCCGGCGTGCGATACGAGGCTTTACACCGGCCGCTTTCAACGCGGCCCGGCGGGCATGGGTATCGTAGGCGGCATCGGCATAGACAATCGTTTCATCGCCGCGGATGAGCGCATCGGCGGGCACCGTGTCGTTGACGTTGGCCGGCGTGGTGATCACCGTGCGGATCAGACCCGAGCCCTCGTCGACGCCGACATGAGCCTTATAGCCGAAGGTGTGGCTGCCGCCCTTGCGCCGCACGCCGCCGAAGCTTGCATCCGGGTCTACCGAGCCCTTGCCGCCCGGTCCCGGACCGGGCTTCGACACCGCGTCGATCAGCGTAGCGTCGAGCATCGTGCCGCGCCTGACCATGACCCCTGCCTTCTCCAGCTGCCGATCGAGTTCAACAAACAGCGTGTCGAGCAGACCCTGCGCCACCAGCGCATTGCGGAAGCGGTTCAGCACTGTGTGGTCAGGCACGCTTTCCTCCAGGCCCAGCCCGACGAAGCGGCGAAACGACAGCCGGTCGCAAAGCGCTTCTTCCACTTCACGGTCCGACAGCCCGTAGAGCGACTGCACCAGAAGCGCCTTGAACAGGACCAGCGCCGGCCATCCGGGATGACCGGCCCCACCATGGTTGAAGGCGGCGAGCAACTGCTCAAAGCGATACCACTTCACCAGTCCGCCGATCCGATCCAGCGCCCCCGATGCGCCAACCGTGCCGCCGCCCAAGAGCGCTTCCGCAAGGCTCAGCTGACCCGTCTTCTTCACCGCCATCGCCGATCTCCCACTGTGCGATCAGCAGTGAATCACACGCAGGAAATTACGCAACAGTCCCCTTGTGGGAGAAGGTGGATTGACGCGTCAGCGGCGAGACGGTTGAGGGGTGCGGGCGGGTGGCGCCAAGCTGGAACACCCGTCATCCGACTTCGCTGCGCTCAGCCACCTTCTCCCACAAGGGGAGAAGGGAAGGCTTCATCGCCCGCTTCGTCATTCTCTGACTCGACCCGAGGACCAAGCCTGAACAAGCAAGGCAGCGCGACACGCCTGACCATCGCCACCGGCGCGACGCGGCACCGTTCAGGCATGGATCCTCGGGTCTGCGCCTTCGCTTACGCTCCAGCTCCGCCCAAGGATGACGACGAGTGTGCGTGGCTGATGAAGGCGTGGCCTTCGCCCCTTGTGGGAGAAGGTGGATCGACGCGTCAGCGGCGAGACGGTTGAGGGGTACGGCGCAGGCGGTGCCCAAGCTGGAATACCCCTCATCCGACTTCGCTGCGCTGCCGCTCACCCAGGAACATTACCTTGTACGCCCGTTAAGACGTGACGTTGCCTTGGTTCTGCTTTTCTAACGCACCAAGGTGATCTGGCTCAACATACTGGCCATGAACGCCGAGGAAAGAACCTTTGGGATGATACCTGCCATCTGAACCTAAGAATGATCCAGCAAGGTGGTACCGCCCGTCGGAACCTAAAAATGATCCGGCCAAGTGATAGCGACCATCTTTTCCAAGGAAAGAGCCTTTAGGATGATAACGGCCGTCGCTTCCTAGGAAAGAACCTTCGATGTGATACTTTCCGTCGCTCCCTAAGAATGATCCAGAAGGATGATAAGCCCCATCGCGTCCAACAAACTGACCGCTGGGGTGGTATTGCCCATCATGCCCCAAGAAAGAGCCTTTCCGATGGTACTTCCCATCACTTCCAAGAAAGTAGCCAGCCGGATGGTAACGCCCGTCGACACCAAGGAAAGAACCTTTCGGATGATATTTCCCGTCCACTCCCAGAAATGAGCCGGACGAATGGTAATTACCATCAACTCCTAAAAACTTTGCAGTCATCCCGGCACCACCATTGATGTTTTAGATAGGTTCTAAGAGTGGTATTGTGCACGAGGAGTTTTCCTCACATGCAATACCCGGTGATCTAGCCCTCAGCTGCAGCCGCTCGTCGATCCGCAGGTATCGCACTTCTCGCAAGTCCCATTCCGCACCATCGTGAAGTTTTGGCACTCCGAGCAGCAGTTGCCCGTATAACCCTGCATCAGGGCCTGCGAGCGGCGTTCGGCGGCGATCGCCTTTGCGTCGGCGGCGTCCTTGGCGGCGGCGTCGGTGAAGAGGGCGCCGGCGGGGGACGCGTGGCTGGCCTCAGTGATCTCGTTGGCCGATGGGCCTTCTTCGAACGTTACCTGTTCAGCCAGATCCGCCTGACGCTCTTCATACTCGCGACGGAACGCGCTTGGCTCTTCCTGGACGACCGTCTTCAGCGTCGTGACGGACGCGCTGATGGCCCGTACGTTGGAGGTGCTGACTACGGTTGGTGCCGTGCGAATGGGTGTGGTGGTCCCGGAGGGACTCGAACCCCCGACACCTGCAGCCGAACCGACTGCGCCCTGCCCGGCCGAAGCCTTGCTGCCCGTGCCCGCCGAACCCTTCGCGCTGCCCTGCTCAGTCGCGCCGCCCGACACCAGAACCGGCTTGTGGCCGCGCATCAGGCCGCGGGAATAAGGCGATGCCTTGCCCTCGTTGATGCCCTTGCCGAGCGTGGTGTTGGAGAAATCCGACACGTCGACATGCGCAAGGTCGTTGCGGCCGAGATAGGAAATCGCCAGCTCGCGGAACACGTAATCGAGGATCGAGGTCGCGTTCTTGATGGCATCGTTGCCCTGCACCATGCCGGCCGGCTCGAAGCGCGTGAAGGTGAAGGCCTCCACGAATTCTTCCAGCGGCACGCCATATTGCAGACCGATCGAAATCGCGATGGCGAAGTTGTTCATCATCGCACGGAAGGCAGCGCCCTCCTTGTGCATGTCGATGAAGATCTCGCCGAGGCGGCCATCGCCATATTCGCCGGTGTGGACATAGACCTTATGACCGCCGATGACGGCCTTCTGGGTGTAGCCCTGGCGGCGGTTCGGCATCTTTTCGCGGTCGCGCACCAGCTTCTCGACGATGCGCTCGACGATCTTTTCGGTGACCTGCGTGGCCTGAGCCGCCGCTGGCGCCTGCAGCAGTGCTTCGATCTGCTCTTCCGCCTCGTCCTCGTCATCCGAGATCAGCGATGCGTTGAGCGGCTGCGAGAGCTTGGAACCATCGCGGTAAAGCGCGTTGGCCTTGAGCGCCAGCTTCCACGACAGCATGTAGGCGCTCTTGGCGTCATCCACCGTCGCATCGTTCGGCATGTTGATCGTCTTGGAGATCGCACCCGAAATGAACGGCTGGGCAGCCGCCATCATGCGGATGTGGGATTCCACGGACAGATAACGCTTGCCGATCTTGCCGCAGGGATTGGCGCAATCGAACACAGCCAGATGCTCGTCCTTGAGGAAGGGCGCGCCTTCCAGGGTCATCGCACCGCAAACATGGACGTTGGCGGCTTCGATCTCCTTGCGCGGGAAGCCGAGGGCCGGCAGCATCTCGAACGAGAAGTCGTTGAGCTGCTCGTCGGTGAAGCCGAGCGCTTCCTTGCAGAAGTCTTCGCCGAGCGTCCACTTGTTGAATACGAACTTGATGTCGAAGGCCGACTTGAGCGCGGCGTTGACGGCAGCGATCTTCTCGTCGGTGAAGCCCTTGGCCTTGAGCGTCGATGGGTTCACACCCGGCGCCTGGTTCAGGTTGCCGTGGCCGACGGCGTAAGCCTCGATCTCGGCAATCTGGCTCTCGGAATAGCCGAGGGTGCGCAGGGCTTCCGGCACGGCGCGGTTGATGATCTTGAAGTAACCGCCGCCGGCCAGCTTCTTGAACTTCACCAGCGCGAAATCGGGCTCGATGCCGGTGGTATCGCAATCCATGACAAGGCCGATCGTGCCGGTGGGCGCGACAACCGTTGCCTGGGCGTTGCGGTAGCCGTGGAATTCACCGAGCGCGATGGCGCGGTCCCAGGCGTCGCGGGCGCGTTCGGCGAGTTCGGTCTGCTTGAGGTCGGAAGCAACCAGCGGAACCGGGTTTACCGACAGCTTCTCATAGCCGGTGGTCTCGCCGTAAGCGGCGCGGCGATGATTGCGCATGACGCGCAGCATGGCTTCGCGATTGCGGACGTAATCCGGGAACGCGCCGAGTTCGCGCGCCATCTCGGCCGAGGTCTCATAGGCAACGCCGGTCATGATCGAGGTGAGCGAGGCGCAGATTGCGCGGCCTTCCGCCGAGTCGTAGGGGATGCCGGAGGTCATCAGCAAACCGCCGATATTGGCGAAGCCGAGGCCGAGCGTGCGGTACTCGTAGGACAGCCTAGCGATTTCCTTCGAGGGGAATTGCGCCATCATAACGGAGATCTCGAGCACCATCGTCCACAGGCGAACGGTATGCTCATAGGCCTGAACCGCGATGGTGCCGTCGCTGTTGCGATAGGTCAGCAGGTTGATCGAGGCGAGATTGCAGGCGGTGTCGTCGAGGAACATGTATTCCGAGCACGGATTCGAGGCGCGGATCGGGCCCGCGGCCGGCGAGGTGTGCCAGTCGTTCATCGTCGAATTGAAGTGCAGACCCGGGTCAGCCGACGCCCAGGCGGCGTAGCCGATCTTTTCCCAGAGGTCGCGCGCCTTGAGGCTCTTGTGGACCTTGCCGTCGGTGCGGCGGATCAGGTTCCACTGGCCGTCATTTTCGACCGCGCGCAGGAAGTCGTCCTTCAGCGAAACGGAGTTGTTGGAGTTCTGGCCCGAAACGGTAAGGTAGGCTTCCGAGTCCCAGTCGGTGTCGAAGGTCTTGAAGTCGATCGCGGTCTGGCCCTGGCGCGCCATCTGGATCACGCGCTTGACGTAGTTTTCCGGCACCGCGTTCTTCTTGGCGGCCTTGATCTCGCGCTTGAGCGCGGGGTTCTTGGCGGGATCGAAGCAATCGCCTTCCGGACCTTCGCAGTTCACGCAGGCCTTCACGATGGCGTCGAGGTGACGTTTGACGATCTTGGAGCCGGTGACGAGGGCCGCGACCTTCTGCTCCTCGTTCACCTTCCAGTCGATATAGGCTTCGATATCGGGATGGTCGGCATCGACTACGACCATCTTGGCGGCGCGGCGCGTGGTGCCGCCCGACTTGATGGCGCCGGCGGCGCGATCGCCGATCTTGAGGAAGGACATCAGGCCCGACGACTTGCCACCGCCCGACAGGCGCTCGCCTTCGCCGCGCAGGTGGGAGAAGTTGGAGCCCGTGCCCGAGCCGTATTTGAACAGGCGCGCTTCACGCACCCACAGATCCATGATGCCGCCCTCGTTGACGAGGTCGTCACCCACGGACTGGATGAAGCAGGCATGTGGCTGAGGGTGTTCGTAGGAGGACTTCGACTTGGTCAGCTTACCGGTGAACGGATCCATGTAATAATGGCCTTGCCCCGGACCATCGATGCCATAGGCCCAATGCAGGCCGGTGTTGAACCACTGCGGGCTGTTGGGCGCGACGCGCTGGGTGGCGAGCATGTAAGCGAGTTCATCGCGGAAGGCCGACGCGTCTTCTTCAGACGCGAAATAGCCGCCCTTCCAGCCCCAATAGGTCCAGGTGCCGGCCAGACGGTCGAACACCTGGCGCGCATCGGTCTCGGAGCCGTAACGCTCGTCTTCCGGCAGTTCAGCAAGAGCGTCCAGATCGGCAACCGAGCGCCACAGGAAGGACGGAACGTCGTTCTCCTCGACTCGTCTCAGGCGAGCCGGAACGCCGGCTTTGCGGAAATACTTCTGTGCGAGAATATCGGCCGCGACCTGAGAGAACTGGGCGGGCACGTCGATGTCGTCCAAGCGGAACACGATCGAACCGTCGGGATTCTTGATTTCGGAAAGCGCCTTGCGGAACTCGATCTCCGCATAAGCGGACTGGCCGGGCTTGGTGAAATGCCGTGCGATGCGCATGGTTCGTCCCTTCGACGTCGTCGTCTATATCTGGGGCCTCCCGCCCGGCTCAGTGCCGCGGCGTGTGAGTCCATCCTTTGATTTCGAACCAGCATCCTGCCGGTCCATCCCACCCGACGCGGTTTTTACAGCCGCGCACACTACTGAAACTCGATCGATCGACATTGAGTCTTGCGACCTCGTCGATCCCATGGGCTGGCTTCTATCCCGCCCCTTCCGCCGCATCTAGTGCAGCAATGCCACTCATCTACAAGATATAGTGTTTAGGAAGCGTAACTTTGAGATGCTGGCAGTCCCGTGCGGCACATGAACCGCCCATCCGCCACGCTCTGCGCGGTTGTTGCACTGCTCCCGATGATCCAGCGGTTTCATACCTGGAGGCCGACAACGAACAAGGCCGGCCGCACTCTCAACAGGAGCGCATGAGCCATTAAGCACCCCCTGCCCGGGCACGGTCAACGATTCGTTTCCGGCAAATAGTCGGCACAAGATATTGATCGGAAGAGTGTGGATAACGGGGACGCTTGTTCTGTCCGGGCTTGGCGCAATTTCCACCTGACATCTGTCCACAGAAAAGCTGCATCCGTGACTTCAGTCGCGGGTCGCTTGGAAGCTCGTCTTGCACTAACAAGCAACCATGGAGAGCAACGTTTCACAGCAACACAATCAGAACATGCGCCTCCCGTTTGAAACGACATGCCGGCCATTGATGGCTTACGGACTGGCCATACTGATTGGACTGTTGTTCTTTGCGGCTTTGTTTCCGCTGTCGTTCCTGCTTGGGCAAGGCGCGTACTTCGAACAGGCCGATGCGGCACAGCATGTCAGCGGCTGGCTACTATTTGCAGCCGACAGATGGCGCTTGCCACTTCTTCTGACACAGCGGGTCGATTCGCCTACGGGTGTACCGATCTTTCTGACGGACAGCATTCCGCTGGTGGCACTCCTGCTCAAGCCCTTTTACGGGCTGCTGCCGGATGGCTTCCACTATTTTGGCATCTGGCATCTCATCATCCGGATAGGTCAGGCAGTGGGTGGCGTGTATCTGATCCGTGGATTGGGATGCCGGAGCCTGTTCGCAGCGCTGGCAGCGGCTCTTTTCTTCCTGTGCTGGCCAGCCAATCTGTTTCGGCTCGGGCATACAGCATTGGCCACTCACGCCTTGCTGCTGGTGGCACTTGCCTTCTATGTCCGCGCGCGTCTCTACGGCTGGAGAACATCCCGAACCCACCTCGCCTTCGCAGTTCTGGACGCAACAGCTTTACTGACCCATCCCTATCTCGGCATCGTCGTTCTTGCGGTTCACGTCGCCTTCGCGATCGATCGTGCATGGCTAGAACGCAAACCGCTCGAGGGCCTCGGATATCTCGCCGCAACTTCCGGCGGGCTTGCCCTTCTTCTTTGGCCGCTCGGCTATTTTGCGAATACAATCCGCTCGAGCGGCGGCTTCGCACATTACTCGATGAACCTGCTCTCGCCGCTCTGTGGCAGCGACTTTGCGCCGTGCACTCTGATGGATGCGACTGGCGGGCAATATGAGGGGATGAACGCTCTAGGCTTGGGGACATTTGTCCTTCTGCCTTTTGCGCTCTTTGTTTCCCGGCGTAGGCTCTTGCCGATGATCGGTTCCGCTCCCGGCTTGATGCTCGTGATGCTCGGCTTGACCGCGTATGCGCTATCCAACATCATCTGGTTTGGACCTGCGATCGTCGGCCACTACAAAGTCCCCCACCTCCTTATACCTTTGATCGACATCTTTCGGGTCTCAGGCCGATTCTTTTGGCTGGTGGGATACGGCATCCTTGCCTTCGGCTTAGCGGCACTTCTTCTGGAAAAGCGGACCTGGGCTAAGTTGCTCATACTTGCCGCGCTCATCGTACAGTGGGCGGACACGACGTCGTTTCGAAACGCCATTCGTGAACAAACGAGTGCGCCGGCTCTTTACGATTTCGAAGATTGGAAGACCGCGTTTCCAGATCTTCGGCACATCGACATATATCCCGCCTATCGCTGTGACACGTCCATACCGGACGCACCCTATGCCTTCCTGCAGTTGCTAGCAGCACGGGTGGGGGCCACCATCAACACATCCTATGTGGCGCGGCCATCAAGCAGATGCGGTGCAGGAGATCGTGGTGGTACAGGCAGATTGCCTGCGGACAATCTCTTCGTTGCCTTGAACGGGGAAACAACTCATCGGCCTGCTCTTATCAGCAAAGCCATTGCGGACGGTCTCTGCCGCAACGTCGCCGTGCGCGATCAAACCCTGCTGATGTGCAGCAACGATCCCCGTGTGAACTGGGCTGCACTTGGCCCTGCTGTGCAGCCAGTTCTCCCTTGAACGATCAGGCTGCTTTCCGCTCGCCCGTTGGCGAAAAGGTACGGATCATCGCGGCAAGTTCGGGTTCGCGAACTTTGTCGGCGGCTTCCGATAGCGACATCCAGCGACGCTGCCGCTGGCCGCGCTCGCGCCAGGTCTTTGCGACGGATTGCACTTCGAGCGGGTAGACCTGAACCTCGTAGGAGACGGCGTCGGAGCGCTTCTCGTAGTTGTAGGAGCCGAGCGTCTGCGGTGAGATTGTGCCTGCGATACCGGCTTCCTCGCCTGCTTCGCGCGCAGCGGCATCGAACAGGGCTTCGCCGCCTTCGGGCCAGCCTTTCGGCAGGATCCAGCGGCCGGAACCGCGGCTGGTAATCAGCATGACTTCGATGCCATCGCCGGAACGACGCCAAGGCAAGGCAGCAACCTGGAGCCGGTGCGACCGGAACCCGACAAGGCGCTGCAAGTGCATCATTAAATATCGCCCCGCCTTGCTTGCCCGCATCGCTTAGATCCCCATTTGATCGCGCGCCCAGCGTCGACCTTTGTCTTGGATATGCCCGGCGAATCTGGCCTTTCAACAACCACGCTGCATAAACGTGGGCGACAACCAGGATGGGGTCGCCCTGCTTGCGCGTGGCTGGCGCGGATAAAGAAGGGAAGCCGAATGCCGACGATCGTGCTTTATGGCCTGGCGGCTGCAGCGGAAATCGCGGGCTGCTTCGCCTTTTTTGCGTGGTGGCGGCTCGGCCAATCCGCGCTTTGGCTCATTCCCGGACTGGGGTTGCTGATCGCCTTTGCGCTGTTGCTTGCGCTGGTAGACAGCCCGGCAGCAGGGCGAACCTATGCCGCCTATGGCGGCATCTACATTGCGGCGTCACTAGTATGGCTGTGGCTGGCGGAAGGCTTTCGGCCCGATCGTTTCGATCTGGCGGGTGCTGCGATCTGCCTGATGGGAGCGGCCATCATCATCGCCGCTCCACGCTGAATCACCTTTAGCCGAACTGGCCTTCGGCGATCGGCTTCTGGAAGGTGAAGCCCATATCCCACGGGAAGAAGATCCAGGTATCCTGCGAGACTTCCGTCACGAAGGTATCCACCAGCGGCCGACCCATCGGCTTGGCATACATGGCGGCGAAATGTGCCTTGGGCAGCATGGCGCGGACAACTGCGGCGGTCTTGCCGGTGTCGGTGAGATCATCGACGATCAGGACGTCGGCGCCTTCGTTCTCGCGCAGCGCCGGCGAAATTTCCTTCAGGACCTGCATTTCGCCCTGGTCCTTATAGTCATGGTAGGACGCAACGCAGACGGTTTCGAGAACGCGGATGCCGAGTTCGCGCGCGATCACCGCCGCAGGCACAAGGCCGCCGCGAGTGATGCAGACGATCGCCTTCCACTGGTCCTTGTGGGCCGACAAACGCCAGGCGAGCGCGCGCGCATCGCGATGAAACTGATCCCAGGTAACGGGAAAGGCTTTTTCCGGAAGGGACATTGTGCGCGAACTCCAGGCAAGTTGGGTGCGCGGGGTTAGCCGCAAAAGCGGCCGTGAAGCAAGAGCTAGGCTGTTTTTGCCGCCAGCTGATCCACCATATCCGCAACTTCGGCGCGCACCGTTTCCAGCACGTCGGCATCCCGCGCGCGCACCACGAGCTCGGTGTAGAAGGCGCCATTCTCATGGCTTTTCGGATAAGAGCCGATGATCGTGTCGGGATGCGCCTTCTGGATCGCGCCCAGCGGACCGCCGATCGTGCCCTCGCCTAGCGGACAATGCACGGTGGCCGAAAGCATCTTGATGCCGGTCTTCAGTGTGGGAATGACATTGTCGAGCATGGCCTGGAAGATCGACGGCACGCCGGCCATGACATGCACATTTTCCACCGTGAAGCCGGGCGCTAGCGAAATCGGATTGTCGATATGGCTTGCGCCGATCGGCATGCGCGCCATACGCTTGCGGGCTTCGGTGAAGTCGAGACTGCGCGCGGCGTAGTGCTGTTCCAGGAGTTGGTAGGCTCTCGGATCGTAGTCGCAGGGCACGCCTAACGCTTTGGCGATCGAGTCGGCCGTAATGTCGTCATGCGTCGGGCCGATGCCGCCTGTGGTGAACAGGTAGGTGTAGCGGGCCCGCAGCGCGTTCACCGCCGCCACGATCTCGTCTTCCTCATCGGGAACGACGCGCACTTCCTTGAGGTCGATGCCGACGGCGTTCAGCATATCGGCGAGGTGGCCGATGTTCTTGTCCTTGGTGCGCCCGGACAAAATTTCATCGCCGATCACGATCATGGCGGCGGTCACGAGGTCGGTCATGCGGGCGCTCTCCTGGCTGGTGGCAGAGGTGTAAGCGCGCGAAAGCTGCGCCGCAATATGCTTGTTCCGGTGAACGATGTGTCGGCAGGTAGCGTCCTTTCATCGAACGGTGAGACACGTATCTTATTGTCTTTGACGATGCCGGAGCGACCGGCGCGAAACGCGAAGGAGCCGATGTTGGCAAAGGTACTTGTTCTCTATTATTCGAGCTGGGGCCACATGGAGCAGATGGCCAAGGCTGCTGCCGAAGGCGCGCGTCAGGCCGGTGCCGAAGTGACGATCAAGCGCGTTGCAGAACTCGTACCGGCGGAAGTCGCTCAGGCCGCCCATTACAAACTCGACCAGGAAGCCGAGATCGCCGATCCGCTTGAGCTGGAAAACTATGACGCTATCATCGTCGGCGCTTCGACGCGCTATGGCGCGATGGCCGCTCAGCTGAAGAACTTCTTCGACCAGACCGGCCCGCTTTGGGCGCGCGGCGCACTGTTGAACAAGGTCGGCTCGGTGATGGTCTCGACCGCGACCCAGCACGGCGGCGGCGAGATCGCGCTGATCACCACGCAAATCCATTTGCAGCATCACGGCATGGTCATCGTGCCGCTGTCTTACGCCTATCAGGGCCAGATGGGGAACGACGTGGTGCGCGGCGGCTCGCCCTACGGCATGACCACGACCTCGGATGGCGACGGTTCTCGCATGCCCTCGGCGCAGGAACTCGAGGGCGCGACCTTCCAGGGCAAGCGCGTAGCTGAGATCGCGGCCAAGCTGCACGGCTGAACGGTTCGCACCTGATGCTGGATGCGGGCGGCCGGTGCCGCTCGTTTTCATTTGCGGCCTTGTCGCTGAGGGGCGGCTGTTTACATGAGGGCCTTACCCACCCGCCGAGGATCCGCCCGATGTCTGCGCTGACGATTGTTCTGATCTGCGTCGGCGCATTCGTGGGTGCCGCTTTAGGGCTGATCGGCTGGGGATGGGTTTCCACGCGGCGCATCGCGGCTGAAGCCGAACGGATGGTGCCGCCGCTCGGCAAGTTCATCGAGATCAATGGCAGCCGCATCCATTACTACGAGGTCGGCGAAGGGCGCCCGCTCCTGATGATCCACGGTCTGGGCGGGCATTATCATCAGTTCCGTCAGCCGCTGATGGATGCGATCGGTCCGGGTTACCGCATGATTGCGCTCGATCGCGAGGGATCCGGACATTCGACGCGGGCGCCGGGGCAGACGGGTCGCTTGCCGGAACAGGCGGCGTTGATCAAGGCGTTCATCGACAAGCTTGAGCTAGACAGGCCAATGCTGGTTGGGCACTCGCTGGGCGGTGCGGTGGCGCTGCAAACGGCAGTTGATTATCCGCAAAGTATTGCCGGGCTGGCACTCCTTTCGCCGCTGACGCAGATGATGGATGCGCTGAAGCCGGAGTTTCGGAGGCTCTACCTGCCGTCGCCGCTGTTTCGCCGCTTTCTGTCGCATACGTTCGCCGTGCCGTTGACGGTCCGCAATGCCGACAAGGTCATGCGTTTCGTGTTCGGGCCGAACACGCCGCCGGACGATTTCGCCACCGAAGGCGGCGGCATGCTGAGCCTGCGGCCGGGGCACTTCTATGCGACTTCCAGCGATCTCGTTGCCATTCCGCTCGATCTGGCGCAGCTGCAAGCGCGCTATGGATCACTGAAGATGCCGGTGGGCGTTCTTTATGGGACGGGTGATCAAGTGCTGGACTATCGCGTGCATGGCGAACGGATGCTGAGCCAGGTCCCGAACCTCGACCTCGAACTGCTCGATCAGGTCGGACACATGCCCCAATACGCAGACACGAACCGCGTCGCCGCCTTCATCCGGCGCATCGCGGAACGGGCTTTTGCAGTTGATCGCAAGACGGCGGTAGGCTAGCCAGACGATGATGTGGGCGTGGCGGAATTGGTAGACGCAAGGGACTTAAAATCCCTCGATCTTTGATCGTACGGGTTCGATTCCCGTCGCCCACACCAGCTACAAGGACTAAGTTCTGGCCACCAAAGACACTGCGGATCAGTCGCGCTCCCAGGGCGGGATGAAGCGGCGATCCTGGTAGTTGGCGATGCAGTCCGAATGCAGCGGGCTCAGCCACTCCCGCGATTTCATGTATCCGATCGCTTCAACCGGAATGCCGCCACCGAGTGGTTCGACGACGATCTTGGTACGAAAGCTGCCGGACTTGGCGACATCTTCCAACTCATCGAGCTTGTCGAGCGTTTCCACCTCGTAAAGCTCGCCGGTGATGCGCAGGCCTTCGCCCGGTTTGTCCAGCATCATCGGGCCGTAGAAGTCGGCAGCGATGAACATCGGATAGGGTTGGGTTGTTTGGACGGGCCCGAGATACCTCGCATCCGCAAGGCCGAGTTCGAAAAAGGGAAAGCCCCGCTTGAGGGTCCCGTACACAAAGACTTTTATCATGGCGGCGGTAAAGCGAGTGCGAGCGAAGACGTTCCGCACAAGCGCACTCACGTCTTCGTAACAGCCGCATCCTGCTGACAGACCATGAAGAAAGGCGGGAAGGTTGCCCTGCCCCTTCAGAGCGCCCCGACGCCGTGTCTTGCAGTCAGCGAATATCATGATAAACGAAGTCAAGATTTCGCTACGCCACCGCAATGCGTTAGCGAAATGCATATGGGGGTGTGACAAAGATGACGATTTCAACCGCAAAGCCCAGCGCGGAGGCGATCCGTGCAGCCCGGCTGGAGAAACCTAAGAGCATGGAGCGCGAGCTTGCGGGCGAGCTTGGGATTTCGGAAGGCGAGTTCGTGGCAGCGTTCTGCGGCGCCAGTGTTGTGCGGATCGAGCCGCGTCTGGCTGACTTGCTGCCGGCTCTGGGAACGCTCGGCGAAGTGATGGCGCTGACGCGGAATGCCAGTGCCGTGCACGAGAAGGTTGGCATCTACAGGAACGTCACCGTGGGTGCCCACAACGCGCTCGTTCTTGGCGGCGACATCGATCTGCGCATCTTCCCCAAACATTGGGTTCACGCCTTCGCGGTGGAAAAAACCGACGGCGACACGGTCAAGCGCAGTCTGCAGTTCTTCGATGCGTCCGGCGAGGCCGTGCACAAGGTGCATCTGCGCCCCGCCTCCGATGTGGCAGCCTATGAAGCCCTGATCGCGCGCTTCCGCTCTGATGATCAATCAACGAGGATTGCCGTGAAAACGCTCGCGGACGAACAGCCTTCAAACGAGGCCGGCGACGCAGACGCGCTTCGCTCCAAGTGGGAGAAGCTGACGGATACGCACCAGTTCTTCGGCATGCTGCGCAGTTTGAAGCTGACGCGTCATCAGGCCGTTCACATGATCGGCGCCGATCTTGCCTGGCAGGTCGAAGTCGATGGCGCGACGACCATGATGGAGGGCGCTGCCCAGGCTCAGGTGCCGATCATGTGCTTCATCGGCAGCCGCGGCTGCATCCAGATCCATTCTGGCCCGGTGCAGACCATCAAGGCCATGGGACCGTGGATCAACGTGCTGGACGAAGGCTTCCATATGCATCTGCGCAGCGACCACATCACGGAGGTTTGGGTCGTGCGCAAGCCAACATCCGACGGGTTTGTCACCTCGCTTGAGGCCTACGATTCCAACGGCAAGCTGATCATCCAGTATTTCGGCAAGCGTCACGAAGGCGAAGGCGAGTTGCCTGCCTGGCGTAACCTGGTGGAAAGCCTGCCGCGCTTGGCGCAATCGCAGGCAGCGTGAGGTCGTGATGCGTTCGTTTTCTCTAACCGCGCTTGCCCTGCTTGCCTTTGTCAGCACGCCGCCGGCTACTCATGCCACCGAAGTCGAAACGGTGCCGAACGCCCAGCGCGTCGTGGCCGTTGGCGGGTCGATCACCGAAATCGTGTATGAGCTTGGCGAGCAAAAGCGGCTGGTCGCGCGCGATTCGACCAGCCTATACCCGCAAGAGGCGCTGACGCTGCCGGATATTGGCTATATGCGCCAACTGCCGACCGAAGGGGTGATGTCGGTTGATCCCGATGCAATCCTGCTTCTCAACGGCAGCGGCCCGCCGGAAGCGATCGAGGTCTTGAAGAAGGCGTCGGTCCCTCTGGTCGGCATTCCCGATCGTTTCAGCCGCGAAGGCATTGTCGATAAGGTGAAGGCTGTTGGCCATGCGCTGGGCGTCGATGCGAAAGCCGAGGCGCTGGCTGCCAAGCTCGACGCCGAGATCGCGTCTGCCGAAAAGACGGCAGCTGAAGCGAAGGAGAAGAAGCGCGTGCTCTTCATCCTCTCGGCGCCCGGCGGCAAGATCATGGCCTCCGGCCAAGGTACGGCTGCCGATGGCATCATCGCCATGGCGGGCGCCGAAAACGTCATGAGCGCCTTCAAGGGCTACAAGCAGGTCACCGACGAAGCGATCATCACGGCAGCACCGGATGTGATTCTGATGATGGATCGCGGCGACCATGGCGCGTCCGACGAGCAGCTGTTCAGCCATCCGGCACTGGCCGAAACGCCAGCTGGCAAGACGAAGAAGGTGATCCGCATGGAAGGAACCTATCTGATCGGCTTCGGCCCGCGCACGGCCGGTGCGGTTCGCGATCTGGCGGCGGCGCTGGCCAAGCCGTGACTGCGATGACCGCCGACATGGGCGCAACGCGCCGATCAGTGCCAGCCGGCGATCGCTCGGCGCGCGCGCGGCTGGTGATCCTCCTGCTCCTGGCCGTGCTGGCGGGCGTTGCGATCTTCAGCCTGGGCTGGGGCAGCTCGGATGCTTCTGCTGCGGCCGTCGTCTGGCATTGGATCAGCGGTGATGGCGCGGTGTCGGCGCGCGACCGGCTGATCATCGAGGATATCCGCCTGCCGCGCATGCTGCTCGGCATCCTGGTTGGCGCGTCACTGGCCGTTTCCGGCGCGGTGATGCAGGGACTGTTCCGCAACCCGTTGGCCGATCCCGGCCTGATCGGCGTGTCCACTGGCGCCAGCCTTGGCGCGGTGATCGTGATCGTGCTCGGTGGCGGGATGATTGCGCCGGTGCTCTCCTGGCTCGGCATCTATGCCCTGCCCGTCGCCGCCTTCTTTGGCAGCCTTGCATCGACCATCGTGCTTTACCGCGTGGCGACACGTCAGGGCCAGACATCGGTGGCAACCATGCTGCTGGCGGGCATTGCAATCGCCGCCTTGGCCGGCGCGTTCATGGGCCTGCTGATCTTCTGGGCCGATGATCGACAACTGCGCGACCTGACCTTCTGGGGACTGGGTTCGCTGGCTGGTGCGACCTGGACCAAGATCGCGGCAACGACACCGATCATCGTACTCGCGCTTGCAGCAACGCCATTTCTAGCACGCAGCCTTGATGCGATGGCGCTGGGCGAAGCGGCGGCGAACCATCTTGGCGTCCCTGTGCAACGCTTCAAGAACATCGCGATCGTTGCAGTAGCGGCAGCCGTTGGCTCGTCCGTGGCGGTCAGCGGCGGCATCGGCTTTATCGGCATCGTGGTGCCGCATCTGCTGCGCCTGTCGATCGGCCCTTCACACCGCTACCTGCTGCCGGCTTCGGCGCTGCTGGGAGCCGCACTCCTTCTTTTGGCGGATGCGGTGAGCCGCACGATCGTGGCGCCGGCGGAACTGCCGATCGGCATCGTGACGGCAGCGTTCGGCGCACCCTTCTTCCTGTGGATCCTGTTGCGCAGCCGCGGAGTGCTCGACCTATGAGCGCGCCCATGATCGAAGCGCGCAATGTGGGCGTGTCGCTTGGTGGGCGCGCGATCATCCGCGATGCGTCCCTGCAAGCGCCGGCGGGCAAGGTGACGGCGATCGTAGGGCCGAACGGCTCGGGCAAGACGACCTTCTTGCGCGCGATCTGCGGCGATGTCGCGTTTTCCGGCACGGTCACGATCAACGGCCACGATCTTGGCGTGATGAAGCCGTGGCAGGCCGCATCCATGCGCGCGGTGCTGCCGCAATCCACGACGCTGTCATTTCCTTACACGGTGCGCGAGATCGTGCGGCTTGGGCTGCTCAATGGTCGATCCGGCGTGCGCGCGAATGAGGTCGAGCATCTGCCAGAGATGGCTCTGGAGCGCGTCGATCTGGAGGGTTTTGCAGGGCGCTTCTATCAGGAGCTTTCCGGTGGCGAACAGCAGAGGGTGCAGCTGGCGCGCGTCCTGTGCCAGGTCTGGACGCCGGTGCTGGACGGCATGCCGCGCTATCTGCTGCTCGATGAGCCCGTGTCGAGCCTCGACATCCGCCACCAGCTGGTGATCATGAAGATCGCCAGAGATTTTGCGGCTGATGGCGGCGGCGTGATCGCCATCTTGCATGACCTCAATCTGACGGCGATGTTCGCCGATCAGGTCACGGTGATGCGGCAGGGACAGGTGGCAGCTTCAGGCGCGCCGAGTGCGGTGCTGCAGGACGAGCTAATCGAGGACGTGTTCGGCTGTGCGCTGCGGGTCGGTGCCGTGCCACCGGCTGGAATGCCGTTTGTGCTGCCGCAGTCGGCGCTGCACGCCTGAGGATCAGCCGGCCATCCGCCGCAGAATATAGGTGTCCATGATCCAGCCGTGCGCCGCGCGGGCCTGTTCGCGGCGCGCGACGATCTCGTCGGCAACGTCGGAGAGCAGTCCCTCGATCAGCAACTCGTCAGCCGTGCCGAGATAGGCGCCCCAGTAGATCCGGAAGTCGGCCACATCCAGATGGCGGAAGGAGCATTCGCCATCGAGCATCACGACGGCGGTGTCGGCGCCGACCGGGAAACCATCGCGCAGACGGCGGCCAGTGGTGATGACAACGGGGTCACCGATTCTGTTCAAGGGAATGCGGTGGCTGGCGCAGAGCTGCTGAATGCTCGTGATGCCGGGCACGACTTCAATGGCGAGGTCGAAGGGCGCAGCACGCTCCAGCCGCTCGATGATCCGCAATGTGCTGTCGTAGAGCGAAGGATCGCCCCAGACGAGGAAGGCCGCAGCGCCATCTTCCGCCGTATGCGTTGCCAGCAGATCAGCATAGGTTTCGGCGATGGCGTGATGCCAGTCGTCAACCCCCTGCCGGTACTCGCCGGACTGGTCGCGCACCGGCAGGTCGAACTCGACAATTCGAGTTCTTGCATCCGTGATGAAGCGCGCGCAGATCTGGCGCCGGACCTCGGCGAGATCATCCTTGGCCTCGCCCTTGCGCGGGATCAGCACGACATCGGCGCGGTTTAGCGCGTTGATCGCCTGCACGGTCATGTGCTCGGGATTGCCGGTGCCAATGCCGATCACAAGAAGCTTGCGCATGATCTAGCCGTCCGACACGCCGGCTTCGGCGAAGGTCGCCATGCCGTTGTGGCAGGCAATCGCGCCGCGCAGGATGTTGACCGCGAGACATGCGCCGGACGCTTCGCCGAGCCTCATGCCGAGATCGAGCAGCGGCTTCATCTGCAACGCGTCGAGCAGGCGGCGGTGACCGGCTTCGGCGGAGACATGGGCAGCCCAGGTATGCGCGAGCCCGTTCGGGTCGAGCTTGGCGAGCGGCAAGGCTGCGGCGGTGGACACGAAGCCGTCGAGCAGCACGGGGACTTGGGCGTGCCGCGCAGCGAGGATCGCGCCGAACATGGCGGCCAGTTCGCGGCCGCCGACGCGGCGCAGCGCTTCTAGCGGATCGCTAAGCGCGTTGCCGTGGCAAGTCTTCGCATCGTCGACGGCGGATGCCTTGCGCTGAAGGCCCTCATCATCAACGCCTGTGCCGCGCCCGACCCAATCCGCGCCCTCGCCGCCCAGCAACGCGCAGGACAAAGCGGCGGCGACGGTGGTGTTGCCGATGCCCATTTCGCCGAGTACGACCAGGTCTGGCCGATCCTTTACCGCCTCGTAGCCGATATTCACCGCATCGAGGAACGCCTGCTCATCCATGGCGGGCGCGATGGTGAAGTCGACGGTAGGCTGGTCGATGTCGAGCGGGATGACCGTGAGGTTCGCGCCGGCCTGTCGCGCAAGCTGGTTGATGGCAGCACCCCCGTGTTCAAAGTTGGCGACCATCTGCGCCGTGACTTCCGCCGGAAAGGCAGACACGCCGCGATTGGTGACGCCGTGCGAGCCGGCAAACACGAAGACCTCGACGCGATCGAGCTTCGGCTTTTCGCGACCTTGCCAGCTGGCTAGCCAGACCGCTAGCTCCTCCAGCTTTCCGAGGCTGCCAGGTGGCTTGGTGAGAATGCCCTGACGATCGCGCGCTTGTTCAGCCGAGGTGTCATCTGGCGCCGGCAGATCGCGGCAGGCGGTGCGGAGCTGGTCGATAGAGGTGAAGTGGGTCATCGGGGCATCTTTAGTTGAGCGCGGCGACGGCAACAATCAGCACGGTGACCTCGCCGGCCTGCTGGATCGCACCAAGCACATCGCCGGTCTGGCCGCCGATCTGCTTCAGCGCCAATGTGTGCAGGGTGATGATGACCACGGCGAGGAGGACGGCGGCAAGGATGGCGTGGCCGAACCCGAGCGGCGCCAGCGCGACGACGCCGATTAGCAGCGCCAGTGTAGCGCTTTCCTTCGGCACCAGGCCGACGCCAGCGGACACGCCGTTGGCGCGCGCGTTCGGCAGCGTGTGCATGGTGTAAGGCAGCAAGGCTCGTGACGAACAATGCGCGGCGATCAGCACGCCGAGCATGATCCAGAAGCCATAGGGTACGAGTGCGGCCATCAGGCTCGCGCGCAGCAGCAGCGAAAGCACGAGCGCGGCAACGCCGTAGGTGCCGATGCGGCTGTCCTTCATGATCCCGAGCTTGCGCTCGCGCGTGGAGCCGCCGCCGAACCCGTCCGCGACGTCCGACAGGCCGTCCTCATGCAGCGCGCCGGTAATCAGGAGCAGCACGACGAGCGCCAGCCCGGCTGAAGCGAGCGGCGGCAGGTCGAAGGCGTGGCCGACCGTCAGGGTAAGTGTCGCGGCAAGAGCGGGAACAAGCCCGGCGAGCGGCGCGGCCCACAGGGCGCGGCCAAAACCATCGGGCGCCAGACGGTAGGCCGGCATCGGCAGGCGCGTGAAGAAGCCGAGGCAGGCGTAGATTTCGCCCAGCCAGTCACGATCCCTGCCCGACCCCATCTTCATGCGCGCGCAATCGCGTGGAAATAGGTGCCGGACACGTGGCCGCGCCGTGCGCCGGAAAGTCCGAGCGCGTTGCCGATGCCGTCGGCGAGCTGTGCCAGCGGCTCGTCATGGCCGGGATCGATCACGCGGGAATAGTGGAATTCATGACCGCGCACGGCGTCGCCGGCGCGCCCGACTGGGCAGTCGGCTTGCAGCACCGCCTGCCGGTAGCCGAGATTGAGCTTACGCTTGGCGTAACTGGTCGCGTGGCCAAGCAGGCCGGCCATGTGGTGCGTGACGCCGTCGGCATCCTCCAACGCCTGCCCCAACACCATGAAGCCACCGCATTCGCCATGCACGGCGCGCGTTTCGGCAAAGCGGCGCAGGCCAGCCTTGAAGTGTTCCGATGCCGCGAGCCGACCGGCATGGAGCTCGGGATAGCCGCCGGGAAGCCAGCAGGTGTCGCAGCTTTCGTCCGGCGCTTGATCGGCCAGGGGCGAGAACGGCACGATCTCCGCGCCCGCCTCGCGCCACAAACGCGACACATGCGGATAAACGAAGGTGAAGGCCGCATCCGAGGCAAGTGCGATGCGCTGGCCGGGCGGCGGCAAGGCGCGGGTGATCGCGCCGGCGCCGGCGCTGACCGGCTGGGCCAGCCGGATCACCGCCTCAAGGTCGAGGCTCTTCTCCATCGTGTCGGCGAGACGTTCGATAAAGGCCTCCAGCGCCTCGTGCTCGCTGGCTTGAACGAGGCCGAGATGGCGTTCCGGCAGGGCCATGTCCGGGTTGCGATAGACTGCGCCCACGACCAGAATGCCGCGCGCTTCGATGGCCGCGCGGGCCTGATCCTCGTGCCGGGCGCTTGCGACCTGATTGAGGACGACACCACCGATCCGCACCTGAGGATCGAAGGTCGCGAAGCCATGGGCGACCGCCGCGGACGTGACGGACTGGCCAGAGATGTCGAGGACCAGCAGCGTCGGCAGGCTGTAACGCCGCGCGAGTTCGGCGGCAGCGCCGGAGCGTCCGGGTTCGGAGCGAATGCCGTCAAACAGGCCCATCGCGCTTTCAACAACCAGAAAATCAGAGGCTTGCGCCTGGTCGCTGATAAGATGGTCGAGCAGATCGGGCATCATGGCCCAGCTATCGAGATTGACGCCGGGCTGGCCTGTGGCGGCGTGGTGGAAGCCGGGATCGATATAGTCAGGGCCGGACTTGCCGCCGCGAACCGTATGGCCGCGTCGTGCCAGCGCCCGCATCAGGCCGATGGTGACGCTGGTTTTTCCCGAGCCGGAGCGCGGCGCGCCGATGATCAAACCGCGCGCGCTCATGGCAGGATCACCTCGCGCATGAGCGAGCCCAGCGCATGGCGATGGCGCACGATCTCGCCCACCACAATCAACGCCGGCGGCACGATGCCGGCGGCGCGCACATCGGCATCCACTTGGGCGAGTTCGGAGACCAGCAGACGTTCCTTGACAGTGGTCGCCCCCTGAATGACGGCAACCGGCGTGGTATCCGCAAGCCCGCCGTCGCGCAGGCCCGCAACGATGATCGGCAGATTGCTCATGCCCATGTAAACCACGATGGGCTGACCGGTGCGGGTAAGCGAGGCCCAGTCGAGATGATCCTGATCGTCAATGCCGTGACCTGTGGCGAGGATGATCGCCTTGTTCACGCCGCGCAGCGTGGCCGGCATTCCAGCGGCAGCGAGCGCGGCGAAGGCGGATGTGACGCCCGGCAAGAAGCGGAAAGGAACGCCCACCGCGCTGAGCGCCGAGGCTTCCTCGCCGCCGCGCCCGAACACGTTGGGATCGCCACCCTTGAGCCGGAGCACGCGCTTGTTCTCCCGCGCCAACCTCACGATCAACTCATTGATGAAGCTTTGGCTAGCGGAAGGCTGGCCGGCGCGTTTGCCGACATAATGCCTTTCGGCTTGCGGCGCGGCTTTGAGAACGGCGGCATCCACCAGCGCGTCATAAACGATGGCATCGGCTTGGCCGATGGCGGCCACGACTTCCAGCGTCAGGCCGGCCAGATGGCCGGGGCCGGCGCCTGCCAGCCAGACATGGCCGGGCTCGAAGGACGGCACCTGCACATCAAGCCGCGCGAGGGTTTCGACTAGGCTCATAGGCTGTCGCGCCCCCGGAAGCGGCGCTGATAGGCGGGATCGTAGAGCGAGCTTTCGCGAAAATCTTCTGCGCCCAAGCCGGGGCCGACGAAGATCAGCGCCGTGCGGTCGATTGGATCGGCGGCGACCTGGGCTTCGATCGTGCTGAGGGTGCCGCGCAGGATGCGCTCTTCCGGCCAAGTCGCGCGCACCACGATGGCAACGGGGCAATCTGCGCCATAGAGCGGCGTGAGGTCGGCGACGACGCGGTCGAGCGCGTGGATGGCGAGGTGGATCGCAAGCGTTGCGCCGGTCGCGCCGAAAGCAGCGAGGTTTTCACTGGCGGGCATGGCCGAGGCGCGGCCGGATACGCGGGTCAGCACAAGGCTTTGCGCGACCTCCGGGATGGTCAGCTCGCGCTTAAGGGCAGCAGCAGCAGCGGCGAAGGATGGGACGCCGGGGGTCAGCGTGTAGTCGATGCCGAGCTTTGTGAGGCGGCGGATCTGTTCGGCGACCGCGCTCCAGACGGAGAGATCGCCGGAATGAAGGCGGGCGACATCATGGCCGTCGGCGTGAGTGCTGGCATATTCTGCCTCGATCTCGTCGAGCGACATGGGTGCGGTGTCGACGATGCGGGCGTCAGTGGGGCAGTATTCGAGAAGCGCTTTCGGCACGATCGAACCGGCGTAGAGGCAGACCGGGCAGCGCGCAATAAGATCGCGGCCACGCACCGTGATGAGGTCCGGCGCGCCAGGTCCGGCGCCGATGAAATGCACAGTCATCAATCCACTCCGCGGACAGCGAGCGCGCAGGTCACGCCGTCTTGTACCAAGCGTGGCCCAAGCAGGCGCGCATCGGCGCCGCAGCTTGCCAAGGCAGCGGCTTCGCTGGCCGAGCCGAGGCCGGTTGCGGCCAGCGAGGCATCGCTACGGGTCAGACCCCCGGCGTCCGCTGCTTTCAGTTGAGCATCACTCGGCACGGCCAAGGGAATGCCGAGGATTTCGGCCGCTTCGATCAGGCCGGGTTCGTCGCTTTTGCCCGGCACAGTCGACAGCAAAGCGAGGCCATCACGCGTTAGGCCATGCGCTTCCAAGGCCGTATCGAGCACGGCGAGCACGACCATGGCGCGAGTATCTTTCGTGCAGCCGAGGCCAGCGACCATCATGGCTTCACCCATGACCATTGCACGACCGGCATGGCCGGGCGCCAGCCGCTCATGGAGCCGATCGCGGATGCCCGTGTCACGGCGAATTGCGTGAGTTCGCCGCCGTGCTGGGCGTGCAGCGCGAGCAACACCGCTTCCATTTCAAGCGTGACACTGTTGGCGACGAGGCGGCCGCCGGGCTTGAGCGCGGCGATTACGGCGTCCATCGTGCCAGCGTCCGAACCGCCGCCGCCGACAAAGATCGCGTCAGGCTGCGGCAGGTCTGCGAGCGCATCCGGGGCGCGACCCTCCACCAGCGTCAAGCCCGGCACGCCGAAGTGAGCAGCGTTGCGGCGGATGCGGGCGGCGCGTTCGGGCTCATGTTCCACGGCAATGGCGCGCAAGGAGGGGTGCGCCAACATCCACTCGATGGCGATCGAACCGGATCCGGCGCCGACATCCCATAGGAGTTCGCCGCGGCGCGGCGCGAGCGCCGACAGCGTTGCAGCGCGGATGGCGCGTTTGGTGATCTGGCCGTCATGCTCGAACAGGTCGTCGGCTAAGCCGAAGCCGAGCGGCAGGATGCGGGCGTCATTTTTCGCGACGACTTCGATGGCGAGGACGTTGAGCGGGTTGAAGGCGGGCAAGGACTCGCCTGCGGTCCAGGAGGTCACACGCTCCTGCGGACCACCGAGCGCTTCAAGAACATGCAAGCGTGAGGTGCCAAATCCGCTGTCCTTTAACAGCGCGGCGATGGTCGCTGGCCCGCTTCCGTCCGACGTCAAAGCAAGAATCCGACGGCCGGGATGCAGTAAGGGGCGAACGAGATTGACGGGCCGCCCATGCAGCGAAAGTGTTTCGATATCCTGCAAGGCCCAGCCCAGCCGGGATGCGGCGAGACTGAATGCGGAGGGTGCGGGCATCACCTCGATCTCTTCGGCATCGATCACCCGCGCGATCGTGGCGCCCACGCCGAACTGGAACGGATCACCGGAGGCTAGAACACAGACCTTGCTTCCTTGCAGGGCAACGAGGTCTTGCATGGATGGGTCGAAGGGCTCCGGCCAGGCGCGTGCTTGGCCCTGGATCAGCTCGGCGGCGAGCGCGAGATGACGACGGCCGCCCATGACGATGGCGGCGCCCTGCACTAGTTGCCGTGCGCGCGGCGACAAGCCATCGATGCCATCTTCACCGATGCCGACGACCGAAAGCCATTTGGCATCTGTTGCGGTGAGCCCAAGCGGATTATGCAGCGGCATGGGCAAACCACACCTTTTGATCCTTGGCGGCACCGGCGATGCGCGGCAACTGGCGGAGCGCCTGAGCGCGCGCGACGACCTGCGCATAACGCTGTCGCTGGCGGGCCGCACGAAGATGCCGCTGCCACAGGCGGTTAGGACGCGCGTGGGTGGCTTCGGCGGCGTGGACGGGTTGGCCGAGTATGTTCGCGCTGATCACGTCGACCTGCTGGTGGACGCAACGCATCCCTTCGCCGCGCGAATAAGCGCCAACGTCTTCGTAGTCGCGCAAGCGACTGACACGCCGTTGATCGTGCTTGATCGGCCGGCTTGGGAGAAGGCCGAGAGCTACCAGTGGATCGAGGTGGATGACGTTGCCGCGGCAGCTATGGCCTTGGGCGACGAGCCTCGCACGGTGTTTCTGACCATCGGTCGCCAGGAACTTGCGCCCTTCGCTGACCATCCGCAGCATCGTTATGTGGTGCGCAGTGTTGATCCGGCCGCTGTCACCTTGCCGAACTCGACCGTCATTCTCGACCGCGGACCGTTCGATGCCGAAGCCGAGGAAGCGTTGATGCGCAAGCATGGGGTTGAGATCGTCGTCAGCAAGAACAGCGGCGGGAATGCGACTTACGGCAAGATCCTCGCTGCGCGCCGCCTCCATCTGCCGGTCATCATGGTCAAACGCCCTCGCCCATCCGGCGCGCAGACCGTCGGAAGCATCGCGGCCGTCGAGGACTGGATCGACGCTCATGTCGCGGCCTTTACCGAGCGCGGCGCATAAACCAGCGGCTCGCGGCCGGGCCGCTCGATCAGGCGGGTTTCGGGCGAGCCGATGAGGATGCAGGTCGCCATGTCGGCCATGCCGGGATCGGCTTCGCTGAGCGGAACGATGCGGATGCGCTCGTCGGGGCGACCGGCGGCGCGACCGAACACGACCGGCACGTTTTCAGGCAGAACGGTGCGCAGGATCTCGAAGGCACGGCCGAGTTGCAGCGGGCGCGCCTTGGAGATCGGGTTGTAAAGCGCGATCACGAAGCCGGCGGATGCGGCGGCAAGAAGCCGGCTTTCAATGAGGTCCCAGGGCTTGAGATTGTCGGACAGCGACATCGTGCAGAAGTCGTGGCCAAGCGGCGCGCCAACGCGGGCGGCGACGGCGAGCATGGCGGTGACGCCCGGCACAACGGAGAAGTCGAGGTCTCGCCATTCCGCCGGTCCATGTTCGATAGCCTCGCACATGGCGGCCGCCATGGCGAAAACGCCGGCATCGCCGCCGGACACGACGGCCACATGCCGCCCCGACACGGCGAGTTCGAGCGCGGCCCTCGCGCGGTCGAGTTCCTCGCGGTTGTCGGAGGCGTGCAGGGTCTGGTCGGGTCGCACCTGGAGGCGGTCGAGATAGGGCTTGTAGCCGAAGAAATCGCTGGCGGCTTCGATCGCTGCGCGCGCTTGCGGCGTCATCTGATCAGGATTGCCGGGACCGGTGCCGATGACTGTGAGATGCCCACTCATGCAAGACCCTCGGCCATCTGCAAGGCGGCAGCCAAATTCTCGCCGGGCTTGGCAGCCCAACCCGGCACCAGCACGATGGAGAAATAGGGCGCGACGTCGTCGGCTTTGTCGGCGAGCGGCGTGATCGCCATGTTGGCCATGGTGCCGCGCTCGACATAGATCGCGCGCTCGAGCTTGCCGGCAGCGGCTAGCGCGCGGCGGATCTTCGGCAGGTTGCGGCCGACCTTCATAATGACGGCGGCATCCGTGTCCATCAGGCGGCGCGCAAGGACGTCCTCGGACAAGGTGCCGGGCAGAATGCTCAGGATGTCGTCGCCCTGCACGATCGGAACGCCGGTCGCGGACCAGCAGCCCGACATGGCGGTTACGCCCGGCACGACTTCGGTTGGGAAGCGATGGGCTAGCCGGACATGCAGGTGCATGTAGGAGCCGTAGAACAGCGGATCGCCTTCCGACAGCACGACAACCGTGTGGCCGGCACGAAGATGATCCTCAACTTGTCTAGCAATATCTTCGTAGAAGTTATTGATGGGGTTGATGTAATCCGTGTGATCCTTGTGGATCTCGGTGGTCACGGGATAGATCATCGGCAGTTCGATAACCCCCGGGCGGATATGCGTGTCGACGATGGTGCGAGCGTTGCCCTTGGCTCCACGCTTGGCGAAATACGCCACCACATCGGCCTCGGCGAGATAGCGCGCGGCCTTCAGCGTCAGGAGTTCGGGATTTCCCGGGCCAGTGCCGAGGCCGATCAGTTTGCCGAGGGTTGCGCTCATAGGCCGGGCCTCGCAAGGGCGTTCACGGCAGCGGCGGTCATGGCGCTGCCACCCATGCGGCCGCGCACCACGGCGAAGGGTATGCCAAGCTTGCTTTCGGCCAGTGCGTCCTTCGATTCCATGGCGCCGACGAAACCGACTGGCATACCGATGATGGCTGCGGGTCGCGGGGCGCCGGCGGCAATCATGTCGAGGAGGTAGAACAGGGCTGTCGGCGCGTTGCCGATGGCGACGACGGCGCCTTCCAGTTGCGGGCGCCAGAGTTCGAGCGCGGCGGCGGAGCGGGTGTTGCCGATTTCCTTGGCAAGTTCCGGCGTACGCGGATCGCGCAGCGTGCAGATCACGGGATTGGTGGCAGGCAGGCGGGCGCGGGTGACGCCTTGGGCGACCATTTCGGCGTCGCAGAGGATGGGCGCGCCGGCTTGGAGGGCAGCACGGGCGTCCGCGACGAAGCTTGGCGAGAACTCGAAAAACTGGGCGGCCTCAACGACGCCGCAGGCATGGATCATGCGGACGGCAACGTCGGCTTCGGCTTCGGAGAAGCGGGAGAGATCGGCTTCGGCGCGGATGATGGCGAAGCTTTTCTCGTAAATCGCATCGCCTGATTTGATGTAGTCCGTGGTCATGAAGCCCGCTGCATGGGTGTTTGCGTCATCAGCCTGTCGCTGAAATCGGGCGGGAGCACTATCCCGTTCGCGACGATCTTGCGAGAGCCGGGCATGCCGATCACAGAAATGAACGTGCCTGATGGCTTCGAACACTCCTTTTCGCAGCCCGAAAGATGCAGAAGAAATGGCAGATCCTGCCCAATCGCCGATTTGGCAGCGAGTTCGGCCGCTAAGGCGTGAGTATTCAGATGCGCGGAGGCGCAAGCCGGGGCTCCGGCACACGCGACGATTCGCAAACGGGGATCGTCAGGCTTGGTGATGACGTCGAACGCCGTGGATCGATAGAGCGCTGCTTCCGCCGCAGGGTGGTCCGGGCACAGCATGATCAGCATGCGTTCGGGTGACAGGCGAAGTTCGCCGATGCCGAGGGTCTGCAGATCGGCGCAGAGGGCGATCAGGGTCTCGGCGGTGACGGTGCCGAATGGCAAAGCGATCACCGCTGCGGAGCGGCCATCGGTCAGCGGCAGAATATCACTAGGATGGAAACGGTCCGGTTCCGCCTCTCGAGGCTGGGCTGGTGGCTGCACTGTCTCGAAGGTCGGCAAGAGATCGCGGCCGCGCGTCTTGCGGCCACCTTCGGCGATCGTGCGGAGCAGAGCGATGGCGGATTGAACCGCCAAGTCGGCATCATAGACGCCGACGAAGCGCGCCGTCTGAGCATCGCCGGCAATGGCGACCTGCCAGGTGTCGGCATTGAGCGCGGTCAAGCGGATATCGGCTTTGACGCCGTGGAGCATGGAAGGGCCGCCGCCATCAACGACAACGGAGACTTTGGGTCCGAACTGGGCGGCAAAGCTGGTCGCCTGGCTCTTGATGGCCTCGGCAAGCGGTCGAGGGTCGGCACGCTCTTCTGCGCAAAGGCCGGCGAGCGGTGCGATGTCGAGCGGAAGGCCAGTGCGGATGGCGAGGCCGAGCGCTTCGACGGCGGCGTTCATGTCGGCGACGGTTTCGTCGCGCAGGCCGCGGATTTGCAGGCTGCCGCGCAGGGTGACTTCGAGCAGGCCGTTGCCGCAGCGCTTTGCGGCTTCCGCAACGCCTGCGAGAGCGACTGGCGAGATCGCGCCGTTTATCGGGTTGATGCGCGCGAGCAGACCGTCACCGGTCGGCATCGGCTTGGACAAGGACGGACATTCTCCGCGCTGGCGGTGTGGGATGATGGTGGTCGTCATGCTGCCACCTCCCCAATTTCGGCTTCGGCGATCAGGGCGGCGAGATCGTCATCGGTGGAGTTGCGTAGGGGGTGCCACAGGCCGCGGCGGCGGGCCGAGGCAAAGCGTTCGGCGATGAAGCGGGCGGCGGCGGGGTTTTCGCGTAAGAGGAAGGCGCGCACGGTTTCGTCTTCGAGGTAGGCCGTGTGCAGGTCGCCGATCAGCGCGCCGGGCACGGCGTCGGTGGTTTCGGCAAAGCCGACCAAGCGGTCGACGGTTTCGGCGAATTCGGATGCGCCGCGCGGACCGTGGCGCAGCTGGCCGGCGATAAAACGCGGATTGAGGGCGCGGGCGCGGACCGTGCGGTTGATGGTCTGGGCGAGCGAACGGGCTTTCGGCGTCTCGGCCTTGGTGGTGTCGAGCACGATGAGATCGGCCTTGCCGCCGAGCACCTTGACCGCTGCCGCGAAACCGCCGATGAAGGCGACATCAGCCGAACCTTCCAGGATGTCGCGGCCGGGATCGTCGGCATTGTGGACGAGGAGATCGGCTTCCACCAGACGGTCGGCGAAGCTCCCGTCGTGACGGCCCTCGCCGTCATGGCCGCCAAAGGCGTGCGAGGCGCCGTCAAGGTAAGCGCGGCCGAGCTCGGCGCGGTCGTCCCAATCGCCGGATGCGAGCTTATCTTCCACGCCGGATCCGTAGGTGCCGGGCGCGGAGCCAAAGATGCGGGCGGTTGCCTGGCCGGAGCGCTTGGCGGTGGCGAGCGGATTGTCTCCTTCCGCTTCATCTCGCGCGGCAACGGCGGCGACGGCGGCATCGATCAGGGCGATTTGGGTCGCAAACATATCTCGGAACAGGCCGGAAATGCGCCAGGTGACATCCACGCGCGGCCGGCCGAGCTGAGCCGGCGGCAGAACCTCGATGCCAGTGACGCGGCCGGTAGCGGGATCCCATTGCGGCCGGCAGCCCATCAGCGCCAGACCCTGGGCGATCTCTTCTCCGCCGGTGCGCAGGGATGCGCTACCCCACAGGTCGATAACGAGCGCGCGGGGCCAGTCGCCGTGCTCCTGCATATAAGAGCGCAGGACTTCGGCTGACGCCTTTTCGCCGAGCGCGAAGGCGGTGGGCGTCGGCAGAGTGCGCGGGTCGGAGGTGAAGAGGTTGCGGCCGGTGGGCAGGACGTCGGTACGTCCGCGCGCAGGTGCGCCGGCGGGACCGGGGCGGATGTGGCGGCCGTCGAGAGCGGCGAGCAATGCGGTGCGTTCGGCTTCCGCGCATTGGATACGCGTGGGATCGTCACCCTCGGCACGGCCGAAAATGTGCAGGCCGTCCTTGACCGCGAAATCCTTGAGGTCGCAGAGCCAGGCATCGATGCGGACCAGTGCGGCGTCGGGATCGTCGGCGGCATCAACACCCGCCTCGCCCGCCAGCCCGGTTTTCTGCGCGGTTTCTACGATGAGCTTGGCGAGCCGGTCGCGGCGTCGGCGATCGAGGCCGTCGGCCTGGCTGTATTCGTCGACGAGGCGCTCGAGTTCCTGCTGCCCGGGCGACAAGCCTGCGCCTTCCAGAGGCGGCGTGAGATGGCCGATCGTGACGGCCGCGATGCGGCGCTTGGCCTGCGCGGCTTCGCCGGGGTTGGAGACGATGAACGGATAGATCACCGGAAGCGCGCCGGTGACGATTTCGGGGAAGCAGTTCTGCGACAGCGCAGCGGTCTTGCCCGGCAGCCATTCCAGCGTGCCATGTGCGCCGACATGGATGATCGCGTGACTGCCGACGATCTCGCGCATCCAGAAGCCGAAGGCGACGAGCGAGTGGCGCGGTGGAAGAGCGGGATCGTGATAGTCGGCGCGGCGATCGGCGGAGCGGCCGCGATCGGGCGCAAGCGCCACGGTGACATTGCCGAAGCGCAGCGCACGGAAGGCGAACCGGTCCTCGTCGGCGTCCGCTTCGGGTTCGCCCCAGGTGGCGCTCAGCTGAGTTTGAGCGACTTCAGCTAGCTCTTTAAGAAGGCTCTTATATGCCGTAACATCAATATATTCGCGCGAGCTTTGAAGATGCTGCATGAGCTCGCGGGGAAGCTCGGGAATGTCCGCGACCGTGTAGCCGGCGGCACGGAGATCGGCGAGCATGGCGAGCACGCTTGCCGGAACATCAAGGCCAACGGCATAGCCGGTGCGGCCAGCAGCCCCGGGATAATCCGGCAGGAGGATGGTGATCTTGCGCTCAGTCGGCGGGGTTTGCGCCAGGCGCAGGAAGTTGGCGATCCGTCGGGCAACGTGGGCGACGCGGTCGGGTTCCGGGCGGTTGATCTGCGCCGAACCTGGCAGCAGACCGGGCTCCTTGAAGGAGATGGCGCCCGCGAGAATGCGGCCGTCGAGTTCGGGCAGCACGACATGCATGGCGAGATCGGCCGGCGCGAGGCCGCGCTGGCCGCTTTCCCAGGCTTCACGGCGGGTCGTAGCGGTGACGATCTGGAAGACCGGCAGGCCGAACGTGTCGAACAGGGTTTCCGCACCGGGCTCGGCGCCACTGGCGAAAGCGGTGGCAGTCAGGATGGCGGCTGGGCGATGCTGGGCGACGGCTTCGCGCAGGAAGGCCTCGACCTGTGCGTCGCGCAGGCTGGACACGTAGATCGGCACGGGCTTGAGGCGGCGCGCGGTGAGTTCGTCGGCAAGCGCTTCGATCGGCGCGACATCATCGGCGAGCAGCATGGAGCGATAGAACAGGATCAGCACGGGTGAGCCGGCGCCCGCCTCGTCCGGCCGATAGTAGCCGGCGCGCGGAAGCGGTTCGGCTTCTTCCACCGCGCGCTCCTGGCCCGCCAGCATCGCCATACGCTCGACCACGCGGCGCATGTTCTCCGGTCCGCCTTCGCGGAAACAGACGAGCAGCGCCTGCCGCTCTGCGGGCTCCATAGTGGATAGGTGGGCGAGGCGCTCATCCTCGACACGGCATTCGCCGGGCAGAAGCGCCAGCTTCACGCCGTGCCGGCGCGCGGTTTCACTCAGGCGATCACAACCATAGCGCCACCAATCGTAGCCGCCGAGCACGCGCACGACGATGACCTTGGCTTGGCTCGCGATGCGCTCGACCCAGAGATCGACGGACATGGGGTGGCGCAGATCGCGCAGGGCCGCAAGGCGGAGATCCGGCAGGGTTCTGTCCGCCTTAGCCGCACGATCAAGGCTCGCAAGGTCGCTGTCGGAGAAGGACAGCGCAACCATGTCCGCAGGCTGCTGGCCGAGATCGACAGGCTCGATCAGGTCATCCAGCGAAGCTGTCGTGGTTGCGAGGATGTGCATGACGGCAGTGTACTACGCGGCGAGGATTTTCTCGATGGCCTGACGATCGAGCCCCTTCAGACCGATCACGACCAACCGCGTGCCGCGCGTTTCGTCGGCCTTCCACGGGCGGTCATAATAATGCGCGACGCGAGGGCCGACGGCCTGCACGAGAAGGCGCATCGGCTTGCCGGACACGTCTGCGAAGCCCTTGAGACGCAGGACGTTCTCGGTTTCAGCAGCCTTGGCGACCTTTTCAGCGAGCGCGTCGGGATCGTTGATCGCGGGCAGTTCGACGATGAAGGTATCGAAGTCGTCATGCTCGTGATCGAAGGCGCCGTCATGGCCCGTCTTGCGGTTTTCGATGTCGTCTTCCACCGCAAGGCCAAGGCCGAGGAATACAGCCGGATCGATCTGGCCATGGGCGGACGGCACGATTTTCACCGCACGCGGCAGATGGCCGGCGATGCGGGCTTCGGCACGGCTCACGGCTTCGGCGTCGAGCAGATCACTTTTCGAAAGCACGATGAGGTCGGCGCAGGCGATCTGGTCGTCGAAGACTTCTTCCACGGGATCGTCATGATCGAGCGACTCGTCGGCTGCGCGCTGGGCCTGCAGGGCATCCATGTCAGACGCGACCCGACCTTCGGCGAGTGCTGGGCCATCCACCACGGCCACGACGCCATCGACGGTGACGCGGTTCTTGATTGCCGGCCACTGGAAGGCCTGGATCAGCGGCTTGGGCAAAGCGAGGCCGGAGGTCTCAATCAGGATGTGATCGACCTTCGGTTCCAACGCCAGGATCTGGTCGAGGGCTGGCGCGAAATCGTCGGCCACCGTGCAGCAGATGCAGCCGTTAGCCAGTTCGACGATGTTTTCGTCCGGACAGTTCTCGACGCCGCAGCTTTTCAGGATCTCGCCATCGATGCCGACATCGCCGAACTCGTTGACGATGATGGCGATGCGTTTGTCGCCGGACTTTTCCAGCATGGAGCGCAGCAGCGTCGTCTTGCCCGCTCCGAGAAAGCCGGTGACGACGGTGCAGGGAGTGCGGTCGGCTGAGACGCTCATGGCAGGTCCTTCAAATGGTCGAATGTCGGGATGCGCGCGATCAAACCGCGCTTCAAGGCTTCGGGACGGGCGCGAAACGGCATGAACGGGTCCGATGACGTCGCGAAGAGTTCCGCACCAGCGATGATGTCACCCGCGCTTTCCTCGTCAAGCTCGCCGAACAGGTAGCTCCAGCCGCCGTCGCGCAGCATGGCGACGCTGATGCCGCGCCGGCAATTGCCGAGGCAGCCGACGCCTTGCACGGTGATGTCGGTGTCTTTTGCCGCTTCGGTGACGGCGTCAAGCAGGCGTGAGCCGGGACGCACCCCATCTGCCGGCATGTCGCGCAAGCGGCAGGAGCGGCACACGAGAACGGTCACCGCGGCCGGTTCGGGAGCCGGATCAGGCACGATCGTGGTTGCGGGTGAGTCTGCCGCCAAATTCCATACTCCTCGCCCGGATCGCCCGCCGGACATGTTCAGGATCAGTTCGCTGACGGCAGGTCTCCTGGCTCTCGGATCATCGCGCTTCTTCCGCCTTCCCAGGCTTCTGGCCCAGTGGCTCTTGGAAGGATCGCTCACCCGATCACAGTTGCGGGGACAGCTGCGGAGTGGCTTTCGCGCACCGCATTCCCTCTTAGCTCCCGGCTTTGCGGCCGGCAGACCGTCGGCAACGCTTGTACGGCTTGGCGCGAGCGGCTGTCAACGCGACGACTTCGCGCGACGCACGATGTTCAGCGCGTGTCGCGAATCCGATTGCACGACAATGTGAAAGCTCTATGCTGGCTTTGTCGACGGTTCCCGCAAGGGATCAAGGGAACGCGGTGAGGACGGTGTCCTAAGCCGCGGCTGCCCCCGCAACTGTAAGCGACGAGTTTTGCCGAGTGCCACTGGAGATAGTTCCGGGAAGGTCGGTTGAAGCGCTGGAGTCGCAAGCCAGGAAACCTGCCGTAGACGTGAACTCGTAACGTGCCCTCGGGTGGAGGGCGGAAGGATGATCATGACGACTTCGACACTCGCGCCTGCCGGCGCTTCGGTTGAGACCCATACTCAGGCTCAGACGCTGCCCTTGATGATGGCCGCGCTGCTCGGCCTCCTCGTGATCGGCTTCGTCGGCTTCTCGCATATCGAAGCCGTGCACAACGCCGGACACGATTACCGGCATTCCATGGCTTTTCCCTGCCACTAACCCAGGGACGATCTCATGACCCTTTTTCGTAACGTCGTGTTTCTCGCGGCGCTGGCCGGGCTATGCGCCGGCCTCGTTATGACCGCGCTTCAGGTCACGTCGACCGTGCCGCTGATCTTGCAGGCGGAGACCTTCGAGAATGCAGCGCCCGAAGCGCATGAGCATGGTGCGGCGGATGCGACCGCACCCGTCAGCAGCGAGGCGCCTGCCGTTCCCGCGCATGAACATGATGAGGACGGCTGGGCGCCGGCTGACGGCTTCGAGCGCACGGCCTTTACTGCACTCGCCAACATCGTGACCGGCATCGGCTTTGCGCTGCTTCTCGTGGTCGCCTCGGAATTTGCTGGCGGCATAACCACCCTGCGCCAAGGCCTGCTTTGGGGCTTCGCCGGTTTTGCCGTGTTCACCCTTGCGCCCGGTCTCGGCCTTCCGCCGGAACTACCGGCCATGCCGGCCGCCGAACTCCTGCCGCGGCAGATCTGGTGGACGGGCACGGTGCTCGCAACGGCGGCTGGTTTGGCGCTGGTGGTCTTTGGCCGCGCATCGTGGCTGGCGATTGGCGGCATCGCGCTGCTGGTCGTGCCGCATCTGATCGGCGCACCGCAGCCGGAAAGCCATGAGTCGCCGATACCGGAAGGTCTACATCATCAGTTCGTGGTGGCCGTCACCGTCACCAACCTGGTGTTCTGGGCCGTACTCGGCGTGATGACCGCGCTGCTGCGCAACCGCGTCGTGGACGATGCCGTGACAGCGCGGCCGCGGCTTGCCTGAACCGACCACACTGGGCCGGCTGACCTTTCTGCTCGGCGGCGCACGCTCTGGCAAGAGCCTGCATGCCGAGCGGCTTATTACCACCTTGCCCGCGCCCTGGACCTATATCGCCACGGCGCAACCCTTTGACGACGAGATGCGCGAGCGGATCGCGCATCATCGGGATCGGCGCGAGCAAGGCTGGCGAACGCTGGATGCGCCGTTCGATCTGGCTGAAACGTTGCGTGCTTTGCCGGCGGACACGCCAATGCTGCTCGATTGCCTGACGCTTTGGCTGACCAACATCATGCTGGCGGAGCGTGATGTTGATGCAGCAGCGGGCGAGCTGTGTTCCGTGTTGTCCGCTCCGACCGGCCCCTGGTATGTCGTGTCCAACGAAGTGGGCCTGAGCATCGTGCCGGAAAATGCGCTGGCGCGGCGGTTCCGAGACGAACAGGGGCGGCTCAACCAGAAGATCGCGGCGCTGGCCGACGAGGTTCTGTTCACCGTGGCCGGCCTGCCGATGAAAGTGAAGTGAATGACTGAAATCGACGCTGAAGAAGCCGCCCGCCATAAGGCCAAAATGGAGAAGCGCAAGCAGGTCCAGGATGCCGAAGTGGCCGAAAAAACGGTCGAGAAGGGCCTGCTGATCGTCAACACCGGTCCCGGCAAGGGCAAGACGACGGCCGCCTTCGGGCTGGCCTTGCGTATGCTGGGGTATAACAAGCGCGTCGGTGTCGTGCAGTTCGTGAAAGGCGCCTGGCATACGGGCGAAATGGATGCCTTCAAGCGCTTCGGCGATCAGGTCGTGTGGCACACGATGGGCGAGGGTTTTACTTGGGAAACGCAGGATCTGCAGCGCGATATCGCGGCGGCGGAGCGGGCCTGGGCCAAGGCGGAGGAGTTGCTGGCTGATCCGATGATCGGGCTGGTGATCCTCGATGAACTCAACATCGCGCTGCGCTACGAATATCTCAATCTCGAGAAGGTCGTGGCGACACTCAGCGCGCGGCGGCCGGACCTGCATGTCGTGGTCACCGGCCGCAACGCCAAGCCGGCGCTGGTGGACGCCGCGGATCTGGTGACGGAAATGACGGCCACGAAGCACCACTTCAAGGCTGGCGTGAAGGCGCAGCAGGGCATCGAGTTCTAGCGCGATGACTGCGCGCGCTCTCATGTTCCAGGGCACCGGCTCGGATGTCGGCAAGTCGCTGGTGGTGGCTGGCCTTTGCCGCGCCTTTGTTAATCGCGGGCTGACCGTTCGGCCGTTCAAGCCGCAGAACATGTCGAACAATGCTGCGGTGACTGACGATGGCGGCGAGATCGGCCGGGCGCAGGCGCTGCAGGCGCTGGCCTGCCGCACGCCGCTGACCGTGCACATGAACCCGATCCTGCTTAAGCCGCAAAGCCAGGTTGGCGCGCAAGTGGTGGTGCAGGGCAAGGTGATCGGCAATGCCGATGCCCGGGCCTATCAGAGCATGAAGGCAGGGCTGATGCCTCGGGTTCTGGAGAGTTTTGGGCGCTTGAAGGCGGAGGCCAACCTGGTGCTGGTGGAAGGTGCCGGCAGCGCGTCCGAAGTCAATCTGCGCGCTAACGACATCGCCAATATGGGCTTTGCGCGTGCGGGTGACGTGCCCGTGGTGCTGATCGGCGACATCGATCGCGGCGGGGTGATCGCGAGCCTGGTTGGGACCAAGCATGTCATCGAGCCCGAAGATGCCGCGATGATCTGCGGCTTTCTGGTTAACCGGTTTCGTGGCGATCCCTCCTTGTTCGATGCGGGCATGGTGACGATTGCGGAGCAGACGGGCTGGCGCGCTTTCGGACTGCTGCCGCATTTCGAGGATGCGCGGCGGCTGCCTGCCGAAGACGCCTTGGCGCTGACCGCCAAGGCTGCGCGTAAGGAAGGGTCAGGCAAGGTGCGGATCGCGGTGCCGATCCTGCCTTCGATCTCCAACTTCGACGATCTCGATCCGCTGGACGCCGAACCTGATGTGGAGCTCGTTCGCGTGTGGCCAGGAACAGCCCTGCCCGGCGATGCAGACCTTGTTCTGCTGCCGGGGTCCAAGGCGACGATTGCCGACTTGCATGTGTTGAAGGACGCAGGCTTCGGCATTGATCTGCAAGCGCATGTAAGACGCGGCGGGCATGTGCTGGGTCTATGCGGCGGGTTCCAGATGCTGGGGAAGACGATCAGCGATCCGAATGGCATCGAGGGGCCGGCCGGCGCGGTAGAGGCGCTAGGGCTGTTGGACGTCGACACGGTGCTGACGTCGGACAAGGCGCTGCATCCGGTGACCGGCACGACGGGCGATGGCGACGCGTTCCGGGGCTATGAAATGCATGTGGGGCGCACGGGCGGGCCGGGCACGAAAAAGCCGTTTGCGCAGCTGAGCGACGGGCGTTTGGATGGCGCGGTGTCAGCGGACGGGCTGGTGTCAGGCACCTATGTGCATGGCTTCTTTGCCGACGATGCGCAGCGAGCGGCTTGGTTGGCGAAGCTCGGCGGCACGTCGCAGCTGGCCGACTACGATGCAGGCGTCGACCACGTGCTGGACGGGCTGGCCGCGCATTGCGAGCGCTTCCTTGATTTGAATGCGATGCTCAGCCATGCACGGTGAAGAGCGCCAGCGCGGTCACGCCGGCCAAAGCTACCATCAACAGGTCGGCGGTCCAGTAAAGGCGAAGCGCGCGGCGGATATCGGCGGCGGTTGCATCGCGGCGACCGCCCTCGCCCATGAAGGCGTCGTGGACCTGGACGCCGCCATAGGAGCGCGGACCGTTCAGCGCAAGGCAGAGCGCACCGGCGAAGGCGGCTTCCGGCCAGCCGGCATTCGGCGAACGGTGCTTGCCCGCATCGCGCCGCACCGCCTTCCAGGCGCCCGCAGCGGAGCAGCTGGGCAGGATCGCGGCGGCGGCGATGACCAGAAGCGCGGTCAGGCGCGAAGCCGGCAGGTTGATCAGGTCGTCGAAGCGGGCGGACGCCCAGCCGAACTGCTGATAGCGCGCGTTCTTGTGGCCGATCATGGAATCCGCCGTGTTGACCGCCTTGTAGGCCGCACCGCCGGCCAGCCCGCCAACGGCCAGCCAGAAGGCTGGCGCGACGATGCCGTCGGAGAAGTTTTCCGCGAGGCTTTCGATTGCCGCGCGGCAGACGGCGGGTTCGTCAAGCTGTTCGGGATCGCGACCAACGATCATGGACACGGCGCGGCGACCGTCGGTCAGGCCTTCGGCTTCAAGCGCCTGGGCAACAGCCTGGACGTGGGTGGCGAGGCTGCGTTGGGCGGGAAGCGCGCTGGCGATGAGCGCGGTGACGATCAGCGCCCAGCCATCGCCGAGCACCGTCTGGATGGCGAAGCCGATCCCGCCAGCGGCTGCGATCAGAACGATCAGCGTCAGCCCGCCGCTGGCTTTCCGAGTTGCGTCGCGGAAGTCGGGTCGGTTAAGCGTGCGTTCCAGACGCGAGATCAGAGCGCCGATCCAGGTCACGGGGTGGCCGATGCCGGCGAACAGGCGGTGGGGATAGCCCAACGCGAGTTCGAGGATCAGAGCGAGAAGAGCGAGCAGGACGAACATGCGCAACCAGGCTGACGTGTCTGAGGTGCCGGACCATGGCGGCAGCCTGGCGCGCGCTGAAGCGCGGTTTCCAGAGGCTCCCAAGCCGTGGATCGACTTGTCGACGGGGATCAATCCGCACGCCTATCCGTTTTCGCCCCTGCCCGCCACCGCCTTCTCGCGTCTGCCGGAGCCAGCGGAAACGGCAGAGTTGGCGAGGCTTGCGGCTAGCACTTACGGCGTGGCCAATCCGAGCTGCATCGCCTGCGGACCGGGCACGCAGATCCTGCTGCCATTGGTGATGCGGCTGGTTGAGCTCGGTCGCGCGGCCGTGCTGTCGCCGACTTACGCGGAACATGCGCGTGCCGCCGCTTTGGTGGGGCATCAGGTCACCGAAACCGGCGCGATTGACGATCTTTATGACGCCGTTCTGGCCGTCATCGTAAACCCAAACAACCCGACGGGGCGCGTGGTACCGCGCGCGAAACTGCTCGATCTCGCAAAACATCTCCATGCCAAGGGCGGGCTGCTGGTGGTGGACGAGGCCTTCATGGAGGTTGGTCCAGAAGGCGAAAGCGTTGCCGGTGATGTCGGTGACGGCGGCTTGGTGGTGCTGCGTTCCTTCGGCAAGTTCTTCGGATTAGCGGGGGTGCGGTTGGGGTTTGTTCTAGCCGAGAGATGGCGTGCGGAGTGGCTGAATGCGCAGCTTGGACCCTGGGCCGTCTCTGGGCCGACGCTGCATATTGCCAAAGAGGCGTTGGCGGACGAGGCTTGGAAAGAGGCCATGCGGCGACGGCTTGGCGAAGAAGCGGCGCGAATTGACCGCGTCTTGAGCGCTCGCGGCTTGGAGATTGTCGGCGGGACAAGCCTGTTCCGCTATGTCCAGTCGGCTCATGCGGCGGCCTTGTACCAACTGCTTGGCGAGCACGGCATTCTGGTGCGGCCCTTCCGCTTTGCCGATGACGTGCTGCGGATCGGCTTGCCAGCGGATGACGATGCGCTGAGCCGGCTTGAGGCGGCACTGACTGCATTCAGAGCGCAGGCATGATCCACGTTACGCCGCTGTCGCATCTGCCGGAAACGCTGGCTGCTTCGAAGGCGCGGCGGATGATTGCGCTGCAGTCGATCGGGGCAACGTTTGAACGGCCAGAGGGTATCGAAGCGGACGACTATCTTCAGCTTGCCATGCATGACATAGCGGAGGAGCGCGAGGGTTATGTCGCGCCGTCGCGCGAGCAGGTGGCGGCGATCCTGGCGTTTGCCGAACGCGTTTCAGCGGACGATCCGATCCTGATCCATTGCTATGCCGGGATCAGCCGTTCGACGGCGGCGGCCTATGCCATTGCGGCTGCACTTCGGCCGGACCTCAGTGAAGAGGCGCTGGCACAGGAACTGCGCTGGCGCTCGCCATCCGCGACGCCAAACCCGCGCATTGTCGCGCTGGCCGACGGTCTGCTTGGGCGGCAAGGCCGGATGGTGGCTGCGATCCGCTCGATCGGGCGCGGAGCGGAGGCTTTCGAGGGCACACCCTTCACCTTGTTGGGATAGTGGCAGGAAGTGTGAGGTTGGCCGGAACCAAGATCGTGTCTGCCGGTTGAACGCGGCCAACAAGGAGACAGGTCATGGCCGAGAAAACGCTCGAAGAGATCGCCGCCGCAATGAAGGGCATCGACATCGCGATGCTGACCACCGTCACCGAAGACGGCAGCCTCGCAAGCCGTCCCATGAGCAACAATGGTGACGTCGATTTCGACGGCGACTCCTATTACTTCACATACGAAGAATCGCGCATGGTCGCGGATATCGAGGAAGAGCCCGCCGTAACGCTGGGCTTTGCTGGCGATGACGGCTTCTATGTCGCTGTTTCCGGCGATGCTGACTTGATCCGCGACAAGGAAGAGTTCGAAGCCCATTGGAACCCGGACCTCGACAAGTGGTTCGAAGACGGCATCGACACACCGAACATCGTGATGATCAAGGTTGAGGCCGATCGTCTGAAATGGTGGAAGGGCGAAGAAGCCGGGGAATTCACGGACTTCTAATCAGGACGTCCTGCGTTTGATGGATGCAAAAAAGGGCCGGATTGATCCGGCCCTTTTTTGTTGCTTAGAGCGCAATGCGGTACTTTGCGAAGCCGCCCTCACCCTCGCCGGCCGGCTCGATCTTGACCGCCTTCACATCGCCGATGAAGGCTCGCGCCTTCGGTCCGGTTTCAAACAGAACGCTGGTGTTCGGCAGGGATGCAAAGGACCAGTTGGCGTCGGCAGACGGGTTGATCGTGCCTTGGTCGACAATGTAGCGCACGATCACGTCGCGGTTGGTGTCCGGGGCTTCGAAGATCACCTTGGACTCGTTGATCTCCGGGAAGTTGCCACCGCCGCCCGCGCGGTAGTTGTTGGACACGACGACGAACTTGGCGGCCGGATCGATCGGCTTGTTGTCGAACATCAGGTCCTTGATGCGGTTGGACTGGGCATTCAGCACCTCGCCTTTGACGCCATATTTCGGCGGCTGCGAAAGGTCTATTCTGTAGGTTACGCCGTCGATGACGTCGAAATTGTAGGCCGGGAATTCCGTGTTGATCAGCGGCTGATCGGCCTTACCAGGCTCGACCTGCCGGAAGATGCCTGCCGACATTTCCAGCCATTCCTTAACCTGCGCGCCGGTGACTTCCAGCGCGCGCACGGTGTTGGGATATAGGTAGAGGTCGGCCACATTGCGGATCGCGATGTCGCCCGCCGGAACGTCGGTGTAGTAATCCGCGCCGCCGCGACCGCCGGACTTGAAGGGTGCCGCGGCAGACAGAACCGGCAGGTCCTTCCACTGCGTCTCCTTCAAGAGATCCTTGATGTACCAGGTCTGTGCCTGGCTCACGATCTGCACGGATGGATCGTCGGCCACCAGCGCGAAATAGGAGTAGAGCGGCGCGGAGGTCTTGCCGACCGGGCGGCGGACATAATCCAGCGTGGCCTTGTGCTCGGCATCGACGGCCTCGACTACCTTCTGCTCGTCCTTGACGGTTGCCACAGTGTCGCGGCCCTTGCGCTCGGAGATCGGTCGCGCTTCGGACGTGCCGGATACAACCTTCCATTTGCTGCCGTCGCGCTCGAGCAGCAGGTCGATCAGGCCCATATGCGAGCCCCAGAAGCCGCCCATCACGGCCTGCTTGCCCTGCAGCGTGCCCTTCTTAGGATCGACGCCCTGCAGATCCTGGAAGTCCTTCGGGCCTGGGAAGACCAGGTGCTGGTGGCCGGTGAAGATTGCGTCGATGCCGTCCACGCCCGCCAGGAAGAAGGAGGCGTTTTCCATCATGTCGGTCTTCTTGGTGTCGATGCCGGAATGCGAGAGCGCGATCACGACGTCGGCGCCCTCTTCCTTCATCTGCGGCACCCAGGCTTCCGCCGCCTGCACGATGTCGCGCGTCGCGACATTGCCGCTGAGGTTCCTGGCGTCCCACACCATGATCTGCGGCGGCACGAAGCCGATGATGCCGATCTTGATCGGGTGCTCGGCGCCCGAGCCGTCTTTGATCTGCTTGTCGAGGATCAGGTAGGGTTTGAGGTAAAGCTTGTCGTCGCGCGGATTGGCGGCGAGTTCCGTGCCGCGGATGAGGTTGGCGCAGACGAAGGGATAGTTCGCGCCTGCCAGCACCTTGTCCATGAAGGACAGGCCGTAGTTGAACTCGTGATTGCCGAGCGTCGAGCAGTCATAGCCGAGCGTGTTCATCGCCTTGATGACCGGGTGAACGTCGCCCTTCTTCATGCCGCGCTCATAGGCGATGTAGTCGCCCATCGGGCTGCCCTGGATGAAGTCGCCATTGTCGACCAGCATGGAATTGGTGGCTTCGTCACGAACCGCCTTGATCAGCGATGCCGTGCGCGACAGGCCCATCGTGTCGTTCGGCTTGTCGGCATAATAGTCGTAAGGCAGCACGTTCACGTGGATGTCGGTGGTTTCCATGATGCGCAAGTGTGCCTGGTTGGCCTGAGCGCGGGCGGAAAATGGATGCAGCGCGATGAGACCGGCCGTCACCGCCGTGCCGGCCAGAAAGCCGCGGCGGGACATGGCGAGTTGCGTGTTCATGAAACTGCTCCTGATCTGCAAACGAGTCTTAGGCGGAGTGTTGCGCTGCCAAGCACATCATGTCCAGCATCCAAGTAACCGCAGGATCATCGCGAAGAGATGACACGCTGCTGCCTGCAGGTCCAAGTCATACAAGCTCGGTCTTCAATCCGAACGCCGTCCGGTCGATGATCTCGCGCATGGCGAAGGACGTGTTGATCTTGATGACGTGTGGCATGGCCGTCAGCCATTCCTTGTGGATCCGCTCGTAGTCGGCCAGATCGCGCGCGGCGATGCGCAGGATGTAGTCGTATTCACCGGTCATCAGATGGCAGGACAGGACGTTCGGGCAACGTTTGATCGCAGCCTCGAACTCCGACAGGGTTTTCTCGAATTGACCGGACAGTGAGACATGAACGATCGCCGTCATCGGATGCCCGAGGCCGGCGGCCGAGATCTGGGCATGGTAACCGCGGATGGTGCCGGATTTCTCCAGCATATCGAGGCGGCGTGAGCAGGCGGATTGGGAGAGGCCAACCTTCTCAGCCAGAGCTGCATTCGACATGCGGCCGTCCTTCTGAAGAGCGCTAAGGATCGCAAGATCGATCTTGTCCAAAGCCATGATCCGCGATTCCTTCGACAAACGTCCTTCTACGCGCAAGACTATGTCACGAAGTCGCGCGAGAGCAATTGACATCGCAAGGACCTGCGACACCTCCTAGGCATACAGTCGCTGCTCTGCGGAACGCCAAGATAATGGGAGTGCAAACATGCGCGTCGGCTGCCCCAAGGAAATCAAGAACCACGAATATCGCGTCGGCCTCACCCCAGGTGCGGTCCGCGAATATGCGGCACACGGTCATCAGGTGATGGTGGAAACCGGAGCGGGTGCCGGCATCGGTGCTGGTGACGACGCGTACCGCGCCGCCGGTGCGACGATCGCCAAGACTCCGGAAGAGGTGTTCGCCAAGTCGGACATGATCGTGAAGGTCAAGGAGCCGCAGCCCAATGAATGGGTGCAGCTGCGCGAGAACCAGATCCTTTACACCTACCTGCACCTGGCGCCTGATCCGGATCAGACCAAGGGTCTGCTCGCTTCGGGTGTCACCGCCGTTGCCTATGAAACCGTGACAGACGAGCGCGGCGGCTTGCCGCTGCTGGCACCCATGTCTGAGGTGGCGGGACGTCTCGCAATCCAGGCCGGTGCGACCTCATTGCAGAAGGCCAACGGCGGCCGCGGCGTGCTGCTGGGCGGCGTGCCGGGCGTGCTGCCGGGCAAGGTCGCCGTAATCGGCGGCGGTGTTGTCGGCCTTCATGCCGCGAAGATGGCGGTTGGGCTGGGTGCCGATGTCACGATCCTCGACCGCTCCATTCCGCGCCTGCGCCAGCTCGACGACATCTTCAACGGCCGCGTTCATACGCGCTACTCGACCGTCGAGGCGCTGGAAGAAGAATGCTTCTCGGCTGATCTCGTTGTGGGTGCCGTGCTGATTCCCGGTGCGGCAGCACCCAAGCTGGTCAGCCGCGAAATGCTGTCTGGCATGAAGAAAGGTGCGGTGCTGGTCGACGTCGCAATCGACCAGGGCGGCTGCTTCGAGACCAGCCACGCCACCACCCATGCCGACCCGACCTATGAGGTCGAGGGCGTGATCCACTACTGCGTCGCCAACATGCCGGGCGCCGTGCCGGTGACCTCCGCCCACGCCCTCAACAATGCGACGCTGCATTATGGCCTGGCGCTGGCCGACAAGGGCCTCAAGGCGCTGGTGGACGAGCCGCATCTGCGCAACGGCCTCAACGCCCACAAAGGCCGCATCACCAATGCCGCAGTAGCCGACGCGCTGGGCTACGACCTTGCCGAGCCGAAGGCAGTGCTGGCTGCCTGAACGGCACTCAGCGTTTGATGAAGGAGCCCGCCGGAGCGGTCCGGCGGGTTTTCTTTATGGCTGAACCATAACACCGCCCGTCGTCGGCTGGCGGCATCCCGTCGTCGTCGGCCAAGTCAGCGGCAGGCCGCGTGCAGAGCGTACCGCCAGATAGGCCCAAGCCTCGGCCTCGGTAGCATCACCATCGAGGCCGACATCTTCGGCTGCCAAAACCTCACCATCAATGGTTTGGACGAGTCTGCGAAGATCGCCGGCGATATGCGGGTTCTTGCGACCGCCGCCGCAGAGGATCCAGAGCTTTGGTGTCTCCGGCATCTGCTTGCGCGCGGCGAACACCGCTTCGGCTGCGAGCGCCGCCAGCGTGCGCGCGCCATCGTTGAGAGACAAGCCTGTCACGGCGGACAGGTCGAAGTCGCTGCGATCGAGTGACTTTGGGGCAAGCTGGGCGAAGAAGGGCAGTTGAAGGTAGGTATCGACAACAGACTGGTGCACGCTGCCCCTAGCCGCGGCTGCGCCATCGGCATCGAAGGCGAGCCCTCCTTCACGCTGCATCCATTGGTCGATCAACTGGTTGCCGGGACCGCTATCAAAGGCGACGGGATCGCCGGCTGCGGGCACATAGGTGACGTTGGAGATGCCGCCGATATTGACGAAGACGGTCGGAGTTTTGCGGTAGGAATCAGAGAGGCTTTTGGCCAGCGCGGCATGGTAAGCTGGCACCAGCGGTGCGCCCTGCCCGCCGGCGTTCATGTCGGCTGCGCGCATATCATACACGACGCGAGTGCCGGTTCGTTGTGCAAGCAGTGCGCCGTCGCCGAGTTGAACCGTGAGACCCTCGGCTGGTCGATGTAGGACGGTCTGGCCATGGAAGCCGATCAGGTCAGGTTCCCAGTCCGGGAAGTTGGCGAGGAACGCTGCGACAGCTTCGGCGTGGCGCAGTGTGAGATCGCGTTCCAGCTCGGCAAGATCGCTAGGCCTTTCGTCGCGTTGCTTGATCGCTTTTGCAGTTTGCAACGCGGTTTCGATGCGGGAGCGGAAGGCATCATCATAGGGCACAAACAATGACGGGCCGCGCTCGACGTTGCTCTCGCCGTCGGTACGCATGGCCGCGATATCGATGCCGTCCATGGACGTGCCACTCATCAGGCCGAGGGCCGTCGTCAGCGTCATCACCCGTCTCCCTTTGATTCCCTTGCCTGCGATGCTAAAGCGCAGCCGTCTTCCCAATCGTTAATAGGTGGAAGCCCATACCTCCCTCAAGCCTGACCGAAAGTCTGGAACCATGTCTGCCTTCAAGTCCGATTTCCTGCGCACGCTGCAAGAGCGTGGCTTCATCCACCAGGTCTCCGATGAGACTGGCCTGGACGAGCTCTTCTCGCGCGAGATCGTGACGGCCTATATCGGCTTCGACCCAACGGCGGCGAGCCTCCACGCAGGCGGCCTGATCCAGATCATGATGCTGCACTGGATGCAGCAGACCGGGCATCGTCCGATCGCGCTGATGGGCGGCGGTACGGGCATGGTGGGTGATCCGTCCTTCAAGGACGAAGCGCGCAAGTTGATGACCCCGGAAACCATCCAGTCGAACATCGACGGCATCAAGAAGGTTTTTTCGAATTACCTGACCTTCGGCGAGGGCCCGCGCGATGCGCTGATGGTCAACAATGCCGACTGGCTGCTGGGGATCAACTACCTCGACTTCCTGCGCGATGTCGGCCGCCATTTCTCGGTCAACCGCATGCTCTCGTTTGACTCAGTCAAGACGCGGTTGGATCGCGAGCAGTCGCTGTCCTTCCTCGAATTTAACTACATGATCCTGCAGGCCTACGACTTCGTGGAGCTCAGCAAACGCACTGGCACGCGCCTGCAGATGGGCGGCTCGGATCAGTGGGGCAACATCATCAACGGCATCGATCTCGGCCACCGCATGGACACGCCGCAGCTTTTTGCCTTGACCTCCCCGCTGCTGACCACCTCCTCCGGCGCCAAGATGGGCAAGTCGCTGTCGGGTGCGGTCTGGCTCAACCCCGATATGCTGTCGGCCTATGATTTCTGGCAGTACTGGCGCAACACGGAAGATGCCGACGTCTCACGCTTCCTGAAGCTCTACACGACGTTGCCGATGGACGAGATCGCACGTCTGTCGGCGCTTGGGGGTTCGGAGATCAACGAGGTCAAGAAGATCCTCGCCACCGAGATCACGGCCATGCTGCACGGGCGCGACAATGCGGAACAGGCTGCCGAAACCGCGCGTAAGACCTTCGAGGAAGGCGCTCTTGCAAGCGACCTGCCGACGATAGATGTGCCGACTGCCGATCTGGAAAGCGGCATTGGCCTGCTCGCGCTGATGGTGACCGCAAAGCTTGCCGCGTCTAACGGCGAAGCGCGCCGGCATGTTCAGGGTGGCGCGGTGCGCATCAACGACAAGCCGGTAAGCGACGAGCGCACGCTGGTGGGCACCGCCGAGATCGGCGAAGCCGGCGTGATCAAGCTGTCGCTCGGCAAGAAGAAGCACATCCTGGTGCGCGCGGCTTAAGGCTGAAGCGCATGCTTCCCTTCTCCCCTTGTGGGAGAAGGTGGATCGACGCACCAGCGTCGAAACGGTTGAGGGTATCGGCGCGGAGCGTTCCAAGCTGAAGCACCCCTCATCCGACTTCGCTCCGCTCAGCCACCTTCTCCCGCAAGGGGAGAAGGAAAGGCGCTCTTGCTAAAACTCGAAGATCGAGCGGAAGATGCCGGGGGCGATGGCCGAGATGGGGTTAATCTGAAGGTCGGGCTTCTTGGCATTGCCCATCAGACGGAATGTGATGCCGATCAGCGCGCCGTCGCGGCCGTTGCCAAGGATCTGGCCGATGATCGGAATCTCGCCGAAGATGCGGTTGACGCCGTAGGCCGGCAAAAAGGTGCCGGTCATGTCCATGTTGCCCTGAGGGTCATAGAATGTGCCCTGAAAGCTCGCACCGATTACCGGCCCGCGCACCACGCCTTCGCGCAGCATCAGCGAGCCCGGTCCTTTCTGGATCCGGGTGAAACCCCGCTCGAAGGCGACGCTGCTGGTGTCGATCTCCCGCTTCAACGCATCGTTGAGCGACTTGCCGTCCGGCGGCGGGTTGGAAACCAGCGAGCGCAGCTTGGGCTCGTCGACGATGCGGAAGTCGCGCGCATCGACACTGCCGACCATCGGCTTGCCAGTGCGGCCGGCCAGTTCCAGCTCAATGCGGCCGCCATACATATGCTCGTAGACATCGGCAAAGCGCAGGAAGCCGCCGGCATCAGTCGCCTGCACGCGTAGCGAATTGCTGCCGCCAGCATTGTCGGTTTGCACAGCCACTGCGCCGCCTGACCCCATGACGCCGCTGAGTCGCAGCGCGCCAGCACCGCTGTCATAGGTGACCTTGAGATTGTTGATCGCTTCGTTGAAGAAGCCGTTGGCTTGGTCAATGGCGACATCGAGCGCCACCGGCATCGCCTCGCCTGTGCCAGATGCCGAGGCGGCAGACTCGGCCAGATAGTGCTTCACCAGGGACCGCGCATCGAACTGCTTGCCGCGCACGCGCACAGTGTAGGTCTTGCCGCTGCGCTCAAGGTCGATCGACGTGTCGTCGCCCCTATTGAGCCGCACCGTGCCGAGCTTTGCGGAAGCCAATCCGCCGGAGTTCAGGCGCAGGTCGCCGGCAACTGAAAAGCTGTCGCCGCTCAAGCGGAAGTCCTGGAGATCCGTGACGCCATCATGCGCACTCAGGCCGAAGCGTAGCTTGGCAGGCACGCCGGCGCCCTTTTGCCATCCAACCCAGGGCACGCGAACCTCGGTGCCGGTAAGATCGGCCGTAACCTCCTGCCGGTCGCCCTGCGTGGCATCGACATCGAGCAGCATCGACCCTGAGATGAGCGGATCGAGTGCCGGGAAATGCTTGCGGCGCGCCGCTTCGTCCAAGGTCAGCTGAATGGACCGTTTGCGGGCAACATCCGTGGTCGTGCCCACCGGCTCGGTGAGGTTCAGCCGGGCCGGTATGCCGTTGAGATTGGCATTGGCGGCGATTTCCGCGCGGCGCTGATCGATCGATGCCGTTCCAGCTGCGTCGGTGACCGTCTGACCCGAAAAGGGCTTTGCCATAGCCAGCTTGTCGAAAGCGAGATCGACGCTCCAATGCACTCGCGCGCGGTCGACTTCGCGGCTGAGCGGGATGTCGGCATTGACCGTGCCCCAGATTTCGCCGCTGAGATCCTTGGGCTCCATGCCGATGAAGCGCAGCGCGTTGATCGGTTCGCGTGACGCGAGATCGCCAACCGCCTTGGCGTCGCCGGCAAGATCGAGCGTCATTAAGCCGACCGGGCCGCCCGCCTGATGGCCGGGAATGCGCATGGTGCCATTCGACACGGTTACACGCCGATCCTCCGCCATGAGGGCCTCGCCTTTCGACAAGGAGATGCCGACATCATTGCCGCCGAAGGTGATGACGCCGGCTGCGTTCTGCACCGTGGGCAAAGTATCGAGCACGTGGATGCGCGTGCCTTCCACCACGAAGCGACCATTGGCTTCTTCGGCCTTGAACGGGATGCCGTCGCCCAAACGGCCGGGCGGCAGCGAAAGGTTGATCTCGCTTTCGATCAGCCGGCCTTCGGACACGTTCTTGTGCACCCAGCCGCGCGCATTGGGCGCGACGATGAAGGGCCACAGCTGCTTGGCCGAGGCCACCGGCATCGACGTGGTGCCGAGGATGGCGCGGATGCCAGGAGCGCGGCGGCCATCGAAGATGATCTCGCCCTGCCCGGCGAACTGTCCGTCATCGGTGCTGAGCTTGAGATCGTCGATCACAAGCTGGGTGGGATCGGGCAGATATTTGCCGGCGATGCGCGAGGTGATCGCAATGGGCGGCTCGGCGAGGCCTTCAGCTGCCAAGCGCGACCCGTCGCTGACTAGCTCGAAGCGGTATGCACGTGCCGCACCCGGTGCATCTGCCGCGACTGGCTGCGGGCCGACCCCGCCGCTGAAGCTGAGCGTGGTCTCGCCGGTTTGAACTGCCGCGCGCTTGATCGCCAGTTCGCCGGAGCCGGTTCGAAGCTGCATGCTGAGCTCGGCGGCACCTGCAATGATGCCGTTCTTGCCGAGGTCAATGGCGGCCCCGGTCATGGAGGCGGTTGCGCTGAGATGGCTCGGCTCGCCGTTGATGCCTTCGTGGCCGTCGATATCCATGGCGATGGTGCCAAGCGACGGATCGACCTTGGCGTTACCATCATCGATCACCGGATCATCGCGGAAGATGGGGTCGGAATCGAGTTCAAACGTCAAGGACGAGATCTGCGTGCCGCCGGGACGCTCGGCATTGCCGGCCAGCGTGATCGTGCGTCCGTTGACAACGAGCTCGGCATTGATCGTCAGCGCATCCGCAACGCGCTGCAGCGTGGCCGAGCGGATCACGAAGGTCGTGGTCTTCTCCAGACCCGGAAGAACGATCTCGACATTTTCCAGCGCGAGCCGCCTGGTCTGGCCGGAGTCCAATCCGCTGAAGGTACGGTGAAGACCCTCGAAGATCGCCGCCAGCACTTTGTCGGGATCAACGAGGCCCTGCTCGTTCTTCAACCCGGCAGCCCAGTCCTGCTCACCATTCTGCTGCAAGGCGCCGGCCACGATGCGCGCATCGGCAAGCGTGGCATTGCCGATTTGGATGCGACCTTGCAGCAACTGCAGAGGTGCAAGGCCGAAGCGAACCTCACCAGCCGAAATCTGCGGCCCGCCTGGATTGACTGCGCCGAGCTTCAGGTCCGCGAGGCTCAAGGATAGAAAGCGCGAGGAGTCGAAGGAAACGCCGAGCCGCCCCAGCGAAGCAGACACCGGTTCACCCGCAAAGCGGCTGCCGCTCCGCTCGGCCTGTTCGCGCAAACGATCCATGCCGATGGACGGGATGCCGTAGGCCGCAAGGAAGAACACGGCGGCTAAAAACAAGCCGATCAGGAGGCTGAAAACTACGCCGAGGCGGTGAAGGTGGCGTCGCTTTCGGCGCTTGGGCTGAGGAGACGTCGCCACTTGCGGCCGGGCAGCAGAAGGCAAAGCGCCGAGATCAGCGATCTCGTTGCGCCGGAAGCGGATTCTCTGATGCTCGCGCGGCTCGTTTTCCAACGGGGTCGACGGTTCCTGATCGGCTGATGGACGAATCCGGCTGGGCTCTATATCTCGCGAGAAACGTCACGAGGTAAACGGGTTAGGTTATGGCTGAGCTACAAATTGGCGACACTGCACCGGATTTCGAACTCCCACGCGATGGGGGCGGAACTATGTCGCTGCAATCGCTGCGCGGACGTCCGGTGGTGCTTTACGCTTACCCCAAGGATGACACGAGCGGCTGCACCGCGCAGGCCATCGACTTCACGCGGCTGAAGCCGGACTTCGAACAGGCCGGCGTGACAGTCGTCGGCATTTCGCCCGACAGCGTGAAGAAGCACGACAAGTTCAAGCAAAAGCACGAGCTCGGCATCGATTTGATCGCCGATGAAGACAAGTCCGTGCTGGCGGCGCTCGATGTGTGGAAGGAAAAGAGCATGTACGGCCGCAAATATATGGGCGTCGAGCGCTCCACCTTCCTGATCGACAAGGACGGCAAGATCGCCCGGATCTGGCGTAAGGTTTCCGTGCCCGGTCATGCCGAGGAAGTTCTGGAAGCTGCGCGTGCATTAAGCTGACTGTCAGAAACGCGTCACAGCAGGGCGGCTGAGCGACTTGTTTTTGTGCCTCCGCGTGATAGGTCATCCCCTGGCTTAAGGGGTGAAGGAGCGGACTTTGACCGTCATTCGCGCATTCCCGTCGCGCACCGTCGACACCGACACGCTGGGCGGGCGCTTGTCGCGCACGCGCGATGCGAGCGGGATCAGTCTGCAAACGCTGGCGCGGCGCGTCGGCGTGAAGAAGCAGACGATTATCGATTGGGAAAACGACCGTTCCGAACCAAGTGTCGAGCGCCTGACGCTGGTCGCCAGCGTTCTCGATGTGACGCTGATGTGGCTGATGCATGGTGTTGGCGATGCGCCGGCTGACGAAATCGGACCCGACCCCCTCGCCTCGATGACTGCCCAGATCGAGCGACTGCGCCGCATCCACGAAGATACCGGGCAGATCATCGAGCGTTTAGGACGCGAGATCGAGCGGCTTCATCGCGGGGAATGATCGCCTGCTGACTTGCCGATCATGAACGTCAAGCTGATCGCGGCTTTCGGAGGCATCAAGCCTGTTCCCTGGCTGGCCTGGGGCCATAACAACATGGCGCCGCGACTCGTCCTGCATCCCGACAAAATTGAATATCGCCTGTTTCGAACGCGGTTCAGGCCATACGCCGAGGTCGCGCTGGTCGATTATCGGAGCACATGGCGTACCTTCAACGTCGTGCTGAGCTTTGAAGGCGCTCTAACCACGTTTATCGGGAATACGGGCGAGGAACGAACCGCGCGCGAGGCGATCGCCTGTCTGGCCGAACGCGGCTGCCCCTTGTCTGAACGAGCAGATTGCCTGCTGAAATCAACGCCGGCCTGATGAGACGTTCAACAGCCGGTCAGTTCGCCTTGGCGGCTTCCGGTGCTGGCACGTCCGAGGTCTTCTTGCAGGCTTTCAGCCATACGTCATAGACCGGATGTTCCACGGCATTGAGGCCGGGGCTTTCGGCGAACATCCAGCCGGTGAAGATGCGGCGGATCTTGCGATCGAGCGTTATTTCGTCGACTTCCACGAAGGAGTCGGTTTTTGGCTCCTGGTTTTCCGGGCTGGCATAGCAGACGCGTGGCGTTACCTGCAGTGCACCGAACTGCACGGTCTCATCGACATAGACGTCGAAATTGATGATGCGGCCGGTGATCTTGTCGATGCCGGCAAATTCCGCGACCGGGTTCTTGATGCGCTGGACAGGCACGGCAGGCTGGGGGGCTTCCGTTTCGGGAGCCGGCACCTGTCCCTGCGGGACCTCTTGTCCGGGCTGTAGTTGCTCGCCTTGCGGTGGCGTATCGAAGCCCTGGATGCCTTCGAACCCCTGGGGGCCTTCCTGAGCCTGAGCTGCCGGTATGATCAGCATCGCGATCAAACCAGCCATCAGGCTCCGCTTCGCACTCAGCATCATCGATCCAATTCCACCGCAAGCCGCGAGGCACGGCCTTTTTCAACTGTCTCGCGTAGAGGAGAATTGTGGCGAGAAATCTCGTGAGCGCCCGTCCGGGAGATCAGCCGCCCGGCGTCCAAGCATCGTAATCGCCGGTAACCCGCGGACGCTCTTTCTCGTTCAGGATCGAGCCCTTTGGACGGTAAGCGCCAGCCGAGCCCGTAAGGTTCGGCGTATGAGCCTTCTCCCATTCGCGCGGCGTGTAGGTTTCAGCCGAAGGAGGCGTATCGACGCGATGATGCATCCAGCCGTGCCAGCCGGGCGGAATGGCGGATGCCTCGGCATAGCCTTTATAGATCACCCAACGACGCGGCTCTCCGTCGCCATTCTTGTCGCCTTCGTAATAAACATTCCCGAACTCGTCTTCGCCCACCTTCTTGCCGAAGCGCCAGGTGTTGAAACGCGTTCCGAGCGTTTGACCATTCCACCAGGTGAAGAACTGGGTGAAGAACTTTGACATCACGTCATCCCTTAAGGGCGGGTATCCGCTTGTTCGTTGGCCGCGTTATGGCGCTGACTGCCTTGCTTGGCAAGAAGGCGCACCGCTCAGACCAGTGACTTCTCGTAGATCAGCACGGTTCGCGGCAATGCGCCGCCATGTTCCTCACGCCCGACCTGGGTGAAGCCTTCGGTCTCATAGAAGGCGACGGCGCGGCTGTTCCTTTCTTCCACTTCCAAACGCAGCAACTCCGATTCGAAGAAGGACTGCTCGATCTCTTCCAAAAGCATGCCGCCGATGCCGCTGCCTTGAAATGCCGGCAGCACGTAAAGCTGGAACAGCGTGACGGTGCGCGCATCGTCGCCGATCGCTGCGGCGTAAGCACAACCGCAGAGCCGCTCGCCGTCATCGGCCACGAGATAATCCGAACGATCGCGATCAATCATAGCCTGCAAGGCCTTCGGCGAATGCCACTCGGCCGTCAGTTCTTCCACCATGGCGGGACCGTAGAGACCATCATAGGTCGCGTGCCAGGTCTCCGCCAGCAGGGCGCGGATCGCGGGAATGTCCCGCGAACCCGCAGTGCGGACGAAAACGCTCACTCGGTGATCCCGAGCTTGGCCTTGACCAGGTCGTTGACGGCCTGCGGAGCCGCCTTGCCGCCCGTCGCCTTCATGACCTGACCCACGAACCAGCCGGCCATGCTCGGCTTGGCGCGCGCCTGCTCGGCCTTGTCGGGGTTGGCCGCAATCACATCGTCCACGGCCTTCTCGATGGCGCCGGTGTCGGTGACCTGCTTCAAGCCGCGCGACTCAACGAGCTCCCGGGGATCGCCGCCCTCATTCCAGACGATCTCGAACACGTCCTTGGCGATCTTGCCGGAGATCGTGCCGTCCTTGATGAGGTCGACGATAGCGCCGAGCTGTTCGGGCGATACCGGAGAATCCTCGATGTCGCGGCCGGCCTTGTTCAGCGCGCCGAGCAGTTCGTTGATGACCCAGTTGGCCGAAATCTTGCCGTCGCGGCCCTTCGCAACCTGCTCGAAGTAAGCGGCGATCGCCTTTTCCGAAACGAGGATCGAGGCGTCATAAACCGACAGGCCGAGATCGTTGACGAGCCGGTTGCGCTTGTCGTCCGGCAGTTCCGGAAGATCGGCAGCCAACGCATCGACATAGGCCTGGTCGAATTCGAGCGGCAACAGGTCTGGATCGGGGAAGTAGCGATAATCATGCGCTTCTTCCTTGGAGCGCATGGAGCGGGTTTCACCCTTGTTGGGGTCGAACAACCGCGTTTCCTGGTCAATCTTGCCGCCATCTTCGAGGATTGCGATCTGGCGGCGGGCTTCGTAGTCAATGGCTTGGCCAACGAAGCGGATCGAGTTGACGTTCTTGATCTCGCAGCGCGTGCCGAACTCACCGCCCGGCTTGCGGACGGACACGTTGACGTCGGCGCGCAGCGATCCCTCGTCCATGTTGCCATCGCAAGTGCCGAGATAGCGCACGATGGTGCGGAGCTTGGTGACATAGGCTTTTGCCTCGTCGGCCGAGCGCATGTCTGGCTTCGACACGATCTCCATCAAGGCGACGCCCGAGCGGTTCAGGTCCACGAAGGACATGGTGGGGTGCTGGTCGTGGATCGACTTGCCGGCATCCTGTTCCAGATGCAGGCGCTCGATGCCGACTTCGATATCCTCGAAGTTGCCCTGACGATCCGGCCCGACAGAAATGATGATCTGGCCTTCGCCGACGATCGGCTGCTTGAACTGCGAGATCTGGTAGCCCTGCGGCAGATCGGGATAGAAGTAGTTCTTCCGGTCGAACACCGACTTGTGGTTGATCTGCGCCTTCAGGCCGAGGCCGGTGCGAACGGCCTGGCGCACGCATTCCTCGTTAATCACCGGCAGCATGCCGGGCATCGCCGCATCCACGAGGCTGACATTCTCGTTGGGCGCCGAGCCGAACGTCGTGGACGCGCCGGAGAACAGCTTGGCCTCCGACGTGACCTGCGCGTGGACTTCGAGGCCGATGATCACTTCCCAGTCGCCGGTGGCGCCGGGGATCAGGCGTTTGGGATCGGGCGTGCGGGTGTCAACTAACGTCATGATGAAGGTCCGGTCGAAGCGCGCGGCGAGCCGCATCTTGTTTGCCAAATCGGCTAAAGCAATCGGCCGCGCTTCGCAAGGCAAGCCGAAGATCCCACCTGTTCAACTCCAGGACTCCGTACAATTTGAACGGATCCCAAATCGAACAAACAGGCTGGAACCGGACCCGTTCAAGCCGTCGCGATGTAGAGCTTGATCTCTTCGCTCTCGCGTTCGACATCTTCGATGCGGAGTTTCACCACGTCGCCGATGGAAATAATGCCGTCGAGTTGGCCATCGCGCTCCACCGGAAGATGGCGGAAGCGGCCATTGGTCATGATCTCTAGCAATTCGCTGGCCGTCTGGTTCTCGCTGCAGGTCGTGACATCGCTGGTCATGACGGCCGAAACCCGCTGTTCCAGCGCCAGCGCACCGTCGCGGCCGACAACTCGCACGATGTCGCGCTCCGACAAGATGCCGGCAATCCGCCCATCACCATCGGTGACGACCAGAGCGCCGATCCTTTGTTCGCCAAGGCTTTTGGCAGCGTCAGCCAGGGTTTGATCAGGGCCGATCGTCGCGACGGCACGGCCCTTGGTTTCCAGGATTTTTCGTACGGTCATGCGCTTGCTCCTCCTGTTAGCGCCACCCGCCCATCGCCTTTGAGCGACGGTGAAGAAGCATCGTGCCAAGCTCGGAGCGGTCTGGCAACGGCGTTAAGCTAGGCGCGCCCTTTGCGGCTCCGCTTCACCGAACAGACCGATGAAGAGGAACCCGACCAGAAAACCGCCAACATGCGCTTCCCAGGCCACCGCGCCCATGTCCTCGGGCGTCAGGTAGCCCAGGCCGGATATAAGATTGACGGCCATCCAGACCACAAGAAACACGATCACCGTGCGCGAGGTCAGGCTCTCCATGATCGTCAGCGGCGGACCGGAAAAGCGCCCGCGACCCAAGCTTCGGTCAATGTTGAAACCGAAGCGGGCCGCAGCGCCCATCATGCCGGAGATTGCGCCTGAAGCACCTACCAGCGGAATTTCCGAACCGGCATGCAGAGCATAATGCAGCGCCACCGCGCCCCAGGCAGTCACCAACCAGAAAGCTAGAAAACGCAAGGCACCCAATCGGTTAGCGAGCGGAGAACCGAACGCGGCCAGCCAGACCATGTTGACGATCAGATGCGACCAGCCGCCGTGGAGTAAGGCGTAGGTGATCGTGCTGGTCACCGCATAGATGTCGAAGAGGTAATCACCGGAATAGCGAATCGGGATGAAGGCCGCGCGCACCAGCAGGCTGATGTCCTGCTCCTCGGTCAGAACATACTGGCGCACGAGATGCACGCCCGCGCAAAGCGCGATCATCAGCAGCACGGCGCCGGGTATGTTGAAGACGGGCTCGCGCGGCGGGGAAAGGACCCGGGCGGGTTCGGCCGCGGTGGCGCGGTGATTCTCTTCTGGGATGCTCATGAACTCTAGATCGGCCTAAAAAGAAGGCCGTTCAAGGTTTCCCTCAAACGGCCTGGTCGAGCCCCCACGCTCCCCCAAAACTTTGCTGTAACCCGCGCTTCTCTGCGGTTGTTGCCACTTTGGCCGCCACTTCTCGTCAGCGCAACGTAAACCCTTTGTTAACCTTAACTGCCCTGCTCCGTGAACAAGCAAGGCACTTGACTGGCACGCTTCCTGCTCCGCGCAGCATGAACAGCGTCGGGCAGCTCCAACTTGTTCACCGATGGCACACCGCCGGCGATCATGGAGAACGGGAACTTATGAGACTGCAGGGTTCGATAGAGCTATTCCAATACTGGAATCGGCTGCGCGATGGGCGCCCTGCTCCGCTACGCACGGAAATCGAGCCTGCGGACATCAAGAACCTGCTTGCCGACACGTTCATCCTTGAACTTGATACGCGCGGGGGTCCCGTGTTCCGCCTGGCAGGCACGCGCCTCTGCGCCACCTATGGACGCGAGCTGAAAGGCTATTCCTTTGCATCCATGTGGACGCCGCGCGACCAGAAGATCGTCGCGCGTTTGTCCAACAACGCCTTCCACGACAAGAACGTCGTTTCGATGAGCTTTCGCGGTGTCAGCGAGACCGGTCGCGAGCATCCGTTCGAACTGCTGCTTCTGCCCATCGACGGCGGTCGCGACAGTCTGCGCGCGCTGGGCATCGTCAGTGCCAAGGAGCGGCCGTTCTGGATGGGCGCGGACCCCATCCGCGAGAATGTGCTTCAGTCGGTGCGGGTTATCGATCCCGAGATCGAGCCGATTTTCCTGAAGAACCGGCCGGCCATCGAAGTGCCCTCGCTGGCGCCGGGCGATCGCCACTTCAAGCCGCTCGATGTGTTTTCCGGGCCCGGCCGGCGCATCCGTCACCTTGTGGTTCTGGACGGCGGACGCGGTGAATGATGGGGACGATCGCCCCAAATTCGTGAACGGAACCGGAACACAGGTCGCATGGCCGCGCTTGCCGTGCCATATTTGCACGGTGATTCGCAGTACCGGGACCTGGTTTGGAATGACCGATACAAACGACCTCTTCGGATTATTCGATGCTCCGCCGGCGCGCGCCAAGTCGAAGCCGGTTGATCCGATCCTGCAGGCTGCGCGTGAGCGCGCCGCAAAAAAGACCTTGCCGAACGTAACGCCGGAAGCAACCGCAGCTGAGACACCTTCTCCGCCTCAGCCCGTCGTGTCCGCTCCGCTTGCAGCACCGAGCGTGCCGGCAGCCCCTGCCCCGCGTGCTCCTAAAGCGCAGCCGTCGCGCGACGGCGCCGAAAGCTACAGCGCAGCCGACATCGAGGTGCTGGAAGGGCTGGAACCGGTGCGCCGTCGCCCTGGCATGTATATCGGCGGCACCGATGAAAAGGCGCTGCATCATCTGTTCGCGGAAGTCATCGACAACTCGATGGACGAGGCGGTGGCCGGCCATGCGACCTTCATCGAAGTGGAACTGTCCGCCGACGGCTTCCTGAGCGTGACCGACAATGGCCGCGGCATCCCGGTCGATCCGCATCCGAAGTTCAAGGACAAGTCCGCGCTCGAAGTCATCATGACCACGCTGCATGCCGGCGGCAAATTCGACTCCAAGGTCTACGAGACGTCCGGCGGTCTGCATGGCGTTGGCGTGTCCGTGGTCAACGCGCTGTCGGACGTGCTGGAAGTAGAGGTCGCGCGCGGTCGCCAGTTGTGGCGCCAGCGCTTCTCGCGCGGCATCGCGCAAGGTCCGCTGGAAAGCCTGGGTGAAGTCCATAACCGCCGCGGCACCAAGGTGCGCTTTCATCCTGACGAGCAGATCTTCGGCAAGGGCGCGGCCTTCCAGCCGGAGCGCATCTACAAGATGGCGCGTTCCAAGGCGTTCCTGTTCGCCGGCGTCGAGATTCGCTGGTCCTGCGACCCCGCCCTGCTAAAAGAAAAAGACGAGACTCCGCAGCGCGCAGTCTTCCACTTCCCCGGCGGCTTGAAGGATTATCTCACCGGCCAACTCGGCAGCGAGATGCAGGTCACGCGCGAGATCTTTGCCGGCAAAACGGACAAGCAGGGTGGCCACGGCGCGCTGGAATGGGCTGTCACCTGGTATGGCGGCGACGGCTACGTCAATTCCTACTGCAACACGATTCCCACGCCCGAAGGTGGTACGCATGAAGCCGGCTTCCGCACTGCGCTTACGCGCGGCCTCAAGGCCTATGCGGACCTGACCGGCAACAAGCGCGCGTCGATCGTCAGCGCCGATGACGTGATGATTTCGGCGGCCGGCATGCTGTCGGTGTTCATCCGCGAACCGGAATTCGTCGGCCAAACCAAGGACAAGCTGGCGACCGGTGAAGCGCAGCGCATCGTTGAAAACGCGATCCGCGACCCGTTCGATCACTGGCTGGCCGACAATCCGCAGGAAGCCTCCAAGCTTCTGGATTGGGTTATCGCGCGCGCCGACGAGCGCTTAAAGCGCCGGCAGGAAAAGGAAGTCAGCCGCAAGAGCGCCGTGCGCAAGCTGCGCCTGCCCGGCAAGCTGGCCGATTGCACGCAGACGGCGGCGCAAGGTGCGGAGCTCTTCATCGTCGAGGGCGACTCGGCCGGTGGCTCCGCCAAGCAAGCGCGCGACCGCGCAAGCCAGGCAATCCTCCCCTTACGCGGTAAGATCCTCAACGTCGCGTCGGCCGGTTCGGAAAAGCTTGGTGCGAACCAGCAGATTTCTGATCTGATCCAGGCACTCGGCTGCGGCACCCGGTCGAAATATCGCGACGAAGACCTGCGCTATGATCGCGTGATCATCATGACCGACGCCGATGTCGACGGCGCCCATATCGCCTCGCTCCTGATCACCTTCTTTTATCAGGAGATGCCGAACCTGATCCGCGACGGCCACCTCTACATGGCCGTGCCGCCGCTTTATCGCATCAGCCAGGGCGGCAAGGTCATGTATGCGCGCGATGACGCCCACAAGGATCAGTTGCTGAAAGCTGAATTCACCGGTCGCGGCAAGATCGAGATAGGCCGCTTCAAGGGCCTTGGCGAGATGATGGCGGCGCAGCTCAAGGAGACCACGATGGACCCGAAGAAGCGCATGCTTTTGCGCGTCGAGGTTCAGGACGAGGTCGATGCCACGAAGGCGGCGGTGGATGCGTTGATGGGCACCAAGCCCGAACTGCGCTTCCGCTTCATCCAGGACAATGCGGAATTTGCCGAGGCGCTGGATATTTAAGCACGGTTAAGCCGCTGCGATCGCCCGTGCGTGGTGACGGGCGTTTTCGCGCAGGGCATCCAGGTGAATGCGGCGGATGAGGCTGGCGACTTCGCCGGTCGGGTCATCCTTCAGCGCCTGTAGCATCGCCCAGGTCACTTCCTGCGTGCCGGCAACGCGCTTGCCGTTTGCGACGTCGCGCCATACGGAAAGCGCGCTGGTAATCACGGGCTGGAGGTTTTGCGGCAAGCCGGCCGAGCGCATCAGCGCACAAAGCGCCACATCGCGGCCGCGCGCCAGAAGCGCGCCGACATGGCGTTCGCTTTGCCCTGTCAGCGCAACAAGAGCCGCGCCGAAGAAGTCGATTTTGCCCGCAGCAACCGAGCGAAGAAGAAAGCCGGTGGTGAGTTCGCCGCGCAGGCGCAGATGCTCGATCAAGGCCGGATGCTCGTCGCTGCGGGTGCGGTCAATCAGGGTCAGCGATGCCTTGGTGCAGGCCTCGCGCGCCATGCGCGCCGCCCTCGCCTCGCCCATGACGCCAAGAAGAAACGGCGAGCGTCCCAGCGTTTCGCCGAGTTGCACCAGAAGCAGATGACGGCAGTCGGACGGCAGATCGGCTAGACCGAGCATCGCTTCGCGCAGATGGGCACGCTCACCGAATCGCTCCACCATGCGCCGGAAGCTGACGGCAGCGATGTCGGCACCGGGATTTTGCAAGAGCGCGATGCAGGCTTCCGCTTCCCCGACTTCGGCAATGGCTGCGGCCAGGCTGATCCCGACCCAGGCTCGGCGGGCGACGACGCATTGCACTGGCGTCGGCGCAACAGCAAAGCGGTCGATCAGGTCGGCGTCGGTCAAAAGCGGCGAACGGCCGAGCACAAGCGTTGCGACTTCGATCTGGTCGGCAGCCAAAGCAGCGATGATCTGCGGCGGTGCCTTGCGACTCATGGATAAGGCTTCCGCCATGGCCAGCCGCACCTTGGACGAAGGATCGTCGAGCAGCAGCGTGAGGGCCGCTTCCGCCGCACAGCGATCCTCGAACTCCAGCGTTCCGTCGATGTAAGCACGCGACAAGGCGGCAGCGGCAGCGGCGCGTTCGCAAACGCGGGCTGTGTCGATCCATCTCAGGAAATGTGCCACGACAACCATGCTTTTCGCCCTGTCCTTCCACGCTTGAACCCTAGGACAGCAATGGTTTACGAACGGTTCACCATAATTGCGGGAGGCGTGGCATGGCGGGGCTTTATCTCGAACAGTTCGAAGTGGGCGCGGTGATCCGCCACACGTTGACGAAGAGCGTGACCGAAAGCGACAACATGCTGTTCTCGGTCATGACGCTCAACCCACAGCCGCTGCATATCGATTTCGACTTCGCGGCCAAGAGCGAGTGGGGCCGGCCCCTCGTCAATTCGCTGTTCACGCTCGGCCTGATGATCGGCATCTCCGTTCATGACACGACGCTCGGCACCACGATCGGCAATCTTGGGATGACGAACACCGAGTTTCCCCATCCGGTTTTTCATGGCGACACGATCCGCTGCGAAACCGAGATCAAGTCGGTGCGCGAATCGCGCTCGCGCTCGGATCGCGGCATCGTCGAGTTCGAGCATCGCGCCTTCAACCAGGACGGCGTTCTGGTGGCCCGCTGCACGCGCCAAGCCATGATGCTCAAGACACGGCAAGCCTGATTGATGCGCTCGCTTTTGTTTGTGCCGGGTGATTCCACCCGCAAGCTGGACAAGGGTCTTGCATCGGGCGCCGATGTGCTTTTGATCGACCTGGAAGACAGCGTCAGTCCCGCCAACAAGGAAGCCGCGCGCAAGCTGACGGCCGAGTTCCTCGCGGCCAATCGCAACGCTGGCGGGCCGCAGCTTTATGTCCGCGCCAATGACCTGCGCTCAGGCCTGATCGACGACGATCTTGAAGCGGTGATGAGCGGTGCGCCGGTTGGCATTCTGTTGCCGAAAGCGGCAGCCAGCAGCGACGTCGATCACCTTTCCACGAAGCTGCGCGTGCATGAAGCCGAGCATGATCTGGCGGATGGCAGCACACGGATCATCGCGCTGATCACGGAAACGCCGGCAGCCGTGCTGGCGGCGTCCACATGGCAGCAGCGCCACCCGCGCCTTGCAGGTCTCACCTGGGGTGCCGAAGATCTGTCGGCCGAGACCGGCGCGGAGCGCACACGCACGCAAGACGGCCAATTGACTGACGTCTTCCGCCTGGCGCGCGCGCTCACCGTCCTCGCAGCATCCGCAACAGAGGTCGCGCCGCTGGATACCGTCTTCGTCGACTTCCGCGATGAGGACGGGTTGCGCCGCGAATGCCTGGATGCCGCGCGCGATGGCTTCACCGGTAAGATGGCCATCCATCCCGCACAGGTGGCGGTGATCAACGAGGCCTTCACGCCGGACGCACAGGCAATCGCCCGCGCGCAAGCGATCGTTGAAGCCTTTGCCGCAGCCGGTGATCCCGGCGTAGTGGGTATCGACGGCAAGATGTTCGACCGCCCGCATCTAAAGCGCGCGCAGCGACTGCTGGCACGCGCCGGATCGGCGGCTTAGCCGCGATCCTCTTCCCAGCGTGGCCGACGCATCGCGAAGGTCTCGGTTACGCTGGCATAGTCCATATAGCCGAGCCGGGCCGTGCTGCCCGCCTTGACGATGTCGAACAGGCCATCGGTCAGGTAGGCGTCCGCAAGGTGCACACCGATCACCTGCCCGATCACGACATGCGCTTCCGACTTCGTGCCATCCAGCGTCTTCGGTCGGAAGATCTCGGTGACCTTACACTCCAGCGCGGCATGCGCTTCCGCCACGCGCGGCGCTTGAACCAGGCGTGACGACGCCATCGTCAAACCGGCATAATCGAACTCGTTGGTGCCGCGCGGCGCGTTCACCGAACTGCGGTTCATGGCTTGCGCCAGATCGCGGCTGACGAGGTTGGCGACGAACTCGCCGCTTTCTTCCGCAAAGCTCGAACTGTCCTTAGCCCCTTCCGACGAGAACCAGATCAGCGGCGGATTGCCGGAAAAGGCGTTGAAGAAGGAGTAAGGTGCGAGGTTCACGCGACCATCCACCGACTTCGTGGAAATCCATCCAATCGGCCGTGGCGCGACGATTGCCTTGAACGGATCATGCGGCAGGCCGTGGCCATTGGCGGGTTCGTAAAACATGAGCTTACTCCGCCGGTCCCGAATAATCGCTGACGATGTCGCTGAGGTCCGGACGCGGACGCTCGAAAATCTCGCCCTGATGCGTTCCGATATGGATGAAGCCGATGACGCGCTCATCCGACTTCAGCCCCAGGATGCGCCGTCCCTCCGGCTGATCCGAATACCAGTTGGAAATCCAGTTGGCCGCATAGCCAAGCGCGTTGGCCGCCAGCACCACATTCATGGCCGCAGCACCGCCGGACAGAAACTTCTCCCAATCCGGGATCTTCGGGTGTGGCTTCGGAACGCTCACAACGCCGATCACCAGCGGCGCGCGTGAGAATCGGGTCAGTTCCTGCTGACGACGCCCTTCCTGCAGCGGACCTTCTAATTGTTCGGCAAGCTCCACGAGCTTCTTGCCGACTTCAACGCGCGCATCCCCACGGTAGAGAATGAAGCGCCACGGCGCGAGCTTGCCATGGTCGGGTACGCGCGACGCGATATGCAGAATGGTCTCGATCTCCGAGTCGGAAGGGCCAGGCCCCATCATCTCGTTGATAGGCGCGGACTTGCGGGTAGACAGAAAGTCGATGATGTCGGAAGACATGAAAACAAACTCCTGAAGCAGCGGGATGCGGGATGCGTGCCTCAGCCGTAAATGCCTGGGTCATGCTGCACGGAAACGTCTTGAAATTGCCATCGCGCCCCTGTCCAAAGCAAGCCGGTGATTAGGGTCAGACCATCGTAAAATGATTTCGACGGCACTGCGTTCGACAACATTAGGCGTTGCGCTTCTGGGCATGGTCATGAGCAACGCCATCGCACAGCAAGGCGGCGGGCCTGGCGGTGGCGGTCCAGGCGGGCCCGGCGGACCGGGCGGCGGGCCCAATGGTGGTCAGTCCGAAGGTGGCCTGGGTGTGCCGCCGGAAGGTCATAGCGGGCGCCGACCCTTGTTCGCTCCCCCTCAAGTTGATGATGCTCCTGCCGATGATGACGGCTTTCCCGATGCGCCGCTGCTCGAAGGCACGCCACCGGCAACGCCGGGCTTCGGCGGAGACGCACCCGCGGCGACGATGCCAGACGTCAAACTGCCGGGCATCACCAACTATGCGCCGGCCAACCAGCAAACGCCGCTGGCCACAGGTAATCTCGGCGAAATTACGCTCGGTGCGCAGCTGACGGAGAATGCCAAGGAGATCCCGCGCGGACTGGTTTGGCGCGTGTTCAAGCCGGATGCTGGTGAAGACGGCAAACTGCCTCTGGTGGCTTCGGCGCAAGGCGGAACGAGCGTGTTCCAGCTGGAGCCCGGCAGTTATCTCGTTCATGCCGCTTATGGCCGCGCGGGCGTCACCAAGCGTATCAGCGTGACGCGGGAGCCGAAGCGCGAAAGCCTCGTGCTTGACGCCGGCGGGCTGAAGCTCGACGCGGTTCTGTCGGGCGGCATGCGCATTCCCTCGGACAAACTGCGATTCTCGATCTTCGACAGCCATTCCGATGCAACCGGTGAACGCGCGCTGATCATTCCCGATGTTAGCCCAGGCACGGTCGTTCGGCTGAACGCTGGCACCTACCACGTGGTGTCGACTTACGGCACGGTGAATGCCGTGATCCGCTCCGACATCCGCGTGGAAAGCGGCCAGCTGACGGAAGCAACGGTCGAGCACAAGGCCGCGCAGATGACGATGAAGCTGGTGCGCGAAGCCGGCGGTGAGGCCATCGCCGATACGGCCTGGTCCGTGGTCAACGGGTCCGGCGATATCGTTCAGGAGAATGTTGGCGCTTTTGCCTCTATGGTGCTGGCGGAAGGCACCTACACGGCCGTCGCGAAAAACCGCGACCGCATTTATAGCCGCGACTTCACAGTGCTTGCCGGCCGCAATCAGGATGTCGAAGTTCTGGCAACTGAAGGCCAGCCGGCGAGTCCTGCTGAGGTCACCAGCGAATAGCTGATTGGGTTAAGCCCTAGTACAGCGGATCGATTACCGCTCCGCCGGAGCGCGCATCATCGCCATCCGGTGAAAGGTCGAACACGGCAGCGCGCAGATGCGCCGTCAGCGCCTTTCGGTCTCGGATCGGCTCCAGCGACGACCAAGGCAGGACGTCGCCGATGCGCGCATGGACCGAACCGCCGGACAGCTTAGTGAACTCTCGCACCAGCATCGACATGCGGGCGGTCAGCGAGATGTGGCTCGCCAGGTGGAACAGGCGGCCGTTCTGGCCGGCAAAGTGGATCGGTACAACGCTGGCCTGCGCATCCTGGATCAGTCGCGCCGGAAACAGCTTCCACGGCCAATCCGCTGCACGCCCCCAAGGCTTCGTCGCGGTTGCGACGGCACCCGCCGGGAAAACGACGATCGTCACGCCCTTCCGGATCAGCTCGAGCGCTTCGCGCCGCACAGCCAGATTGTTGCGTTGCGCTTCCTTGGTTTCATGAAAGTCGATCGGTAGCGAATAAGGCCGCATTTCCGGAATGCGCAGAAGCTCGGAGTTGATCAGCACGCGGAATGGGCGGCCAAGCTGCTCGGCCAAAGCCAGCATCGCGATGCCGTCGCCGATGCCATAGGGATGGTTGGCGATCAGCATCAGCCGATCGTCGGGTGCCGCTTTCGGTAACGCACCCTGCACGGCCAGATCGATGTCGATCAGCTCGAGCATACGCCCGAAAACCCGCTCGTTCGAAGGCACGATCTCGCCGCACCAGATCCGGTACAGCGCCTCGTAGTGACGGCGGCCCGAAAGCTGTTCGGACAGTGTGATGATCTTGCGGCCGAGCCAACTCTCCACGGCATCGGCGTAGGAGAGCGCGGAAAGACCGGAATTAAGCGTGGCTTGGCTGCTGTGCATGGTCATTCATGCGCAGCAGCCAGTGACAGGCGTGTGAAGCCTGCGTGATGGTCAGATGACGGTCAGTCGGTCTGACGTGCGAGATCGGGCGGCGTGGCTTCCGCAACCAGCATGGACAATGCCTCGTCCAGTGACATCGCCGACTGATCGCGCGAACCCAACCGGCGGATATTGACCGCCCGCTCTTCCGCTTCGCGCTTGCCGCAAACGAGTATCACCGGCACCTTTGCCAGGCTGTGCTCGCGCACCTTGTAGTTGATCTTCTCGTTGCGAAGGTCGAGTTCGGCCAGCAGACCAGCCTTCTTCAGCACCTTCTGCACTTCGCGCGCATACTCGTCCGCCTCGGAGGTGATGGTGGCGACCACAACCTGAACCGGCGCGAACCACAGCGGCATATGGCCGGCAAAGTTCTCGATCAGGATGCCGAGGAAGCGCTCCATCGAACCGCAGATGGCGCGATGGATCATCACTGGCTGCTTCTTCTCGGAATCGGAACCGATATAGAAGGCGCCGAAGCGCTCCGGCAGGTTGAAGTCGACCTGTGTCGTGCCGCACTGCCATTCGCGGCCGATCGCATCCTTCAGTGTGTATTCAAACTTCGGTCCGTAGAACGCGCCCTCGCCCGGCAAAATGCCGGTCTTGATCTCCGGCGACTGCGCTTCGATCGTCTTGAGCACATCCATCATCACGCTCTCGGCGCGGTCCCACAGCGCATCCGAACCAACGCGCTTTTCAGGACGCGTCGACAGCTTGATCGTGATGCCCTCGAAGCCGAAGTCCTTATAGACCGACAGGATCAGGTCGTTGATCTTCAAGCATTCCTCGGCCATCTGCTCGTCGGTGCAGAAGATATGCGCGTCGTCCTGCGTGAAGCCGCGCACGCGCATCAGGCCATGCAGCGCGCCGGATGGCTCGTAGCGATGCACCGCGCCAAATTCCGCAAGGCGGATCGGCAGTTCGCGATACGACTTCAAGCCATGCTTGAAGATCTGCACATGGCCGGGGCAATTCATCGGCTTGAGCGCGAAGACGCGTTCATCTTCGGTCTCGTCACCGGCGACCGTGACCTTGAACATGTTGTCGCGATACCAGCCCCAATGGCCGGACGTCTCCCACAGGCTGTGATCAAGCACCTGCGGCGCGTTCACCTCCTGGTAGTCGCCCTCGAGGCGGCGGCGCATGTAGCTGACGAGGTTCTGGAACATCTTCCAGCCCTTGGAATGCCAGAAAACGACGCCCGGACCTTCTTCCTGGAAATGGAACAGGTCCATCTCGCGACCGAGACGGCGATGATCGCGCTTCTCAGCTTCTTCCAGCACATGCAGATACTGGTCCAGCTGCTCCTGGGTCGCCCAGGCCGTGCCGTAGATGCGCGTCAGCATCGGGTTGTTTGAATCGCCGCGCCAATAGGCACCCGCGACCTTCATCAGCTTAAAGGCGTTGCCGATCTGGCCGGTCGAGGCCATGTGCGGACCGCGGCAAAGATCGAACCAGTCGCCCTGGTAGTAGATCTTCAGATCCTGACCCTCGGGGATCGCATCGATCAACTCGACCTTGTAGCCCTCCCCCTTGTCGGCAAACACCTGCTTGGCGCGAGCGCGATCCCAGACTTCCCTGGTGAACGGCTTGTTACGCTGGATGATCTCGCGCATCTTCTTCTCGATGACCGGGAAGTCATCGGGCGTGAAAGGCTCTTTGCGGGCAAAGTCGTAATAGAGGCCGTTTTCGATAACTGGGCCGATCGTCACCTGCGTGTCGGGCCACAGTTCCTGCACGGCTTCCGCGAGGACGTGCGCGGTATCATGGCGGATCAATTCCAGCGCGCGCGGATCATCGCGCGTCAGGATTTCGATCTTGCCGGAAGTGCCGAGCGGTTCGCTGAGATCGCGGATGGTGCCGTCGACGGCATAGGCGACCGCTTTCTTGGCAAGCGACTTCGAGATCGACTCGGCCAAAGCGGCGCCGGTTGCTGCGCCATCATAGTCGCGCACGGAGCCGTCGGGGAATGTGAGGGAAACCTGGGACATGCTGTTCTCCATTATCCAGTCCCGCATACGAACGCGGGTGGTCGCGCGCCATGTCAGGGCGCTGCGCGCATGTAGCGGGCGAAAGCCCATGCGTAAAGCCTAGTCGGCGCTGCGCGGCTTGCGTCCGAATGCCCAAAGGCGCCACGGCCTCCAAGGCGATGCACGCGATCCGAGATCGTCCGGCACGACATCGATGCCATGCGTGCCGCCAGGACCGCAGCGGATGACGCGGAACAAGGACAGCCAGCCGCCAGACCAGAGGCCGTGCCGGGCAATGGCTTCATAGGCATATTCCGAACAGGTCGGATAATGCCGGCAGCCATTGCCGAGGAAGCCGGAAAGCGTCAATTGATACAGGCGCACGCAGCCGGTGCCGAACAAGCGGCCGGGCGTGCGAGGCCATGGGGCTGAAAAGTTACGGGATCTGCTCGCCGGCATCGATCAGTATCGGCTCCAATGCGCCACGCATCTCGGGAATGCTGATCCTAGCCGTTTCCCATAGCGTCTTGTGCCAGATGGTCTCATAGCCGTGCACCAGAATATGGCGGATCCCGACGGCCTTTCGCAATTCAAGCTGCACCGCATACATCGCGAAATCAGGGTATTTACGAACGATGCCATTCGACACCTCGCCGACAAGTTCGATCGCCTTGGAGAGAGCGAGTTGCTCAATCTCGCGGGCACTCAGCGTCTGGCAGGTCATTTCTTGTGTGACCCGCTCAACGCGTAGGCACGCCTCATGCAAACCTACCAGCCGATCTATCAGTTCTTCAGGTAAGGCAGTCTCGGTCATAACGGTTTGAAGGATCGCTCGAGGCGACGAAGAACGCGCTCCGAGAAGTCTTTTTCCGAATGGACATCGACCGGCGCGCCGATCTGTTCAGCAAGGTCTTCGCCAAGCTGAGCCATATCGAATAGCGTCATCACGCCCGCGATTTGAACCACAAGATCCAGATCGCTCGCTTCGGTGTCCTCCCCGCGCGCCACGGATCCAAACACCCGTGGATTGCTCACCGGATACTTTGCTAAAATCGCCAGCACCTCATCCCTATGCTTGGCCAACGCTTCCGACGGACGCATGGCGGCTTCTCCTCAGGCAGCCTTGTTAGCGTTGGCGCGCTCGATCTGGTCGATCGCATCCACCACGGCATCGAAGGTCAGCATGGTCGATGCGTGCCGCGCTTTGTAGTCGCGTACCGGCTCCAAATACTTCAGATCCTCGAAGCGTCCGTCCGGCGGGATTCCATTTTCCTTCAGCATGGCGTGCATGGTCTGACGCAAGATGCGCAACTCGTCGGCGGTCGAGCCAACGACGTGCTGTGCCATGATCGCCGATGAGGCCTGGCCAAGCGCGCAGGCCTTCACGTCATGGGCGAAATCGGTGATGATGCCGTCTTCCATGCAGAGGTCGACGAGCACCGTGGAGCCGCAAAGTTTCGAATGCGCCTTGGCCGTAGCATGGGGCGTGTCGAGGCGCCCAGTGCGGCCGATATTTCCGGCGAATCCAAGAATTTTCGCGTTGTAGACTGCATCGATCATGTTGTTTCTCCGCAGCGGCGCAGCTTAAGCATGGTTTGCCGCGCGAACGCCTTCCTTTCGCGCTCGGCTCTTCATATATAGGAGCACGGTTCATAAAGCGGCAAGCGCAGCTGTCGTAAGCAGATTTCTGAACCCAAACCGCCGCATTCGGCTGGAGCTCGCTCCCGCAAAACCGAACTCAGGCAGTGATCCGTTTAACTCGTCCCTTCCGCGAAAGGGACTACGGGAGACGCCTTTATGGACGCCGTTCTGAAATCGTTGCCCCTCCGCGCTTCCAGCGAACCCAAGCGCCCGACCCAGGCCGAGGTCGAAGCGGCCGTGCGCACGCTCCTGCTTTGGGCAGGCGACAATCCCGAGCGCGAAGGCCTGCTCGATACCCCAATGCGGGTCGCCAAGGCCTATAAGGAAATGTTCGACGGCTACAACAAGGATCCGGCCGAAGAACTTGGGCGCACCTTCGAGGAAGTCGAAGGCTATCAGGACATGGTGATCGAGCGGGACATTCTGTTCCACTCGCATTGCGAACATCACATGGTGCCGATCATCGGCCGTGCGCATGTCGGCTATCTGCCGGATGGAAAGGTTGTCGGTCTGTCCAAGCTGGCGCGCGTGGTCGACATCTTCGCGCACCGCCTGCAAACGCAGGAAGCCATGACGGCGCAGGTCGCAAACACCATCCAGGACACTCTCAAGCCGCGCGGCGTAGCCGTGATCCTGGAAGCGGAACATATGTGCATGGCCATGCGCGGCATCCGAAAGCAAGGCGCGACCACGCTGACTTCCACCTTTACCGGCGTATTCGCCGATAGCCCCGACGATCAGATCCGTTTCATGACCCTGCTGCGCACCAGCAGCAAGGCGTGAGATGAGCGAGCCAACTTTCCCGGCAGCACCCAGTGACAAGCGGGAGCTGGAAGAAGGCGCGGTGTTGTCGCCGCGCTTCAACAGCGATGGGCTGGTGACAGCCGTCGTGACTGATGCCAGGGACGACCACCTTCTGATGGTTGCCCATATGAATGCGCAAGCGCTTCAGCTCACACTCGACACGGGCATCGCCCATTACTGGTCCCGTTCCCGCAATCAGCTGTGGAAGAAGGGCGAGACCTCCGGCAACACGCAGCAGGTTCAGGAAATCCGGGTTGATTGCGATCAGGATGCCTTGTGGGTGCGCGTCACGGTCGATGGGGATGGGCTGACCTGCCACACCGATCGCCGTAGCTGTTTTTATCGGGTCGTGGATCGCGATGCGGACGGCGTCCGCCTCGTTCCGGCCGACGAAGGCTGATCGCAGCTCATCAGGGTCCGACTCCCTTTCATGCAATGTTCATGACGCCTTCTGCATAGTCGGCTGATCATGGACCGCACTATGTCTCCCGCCGATCTGATCCAAATTCCTTCCCCGAAGAGGCAAGGCATCGCGCTTGCGCTTGGCGGTGGCGCGGCGCGTGGCTGGGCGCATATCGGCGTACTGCGTGCGCTGGATGAAGCAGGCATCGCCGTCGATATGATCGCCGGCACCTCGATCGGCGCGCTGGTTGGCGGTTGCTACCTCGCCGGCAAGCTCGATGAGTTGGAAGCGTTCGCACGCGGCCTGACCAAGCGACGCATCTTCGGCTTGCTCGATCTGCGGCTTGGCGGCAACGGCTTGTTCGGCGGCATGAAGCTCGATGCGCGGCTTCAGGAGCATCTTGCCGGCAAGAGCTTCAAGAACCTGTCTAAGCCTTTCGTGTGCGTCGCTGCCGAGCTTCGGACTGGACATGAGATCTGGGTGACCGATGGTTCGCTGGTGACGGCGATGCGGGCATCCTACGCCCTGCCCGGCGTGTTCGAGCCCGTTCCATGCAACGGCCGCGTGCTTGTGGATGGTGCGCTGGTCAATCCCGTGCCGGTTTCGGTCTGTCGTGCTTACGAGCAGCCGCTCGTGGTGGGCGTGAACCTGCATTACGATCTGTTTGGCCGCGCCGCCGTGATCAAGCACAGCGCAGGTGAGTTGGTGATTGCGCGCGATGCGCCACGGCCGAAGACGGCGGCAACACCGCCGACAGGACGCGAGTCGCGGCTGGGCGTGACCGGTGTGATGGTGGAAGCTTTCAACATCATTCAGGATCGGTTGTCGCGCTCGCGCCTGGCAGGCGATCCGCCGGACCTGTCGTTGCAGCCGAAGCTCGGCCATATCGGTCTGTCGGAATTCCACCGCGCCGATGAGGCGATCCAGATCGGCTACGAGACGGCGAAGGCACAGGCAAGCGAGCTGCTCCGCCTGCAATCTGTCATGGTTTGAGCGAGGGTTCCGCGGCATCCATGATGCGAAATTGAACGCTGCGGCTGCCGTTCCAGTAGTTGGCTGACAGCGAGCCGGCGAGGTGAACTGTCTTGCCGATGCTGCGCTTCAGGAAGATCCCGAGGTCGCTTTCGGCCACGCGGAAGGCCATGCCGGAAAGCTGGCCGCCGCTCTCGGAGCGCACCTGCACGCGCAGGTGACCGCCGTTGCCGACTTCGCGGACATCGGCGACACGGTGGCGCGGCAGCACGACGACGGGGTTAGCGTGGCCTGCGCCGAAAGGGCCAACCTTCTCAAGCGCATCGAGCATGGTGAAGTTCGCGCCTTCGGCTGACAGCGCGCCATCGATCGGCAAGGTCTCGTCGGCACGCAAGGCATGAACGTCGCTGGCGCGCTCTTCGAAGAAGGCGCGTAGCTGGCCAAGCTTGGCGCGTTCAAGCGTGATACCGGCCGCCATAGCGTGGCCACCACCCTTGGTGAGGATGCCAGCCTCGACCCCTTCGCGGACCAGTTTGCCGATATCAAAGCCCGGAATGGACCTTCCGGAGCCCGATCCGACGCCGTTTGGATGAAAATGGATGGCGAAGCTCGGTCGCCTTGCATGTTCCTTCAAGCGGGCCGCGATCAGGCCGACGATGCCCGGATGCCACTTGTCGCTGGCGGTCACCAGCACCGCAGGACCTTGCCCGCCGAAGAGTTCGGCGTCGGCTTCGGAACGCGCCTGGGCAAGCATCTCCTGCTCCATGGCCTGACGCGCGGCATTCAGGCGATCGAGCGTTTCGGCGATCTTCTGCGCCTCGACAGGATCGTCGGTGGAAAGCAGACGGCTGCCGAGGGCTGCGTCGCCGATACGACCGCCGGCATTGATGCGCGGACCGATCAGGAAGCCGAGGTGAAACACGTTGAGTGGTTCGCCGATGCGCGAAACGCGCGCCAGGATCGACAGGCCTGAATTCTGGTTTTGTCGGGCAACGATCAGACCTTTGGCGACGAAGGCGCGGTTGACGCCGATCAGGGGCACGACATCGCAGATGGTGGCAAGCGCCACGAGGTCGAGCATCTCGAGGAGGTTCGGCGGTGTCTTGCCGCGTGCGCGAAGCAGCTTTGCAACCTGCACCAGCGTGACGAACACGACGCCGGCCGCACACAAATGGCCTTGCCCCGACAGATCGTCCTGCCGGTTCGGATTAACCACTGGCGTTCCCGCTGGCAGTTCGCCGCCGACCTGGTGATGGTCGAGCACGACAACATCCGAACCCGCCTGATTGGCCGCCTCAATCGACGGCGCGCTGTTGGTGCCGCAATCGACGGTGACGATCAGCTTTGCACCGCGCCCGACAAGTTCGCGCATCGCATCGGGATTGGGGCCGTAGCCCTCGAAGATGCGATCCGGGATGTAGATTTCGGATGGCATGTGGAAATGGTCGAGGAAGCGCTTCATCAGCGCCGAGGACGCCGCGCCGTCCACATCGTAATCCCCGAAGATCGCGACGCGTTCTCCGCGCTCGATGGCATGCGCGATGCGCTCGGCCGCCGGCAGCATATCGGTGAAGCTGGCGGGGTCGGGAAGCAGTGCGCGGATGGTCGGATCGAGGAAGCCCAACGCCGTGTCGGCTGTGATGCCGCGACCGGCCATGACGCGCGCAACGAGATCCGGCACGCCATGACCCTGCGCAATAGCCAGCGCCAGGTTTTCCTGACGCTCGTTGAGCCGGTGTTCCCAGGCAAGGCCGTTGATCGAGCGGCGAATGTCCAGGAAGTGCCTACGGTTGTGCATTTTGCGCGGCGAGTCCATCATCGCGTCAATATAAGATCTCGCGGCCTTCACAGTCAGAATTTGTCGAGGTCCTGATGTCGCGCCTTGATCTCGCGCACCGTGCCGGACGAAGAGCGCATGACGATCGTGTGGGTCTGAATGGAGTCGCGGCCGAACTTGACGCCGGACAGCAGGTTGCCGTCCGTCACGCCGGTTGCCGCAAACAGCACATCACCGCGAGCCATGTCTTCCATCTGGTAGATCTTGTGCGGATCGGAAATGCCCATCGTGGCCGCACGCGCGACCTTTTCTTCGGAGTTCAGCAGCAGACGACCCTGCATCTGACCGCCAATGCAGCGTAGAGCCGCCGCGGCCAGCACGCCTTCCGGCGCGCCGCCCGAGCCAAGATAGATATCGATGCCGGTTTCGTCCGCGTCGGTGGTGTGGATGACGCCAGCTACATCGCCATCACCGATTAATCGGATGGAAGCGCCGGTGGCACGCACTGCGTCGATTAGCCGAGCATGGCGCGGGCGATCGAGGATGCAGGCGGTGATCTCGTTCACCGGCACGCCCTTAGCCTTGGCCACCGCTTCGATGTTTTCGACGGCTGGCGCATCGATATTGATGATGCCTTGCGGATAGCCGGGGCCGACCGCGATCTTGTCCATGTAGACGTCGGGCGCATAAAGCAGACTGCTTTTTTCAGCGATGGCTATGACCGCCAGCGAGTTCGGCAGGTTCTTGGCGCAGATGGTCGTGCCTTCGAGCGGGTCGAGCGCGATGTCGACTTCCGGACCTTCCTTCGTGCCGACTTCCTCGCCGATATAAAGCATCGGCGCTTCGTCGCGCTCGCCCTCGCCGATCACCACCGTGCCGTTGATCGGCAGACGGTTGAGTTCGGACCGCATGGCGTCCACGGCGGCCTGGTCGGCAGCCTTCTCATCGCCGCGCCCGCGCAAACGCGCGGCGGCCACGGCGGCGCGCTCGGTGACGCGAACGAGTTCAAGCGTAAGGATGCGGTCGAGGCCGGCGGGTTTTGCCATCGTACGGACTTCCCAAAGGAGCTAAGCGCGGCCCCGTGTGGCCGCGGCTATCAAAGCTGGTTGTGGCGCAGGCCTGTGTTCGCTTCAAGAGCGACAGCGCCGGCTTTGAGGGTCCGCAGCGCAATTCATCTAATCAGCTGCGCTTCCTTCGTCGAAGCCGAGCAGGTTCCAGCTTTGCACCATATGCGGCGGCATGTCGGCTGTTACATCGATGGCGCCGCGATCCGGATGCGGAATCACGATCCGTCTTGCATGGAGATGCAGCCGGTTCTGCAGGCCGCCCGGGAATTCCCAGTTCTGATCTGCTTCGAAATATTTGGGGTCGCCGATGATGGGGCAGCCTAGTTCCACGGCGTGCACGCGCAGCTGGTGGGTGCGGCCGGTATAGGGCTCCATTTCCAGCCAGCTCAGTTGCTGACCTGCCTGCTCGACGATGCGGTAGTTAGAGATGGCGTGGTCGGCGCCCTTCTCACCATGTTTGGCGATGCGCATGCGGTCGCCATCCGGCGTCGTTTCCCGCACCAGCCATGAGGAGATACGCCCTTCGCGCTGCTTCGGTACGCCCTTGACGAGGGACCAATAGGTCTTCTGAGTTTCGCGGTGTTTGAAGGACTCTGCCAGCTTCATCGCAGCGAGCCGGGAACGCGCGACAACAAGGACACCGGACGTATCGCGGTCGAGGCGATGAACAAGGCGGGGCTTCTCGCCTTTCTTGTTACGCCAGGCTTCCAGCATGCCATCGACGTGACGCGACACACCCGAGCCGCCCTGCACCGCCAGACCTGCGGGCTTGTTGAACACGAACACCTTGTCGTCTTCGTGGATCAGCATTTTGGCAAGAAGATCGCCGTCGTCCTGGCCGCGGATCGTGCGCGCGGTCAGCGGACCGCCGGCGCCCTTCTCGTCAATGCCGAGCGGCGGAATGCGGATCGATTGGCCAGGCTGAATGCGCGTATCGGCCTTGGCGCGGCTGCCGTCGATGCGAACCTGGCCGGAGCGCAACAGCTTTTGAAGGTGGCCAAAGCCGAGCCCGGGATAATGGGACTTGAACCAGCGATCGAGACGCATGCCCGCCTCGCCCGCATCCACCGATTTTACTTCAACGCCTGCCATACTTCACGCTCTGTTTGAACCGCAGATAGCATCACGGCAGGATGCGCGCGACCCACAATCCCGCAAACACTGCAATCAGGGACACGATGACGCTTGTGGCCGCATAGCCGAGCGCGCCGACGACCTCGCCGCGTTGCCAGAGCGTCGCGAAATCGAGCGAGAAGGCGGAAAAGGTCGTGAACCCGCCAAGCACGCCGGTGGCCACGAACAGCCGCAAGGCATCAGACGTTCCGCTGCGCCGCGACAGCCAACCGATGAACAGCCCCATAATGAGCGAACCCAAGACATTGATGAGGATCGTCCACCACGGAAATGCCGAAGCGGAGATGCGGGCGCTGCCGGTATTCACGAGATGCCGCAACGACGCCCCGATCGCACCGCCCGCAGCTACAAGAAGAAGGTTGATCATCAGCGTTGTTCGTTTCTCTGTGCCAGCACTAGGATTGTCTTACACGATAGGAGTGTGTGGGGTATCCGGCGTGGCATGATCCTGGCGCAGCGCCATACTGTCAAAGAACACGCTGCAACGGTTCGCACGCCAACAGCAGGCACAGGTTTCCGCCTTCCCGCGCGCTAGGCTTGGGAAGCGGACGCAAAATCCCCGCGCCTTTGATGATTTTAGATACGGCGCGGGTGGTTTCGCGTCCGTCGGTGCGCTTGCCGCGGCACCGGTGGGCTGTTCGGATGGCTCTCCCCCTGGAAAGGTCCGAAACAGGCTGAACCGGCTCGTGGCCCGGGCTTAGGGAGGACTGATTACCTCAAGATCGCGCTACCGCAGCGCAACCAGCCCGGACACCGCCGCCCTTCTCTGATCCCCGGTGCGCACCAGAGTTCCCAACAAGGGCGATGGGTGAAGGATAAGCGCAGTGGTCGCGGCGTGGATAGAATACAGCTCACGATGATGGCCGCATCAACAATGTCAAAGGTTTAGCCGCACGCTTTCCGGCTCGTCATCCTCGGGCTTGACCCGAGGATCCATGCCGTGACGGCCAAGTTTGGATTGGCTAATCGGCACCAACAGCGAGGACAGGACCGGTCAGGCTTGGATTCTCGGGTCTACGCCTTTGCTGGCGCTGCGGCTCCGCCCAAGGATGACGAAGAGTGTGCAAGGCCCGCGTGGGCAACAACACCCTGCGCATGTCACACTCGCCGCGCTCATACCGCAGGTTGAGGTCGGATAAGCGCGTCGTATCAATCAGTCGAGCGACTCATGCGCGTCGGCGTGGCCCATCTGCCAGTAGCCGGATGCACGCATCCATGACTTGGGATGGCCGCGCTCGTTCAGGATGTGGTCGCGCACGGCGCGGGCGACGCTGGCTTCCGCGCCGACCCAGACGAACATATCGCTGACGAACTCGCTCTCGCGGAGCGCGGCAAGGACCGGCTCAGGATTGGCGCTGTCGGTGGGATCGCGGTGAACCCAGGTCAGATGAACCTCGGCGCGGCTCGCAAAGCTTTGCTCTTCCTGCGCGTCCGAGACGGCGATGATGGCGTGAACCACGGCGTCGGCGCCCAGTTCCTCGATGCGGCGACCGATGGCCGGCAGGGCCGTCTCGTCGCCAACCAGCAGCCAGCGCTTTACGCGATCGGAAACGATCAGGGAGCCGCGTGGGCCGCCGATCTCCAACGTGTCGCCCACTTGTGCACTGGCAGCGAACGAGCCGGCAGGTCCTCCTTCATGCAGCACGAAATCAATGGCCAGCGTGCCCACCGCGGCATCGTAGTGTCGTGGCGTGAAATCGCGCATTTCCGGCTTGCCGTCGGTGCCGGGGAAGAAAAGCTTGATGTGGTCGTCAGGTGCGGCGCTGAGGAAGTTGTCGAGTTCAGCGCCGCTCAGCGTGATCCGAACCATGCGCGGCGTAACACGTTCTACCGCCTGGACGGTTAGGGTTCTGCGACGCAGTTCATGCTTGACGCGCTGGGTGATGGGTTCGGAGGGTCGTAGATCGTTCACGTTAGAAGTCCTTAGCGGGTTGTTCGGCCCACCGGACGCACCGCGCAGGCCGAAGCAAGTTCGGTCATGCGCGTTGAGTGACGTTAACGCTTACGTGCTGATGCCATCGGCAAGGGCAGTCCGCTTTCATTACCACCTGCGGCCCGAATAACAACCGCGCGCTTGTCATTGCCGCGCTTTCCGCAGCTTTTCCCAGTAATCCAGGCGCTTGCGGATTTCCCGCTCGAAGCCCCGGTCCACTGGCTCGTAGAAGGTCTGGCGCCCTAGCCGATCCGGAAAATAGTCCTGGCCGGAAAACGCGTCAGGCTGATCATGGTCATAGGCATAGCCATCGCCATAATTTTCCTGCTTCATAAGCTTGGTCGATCCGTTGAGGATGAGCTTGGGCGGCATCAGGGAGCCATTTTCCTTGGCCGTCCGCATGGCTCCCTTAAATGCGGTATAAACCGCGTTCGATTTGGGCGCGGTCGCGAGATACACGCAGGCCTGTGCAAGGGCCAACTCACCTTCAGGCGAGCCGAGATAGTCGTAGGCATCCTTGGCGGCGTTGGTGATGACAAGCGCCTGCGGATCGGCCAAGCCGATGTCCTCGACCGCCATTCGAACAAGCCGGCGGCCGATATAAAGCGGGTTTTCGCCGGCATCGAACATGCGGCAGAGGTAATAAAGCGCGGCATCCGGATCCGAACCGCGCACCGACTTGTGCAGCGCCGAGATCAGATTGTAGTGGCCGTCCTGGCTCTTGTCGTAAACCGGCGCGCGACGCTGGACGATGCGGACCAAGCCTTCGGGATCAAACACTTCGCCTGGCTTGGCGGCGCGCCAGACCTCCTCCGCCAGGGTCAGCGACGCACGTCCGTCACCATCGGCCATGCGCACCAACATGGCGCGCGCTTCATCATCCACCGGCAGCGGTCGGGCTTCCAGGCTTTCGGCGCGATCCAGCAGTTTGCCGATGCTGTCTTCGGTATGGGCCTTGAAGGTGAGCACGCGGGCGCGGGACAGAAGCGCGGCGTTGAGCTCGAATGACGGGTTCTCGGTTGTAGCGCCGATCAACACGACCGTGCCGTCTTCCATCACCGGCAGAAATGAATCCTGCTGCGCCCTGTTGAAACGGTGGATTTCATCGACGAAGAGAAGTGTCTGACGTCCATTGCTTCGGCGCAGGCGCGCGGCATCGAACGCCTTCTTCAAATCGGCAACACCGGAGAAGACCGCAGAAATCTGCTCGAAGGCGAAGTTGGTCTGGTTGGCCAGCAGCCGCGCGACCGTGGTTTTTCCGGTTCCGGGGGGACCCCAGAAGATCATGGAGCCGAGCGTGCCGGAGGCGATCATGCGGGTGAGCACGCCATCCTCGCCGGTGATGTGCTCCTGCCCCACCACCTCGGCTAGAGTTTGCGGCCGCATGCGATCTGCCAGCGGCCGCGCGGCTTCCGCCTTTCCGGGCTTCGAATCGTTGCTGCCGCCGAACAGGTCCGCCATCAGTAGCGCAACGTTTGTTGGATTAAGCGACCGTCGCGCTCGATGGTGATGCGCCACCGGCTGCCGCCCTCTTCCGTCAAGGCAACAAGATCGGCGGCCTTGGTGACGGGCTCACCATTCAGTTCGCGCACGATGTCGTTGCGGCGGAAACCGACCTGCGCGGCGGGTGAACGCTGCGCCACATCGAGGATGATCACGCCTGTGCTGGTGATCGGAAGGTTCAGACGCTGCGCCAGTCGCGGCGACAGTTCGGCGATCTTTGCGCCTGACAATGGGCTATCGCCCTTGATGTCGACCTCGCCCGCTTCGCTTTCCGGCGCGCGTTCGAGCGTCACAGACACGGTGACTTCCTTGCCGCTGCGCAGCACGTTAACCGTGGCCTGAGCGCCGATGTCGAGCGTGGCCAAGCGGTAGCCAAGGCCATCAGGGCTGTCGATTGAAGCACCGTTCATTGCCACCACGACGTCGCCCGGTCGCAAGCCGGCCTTATCGGCAGGGCCATCATCATAAACATTGGACACGAGGGCACCAACCGGGCGCGGCATGCCGAGCGCTTCCGCTACCGCGGCCGTCACCGGATCGAAGGTGGCGCCGATAAATGGACGCTCGAAATAATCGTTGCCGGCCTTGGCGGACGCGACGACGGCTTTCACGATGTTGGAGGGGATGGCGAAGCCGATGCCGATGGAGCCACCTGAGCGGCTGTAGATGGCGGTATTGATGCCGATCAGATTGCCGCGCATGTCGATCAGGGCACCGCCGGAATTGCCCGGATTGATCGCGGCATCCGTCTGGACGAAGAAACCGAAATCGCTGACGCCGATATGCGTGCGCGCCAAGGCCGACACAATGCCGCTGGTGGTGGTCTGGCCGACGCCAAACGGATTGCCAATCGCCAGAACGAGATCGCCGACTTCCAGCGCCTCGGAGTTGCCGACGGAGATCGTCGGGAACGCTTCCGCGCCCTCGATCTTCAGCACAGCAAGATCAAGCGATTCGTCCTTCAGCAGGATCTTGCTTTCGAACTCGCGACCGTCGGCAAGCGCGACCTTAATCTCGTCGGCATCCTTGATGACGTGGTTGTTGGTGACGATCAGGCCGTCGGCATCGACGATCACACCGGAACCGAGTGCTGACTGTGCGCGTGGCGGCAACTGCCGGCCGAAGAACTGCTCGAAGAAGGGATCACCGGCGAAAGGCGAAGGCACGCCACGAGCCTGACGAGAGGCATAAACGTTGACGACGGCCGGCGCCGTCCGTTGCACGAGGGGCGCGTAAGACAGCTGGATCTCGTCGCGCCCGAAAGGCACACGGCGCTGCGGTTCTGACGGTGCGGTTTCAGGCGCAGGTGCAGGTTTTTCCGCCTGCTCGCCCCCGCCGATCAAGTCGCCTAAGAGCGAGCGAAATCCGGTTTGCTCTTCCTGCGCGAGCGCGAGCGAGCTGAGACCCAGACCCGCCATAAGCGCGGAAACAACCAGCACCGAACGCGGTTTAAAATCCATGAACCGACTCCTCGAAAACAGCACGACCTATGTAAGCCATCACGCTGACGATGCCAGGATCAACGGCAGCGATCGAAGCGCCGGAAACAAAAAAGGAGCCTTTCGGCTCCTTTTTCATGTCTGCAGTTCGATGCCGATCAAGCGGCTTCGTTGTCCTGCTCGGCCAGTTCTGCTTCGTGGCGTGCACGGTCAGCAGCGCCCTTGGCCGACACGTCGCGATCAACGAACTCGATTACGGCCATTGCGGCATTGTCGCCATGACGGAAACCGGCCTTCATGATGCGCAGGTAGCCGCCGTTGCGGGTAGCGTAGCGCGGAGCGATCGTGTCGAACAAGCGTTTGGCCATGGTCTCGCTGCCAATGGCGGCAATTGCCTGGCGGCGCGCATGCAGGTCACCACGCTTGCCCAGCGTCACGAGCTTCTCCACGATCGGGCGAAGTTCCTTGGCCTTGGGCAGGGTCGTCACGATCTGCTCGTGTTCGATCAGCGAGGCTGCCATGTTGGTGAACAGCGCCTTGCGGTGGCTGTGGGTCCGATTGAGCCGGCGATGGGCACGTCCATGACGCATGGCTAATCTCCTTTAGGGTTGAAGCCGGAAGCGCGTCGCGCTCCCTGGGCTGATGTTGGTCTTAATACTGGTCTTCGTAACGCTTGGCGAGGTCTTCGATGTTCTCCGGCGGCCAATCCGGCACTTCCATGCCGAGATGCAGGCCCATGGCGGCGAGCACTTCCTTGATCTCGTTGAGCGACTTGCGGCCGAAATTCGGAGTGCGCAGCATTTCTGCTTCCGACTTCTGGATGAGGTCGCCGATGTAGACGATGTTGTCGTTCTTCAGGCAGTTCGCCGAACGCACCGACAGTTCCAGCTCGTCGACCTTCTTGAGAAGCGACGGGTTGAAAGCGAGCTCGGTGACCTGCTCGGAAACCTGCTCCTTCTGCGGCTCGTCGAAGTTGACGAACAGGCCGAGCTGGTCCTGCAGGATGCGGGCTGCGAAAGCGACGGCATCTTCACCGGTGATCGAACCATTGGTTTCTATCGACATGGTGAGCTTGTCCTTGTCGAGCTCTTCGCCGTGACGCGTGTTCTCGACCTTGTACGACACCTTCTTCACAGGCGAGTACAGGCTGTCGACCGGGATCAAGCCGATCGGAGCGTCTTCGGCGCGGTTGCGATCGGCAGGAACGTAGCCCTTGCCGGTGTCAACCGTGAACTCCATGCGGATCTCGGCGCCCTCGTCGAGCGTGCAGATCGCGTGATCGGGGTTCAGGATCTCGACATCGCCCACCGTCTGTATGTCGCCCGCCGTGACCGTACCCGGTCCCGACTTGCGCACAACCATGCGCTTGGGGCCATCGCCTTCCATGCGGATCGCGATCTCCTTGATGTTCAGGACGATGTCGGTGACATCTTCGCGAACACCGGGGATCGACGAGAATTCATGCAGCACGCCGTCGATCTGCACTGCGGTCACAGCCGCGCCGCGCAGCGACGACAAGAGAACACGACGCAGGGCGTTGCCCAGCGTCAAACCGAAACCGCGCTCGAGCGGCTCGGCAACAAGCGTCGTCAGGGTCTTGTTCTTCGACGAGAACTCCACCTTGTTCGGCTTGATCAGTTCTTGCCAGTTCTTCTGGATCATTGATTGGTCCTTCCTCGTTGCCACCATCCAATCGTGGCAATCATCGGTTCGGAAACTACGAAGCGCCAGGCTTTGGCCCGGCGCATTCGCGGATCGATCTGTGCGGCTTAGACGCGGCGCTTCTTGCGCGGGCGGCAGCCATTGTGCGGGATCGGCGTCACGTCGCGAATCGAGGTAATAGTGAAACCAGCAGCCTGCAAAGCGCGCAGAGCGGATTCACGACCCGAACCCGGACCGGACACTTCAACTTCCAGCGTACGCATGCCGTGTTCCTGCGCCTTCTTTGCGCAATCTTCGGCGGCCATCTGGGCAGCGAACGGGGTGGACTTGCGCGAGCCCTTGAAGCCCTGCGCACCAGCCGACGACCAGGCAATCGCGTTGCCCTGCGCGTCGGTGATCGTCACCATCGTGTTGTTGAAGGTCGAATTGACGTGGGCAACGCCCGAGGAGATGTTCTTGCGTTCGCGACGGCGAATGCGACCGGCTTCCTTAGCCATGGTAGTCCTTTCTTATTGATCTCTACGCCGCCGTAATACCAGCGGCTCCACCTTGAAAGACGCGGCCGCGGGACAAACCCACAGCCGCCTCTCCAATTACTTCTTCTTGCCGGCGATAGCCTTGGCAGGACCCTTGCGGGTGCGGGCATTGGTGTGCGTGCGCTGGCCGCGAACCGGCAGCGAACGGCGATGACGCAGGCCGCGATAGGAACCGAGATCCATCAGGCGCTTGATGTTCATCGAGGTTTCGCGACGCAGATCACCCTCGACCTGGTAGTCGTGGTCGATCGCTTCGCGGATCTGCAGAACTTCAGCGTCGGTCAGCTGGTTCACGCGACGCTCGGCAGGAATGCCGACCTTCTCGACGATCTCCTGGGCAAAGTGCTTGCCAATGCCGTGAATGTACTGAAGCGCAATAACAACGCGCTTGTTGGTCGGGATATTAACGCCGGCAATACGTGCCATGATGGTCACTCCATGTGAGCCGGACATTCCGGCATTGTTGTTATCCCGCGTCCGGTGGAGGCCGGCCCTTGCGAGGTCTTCCAAAACAGGTCGAGGCGAACGGCATCCATGCCGCACCGCTCATCAACCCACTGAATAAATGGAGACGCGCCGCTATAGTCTTCTATGAGCGCCGCGTCAACTCCAGGCACGTCCCCGGCCTTAAGCTCCGTTAATGCTTTGCAGGCCCTACGATCTGCTCAATCTCAGCCGTTACCGCATCCATCTCGGCCATCCCGTCGATGACCCGAAGCTGGCCGGTCTTTTCGTAGTAGGCTGACAAAGGCGCTGTCTTGGCGCGGTATTCTTCCAAACGTTTGCCGAACGATTCGGCGTTGTCGTCGGCCCGAACCGTTCCGCCAGCTGCCTTTGTGTCGGCAACCCGCTTTTCGATACGCTTCATCAAGGCCGTTTCATCGACCTTAAGCTCGATGACGGCATCGAGTGCGAGGTCTTTGCCTTCCAGAATGTCGTTCAGGGCCTGCGCCTGAGGAACCGTACGCGGGTAACCGTCGAGGATGAAACCGTTCGCGCAATCCGCCTGATCGACCCGCTCGGACACGATCTGGTTGACGATCTCATCCGATACGAGCTGGCCTGCATCCATCACGGACTTAGCCTTCAGGCCGATGTCCGATTCTGCCTTCACAGCAGCCCGCAGCATGTCCCCCGTGGAAAGCTGCGGAATGCCATGACGTTCAACCAATCGCTGCGCTTGCGTGCCTTTACCCGCCCCCGGCGGCCCAAGCAGAATCAGCCTCATCGTCCCCTCTTCCCTCCACGCAGCTTCGACTTCTTGATCAGACCCTCATATTGATGAGCGATCAAGTGGCCCTGGATCTGAGCAACCGTGTCGAGCGTAACGCTCACCACGATCAGCAGCGACGTACCACCAAGGTAGAACGGCACGCCGGTCGCCGAGATCAAGAACTCCGGCAGAAGGCAGACCAACATGATGTAAATCGCGCCGACGACCGTAATGCGAGTCAGCACATAGTCGATATAATCGGCAGTCCGTTCACCCGGACGGTAGCCCGGAATGAAGCCGGAATGCTTCTTCAGCTGGTCGGCGGTGTCCTTCGGATTGAAGACGATCGCCGTATAAAAGAAACAGAAGAAGATGATCAGCGAGGCATAGGCCAGCATGTAGAGCGGCTGACCATGTCCGAGGGCGGCCAAGACACTGCTTGCCCAGGACGGCAGCTTTGTAGTGTCCGTGAAGCCGGCAGCTGTTGCCGGCAGGAGCAACAGGGACGACGCGAAGATCGGAGGAATGACGCCCGCGGTGTTCAGCTTGAGCGGCAGATGCGAAGTGTCGCCCTGGAACATGCGATTGCCGACCTGGCGCTTCGGATACTGGATCAGTAAGCGACGCTGGGCGCGCTCAAAGAACACGATCACAGCAATCACTACGACGGCCAGAACCAGGATCGCCAGAATCAGTCCGGTCGACAGAGCGCCCGTGCGTCCGAGTTCCAGCGTACCGCTCAATGCACGGGGCAAACCGGCCACGATACCGGCAAAGATGATCAGCGAAATACCATTGCCGATGCCGCGCGCGGTAATCTGCTCGCCCAGCCACATCAGGAACATGGTGCCGCCGAGAAGCGTGATGACGGTGGACACGCGGAAGAACCAACCGGGATCAGCCACCAGGTTGGCGCCGCCCTCAAGACCAACAGCAATGCCATATGCCTGGACGGTTGCCAGAAGCACGGTGCCGTAGCGGGTATATTGATTTATGACCTTGCGGCCCTGCTCGCCTTCCTTCTTCAGCGCTTCAAGGCTCGGAATGACCGAGGTCATGAGCTGCACGATGATGGAGGCGGAAATATACGGCATGATGCCGAGAGCAAAAATCGCCATGCGCTCGACGGCGCCGCCAGCAAACATGTTGAACATGCCCAGCACGCCGCCCGACTGCTGCTGGAACGCCTGCGCGAAGGCTGTCGGGTTGATGCCCGGCATCGGGATATACGTTCCGAGGCGATAAACAAGCAGCGCGCCAATGGTGAACCAGATTCGGCGCTTCAGATCCTCGGCCTTGGCAAAGGCAGCGAAATTCAGATTGGATGCGAGCTGCTCTGCGGCAGATGCCATGGGGAAAACTCCGCTGACGCCTGAAAGGCGCTTCCTTACGCAACAAGGCGCCCGACAGAGCGGGCGCCGCGTGTTGCCGAAGTCCCGAGATAGGCTCCGGCAGGAAAAGATGCAAGCAAGGCCTGATCCAAGTTGATGCGTGGATCAGTGACCTCTTGTCGCTTACTCGGCGGCTGCTTCCGGAAGCTTCAGCGAGCCACCGGCCTTTTCGATCTTCTCGCGGGCCGACTGGCTGGCGCCGGCAACATCGAAGGAAAGCTTCGACGTCAGCTCACCGTCGCTCAGAACGCGAACGCCATCCTTGGCGCGGCGAATCACGCCAGCCTTGATGAGCGCTTCGCCGGTGACCGTCTCGTCAGCCGAAAGCTTGCCGGCATCAACAGCAGCCTGGATGCGGCCGAGCGATACAGTGTTGTAGCTCTTGGCAAACAGGTTGTTGAAGCCGCGCTTCGGAAGGCGACGGTACAAAGGCATCTGACCGCCTTCGAAGCCGTTGATGGCAACGCCGGAACGGGCCTTCTGGCCCTTCACGCCGCGGCCACCGGTCTTGCCAGTGCCCGAGCCGATACCGCGACCGAGGCGCTTACGCGAATGCGTCGAGCCCTCGTTGTCCTTGATCTCGTTCAGTTTCATGTGACCTCTCCTGGCGCTCAGGCCTCGTCCACAACGCGGACGAGATGTTGAACGCGGGCGATCATGCCACGCACGGAAGGCGTATCCTGCAGCGTGCTGCGGCGATGCATCTTGTTCAGTCCGAGACCGATCAGCGTTGCGCGCTGTTCCTTCGGACGGCGAATGGGGCTGCCGATCTGCTCGACAACAAGCGTCTTACCGCTTTCGTTGGTCGCCATGATCCCGCTCCTTATTCGTCAACGGTCACGGCCGAGCCGCGACGCGCCTGCAAGGCCGAGAACTTGATGCCGCGAGCAGCAGCAACGTCCTTCGGATGAACCTGGCTCTTCAACGCGTCGAACGTGGCGCGAACCATGTTGTACGGGTTGGACGAACCCATCGACTTGGCGACGACGTCGTGCATGCCAAGCGTCTCGAACACGGCGCGCATTGGACCGCCGGCGATGATGCCGGTACCAGCCTTGGCGGCGCGCAGGAGAACGCGGCCAGCACCATGGCGGCCTTCCACGTCGTGGTGGAGCGTACGGCCCGAACGCAGCGGCACGAAGATCAGATCGCGCTTGGCAGCTTCAGTTGCCTTGCGGATCGCTTCCGGCACTTCGCGTGCCTTGCCGTGGCCAAAGCCAACGCGGCCCTTCTGGTCGCCAACGACCACGAGAGCGGCGAAGCCGAAACGGCGACCACCCTTCACGACCTTCGCGACGCGGTTGATGTGTACGAGCTTGTCGACGAAACCGTCATCACGCTCTTCGCGGTCACGGCCACGATCGCGGCCGCCTTCCCGACGTTCTTGTGCCATATCCTGTTCCTTGTTTTTTTCCGGAAGCACAGCTGCAAAAAATCCGGCCTACGACAAAGCGTAGGCCGGGGTGAAAAACTGAGATTAGAAGCTGAGACCGCCTTCGCGGGCAGCATCTGCCAAGGCCTTGACGCGGCCGTGGAAGATGTAGGCGCCGCGGTCGAACACGACCCGCGTCACACCAGCCTGGGCAGCACGCTCTGCAACGAGCTTGCCGACGGCAGCAGCAGCAGCCGTGTCAGCGCCCGTCTTCAGCGATCCCTTGAGATCGCCTTCGAGCGTCGATGCAGCAGCCAGCGTGTGGCCGTTGGCGTCGTCGATGATCTGAGCGTAGATGTTCTTCGACGAGCGATGAACGGACAGGCGCGGACGGTCACCGGCAACCGCCTTGATCTGGCGACGGATGCGGGCGGCGCGCTTCTTAAGAGCAACCTTGTTAGCCATAACCGGCGATCCTTACTTCTTCTTGCCTTCCTTGCGGACAATCCGCTCGCCAGCATAACGAACACCCTTGCCCTTGTAGGGCTCGGGGCCGCGATACTCGCGAATTTCGGCAGCGACCTGGCCGACAACCTGCTTGTCGATACCGGTCACGACGATTTCCGTCGGCTTCGGCGTCGCAATGGTGATTCCGGCCGGGGTCTCGTAAACCACGTCGTGGCTGAAGCCAAGAGCCAACTGCAGGTTCTTGCCCTGCATGGTGGCGCGGTAACCAACGCCCGTGATCTCGAGACGACGCTCGAAGCCGTCCTTTACACCCGTCAGGATGTTGACGATCTGGGTCCGCGACATGCCCCACTTGGAGCGTGCGTCCTTCGATTCGTCGCGCGGCTGGACCGAGATCTCGCCACCTTCCGACTTGACGAGCACTTCGTCGTTGACGACGAACTTCAGCTCGCCCTTTGGTCCCTTCGCCGTGACGGTCTGGCCGTTCACGTCGGCGGTCACGCCCTGGGGCACCGGAACCGGTTTCTTGCCAATACGAGACATTGGTCTTGTCCTCGTTGTTCTTGTCCGCCGATCAGAAGATCTGGCAGAGGATTTCGCCGCCGACGTTCTGCTCGCGCGCCTCGTGATCGGCCATCACGCCCTTCGGCGTCGACAGGATCGAGATGCCGAGGCCGTTGGCCACGTGCGGGATCGTCTTCATCGAAACGTAGACGCGGCGGCCAGGCTTGGACACGCGGCTGATCTCGCGGATCACCGGAGCACCTTCGTGGTACTTCAGTTCGATTTCGATCTCGGCCTTGCCGTTCTCGAATTCCGAAACGCTGTAATCGCGAATGTAGCCTTCAGACTTCAGAACATCCAGAACGCGCTGGCGCAGACGCGAAGACGGCGTGGAAACCGTAAGCTTGCGACGGCCAAGTGCGTTACGGATGCGGGTCAGCATATCGCCGAGAGGATCGGTCATGGACATAACTGTCTCTCCTTACCAGCTCGACTTGACCAGGCCGGGGATCGCGCCCACGGAACCCAGATCGCGCAGTGCAATACGCGACATGCGCAGCTTGCGGTAGAAGGCGTGCGGACGGCCGGTGACTTCGCAACGGTTGTGGATGCGAACCTTCGATGAATTGCGCGGCAGTGCGGCAAGCTTGAGCTGCGCACGGAAACGCTCCTCGATCGGACGATCCTGATCCATCACGATGTCCTTCAGCTCCTTACGCTTTGCAGCGAAACGAGCCACGGTCTTGCGGACCTTTTTGTCTTTCTGGACTGAGCTGGTCTTTGCCATTTCAGATTTTCCTTTGCTCGCTGCCGTTACTGGCGAAACGGGAAGTTCAGGGCCTTCAGGAGAGCCCGTGCTTCTTCATCCGTCTTTGCAGTCGTACAAACGATGATGTCCATTCCCCATACCTGATCAACCTTGTCGTAGTTGATCTCGGGGAACACGATGTGTTCCTTGATGCCCATGGCAAAATTGCCACGGCCATCGAAGCTCTTGGCATTCAGTCCGCGGAAATCGCGGACGCGCGGCAGAGCGATCGTGACCAGACGGTCGACGAACTCATACATGCGCTCCTTGCGAAGCGTGACCTTAGCGCCAATCGGCATGTTCTCACGAACCTTGAAGCCGGCGATCGACGTGCGCGCACGGGTCACAACTGCCTTCTGGCCAGCGATCATGCCGAGGTCTTCGGCAGCAACCGAAGGCTTCTTCGAGTCTGCCGTTGCTTCGCCAACACCCATGTTGATCACGACCTTGTCCAGGCGCGGGATCTGCATCTCGTTGGCGTAGTTGAACTGCTCCTGGAGCGTCGCGCGGATCTTGTCCTGGTAAACGGACTTAAGACGCGGCGTGTATTGCTGCTCAGCCATTGATGACGTCTCCCGAGCGCTTGGCGATGCGCACCTTCTTGCCGTCACGAATGTCGAAACCGACGCGTGTCGGCTTGCCGTCCTTGGGATCGGCGAGCGCAATGTTGGACAGGTGGATCGGCGCCTCTTTCGAGATGATGCCGCCTTCCTGCGATTGGGTCTGCTTCTGGTGCTTGCGCACGATGTTCACGCCGCGAACAACAGCCTTATCGTCCTTCGGCATGACCTGAAGGACTTCGCCGCTGCGACCCTTGTCCTTGCCCGAGAGAACGACGACGTTGTCGCCTTTGCGGATCTTGTTCATTGGTCCGTTCTCCTCAGAGCACTTCTGGCGCGAGCGAGATGATCTTCATGTGGTTCTTCGAGCGCAATTCGCGCGGAACCGGTCCGAAGATACGCGTGCCAATCGGCTCTTTCTTGTTGTCGATCAGCACAGCCGCGTTCTTGTCGAACCGGATTGCGCTGCCGTCAGCGCGACGAATTTCCTTCGCGGTGCGAACCACGACGGCCTTCATCACGTCACCCTTCTTCACGCGGCCACGCGGGATCGCTTCCTTGATCGACACGACAATGATGTCGCCGACGGATGCGTACTTCCGCTTCGAGCCGCCCAGCACCTTGATGCACATAACGCGACGCGCACCGGAATTATCCGCCACGTCGAGGTTCGACTGCATCTGAATCATGACTGGCCGCCTTCTTCTTTTCTCTCACGGGAAGGCCAAATACCCTCCCCGGCTTGTCAAAACGTTTCTTAGTTGGCTTCTTCGGCCGCAATCACCACCCAGCGCTTGTCGCGCGAGATCGGCGCCGACTCCTGGATGAAAACCACATCGCCAACCTTGTGGGCGTTGTTTTCGTCGTGAGCCTTGTACTTCTTCGACAAGCGGACGGTCTTCTTCATCACCGGATGGGTGAAGCGACGCTCCACCTTCACGACGACGGTCTTCTCGTTCTTGTCGCTAACGACAGTGCCCTGCATGACGCGCTTCGGCATGGTTTTCTTCCTTATGCCTTCTGACCAGCCGATTTCTCGGCGGCGATCGTCTTGATCCGGGCGATGTCGCGGCGGATCTGCTTGACCCGCGCGGTCTTTTCCATCTGACCGGTCGCCTTCTGGAAGCGCAGGTTGAACTGCTCCTTCTTGAGGTCGGCCAGCGTGTCGTTCATCTGGTCCTGGCTCATCGCCCGGACATCGGCGGTCTTCATGATCCTCGCCCTTCCTTATTCTGCGATGCGCTGGATGAAGCGGGTCTTAACCGAAAGCTTGGCAGCACCAAGGCGAAGCGCCTCACGTGCGATATCTTCCGGAACGCCGTCGATCTCGAACATCACGCGGCCCGGCTTAACCCGGCACGCCCAATAGTCAACAGCGCCCTTACCTTTACCCATACGAACTTCGGTCGGCTTCGAGGTCACCGGAAGATCCGGGAACACACGGATCCAGACACGACCCTGACGCTTCATCTCACGAGTGATCGCGCGGCGGGCCGCTTCGATCTCACGTGCGGTGACGCGATTCGGCTCCAAAGCCTTCAAGCCAAAGCCACCGAAGTTCAGGTCGGTACCACCCTTGGCCAGGCCATGAATGCGGCCCTTGAACTGCTTGCGGAACCTTGTGCGCTTTGGCTGCAGCATTGTTCTCTACTCCAAATTCTCTAAAGCGACCAGCTTACGCGTGTTCGCGACGGCGGTTGCTCGATGGCTGTTCAGCCTCGCTTGCGCGACGCTCGGAAGCCATCGGATCATGCTCGAGGATCTCGCCCTTGAAGACCCAGACCTTTACGCCGCAGATGCCGTAAGCCGTATGGGCTTCAGCCGTGCCGTAATCAACATCGGCGCGCAGCGTGTGCAGCGGAACGCGACCTTCACGGTACCATTCCATACGAGCGATTTCCGCGCCGCCCAAACGACCCGCGCAGTTGATGCGGATGCCTTCGGCACCAAGACGCATCGCCGACTGCACGGCACGCTTCATGGCACGACGGAAAGCGATACGACGCTCGAGCTGCTGCGCGATCGACTGTGCAACCAGCGTGGCATCCGTTTCCGGCTTGCGCACTTCAACGATGTTGAGGTGCGTTTCGGACTTGGTCATCTCCATCAGCTTCTTGCGAAGCTTTTCGATGTCCGCGCCCTTCTTGCCGATGATCAGGCCAGGACGAGCAGCGTGAATGGTCACGCGGCACTTCTTGTGCGGGCGCTCGATCACAACCTTGGAGATCGCGGCCTGCTTCAGCTCAGCCATCAGATACTTGCGGATCTTGATGTCTTCGTGCAGCAGCTGACCGTATTCACCGGTGTTCGCATACCAGCGCGAATCCCAGGTGCGGTTGATGCCGAGGCGCAGACCGATCGGGTTGATTTTCTGGCCCATCAGGCGGCCTCCACTTTCTCTTCCTTTTCGCGAACCACGATCGTCAGGTGCGCGAACGGCTTTTCGATGCGGCTGGCACGACCGCGGCCACGGGTATGGAAACGCTTCATCACGATCGACTTGCCGACATAAGCCTCGGCAACCACCAGGGCGTCGACATCGAGATCATGGTTGTTCTCGGCATTGGCGATTGCCGATTCCAACGTCTTCTTGACGGTGCCGGCGATACGCTTCTGCGAGAATTCGAGATCGGCAAGCGCAGCCTGCACCTTCTTGCCGCGGATCAGCGCAGCAACCAGATTCAGCTTTTGCGGGCTGATGCGGATGGTGCGCAGAACGGCGCGCGCCTCGTTATCAGCAAGCCGGCGCGGAGCTTTGGCCTTGCCCATCGTTATTTCCTCTTCGCCTTCTTGTCCGCACCGTGACCGTAGTAGGTACGGGTCGGAGAGAACTCGCCGAACTTGTGGCCAACCATGTCTTCCGACACGGAGACCGGAATGTGCTTCTGGCCGTTGTAAACACCGAAGGTGAGGCCGACGAACTGCGGCAGGATCGTGGAGCGACGGCTCCACATCTTGATCACCTCGTTGCGGCTGCCTTCACGAACCTTGTCGGCCTTCTTGAGAAGATAGCCGTCAATGAACGGGCCTTTCCAGACTGAACGGGTCACTGTCGTACCTCTACCTTAGCTCTTGCGCTGGTGGCGCGAGCGCATGATGAACTTATCGGTCGACTTGTTGGACCGCGTCTTCTTGCCCTTGGTCGGCTTACCCCATGGGGACACCGGATGGCGACCACCGGACGTACGACCTTCACCACCACCATGTGGGTGATCAACCGGATTCATGACAACGCCGCGATTGTGCGGACGCTTGCCACGCCAAACGGTACGACCAGCCTTACCGTCATTGATGTTGCCGTGGTCCGGATTGGACACGGCGCCAACAGTTGCCATGCACGTTCCGTGCACGATGCGCTGTTCGCCAGAGTTCAGACGCAGGATCGCCATGCCCTGATCGCGACCGACCAGCTGGGCATAGGAACCGGCGGACCGAGCGATCTGACCGCCCTTGCCCGGCTTCAGCTCCACATTGTGGATGATCGTGCCGACCGGCATCGCCTGCAGCGGCATTGCATTGCCTGGCTTCACGTCAACCGAAGCGCCGGCAATGATCTTGTCGCCGGCAGCAATACGCTGCGGAGCCAGGATGTAGGCCAGTTCGCCGTCGTCATACTTGACGAGTGCGATGAACGCCGTGCGGTTCGGGTCATATTCCAAACGCTCAACCGTGCCCGACACGTCGAACTTGCGACGCTTGAAGTCGATCAGACGGTAAGTGCGCTTGTGACCACCACCGATGAAACGAGCGGTGATGCGGCCGTAGTTGTTGCGGCCGCCGCTCTTGGTCAAACCTTCGGTCAGAGCCTTGACAGGCTTGCCCTTGTAAAGACCCGAGCGATCGACGATCACCAGCTGGCGCTGGCTCGGCGTCGTCGGGTTGTAAGACTTGAGTGCCATTGTTCTTGTCCTTCCGGCCTACTTACAGACCCGTCGAAACGTCGATCGTGTCGCCGTCGGCCAGGGTGATAACAGCCTTCTTGACGTCGCTCTGGCGGCCAATGGTTCCGCGGAAGCGCTTCACCTTGCCCTTGCGGACCAGGGTGTTCACTGCCGTCACCTTGACGCCGAACAGCGATTCAATCGCTGCCTTGATCTCAGGCTTGGTCGCCTTCTTGGCGACGTTGAAGACCACCTGGTTCTGCTCCGAAGCCATGGTCGACTTTTCGGTGATCGCCGGGCTGACGATCACGTCGTAGTGGCGCAGGTCCGTCATTTGAAGCGTTCCTCGAGAGCTTCCACGGCCGACTTCGAAAGAACGAGCGTACCGCGGCGCATGATGTCGTAGACGTTGATGCCCTGGATCGGCAGAACGTCGATGTTCGGGATGTTCGAGGCAGCCCGGGCGAAGTTCTGGTCGAGCTCAGCACCGCCGATAACCAGCGCATTGGTGAGGCCGAGACCAGCGAAGTTCGCGATCAGCGCCTTGGTCTTTGCGTCCTGAACAGCCAGATCGTCGATCACGATCAGGTTGGAAGCCTTGGCCTTGGCCGACAGCGCGTGCTTCAAGCCGAGAGCGCGAACCTTCTTCGGCAGATCATGCTCGTGGCTGCGCGAAACCGGGCCGTGAGCCTTACCACCGCCGCGGAACTGCGGCGCGCGAGCCGAGGAGTGACGAGCGCGGCCCGTACCCTTCTGCTTGTACATCTTGGCGCCGGTGCGGGAGATCTCCGCACGGCCCTTGGCCTGGTGCGTGCCCTGCTGGCGCTTGGCAAGCTGCCAACGAACAACGCGAGCAACGATGTCTTCGCGCGGCTCCAGTCCGAAGATGCCCTCGTTGAGCGAGAGCTGGCCGGCTTCACCGCCGGCAAGAGTTTTGACCGTCAGATCCATTATTCGGCCCCTTCAGTAGCCGGAGCTTCATTGGAAGCCTGAGCTGCGGCGCGGATGGCGGCCGGCTTCGGCGCGCTGTCGGGCAGCGAAACCTTGGCGGCATCGCGAACCATGATCCAGGCACCCTTGGAACCCGGAACCGCACCGCGGATCAGGATCAGGCCACGATCGGTATCGGTCGAAACGACTTCCACGTTCTGGGTCGTGACGCGAACGTCGCCCATGTGGCCGGCCATCTTCTTGCCCTTGAACACCTTGCCCGGATCCTGGCGCTGACCAGTCGAGCCGTGAACGCGGTGAGAAACCGAGTTACCGTGGGTGGCGCGGCCACCACCGAAGTTGTGACGCTTGATAACGCCCTGGAAGCCCTTACCGATCGAGGTTCCCGTCACGTCGACCTTCTGGCCGGCGACGAAATGTTCGACCGTGATCTCGGCACCGATGTCGAGCAGGTTCTCAGGGGTAACCCGGAACTCAGCGACCTTGGCCTTCGGCTCAACGGAAGCGGTTGCAAAATGGCCGCGCAAAGCCTTGGAGGTGTTCTTCACCTTCGCAAGGCCGACGCCGAGCTGCACCGCCGTGTAGCCGTTCTTTTCCTGGGTGCGCTGAGCGACCACCTGGCAGTTCTCCATGCGGAGCACCGTCACGGGCACATGCTCGCCGGCATCGTTGTAGATGCGCGTCATCCCCAACTTCTGTGCAATTACACCTGAACGCATCGGTTCGTTTCCTTCAGAGTTCGCTGTCGGCCGCAGCCGTCACGCCTCTCGTTCTTCCTCAGGTCTGGAGCCGCAAAGGGCGTCACATACCTGTCGCGAAAGCCTCTTAAAGCTTGATCTCAACATCCACGCCGGCGGCGAGATCGAGCTTCATCAGCGCATCAACCGTCTGCGGGGTGGGATCCACGATGTCGAGAAGACGCTTGTGTGTGCGCATCTCGAACTGTTCGCGGCTCTTCTTGTCGATGTGCGGCGAGCGGTTCACGGTGAACTTCTCGATGCGAGTCGGCAGCGGGATTGGGCCACGTACATTCGCACCGGTGCGCTTCGCCGTCGACACGATCTCGCGCGTGGAAGCGTCGAGTACACGATGGTCGAACGCTTTCAGGCGGATGCGGATATTTTGTCCGTTCATTGCGTCACTTCCTTGCGCTTAGCTCCCGCGGCCAGTTTGCCGCGGGACTAAAGCCCGTGCCTATTACTCGGTGATAGCGACGACGACGCCGGCGCCGACGGTGCGGCCGCCTTCGCGGATTGCGAAGCGCAGCTTTTCTTCCATGGCGACCGGAACGATCAGTTCAACGTCGACCGTCACGTTGTCGCCCGGCATCACCATCTCGGTGCCTTCGGCCAGCGACACGATGCCCGTCACGTCCGTCGTGCGGAAGTAGAACTGCGGACGGTAGTTCGTGAAGAACGGCGTATGACGGCCACCCTCTTCCTTGGTCAGGATGTAGGCCTCTGCCTTGAACTTCTTGTGCGGCTTCACCGAACCCGGCTTGGCCAGAACCTGGCCGCGCTCGACGCCTTCACGATCAACGCCGCGAACCAACGCGCCGATGTTGTCGCCAGCCTGGCCCTGATCGAGCAGCTTGCGGAACATTTCAACGCCCGTCACCGTCGTGGACGAGGTGTTGCGGATGCCGACGATCTCAACCGTCTCGCCGACCTTGATGATGCCGCGCTCGACGCGACCCGTCACAACCGTACCGCGGCCCGAAATCGAGAACACGTCTTCGATCGGCATCAGGAACGGCTGGTCAATCGGACGCTCAGGCGTCGGGATATAGGCGTCGACCTCTTCCATCAGCTTGCGGATGGCGTTCTCGCCGATTTCCTTGTTGCTGTCCTCGAGAGCAGCCAGAGCCGAACCCTTGACGATCGGAATGTCATCGCCCGGGAATTCGTTCTTCGACAGAAGCTCGCGCACTTCCAGCTCAACCAGCTCGAGCAGCTCGGCGTCGTCGACCTGGTCGACCTTGTTCAGGAACACAACGATCGAAGGAACGCCAACCTGACGGGCGAGCAGAATGTGCTCGCGGGTCTGCGGCATCGGGCCGTCGGCAGCCGACACAACCAGGATCGCGCCGTCCATCTGCGCGGCACCGGTGATCATGTTCTTCACATAGTCGGCGTGGCCGGGGCAGTCGACGTGTGCATAGTGGCGGTTCGGCGTCTCGTATTCGACGTGTGCCGTCGAGATCGTGATGCCGCGTGCCTTTTCTTCAGGAGCAGCGTCGATCTGGTCATACGCCTTGAACTCACCGAAGTACTTCGTGATCGCGGCCGTCAGCGACGTCTTGCCGTGGTCAACGTGACCAATCGTGCCAATGTTCACATGCGGCTTGTTACGCTCGAATTTACCTTTAGCCATGTGACTTCTCCTAACTTTCTTGCCCGCGCTGGGGCATCAATGGGTGACGGCGTAAGCGCGCGGGCTTTACGCGAATTTCTTCTGGATTTCCTGAGCGACCGCGGTCGGAACCGGCTCATAGTGGTCGAACAGCATCGTGTATTGTGCACGTCCCTGGCTCATCGAGCGCAGGTTGTCGACGTACTTGAACATGTTCGCCAGCGGAACCATCGCATTGATGACGACGGCCACACCGCGCGTTTCCTGGCCCTGGATCTGGCCACGACGGCTGTTCAAGTCGCCGATCACGCTACCGACGTAGTCTTCCGGCGTGACAACCTCGACCTTCATGATCGGCTCGAGAAGCTGTGCACCAGCCTTTTTGGCAGCATCACGGAAGCAAGCACGCGAAGCAATTTCGAACGCGAGAACCGAGGAGTCAACGTCGTGGAATGCACCGTCGATCAGGGTCGCCTTGACGCCGAGCATCGGGAAGCCAGCAACTGGACCCGAGGAAAGAACGCTCTCGATCCCCTTCTGAACGCCGGGGATGTATTCCTTGGGAATAGCACCGCCGATGATCTTAGATTCGAAAACGAAATCTTCGCCTTCCGGGTTCGGCTCGAAGATCAGCTTCACGCGAGCGAACTGACCCGTACCACCGGTCTGCTTCTTGTGGGTGTAGTCTTCCTCGGTGCGGCGCGTGATGGTTTCACGATAAGCAACCTGAGGAGCACCAACAGTCGCCTCGACCTTGAACTCGCGACGCATGCGGTCAACGAGAATGTCGAGGTGAAGTTCACCCATGCCGGCAATGATGGTCTGACCCGACTCTTCGTCCGTTTTGACGCGGAAGGAAGGATCTTCAGCAGCCAGGCGGTTGAGCGCGAGGCCCATCTTTTCCTGGTCGCCCTTGGTCTTAGGCTCGATCGCGATCTGGATGACCGGCTCGGGGAATTCCATGCGCTCCAGGATAACCGGCTTCAGGGGATCGCAAAGCGTGTCGCCCGTGGTGGTTTCCTTGAGACCAGCCAGAGCAACGATGTCGCCTGCAAAGGCTTCTTCGATGTCTTCGCGAGAGTTGGAGTGCATCTGCAGCATACGGCCGATGCGCTCGCGCTTGCCCTTCACGGTGTTCTCGAGCGACGTACCCTTAGTCAGCTTGCCCGAGTAGATGCGGGCAAAGGTCAGCGAACCAACGAAAGGATCGTTCATGATCTTGAAGGCCAGCATCGACAGCGGCTCTTCATCGTCAGCGTGACGCTCAATTTCACCTTCGGTCTTGGCGTCGATGCCCTTGATCGCAGGCACATCTGCCGGTGACGGAAGGAACTCGACGACCGCGTCCAGAAGCGGCTGGACACCCTTGTTCTTGAAGGCGGAACCACAGAACATCGGGAAGAACTTGACCGCGATCGTACCCTTGCGGATCAGCGCACGGATCTTATCGTTGTCGGGCATCTTGCCCTCGAGATAGTCGTTCATCGCATCGTCGTCCATTTCGACGGCGGCTTCGATCAACTTCTCGCGGTATTCCTCAGCGCGATCCTTCAGATCGGCCGGGATTTCAACGACGTCCCAGGCAGCGCCCAGGCTCTCGTCACGCCAAACCAGCGCGTTCATCTCGATGAGATCGACAACGCCCTTAAAATCGTTCTCGGCACCGATCGGCAGCTGCATAGCAACAGCCTGCGCACCAAGACGGGTCGCGATCATCTCATAGGAGCGATAGAAATCAGCGCCGATCTTGTCCATCTTGTTGCAGAAGATCATGCGCGGAACATGATACTTGTCTGCCTGGCGCCAAACGGTTTCGGTCTGCGGCTCAACACCAGCATTGGCGTCGAGAAGAGCGATCGCACCGTCGAGAACGCGCAGCGAGCGCTCGACTTCAATGGTGAAGTCGACGTGGCCGGGCGTATCGATGATGTTGAAGCGGCGCATCTTGCCATCGCGACCCTTCCAGAAGGTCGTGGTAGCAGCGGACGTGATCGTGATGCCACGCTCCTGCTCCTGCTCCATCCAGTCCATCGTAGCGGCGCCGTCATGGACTTCGCCGATCTTGTGGGACTTGCCGGTGTAGTAGAGGACGCGTTCGGTCGTGGTCGTCTTGCCAGCATCGATGTGAGCCATGATGCCGAAGTTACGATAGTCTTCGATTTTATATTCGCGGGCCATAGGAATGCCTCTCTCTTCCGCCGATTACCAGCGGTAGTGCGCGAATGCGCGGTTGGCTTCAGCCATCTTGTGGGTGTCTTCGCGCTTCTTGACGGCAGTGCCACGATTGTTGGCAGCATCCATCAATTCGCCCGAAAGACGATCAACCATCGTGGTCTCGTTGCGATTGCGAGCGGCCGTGATCAGCCAACGAATGGCCAAAGCCTGGCGACGCTCTGGGCGCACATCAACCGGAACCTGGTAGGTCGCACCACCAACGCGACGCGAACGCACTTCGACGTGCGGCGCAACGTTGTCGAGAGCCTGACGGAACACGGTGACCGGTTCCTGCTTGGTACGGCTCTGAACCTGATCCAGCGCGGAGTAGACGATGGTCTCGGCGACCGACTTCTTGCCGTGCAGCATGATGGCGTTCATGAACTTCGTGACGACGAGATCACCGAACTTCGGATCCGGGTTGATCTCGCGCTTTTCTGCACTGTGACGACGGGACATAGCTTCTGTCTCTCAATCAAAGGTCGGCGCCAAAGGCTGCCTGACCGGACCTGGCTTACTTCGGGCGCTTTGCGCCGTACTTCGAACGGCGCTGCTTGCGGTTCTTCACACCCTGCGTATCGAGAACGCCGCGGATGATGTGGTAACGCACACCCGGAAGATCCTTCACGCGGCCGCCGCGGATCATGACCACGGAGTGCTCCTGAAGGTTGTGACCCTCACCCGGGATGTAACCGATGACTTCGAAGCCATTGGTCAAGCGGATCTTGGCGACCTTACGCAGAGCCGAGTTCGGCTTCTTCGGGGTCGTTGTATAAACACGCGTGCAGACGCCACGCTTCTGTGGGTTGGCCTGCATGGCCGGTACCTTGTTGCGCTTCACCGGCGCAATGCGCGGCTTGCGGATCAACTGGTTTACGGTAGGCATTAACCGTCGTCCTCTTATCTCACTCGGGCCCGTTTCCAGGCATATACAAGCGCCGTTAGCATACGCGTTTGCGGGCAAGAAACCGCTCTCGCGGCTTTGCCCAATCAAATGCAGAGGAAGCAGTTTCCTGCCTCATGCGCGCCGGCAATGTTATTCGCTCGTAGAAACGAACCCTGTTTGAGGACAGTGTCCAGGACGTGTCGTCCCGAAGCGGAAGTCCTCACATCGGCTCTGTGAGGCGGCTTCTACTGCGTGAGTCCCCTTTCGTCAACCCCGAAAGGCGGCTGCTCTGGGATTAGTCGGCAGCTGGTGGTGAATAGGTGGTCTTAAGCAAGATAATTTCCTTCGTTGAAGCCGGCGTCTTGGAATCTTTCCGCATTCTTAATGCTAAACCGCTTCGCAACGACCGACAAACATATGGAAGGCTGGAATCATGAAGATGGAATCAGGTGAGAACGACAACGAGTCGCCTCCGGTGACGATCATCGTCGGTCGCGCCTGGATGCAGAAGGACGGCGATTCGGAGGAGGTTCACGTTTTGCTTGTTGCCCCTGACGATGACTCGGCTGTTCGCACCGCGTTGGAAGCCCTATCGCGCGAGGGCTATGTGGAAGCGGAACTCGATCAGATCGGCGAGATGCAGGGAATGCCGGATGAAGAACCGCATGCCTCCGCCTATCAGGGCGCCGTTGAAGGCGAGATCGCGATCGTCCGGCTGACTTAGCAATCTGCGCTTTGCTGAAACGAAAAAGGCCGCCCCGAAAGGCGGCCTTTTTCTTATTGCTTGTTGCGCCTTATTCGGCGGCGTTGGTCATGTCGGCCAACATCGGCTCGGCAACTTCCGAACCGGTCGACTTGCGGCGCTCGTCGAGGATCAACTCGTCGCGCGAGGTCGCAATACGGCGGATCTGCGTCATCTGACCGCCAGTACCGGCCGGGATGAGACGGCCGACGATGACGTTCTCCTTGAGACCCTGCAACGTGTCCATCTTACCGGCAACCGCCGCCTCGGTGAGAACGCGCGTGGTTTCCTGGAACGACGCTGCCGAGATGAAGGACGGCGTCTGCAGCGAGGCCTTGGTAATACCAAGCAACACCGGCTGACCTGCGGCAGGCGTCTTGCCTTCCTCGATCAAGCGATCGTTGATCTCGTCGAGTTCGACCTGATCGACATGATCGCCCGGAATGTAGGTCGAGTCGCCCTGCTCCGTGATCTCAACTTTCTGCAGCATCTGGCGAACGATCACCTCGATGTGCTTGTCGTTGATCAACACGCCCTGCAGTCGGTACACTTCCTGGATCTCGTTCACGAGGTAAGAAGCCAGCGCCTCGACGCCCTTGATGGCAAGGATGTCGTGCGGTGCCGGATTGCCGTCCAGGATGTAGTCGCCCTTCTCGATGACGTCGCCGTCCTGGAGATGGAACGGCTTGCCCTTCGGGATGAGATACTCGACCGGCTCCATGGCCTCGTCATGCGGCTCGATCACGATGCGACGCTTGTTCTTGTAGTCGCGACCGAAACGAACCGTACCGTCGATCTCTGCGATAACCGCGCAATCCTTGGGACGACGCGCTTCGAAGAGTTCCGCCACGCGCGGCAGACCGCCCGTGATGTCCTTCGTCTTGGCGCTTTCCATAGGAATACGGGCCAGCACGTCGCCAGGCTTAACGGATGCGCCGGGCTCCACTGACAGGATGGCTTCCACCGACAACATGAAGCGAGCGTCGCCGCCACGTGCCAGCTTGGCAATCTTGCCCTTGGCATCGAACACCGTGATCGCCGGCTTGAGGTCCGAACCACGAGGGGTCGAGCGCCAGTCGATGACTTCACGCTTGGTGATGCCGGTCGCCTCGTCCGCAGTTTCCTGCACGGAGATGCCGTCCACCAGATCTTCGAACTCCACGCGGCCTTCCAGCTCGGTGAGGATCGGACGGGTATACGGATCCCATTCGGCAATACGCTGACCACGACGAACTGCATCGCCGTCATCGACGTAAATGCGCGAACCGTAGGTCACGCGGTGGGTCGCACGCTCCTTGCCCGTCTCATCCAGGATGAGAACAGCCATGTTGCGGCCCATGACAATCAGATTGCCATCGGAGTTGCGCACCACGTTGCGGTTGCGGATCTGCACCTGGCCTTCATACGAAGCTTCCAGGAACGACTGATCGACGACCTGCGCCGTGCCGCCCATGTGGAAGGTACGCATGGTGAGCTGGGTGCCCGGCTCGCCGATCGACTGAGCCGCGATAACTCCGACCGCTTCGCCCTGGTTGACCGGGGTACCGCGTGCCAGATCGCGACCGTAGCAAACGGCGCAAACGCCGACGCGCACTTCGCAAGTCAGAGCCGAGCGGATGCGAACAGCCTGGATGCCAGCCTTCTCGATCTTCTCGATGTCGCGCTCGTCCATCAGCGTGCCGGCCTTGACCAGCAGATCGCCCGACAGCGGATGGTTCACGTCGTCCAGAGCCGTACGGCCAAGGATGCGCTGCCCGAGCGATGCCACGACCTGACCAGCATCCACGATCGGCTGCATGGTAAGGCCCTTCTCGGTGCCGCAATCGATCGCATTGACGATGCAATCCTGCGCCACGTCGACGAGACGGCGGGTCAGGTAGCCCGAGTTCGCGGTCTTCAAGGCGGTGTCGGCGAGACCCTTACGGGCACCGTGGGTCGAGTTGAAGTACTCGAGAACGGTCAGACCTTCCTTGAAGTTCGAGATGATCGGCGTTTCGATGATCTCGCCCGACGGCTTGGCCATAAGGCCGCGCATGCCGGCGAGCTGACGCATCTGCGTCGGCGAACCACGAGCACCCGAGTGGCTCATCATGTAGATCGAGTTCATCGGCTTTTGACGGCCGTCTTCGTTGAACTCGACTGCCTTGATGCGGCCCATCATTTCCTCGGCGACCTTTTCCGAGCACTTGGCCCAGGCGTCGACCACCTTGTTGTACTTTTCGCCCTGGGTAATCAGGCCGTCATTGTACTGCTGCTCATATTCCTTCGCGAGCGTCTCGGTGTCCGAAACCAGCTTTTCCTTGGTGTCCGGAATGACCATGTCGTCCTTGCCGAACGAAATGCCGGCGCGGCAGGCATGGCTGAAGCCGAGCGCCATGATGCGATCGCAGAAGATCACCGTCTCTTTCTGACCGCAGTGGCGATAGACCGTATCGATCATCTTGGAGATGTTCTTCTTGGTCATCTCCTGATTTGCGGTGTCGAAAGGAACGTTGACGTTCTTCGGCAGCAGCTCGGCGATGATCATGCGGCCAGGCGTCGTGTCATGGATCTTCGACACGACATTGCCTTCGGCGTCCACCGTCTTGAAGCGACCCTTGATCTTGGCGTGCAGTGTGACGGCCTTGGTTTCAAGAGCGTGCTGAAGCTCGCCCATATCCGCAAAGACCATGCCCTCGCCCGGCTCGTTCTGGTTGACGATCGAAAGGTAGTACAGACCCAGCACCATGTCCTGCGACGGCACGATGACCGGCGCACCGGAAGCAGGGTGCAGGATGTTATTGGTCGACATCATCAGAACGCGCGCTTCGAGCTGCGCTTCCAACGACAGCGGCACGTGAACGGCCATCTGGTCGCCATCGAAGTCAGCGTTGAAGGCGGTGCAGACCAGCGGGTGAAGCTGGATTGCCTTGCCTTCGATCAGCGTGGGTTCGAACGCCTGGATGCCAAGACGGTGCAGCGTCGGGGCGCGGTTCAGCAGAACCGGATGCTCGCGAATGACCTCGTCGAGGATATCCCAGACTTCTGGACGCTCTTTTTCGACCAGCTTCTTTGCCTGCTTGACGGTGGAGGAATAACCCTTGGCGTCGAGGCGGGCATAGATGAAGGGCTTGAAGAGCTCGAGCGCCATCTTCTTCGGCAGACCGCACTGGTGCAGCTTGAGCTCCGGACCGGTCACGATAACCGAACGACCGGAATAATCGACGCGCTTGCCAAGAAGGTTCTGACGGAAGCGGCCTTGCTTGCCCTTGAGCATGTCGGACAGCGACTTCAGTGGACGCTTGTTGGCACCCGTGATGACGCGGCCGCGGCGGCCGTTGTCGAACAGTGCATCCACCGCTTCCTGAAGCATGCGCTTCTCGTTGCGGATGATGATGCCAGGCGCACGCAACTCGATCAGCCGCTTGAGGCGGTTGTTACGGTTGATGACGCGGCGATACAGGTCGTTCAGATCGGAGGTCGCAAAGCGGCCACCGTCCAGCGGAACCAGCGGGCGCAGGTCCGGCGGGATCACTGGGACGATCTTCATGATCATCCATTCCGGACGGTTGCCCGACTCCATGAAGTTCTCGACCACCTTGAGGCGCTTGAGATACTTCTTCTGTTTCAGCTCGGACGTAGTGGACGCCAGTTCCGTGCGCAGATCGCCGGCGATCGTGTCAAGGTCCATCGAAGCCAGAAGCTCGTGGATCGCTTCGGCGCCGATCATCGCAGTGAAGCTGTCTTCGCCATACTCATCAACGGCGATCATGTACTCTTCCTCGCTCAGGAGCTGGTGCTCCTTCAGCGCGGTCAAGCCAGGCTCGGTGACGATGTAGTTCTCGAAATACAGAACGCGCTCGATGTCCTTCAAGGTCATGTCGAGCAGCGTGCCGATGCGCGACGGCAACGACTTCAGGAACCAGATATGCGCGACTGGCGCAGCCAGCTCAATGTGGCCCATGCGCTCACGACGAACGCGCGACAGCGTGACTTCAACGCCGCACTTTTCGCAGATGACGCCCTTGTACTTCATGCGCTTGTACTTGCCGCACAGGCACTCGTAGTCCTTGATCGGCCCGAAAATGCGCGCGCAGAACAGGCCGTCACGTTCCGGCTTGAACGTACGGTAGTTGATCGTCTCCGGCTTCTTGATCTCGCCGAACGACCAGGAAAGGATCTTCTCCGGCGAGGCCAGCGAGATCCGGATGGAGTCGAAGGTCTGTACCGGCGTCTGAGGGTTGAAGAGATTCATGACCTCTTGGTTCATGCCGTTCTCCTTATCGGGGTCCGCAAACCCCTCAATTTAAATCTCGCTCCGAGCGGCCCGCCCGGCATGTGTCGTGGCCGTCTTCTCGGGCCACAACGAGGCGGGATCATGATCCCGCCGAAATCGAAAGGTGCGCCGCCGTGGCGACGCACCAACAAGCCGTTTTACTCGGCAGCGTCCGGAAGCCGAACGGGCTCTTCGCCCTTCGAGTTCTCGAGCTGGACGTTGAGGCCCAGCGACCGCATTTCCTTGACGAGAACGTTGAAGCTCTCCGGAATACCGGCTTCGAACGTATCGTCGCCGCGTACAATCGACTCGTAGACCTTGGTACGGCCTGCAACGTCGTCCGACTTCACCGTCAGCATTTCCTGCAGCGTGTAAGCTGCACCGTATGCTTCCAGAGCCCAGACCTCCATCTCGCCGAAGCGCTGGCCACCGAACTGCGCCTTGCCACCCAGCGGCTGCTGGGTCACCAGCGAGTAAGGCCCGATCGAACGCGCGTGGATCTTGTCGTCCACCAAGTGATTGAGCTTGAGCATATATATGTAGCCCATCGTCACTTTGCGATCGAACGGTTCACCTGTGCGTCCGTCATAGAGCTGCGACTGACCCGACGAATGCAGACCGGCTTGTTCCAGCATCGCATTGATGTTGGCTTCGTTGGCACCGTCGAACACCGGCGTGGCAATCGACACGCCGCGCTTCATCTGGTCGGCGAGAAGCAGAACGCTCTCGTCGTCATAGTCGCGAACCGGCTCGTTGCGATCGTTGTCCGGCAGCAGTTCCTCGAGCGTGGCGCGCAGCGGCTTAATATCGCCACCGGTCTTGTACGCCTCGATCAATTCACCGATCTGACGGCCCATGCCCGCGCAGGCCCAGCCCAGATGCGTTTCCAGAATCTGGCCGACGTTCATGCGGGATGGCACGCCCAACGGGTTGAGCACGATGTCGGCATGCGTTCCGTTTTCCAGGAACGGCATGTCTTCCACCGGCACGATCCGCGAGACCACGCCCTTGTTGCCGTGGCGGCCGGCCATCTTGTCGCCCGGCTGCATCTTGCGCTTCACGGCCACGAAGACCTTGACCATCTTCATGACGCCCGGAGGCATCTCGTCGCCGCGCTGGACCTTCTCGACCTTGTTCATGAAGCGCTGCTCAAGCGCCTTCTTGGAGTCGTCGTACTGACCCCGAAGTGCTTCGAGTTCGCTCTGAGCCCGCTCGTCATCGACGGCAAACTGCCACCACTGCGAACGCGGATAGTCGGTAAGCATCTCACGGGAAAGCGTGGTGCCCTTCTTGAAACCCTTCGGACCAGCAACGGCTTCCTTGTCCGTCAGCATGTCCGCCAAACGGGCATACACGTTGCGGTCGAGGATCGCCTGCTCGTCGTCACGGTCCTTGGCGAGACGCTCGATTTCCTCGCGCTCGATGGCCATGGCGCGCTCGTCCTTCTCAACGCCGTGGCGATTGAAGACGCGCACTTCCACGATCGTGCCGAAGGTTCCGGGCGGCATGCGCATGGAGGTGTCACGCACATCGGAAGCCTTTTCGCCGAAGATCGCGCGCAGAAGCTTTTCTTCCGGCGTCATCGGGCTTTCGCCCTTCGGCGTGATCTTGCCGACGAGAATGTCACCCGGCGCCACTTCCGCACCGATGTAGACGATACCCGCTTCATCGAGGTTCTTCAGCGCTTCTTCCGACACGTTCGGAATGTCGCGCGTGATTTCCTCAGGTCCAAGCTTCGTATCGCGAGCCATGACCTCGAACTCCTCGATATGGATCGAGGTGAAGACGTCATCGGCGACAATGCGCTCGGACAGAAGGATCGAGTCCTCGTAGTTGTAGCCGTTCCAAGGCATGAACGCGACGAGCACGTTGCGGCCAAGTGCCAGATCGCCGAGGTCGGTCGACGGACCGTCCGCGATGATGTCGCCCTTCTGGATGCGGTCGCCGACGCGAACAAGCGGACGCTGATTGATGCAGCTCGACTGATTGGAGCGCTGGAACTTCATCAGACGATAGATGTCGACGCCCGACTTTCCGGCTTCGAGATCTTCCGTTGCGCGAATAACGATACGCGTCGCGTCCACCTGGTCGACGATGCCGGTACGGCGTGCACCGATTGCGGCGCCCGAGTCACGGGCAACGATCGGCTCCATGCCGGTGCCGACGAACGGCGCTTCGGCGCGAACCAACGGCACAGCCTGACGCTGCATGTTGGAGCCCATCAGAGCGCGGTTGGCGTCGTCGTTTTCCAGGAACGGGATCAGCGCGGCAGCGACCGACACCATCTGCTTGGGCGACACGTCCATGAGATCGACGTTTTCGCGCGGCGTCATCAAGACTTCGCCAGCGTTACGGCAGATCACGAACTCGTCCACGAACGAACCATTGTCGTCGAGCTCGGCGTTCGCCTGCGCAACGTAGTGCTTCGCTTCTTCCATCGCCGACAGATACACGACGTCGTCCGAAACCCGGCCGTCCTTGATGCGACGATACGGGCTTTCGATAAAGCCGTACTTGTTGACGCGTGCGAAGGTCGCCAGCGAGTTGATCAGACCGATGTTCGGGCCTTCCGGCGTTTCGATCGGGCAGATACGGCCGTAATGCGTCGGATGCACGTCGCGGACTTCGAAGCCGGCGCGTTCGCGGGTCAAACCGCCAGGTCCGAGAGCCGAAAGACGACGCTTATGCGTGATCTCCGACAGCGGATTGGTTTGATCCATGAACTGCGACAGCTGCGAGGAACCGAAGAACTCACGCACGGCGGCAGCGGCAGGCTTGGCGTTGATCAGGTCCTGCGGCATGACGGTGTCGATCTCGATCGACGACATGCGCTCCTTGATCGCACGCTCCATGCGCAGCAGACCGACGCGGTACTGGTTCTCCATGAGCTCGCCGACCGAGCGCACACGGCGGTTACCGAGATTGTCGATGTCGTCGATCTCGCCCTTGCCGTCGCGCAGCTCAACCAGCGTCTTCACGACGGCCAAGATGTCCTCGCGGCGCAGAACGCGCACGGTGTCTTCGGCGTCGAGTTCCAGACGCATGTTCATCTTGACGCGACCCACGGCCGAAAGGTCGTAGCGCTCGGCATCAAAGAACAGCGAGTTGAACATCGCTTCCGCCGTTTCGAGCGTTGGCGGCTCACCCGGGCGCATGACGCGGTAGATGTCGAACAGCGCGTCCTGACGGCTTTCGTTCTTGTCGACGTTCAGCGTGTTGCGGATATAGGCGCCCACATTGACGTGGTCGATGTCGAGAACCTCGACTTCGTTGCCGCCGCTTTCCAGCAGAACCTTGAGCGTCTTCTCGTCGATCTCGTCGCCGGCCTCGAGGAAGATCTCACCCGTGGCGTAGTTGACGATATCTTCGGCAAGGTAGTTGCCGATCAGATCGTCTTCCGTCGCCTTGAGTGCCTTCAGGCCCTTTTCGGACAGCTGACGGGCCTGACGCGCGGTGATCTTCTTGCCGGCTTCGACGACGATCTCGCCGGTGTCGGCGTCGACCATGTCGGTCACAGCCTTCATGCCGCGGAAACGCTCGGCCGAGAACGGAATGCGCCAATGATCGCCGGCACGCTTGAAGGTGATCTTGTTATAGAAGGTCGAGAGGATCTCCTCGCCATCCATACCAAGGGCCATCAACAGCGAGGTCGCAGGAATCTTGCGGCGACGATCGATGCGGGCGTGCACGACGTCCTTGGAGTCGAACTCGATGTCGAGCCACGAGCCGCGATAAGGAATAACGCGCGCAGCAAACAGCAGCTTGCCCGATGAATGCGACTTGCCCTTGTCGTGATCGAAGAAGACGCCCGGCGAACGGTGCATCTGCGAAACGATGACGCGCTCGGTGCCGTTGATGATGAAGGTGCCGTTGGACGTCATGAGCGGCATGTCGCCCATGTAAACGTCCTGCTCCTTGATGTCCTTGACGGATTTCGAGCCGGTGTCCTCGTCAATATCGAACACGATCAGGCGCAGCGTGACCTTGAGCGGAGCGGCAAAGGTCAAATCGCGCTGACGGCATTCGTCAACGTCGAACTTCGGATCTTCGAATTCGTACTTCACGAATTCCAGCATGGAAGCGCCGGAGAAGTCGGAAATCGGGAACACCGACTTGAAAACAGCCTGGAGCCCTTCGTTCTGACGTCCGCCTTCCGGCTCATCGACCATAAGGAACTGATCATAGGATGCCTTTTGAACCTCAATGAGGTTCGGCATCTCCGCAACTTCCGGAATATCTCCGAAGAATTTGCGCACGCGCCTGCGACCATTAAAAGTCTGCGTCTGGGCCATCGTCGCTCCTTGCTGCCTTACTGGCTTACCTCGCCCGCCATCGCTGCCGGGGTGCCGGATCGCTCCGGCCTATCTCTGAAACGGGCAGAAACCCATTTCCTAAAAGCCCCGCTGCGGCCCTCAGGAAAAAGGTTTCCCATCTTTCCTTCGTCGCAACCGGCGGATGGTTGAACCACCCGCCGGAAACAAGCGACGAAACGCTTACTTCAGTTCAACCTTGGCGCCTGCGCCTTCTAGCTGAGCCTTGAGCTTGTCAGCGTCAGCCTTGGAAACGGCTTCCTTGACAACCTTCGGCGCGCCTTCGACCAGGTCCTTGGCTTCCTTGAGGCCGAGACCGGTGATCGCACGCACTTCCTTAATGACGTTGATCTTCTGTGCGCCGGCATCCGTGAGGACGACGTCGAACTCGGTCTTCTCTTCAGCAGCTTCAGCCGGAGCAGCAGCGCCGCCAGCAGCAGCAACAGCAACAGGAGCAGCAGCGGAAACGCCCCACTTCTCTTCCAGCAGCTTCGACAGCTCAGCCGCCTCGAGGACGGTCAGGGCCGACAGGTCGTCAACGATCTTTGCGAGATCAGCCATGTTACTAGTTCCTTATGGTTGGTTCGAAACGTGTTCTGTTGATTGCGAGGAACGGCCTCAGGCCGCCTCGTCCTTCCGGGCATAGGCGCCAAACACGCGGGCGAGGTTGCCCGCCGGTGCGTTGACGACTGCGGCGATACGGGTCGCGGGGGTCTGGATCATGCCAACGATCTTCGCACGAAGTTCATCGAGCGACGGCATGGTTGCCAGAGACTTGACACCCTCGGCGTTCAACGCCGTGGCACCCATTGCGCCGCCGAGAATGACGAGCTTGTCATTCGTCTTGGCGAAATCGGATGCAACCTTGGGAGCCGCAACCGGATCGTCCGAGTAAGCGATGAGCGTCTGTCCCTTGAACAGGGCGTTCATCTCCTCGGAGTCCGTACCCTGAAGAGCGATAACGGCGAGGCGGTTCTTCGCGACTTTGACGGTGCCACCTGCAGCGCGCATCTTCGTACGAAGATCGTTCATTTGCGCCACAGTCAGACCGGCATAGTGGGCCACGACCACAGAACCCGTGCTTTTAAACACGTCGTTCAGGCCCGTGACGAATTCGCGTTTTTCCGCTCTATCCACTGCCTATCTCCAGTTGGCAGTCCACTTCTTGCGAAGCAGTCTGCCGGTTGCCTTTTGCCGGCGGGCGATCTGAAAGACCATCCGGTCGGCGTTCGAGGATCCTGTCCCCTTTCGCCATGCTGCTCGTTGCCGAACAGCACGCAGACAAAAGGCACTCACGGTTCGAACCGACAGCACGATGCCGCAGCATCGAGAAATCAGCCCTCACCCGTCTCATGCAGGCTTTGCGATTAAGGTCCCGCTCGTTTTGGAACCGCCTGCAGTCTCGGACAGGATTGCGGATCATTTCTGGTCCGCATATCCGGACGCCGAAGCGCCCGGAATTGGTAGGCCAGCCTCTCGGGCCAGCCGTTGCTTCCCTTAGGAAGCCGGGTTCAGGGTCGAGAAATCGACCTTGAGGCCTGGGCCCATGGTCGAGGTCAACGCGATCTTCTGAACGTACACACCCTTGGCGCCGGCCGGCTTGGCGCGAACAACCGCGTCAGCGAAAGCCCGGATGTTTTCCACCAGAGCGGTCGACTCGAAGGACGCCTTGCCAACGCCAGCATGAATGATGCCGGCCTTTTCAACGCGGAACTCGACAGCGCCGCCCTTGGACGCCTTGACGGCGCCGGCAACGTCGACGGTCACGGTGCCGACCTTCGGGTTCGGCATCATGCCGCGCGGGCCGAGGACCTTACCGAGACGACCGACCAGCGGCATCATGTCCGGGGTGGCGATGCAGCGATCGAAGTCGATCTCGCCCTTCTGGACGGTTTCAACCAGATCTTCCGCGCCAACAATGTCGGCACCGGCAGCGCGGGCTTCATCAGCCTTGTCACCACGAGCAAACACAGCAACGCGAACCGTACGTCCCGTGCCGTTAGGCAGGTTCACCACGCCGCGGACCATCTGGTCAGCATGGCGTGGATCAACGCCGAGGTTCATAGCGACTTCGATGGTCTCGTCGAACTTGGCAGTGGCGCGCTCCTTGAGCAGCTTCACGGCCTCGGCGAGATCGTAGTTCTTGTCGACATCAATGCCCTTGCGAGCGAGCGTGATGCGCTTTCCAGCCTTCTTAGCCATGATCTCAGCCCACCACTTCCAGGCCCATGGAGCGGGCCGAGCCCTCAACCATGCGCATCGCTGCATCGACGTCGTTTGCGTTCAGATCCTTGAGCTTCGCTTCGGCGATCTCACGAACCTGCGCCTGCGTGATACGGCCGGCCACGCCACCCTTGCCGGGAAGCTTCGAGCCGGACTCGATCTTGGCGGCCTTCTTCAGGAAGTAAGACACCGGCGGCGTCTTCATGACGAAGGTGAACGACTTGTCCTGATAATAGGTGATCACGACGGGGACGGGCGAACCCTTCTCCATCTCCTGGGTCTGCGCGTTGAACGCCTTGCAGAACTCCATGATGTTGATGCCGCGCTGACCAAGAGCCGGGCCGATCGGAGGCGACGGGGTTGCCGACGCTGCCTTGACCTGGAGCTTGAGCTGGCCTGCAATTTTCTTAGCCATATACTCTGCCTTCTTTATACCGGACTGATGCCGGCGGTTGCAGTGCGGTGGTTTGGTTGATGCGACCGGCTAAAGTCGCTCGTTCCTCCCACCGGCCTTTGCAGGAGAACCCTCCTGCTTACACACGAACCTTCAAGTCCGCGTGAAACGATCAGACCTTCTCGACCTGACCGAATTCGAGATCCACCGGCACGGCGCGTCCGAAGATGGAAACTTCGACCTTGAGGCGCGAACGCTCCTCGTCCACTTCCTGGACAAAGCCCTTGAAGGAAGCGAACGGACCGTCGGAGACGCTGACTTCCTCGCCGAACTCGAACGTCACCGAAGGCTTCGGACGCTCGACGCCTTCTTGCACCTGGTGCATGATGCGCTCGGCTTCCTTGTCCGTGATCGGCACAGGCTTGGAATCGCCCAGGAAGCCCGTCACCTTGGGCGTATTCTTGATCAGCGAGAACACGGCGTCCGACAGGTTGGCGCGCACCAGGACATAGCCCGGGAAGAACTTGCGCTCGGCATCGACCTTGCGGCCGCGGCGGACCTCGGTGACCTTTTCGGTCGGCACAACGATCTGCTCGATATGTTCCGACAGACCCTTCTGCTTGGCCTTCAGCTCGATGTCCTCAGCGACCTTCTTTTCGAAGTTCGAATAGGCATGGACGATATACCACCGTGCGGTCATCTCAGATGCTCTCCGTTTGTGGCCGTTAGCGTCCGAGGCCGAGGATCAGCTCGATGGTGTAACCCATCGCGAAGTCGGCAACGAAAAAGAACAGGCAGGCGATAAAAGCGAAAACCAAAACCATGAGCGTCGAGATCATCGTCTCGCGCCGGGAAGGCCAAGTGACCTTCGCTGTTTCCTGCCGCACCTGCTGCAGGAACGTTAATGGATTTGAAGTTCTGGACGCCATCTGTCGCTCAATTTTCGCGTTCCCGAGGGAACCAGTTTGCTGCACGCCTGTTGTCGCATGCTTGAAGAATTCCGACGCCGAACACGCCCCGTATTCGGCAATGCGCGGTCCGAATCACATGCAGGCATTCGCCCATGCAGTTCGGGCGCGTTGAACTCGGTTTCTCGAGTCCCACGCGCCGCGCAACGGTTGATATAAAACCGATTCTAGATCGGCGCAAGGGCTGGTTTAAGGGAAACAAGGGGAAAAGCGTGGCAGGGGCAGCAGGGCTCGAACCTGCGACCTGCGGTTTTGGAGACCGCCGCTCTACCAACTGAGCTATACCCCTAAGGGCGTCAAAGCGCCGGCCCGCTTCCTACGGATGTCGCGCCCGTCTGTAAAGAGCGAAGTCGCTTTCCGCTCAGATCAAACGACGAAAAAGACCAGGATAGGTTACCACGAAGCCATCGGCATCGACCTCGATCTCGCTTTGGAAGTCACTGTCGCGCGACTGGTAGAGGTAGAGGCTCCCCTTCTTGAGGCAGGTGTAACGCTGCGGATCTGCGGAAACGGCTATGTCAGGCAGATCGACATAGGCCGTTTCTATATCGGCGCTCTTACCCTCCGCCAGGTTCAGGCGGCGTATGGCAAGCGTGTTGGTCAGGGCCGATGCGGAAAGATCAGGCGCCAGGGCATAATCGAGCTCCATCACGGGCACGGAGCTGCTGAGCCACCTTCCCTTTGCATCCATGACCAGCAACAGTGACCGTTCCTCACCGATCACCGCGACGCTGAGAGATTGCGTATGCCACGCGCTGTCGAAGCGGAGCGCGTATCGGCAGGCAAAAGGCTTGGCGGCTGTCGGCGCGACGATGACGCCCTCCGCCAGGAAATCGAGCCCCTCGGAGCGGATCACGCAATGCTCCAGGCCGGCTCCATCCCAGCTTTGCCAGCGCAAGGTCTTGTTGCCTGCAAACAGCTGCATGGTTGCACCTCCCGAGAACAGAGATACCGTTAAACAAAAAAGGCGACCCGAAGGCCGCCTTTTTCAATCATTCGTTTCGACCGAGCTTACTCGGTGATAGCGACGACGACGCCGGCGCCGACGGTGCGGCCGCCTTCGCGGATTGCGAAGCGCAGCTTTTCTTCCATGGCGACCGGTACGATCAGCTCAACGTCGACCGTCACGTTGTCGCCCGGCATCACCATTTCGGTGCCTTCGGCCAGCGACACGATGCCCGTCACGTCCGTCGTGCGGAAGTAGAACTGCGGACGGTAGTTCGTGAAGAACGGCGTATGACGGCCACCCTCTTCCTTGGTCAGGATGTAGGCCTCTGCCTTGAACTTCTTGTGCGGCTTCACCGAACCCGGCTTGGCCAGAACCTGGCCGCGCTCGACGCCTTCACGATCAACGCCGCGAACCAACGCGCCGATGTTGTCGCCAGCCTGGCCCTGATCGAGCAGCTTGCGGAACATTTCAACGCCCGTCACCGTCGTGGACGAGGTGTTGCGGATGCCGACGATCTCAACCGTCTCGCCGACCTTGATGATGCCGCGCTCGACGCGACCCGTCACAACCGTACCGCGGCCCGAAATCGAGAACACGTCTTCGATCGGCATCAGGAACGGCTGGTCAATCGGACGCTCAGGCGTCGGGATATAGGCGTCGACCTCTTCCATCAGCTTGCGGATGGCGTTCTCGCCGATTTCCTTGTTGCTGTCCTCGAGAGCAGCCAGAGCCGAACCCTTGACGATCGGAATGTCATCGCCCGGGAATTCGTTCTTCGACAGAAGCTCGCGCACTTCCAGCTCAACCAGCTCGAGCAGCTCGGCGTCGTCGACCTGGTCGACCTTGTTCAGGAACACAACGATCGAAGGAACGCCAACCTGACGGGCGAGCAGAATGTGCTCGCGGGTCTGCGGCATCGGGCCGTCGGCAGCCGACACAACCAGGATCGCGCCGTCCATCTGCGCGGCACCGGTGATCATGTTCTTCACATAGTCGGCGTGGCCGGGGCAGTCGACGTGTGCATAGTGGCGGTTCGGCGTCTCGTATTCGACGTGTGCCGTCGAGATCGTGATGCCGCGTGCCTTTTCTTCAGGAGCAGCGTCGATCTGGTCATACGCCTTGAACTCACCGAAGTACTTCGTGATCGCGGCCGTCAGCGACGTCTTGCCGTGGTCAACGTGACCAATCGTGCCAATGTTCACATGCGGCTTGTTACGCTCGAATTTACCTTTGGCCATCGTCTCTCTTTCCTTGGCGACAGGGCTTTCCTGATCTCAGGATTGCGCGGCGCTTAACGACATCGTCGAGAAAAAACAAGTCTCTTCGCGAGGAAGCAGCATTCGGCTGCCCGCCTCGGAGACACTGCCGCATGTAAGATGCGGTTGAACTTTATGCTAGTGGCGATCTGGAGCGGGTAGCGGGAATCGAACCCGCGTATTCAGCTTGGAAGGCTGCTGCTCTACCATTGAGCTATACCCGCATTTCCAAGTTCCGGCGACAGGTGGTGGAGGAGGTTGGATTCGAACCAACGTAAGCTGAGCTAACGGATTTACAGTCCGTCCCCTTTAACCACTCGGGCACTCCTCCATCCTGTGACGGAACCTTGCAACGAGGCAGTCCGCTCTTCGAGGCTTGCAGCCCCAAATCGCGAGCGCCTTATGCAAAGACCGCTCTTCCGTGTCAACCGCAATGCAGACGCTTTTTGTGCCGGCTTGGGGATTGCGGTGCGGAAGCTCGGTTTGCAGCCATGCCACAGCTTCGTATATAGCACCGTCATGAGTGCCAAGCCCCCTTCCCATACGCCCAAAGATTCGCATTACGCCCGGCTGCGGCGCGAGCATCGCTCGCAGACGCAAGCCGCGCAGCCGACAGAAGAGGACACGCATGTGCGGCTTTATGGCCTGCACACGGTTCGCGCCGCCCTCGACAATCCCCGTCGCATCAAGCACCGGCTGCTTGCCACCCGCAATGCGCTTCAGCGTCTGGAGCTGCGCGACGACAGCACCGTCCCAGTCGAGATCGTTGAGCCTCGCGTCATCGATGCGCAGGTCGGTCCAGACGCCGTTCACCAGGGCGTGCTGCTGGAAACCGAACCGCTCGCCACCAAGCAGCTCGATGCGATGGGCGACGCCAAGCTCGTTCTGGTTCTCGACCAGGTGACCGATCCGCATAATGTCGGCGCCATTCTGCGCTCAGCCGTCGCGTTCGGTGCGGCCGCCCTGATCATGACCTCACGCCACAGCCCACAGGAAAGTGGCGTGCTGGCCAAAGCCGCATCCGGCGCGCTGGAGCACATCGACCATATCGAGGTTCGCAATCTCGCGGATGCTCTCGGCACCCTTTCCTCGTCCGGTTTCCAGACCATTGGTCTTGATTCGGAAGGGCCGGCCGAGCTGGAAGCAAGCTTCAGCGGCGAACGCGTCGCGCTGGTGCTGGGTGCGGAAGGCAAGGGCCTGCGCCAGAAAACGCGCGAAACGGTCGACGCGCTCGCCCGCCTCGATCTGCCGGGCGCGATCCGTTCGCTGAACGTGTCGAATGCCGCAGCGATCGCGCTGTATGCGGCGCGCGCGCATCTTCTGAAAGGCTGAGGCGTCGACCTAGTTGTCGAACAAGCCGCCAATGCCGGTCTGCTGGTGCAGGAAGATCGCCAAACCGATAAAGCAGACCGCAAGGCCAACGCCGCGCCAGTCGATCTGGCGCGCGCGGATCATGCGCACGATCTGGAAAATGCCGATCCAAAGTGCGGCAACGAAAAGGGCGAAGAAAACAAGCCTGATCATAAGCGTGACCGATCTCGGCTGATTGGGATGGTGCCCCCGGCAGGAATCGAACCCGCGACCTTCGGTTTACAAAACCGCTGCTCTACCAGCTGAGCTACAAGGGCACTGGAGGCGGCGCTTACCACATCCGTCGAACAAGTCAAAGCGAAGCCGCGCTGCCCCTGCGAAACTTTGCTTCGCCTGATCAGCGTGGTAACCGATGCGGCCGACTGGCAATCTCCGTTGTCGGTTCGCGGCCGGTTCAGGCCTGGAGCTTCGCAGTTGACGCGCACGGATAATTCCAAACTAGCCTTTGTCGCTTCCGAGAGTGAGGAAGCCGCGTCCGCATCCGAAAGCCTTTGCGCGCGCTATGGCTGCGTCAGCACAGCCGAGGCGGACGTGATCGTGGCGCTCGGCGGCGATGGCTTCATGCTGCAAACGCTGCGCGAAAACATGTCTGCGGGCAAGCCGATCTATGGCATGAACCGCGGCACGGTCGGCTTTCTGATGAACGAATATAACGAGGACGGGCTGGTTGAGCGCATCGCCGCCGCCGACGCCGCGAAAATTCGGCCTCTCAGCATGGAAGCGCGCACAACCGACGGGCGAACGGTTACGGCGTTGGCCATCAACGAAGTGTCTCTGTTTCGCCAATCCTACCAAGCCGCCAAGCTGTCCATCACGGTGGATGGGCATCCTCGCATGGAGGAGCTGATCTGCGACGGAATCCTCGTTGCCACGCCCGCCGGCTCCACCGCCTATAACCTGTCTGCACAAGGGCCGATCCTGCCGCTGCAAGCGCGCCTGCTCGCCCTGACGCCCGTCAGTCCGTTCCGGCCGCGGCGCTGGCATGGTGCGCTTCTGCCCCATACGGCGGAAGTTCGCTTCGACGTTCGCGAGATCCGGAAGCGTCCCGTGAATGCGGTGGCCGACAACATCGAAGTAAAGTCGGTCGTTTCAGTCACAGTGAAAGAGTCGCCGCGGGCTCGGGTGACAGTTCTGTTTGACGCAAGTCATTCCTGGGACGATCGGATTTTGCTCGAACAATTCCGATACTAGAGGAAATCGCACGATTCTTGGCTGGAATCATCGCGTGAGCTTGACAAAGCACGCGCGTGGACGTAACGCGCCCTCAGCATTCCCCGGTCTTCCGGCGACCGGGACGATCTCGCGCCGACCATCGTTCCGCGCCTAGAACAGCAAAGATCACGCCCACGTGTCTTCCGAAGATACCATCGTCCAGCAGGACGTAACGTTCGCAGACCTCGGCCTGTCGCCGAAAGTCCTCTCAGCCGTCACCGATGCCGGCTATACGAAGCCGACGCCGATCCAGGCTGGCGCCATTCCGCACGCCTTGCAGGGCAAGGACATCCTGGGCATCGCACAGACGGGTACGGGCAAGACCGCCGCTTTCACGCTCCCGATGATTACCCGCCTTGAAAAAGGCCGTGCCCGCGCTCGCATGCCGCGCACGCTGATCCTCGAGCCGACCCGCGAGCTGGCGGCACAGGTTGAAGAAAACTTCGTCAAATACGGCAAGAACCACAAGCTCAACATCGCTCTGCTGATCGGCGGCGTGTCCTTTGACGATCAGGAACGCAAGCTCGAGCGCGGCGCGGATGTGCTGATCGCAACGCCTGGTCGTTTGCTCGACCATCGCGAGCGCGGCAAGCTGCTTCTGACCGGCGTCGAGATCCTGGTGATCGACGAAGCCGACCGCATGCTCGACATGGGCTTCATTCCGGATATCGAGCGCATCTGCGAGATGATCCCCTTCACCCGCCAGACACTGTTTTTCTCCGCGACCATGCCGCCGGAGATTACCAAGCTGACGGAGAAGTTCCTGCAGGCGCCGGTTCGCGTCGAAGTGGCAAAGCCCTCCTCCACGGCCACCACGGTAACGCAGCGGCTCGTAAAGTCGGCGTCCAAGGCCTGGGACAAGCGCGCCGTTCTGCGCCGGCTCATCGACGAGGAAGGCGACGCCGTCACCAACGCGATCATCTTCTGCAATCGCAAGGTCGATGTGTCCGAGCTTTATCGCTCGCTGACCAAGTACGAATATTCAGCCGGCGCTCTTCATGGCGACATGGACCAGCGCGCCCGCATGCAGACGCTGGATGCGTTCCGCAACAACAAGCTGAAGCTGCTGGTGGCGTCTGATGTCGCCGCGCGCGGTCTCGATATCCCGGCCGTAAGCCACGTCTTCAACTTCGACGTGCCGATCCACGCCGAAGATTACGTCCACCGCATCGGCCGCACCGGTCGTGCCGGACGTTCGGGCAAGGCCTTCACGCTTGTGACCAAGTCCGACGGCAAGTATCTGGATGCCGTCCAGAAGCTGACCAACCAGGCTATCGAGTGGCTCGATGGTGACCTGTCGACGCTTCTGCCGGAAACCGAAAGCGACGATGCACCGCGCCGTGGCCGCGGCGGCCGGTCCGATCGCACGACGCGCAGCCGTGATCGCGGTGAACGCCGGGAGCCGCGTGAGCGCAAGCCTGAAGCGGCGCCAGTCGATGTAACAGAAGTCGAGGACGCTCCAGCACCCCGCCACGATCGCCGCGATGCAATCCGTCAGGGCAATGCAGAGCGTCAGGAAGCGCGCGCACCGCAGCCCCGCCGTGATCGTGACGATCGCAACCGCCGCTACCGCGATCAGGACGACGTCAACACGGTGGTCGGTTTCGGCGACGACATCCCCGCCTTCATGAAGATCGTCGTTCCGGCCGTTCCGGCCTGATCAGCGCTTTGCCGCTTCGACCCGCATGGCGCTCTCATAGGCCAGGCGGGTCCACTCCGCGAGTTGATCTCGATCATCGACAATATCGGCCGGTAAGGACCAATACGGCATCCTGACCGGCTGCTTGGTTCGTTTGTTCTCGTAGACCCAGCGTGTCCCTCCCGCCGCCTCGTAGAAGCGGCCGGTCTCTTCATCGCCCTTCAGCATGATCTCGTCGTACAAGAGAATCGCGACGATCAAGCCGCGATGATAGATGCCCTTGCCGCTGAACATGCGGCGGATCTCGACAGCGCCCAGTCCGTCGAACATCTCACGAATCGCTTCGTCATCCATGACCACCCTCCGGGAACGGCAACGCGCCTCACCTGTTTTCTTCCTGATCAGAGAAGGAAGAACAAGCCATGCCTTTGTTGCTCGAAGGATCCTGCCGCTGCGGCGCCGTCAAATTCTCGGTGCAGAGCCACACGCCCGTGCCGTATCAGCGCTGTTATTGCTCCATCTGCCGTAAGCAGCAGGGCGGCGGCGGATATGCGATCAATCTCGGCGCCGACAACACCACACTGAAGATCGAAGGCAAAGCGCATCTTGGGGTTTATCGCGCCACCATCGAAGACAACGAGCATGAGCACTGTGAGGTCTCGTCAGGCGAGCGCAACTTCTGCCGGGAATGCGGCTCGGCGCTGTGGCTCTACGATCCGTCCTGGCCGGAGCTCGTTCACCCCTTCGCCTCGGCAATCGACACGCATCTGCCGACGCCGCCGAGCTCGGTTCATCTCATGCTAAAATATAAGGCGTCCTGGGTCGAGCCGCAGATCGGGCCTGATGATGCGACCTTCGACCTTTACCCCGAACAGTCGATCGAGGATTGGCACCGCGAACGAGGCGCCTGGGTCGACTGAACTCAGCCCGCGCCCTGAGCGCGGGCTTCGGCCAATGCCTTCAGGTCGGCCGGCTGCAATTCCACGGACTCGCCACAGCCGCAGGCCGATGACTGATTGGGATTGTTGAACACGAAGCCGGAACGCAGCTTGGTTGTTTCGAAGTCCATCTGCGTTCCGAGGAGGAACAGGGCCGCTTCCGGCGCGACATAGACATGCGCGCCGTCATGTTCGACATGATCGTCCTTGGCATTGACCTCGCTGACGAGATCGATCGTGTATTCCATGCCGGCGCAGCCGCCCCTTTTCACGCCCACGCGGATGCCATGCACCTCGTCGCGATCATCCACGATTTCGCGCACGCGCTCGGCTGCGCGATCCGTAAGGCTCATGACGCTGAAACGTCCCATCTGCCACCTGCCTGTTCTTCGATGCCGCAGCATCACTTCCACTAAGATGGGAGAACATAGCCGCTCGTGCAACCGGCATTAGCAAACCCAAATATTTCATTCCGCTGCAGAGCGTGAAGGAACGGCTTTCCATGCCAGGTGTTCTACTTGTCCAACCAAGGAGAGACCTATGAAAACCCTGATCCTTTCCGGTCTGACCGCTGTAACCATCCTGTCCGGTGCCGCTGCTGCCAACGCTCAGCAGACTGTCATCATCACCAAGGAACAGCAGCCGGTTATCCGTGAATACGTCGTTCGTCAGAAGACGGCGCCTGTTGCCGTTGTGAAGGACTATGACTTTGCGGTCGGCACCGTTGTTCCGGACGTCGTTGAAGTTCATCCCCTCGAAGTGCCGGAAATGACCGACAAGTATGAGTATGTCGTGACGCCGAGTGGCCAGACCGTTCTGGTCGAGCCGGGCACGCGCCGCGTTGTTCAGGTCGTCGACTAAGACCGACCAGTGCGTACAGATCGAGCGGCCTTCGGGCCGCTCTTTTTGTTTTCAGTACCAGCCGCAAGCGACCTGCGCTTCTTCCGACATGCGATCCGGCGTCCAGGGTGGATCGAACACCATTGCCACTTCCACGCCCGAAACACCTTCAACCGTGCCGACGGCATTCTCGACCCAACCCGGCATTTCACCGGCGACCGGGCAACCCGGCGCGGTCAGCGTCATGTCGATCTTGACCTCGCGATTGTCCTCGATGTCGATCTTGTAGATCAGCCCAAGCTCGTAGATGTCGGCCGGAATTTCCGGGTCATAGACCGTCTTCAGCGCGCTGATGATGTCGTCCGTCAGCCGCGCCAGCTCTTCGGCTGGAATGGCCGATTCAATCGCCGGCTGATTGGCGGCCACATTATCTTCAGACACTTCGCTCATCTCGCTCACCCGAAGAATTTGCGCGCTTGTTCCAGCGCTTCGGCCAAGGCATCCACCTCGGCCATCGTGTTGTACATCGCGAACGATGCCCGGCAGGTCGAGGTCACGCCGAACCGCTTCAACAGCGGCTGGGCGCAATGCGTACCCGCGCGCACCGCAACGCCCGAGCGGTCGATCACCATCGACACGTCATGGGCATGAATGCCCTGCAGCTCGAAGGAAATGATCGCGCCCTTGCCCGGCGCCTCGCCAAAGATGCGCAGCGAGTTGATCGCCTTCAAGCGCTCATGCGCATAATCGCTCAACTTGGCTTCATGCGCAGCAATCCGGTCGCGCCCAATCGAATCCATGTAGTCGAGCGCAGCACCCAGCCCGATCGCCTGCACGATCGGCGGCGTTCCCGCTTCAAAACGATGCGGCGGCTCGTTGTAGCTGATCGCATCCTCGCTGACGTCGAGAATCATCTCGCCGCCGCCCTGGAACGGCCGCATGGCTTCGAGCATCTCGCGCTTGCCGTAGAGCACGCCGATACCCGACGGGCCATAGACCTTGTGGCCGGTGAAGACGAAGAAGTCGCAGTCGAGATCCTGCACATCCACCGGCATGTGAACAGCGCTCTGGCTGCCATCCACCAGGACGGGAATGCCGCGCTCGTGCGCGATGCGGCAGATCTCCTTGATCGGCGTCACCGTGCCCAGCGCATTCGACATATGCGTGATCGCCACCAGCTTGGTGCGCGATGTCAGGCACGTCTCGAAGGCATCCAGATCGAACGACCCATCATCCTCCACCGGGGCCCAAACGAGCTTCGCGCCCTGCCGCTCGCGGATGAAGTGCCACGGCACGATGTTGGAATGGTGCTCCATGATTGACAGAACGATCTCATCGCCCTCGCCGATCTTCGGCATGCCATAGCCATAGGCCACCGTGTTGATCGCCGATGTCGAGTTCGAGGTAAAAACGATCTGGTCGATCGAAGGCGCATTCAGGAAGCGACGAACCGTTTCGCGAGACTTTTCATAGGCATCCGTCGCCGCGTTCGAGAGGAAGTGCAGCCCGCGATGAACGTTGGCATATTCCTGCGAATAGGCATGCTGGATGGCATCCAGCACCACCTGCGGCTTCTGCGCCGACGCGCCATTGTCGAGATAAACGAGCGGCTTGCCGTAGACTTCCCGCGATAGAATAGGGAAGTCGCGGCGCACTGCCTCAACGTCATAATCGGCGATACTGATCTTCTCTTCGACCATCAGATAAGTTGCCCCGTAGCAGACAAGGTGCCGAAGACGTGTCCTCCCATGATGAAGGATTCGGCAGCCGACAAAGCGAGAAGGATCATGACAGCTGCGAATGACCGCAGCTGATCCAGCTGTAATCCATAACGCATTGTCAGAACGGAGAAGGAGATCAGGATCACCGCCAGCAAAAGCGGCAGCGCGAGACGAATGAGGGCCAGCAGTTCGCTATCTGGAACAAGCAGGGCCGATCCGAAAAGGACAAGCTGTAAAAAGTGACCGACCAACCAGACGCCAGCCAAGACCATCCCGGCTGAACCAAATCGCCGAAAGCTCGCTTTGCCACCCAGTACCACGCCGATGAAGAAGAGGATTGCCAGCGAGAAGAACAGCAAGAGGAGGGGTGCAGCACTCAGCACACCAATAAACACCTGCGTAGAGCGGCTGAAGTCGACGAACCCACTCGGGACACTATCCAGCGAGCCCGCATATGGTGCCAAGAGTGGCGGCGCTATACCGAGCAAGATGGCAAGAACCAGGAAGCCAAGTGCCACAAGGGTCAGCTGACCATAAGAAAGGTGACGCTCAGCTGCGCCGCTGATCGTCGTGACCGGACGCGCAAAAGCCCTGAACCCATCCAGGATGTAGGCCACGAAAATGCTCGGCAGGGGTCGATCATCCGAGCCCGCGATCATCACCATAGCCACCTCCGCCCTAGCCGTGCAGGACGAACCAGGCGTCGAGCTTGGCTTCCAGCGCCTCGATGACGGCCTCGTTTTCCAGTTCCTCGATGACCTCAGCCAGGAACGCCTTTACCAGAAGACCACGACCCGCCTTTTCCGGCACGCCACGCGCCATGAGGTAGAACAGATGATCCTCGTTGATATCCGTCACCGTGGCGCCATGTCCGCAGGCCACGTCGTCGGCAAAGATTTCGAGTTCCGGCTTGGCCGAAAAGTCCGCATCATCCGACAGAAGCAGCGTGTTGCAGGCCATCTTCGCGTCGGTCTTCTGCGCGATCTGGTGCACGTTGATGCGGCCTTGAAACACGCCCTTGGCGCGGTCGGTCACGACGTTGCGGATCACCTCGCGCGAACCCGTATTTGGGCTGGAATGATCAAGCACCATGGTGACGTCGGTATGCGTATCGCCGGCCAGCAGATTGACGCCACGCAGCTGGAAGTCGCAACCGTCGCCAGCTGCATCGACCACGATCTCCTGACGCACCAGCTTGCCGCCGGCATTCATGATGAACAGCGTCAGCTTGGCATCCTTGCCGATCGTGGCGCGGAACTGGCCGAGATGCGAGGAGCCTTCCGGCTGTTCCTGCACGATGAGGTAAAGCACCTCGGCGCCGTCACGCACGCTCAGCGTCGTAATTGCGCTGGCCAAAGCCGAAGCTTGGCCGGTCTGACGCTCCACGATCACAGCCTTGGAGCCAGCACCGACATTGACGCCGAAGCGCGTATGCACCTGGCCACCCGTATGCAGATTCTGCATCTCCAATGGCGCAGCCAGTTCGACGCCTTCCGCAATCTCGACGCCGTAGCCGTCTGTCACAAAGGCAGTGTTGATCGCACCGATCGTATCGGCCGCATCGGTCGGCCCAAGCGCATTGATGCCGCGCCCTTCAGCCAGTTCATCGCTCAACCGAATGAAGGAGAGACCCTCAGCCGAAGGAAGATCCTGCGTCTTGCCGCCCGACACGCGCAGCACGGTCGAGCCTGCCAGCAGCGGCTCCAGAACCGTTGGTGCGGAGGTCGAAACAGCCGGCACCGTCGTCAGCAAACGTCGCAGATCCGTATAGTGCCAGGCTTCCACATGGCGCGTCGGCAAACCAGCCTTGATGGCATCGATCGCTTCGTCGCGCTTAATCGTGACCATGCCGTCGCCTGGCAGATCAGCCACGCGCGCATTGAACGCATCGATCAACGCCTTTTCAGCAGGCGTATGCTGGGGAGTGACATGCATATTCATGGTCACGCTCCTCAGGCCGCCTCGCCGATCACGCCGGCATAGCCATTTTCTTCGAGGTTGAGCGCCAGCGACTTGTCGCCCGACTTGATGATGCGGCCCTTGTAGAGCACGTGCACGCTGTCCGGCACGATGTGCTCCAGCAGGCGCTGGTAGTGGGTGATCACGACCACGGCGCGATCCGGCGACCGCAGCGCGTTAACGCCATCCGAAACGATCTTCAGCGCATCGATGTCGAGGCCGGAATCCGTTTCATCCAGCACGCAAAGCTTTGGCTCGAGAAGCTGCATTTGCAGGATCTCGGCGCGCTTCTTTTCACCGCCGGAAAAGCCGACGTTCAGCGGCCGCTTCAGCATGGCCATGTCGATGTTCAGCTTGCCGGACGCGTCTTTCACGCGCTTCAACAGTTCCGGGATCTTCAGCGGCTCTTCACCACGCGCCTTGCGCTGCGCGTTCATGGCAACCTTCAGGAACTCCATGGTCGCCACACCCGGTATTTCCATCGGGTACTGGAAAGCCAGGAAAATGCCGGAGGCCGCACGCTCGGCCGGATCCATCTCAAGGATCGACTCGCCGTTGAACAGGATCTCGCCTTCGGTGACCTCATAATCCTCGCGACCGGCGAGGATGTAGGAAAGCGTCGACTTGCCCGAGCCGTTCGGTCCCATGATCGCAGCCACTTCGCCAGCCTTCACGGTCAGGTTCAAGCCACGAATGATCTCAGCGCCTTCGTCGGCAATGCGGGCGTGCAGGTTCTTGATTTCTAGCATGTTCGTTCTTTCAAAATCAGAGGCCAAAGGCTGAGGCAAACCTCAGCCGACCGAGCCTTCAAGGCTGATGCCGATGAGCTTCTGCGCTTCCACCGCGAACTCCATCGGCAGTTCCTGGATCACGTCCTTGACGAAGCCGTTGACGATCAGCGCGATCGCTTCTTCTTCCGGAATGCCGCGCTGCATGACGTAGAACTTCTGATCGTCGGAAATCTTCGACGTCGTTGCTTCATGCTCGAACTGAGTCGTCGCGTTCTTGGCTTCGATGTAGGGCACCGTATGCGCGCCGCAGCGGTCGCCGATCAGCAGCGAGTCGCACTGCGTGAAGTTGCGGGCGTTGGTGGCCTTACGATGCGCCGAAACCTGGCCGCGATAGGTGTTCTGCGAGAAACCCGCCGCGATGCCCTTGGAAATGATGCGACTCGACGTGTTCTTGCCGAGATGCAGCATCTTGGTGCCGCTGTCGATCTGCTGATAGCCGTTCGACACGGCGATCGAGTAGAACTCGCCGCGGCTGTCGTCGCCGCGCAGGATGCAGGAGGGATATTTCCAGGTGATGGCCGAACCGGTCTCGACCTGCGTCCACGAGATCTTCGAGCGATCGCCGCGGCAGTCACCGCGCTTGGTCACGAAGTTGTAGATGCCGCCCTTGCCCTGGGCATCGCCGGGATACCAGTTCTGCACAGTCGAATACTTGATCTCGGCGTCATCCAGCGCAACCAACTCGACAACGGCCGCATGCAGCTGGTTTTCGTCGCGCTGCGGTGCCGTACAGCCTTCGAGATAGCTGACGTAAGCGCCCTCTTCCGCGATGATCAGCGTGCGCTCGAACTGGCCGGTGTTCTTCTCGTTGATGCGGAAATAGGTCGACAGCTCCATCGGGCAGCGAACGCCCTTGGGCACGAACACGAAAGAGCCGTCGGTGAAAACAGCCGAATTCAGCGTTGCGTAGTAATTGTCCGACGCCGGCACGACCGAGCCGAGATACTTCTTCACGAGCTCGGGATGCTCGCGGATCGCTTCCGAGATCGAGCAGAAGATCACGCCGGCCTTGGCGAGTTCCTTCTTGAAGGTGGTGACGACGGAAACCGAGTCGAACACCGCGTCCACCGCAACGCGGCGACCGCCAGTGACGTTGAGGCTTTCGGTATCAGCGAGAACGCCGTCTTCCGACTCTTCATGGCCAGGCTTCTTAACGCCGGCAAGAATCTCCTGTTCCCGCAGCGGGATACCGAGCTTCTCGTAGGTGCGCAGCAACTCGGGATCGACTTCGGCAAGCGAGGTCGGCCCAGGCGTCGATCTCGGCGCGGCGTAGTAGTGAATGTCCTGGAAGTCAATCTTGGGATAATCGACACGTGCCCAAGTGGGCTCTTCCTGGGTTTTCCAGCGCTCGAACGCATCCAGACGCCAGTCGAGCATCCATTGCGGTTCGTTCTTCTTCGCCGAGATGAAACGAATGATATCTTCGTTCAGGCCCTTAGGGGCCTTGTCCATCTCGATTTCGGTTTCGAACCCATATTTATACTGGTCTACATCGATGAGGCGAACCTGATCGATCGTTTCCTGCACGGCAGGCATTGGCAATCTCCATCCTTGCCGGGTTCAAGGCCCGGCAGTCGACGACATGGCCGCATGAAGCGATTGGCCGTCATGTAGTCATTCACAGAAGGAAAATCACCCCGCCGGGGTGACGCATCCTCCAATTTCTTCAGGCGGCGTTCCGCCCCGTTCGACGCGCGGCCAAAGTGCCGAGCGCATTGGTGAACTGAGCGAGGTCTTGCGCGCTCGTGGCCGGTCCGAACGACACGCGCAGCGCGCCCTCGCCATCCCAGCCCATCGCGGTCAACACCGCGCTCGCGCCAACCTTGCCGGACGAACAGGCCGACCCCGCCGACAAGGCAATTCCTGCGAGATCAAAGGCGATCTGCGCCGTTTCCGTCTTCATTCCCGGTATAGTGAAGAAGATCGTGTTCGGCAGCCGCTTGGCCGCCGTCATACCGTGGATCACGGCATCAGGAACCAGTTGCACGATCTCGGCTTCAAGAGCCTGGCGCCGTTCTTCAAGCTCGGGCATTTGCGGGATCTCACCCAGCGCCTCGCGTGCGGCAGCACCGAAGCCGACGATACCGCTAAAGTTCTCCGTGCCGCCGCGATGACCACGCTCCTGCCCGCCGCCACGGATCAGCGGTGCCGGCATCAACACATCCGATGATGATGCAATCGCGCCAACACCCTTCGGCCCGCCAATCTTGTGCGCAGAAAGAATGAGGTAGTCGCCAAAGCCGGCATCGAGAGCGATCGGCAGCCGGCCGGCTGCCTGCACCGCGTCGACGATCAGCGGCCCCTTCGCCGCGCGCACGATCGCCGTGATTTCCTTGATCGGCTGAAAGACCCCGGTTTCGTTGTTGGCAGCCTGCACCGCAACCAGCGGCAAGCCGGCGGCATGGTCATGTGCCTGAAGCATCGCTTGCAGGGCCACCAAATCGATCACACCATCCGTGCCAACTGGAACCACCGTCACCTGCTCCGGCGCAAAGCGTCCGCCGCCGGACACGCAAGGATGTTCCGTCGCGCCGACATACAACCGCGAGAACAACAGCGGCGCCCGGCCCATCGTCCAGTGCGGGGTCAGCAAGGTCGCCGCGCCTTCGGTGGCGCCGGAGGTGAACACCAGCCTTGCGGGATCGGCACCTACCAGAGCCGCCACATCCCGGCGCGCGCCATCGATCAATTGCCGGACCTTGCGGCCTTCGGCATGAACCGATGACGGATTTCCGATCACATCCAGCGCTTCGATCATCGCGGCCTTGGCGGCAGCGCGGAGCGGCATGGAGGCGTTATGGTCGAGATAGACACGCGGTCGCATCAGCACCGTCCTCCGCCGCACGCAACGCGCAGGCAGGTCGGGATCACTGTTCGTGCGTTATTTCCTTGAAAACGCAAGGCTCCGCGTCCTATCTAGCCGCTTTGCCGGCGGGATCCTTATCTGTCCGCCAGTTTTGAATGGTTCTAAACAAAGGTTTCTAAGGAGCCTCGCCGGGAGCGTCAAGTGCGCGTCGGGCATGACAGCCATTCATCTGAGGCCATGCACAGGCTGGGCCGGCGCGCGAGTGGAGTATCCATGCCCGAAGTCATTTTTACCGGCCCGGCCGGCCGCCTCGAAGGTCGTTATCAGCCCTCGAAGGAAAAGAGCGCCCCGATCGCGATCGTCCTGCACCCGCACCCTCAGTTCGGCGGCACGATGAACAACCGCATCGTGTATGACCTGTTCTACATGTTCCAGAAGCGCAACTTCACGACACTGCGCTTCAACTTCCGCTCGATTGGCCGCTCCCAGGGCGAGTTCGATCATGGCACCGGCGAATTGTCGGATGCAGCGGCCGCGCTCGATTGGGTGCAGTCGCTCCATCCCGATTCGAAGAGCTGCTGGGTTGCCGGCTATTCCTTCGGTGCCTGGATCGGCATGCAGCTCCTGATGCGCCGCCCGGAAGTCGAAGGCTTCATCTCGATTGCGCCGCAGCCCAACATCTACGATTTCTCGTTCCTGGCGCCCTGCCCGTCATCCGGCCTGATCATCCATGGCGATTCGGACAAGGTCGCGCCGCCGAAGGACGTGCAGACGCTGGTGGACAAGCTTCACACGCAAAAGGGCATCACGATCACGCAGAACACGATGCCTGGCGCCAACCACTTCTTCACGAACCAGGAAGGCGAGTTGATCGAGGCCTGTTCGGACTATCTCGATCGTCGCTTGAACGGCGAACTGGCCGACGCCCGCCCGAAGCGTCTGCGCTAAGCCATAGTCTAGACTCTCGAACTCCTATCGATCTGAGCGGCCGTCGCGACATCTCGCGGCGGCCGTTTGTTTTTCATGGCCGGCTTCTGCCTCCGCCTGCCCCACCACACCGTCACGCGTCGGCGGCGACGCCGTACCCAGGCATATTCGTAAGACAGGATCACCAGACCCAGCGGAATCATCCAGAAGCCGAGGATCGGCAGAAAGCCGAGGCATCCGCCGATGATCAGGAATATGCCGATGGTGATGCGCCAGCGGCGCGATTGCGGCATGGCGAAGTCGCGCCCGAGCAGGTTGATCTTCCGTGTCGGCGGCAGTTGCGGATCAACCGTCATTCGCTGGCATTCCTCATGGGTCGTGTGCATCAGGTCTGAAGCAGGCCCCTGCAGATAGGGATGGCAGGCGGTTTGTGGAAGTAACGATGGGTAATGACACTTCCATCGTGGAAAATATGAAATGCCTCTTTGCAAACGCAAAGTCTCTTTGCTATAGGCCACCCACTCGCAAACGAGCACTGTTCCCCGGTAGCTCAGTGGTAGAGCAACCGGCTGTTAACCGGTTGGTCGCTGGTTCGAATCCGGCCCGGGGAGCCATCCATTCCAAACATCGCTGAACATCGTCGTCCGAGCAGCACCTGCTTGGCGGTTCGATGTGCCTGCTTGCTGCTGAAGCGGCGCAGCTCTATGCGCTCCTTCCAAATCTGCCTAGGCCGTCATCGTCACAGCACTGTGAACGTGACGATCCAGAATGCATCTGCTGTTAGACGCAGATCGATCAGGAGCCTGTTTCATGCCGCCTTATGCGATTCTCACCCTCGCGATTCTTGCTGAGGTCATCGGCACCAGCGCCATGAAGGCGTCACAGGGTTTTACCCGGCTCGGTCCGTCCGTGCTCGTGGTTCTTGGCTATGGCGCGGCCTTCTACCTGCTCGCGCGTGTGCTCGACACGATCCCGGTCGGCATTGCCTACGCGATTTGGGCAGCGGGCGGCATCATTCTTGTCACCGTGGTGGCGTGGATCATCTACGATCAAAGACCGGATGCATTCGCGATTATCGGCATGGCGCTGATCATAGCCGGCGTGCTGGTCATCAACCTTCTATCAAGAACCAGCACACACTAGATCTGCGCTGCCAAGTTGCTGTTTCAGTGCGCAGCGGACATCCAGCTCAGCGTTTCACGCCAGTCGATCATGCGAATGGGCGTGCCATGCGTGCCGCTTTCGAAACGAACAAAGCGAGTCGGATAGTTCGGGCTCGCCGCTCGAATCTTACGGAAAAACGCTTCCTGCTTGTCCACCGGAAACACCGGATCGCGGCTTCCTTGCGCGAACACCACCGGCACCTTCGCCTTGAAGGCAGCACTCGTCAGAAAAGCATCGTCCCAATGCGAGCCCAGCAGCAGCAGGCCGCCGAGCTTGCCGACGATCTCGGGCTTGCGCGCCAACGCCCAGCAAAGCCCGCCGCCCATTGAGCCGCAGGCCACGAACACCCGAGCTGTCGGTGATGCATCGCTATAATGCTTGATGAGCTCGGCCACCTGGTCTGCGCCCTTGTCGCCAAAGTCGGGAAAATCCGGCGAAAGATACAGCCCGCCACTGGCAGCCATCAGATTCTTTATCCGATTGAAGTTTCCGCCGAAGGTGAAGTCATCGACGCCCTGCTTGCGCGAGCCGCCCTGCCCGTGAAGGTAGAGCACGATCATGCTCGCTCCTTCCCGTTTGCCGACGGCAACATGGGTGATCTTGGCGCCGCTGTCGCTCGTCAGTGCCAGATCCTGCTGCACCCCACGCACATTGGTCGCGATATAGTCCGGCTTCACCCGCCGCTCAGGCACGGCATCGCGGCCGTTGATGTCGCGCATCTCCTGATAATCGATCGTGACATGCGCGCCGTTGTCCGACGTTGCCAGTACTGCCGGATAGGCAAACAGCTTGTCCTTGAACGGCTTCAGCTGCTCGGCCTGTGCCGGCAGAGTGAGGAGGACAGTTGTGGCGAGTAGGGCAAAAGCGATTCGGCGCATGGCTCTTTGTCCCGCATCCCGTCGATCAACGCCATGTCTTATCCCGCTAGAACACCGCCCGCTGCTTGAAGGGCGGCCGGTGTGTCGACATCGACACTGGCCGCCTGGCCCAGCTCCACATCGATGACTTCATACGTGCCCGACTCGATGATGGCGCGCGCGCCCGTGTCGCCATGAAGCTCGGCAATCTCCGGGAAGCATCCGCGCGGCAGGATGACCGGATTGCCGCGCTTGCCCTGGTTCGTTGCCCGTACGATGGCGGTTCTGTCCTGCGCGTCAAAAGCCTGCAACATGCGCGTGAGGTCGGCCGTCTCGACCTCTGGCATATCGCCCAGCACCACCAAAGCGCCGGACGCATCCGCAGGAAGCGTCGACATACCGGCCTGCAGCGAACCTGCCATGCCGTCCGCATAAGCGGGATTGTGGGTGATGTTGACCGGCAGACCGGTGAGCGCAGACGTGACGAGGTCGGCCTGATGTCCCGTGATGATCGTGACGCTCGCGGCACCGCTGGCCAGAACGCGCGATGCCACACGGCGGATCAGCGGCTCGTCATCGAAGTGCGCGAGCAGCTTGTTGGGACCGCCCATGCGGCTGGACCGACCAGCAGCAAGAACGATGGCGTGCACGCTCTTCCCACCTGGAAGTCGCTCGCTCGGCTCATCATCGCGCTGTGCCCGTTCGCGCGGTGCCGGCCGCGTGGCGATCTCGCCTAGAAGCCCGCCGACGCCCATGCTCGCAATGTCGCGATCCGTCACCTCAAGCCCAGCCTGTATGCGATCCAGCACCCAGTCGAATCCGTTCTCCTTAGGGCTGCGCGAACAACCCGGCGCGCCAATCACCGGCACGCCCTCCAGCTCGCCGAGCACAAGCAGGTTGCCTGGATCGACCGGCATGCCGACTCGTTTCACGACACCCCGCGCCGTGCGAATGCCGGCTGGGATAACGTCATGCGCGTCGCTCACCGCCGAAGCACCGAAGATCAGGATCAAATCACACTCATCAACCACCGCACGAAGTGTTTGCGCCAACCTCCCGGCATGGTGTACAATTCGTTCTTCGCGGATGATGCGGCTGCCGGAACGATCAAGCCGCGCCTGAGTCACCACGGCAGTCTTGTCGAGCACGGAAGTCTTCAGCCCTGCCCGCTCTGTCTGAATGAGAGCTACGCGTGCTGCACGAAACGATGCCACCTTCAGCGGCGAGGCGTCGCCCACCTCAGCCACAACAGCTTCCACAATGCCGGTCGACACAGCAAACGGGATGATCTTCACCGTCGCGACCATCTGGCCGGCGCGCACAGCCGCAAAGGGTGCCAGCGTCGCCACCGTCACGGCGGGATCGACGCTGTTCATCGCATCGATCGAAGCCTTGTCGACGATGAAAACGCCAGCGGCCTTGGCATGCAGGTTGACGCGCCCGGTGCCGGCGTCGCGGATCTCTAAGTTGTCGCCACCGATAACAGCGGCCACGCGCGCAGCGGCTTCATTTTCTCCAAGATCATCAGGATCGAGCGTGGCAGCGACCACCGTTGGCACACCAGCTTGTGCAAGCGCCTCAACATCCCCGGCGGACAACCGATGCGCCTTCTTGAACCGCAGCGCACCCGCGCTCACCGCATGCGCGAGCACGACGCCTTCCGCCCTTGGCACAGGAACGGGCCCGAACTTCATCCGGCCGCGCCTGGGCCTTTGCCCCGCAAGGCGGCGATAACCTCGCCAAGCACAGCCACCGCAATTTCCGCGGGATTGGAGGCACCGATATCGAGGCCAATGGGCGCGCGTATCTTCTGAAGCTTGTCCTCGGGCACTCCGTTCGCTGCCAGACGCTCGAGCCGTCTCGCATGCGTCTTACGGCTCCCCAGCGCACCGACGTAAAAGCAGCCAGCCTCTAACGCCGCCTGCAAGGGAAAGTCGTCGATCTTCGGATCATGCGTCAGCGCAGCAAGGGCGCAGAAGGCATCCAGCGGTTGTCGCGCAAGAACTTCCTGCGGCCAATCGGCATGAAGGTTCGAGCCTGCGAAACGATCCGGGGTCGCGAAGGCGGTACGCGGATCGATCACGTCCAATTCGAAACCCGCGATCCTCGCCATCGGCGCCAGCGCCTGGCTGATATGCACCGCGCCAATCACTACCAGCCTTGGAGACGGCAGATGGACGTTCAGGAAAAACGTGCGCCCGTCACTCTCGATCTGCCGAGATTTGCCCGAGCGAAAACCTTCGCGCAGCGCTTCATCAAGCGGGTCCTGCAAAGCCTCAGCCTGGCGAACCAGCCGTCCGCTCCCAGTCTCCAGATCGGTCACGACGATCGCGGCCCGCCGCGCGCGGCGTTCCTCGTTCAGGCTAAGGAGCAGCGCGCGTTCCACGATCAGGCCAACGGCTCGACGTAGACCTTGATGCGGCCGCCGCAGGATAGGCCGACGCGCCAGGCGGTTTCGTCAGCCACGCCGAATTCCAACATGCGCGGCTTGGCCGACGCGATCACATCCACGGCTTCCGCGATCACAGCACCCTCGACGCAGCCGCCCGACACCGAGCCCTCGAAGTTCCCTTCCGCATCGATTACCAACTGGCTGCCGGCCTGGCGCGGCGCAGAACCCCACGTCTCCACAACGGTCGCAAGCGCGATCTGCCGGCCCTCAGCACTCCACGCAGCAGCGATGTCGAGCGGATCGGTGCGGTGATTTTCCGGCGGGTTCATGGGTTTGCTCCTCAGCGTCCGCTCAGCCCAGCGCGCGATAGGTGCGGCCGTGATAGATCAGCGGCTCGCGGCTTTCGCCGACGCGCAGTCCGGTCACCTTGCCGAACAGGATGCGATGCGTGGCGACATCCTTGGCTTCGATGATCCGGCAGTCGAAGGTCGCGAGCGCACCGATCAACGATGGTGCACCCGTCTCGATCGTATCCCACTCCGCGCTCGCGAAGCGCTCGTCCTGCGACAAGCCGGTGAGGCCGGAAAACGCATGCGATACGTCGATCTGTTCAGAGCTCAGCGTGTTCAACGCAAACACGTCGTTTTTCACAAACAGGTCGTTCGTCGCGCTGGCGCGGTTGAGGCAAACCAGAACCGTCGGCGGGCTGTCCGACACCGAACAAGCGGCAATCACCGTCGTGCCGCGCCGTCCGGCCGCACCGTCGGTGGTCACGACATGAACAGCACCCGCAAACAGGCTCATCGCCTCGCGGTAGTCGCCGGGTTCAACCTTGTTCTGCTTCAGCACGGGGTATCCAATCCTTCTCCGGCGATATAGGCGGCCGCTTGCGCGGTGCAAGCTGTGGGCAGGCAGTTGCACGCGGCCAAGCCAGGCTTTAGGGCTGAGGGAGGTGCCAAGCCTTTGGACATGACCTTGCCCCGTCGAATCCGCCATCTCCTGACCGGCCTCCTCTCTATCAGCGCCGTTGCTGCCGTGACACCCGCGCGCGCCGATATCATCGGCCTCGCCGCGCCGCTTTCCGGTTCCTCATCCTTGCTCGGCCAGCAACTGCGCACAGGCACCGAGGCTGCGGCAAAGACAATCACCGATCGCCCGATCACGCTCGACGTTCAGGATGACCTGTGCACGGCCGAAGGCGGAACGGCCGCCGCGCAGCGCTTCGTCGAAGCGAAAGCAGACATCGTGATCGGCTTCCTGTGCACGGATGCCATCAACGCCGCGATGCCCATCCTTTCGCAAGCCGGCATTCCGGTCCTCACGCCCGGCGTGCGCATCAACAGCCTCACGGACACCCGCGAAAAGACCGGCTGGCCGATCTACCGGATTGCACCGCGCGATGATGCGGAGGAGCAGGCGCTTGCCACCTTGCTGCTGCCGCTGTGGCGCGAAGCGCTGTTTGCCATCGTGGACGACGGTACGATCTATGGCCGCAATCTCGCGGAAAGTTTTCGCGCCGCTGCCGAAGCAACCGGTTTGAAGCCGGTCTTCGTCGACACCTACCGGCCGCAGCTGGAGAACCAGGTCGGCTTGATCGGTCGCTTGAAGCGCGCCGGTGCCACGCATGTGTTCGTTGGCGGCGATCGCGAGGATGTCGCGATCATGGGCCGCGACGCCAAGCAAATCGATTACGATCTCATTCTTGCCGGCGGCGAGGCTCTGCGGGCCGCCACCGTCAACACCACGCCTGCCGTCGGCACGCTGATGATCGCGCCGCCGGACTGGTCCACGGAAGCCACCACGGAGACGCTGCTGCAGCTTCGCTCCGCGAACATCGAGCCGGACGGCTATGTCATGCCAAGCTACGCCGCAATCGAGATTGCAGCCAAGGCGATTGCGGATGCGAAAGCCAAGGGCGAGCCCCCGCGCAGCATTATCGACACCGAAACTTTCTCTACTGCGATTGGCACAATTCGCTTCAGCGAAAAAGGCGATCTCGCCGCCAATCTATACCGCCTCTACCGCTTCGACGGCTCGCAGTTCGTAGGGTTGAACCCGTGACCCTCCGCCCCGGCCCGCGTAACCTGCTCACGGATGTTGCAGGGCTGCGCGTCGGCCATGCGGGTGATCTCGGCCTGAACTCGGGCACGACGGTGGTGATCTGCGACCAACCCTCCGTTGCCGCCGTTCAAGTGCTTGGCGGTGCGCCGGGCACGCGCGAAACCGATCTGCTCGAGCCGCATAATTCCGTCGAGACGATCAACGCGCTGGTGCTTTCCGGCGGCTCGGCCTTCGGCCTTGATGCCGCGTCGGGTGTGCAGGCCGCGTTGCGTGAACAGGGCATCGGCTTCCAGGTGCGCGACGCCGTGGTCCCGATCGTTCCAGCAGCGATCCTGTTCGACCTTGCCAATGGCGGCAACAAGGATTGGGGCCGCTACCCGCCCTATCGCGACTTCGGCTACGAGGCCGCACAGAACGCGTCGGACCACTTCGCGCTCGGTACGGCCGGAGCCGGCATTGGATGCCTCACCGCCGGCCTCAAAGGTGGCCTCGGTTCCGCTTCCACTGTTCTGCCGAGTGGCCACACGGTGTCAGCGCTGGTCGCAGTGAACGCGATGGGTGGTGTGACGGTCGGCGACCGCGGCGCATTCTGGGCGGCACCCTTCGAGATGAACGGCGAGTTCGCTGGCGTGCCCTACCCGCAGCCCCTGCCCGCCGATGCCAGTGCCGTGCGCCTGAAGTTCCGCGATCCGCAGCCGGTGGAAGCCACCACGATCGCCATCATCGCCACCGACGCCGCGCTCACGAAGGCATCCGCCAAGCGGCTGGCGATTGCGGCGCATGACGGCTTTTCCCGTGCAATCTGGCCGTCGCATACGCCCATGGATGGCGATCTCGTGTTTGCGCTTGCGACCGGTGCCGAGACCTCTCCCGTCACGCCTGAAGACGCCATCGCGTTCTACGCCGCCGCCGCATCCACCATGGCGCGGGCAATCGCACGCGGCGTTCATGCGGCTACCGAAGCTGCCGGTGACCTCATGCCGAGTTGGGGACGCTTGTACGGCCAACATTGAGCCACGCGGCGCACTCTGGTAGAGCCCGCTTTTGCTTCCAAGAGGTCCCGCATGATCCCGCGTTATTCCCGTCCGGAAATGGTCTCGATCTGGTCGCCTGAGACCAAGTTCCGGATCTGGTTCGAGATCGAGGCGCATGCGTGTGACGCTTTGGCCGAACTCGGCGTCATCCCGAAGGAAGCTGCCGCGACCATCTGGGAAAAAGGCAACGCGGCCACCTTCGACGTCGCCCGGATCGACGAAATCGAGGCCGTCACCAAGCATGACGTCATCGCCTTCCTGACCCATCTCGCGGAATTCGTCGGCCCGGACTCGCGCTTCATCCATCAGGGCATGACCTCGTCTGACGTGCTCGACACGACGTTGAACATCCAGCTGGTGCGCGCCACCGACATTCTGCTTGCCGGTCTCGACCGAGTCCTTGCCGCGCTGAAGGCCCGCGCTTTCGAACACAAGGACAGTGTTCGCATCGGACGCAGCCACGGCATTCATGCCGAGCCGACCACGATGGGTCTCACCTTCGCGCGCTTCTATGCCGAGATGAACCGCAACAAGGTACGGCTCCTGGCCGCGCGCGAAGAAATCGCCACCTGCGCGATTTCCGGCGCCGTCGGCACATTCGCCAATATCGATCCGCGTGTCGAAGAGCATGTCGCCGAGGCCATGGGTCTGACCGCCGAACCTGTGTCCACGCAGGTGATCCCGCGGGACCGCCATGCGATGTATTTCGCGACGCTTGGCGTCATCGCCTCCTCGATCGAGAATGTCGCGATTGAAATCCGTCACATGCAGCGCACCGAGGTTCTGGAAGCGGAAGAGTTCTTCTCGCCTGGTCAGAAGGGCTCGTCCGCGATGCCGCACAAGCGCAACCCCGTGCTCACCGAAAACCTGACGGGCCTCGCCCGCCTTGTGCGCATGTCAGTCGTGCCTGCGTTGGAAAATGTGGCGCTCTGGCACGAGCGCGACATCAGCCATTCCAGCGTCGAGCGCGCCATCGGCCCGGATACGACCGTGACGCTCGATTTCGCGCTGAACCGCCTTGCCGGCGTGGTCGAGAAGCTGGTGATCTACCCTGAGAACATGTTGAAGAACATGAACAAGTTCAAGGGACTGGTGATGAGCCAGCGCGTGCTTCTGGCACTCACCCAGGCCGGCACCAGCCGCGAGGACGCTTATCGCCTCGTGCAGCGCAACGCGATGAAGGTCTGGGAAAAGGGCGCTGACTTCTTGGAAGAGCTTCTGGCCGACACGGAAGTGCGGGCGGCGCTGTCGGAAGAAGAGATCCGCGAGAAGTTCGATCTCGGCTACCACACCAAGCATGTGGACACGGTCTTCAAGCGCGTGTTCGGCTGAAAGCCGGACGCACGGACCGGATAAGAAAAGAGCGGGTCAAAGCCCGCTCTTTGTTTCTACCGTGAACCCTTGGTCAGCATGTCCTGCGCAAGGAGGATCGCATTGCGACGATCCCGTTCGTCGGCAAGCGCGAACGCCTCTTCCTGCATGCCGCGAATCCAGGGCTGGTCCGTCGGCGCGGCGCGCTCAAGAGCGGCCGTCATCATCGCCAGTCCGCGCGTGACCTTGCCGCTGTGGAACAGCAGATTGCCCAGCGTGGCCTGCGCGCCGGCATGGCCCTTTTCGGCTGCAAGCTGCAGCCAGCGTCCGGCCTGACGGATGTTCGAGCGAACGCCATCGCCCTGCAGATACATCTTGCCGACTTCATATTGCGCGTCCGGATTGCGATAGGTCGCGGCGGCACGCATGTAATAATCATTGGCCGCCGAAAGGTCGGCATCGACCGGGCTGCCGGGAATGCCGGACTTCAGGTAGCGGCCGAGCGCAACCAGTGCGTCCGAGATGTAGGTGTCTTCCGGGCTGCCGGGCTCGACTTCCTGGCGCGCGATCTCGGAGAAGAACTTGAAGGCCTGGTAATCGTCGCGGCCGACGCCGTCGCCTTCGGCATACATGCGCGCCAGTTTCCACTGAGCGCCGATCTGGCCGTTTTCGGCGGCATAGCGATAGGCTTCGACGGCTTGGTCCTTGTGGCCGCTCTTGTAAGCGGAAAAGCCGAACTTGAAGACGGCCCACGGGCTTGAGCCCGGCTCAACCACCTTCTTCTCGTCCAAAGCGCGTGCCGTCCCCGTTCCGGCAAAGGACCCGCAAGCAACCGCCGCCGCGAGCAGGAATGCCCGCGTCGCGCCCGCAGGTACCCTGCGCGGCCGCTTGTTCATCACTGACGCAAAGGTCGAAGCGGACATGCGGACAGCAGCATGAGCCGCACCCGAATGCGCAAAACACAACCCTGATACTACTCGTGCGTTCATACCTACCCCGGCCGCAAAGTGCGGCATACGCCGATCGAGCCAAGCCCCCTTTGCACGATCGAACAGGTTCCGAGGTGCGCCGGGTTTATGGCAGGAAATGGGCGTGTGTTCCCCGGCAGCAGGTATAGACGAGGTTGGTCAAAGGAGTGTTGCTGAATCGCAACGAGATGAGCACGAGGGTTTTACAGGCCAGAAAGCAGAAAGGCCGCATTGCTGCGGCCCTTCTTCTAATATGCGGAGATCTTTACTCTTCGGGAACCACGCGAACAGCGCCTCGGGCGGCACTCGTGGTGAAATGCGCGTAGGCACGAAGGGCATCGGAGACTTGGCGCTTGCGCTTCTGCGACGGCTTCCAGCCGAACTGGTCCTGCTGGGCCCGGCGCTGATCGAGTTCCGCCTGATCCACCAGAAGGTCGATCGTGCGGTTCGGAATATCGATTGCGATCTGGTCGCCTTCCCGAACGAGCCCAATCAAGCCGCCTTCGGCTGCTTCCGGCGAAACGTGGCCGATCGAAAGGCCCGACGTGCCGCCTGAGAAACGGCCATCGGTCAGCAGGGCGCAGGCCGCGCCCAAGCCTTTCGATTTCAGGTAGCTGGTCGGATACAGCATTTCCTGCATGCCGGGACCGCCGCGCGGGCCTTCATAGGTGATGACCACGACATCGCCCGCCTTCACCTCATTGCTGAGGATCGCCTTCACCGCCGCATCCTGGCTCTCATAGACCTTGGCCGGCCCGGTGAACTTGAGGATGGACTCGTCGACGCCAGCCGTCTTCACGACGCAGCCATCCAACGCAATGTTGCCCTTGAGCACGGCCAGCCCGCCGTCCCTGGAGAATGGATGCTCGGCGCTGCGAATGACGCCGGTCTCGCGGTCGAGATCGAGGTCGTTCCAGCGGCGATCCTGGCTGAAGGCGGTCTGCGTGGGCACACCGCCGGGAGCCGCCATATAAAAGTTGCGGACATTGTCCTGCGTGGTGCGCGAAATATCCCAGCGGTCGATCGCATTGCCGATGGTGCCGCTATGCACGGTCGGGCTGTCACGATTGATCAAGCCCGCTTTGTCGAGCTGGCCAAGGATCGCCATGATGCCGCCGGCGCGGTGGACGTCTTCCATATGCACATCGTTCTTGGCCGGCGCGACCTTGCAGAGAACCGGCACGCGGCGCGACAGCGCGTCGATGTCGTCCATCGTGAAGTCGATCTTGCCTTCATGCGCCGTCGCCAGAATGTGCAGCACGGTGTTGGTCGAACCACCCATCGCGATGTCCAGCGTCATGGCGTTCTCGAACGCCTTGCGGTTGGCGACGTTGCGCGGCAGCACGCTGTCGTCGTCCTGCTCGTAATAGCGCTGGCAGAGATCTACGGCCAAGTGGCCGGCTTCGACGAACAGGCGCTTGCGGTCGGCATGGGTGGCCAGCGTCGAGCCGTTGCCCGGCAGCGACAGGCCGAGCGCTTCCGTGAGGCAGTTCATGGAGTTGGCGGTGAACATGCCCGAGCACGAGCCGCAGGTCGGGCAAGCCGAGCGCTCGATTACCTTCACGTCTTCTTCCGACACACGGTCGTCCGCCGCAGCCACCATGGCATCGACCAGGTCGAGCGCATGTTCCTTGCCCTGCAGCACCACCTTGCCGGCTTCCATCGGGCCGCCTGACACGAAGACCGCGGGAATGTTCAGCCGCATCGCAGCCATCAGCATGCCCGGCGTAATCTTGTCGCAATTGGAAATGCAGACCATGGCGTCGGCGCAATGCGCGTTGACCATGTATTCCACGCTATCGGCGATCAGCTCGCGCGACGGCAGTGAATACAGCATGCCGTCATGGCCCATCGCGATGCCGTCGTCGACGGCGATCGTGTTGAACTCCTTGGCGACACCACCGGCCGCTTCAATCTCGCGGGCAACAAGCTGACCGAGATCCTTCAGATGGACGTGGCCCGGCACGAACTGCGTGAACGAGTTGACCACGGCAATAATGGGCTTGCCGAAATCGCTGTCCTTCATGCCTGTCGCGCGCCAAAGGCCGCGAGCGCCGGCCATGTTGCGACCGTGGGTGGTGGTGCGGGAGCGATAAGCAGGCATGGTCTAGGTCCGTCTTTTTAGCGACCCCGCCTCCGAGGTCTGAAGGGCGCTCGCATGACTTAAGGGCGATTTGATGAAGTCGCGTGCCAAATGCCCGCAACTTCATCATGCGGCTCAGGTGTTTTGGACCCTTTGAAGGGCCGCGGTCAACTTTTCCACGTCCTGCGTGAGGGTCGCCTTCTTTTCGCGCTCGGCTTCCACGACATCTTCGCGCGCATTGGCGACGAATTTCTCGTTGGACAGCTTCTTGTCGATGCGCTCGATCTCGGCGGTTGCCTTGCCGATCTCCTTGGTCAGGCGAGCGGTTTCGGCGCCGACATCGATCAGGCTGCCCAGCGGCAGACAGATCGTGGCTTCGCCGAGCACCAACTGAGCGGACTGCCCCGGCGCGGTGTCGGCAAATGCGAAGTCACTGACGCGGGCCAGCCGCTTCACCGCACTCTCATGCCGCGCAAAACGAGCCTTGGTTTCAGCCGAAGCATCCACCACGGCGATCGGTGCCGTAGCGCCTGCCGGCACGTTCATCTCCGAGCGCACCGAACGGATGCCGCTCACCAGATCGATCAGCCAGTTCACGTCGGCGGCAGCATCCGCGTCTTCGAAGGACGGAGCCGGCCATTCCGCATGGCACAACAGCGTCGAGCGCTCTGTCTCACGCGCCGTATGCGCCCACAGCTCTTCTGTCATAAACGGCATGAACGGATGCAGCAGCTTGTAGATCTCGTCCAGCACGAAGGCCGCAACCGCCTGGCTTTCCGCCTTGGCCGCTTCGTCTTCACCCATGAAGACCGGCTTCAACAGTTCGAGGTACCAATCGCAGAACTGGTTCCAGACAAAGCGATAGGCCGAACCGGCCGCCTCGTTGAAGCGGTAGGTTTCGATCGCATCGGTGATCTCGCGCGACGTGCGGGTCAGCTCGGTCAGGATCCAGCGGTTAACCGGCAGCTTGGCGTCGGCCAGCCAAAACGCGTCGTTGCGCTTGGCGCCGTTCATGTCGGCAAAGCGCGTCGCGTTCCACAGCTTGGTGCCGAAGTTGCGATAGCCGGCGATACGTGCCGGATCGAGCTTCACGTCGCGTCCCTGCGCGGCCATGATCGCCAGCGTGAAGCGCAGCGCATCCGCACCGTATTCGTCGATCAGTTCGAGCGGATCGATGACGTTGCCCTTGGACTTCGACATCTTCGCGCCGTTCTTATCGCGAACCAGCGCATGAACATAGACCGTGTGGAACGGCTCTTCATCCATGAAGTGAAGACCCATCATCATCATCCGGGCGACCCAGAAGAAAATGATGTCGAAGCCGGTCACGAGAACGTCGGTCTGGTAGTGCTTTGCGAGTTCCGGCGTGTCGTCCGGCCAGCCAAGCGTGGAGAACGGCCAAAGGGCCGACGAGAACCAAGTGTCGAGAACGTCCTCGTCGCGGGTCAGGATCGAGCCTGGCTCCGCATTCTCAAGACGCTCCTGCACCCAGGCCTTCCATGGACCTTCATGCGCGAGGTAGTGCTGAACCGCCGCATCGAGCGCCGCTTCCTCGTCCTTCTCGACGAAGACCGTGCCATCGGGACCATACCAGGCCGGGATCTGGTGACCCCACCAAAGCTGGCGCGAGATGCACCAGGGCTGGATGTTTTCCATCCAGTCGAAATAGGTCTTTTCCCAGTTCTTCGGCACGAAGTTGGTGCGACCCTCGCGCACCGACGCGATGGCAGGTTCCGCAAGGGTTTTGGCGTCGGCGAACCACTGGTCGGTCAGCATCGGTTCGATCACGACGCCGGAGCGGTCGCCGAACGGCTGCATGATCTTCTTGGCCTCGACATAAGGAACGGCATTCCCTTCCTCATCGAGCCGCGTCACGGCCAGACCGTCGGCATTGATGGCATCGACGATGCGCTTGCGGGCCTCGTAGCGATCCAGACCGCGATACTCTTCCGGCACGAGATTGATGCCGTCGACTTCCGACTCGCTCGGCAGCTCGCCGGAACGCGCGATTTCCATCGCGCGCTGCGATTCGCGTGCGTACTCCTCGCCATCGGCGCGCATTTGTGCCTGGCCGTCCATCAGACGGTACAGCGGAATGTCGTTGCGCTTGGCGACCTGGTAATCGTTGAAGTCGTGCGCCCCGGTGATCTTCACCGCACCCGAGCCGAAGGTGGGATCGGGATATTCATCGGCGATGATCGGGATCAGACGGCGATGTTCCTTCGGGCCGACCGGGATCTCGCACAGCTTGCCGACGATCGACGCATAGCGCTCATCCGACGGATGCACGGCCACGGCGCCATCGCCCAGCATGGTTTCCGGACGCGTAGTCGCGATCGCGATGTAGTTGCGCTCTTCGGTCAGCAAGACGACCCCGTCGGCGTCCTTCTCGACATAGGTGTAGGTCTCGCCGCCGGCCAGCGGATACTTGAAGTGCCACATATGGCCGTCGGCTTCGCGGTTCTCCACCTCAAGGTCGGAGATCGCGGTTTCGAACTTCGGGTCCCAGTTGACCAGCCGCTTGCCGCGATAGATCAAGTTGTCCTTGTAGAGCGAGACGAACACTTCAACGACGGCGCGCGACAGGCCTTCATCCATGGTGAAGCGCTCGCGCGACCAGTCGCAGGAGGCGCCTAGACGGCGAAGCTGGTTGAAGATCAGCCCGCCGGACTCATCCTTCCATTCCCAGACCTTGTCGATGAAGGCGTCGCGGCCAAGCTCGCGGCGGCTTGGCTGTCCCTCAGCGGCCAGCTTGCGCTCCACCACCATCTGCGTCGCGATGCCGGCATGATCCATGCCCGGCTGCCACAGCACATTCTTGCCGCGCATGCGCTCGAAGCGGACCATGATGTCCTGCAGCGTGTTGTTGAGCGCGTGCCCCATATGGAGCGAGCCGGTGACGTTGGGCGGTGGAATGACGATGGTAAAAGGCTCGGCGCCTTCACTCGCGCCCGCGCCAGCGCGGAACGCATCCGCTTCCTGCCAAAGTTTCGCGATGCGCGGCTCGACGGACTTCGAGTCGTAGGTTTTCTCTAGCATGGGATTACCGAACCTGCTGAATCAACGCAGCGCGCCTGACGGCCGCTGATCTTGGCGTCGGTTAAAACGCCAAGCTTTCAGCCAAGTCAACCAACGGTGGAATTTTCGACCGCCCAGCGCTTCAGCGAGCCGGACCCCTGGCGATCCGCTCGATCTCTTCGCGCACAAGGCGCTCCACCAAGGTCGGCAGATTGTTGTCGAGCCAATCCGTCAGCATTGGACGCAGCATGGCTTCCGCCATTTCGTCGAAGCTCTTCTGCCGCGTCGCCGCAAAGGCTTCCGACAGTTCCCCGAAAGCTGCGGCAACCTGGCGGCCGGTTCGGTCGGAAATGATGGAAGGCAGCGGGCTGACAGGCGCAGCCTCCGGCGCTGCATTCATCTCGTCTTCGAGCAGATCCTCAAAGGTCAGCATGGGATCCTGTTGGATGGCAGGTTCGGCGCTCGCGCTGGTTGGCTCGGATGCAACTGGTTCGGCGGCCGGTGCGGCAGGCGATGGCGCGACTGCAGCCGGCTCGGCCGCTACACGCGCCGAAAGCGGAACCGCGGCAAGGCTCGGACGAAGTTCCTCGGCGATGCGACGGTCGCGCAGCAGGCTTGCTTGTTCGATAGCGGCATGATCGATCTGGGGTGCCGGACGCGGCTGGGACGCTGCCTCGCGCACACCAAGCCGCATCGTCTCGATATCAGCAACTTCGGCTGGTTCGGAGGGCGCAGCAGTCTCCGCCACTGCCCCATCATTGGCAGGGCGCGCAGTATCGCTGTCTTCAATAATCCTGCGAATGGAGGCGAGAATCTCCTCCATGGAGGGTTCACGCTGAACACTGTTTGCTTGCGCCATGGTCACACCGCCGCCTCATCGCAATCGGCAGCAACCAGGCCACCGAATCAATGGGTTGAGCGTAAACGAACCTCAAGAAACGGTGAATCCCGAAACCGGGATGAAGAGACTTGCGCACAGCATTTGCGCGCAAGTCCCACGGCTTAAGGTCCGGCTTAGCGCCCGTCCGGCGTGCGCAAACCGAACCACTTATCCTTCACAGCATTGTAGTGCTCTTTGGGATCGTGCGCTGCGACCTTCAGGCCGAGCTTGTCAGCAAACAGCTGACCGGTGGCGCTGAGAATTGCGTAGCTCGCCACCACGGCGTCACGCTCGGAATTCGCGAGATTGACCTGCGCGGTGATCACGTCGGCCTGCTGATCCAGCACGTCGAGCGTTGTGCGCTGACCGACATTCAGCTCTTCCTGAACGCCGGACAAAGCGAGCTGCGCCGCAGACACCAGTTCGCGGTTGGCGGCAATCGACTGCTGAGCCGCGATGTACTGCGTCCATGCAGCCGTCACGGCCTGACGAACCTGGTCGCGGCTGACATCGACGTCGATGCGTGCCTGACCGACCTGCTCCTTGTTCCGCCGAACGGTCGCGGAAGTGCGGCCGCCGTTATAGATCGGGATGTTCAGCTGCAATCCGACGCTGGCCGCATCGGTCTCGCCGTCTTGGGTCGTGCTCGGGCTCGAGTCGCGATAGCTGCGCTGAACCGTGCCCTCTGCCGACAACTGCGGCAGCAAAGCGCCTTCAGCCGCTTTAACGGTGAACTCGGTGGCATCAACCACATGCAGGTTCGACTTGATTGCCGGATGAACCAGCAGCGCAGTCGAGATGCCACGATCAAGCGTCGATGGCAGAAGCTTGGTGATCGGCGCCGCAGCGGTCAAACCATCTGGTTCGGAACCGATGACCTGGCGATAGGTCGCCGCACTGGACAGCGCCTGCGCGCGAGCAGCCGCGAGCTGGGCAACTGCCGATGCACGCGTTGCATCAGCCTGCGCCACGTCGGTGCGCGTACCCTCGCCTACTTCGAAGCGGGAGTTCGCCGCACGAACCTGCTCCTCAAGGAAGGCCAGGTTCTGCTGCAAAAGTGCTGCAACGCGACGATCGCGAATGACGTCCATATAGGCCGTCACGGCGTTCTGCAGAATGTTCATTTCCGAATTGCGCAAGGCTTCGCGCTGGGCGAACACCTGCGATTCGGCCGCACGGACGTTGTTCCGGGTCTGGAAGCCGTCGAACAGCGTCTGAGACACCGATACGCCGAAGCCGCCCGTCTGCAGGCGAAACCCCGACTGGCGGGCCAAAGAGTAGTTGGAAAACCCCGCGACAACCGGGCGGTAACCGGACTTTGCAATAGCAACGCCTTCATCCGTCACGCGCACACCGGCACGCGCGGAATTCAGCTGCGAGTTAAATTCATAAGCCTTTGCCAGCGCGCCCGTCAGGGACTCGCTGAAGGCAGCGGAAGAAAATGCCACGCTCGTGGAGAGCAATGCGGCGAACAAACTTTTGGAAAAAATAGACACGCGCCCTCACTGATTGACGGCTAGACCAAATGGCCGCGACCTGCCGACGATGGACTCAGAATATGCAGTCGTCCACGATGCATAGGGCTATACCTTCCACCCGCGGTTGCGCAAGAATGTCAAAGCGAGGTTAAGGGTTCGATCATAAATGCTGCAGCTGTTGTTGCAGCAAGGGCACGGTTCCATAGAACCTTACCATAAGCGCTGTGCAATGATCTCACAGATGCAAGTGCAGGTGCCGATCACCTGCAACCGCCGGTGGCCGATCTCAGCTGAACCTGAAAACGCCTAGAACTGAAAAGCCTTCGGCTTCTCGAAGCCGGGCAGCGGCTGAACGGCTGCATTGAACACGGGCCTGCCGGAAACAGCCTTCGCTTCGCGAACATATAGCCGCGCCGAGCCAGAATTACCGCGACCAACAACAGCAACCAGCCGACCGTGATCTTTCAGCTGATCGAGCAGAACCTGCGGCACCTCGTCCACCGAACCTTCCACGACGATGACGTCGTAAGGGCCCTGCGACGGGTAGCCCTCGTTCAAGGTGCCGGTCACGACGGCGACATTATCATAGCCGAGATGCTGCAAGGCCGATGTGGCATGCTCGGCAAGGGTCGCATCGCTTTCCAGCGCAACAACAGAGCTTGCCAGACGCGACAGGATCGCAGCGCTGTAGCCAGTTCCGGTGCCAACATCCAGAACGAAGTCGTTTGCGCGGATGTCCGCCATCTGCACCATCTTGGCGAAGGGCGAGGCTTCCATCAGGAAACGCGCCGGATTGCCGCCGATTGCCGGTGCAATCTCGAGATCTTCGTCGATATAGGACAGTGCGCGCTTGCGGGCGGGAACGAAGTCCTCGCGCGGCACGGCGAGCATCGCATCGATGATTTCCAGGCTGGTCACATCGGTGGTGCGCACTTGCCCATCCACCATTCTCAACCGCTGGGTAGCGAAATCGACGCTCATCGCAGACCTTGCAGACATTCGGGCGTCCAAGAAGCGGATCCGCCATTTCTGAGATGTGCGAGCCGCGGGTGGAGGCCTCGCCCGGAATCGAACCGGGGTGCAAGGATTTGCAGTCCTCTGCGTAACCACTCCGCCACGAGGCCTCAACGCGCGCCTCGCACAGGGCGGTTCAATAGGTGTCACCCCCCGCGCCGTCAAGCACCTGTTGCGGTTCCCCGCAGCTTTCGCTGTTGCCGCAGAGACAATCCTCAGGCGCTGAAGATCGCCGCGGCTCTTTCAGCCTCCGAAAGCGGCTGGATGACACTTGCCGTCTGGCCGATCGGATTGAAGCCGAGCTTCTGGTAAAGCGGCAGGGCCGCGGGATGATCAAGCGTACAGGTCTGCACGATCACGCGCTTGGGCTGATAAGACCAGGCGGCTTCGATCGCCGCACCGAGGAACCACCGTCCAAGCCCCTGCCCGATCGCCTCGCTCATCATGCCGAAATAGGCGAGATCCACAAAGTCCGGCGCCTGTGCATGAAGATCGAAGAAGCCAACGGGTGCGCCGTCCAGATAAACAACGCGAATGTCGCGGCCCGGCGCCCGCAGATAGGCTTCAAGGTCCCCGTCCGACAGCCGAAGCATGGCGACCCAGTGCCATTTGCGGCCGACGCGATCCATCAGGTATCGGTAATAATGCAGCGGCATGTCGCGCGCCCGCAGCAAAGCGAGCTGCTTGTTTGCAGGCATGCGCGGGTAAGACGAAGGCGGCCGCAACATTTCCAGGAAGGTCACGGTAACCGGGATCGCGTCCTGGGCCTCCTGAGACAAGTGCTTCATGCCTCAGCTGTGGTGATGGGGGTGTCTGAACGCGAACCCCATTCGCTCCAAGAGCCATCATAGAGTTTGACGTCTTTATTGCCGAGTGATTCCAGCGCGAGGAACAGCACGGCAGCCGTGATGCCGGAGCCGCAGGACGTCACGACCGGCTTTTCCAGATCGAGCCCGGCCGATTCGATTTTCGCCTTCAGTTCGTCGGCCGGCAGGAGCTTGCCGTCACGTGCAAGCGACAAGGCAGGCAGGCTGTGCGCCCCGGGCATGTGGCCGCTGCGCATGCCTTCGCGCGGCTCGGGGTCCTTGCCTGTGAAGCGCCCGGCAGGGCGGGCATCGGCGATCTGCCGTTCGCCTGATTCGACGATGCCCATCATGTCTTCGAAAGACGCGATACGCTCGGGGTGCGGATCGACATGGAACACGCAGGGCGCCACTGGCGTCAGCTCGTCCGTCACCGGACGGCCGGCCGCTTTCCAGTTGTCGAAGCCGCCTTCGAGGATGCGAACATCCTTGGCACCGAAGGTGCGCAACATCCACCAAACACGCGGCGCAGTGAACAGGCCGGGGCCGTCATAAACGATGATCGTGTCGTCTGCGGCAATGCCGGCCGTGCCGATGATGCGGGCGAAATCTTCCGGCGACGGCAAAGTATGCGGCAGCTTGCTGGATGGCTCGACCACCTGCTCGTGATCGAAGAACACCGCGCCGGGAATGTGCGCGGCGTCGTATTCGGCCTTCGGATCACGGTTCTGCGCAGGCAAATACCAGGACCCGTCGATGATCGTGACACCCGGCGTATCGAGATTGTCCTGCAGCCAGTCCGGCGTGACGACGAAGTTTTCTTGTTCGCTCATAGGCCTATCCTTCCAATGGACCGAAGCGAAGGCGGAGACGACGATTCTCGCGCCCCTTCTTCTCGATCTTGCCGATATGGATTTCACCGATCTCGCCTGTGGAGCGCACATGCGTGCCGCCGCAAGGCTGGCTGTCGATGCTCGCATCCACGCCGATGCAGACAAGCCGGATCTGTCCGGTGCCCGTTGGCGGGCGGACATTTCTTGACTTCACCAACGAGGGGTTGGCGGCGAGTTCCTCCTCCGAAATCATCCTGATGAACACAGGATGATCGGCGCGCACCAGCGCCATGAGCTTTTCCGTCGCTTCTTCCTTGGTGATGGTTTCGCCCTGCATGTCGAAATCGACGCGCGAATCGTCCACCGACACGGCAGCACCAGTCACGGGGAACTGGCAGAAGGTCGTGAGCAGATGGCAGGCCGTGTGCATGCGCATCAGCTTGAGCCTACGCTCCATGTCGATCGCCAGATGCACATGATCGCCCACCTCCAGCGCCGGTGTGCCTTCCGCCGGGACATGGATGATGTCTTCCTTGGTTTCGCCGGTGATCGTGGTTGCGATCGGCACCATCGTGCCGTCCTCGCGCGTCAGCGAACCAGTATCGCCTGGCTGGCCGCCAGAGGTCGCGTAGAAGATGGTGCGATCCAGAACGATCCCACCATCATCCGTGACCGCAAGCACGGTCGCATCGGCTTCCGCGAGATAGGAATCATCGCGGAACAGAGCCTGCGTCACCGGCATCAGCTGACAGCCTCGAAGGGCACGTCGATTGCCGACTTCTTCTCCATCCAGGTGGGGATGGGCAGGTTCTTGGAGCGCAGGAAGTCGGGATTGAACAGCTTGTTCTGGTAGCGCGAGCCGTAATCGCACAGCACCGTCACGATCGTATGGCCGGGGCCGAGATCGCGCGCCAGCCGGATCGCACCGGCGATGTTGATGCCAGTCGAGCCGCCGAGACACAGGCCCTCTTCCTCGATCAGGTCGAAGATGATCGGAAGCGCTTCGCTGTCTTCAATCTGGTACGGGAAGTCCGGCGCAAAACCTTCCAGATTGGCGGTGATGCGGCCCTGCCCGATGCCTTCGGTGATCGAGCTGCCCTCGGACGCAAACTTGCCTTCGGTGTAGAAGCTGTACAGAGCCGCGCCCATCGGATCGGCCAGGCCGATCTTGATCGCGGGGTTGTGCGCTTTCAGGCCCATGGAAACGCCCACCAGCGTGCCGCCGCTGCCGACCGCGCAGGCAAATCCGTCCACCTTGCCGCCGGTCTGCTGCCAGATTTCCTCGGCCGTGGTGCGGATATGCCCTTCGCGATTCGCGACATTGTCGAACTGGTTGGCCCAGATCGCGCCGTTCGGTTCGGTGCGCGCAAGCTGCTCGGCGAGACGGCCGGAAAGCTTCACGTAGTTGTTGGGATCCTTGTAGGGCACCGCCGGCACTTCGATCAGCTCGGCCCCGAGGATGCGCAGCACATCCTTCTTTTCCTGGCTCTGCGTTTCCGGGATCACGATCACCGTTCGATAACCCAACGCTTTCGCAACCAGTGTCAGGCCGATGCCGGTATTTCCGGCCGTGCCCTCCACGATCACCCCGCCCGGCTGCAGCAGACCCTTTTCTTCCGCGTCGCGGATGATGAACAGCCCGGCGCGGTCCTTCACGGACTGGCCTGGATTCATGAACTCGGCCTTGCCGCAGATCTCGCAGCCGGTTTCTTCCGACGCGCGCTTGAGCCGAATGAGCGGCGTGTTGCCGATCGCGTCGAGTACGGAGCGATCCATGCTGTCCTCACTGATGTCTGATTTCTGGGTGAGCTTAAGAAGCGGCGCGCCCGGTTGCAAGAACGGTTGTTTTATCGCGGAGCCCGCCCAAGGAAATAGGTTCCACGCCCGCATGGAAGCGAAACGGTTTTCACCCGCTTCCGTTCGCGTCACACGGCTGATTGTGGAAACTCTTTCTCGCAGGGCCCGAAGCAGATAGACGCAAAGCCGTTCAGGAGAATGTTGTTATGTCCTTGTTTCGCGCTTCGCCGGAAGATGGTGTCGCATGGGTTACCGGTGCCAGCGGCGGCATCGGCTATGCGCTGTGTTTGGCGCTTGCCCGCGAGGGCTACACGGTGGCGGCTTCGGCCCGAAGCGTCGATAAGCTCGAGACCTTGACCAAAGAAAATGTCGGCAATGGCCGCATCGTCGCCTTCCCACTCGATGTGACGGATGAAGATGCCGCGCGCGCAACCGTCGAGCGGGTCGAAGCCGAGCTTGGGCCCATCGCGCTTGCCGTGCTCAACGCCGGCACCTCGCTGCCGGCTGCCGGAAGCCGCGTGCAGCCGGCTTTGTACGAACGCGTTTATGACGTGAACATCTTTGGCGTGGTGCGCTGTTTGGCGCCCGTGGTGGAAAAGATGAAGGCGCGCAAGCGAGGCCAGATCGCCATCGTCGGCTCGCTCACTGCCTATTTCGGCCTGCCGACGACTGCTGCCTACGGTTCCACCAAGTCGGCGCTGAACACGATTGCCGAGGCCCTGCGCTTCGATCTGCGCAAGATCAATGTGCGCATCCAAATGATCAATCCGGGCTTCGTGGAAACTGCCATGACGCGGCTGAACAAGTTTCCGATGCCGGCTCTGATGCAGACCGACGCAGCCGCCGCCCGCATGGTAACAGGCCTGCGCTCCGGCGGCTTCGAGGTCGTGTTTCCCCGCCGTTTGGCCTGGCCGATGAAGCTCGTGCGCATCCTGCCGCATGGGCTTCGTCACGAGCTGCTGTTTCGTCTCAGCGGCTGGAACAAGCGCAGCTGGGGCTAAAAGAAAAAGGCGGAGCTGGTTTCCCAGGCTCCGCCTTTTTTCCATTCGATCAGTTGGACAATCAGGCCGCGCGCGACGCAGGCTTGCGATTGCCGAAGGTGCGGCGCTTGGCGCGGAACGGCTTGTCGCCCTCCGGCTTGCGCGCGGGCTTTGCCTGGCCCGAACGCTCACCGCCATGCTCGCCCTGCGGCTTGCCGCCACCGCGATGGCCACCGCGATTTGGCTGCGGACGATTGTTCGGACGCTGGTTGCGCGCCGGCTGCGGCATGGCTGCCTGAGCATCGAGATCCACGCCGCCCGACAGATCGCTGGCGATCGTCAGCTTGGTGCGGGTGACCTTTTCCACGGCGCGCAGCTTGGCGGCTTCGGCTGGATCGCACAGCGTGATTGCCACGCCATCGGCGCCGTTACGACCGGTACGGCCGATGCGGTGCACATAGCTTTCCGCCTCATCCGGCAGGTCGAAGTTGACGACATGGCTGATGCCCGGCACGTCGATGCCGCGCGCCGCAATATCGGTGGCAACGAGGATGCGCACGGAGCCATCGCGGAACCCGTTGAGCGCCTTCTGGCGCGCATTCTGCGACTTGTTGCCGTGGATTACGGCCGCGTTAAACCCATCGCGCTCGAGATCGCGGGTGACGCGATCCGCACCATGCTTGGTGCGCGAGAACACGATCACCTGCTTCATGGCTTCATCGGCCAGCAGCTTCGACAGGAACACGCGCTTCTGCTTCAGCGGCACGATATGCACGCTCTGCACGATCTCCTTGGCGGTGGTGCCCTGCGGCGCGACTTCGACGCGGATGGGATCGTTCAACAGCGTATCGGCCAGCGAAGCGATTTCCTGCGGCATGGTCGCGGAATAAAGCGCCGTCTGGCGCTTCGGATGCGTGGCGCGGGCGAGCTTCTTCACATCGTTGATGAAGCCCATGTCGAGCATACGGTCGGCTTCGTCGAGCACGAGCCAGCGCGTTTCCGCAAGCTTCACGTCGCCTTCGCGAACGAGGTCGACCAGACGGCCAGGCGTGGCGATCAGAACATCGACGCCCGGCTGCAGCTTCTTGACCTGGCTGAAGCGGGAAACACCGCCCAGAACCAGCGCCGTCGAGATGTGCATACCCTTGGTGACGGCCTTGATGGTTTCTTCGATCTGCACCGCCAATTCGCGGGTCGGCGCAAGGATCAACGCATGCGCGGTCTTGGGGATGCGCTTGGCGCCCAGTGCCATGATCTTGGTGAGGATCGGCAAGGTGAAGGCGGCCGTCTTGCCGGAACCGGTCTGGGCGATGGCAATGATGTCGCGGCCTTCCAGATGCGGCGGGATGGCGGCAACCTGGATCGGCTTCGGATTGACGAAACCGGCCTTGGCCGTGGACTGAAGCAGAGCACCGGTGATGCCGAGATCGGCCATGGTCGGGGTAGAAATGGTCGGTGTGGAAACAGGAGTATAGGACAAACTAATCTTTCGCGCGGTCAACATGCCGCGATGTGCCGGCGGGCGCAGCCCCGCGACAAAATAAATGATGTGAACGACGTGGCGGCGGAGCCTTGAGCTCCACTCGGTTGCGCTGTCGTGTTCCCTCGAGGGGAACGCTCAACCCTCACCGGAACAGCCCGGATCAGGCAGGATGACGCAACCAGTCTCAGATCGAGAAAGCCGGTCAATGCCAGCCCATGCGCCTACGCCCTGCATATGGGCCTGTTCAGCCGCAAACGCAAGACTTCATTGTCCGGTCTGCCTTGCCTCAGATGATGAGGCTTGCCAGCGCATCGTTGTCGGTGATGTTCTGGTACTGGAAGCCGGCGGCATCCATGTTCACTTCCAGCCGCATGAAGTTCTCGGGCCTGATGGTCTCGATGCCGATCAGAACGGAGCCGAAATTGCGTGCCGACTTCTTCAGATATTCGAAGCGCGCAACGTCGTCTTCCGGCCCGAGCAGATCGAGGAAGCCGCGCAAGGCGCCCGGCCGCTGCGGGAAGCGGATGACATAATACTTCTTCAAGCCTTCGAAGCGCAGCGCACGCTCCTTGACGTCCGGCAGCCGTTCGAAATCGAAGTTGCCGCCCGACACGATGGCGACGATCACCTTTCCTTCACGATCTTCCGGTGCAAGATCCTTCAGCGCGTCGATCGACAGCGCGCCGGCCGGTTCCAGTACCACGCCCTCCACGTTCAGCATCTCGACGATGGTTGCGCAAACGCGGTTTTCCGGAATCAAACGAACATCATCGGCGGAAAACTTGCTGAGTTGCTCGAACGGCGCTGCGCCGATTTCAGCCACCGCCGCACCATCGACGAAGCTGTCGACGCGCGGCAGTCTTTCACGTTTTCCGGTAGCAAGGCTCGTGCGCAGGCTGGGCGCGCCAACCGGCTCGACAAAGGTGAAATTCGTCTTCCAGTCGAGATCGCCGAGATAGTGCGAAGCCCCAGCCGCCAGACCACCACCGCCAACCGGAATGATCATGCGATCGACCGTCACGTCCTCCGGCAGTTGCGCCGCGATCTCCAGCGCAACGGTCGCCTGCCCCTCGATGATGTCGGGATGATCGAAGGGCGGCACCAGCACGGCGCCTGTTTCGGAAGCAAAAGCGATGGCCGCGCGATAGCAATCGTCGAAGAAGTCGCCCACCAGCTTGATCTCGACATTGGAGCCGCCGAACAGCCTTGTCTTGTCGATCTTCTGCTGCGGTGTCGTCACGGGCATGAAGATCACGCCCTGCTTGTCGAAATGGCGGCATACGAATGCCAAGCCCTGCGCGTGATTACCGGCCGAAGCACAAACAAAGCTCCTGGTGTCCGGCGCCGCTTGCAGCGACCGGCGCATGAAGTTGTGCGCGCCGCGAATCTTGTAGGACCGCACCGGCGACAGGTCCTCACGCTTGAGGAAGATGCGCGCCCCGTATTTGCGCGAGAGATAGTCGTTTTCCTGCAACGGTGTTTCGGGAAAGATCTCGCGAATGGCGTGTGCAGCCTCCGCCACGTGGTCAACAAAGGCGGTAGAGGCTTCTTGCGAGGACATGACGGCAACCCGGCTGTGGACGAGGAGGCCGCTATTGCATATTCGAGGGGTTCTCGCCACTCGCCCTTTCCAGGCTCGCGCCGCCACTAGGACATGTGATTGCAAAGCCTCGCCGTCCGCGCTGCCCTCCACGTTGCCGGTATCTTCGGAATGTATCTATCCGGGGCGATGCTGCTGCCGGCGGCGGTCGATCTTTATTATGGTCACGAAGACTGGAAGGTCTTCGTTTTCTCGGCCTTCTTTACAGGCGGTCTATCCATGGGCGTGGCGCTGGCCACCCGTGCCCGCCCGCCGATCGTGTCGCCGCGCTTTGGCTTCCTGCTCGTCAATCTGCTGTGGTTCACCATGGCTGCGGCCGGCGTCGTGCCGTTCATGATGTCGTCGCTCGAACTCAGCTTGTCGGACGCCGTGTATGAAGCCGTGTCCGGCATCACCACGACAGGCGGCACCGTCATCAACGGTTTGGACGAAGCCCCTCCCGGCATTCTCCTGTGGCGATCGCTCCTGCAATGGATGGGCGGCCTCGGCGTCATCGCGCTCGGCCTGTTTCTCCTTCCCTTCCTCAATATCGGCGGCATCACCTATTTCCGCATCGAGTCGACAGACATCGAGGACCGGCCCTTCGAGCGGCTGGCGACCTTCACCTTCACGCTGCTGGCGATCTATATCGGGCTGACGCTTGCCTGCGCCTTCGCCTATGCCGCTGGCGGAATGGGCAGCTTCGATGCGCTGAACCATGCCATGACGACAATCTCGACAGCCGGGCTTTCGACCCATGACGTGTCCTTCGGCATGTATGCCGAAAACTACACGATCCTTTGGACGGCCATCGTCTTCATGTTCATCGGCGCGCTTCCTTCGTCGATCCTCATCCTGTTTGCCGTGCGCGGGCGGACAGAAGCGCTCGGCGATCCGCAGATCCGCGTGTTTGCCGGTTATACGATCGTGTTCGCGCTGGCCGTCGCCATCTATCTGCGGGTATCGACCGGCATGCCCTTCGGCGCGGCCATTACCCACGCCACCTTCAACTTCGTGTCGATCATCACGACCACCGGCTTTGCGTCGGTGGATTATTCGCAATGGGGGCCGTTCGCCGTTGCCTGCGCCTTTATCGCCACCTTTCTCGGCGGCTGCTCGGGCTCGACTGCCGGCGGCATCAAAGCCTATCGCTTCCTGATCCTGTATGAGCTGCTCGTGAACGGCTTGAAGCGCCTGATCTATCCGAACATGGTTCTTCCCGTTCGGTACGGCGACCGGCCCGTCGAGGAGGCCATGCAGCGCGCCGTCGTGCTGTTCATCTCCGCCTTCATGATGATCTGGCTGATTACGACCATCCTGCTTGCGGCTACTGGCCTCGATCTCATGACTTCGCTGAGCGGTGCGCTGGGCTCGCTGACCAATGTCGGTCCGGGTCTCGGCGAGGCCATCGGCCCTGCCGGCAACTATTCGGGCGTGCCCGATTCTGCCAAATGGGTGCTGTGCTTCGCCATGCTGCTTGGGCGATTGGAAATTCTGGCCGTGCTGGTGATCTTTACGCCGGGCTTCTGGGGACGCTGACAATGACCATGCCCACCACCGCCTCCCTGACACGGCTGTGTATAGTAACTTTGCTTAGCCTGACGCTCGGCGCCTGTGCCGGACGAAGCGCGTTTCCTCTGGTGCCGGTCGCCGATGCCGCATCGAACCCCAAGGTGGAAGCGGATCATGATATCTTCATCGCGACTACCCGCGCCAAGTCCGATGATCCCGCCTATGTCTACAGCGGATCCCGGGCCGAAGATGGAGTGAGCTTCGCGCGCATCGACGTAACGGTTCCGGCCGTGCATCAGGTTGGCATGATTGAGCGTTCCCGCAACAACAAGCCGGATCCGGCACGCTTCTTCACGCCCACCCAGATCGCGCTTTACAAGGAGGATGAACCCTTCCGCCGCGACCTTGATGCCGACATCAAGAAGAAGGGCGGTCGTGCCCTCGTCTTCATCCACGGCTACAATACAAGTTTCGACGAAGCGGTTTATCGCACCACGCAAATCGTTCACGACGCTAAATATCCCGGTACGCCGGTGCTCTTCACTTGGGCATCCGCCGGCCGCACGCTCGATTATGTCTATGACAGCAACAGCGCGACGGTTGCCCGCGACAGCCTGGAGCAAACCCTGCGCGTTCTGGCGGACTCCGGTGCCAGCCGCATCGACATCATCGCCCATTCCATGGGCACCTGGCTGACGATGGAAGCGCTTCGCCAGCTCGCCATCACCAATGACGGCACCCTCAACGGCAAGCTCGGCGACGTCATCCTCGCCTCGCCCGATATCGACATCGACGTTTTCCGCTCGCAGATGCGCCGCTACGGCACGCCGAAGAAGCCGTTCCTGCTGCTGCTGTCGCGCGACGATAATGCGCTTCGTATCTCCGGCCTCATCGCCGGCAACCGTCCGCGTGTCGGTGGCTATGATGACGATGCTGCGCTTGCCAAGCTCGGCGTTACCGTTGCCGACCTCACAGAAGTGCATTCGGCCGATCGATTGAACCACGCCAAGTTCGCCGACAATCCGCTGCTGATCCAGATGCTCGGCGAACAGCTCCGTTCCGACGGCAGCATGCGTGGCGACAATGCCGGCAACCCGGCAGGCCGGGTCGAGACCTTCGGCTCAGCGCTCGGCCAGACCGTCGCCTCCGCCGCCTCGATCGTGGTCACCACCCCATTCGAGGTCTTCAACGTGGTGCTGGGTCAGTAGAAGCGTCGTCGTCTACGACCAATTGATAACGGGAAAGATCCTCCTTCGGACCGCTTGAACCGCTTTTCACGACCGGAACCGGTTGCGAAAAGCGGAAAAAAAGGGAACGATTACGGAAATTGCGCGGGGATTCCGGGAGGAAATCGGAAGAACCGTCCGTAAAACCGGGAGGAACTTCGTGAAAAAACTGGTGGCAGTTCTCGCCGCAGGTCTGTCTTTCGCCGCTGTTGCGAGCGTCCAAGCGCAGACCTTCCCCGACCGCAACATCACCGTCGTCGTGCCTTTCGCGGCCGGCGGCCCGACCGATACGGTGACCCGCCTGGTCGCCGAAGCCATGTCGAAAGACCTCGGCCAGCAGGTCATCGTCGAGAATGTCGGCGGTGCCGGCGGCACCCTTGGCGCCGGTCGCGTGGCCGATGCGGACCCGGACGGCTACACGCTTCTGCTGCACCATATCGGCATGGCAACCAGCGCCACGCTCTATCGCAAGCTGTCCTATGACACGCTGAATGCGTTTGATTACATAGGCTTGGTGACCGAAGTTCCCATGACGCTTGTTGCCCGCAAGGACCTCGAGCCGACCGATCTTAAGAGCCTGGTGGAATACGCCAAGGCCAACAAGGACACCGTCACGGTCGCCAATGCCGGCATCGGCGCGGCCTCGCATCTCTGCGGCATGATGTTCATGAGCGCCATCGACACCTCGCTCGTCACGGTCCCCTACAAGGGCACCGGCCCGGCCATGACCGATCTGCTGGGCGGCCAAGTCGACATCATGTGCGACCAGACCACCAACACAACCAAGCAGATCCAGGGCGGCACGATCAAAGCCTACGCCGTCACCACCCCGGAGCGCCTCAAGGTTCTGCCCGACGTTCCAACCGCAGCGGAAGGCGGTTTGAACAACTTCGACGTCTCCATCTGGCACGGCCTTTATGCGCCCAAGGGCACGCCGGCCGATGTGGTCGACCGCTTGTCAAAGTCGCTGCAGGTTGCCTTGGCAGACAAGAACGTCATCGATCGCTTCGCCGAGCTGGGCACCATCCCGTCACCGGCCGCCGACGCCACCCCTGCTGCCTTGAAGGCCAAGCTGGAAGGCGAGATCGCCCGCTGGAAGCCGGTGATCGAGGCCGCCGGGCAATACGCCGACTGATCCAGTCCGAGGGCGGCTGAGCAGGCCGCCCTTTTCTTGCGCCCTTTATCCGGATTGCTCATGAAATCTGTTTCCATCGATCCAGCCAACGGAGCGGCCGGCGCGCTGTTCATCGCCATCGGCGCGGTGTTCGCCTTCCAGGCTTTCGGCCTCGAGCTTGGCACAACCTTCCGCATGGGCCCCGGTTATTTCCCGCTGGTGCTGGCGCTCATCCTGATCTTCCTGGGCTGCATCGTGCTTGTTCAAGCAACGCGGGTTCAAGGCGAACCGATTGGCGCGTTTGCCTGGCGCGGCATGCTGCTTATCCTGCCGGCGCCCATCATCTTCGGCCTGACTGTGCGCGGCCTGGGCTTCGTCCCTGCCCTTTTCCTGGCCGCACTGATCGCCGCCTTCGCTTCAACCCGCATGCGTCCGCTTATGGCGATTGTGCTTGCCGCAGCGGTCACGCTTTTCTCGACCTTGGTGTTCATCAAGGCGCTGGGTTTGCCGTTCCGCTTGTTCGGACCTTGGTTGGGATACTGACCTGATGGAATTGTTCAGCAATCTCGCGCTCGGCCTTGCCACCGCCGCTTCACCCTGGAACCTACTGTTCTGCTTGATCGGCGTGCTTCTCGGCACCCTGGTCGGCGTGCTGCCCGGCATTGGTGCGACCGCTACGATCGCCATGCTGTTGCCGATCACCTTCCAGCTCGAACCGGTTTCATCGCTGATCATGCTGGCCGGCATTTATTATGGTGCGCAGTATGGCGGTTCAACCACCGCGATCCTGATCAACATGCCCGGCGAAAGCTCGTCGGCCGTCACCGCGCTCGATGGCTACCAGATGGCGCGGCGCGGAAAGGCCGGCTCTGCACTGGCAATCGCAGCGCTTGGTTCGTTCTTTGCGGGAACGGTCTCGACCTTCCTCGTCGCCCTTTTCGCACCGCCTTTGACATCGATCGCGCTACAGTTCGGTGCAGCTGAGTATTTCTCGCTGATGGTTGTGGGCCTTGTTTCGTCGATCGCGCTTGCTCATGGGTCCATCGTGAAAGCGCTTGGGATGGTGGTTCTGGGGCTTCTGCTCGGCCTGGTCGGCACCGACATCTATAGTGGGACCCCGCGCTTTACGTTCGGCATTCGGGAATATTCGGACGGATTAAACTTCGTGGCGGTCGCCGTGGGCGTGTTCGGCATTGCCGAGATCCTTCGCAACCTGGAAACCGAAAAAACTCGCGAACTCCTGATGGCAAAAGTCGGCGGCTTGTTCCCGTCGCGCGAAGACCTCAGGGCCATGATCGCACCTATGCTGAGGGGCACCGCAATCGGGTCCGCACTCGGCATCCTGCCGGGCGGTGGAGCGATCCTGGCCGCCTTCGCGTCCTATACGGTCGAAAAGCGCGTTTCGAAGACGCCGGACGAGTTTGGGCGCGGAGCGGTAGCGGGCGTGGCTGGGCCCGAATCGGCCAACAATGCTGGCGCCCAGACGTCATTCATTCCGATGCTGACGCTCGGCATTCCGGCCAACCCGGTGATGGCGCTGATGATCGGCGCGATGATCATCCAGGGCATTGTGCCCGGACCCAACGTCGCGACCGAGCAGCCCGCTCTGTTCTGGGGCATCATCGCGTCCATGTGGATCGGCAACCTGATGCTGGTGATCCTGAACCTGCCGCTGATCGGGCTTTGGGTGAAGCTGCTGACTGTTCCTTATTACGTGCTGTTTCCGATCATCATGGCCTTCTGCTCGATCGGCGTTTACAGCGTCAACGGCAATGCCTACGACCTCTATGCCGTCGCCTTCTTCGGTCTGATCGGCTACGTGCTGGCCAAGCTGCGGTGCGAGCCGGCACCGCTTCTTCTGGGCTTCGTGCTTGGACCGTTGCTGGAAGAAAACCTGCGTCGCGCCATGATCATCTCGCGCGGCGATCCGTCCGTCTTCGTGACACGTCCGATCAGTGCCATTCTGCTTCTGCTGGCGCTTGCGGTCCTTGTCGTGGTGTTCCTGCCTTCCGTGCGCAAGAAGCGCGACGAAGTCTTCGTCGAGGAGGACTGAGGTTTCAGGCAAGGAGAAGCAATGCTTCGTGTGCAGAAGATTGTGATCGAGCAGGTTTACGTCCCAACCGCCAGGCGCAAGACGCTGCATCCAGACACGGTTCGCCTGTTGGCCGAGGACATCCTTCAAAACGGCATGCAGACACCGATTCAGGTCAGGCATGACCAGAACCGTTATGTGTTGGTGGAAGGGCTGCATCGCCTGGAGGCGGCGAAATGGCTCGGAGAAACCGTTATCGACGCCTACCTTGTCCAGGCTCGGCGGCACTGACGCTCAGGTGTTGACGCCAAGTTCGGCAAGGCGCTCGACGCAGGCTTCTTCGGCGTGGTCGAGTTCTTCCAGGGTTTCCTCTAGATCACGCCGCTTCTGGCGGAGATCATCACGCTTTTCGTCGATGCGCTGGATCATCAGCTTGAGCTGCCCGACCTCGCCGGGCGGCTCCTTGTACATCTGAACAATCTCGCGGATTTCGTTGATGGAAAAGCCAAGCCGCTTTCCGCGCAGGATCTGTTTCAAGAGGTGGCGGTCGGTCGGACGAAACAACCGGGTCCGCCCACGTCGCACGGGGTGGATGAGCCCTTCATCTTCATAAAAGCGCAGCGTGCGCGTGGAGATGTCGAACTCCCGCGTCAATTCCGTGATCGTATAGTATTCTCGCACGTAGCGCTGGCTCACCGCTTTTCTTGAGCCGACCTTGTCACCGCATTTACGTAAGAGTCAAATGCGGTAGGCGATGCCCAGCGGATCGTTCAAGCCAGACCAAACCACCAGGTTGCCAGACCAAGGAACGCGAAGAAGCCGACAATATCCGTCACCGCCGTGACGAACACGGATGAAGACACGGCAGGATCGGCACCCACCTTGTCCAGCAAAAGGGGAATCAGGATCCCGCCAAGGGCTGCCGCAAACATGTTGATGACCATGGCTGCGGCAATCACGCCGCCAATGTTGATATCCCCGAACCAGAAGCCGGCAACGCAGCCGATCAGCACCGCAAACAAGATGCCGTTGATCAGGCCGACACCCATCTCACGCCGGATGATACGGCCGGCATTGTAGATATCGAGGTCGCGTGTCGCGAGTGCGCGAACGGTCACCGTCATCGTCTGCGAGGCGGCGTTACCGCCCATACCCGCGACGATCGGCATCAGCACCGCAAGCGCCACGATCTGCTCGATCGTTCCTTCGAACAGGTTGATGACCGATGCCGCCAGGAACGCCGTTACGAGGTTCACCAAGAGCCACGGAACGCGCGAGCGCGACGTGTCACGCACCGAATCGGATAGTTCTTCATCGCCGACGCCACCCATGCGCAGAAGGTCTTCCTCGGCCTCCTGCTGAATCACGTCGACGACGTCATCGATGGTCAGCACGCCGACGAGACGTTCGTTCTCGTCCACGACGGCCGCCGATAGAAGATCGTACTGCTCGAATTCGCGCGCGGCCTCTTCCTGGTCCATCGTGGCCGGGATGGCATGGCGGGTTTCATGCATGACCTCTTCGATCCGCACGCCCCGTTTGGAGCGCAGCACCTGATCGAGATCCACCGCTCCGAGTAGTTTGAAGGTCGGATCGATCACGAAAATCTGGCTGAAGCGCTCCGGCAGATTGCCGTCTTCACGCATGTAATCGATGGTCTGGCCGACGCTCCAGAACGCCGGCACGGCCACGAACTCCGTTTGCATACGGCGTCCGGCGGTTTCTTCCGGATAATCCAGCGAGCGGCGAAGACGGACGCGTTCGGTGAACGGAAGCTGGGCAAGGATCGCTTCCTGATCCTCTTCGTCCAGATCTTCCAGAATGTAGACGGCATCGTCCGAATCGAGTTCCTGAACCGCTTGGGCGATCTGCTCGTTCGGCATCGCGTCGACGATCTCGGCGCGAATATTGTCGTCGACCTCGGTTAGCGCCGTAAAGTCGAAATCGGCGCCGAGCAATGTCACCAGATCGCTGCGCTGATCAGGCTGGAGAGCCTCGATCAGGTCGCCCATTTCCGATTGGTGAAGGTCCTCGATCTCCCGCTTGAGAGCGGCAGCATCGCGCCGATCGAGCGCATCGCTGATCGTTTGCAGGAAGCTGGCGCGGATCGCACCACCTTCGTTGTAGATGTCCGCTTCAGGAGAGGCGTTGCGTTGATCTTTGTCGACGCCGTGCAAGTCGTCCAAGAGCGCCTCCAAAAGCCGTTTGATGATAGGGGAAGCCGGCTGGACGCCCGCTTCGCGAGCCATAACCCCTTATCGTGACGGAGGCAAAACGAAATGCGGCTTAGGCGATAAAGAACCGCCTTAGCGTGCTAAAGGCCACGGCATGACGCAAGTTGCACTTCATAGCGCTTGGCCATCGCCGCCATCTCCCGCGCATAGCGCTGGACGCCCTTGTTGTCGCGCGTGGCGCCGCCATCAAAGCCCGACCAGCCGAGGTAATAAGCAAGATAGAGATTGTACGCATCGTTGGGCGCAACGCCCTTCGTGGCGACGGTGCGGGCATGGTACCAGCCGACGAAATCCACGGCATCGGCGAAGCTGTTGCGCCGCGCCAGCGACCGGCCTGTTTCCAGACGATACTGCCGCCACGTCCCGTCCAGGGCTTGCGAGTACCCGTATGCGCTAGACGGACGCGACCAGGGGATCAAGCCCAGCAGCTTCGTGCGCGGTGGCCGCGCGTCACTTTGGAAGCCCGATTCGCGCCGCAGCGTGGCCATCAGGATCGGCACCGGAATGCCATAAGCGCGCTCCGTACGCTTGGCCGCAGCATGCCAATCATCGAAGAAACCGTCGCGCTGATTGAACACAGCACAGGCATTGTTGATGTTGCCCGGTGCACTCGCGCATCCCGCCAAGGCCGTCATCAGCAAACAGGCATAAAGAGGTTTCTTCGTCATGCGCGGAAGAAACAGCCGGATGCTTAAAGATCGCGTAAAGATGGAATTAACGAAGGTGGAAGGCTAGCTGCCCTACGCCAGCGAGTTCCCAAACCTCTGCATTGGATACAGCTTTGGAAATGTTTGGGATCGCTCTTGGAGCGAATGGTGCGGTCGAGAAGACTCGAACTTCCACGCCTTGCGGCACAGCGACCTCAACGCTGCGCGTCTACCAATTCCGCCACGACCGCACGTGGTAGATCCGGTCGTTGACCGGCACCGGGCATCTAGCAAATGGGTTTGGGGGGCACAAGTCCGAAACCGCGGAATAATCGCGTTCGAACACTTTTTCACAAGGATGCAGGTTGGGCGGCGAAGGTCTATATGAAGCGATGCGAAGCGCGGCAATCAGCCCGTGGATCGCTGCCGCTGTCCGTCGTCGAACCAAGTTCCGAGAAGCCCGCCTCCATGTCCACGCGTGATCAACTCGACACCGCCTTCTTGCCGCAGCCGGGTTCAGCCGCAGTGGAATGGCGCGTCGAGCCCGGCTTGACGTCCTACCCTGATGCTCTGGCGGTCATGGAAGAGCGCGCGGCTGCGATCCGGGAGGGACGCTCCGGCGAAATGATCTGGCTGGTTGAGCACCCGCCCCTTTATACCGCTGGTACCAGCGCGGTTTCGACGGACCTTCTCCAGCCCGATCGCTTTCCCGTGTTCGAAGCCGGACGCGGTGGTGAATATACCTATCATGGGCCGGGTCAGCGCGTCGCTTACGTGATGCTCGACCTCAAGCGCCGCCGCGAGGATGTGCGTGCCTTTGTTGCCGCGCTGGAAGCTTGGATCATCGGGACGCTCGACCGGTTCAACATCCGCGGAGAACGCCGCGACGATCGCGTCGGTGTTTGGGTGGTGCGTCCGGATCGGCCGCCGCTCGCGGATGGCTCGCCTGCCGAAGACAAGATCGCGGCGATCGGGATACGGCTACGCCGCTGGGTGAGCTTTCACGGCGTTGCCATCAATGTCGAACCGGAGCTCGGGCACTTCTCCGGCATCGTGCCCTGCGGGATCAGCGGCTATGGCGTGACCAGCCTTGTGGATCTCGGGCTTCCGGTCACGATGGCTGATCTGGATGAAGCCCTGAAGTCGGCCTTCATCGAAGTCTTCGGAAAGGTCGCCCTAGATGGCGCCGATCCAGAAAGCAGCGCCAACGAGGAAGGCGCTGATGGAAACAAGGGAGAACACGTCCTGGAACATCTCGGTCATGGCTTAGCTCCTTGATCTAAGTATGTACCTTGTTTGTTCTACTTTTGTTCAAATTGCAAGTGTTCTTCATCCGTTCCCCCGCTATCCTCCTGACAAGGTGAACGGAGTCTTAGACGAAAGTTAATCAGCTGACTGGGAGGAATGACGAGCGTGAAACTACGCCCGTCAAAGATCGACGATCTTGCCATCCTGCAGCGTGACGCGTCGGTTCATGCGCGCAGCCAGCTCGTGATTGTGCGTAGCAATCAACGCGCAAAGACCGGACTGGCGTACAAGCGCTTCCATCGCATCGAAGACATAGGATGCGGTGACGGGATCGAGGTTGCCGGTCGGCTCATCGGCCAGAAGCACGAGTGGCGCGTTGGCGACGGCACGGGCAATCGCAACGCGCTGTTGTTCGCCACCCGACAGCTCAGCCGGGCGGTGATGAGCGCGCTTGCCGATCTTCATGTAATCCAGCAGTTGTGCAGCGCGGTTCTTCGCTTCCTTGGGTGCAAGGCCCTTGATCAGCTGCGGCATGGCAATGTTCTCCAACGCAGAGAATTCCGGCAGGAGATGGTGGAACTGATAAACGAAGCCAACATCATTGCGGCGGATCGCCGTGCGCTGCTCATCGCTCATCTTGCCGCATTGCCGCCCGGCGAGAACAACCTCGCCTGCATCCGGCCGCTCAAGCAATCCCGCCGTATGCAAGAGAGTCGACTTCCCCGCTCCAGAGGGAGCCACCAGCGCGACCATCTCACCACGATGGAGCACGAACTCCGCACCGTTGAGGATGGTGAGCTTCTTTTCGCCCTGTACGTAATGACGCTCGACGCGCTTGAGCGCGAGTACGACTTCAGCAGCCATTATTCGTACCTCAGGGCCTCGACCGGGTCGAGCCGAGCAGCGCGCCAAGCCGGGAACAGCGTTGCCAGGAAAGACAAAACAAGTGCCATGGCGATCACCGAAACGGTCTCGCGCATGTTCATCTCAGCCGGCAGCTGCGACAGGAAATAAAGCTCGGGGTTGAACAGGGTCGTTCCCGACAGCCAGGAGAAAAAGGCGCGGATTCGCTCCACATTGAGGCAAACCACGACGCCGAGAATGACGCCGGCGATGGTGCCGGTCACGCCGATAGCCGAGCCTGTCATCAGGAAGATGCGCATAACGGCGCCGCGACTGGCACCCATCGTCCGCAGGATCGCAATATCGCGACCCTTATCCTTTACCAGCATGATCAGGCCGGAAATGATGTTCAGCGCCGCCACCAGCACGATCAGCGTCAGAATCATGAACATGACGTTGCGCTCGACTTCAAGTGCCGAGAAGAAGGTCTGGTTGCGCAGCCGCCAATCGGTCAGCACAAGCTGACGCTGTGCGGCATCCTCGATCGGCACTTTCAGTGCATCGACATTGTCGGGATTGTCGACATAGATCTCGATCGTCTGCGCCAAACCTTCGACGTTGAAGTAGAGCTGCGCTTCCGACAGAGGCATGAAGATGATGGACGCATCATATTCCGACATGCCGACCTCGAAGATCGCTTTGATCGGATATGTCTTCTGACGTGCCGTCACGCCGAACGGCGTTACATCACCCTCAGGTGAAATCAGCTGCAGCCCATCACCGAGACTGACGCCTAGGCTCTCCGCCATGCGGGTGCCGATAGCAATGCCCTCGCCCGTGTCGAAGCCCTCCAGAGTGCCCTGCTTGATGTTGCTGGCGACAAGCTGAACCTTTACGAGATCTTCGCCGCGAATGCCACGCACCAGCGCGCCGGTGCCGGCACCCACCTTGCCGGAAGCCAGAACCTGGCCCTCGACCAGAGGCAGCGCATATTTGACGCCGCCGACGCCCTCGATGCGGCGGGCGACCTCTGAATAATCATCCAGCGGGCGGTCGATCGGCTGCATGATGAGGTGACCGTTGACGCCGAGGATGCGGCTCATCAACTCCGTGCGAAAGCCATTCATCACCGCCATGACGATGATCAGCGTCGCAACGCCCAGCATGATGCCGGCAAACGAAAAGGAGGCGATCACCGAGATGAAGGCTTCCTTGCGTCGGGCACGCAGGTAGCGCCAGGCGACCATGCGTTCGAACACCGAAAAGGGTCCGGCACCAGCCGGCAAAGGGTGGGCTGCCGGCGCGGGTTGCTTGCTCAAGCCTTTGTCTCCAGGGACGCTTTCAGTTCAGCAATCTTCTTCACGTCGCGCTCGCCTGTCGCACGGCGCTTTACTTCAACCGTGCCATCAGCCACGCCGCGTGGTCCAACAATGACCTGCAGCGGAATGCCGATGAGATCGGCCGTCGCGAACTTGCCACCCGCACGCTGATCCGTGTCGTCAACAAGCACGTCGAACCCAGCCGCTTCATGGGCAGCTTCCAGCTCGCCGCAAACGCGGTCGCATTCCGGGTCGCCAGCCTTCATGTTAATGATCACGACATCAAACGGCGCAACGCCTTCCGGCCAGATGATGCCGTTCTCGTCGTGGCTGGCTTCGATGATCGCCGCGATCAGGCGCGACGGGCCGATGCCGTAGGAACCCATCGAGACGAAATGATCCTTGCCGTCCGGTCCCTGAACCTTGGCGCCCATCGGCTCTGAATATTTCTGACCGAAGTGGAAAATGTGGCCCACCTCGATGCCACGGGCGGCCAATTGCTCGCCGGCGGGCACGGCATTCCAGGCCTCTTCGTCATGCATTTCGTCGGTCGCGGCATAAGGCGTTGTCCAGTCCTGAACGATACCGGCGATTGCCGTGTCATCCGAGAAGTCCGTGTCGGCGCCGGGGACAGCCATGTCGAGGTAATCCCGGTGGCAGAACACGCCACTTTCGCCGGTGTCCGCCAGGATAATGAACTCGTGGCTGAGATCGCCGCCGATCGGGCCAGTATCGGCCTTCATGGGGATCGCCTTCATGCCGACGCGCGAGAAGGTGCGCAGATAGGCAACGAACATCCGGTAATAGGCGGCCTTCGCGCTCTCGAAATCCATGTCGAAGGAATAAGCGTCCTTCATCAGGAATTCGCGAGAGCGCATGACGCCGAAACGCGGCCGCACCTCGTCGCGATACTTCCATTGGATATGGTAGAGGTTGAGCGGAAGGTCCTTGTACGAACGGACATAGGACCGGAAGATGTCGGTGACCATTTCCTCATTGGTCGGACCGTAGAGCATGTCGCGGTCATGCCGATCCTTGATGCGCAGCATCTCCTTGCCATACGCATCATAACGGCCGCTTTCGCGCCAAAGGTCAGCCGACTGGACCGTCGGCATCATAATTTCCAAAGCGCCGGCACGGTTCTGTTCTTCGCGGATGATGGCGCAGACCTTGTCCAGCACGCGCTTGCCAAGCGGAAGCCAAGTGAAACTGCCCTGCCCTTGCTGGCGGATCATGCCGGCGCGCAGCATCAAGCGATGCGACACGATCTCCGCCTCGCGCGGCGTTTCCTTGAGGATGGGAAGGAAGTAGCGCGACAGACGCATGGTGAAATCCGTGAAATAGGTGCGGCCGGAATCGGCACTTGATGGCTGTAACTCGGCTCGCTTCATAGCCATTTCATGGCAGATTGGAAACCCGAGCAAGGCCCTGCGGTTCAAAGCGGAAAGCTTGAAGCCAGCTGCGCAGTTTTTGTGCAATGCAGCACAAGCTGTAGGCGTTCGTGTAAGATTCTTCGTGACAACTTTATGTCAGACAGTTAAGGTCAGTCGTACAACAGCGGGAATGAAGAAAAACATTTCATTCTCCGAACGCGGTCAAGTCTTGGGAGGATGCGATCTAGGCGCGGTCACTCGCAGCCGCCGGAATACGGAAATGATCGGACGCGTATCTTGGATGCAGGGCTCAATGCCCTGCATTTTTTTTGCCTATCATGATGTCAGAAGGTTAGCGGGCGAGGTTCTGAGGAACCATCAACGGAATATCGTCAAAGCTGTAGCCCAGACCGTGCGTCAGCCAATAAAAGCCGGACACGATGATGGATGCGACGAGCGTCGTGCCAATAATGGCCCTCAACATATGCGGCCCACGCGGCGCACTGGCTGGCGTGCCCAAAGTCACCGCATTATCGTCATCTTGCGTGCGCACGCCAAAGGGCAGTACGGCAAACAGGGTCAGCCACCACACCACGAAGTAGATTGCGACAAACGAGATCCAGCTCATCAGGATCTTCCTTTAAATCTGCTCAAGCTCGACGAGCGTGCCTTGGAAGTCCTTGGGATGCAGGAACAGGACTGGCTTCCCATGAGCACCAGTCTTCGGCTCCCCCTCGCCGAGGATCCGCATGCCTGACGCCTTCAGCTGATCGCGCGCCGCGATAATGTCGGCAACTTCATAGCAAACATGATGCATGCCGCCTGCAGGATTCTTTTGTAGAAATCCGGCGATCGAAGAGTTCTCACCCAAGGGTTCAAGAAGCTCGATCTTCGTATTGCCCACGTCGATGAAGACAACCGTGACGCCGTGCTCAGGGAGAGCCTGAGGATCGGTCACCTTGGCGCCCAGCGTGGTGCGATAGACGGCCGATGCCGCGCCAAGATCCGGCACGGCTATCGCGACATGGTTGAGACGTCCGAGCATCCTGTCCTCCCTTGGCTGGTCCTCAGCGCGTGACGAAGACCGTCACGATCGGTTTCTTGCCCCATACTTCGTTGGCGGAAGAACGGACCGCGCGCCGGACGGCTTCCGAAACCATGTCCAAGTCTTTGCGACGCTGACGTGGGATGCTGTCGAAAGCGCCAATCGCGGCATCGAGCAGAACTTCCTCGAACTCGTCACCACGACCATTGGATTCGGGCAGACCGATCGCCACAAGATCGGGATCACCAGCCAGCTCATAACGATCATCAAGCACGACATTCACAGCCACATGACCGGCGAACGAAAGCTTGCGGCGATCACGCACGCCTGTTGCGACTTCGTCGCCGATCAAGCGACCGTCTTTCAGCACACGGCCGATCGGAACCTGGTCAATGATCTTCGACGGACCGGGCGCCAGACGAACCATGTCACCATTACGGACCTTCGGAACATCGGTGACGCCGCAGTCGCGGGCCAATTGCGCATGGCCCATGAGGTGGGCAGCCTCGCCATGCACGGGGACCGCGATCTGCGGCTTTACCCATTCATACATGCGGCGCAGCTCGCTGCGACGTGGATGCCCGGACACGTGAACCAGCGCATCGCTGTCTTCGACAATCCGAACGCCCTGCTCGATCAACAGGTTCTTGGTTTCGAGGATCGGCTTTTCGTTGCCGGGAATGGTTCGCGACGAGTAGATCACGAGGTCACCCGGCGAGAGCGCGACGTTGCGGAACTCATCACGTGCTAGCTTGGCGAGAGCCGCCCTAGGCTCGCCCTGGCTGCCGGTGCACAGAATCACAACCTTGTCGCGCGGAATGTAGCCATAGTCCTCCTCGGCGATGAAAGGCGGAAGGCCTTCGAGGTAGCCGAGGTCGGATGCAACATCGATGACGCGCTTCAAGGAGCGACCGAGTACCAGAACCTGGCGGTCAGTCGCAAGCGCTGCTTCCGCAACCGACTTGATGCGGCCGACATTGGACGAGAAGGTCGTAATCGCCACGCGACCGGGCGCCTTTTCGATAACACCGCGAATACCCTCGCCTACCGCTTCTTCAGACGGAGACTCACCTTCACGCAGCGCATTGGTCGAATCGCAGATTAGCGCTGCGACGCCCTTCTGACCAAGCTCGCGGAAACGATTCTCGTCGATCAGCGGCGGCAGAGTTGGCGCGGGATCGATCTTCCAGTCGCCGGTATGGATGACGGTGCCAACCGGGGTGGTAATCGCGAGCGAGACTGGCTCGGGAATAGAGTGCGTGACGCCGATTGCCTCGATCGAGAACGGACCGACCTGGAAGGTCGAACCGGCCTTGTAGATCTCCGCCGGGACCTTCAGCGACTTGGCTTCGGCCGCGCGTTTCGCTTCCAGCAGGCCGGCGCTGAACGGCGTCATCCAGACCGGCGCCTTCAAGCGCGGCCAAAGATCAAGCAGTGCACCGTAGTGATCTTCATGCGCATGCGTAATGATAATGCCGCGCAGGTCGTCAAGCCGCTCCTCGATGAAGCGGATATCGGGCAGAACGAGATCGACGCCGGGCAGATCCGGGCCAGGAAAGGTCACGCCGACATCGATCACGATCCATTCGCGCGCATGTGCCGGGCCGTAGCCATAAAGCGCGAAGTTCATGCCGATTTCGCCGACGCCTCCAAGAGGCACAAAGACCAGTTCCGCGTTGTTCTCGTCAGCCAATGTCTATCCTTTATGAAGCGGACGCCGAAGCGACAGCCCCGAAATGTACGTCACCCGCCGCAATTTGCGTCAGGCTGCCGTCGTTCAGACGGATTACGAAGCGGCAATCCTCATCGATCGTCTCGAATGTGCCGCGCAGAACCGCGCCGTCAAGCCGCACAGCCACATCGCCGCCTAGGCCAGCCGCGCGTTCCAGCCAGCGATCGCGGATGGCGGACAAGCCTCGACCCTCGTCCCACAGCGAGACATTGCTCGCCCATGCGCCACTTAATGACGTGAACAGGGTTTCAGCGGACAGATCGGAGCCCAATGCCTGCAGCGATGTTGCGGGATAAGGTAGGTCGCTCGGATGAGCGACGACATTGACGCCGATACCTACCGCGACGGCAAAGCGGCCGTTTGGCAGAAAGGTCGATTCGAGCAGGACGCCGGCCAACTTGGCGCCGTCGGCTAAAACATCGTTCGGCCACTTTAAGGCGAAGCGGCTGCCGTCCTTCGTTCCACCAGCATCAGCAGCGACTGACAGACTGGCGCCGGGTATGGCTGCTTGCAGGGCATCAGATAGCGACAGGCCGGCAACAAAGCCGAGCGTCGCGGCGCGTTTGGGATCATGGCTGCCTACGATCAGGAGCGTCGCGGCTAGATTCCCGACCGGCGTTTCCCAGGCGCGGCCGCGGCGACCACGACCACTCTCCTGCTTGAGTGCGCAGATCCAGAGATTTCCTGCGTCACCATCCGTCGCACGCTCCAGCGCAAGGGCGTTCGTGGACCCGACCGTGTGATGGCCTTCCACGCTATACCCCTGCTTCAATGCCTCCGGCGCGAGTTGAAACACCATCCCTTAGAAGAAGGACTTGGCTGCGGCCTGCGCCATGTTGCCGAGTGGACCGCCGATCAACACGTAAAGCAGCGTAAAGGCAGCCGATACGCCTAGAACTAGACGCAACTCCCCGGCAACCGGCACGAAGCTGCCCACAGGCTCATCGAACCACATGATCTTGATGAGGCGCAGGTAGTAATAGGCACCTACCACCGAAGCCAGAACGCCGATCACCGATAGAGCGTAAAGACCCGAGTTGATGGCCGCCAGGAAGACGTACCACTTGGCCCAAAAGCCGGCGAGCGGCGGGATACCGGCCAAGGAGAACATCATGATGGTGAGCACCAGCGCCATCAGCGGGTGGGTGGTCGACAGGCCTGCCAGATCGTCGATATTCTCGACATTGCCTTGCTTGCGGCGCATCGCCAGGATGACGGCGAAGGTGCCGAGGGTCATGGCGAGGTAGATCGTCATGTAGAGCACGACGCCGCGGACACCCGTCTCGGAATTTGCAGCCAGACCGACAAGCGCGAAGCCCATGTGGCCGATCGAGGAATAGGCCATGAGGCGCTTGATGTTGCGCTGGCCGATGGCTGCGAACGAGCCGAGCAGCATGGAGGCAATCGAGATGAAGACGATGATCTGCTGCCAATCCGGCGCTATCGGAGCGAAGGCTTCCATTGTCACTCGAACGGTCAGCGCCATTGCGGCCATTTTCGGGCCTGCTGCCATGAAGGCTGTGATCGGCGTCGGCGCGCCTTCATAGACGTCCGGCGTCCACATATGGAACGGCACGGCGGAAATTTTGAACGCGAGACCGGCGAGAACGAAGACCAGGCCGAAGACCAGGCCAAGCTGGCGCTCAGAACCGGTTAGAGCTGCGGCGATCTCATTGAAGCCGGTGTGGCCGGTGTAACCGTAGACCAGCGAAATGCCGTAAAGCAGCATGCCGGAGGAAAGCGCACCCAGCACGAAGTACTTCAGGCCGGCTTCCGTGGAACGCAGGCTGTCGCGGTTGAAAGCGGCCAGAACATAGATCGCCAGGGATTGCAGCTCGAGGCCGAGATAAAGGCCAAGCATGTCGTTGGCGGTGATCATCAGCATCATGCCGAGCGTGCACAACACGATCAGCACGGGGAATTCGAACTTGTCGAAGCGCTCGTCCTTGGCAAAGCCAACCGACATGAACAGCGTCACCGCCGAACCGATCAGTGCCAGGCTCTTCATGAAGCGACTGAACGCGTCCTGAACGATGGCACCGCCGAAGGCAACGCCATCACGCCCGAAGAACCACATCCACAGCAGTGCAGCTACCAGAACGGCGACGCTCAGACCGGTCACGAGCCGATTGGCTCGCCGTTCTCCGCTGAATACCCCGATCATCAGCAGCAGCACCCCGCCACCGGCGAGGATCAGTTCCGGGCCAAGCAGCGAAAGGCTTGTGGAAAGAGCCGTAGTCATTGCTGCGGACGTCCTTACTTCGCGAGCGAGGCGGTATCAGCCGCGCCCGTCGCCTGGGAAATATGAGAGATCAACGCATCCACCGAAGCCGTCGTCACGTCGAAGACCGGAGCCGGATATACGCCGAAGAAGATGGTGAGCACCACCAAAGGATAGATCACGGCCTTTTCGCGCGTCGACAGGTCCAGCATCGACTTCAGGCTTTCCTTGGTCAAAGCGCCGAAGATGATGCGGCGATAGAGCCAGAGCGCGTAAGCGGCCGAGAGGATGACGCCGCTTGCCGCGAAGAAGGCAACCCAGGTGTTGGCGCGGAAGGCACCCATCATGGTCAGGAACTCACCGACGAAGCCGCTGGTGCCCGGCAGGCCCACATTGCCCATGGTGAAGATCAGGAACACGACGGCATAGTTCGGCATGTTGTGAACCAGACCGCCATAGGCCGAGATTTCGCGGGTATGCAGACGGTCGTAAACCACGCCTACGCACAGGAAGAGCGCGCCCGAGACGAGGCCGTGAGACAGCATCTGGAAGATCGCGCCCTGCACACCCTCGGCGTTCATTGCGAAGATGCCCATCGTCACAAAGCCCATGTGAGCCACCGACGAATAAGCGATCAGCTTCTTCATGTCCTCCTGCATCAAAGCGACCAGCGAGGTGTAGATGATCGCTACGACCGAGAGCGTGAAGACGAACGGCGCGAAGTAGTCGGACGCGTCCGGGAACATCGGCAAGGAGAAGCGCAGAAAGCCATAGCCGCCCATCTTCAGCAGGATGCCTGCCAGCAGCACGGATCCGGCAGTTGGCGCTTCGACGTGCGCATCTGGCAACCAGGTATGAACCGGCCACATCGGCATCTTCACTGCGAAAGACGCGAAGAAGGCAATCCATAGCCAATACTGCATGCTCTCGGGGAAGTCATGCGTCATCAGCGTCGGGATGTCCGTCGTGCCCGCCTGCCAGAACATGGCCATCACGGCCAGCAGCATCAGCACCGAGCCGAGCAGCGTATACAGGAAGAACTTGAAGCTCGCATAGACGCGGCGCTTGCCGCCCCAAACACCGATGATGATGAACATCGGGATCAGGCTTGCTTCGAAGAACACGTAGAACAACACGATATCGAGCGCGCAGAACACGCCGATGACCATCGTTTCCAGGATCAGAAACGCGATCATGTATTCCTTGACGCGCTTCTCCACCGACACCCAACTGGCTGCAATGCAGAGGGGCATCAGGAAGGTCGTCAGGATCACGAACAGCATGGAAATGCCGTCGATGCCCATGTGGTAGGAAATGCCGGAGTCCAGCCAGTCCGTCTTTTCCACCATCTGGAAGCCGGCTTGGCTGTTGTCGAAGCCGATCCAGATCAGAAGCGACAGGACGAAGGTGAACACCGTCGTCAGCAGGGCGACGTTGCGGATGTTGCGTCGTGCGCTCGCACCGTCGTCACGGATCAGGAAGATCAGGAACGCGCCAACGAGCGGGAGGAACGTGACCGTCGAAAGGATTGGCCAGTCAGTCATTAGAAGCTGTTCCCCAGCATCATCCAGGTGACCAGCGCGGCGATGCCGATCAGCATTACAAAGGCATAGTGATAGAGGTAGCCGGTCTGCAGACGCACCACGCCGCGGGTGACATCGGTGACCCGTGCAGCAATGCCATCCGGTCCAAGACCATCAATGACGCGGCCATCACCCTGCTTCCACAGGAAGCGACCGATCCGCATGGCCGGGCGCACGAACAGGAAATCGTAGAGCTCGTCGAAGTACCACTTGTTGAGCAGGAACTGGTACAGACCATGATGCTGAGCAGCCAAGCGCTTCGGCGTTTCCGGCGAGCGGATGTAGAACTGGTAGGCCAGCAGGAAGCCGACGATCATCGCAATGAACGGCGACAGCTTCACCCACAGCGGCACATGGTGGAAGTGCTCGAGGATCTCGTTTTCAGGCAGGGTGAACAAAGCGCCCTTCCAGAATTCATTATACTCGTGGCCAACGAAGTAGCCTTCGAACAGCACACCGGCGAGCAAGGCACCAACAGCCAGGATGAATAGTGGCACGAGCATGACTGGCGGCGATTCATGCACATGGTGCATCACATCGGCCGAAGCGCGCGGCTTGCCGTGGAAGGTCATGAAAATCAAACGCCAGGAATAGAAGCTGGTGAACACAGCTGCGATAACCAGCATGATAAAGGCATAGCCCGTCACCGGATTATGGGCGGCGAACGAACCTTCGATGATCGCGTCCTTCGAGAAGAAGCCGGCCGTACCGATCATCGTGGTCGGGATGCCGACGCCAGTAAGCGCGATCGTGCCGATCACCATCATCCAGTAGGTGGTCGGGATCAGCTTACGCAGGCCGCCCATTCGGCGCATGTCTTGCTCGTCCGACACGGCGTGGATCACCGAGCCCGAACCCAGGAACAACAGCGCCTTGAAGAAGGCATGCGTGAAGAGGTGGAAGACGGCAGCACCATAAAAGCCAGTGCCGAGAGCCACGAACATGTAGCCGAGCTGCGAGCAAGTCGAGTAAGCGATCACGCGCTTGATGTCGTTTTGGACCAAGCCGACCGTCGCGGCAAAGATTGCCGTGGTCGCGCCAATGAAAGTCACGACGGTCAGGGCTGTCGCGCTGTGTTCGAAGATCGGCGACAAGCGCGCCAGCATGAACACGCCGGCGGTCACCATCGTCGCGGCATGAATCAGTGCCGACACAGGCGTCGGTCCTTCCATGGCGTCCGGCAGCCAGGTGTGCAGCGGCACCTGCGCGGACTTACCCATCGCGCCCATGAAGAGCAGCAAGCAGACGATCGTCAGCGCGGCCTGATTGTTCAGCGCGTAACCGAGGAAGGTCAAAGCGACCTGCCCTTCCGGTGCAGCACCTTCAGCAGGGATGAACGTCGCGGCATTGGCGAAGATCGTGTCGAAGTTCACCGAACCGAACAGAACGAACACGCCGAAGATACCGAGTGCGAAACCAAAGTCGCCGACGCGGTTGACGATGAAGGCCTTCATGGCTGCAGCACTGGCGGAAGGCTTCTTATACCAGAAGCCGATCAGCAGGTACGATGCCAAGCCGACGCCTTCCCAGCCAAAGAACATCTGGATCAGATTGTCCGACGTTACCAGCATCAGCATGGCGAAGGTGAAGAGCGACAAATAGGCGAAGAAGCGTGGCCGATGCGGATCGTGGTGCATGTAGCCGATCGAATAGATGTGCACCAAAGCGGAAACGGTGTTCACCACGATCAGCATGACGGCGGTCAGCGTGTCGATGCGCAGCGCCCAGGACACGTCGATGCCGCCCGCCTGGATGAAGCGCAGCACCGGAACAGTGAAGGCTTCGACATGGCCAAGTGCAACCGTGAAGAAGGCAATCCACGACAACACAGCCGACACGACCAGGAAGCCGGACGTGACGTACTCAGACGCCTTCGCACCGATGGACCGACCGAAAAGGCCGGCAATCAGAAAGCCGAGGAGTGGGAGAAAAACAATGGCCTGATACATGGCGCTGCCGTCAGCCCCTCATCGCATTAACGTCTTCAACCGCGATGGAGCCGCGATTGCGATAGAAGACCACAAGGATCGCAAGACCGATGGCCGCTTCAGCCGCCGCCACCGTCAGGACGAACAGCGCGAACACCTGGCCCACCAGATCGCCCAGCACACTCGAAAAGGCGACGAAGTTCAGGTTGACGGCAAGCAGGATCAGCTCGACCGACATCAGGATGACGATGATGTTCTTGCGGTTCAAAAAGATGCCGAACACGCCCAGCGTGAACAGAACGGCTGAAACGGTCAGGAAGTGGGAAATGCCTACTTGCATGATCAGATACCCTTACCCGTCTCGACCTTCTTGATCTCAATCGCGGTTGCCGGCGTGCGCGCCACCTGAGCCGCGACCGACTGGCGGCGCACATTCGGCTTGTGGCGCAGCGTGAGAACAATCGCGCCGATCATCGCAACCAGCAGGATCAAGCCGGCGATTTGGAAGTAGTGGACGTAGTGCGTGTAAAGGATGTCACCCAATGCGGCCGTGTTGCTGCGTACAGCCAGATCCGGCGTCGGCATCGTGGCGTTCGCGGCCAGTTCGGGCGCGAAGGCGTAACCACCCGCAACGACGATCAACTCTGCCGCCAGCACAATCCCGACCAGTGCACCGATCGGCGCATATTGCAGAGATCCGCTCTTCAGCGCTGCGAAGTCGACATCGAGCATCATCACGACGAACAGGAAGAGCACCGCCACTGCGCCGACATAAACGACCAGCAGAATCATCGCCAGGAACTCGGCGCCCGTCAGAAGGAAGAGGCCGGCCGCGTTGAAGAAGGTGAGGATCAGGAAAAGAACCGAATGAACGGGATTCTTCGCCGCGATCACCATGAAGGCAGACGCCACGGCGACGAACGCGAAAAGATAGAAAAAGGCCGCCTCTATACCGGTCAGCATGGGTATCCTCGGTTCTCGGCGCCGTGTTCTTGAAACACGACTTGCAGGCAACCTACCCCCTCGGGCGGATGCCAACTCCTCTTAATTTGCGTTCCGCGAAAGGGAAAGAAACAATCGCGGTTTGGCTATTCCAGGCTGTGAAGACGCGACCTGCGTCTTCACTCGATATCAGCGATACGGCGCGTCCAGCTGGATGTTGCGCGCAAGCTCGCGCTCCCAGCGGTCGCCGTTCGCCAGCAGCTTGTCCTTGTCGTAGTAAAGCTCTTCGCGGGTTTCGGTGGCGAACTCAAAGTTCGGGCCTTCCACGATAGCATCCACCGGGCAGGCTTCCTGGCAGAAACCGCAATAGATGCACTTCACCATGTCGATGTCGTAGCGCACGGTGCGGCGCGTGCCATCGTTGCGGCGCGGGCCGGCCTCGATCGTAATGGCCTGCGCCGGGCAAATCGCTTCGCACAGCTTGCAGGCAATGCAGCGTTCTTCGCCGTTTGGATAACGACGCAGAGCATGCTCGCCACGGAAGCGCGGGCTGACAGGCCCTTTTTCGTGCGGGTAGTTGATCGTGTGCTTGGGTGCAAAGAACTGCCGCATCGAAAGGCCGAATGCCTTTACGAATTCGATCAACAGCAGAGACTTTGCGGCCTGGGCCAAGGCGGACATCATCAGTCTCCAAACAAGGCAGGCGCAACGAACCAGCCCGCAACAGGAAGAACAATCAATTGGATCAAGGCACTTACGTGCAATGCCTTGCGTGTTTCATCCAGATCGACGCGACGGCTGAGGGCAAAGCTGAACGCGGCAAAACCGACCGCGATCATAAGGCCTACCAGAGCGCCGATCATCGGCAGCGACATCACGCAAGCCCCGTGATCTTGAGGAAGGCCGCCGTAATCACGACCATTGCCAGTGAAATTGGCAGGAAGATCTTCCAACCAAGGCGCATCAGCTGGTCATAGCGATAGCGAGGAACGAAGGCCTTCACCATAGCGAACATGAAGAAGACAAAGCAGAGCTTCAGCACGAACCAGATCACACCCGGCACCCAGGTAAAGGGCGCGAAGTCGAAGGGCGGCAGCCATCCACCAAGGAAGAGGATGGTGGTGAGCGCGCACATCAAAACGATGGCGACATACTCGCCCAGGAAGAACAGCAGGAACGGCGTTGACGAATATTCGATCATGTGACCGGCGACGAGTTCCGACTCAGCCTCAACGAGATCGAAGGGCGGCCGGTTCGTTTCGGCCAGTGCCGAGATGAAGAAGATGATGAACATCGGGAACAGCGCCAACCAGTTCCAGTCAAGGAACGTGTTTGGCAGTCCCAGCATCGTGCCGAGCCCGGTATGCTGCGACAGAACTATGTCCGTCAGGTTCAGCGAACCGACAGTCAGAAGAACGGTGACGATCACGAAGCCGATCGAGACTTCGTAAGACACCATCTGTGCTGCAGAACGCAACGCGCCGAGGAATGGGTACTTTGAGTTTGACGCCCAGCCGCCCATGATCACGCCGTAGACTTCGAGCGAGGTGATCGCGAAGATATAGAGCACGCCGACATTGATGCTGGCGACAGCCCAACCCTCATTGACCGGGATCACGGCCCAGGCCGCAATCGCAAGGACGGCAGATACCATAGGGGCAAGGAGGAACACCGCCTTGTTGGCGCCGGACGGGATAACCGGCTCCTTGAAGACGAACTTCAACAGGTCGGCGAATGCTTGAAGCGTACCCCAGGGGCCGACGACGTTCGGTCCGCGGCGCAGCTGAACGGCAGCCCAGATCTTGCGGTCGGCATAAAGCAGGTAAGCGACGCCGACGAGCAGGATCACCACCAGAACCAGCGACTGGATCAGGATGAGAAGCGGCGGCCAGACATAGACCCAGAAGAAGGAAGTTTCCATCGCCATCTCTTATTCCGCTGCCTGCTGGAAGCCGCTCTGCGCAAGCGAAGAGCATTCGGCCATAACAGCAGAGGCACGGGCAATCGGGTTGGTGAGGTAGAAGTCCTTCACCGGAGAATCGAAAGCGCCACGCTCGAACGAACCACCCAGCTCGGCCAAGGCCGCGAGGCCCGCCGGATCAGCTGGTACGATCTCATCGACTTCCGCGAAGTGCGGGAACTCGGCCACGAGCTTGGCGCGGAGCTGAGCCAGAGAGTCAAACGGCAGCTTCTTGCCGAGTACGTCGGACAGAGCGCGCAGGATGGCCCAGTCTTCCTTGGCCTCGCCCGGCGCAAAGCCGGCGCGATTGGCCAGTTGCACACGGCCTTCGGTGTTTACGAACAGGCCGGACTTTTCGGTATAGGTCGCACCCGGAAGGATCACGTCGGCACGATGCGCACCGGCATCGCCATGGCTGCCTATATAAACGGAGAAGGTCTCAGCACCGATCTGGTTCATGTCCAACTCGTCGGCGCCGAGCAGGAAGAGCACGTCAAGCGCACCCATCATCTGGGCAACCGACTTGCCGTTAGCACCCGGCACAAAGCCGATATCAAGACCGCCGACGCGCGATGCCGCCGTGTGGAGCACCGCAAAACCGTTCCAGCCTTCGGCAACCGCGCCGACCGACTGAGCGAGCTTCGCCGCAGCCGACAGGACGGCTGCACCATCGGCACGCGCCAAAGCGCCCTGCCCCACGATGATCAGCGGACGCTCGGCCTTGTTGAGCACGTCGAGGAAATCAAGCTTGCCGTCCGACAGCTGGGTCAGCGTGTCGGTTCCGGCACCGAGCATCTCGTAGTCGTAACGCAGATCGCCCATGTCGCCGATAACGCCGATCGGCATCCCCTTCTGGCGCCAGGTCTTACGAATGCGGGCATTCAGCACCGATGCTTCGAAGCGCGGATTGGAGCCGATGATCAGAACGGCGTCGGCCTGTTCAATGCCGTCGATGGTCGGGTTGAAGATGTAGCTCGCACGGCCATGCTTGGGATCAAGCGCAGCACCATCCTGCCGACAATCAATGTTGGTTGAGCCGAGCGAACCCATCAGGCTCTTCAGCGCGTACATCTCCTCGACCGTAGCCAAGTCGCCAGCAATCGCACCAATGCGCTCACCCGCCTTACCTGCTACCGCCGTCTTCACGACCGCGAAGGCTTCGGCCCAGCTTGCTGGCTGCAAGCGGCCGCCGCGGCGGATGTATGGACGGTCGAGACGCTGCGTGCGCAGGCCATCCCATACGAAGCGCGTCTTGTCGGAGATCCACTCCTCATTCACTTCGTCGTTGACGCGTGGCATGATGCGCATGACTTCGCGGCCGCGCGTATCAACGCGGATGGCGGAACCGACGGCATCCATGACGTCGATCGACTCGGTCTTCGACAGTTCCCACGGACGCGCCTGGAAGGCGTAGGGACGGGACGTCAGTGCGCCGACCGGGCAAAGATCGATGACATTGCCCTGCAGTTCGGACGTCATCGCTTGTTCGAGGTAGGTCGTGATCTCGGCATCTTCGCCGCGGCCAATCAGACCCAGTTCGGAAATGCCGGCAACTTCAGTGGTGAAGCGGACGCAGCGCGTGCAGTGGATGCAGCGCGTCATGATCGTCTTCACGAGCGGGCCGATATACTTGTCTTCAACCGCGCGCTTGTTCTCGCCATAACGCGAAGCATCGACGCCGAAGGCCATGGCCTGGTCCTGCAGATCGCACTCGCCGCCCTGATCGCAGATCGGGCAATCCAGCGGGTGGTTGATGAGCAGGAACTCCATCACGCCTTCGCGGGCCTTCTTGACCATCGGCGTGTTGGTGAACATTTCCGGCAGCTCGCCATTCGGCCCCGGGCGCAGATCCTTGACGCCCATTGCGCAGGAGGCCTGCGGCTTGGGCGGTCCGCCCTTCACCTCGACCAGGCACATGCGGCAGTTTCCGGCGATCGACAACCGCTCATGGAAACAGAAACGCGGCACCTCGGCGCCCGCCTCCTCCGCTGCCTGAAGCAGCGTATAGTGGTCGGGTACCTCTATTTCTTTCCCGTCGACCTTGAGCTTCGCCATGATCTGCCAATTCCTTTGGATCGTGGACGAGGTGCCCGCCGATCCATCCTACCTAGTTACCTGCCGCAAGCCGCGAGGCTTGTGCGATCCAGTTGTCCCGACCGATACGGTCTTCAATGCCGAGGCTTTGTTCAAGGCCGGCAACGTCATCATCATTCAATGCCGCGACATCTGCATAAGTCGCAATGCCGCGTTTGTTGAGCACCTGCTCCATCTTCGGACCAATGCCGCTGATCTTCTTCAGATCATCGGGCATCTTCGGTGCTGTGACAGCAGTTTCGTGGGATGCAGGCTTAGCAGCGGCATCTGGTTCAGCAACCTGAGCCGGCTTCTGCGCCTGTTCCATCAAGCGCGCAACCGAGCCCATCCAAAGGCCCATCGCCTGCGTCATCATGCTCACGCCGAGCATCGAAGCAGCGGTCATGCTCGCGGCCGACTTCGCGGCGAGGTCTAGGACCTCTCCGGAAGACTGGCCGAACATGGCGCCTTGCTTCGTCATACCGCCCTACTCTGCAGCGACCAGCACCGGCTGAACGCGGTGCGCATTGTAGGAGAATTCGTCGATGCGGCGCTCGATTTCTGGACGGAAGTTGCGGATCAGACCCTGGATCGGCCAAGCGGCAGCGTCGCCAAGGGCGCAGATCGTATGGCCTTCCACCTGCTTGGTCACGTCGAGCAGCATGTCGATCTCGCGCTTCTGCGCTTCGCCGCGCACGAGACGTTCCATCACGCGCCACATCCAGCCGGTACCCTCACGGCACGGCGTACACTGACCACAGCTCTCATGCTTGAAGAAGTAGGACAGGCGCGCGATCGCCTTCACGATATCGGTCGACTTGTCCATGACGATTACGGCTGCCGTGCCGAAGGACGACTTGCGCTCGCGCAGACCGTCGAAGTCCATCGGGCAATCGATGATGTCTTCCGCCTTCACCACCGGGCAGGACGCGCCGCCGGGAATAACGGCCAGCAGATTGTCCCAGCCACCGCGAATGCCGCCGCCGTGCTTTTCCACGAGTTCACGGAAGGAGATGCCCATCTCTTCTTCGACCGTGCAGGGCGTGTTGACGTGCCCAACCAGCATGAACAGCTTCGTGCCGACATTGTTCGGCCGACCGATGGACGAGAACCAGCCCGCACCACGACGAAGGATCGTCGGCGCAACCGCGATCGACTCGACATTGTTGACGGTCGTCGGGCAGCCATACAGGCCCATGTTGGCCGGAAACGGCGGCTTCAGGCGCGGCTGGCCCTTCTTGCCTTCCAGGCTTTCGAGCAAAGCCGTTTCCTCGCCGCAGATATAGGCACCTGCGCCGTGGTGAACGTAGATCTCAAAATCGTGCCCGTTCTTGTTGTTCTTGCCGATGAAGCCCATTTCGTAGGCTTCGTCGATCGCGCGCTGCAGCGCTTCGCGCTCACGAATGAACTCGCCGCGCACATAGATGTAGGCGGCGGTCGCGCCCATGGCGAAGCCGGCGATCAGGCAGCCTTCCACCAGGGTATGCGGATCATGGCGCAGGATCTCACGATCCTTGCAGGTTCCTGGCTCAGACTCGTCGGCATTGACCACGAGGTAGGATGGACGCCCTTCCGTGTTCTTCGGCATGAAGGACCACTTCAGGCCTGTCGGAAAGCCGGCGCCGCCGCGACCGCGCAGGCCGGACGCCTTCATCTCGTTGATGATCCAGTCGCGACCTTTCGCGATGATCTCATCCGTTCCGTCCCACAATCCACGCGCCATGGCGCCCTGGATGGACTGGTCGAAACGGCCATAGATATTGGTGAAGATGCGGTCTTTATCTGCGAGCATCAGCTTGCCTCACCGTCTTTACCACCCGATTTGCCTGCAGCGTCAGCATCCGGATTACCGGCCTGATCCTTACCGGCACTTGTTACACTTGCGTCTGAAGCGGCTTCGCCCTTGGCGTCTGCGCCTACCGGCTCGCCCTTGTGCAATTCGGGAGCCTTGAGCCCCTGATCGCCGTCCTTGTCAGCGCCGCTCTGGCGCTGCTTGGCTTCCCCTTCAACCGAAGGCTCAGCCTTGTTGGCTTCAGCGGCATTGCCGACTGGTGCCTTGACGCTCTCTGCGCTTTCAGCAGCGGGGCTCGCCTTTTCAGGCGATGGCGACTTGATCGCCGGGTTGGTTTCAGGAGCATCCGTCTTCGGACGTGCAGCCTGCGATGGAGGCGTCGCCGTCTCGCCGGTGGCCGTTGCAGCGTCGGCCGACCAAGCCTGCTTGCGCTTCTCGCGCCATTCGCGGGCATTGTCCTGGATCGCCTGCTCGTCGGTCAACGAGGTGAACCCGGAAGCCGGTGCGGAATAGAAGCGATCCGTCTGCGGACCGGGCTGTGGCGGAGTGCCGGCCTCGAACGCGTCGATGATCTCAGCCAGACGCTCCGACGTCAGGTCTTCGTAAGTGTCCTTGAACACCATGACCATGGGCGCGTTGACGCAAGCACCGAGGCACTCAACCTCTTCCCAGGACAGCGTTCCGCTTTCATTGGTGTGGAACTGGTCGTGGTGGATCTTGGAGCGGCAGACGTCCATCAGTTCGCCCGCGCCGCGCACCATGCAGGGTGTCGTGCCGCAAACCTGAACGTGGGCCTTCGTGCCAACCGGCTTCAGCTGATACTGCGTGTAGAAGGTCGCCACTTCGAGAACGCGGATATAGGGCATGCCCAGCATATCCGCGATCGTCTCGATGGCGGCTTTCGAAACCCAGCCTTCCTGTTCCTGCGCGCGCATGAGCAGCGGGATCACGGCAGACTGCTGCCGGCCCTCCGGGTATTTTGCGATAGCGAGGTCAGCCCAAGCAGCATTTTCCGCGCTGAAGGCGAAGCTGGCTGGCTGAACGGTGGGCTCTGCAAGGCGACGAACGGACATTTTAGCGGTCGACCTCACCAAACACGATATCGAGCGAACCGAGCACGGCGCTCACGTCGGCCAGAAGATGGCCCCTGCACATGAAATCCATTGCCGAAAGATGCGCGAAACCCGGCGCGCGCAACTTGCAGCGATACGGCTTGTTGGTGCCGTCCGACACAAGATAAACGCCGAATTCGCCCTTCGGCGCTTCAACGGCGGCATAGACCTCGCCGGCGGGCACCTTGTAGCCTTCGGTGTAAAGCTTGAAGTGATGGATCAACGCTTCCATCGAGCGCTTCATCGCAGCACGCTTAGGCGGCACGACCTTGCCATCGATGTTCGATACCGGTCCGACCCGCTCGGCGCCAAGAAGACGATCAATGCACTGACGCATGATGCGCGCCGACTGGCGCATCTCTTCCATACGGATGAGATAGCGGTCGAAGTTGTCGCCGTTCTTGCCGATCGGAATGTCGAATTCCATCTCGGAATAGCACTCGTAGGGCTGCGCCTTGCGCAGATCCCAGGCCGCACCCGAGCCGCGCACCATCACACCCGAGAAGCCGCGTTCCCAAGCCTCGTCGAGGCTCACAATGCCGATATCGACATTGCGCTGCTTGAAGATGCGGTTGCCCGTCATCAGGCTATCAAGATCGTCCAGCGTCTTCAGGAAAGGATCGAGCCACTTGCCCATATCCTCGATGATCTGATCAGGAATATCCTGATGCACGCCACCCGGGCGGAAATAGGCTGCGTGCATACGCGAGCCCGAGATACGCTCGTAGAAGGTGTTCATCTTCTCGCGCTCGACGAAGCCCCACAGCGGCGGGGTCAAGGCGCCGATATCGAGCGCCTGCGTCGTGACGTTGAGGATGTGCGACATGCAGCGGCTGAGTTCGCAGCAAAGAACGCGGATCAGCTGACCGCGCTTCGGAACTTCAATGCCCAGCAGACGCTCTACAGCCAGAGCAAAGGCGTGCTCCTGGCTCATCGGAGCGCAGTAATCCAGCCGGTCGAAATACGGTACGGCCTGCAGATAGGTCTTGGCTTCGATCAGCTTTTCGGTGCCGCGATGCAGCAGGCCGATATGCGGATCGACGCGATCCACCACTTCGCCATCGAGCTCCAGCACAAGGCGCAAAACGCCGTGAGCCGCCGGATGCTGCGGGCCGAAGTTGATGTTGAAATTGCGAACGGATGTTTCGGGCATTCTAGCGCCTTAATTCGCCTTCGACTTTTCGTCGCCGGGCAGCACGTAATCAGTACCTTCCCACGGAGACAGGAAGTCGAAGTTGCGGAATTCCTGCTTCAGATCGACCGGCTCGTAAACCACCCGCTTAACCTCGTCGTCGTAGCGAACTTCGACGAAGCCTGTCAGCGGGAAGTCCTTGCGCAGCGGGTGCCCTTCGAAACCGTAATCGGTAAGGATGCGGCGCAGATCCGGGTGACCGGAGAAGAGGATGCCGTAGAGGTCGTAGGTCTCGCGCTCATACCAGTCCGCGCCCGGAAAAACGCTGATGATGGATGGTACTGGTGTATCCTCATCCGTCAGAACCTTGACGCGAATGCGCTGGTTCTGGCGTGGCGACAGGAAGTGGTAGACGACATCGAAGCGCTGCGGCCGCGCGGGATAATCGGCTCCGCAAACATCCAGGATCGAAATGAACTGGCACTGAGCATCGCGCTTCAGGAAGGTCACGACTTCCACGATAGCCGAAGCCGAAACCGTGATCGTCAGTTCGCCATAAACGACAACGGCGTTTTCCAGCCGGTTGCCGAGCTTTTCGCCGAGATAGGCAGCAAGATCGTTGAGAGCTTCGCTCATGGCCTCACCGCTCGATCGTGCCGGTACGGCGGATCTTCTTCTGCAGAAGAAGGATGCCGTACAGGAGTGCTTCCGCGGTGGGCGGGCAGCCAGGCACATAGATATCCACCGGCACGATGCGATCACAGCCGCGCACGACGGAATAGGAATAGTGGTAATAGCCGCCGCCGTTGGCGCAGGAGCCCATCGAGATGACGTAGCGCGGCTCCGGCATCTGGTCGTAGACCTTGCGCAAAGCGGGCGCCATCTTGTTGGTCAGCGTACCGGATACGATCATGATATCCGACTGGCGCGGTGATGCGCGGGGTGCAACGCCGAAGCGCTCGCTGTCATAGCGCGGCATGGAGGTGTGGATCATCTCCACGGCACAGCAGGCCAGACCGAAGGTCATGAACATCAGCGAGCCCGAACGGGCCCATGTGATCAGCGCTTCGGACGAGGTAAGGATGAACCCTTTATCCGCGAGTTCATCATTGATCTCGCCGAAGAAAGGATCATTCGCACCCACCGGCTTGCCGGTGTTCGGATCGATGATGCCGCGCGGCTGCGGCGCTACGAGCGTTCCCTGAGGGGTCACGGAGATCGGGCTCAATCCCATTCGAGCGCTCCCTTCTTCCATTCATAGATGAAGCCGAGGGTCAGCACGCCAAGGAACACCATCATCGACCAGAACCCGAACATGCCGATCTGGCCGAAGGACACCGCCCAAGGGAACAGGAACGCGACTTCGAGATCGAAGATGATGAAAAGAATAGCGACCAGGTAGAAGCGGACGTCGAACTTCATGCGTGCATCGTCGAACGCATTGAAGCCGCACTCGTAAGCCGACAATTTCTCGGGATCGGGATTGCGGTAAGCAACCAGAAAGGGAGCGACCGTGAGCGCGACGCCAACCAATATGGAGACACCGAGGAAAATCACGACCGGCAGATAGGAACTCAGTAGGGTGTCCATATACAGACCTTGGCTAGCCCAACGCTTCTTATCTATGGCGCAGCAGCTTCAAGACAAAGCGGATGCGACACAATGGATTGAGCGGCGGCATTGCTGCAACGCGGCGTGACTATCCCTTCCGCAGCCTGCTTGCAAGCCAATTAGGCGCGACGTGGCGTCATTGTGGCAAGGAACCTGCCATAACCTATGTCAATGTTAATCATAAGCTTTTCAAAGGATCGTGGCGCATGCCAGCCACAAGGCTGCCAGGATGCTCGAAAGATTTCCCCAAATTCCACCAACCTGCCCTGCGCCACGCCAAACACATAGGAAGATGAAGAGGTTATAAGGAAGAGGCAGGAGAAACACCGCGAAGCCGATCCATGCTGACGCGCCTGATCCCAGCACGATCAAGGACGCGACGGTGGTGACCACGTTCAGCAGCGTACCGAGAATCAGCATGTCGCGGATGATGAGCACGCGCAGAGGAATTGCGCCCTCCCATCGTTGCAAGACATGGCGCTTCAAACGACGCATCGACTCGGAGCTCTTGGCATGACGCTTCTGCCGTTAACGACGAATCGTCGAGCTGTCGCCTTTAATCCCCGTCAGAGGCAGGCGGCGGGAAACGGTTGGCGCAAGGAAAGAACACCATTTTCTTCGAAGCGTGCCGGTATTAGGTTGTTGTTGCTGGCGAGGCTAATCCGCATAGCCAAGATTGCGCTGATGTCATCATGTCAAGGATGTGCCTATGCCGCCTCTTTCCCTCAATCGCCGCTCCTTTCTTGCTGGTACATCCTTCCTCCTGGCCTCGACCGCAATGCCGACCATCAGCTTTGCCCAGGAGGCTAAGCAAGGTGGTCGTTTGATCGTTGCAGCTGACTCGGAGCCGCGCAACCTGAACCCGGCGATCGTTGCCTCGAACGGTGTCTTCTTCATCGCTTCCAAGGTGATAGAGCCGTTGGCGGAAGCGTCGTTCGAAGGCAGGGACGGGCTTGCTCCGCGTTTGGCAACCTCCTGGGAGGGGTCGGATGACGGATTGAGCGTGACGTTCAAGCTGCGCGAGGGCGTGAAGTGGCATGATGGCCTCCCCTTCACCTCAGCGGATGTCGCATTTTCCGCCCTGCAGGTCTGGAAGCCGCTGCAAAACCTCGGCCGCACGATCTTCAAGGATCTTGAGTCGGTGGAGACACCGGACGCGACAACCGCAATCCTTAAGTTCGCCAAGCCGACACCGTTCCAGCTCATCCGCAATGCGCTGCCGGTGGTTTCCAGCGTGGTGCCCAAGCACATCTATGAAACCGGCGACATCGCAAACAATCCGGCCAACGTGCAGCTGATCGGCACCGGCCCGTTCAAGTTCGCGGAGTACAAGCCGGGCGAGTATTATCGACTGGCTCGAAACGACGATTATTGGGGCGAGAACGCGCCGCATCTCGACGAGATCATCTATCGCGTACTTCCCGATCGTGGCGCGGCGGCCAGTGCTCTGGAAGCCGAGGAGATCCAGCTGGCTGCCTTCTCGATGGTGCCGCTTGCCGATCTCGACCGCATCAGCAAGGTCGAAGGCATCGAGGTGATTTCCAAGGGCTATGAAGCGCTGACCTATCAGCTGGTGGTAGAAATCAACCATCGCCGCAAAGAGCTTGCCGATGTGAAGGTGCGGCAAGCCATTGCGCATGCGATCGATCGCGACTTCGTGGTCAAGACGATCTTCCTCGGCTATGCGGAAGCCGCTACCGGGCCTGTGCCTAAGAACGATCCTCAGTTCTATACGGCTGATGTTCCGACCTATGCGTTTGACGTCGCTAAAGCCAATGCGCTGCTGGATGAAGCCGGTTACGCTAAGGGCGCTGATGGTACGCGCTTTAGCCTGAAGCTGCTGCCGGCGCCTTACTTCAACGAGACGCGTCAGTTCGGTGATTACCTGCGTCAGGCCCTGGCTGCAGTCGGTATCAAAGCCGAGCTGGTCAACAACGATGCCGCTGCGCATCAGAAGGCGGTTTATACCGACCACGCCTTCGATCTAGCGATCGCGCCACCAGTGTTCCGCGGTGATCCGGCCATTTCGACAACGATCCTGGTGCAAAGCGGCATTCCGGACGGCGTGCCTTTTTCCAACCAGGGTGGCTACAAGAATGCCGAGCTTGATGCGCTGATCGACAAGGCGGCGAGCGAGTTGGATGAAGCCAAGCGTACCGCGCTCTACAAGGACTTCCAGAAGCTTGTTGCAACGGACCTGCCGCTCATCAATGTGGCGGAATGGGGCTTCATCACGGTGTCGCGTTCCAGCGTCAAGAACGTGTCCAACAATCCCCGTTGGGCCGTATCGAACTGGGCCGATACCTGGGTCGAAGCGTGACATCGGTTTGCTCTGTTCGGGACAGCGCCCGTTGAACTCTTTGGACGCGACATGAACAGGGCTTTGCGCCTGATCCGCAGGCGGCTGATCGCCAGCATTCCGGTGCTGGCGATCGTTGTTCTAGGCACCTTTTTCCTGCTGGAAGCCGCGCCTGGAGACGCAGTGGATGCTTATGCAGCCTCGCTGGGCGGCGATGCCGGGCTCAACGCTGACTTGCGCGCGCAGTGGGGCCTTGACCAATCGATATGGGCGCGGCTCGGCGCTTACCTTTATGCCCTGGCCCATCTCGACCTTGGCCGCTCGGTGATCTTCTCGCGTCCCAATCTCGAAGTGATCCTCGAGCGCCTGCCGAATACGCTGCTGTTGATGGGCTCAGCCACTGCTTTGTCCTTTGGACTCGGCTCGCTGCTGGGCATCTGGGCCGGAGCGAAACCGGGCAGTCTCCGCGATCGTGTGCTGTCAGTCGGTTCGCTTGCCCTTTATGCCGTACCGGGCTTCTGGCTCGGCCTCGTGCTGATCGTGATCTTTTCGGTGCAGCTGCGCTGGCTGCCACTCAGCGGAATCGAGACGATCGCCTCCGGCAAACAGGGTCTCGCCCGCGCCGGAGACATCGCCGTTCACCTGATCCTGCCGGTCGGAGCGCTGGGCCTGATCTATCTTGCCCTTTATCTGCGCATGATGCGGGCCGGCATGACTGAGGCCTGGCGAACCGACTATGTGCTTGCGGGTCGCGCTCGGGGCATTCCACGCCAACGCATCGTTTTGCGCCACGTAGCGCGAAACGCTTTGACGCCATTGGTCACCATGCTCGGCGTGCAATCGGCAGCGATGCTCGGCGGCAGTGTCGTCATTGAGAGCGTGTTCTCCATCCCCGGCCTCGGGCGTCTGGCGCAGGAGGCGGTCGCGGGACGCGATACGCCGCTTCTTCTCGGCATTATCCTGATCAGCGCGGTGGTCGTGATTCTCATCAACCTGATCGTCGACTTGGCCTACGCCTTGCTCGATCCGCGTGTCGGTGCAAGCGAAGGGCAATCATGACGCTGCTCCGCACGCCCACAGCCCTGCTCGGCTTCGCAATTCTGTTTGCGCTGGCGCTTGTCGCCCTGCTGGCGCCGCTGCTCTTTCCTGCAGATCCGCTTTCGATAGCCGGACCTGCCTTGTTGCGGCCCTTCCAGGATGCCAGCCTGCCGCTTGGAACAGATCGGCTCGGCCGCGACGTCCTGGCCGAACTCGTGCACGGCGCACGGACATCGCTGCTGGTTGGCCTTGCCGCTGCCGCAACTTCGATTATCATCGGGTCCGTGGTCGGCACACTCGCCGGCTTCCTGGGCGGCATCCTCGATGAAGTCCTGATGCGCGTCACCGACGCCTTCCAGACCGTACCCGGCTTTCTGCTTGCGCTTGCCTTCGTCAGCGTCGTGGGACCGTCGCTGCCAGTCGTCGTGTTCGCGATTGCACTTGGCGCATGGACCGGACCAGCGCGCGTGGCGCGCGCGGAAGTGCTTTCGATACGCGAGCGAGATTATGTTGCCGGTGCGCGCGCCATCGGCATGCACCCTCTGAAGATCGCTTTTCGCGAGGTGTTGCCTAACGCCTTACCGCCTGTTCTCGCACTGTCTTCAGTCATCGTCGCGGCTGCGGTTCTTACCGAAGCCGCCCTTTCCTTCCTCGGCCTGGGCGATCCAAATCGCATCACCTGGGGCGGCATGATTGCGGAAGGCCGGACGATCCTGCGATTCGCTCCTTACCTGTCGATCATCCCCGGCATCGCGCTCGTGCTCACCGTGCTCGGCGTTTATCTGGCCGGTGAAGGCGTCGTCGAGGCCAGTGCAGCACGGAAGGTGCGCGCATGACCGTGCTTGCTCGCCTCCAGGGTTTCGGCGTCAGCTATTCGCGCAAGCGACACGCAACGACAGCTTTGGCCAACATCGATCTGGATCTTTTCGCTGGAGAGAAGCTCGCCATCATTGGGGAAAGCGGGTCCGGCAAGAGCACCCTTGCCATGGCACTTGCGGGACTTCTAGCACCCGAAGCACAGCAGCAAGGCACGATCGAGTGGCCGGGCTACTCCGATCAGCCGCAACCCGGCCGCGATATTGGCTTCGTTTTCCAGGACCCTGGCGGCAGTCTCAATCCCGTTATGACCGTTGGCAGCACAATCGCGGAAGTGGCTCGGGTCAATCTAGGTTTAGACCGAGCTTCCGCCTCGCAATCAGCGCATGATCTCATTGCACGGGTACGTCTCCCCGACCCCGAACGCATCGCGCACTCTTACCCGCATCAGCTATCCGGCGGACAGCGCCAGCGCGTGGCTATCGCAGCAGCCATTGCCGGACGCCCATCGCTTCTGATTGCCGACGAAGCGACCAGCGCGCTCGACACGATCGTTCAAGCCGAGATCGTTGCGCTTATTCGCTCGCTTGTGGAGGCTGACGGGATGACGCTTGTTTTCATCAGCCACGACATCGCACTGGCTGCTTCACTGGCTGACCGCATTGCCGTCTTCCGTTCAGGGCGGCTTGTAGAATGCGGCGACACTCGAACGATCATCCAGCAGCAGGAAGACGCTTACACGCGGCAACTGCTCGATGCCCATCTGGCGGTGGAGGCCTGATGCCGCTGCTTGCAGTCTCCGGCCTGACGAAACGCTATCGTCGTGGCGACACCCTTGTTTCGGCCGCCGATGACGTCAGCTTCACCATTGAGCCCGCTGAAACGCTTGCGCTGGTGGGTCCATCCGGCAGCGGCAAGTCAACGATCGCGCGTTTGGTGACGCGTCTGATCGAGCCGGACGCAGGCACGATCCTGTTGGAAGGAACGAACCTGCGCGCGCTCAAGCCCTCCGCTTTGCGCGCCATGCGCGGCCGCCTGCAGATCGTTTTTCAGGATCCGCTTGCCGCGCTCAACCCGCGCGCCACGGTCGGGCGCGTGATCGAGGATCCGCTGAAGATCCACACACGCTTCAGCCGCGGCGAACGGCGCTCGCGTGTCGCAAGCCTGCTGGAGCGCGTGCGCCTCGATCCCGCCCTCGCCTCTCGGCCCATCCACGAAATCTCCGGCGGGCAGCGGCAAAGGGTGGCGATCGCAAGGGCTCTCGCAAGTTCTCCAACTCTGATCGTCCTGGATGAAGCCGTTTCCGCACTCGACGTTTCCGTGCGCGCCGAGATCCTGCAGCTGCTGAAGCGCATCCAGCGCGAAACGCGTGTCGCCTACTTCTTCATCACGCATGATCTCGGCGTCGTGCGCGCCATGGCGGATCGCGTCGCAGTTCTAGACGGCGGTCGTATCGTGGAAACCGGCCTCGCCTCAGAAGTCGTCAGCAACCCGCAATCCGAAATCGGAAAGGCGCTCGTCGCAGCGGCGCCGCGCCTGCCGCGCAGCTGAACCGTCGAGAAGAAAGAAAAACAGGTGCAGCACAGACGGGTTAGAGGCTCGTCTACCAATACGTTGATGTCAGAACGGGAAATCGGAAAAATCGCCCTGTTCCCCAGTACCGTCGTGTCCGATTGACATGCGCTGCACCTGCAAGGCCTTAATGCGCGACCACCTCCCCGGTTCCCACTCATCAAGCGCGATGTGCTGCCAGCGAGCATCCGGTTGCCGCCTCGGCGAAACATGCTAGATCACAACATCTGTTCCATGTGTTTGGTGAAAGAAGCAGCGCGATGACGTTTCCAGACCGCTTACGCGCCGGCTACGACTCCTTCTTGCAAGGGCGCTTCGTCGGCGAGCAATCCCGCTACCAGTCGCTGGCTGAAGCCGGACAGAAGCCGGAAATCCTGATGTTCGGTTGCATCGATTCGCGCGTGTCGCCAGAGGTCATCTTCGACGCCGCGCCCGGCGAAATGCTGGTTGTGCGCAACGTCGCCAATATCGTGCCACCTTATGAGCCGGACCGCGAGTTCCAGCATGGCACCAGTGCCGCGCTCGAGTTCGGCGTGCAGGCACTGAGGGTCAAGCATATCGTCGTCCTCGGCCATGCCAGCTGCGGCGGCATTCGCGCCTTCGCCGACGAGCAGGAACCGCTATCGCCGGGCGACTTCATCGGCCGCTGGATGTCGCAGATCCAGCCGGCTGCCGAAAGCCTGGAGCCCCGCGACCATTCCGACCCGGACTATCTACGGCGTCTTGAACTCGCGGCGGTTGAACTCAGCCTGCGTAACCTGATGACCTTTCCTTGCGTGCGCATCCTCGTTGAGCGCGGCAAATTGCAGATCCACGGTGCCTATTTCGCCGTCGCAACCGGCCGCCTCCTGATCCGCGACTCGGAAACAGGCGAGTTCAAGCCAGCGGCCGAAGGCAATGCCCTGAACAGCCTAGACGCAGCAGAATAGCCTTCCCAAGGCTGGATGGCTGCTGCGGCGCGCAAGACGCCCGGCTTCAGCTAAGTCCGTAGCGCTGGGGCACCATCCGGCCAGGCCACAAGCGAGCGCCCACTCGTGAGATCAGACACAAGGTCAGAGATGAGCCCGACTGCGCCCTTCTCGACCGAGATCGCCATCCGAGCACCGTCTTCTGCGAAGGCCTGGTTCAGCGCTTGCACCTGCGGGAGCGCGCTCAATCTCGCATGAAGAAGCGGCGCATCACTGAACATGCAGGTGAAGGTCCCAGATACAGTCTCGACGAACGGCACCGTTTCCGCTTCGCGCAAACAGATGGCGGCTATCCCGCCGTAAGCGCGCATCAGACCGCCGCTTCCAAGAAGAATGCCGCCGAACCAACGCGTAACAACGATCGCAACGCGATCGATCGCCTGCCCATCCAGTGCTTGCAGAATCGGCTTTCCAGCCGTGCCGCTCGATTCACCGTCATCATTGAAACGATAGGCCTGACCCACGCGCCATGCCCAGCAGTTGTGGTTGGCGGACGGGTCTGAATGCGCCGCAATGAACGCACGCGCTTCGGCTTCATTGGCAACCGAACCCGCAGTGGCCACGAAGCGGCTCTTCTTCACGATCTGCTCGCGCATGATGGTCTTGAGGATCAAACGCGTCGCCATGCGAGCCTGCCAAATCTATACTAAGAGCGAATAGACTATTTCCTTCTGCTGGTAGCGTTGCCAACCCGCTCGGGCGAGCAGGATAGAGCGTCCAGGCATCAGGAGAATTGTGTCTGTGCTGATAAAGCTTGGCGCACCCGAGAGGATTCGAACCTCTGACCTCTGCCTTCGGAGGGCGAGCCGATGGAGCTTTCGCGAAATCGCACAAAGTTTCCACCCTTATCTAAAGTCAGCCGGACCAATGGGTTAGCCGTTTATCTTCATTCCCAGCGGTTTCTGACGTCTTCTCACGTTTCCGATTTCGTGGTGAGTATGTGGTGAGTAGGAACCCACCGCATGCCGAAACTCACCAAGTCCATCGTCGACAAAAGCCAGCCACAAGACCGCCAATACACCGTCTGGTGTTCAGAGCAAAAGGGGTTTGGCGTCTCGATCAACCCCGGCGGCTCAAAGACCTACATGGTCGATTACCGCACGGCCGACGGCAACCGGCGGCGGATGACGATCGGCAAGCATGGCGCAATCACCGCAGACGAGGCGCGCAAGCTCGCGATCCAGACGCTGGGCGGTATCGTGCTGCAAAAGCAAGATCCTCTCCTAGAGCGCCGCACGCGCCGCAGTTCATTGACCGTGGCCGATCTGTGCGACGACTACCTCAAGGCTGCCGAGGCTGGCCTGGTGCTCGGCAAGGGCCGCAAGCCGAAGAAGGCCACCACCCTCTACATCGACCGCGGCCGGATCGAAGGGCATATCAAGCCCCTGCTCGGCAAGAAGCTGGTGATCGATCTGACGCGCGCCGACGTCACCCGGTTCATTCGCGACGTGTCATCAGGCAAGACCGCCAAGGTTGCGAAAACTGATCGCCTGCGGGGCAAGTCCGTCGTCGAGGGTGGCGCCGGCACCGCAGCTCGCACAGCTGGTCTTCTCGGCGGCATCCTCACCTTTGCGGTGTCCGAGGGTGTCATCCCGGCCAACCCCGTGCATGGTGTGGCCCGCCCCGCCGACGGCTCCCGTGATCGCCGCCTGACCGCTGACGAGTTCCGTGCCCTGGGAAAGGCGCTGGACGCGTCCGACGATGAGCCGTGGCAGGTGACAGCGGCGATATGGCTGCTGGCGCTCACGGGCTGCCGCAGAGGCGAAATAGCATCATTGCGATGGTCGGAGGTGGATACGGCCGGTAACGCCTTGCGCCTGGGAGACACCAAGACCGGTGCATCAACCCGTCCGCTGCCGTCTGACGCCGTGACCGTGCTGGACGGCCTCACCAGGGTCAAGGACGCGGTTCATGTGCTGCCGGGCACCAGAGACCCCAGCAAGCCATTCGGCGCTCTACAGGCGGGCATAGAGCGGGTGATGAAACGCGCGAAGCTGGAAGGTGTCACCGCTCACACGCTGCGCCACAGCTTCGCGTCTGTCGCGGCCGATCTGGATTATTCCGATAGCACGATCGGCGCGATGCTCGGGCATGCCGGCGGCACGATCACCAGCAAGTATGTTCACCGGCTCGACAGCGTGCTTGTGGCAGCCGCCAACAAGGTGGCTGGCGAGGTTTACCGGCAGATGACGGGCAAAGAGGCGAAGGTGGTGGAGCTCAGGCCTGCGTGAACCTCTATTCTGCCCGCGTTCCAAGCAACCTCACGGTAGTTACAATTCGGTTTACCTGCTCAGGAGCTATGCCGGACTGTTCAGCAAACTCCCGCACCACAAATTCTAGATGATGCCGTAGGGTCGCAACCTCGGCTTGCAACGCAGCGATCGTCTCATCTGACATTTGTGCCTGCGCGTTTGGGGGCGCTCGGAGACATGTCTCGAGCATATCGACAATTTCTGAGTTCATACTCCGATCGCGTTCAGATGCTCGCGCCTTGAGCTGATCGCGCATGCCGTTTGGAAGTCGGACCACAAACTGGTCGAACTCACTTACCTTTGCCCGCTTCGCCATTCGCCAATTCCGTCTCCAATGATCTCATTTGTGCGATTATGATCTTGACTTGAACACCATTTCCTCACCTTATCCAATAATCGCATTTGTGCGACTACGTTTGATGAGGATGGTTACCTAATGATGAAGCAGACCCCACGACTTCGTCGCTCGGAAGTGCCGGGCTACATGATGGAGAAACACGGGATCCCGGTCGCCGAGGCAACGCTCGCGAAAATGGCTACTGTCGGCGGAGGTCCGACCATGCAGTATGCGGGGCGCATCCCGCTCTACACTCCCGACGATCTGGACGCGTGGGCAGGCGAGCGGCTGTCAAAGCCGGTGCGCTCCACTGCCGCCCGTAAGGCGATTGAGGAGAACGCAAAATGACCGCGCTCTTCAAGAAGATTGTCATCAACATCCCAGACGCTGAATTTGCCGAGACGCAAATCTATGTCGCTAGCAACAGCGTGACGGAAAGCCAGATCATCAGCGGCAATGGCGACGGGGTCATCTGCTACTGCAATTTCGAGCAAGCGGCAGACATGATCGTTTCGGCGCTCAACGCTCAATTGGCCGCAGCGGAAACCCTCCGAACCATGTTCGGCGTGACCGACCTGGCAAGCTTGGTTCAGGCTACTGCGCTGGCCGGCCAGAGCCCAGAGGGCAGCGCTTGAGCGGCCTCGAACCCCCGCCGGTGGGTGGCAGCACTGGTCTCTCACACGCGCACTGTAAAGCCGTTGACGAATGCGCGTTTTACCTGGTCGCAACGCGGCCGGAAGAGCGCCCATTCCCGCTGGTGATGGCGCTTGAGAAGATGTTCGGGCTGACCACGCTCGAGGTAATGGAAGCGAAGGCTATGGCGCAGCGCATGGCAGGTGAGATGTGAGCGCGCTGCCCAAGAAGAAGACGAAGATCGGTGGTCAGTTCGTCGCCCACTTGCGAGAGATGCGAAACTCTCTCGCCTGGTGGATGCTTACCGGAAACGACAAGCTCGTGCTGGAAGCGATGGAAGACGAGCACCTAGCCCACGCATCGACGCAGAACGGAAAGCTGGCCGTCACTTATGATGCCATCGCCGCGCGCGGCGCGAGACGGCAATCAATTGCGAAGGCAATTGCTCGAGTCGAAGCCTTGGGCTTTGTCGAGTGCACCCACCGCGGGCGAGCCGCGCAGGCAGAGTACCGATTTCCCGCCACCTACCGACTAACGTACGTCACCGGCAACCTTGATGGGACCCACGAGTGGCGAAGGATCACCAGCCAAGCCCATGGAGAGGCGAGGATCGCGGCGGCAATGCAAGAGCTCGAAGAGCGAAGCCGACCGCTTCGCCAGCGCCTTCAGAGAGCTCGTGTGGCGAACGCTCCTGTAGCCGAAGAAAGGAGGAAGGCAAATGCAAATCGCCAGTGACGTTTTTGCTCAATTGCAGGTGCGATTCTGCACCCAGAATCGACTTTCTTCCGGGTGCATTTCCGCACCTAATAGGGCCGGGTGCACTTCTGCACCTATCTTCTATATCTCGGGAGGGGTGCTCAAATGAACACTGCCGAGAACGACCTACCGCTCTTCGCCTGGTCACCACCATCAGCCACCATGATCCCGTTCCCAGCATCAAAGCGCGTAGGCAAGATCCGTCGCGTAGCGGAGATGATGCGGCAGCGGCAGGGGAAGGAGAAGGCACTGGTCGCGTACTGGTCGCGAGTCATCGACGATATGACGAGTCAGTTAGATCGCGCTGGCTTCCGGCCGGAGACCATCGCCAAGGAGCTCTTCGACTTCGAAGCGTCGGTTAACGCAGAGATGGCGCGCCTCTCGCTGCTCGACCGCTACAGGACACGCCCATGATGGAGGAACCAGAAGGACTGCGCCATTTCCGAACGGTGTGGGAGACGTTCCGCGATACACCCGACCGCGACCTGATCATCACCACCGTGAAGATGGGTGACGAGCAGCTCATGCTAAACCATGCGCTAAGCAAGCTCTGGAATGACACCAGCTATCTGCCCAACGCGCTGCGAGACGAGATCATCGCAGAGCTTGCTGAAGGACGAACGGTGTCTCAAGTGATCGACGGCAGGCGATGGGAAGGCAACAGCCGAGCTTACTGGAAAGAGCGCGTTCACCGGGTCAGTCAGGCCGCGCGTGCACTCTGCCCTCTCATCGCGCGTCGGATGGTCAATCCACGGCCTGCCACCCCCCCACGGTAGGGTCCTTCTGCCCCGGTCGCCCTTACCGCGGGTCGGGGGCAGACTTGCAGTATTCGAGCGTTTTTGGCGCTTTTATTTCTCGGATTCGGATTCGTTTTGAAAGGCGATGAGACATGGACGTGCTGGCCTGGGAGACCTCGACAGAGGAAATGGCAAAGGTACTCGGCATTCACCCACGCACCCTGCAGAAGCTGCAGAAGGAGAACTGGATAGAAGGGAAGGTCGGACACGATCGATGGAACGTCGCTAAGACGACCCGGTACTACCTCAATCACGTCGATCTGACGCGGATCATGGGTAAGCCAAGTCAGACGTGAGCTTCACACAAGGAAGAAGAGAGCAAGATCACGGTTGCATGTTGCTCTCCTCTTTCTTGGATGTCGTCTTGCGCTCGCAAAAACCCCTCTGGATCACTTGGCTACTTATTCCTTTGGCCGTCATTGTAGCGTTTGGCCTCCTAAGCGATGGCAACGCTTACTTCTGCGGCGAACTCCAAGACGCTCCAGTCTGCACTCAACAATGGTTTTCTGCATTGTTTCCTGGGGTCGCTTTGCTGTTCGCCGGTTTCGGTGCTCTTCAAATCCGTGAGCAAATCAAGCAAGGGCAAGCCGCTGTAATCGCCAATCAACGCGATCAGTTAAGACACGAATTCGATACCTTAGGCGAAATGAGGAACGAGCTCTTAGATCAACAAAGAGAGGTAGAGAAGATTGAGAGTCTTCCCGCAGACTCGTTTTTCGGGAATCCACATGAATTAATTGATCTGCAGTTCTTGCTCGATGGCTTCGTCGAATGGATAGACGACCATCGCAGAGAACCATACCTGCGCCCGTATAGAGATTCTATGGCCGCCGTGCGCGTGAAGGCATCTGTGCGGTCCGAGATTTATCGTCTGGCAACAAAATACAGCCTAGACAATTCTTATGACGTCTCCCGTATGGTTCGTCTTCGTTGGCGAACAATACGGAACACCATCAAAGCGATGGATAATTTAAGAGGTGCTATCGACCGCATAGCTATAGCGGCGTCTAACGAGTCAGCAAGTCTTGCAGATCCGAAGCGAATGGCGCTTCATCCGATGGGGCTACCCCCTTCAGAGCGCTACCTGTCACGCTGGTTCCGGGTGTCGGAAAAACTTTCAGCACAGGCAGAGGACGACCCATGGAAGAATTCTGGGAGGTAGTCAAAGGCATAGGCGCCGTTGTTGGCTTGCTAACTGGCGCCTTCGTCGTCTGGGACCGATCGATGCGACACTACCCGTTCGCGGTCGTCACTGCACGGCCAATGATACCTAATGGGATGAACTACCACGCACTGCTCTTCATCGAAAACCCCAGCCCCCGCCCGATCATTCTGGAATGGAAGAACGGTGCGGGTCCTGGACAGCTTAGGGTTGCCGTAGACAACTCAGCCAGGGGCATAATCAAATCGATACTGGAGGGACGATCGACGCTTGTACTTGATCAGAAGTCCACCGTCGAACTCGTGTTGTTGAAGCCGAGCGACTACGCGGAACTACCAGCTGATCAGACCGTCACCTATGAAATCGGCTGGCAGTATGCTCAGCCTTCTCTCTACAAGCCTAAGCGGCACCTCCGCGGCGGCATCGCAAAGCGCGATCTACAGACCCTACTTCGCGAAAATCTAGAGGGCTATACCCAAAGCCCAACGGACTACGAAGGCGATGACCAAGATTAGTTATCGCCGTAGGGCTTCAGCCGTCCGTAAACTATCTGAGATGACCGGGTGAGGCGATATTCAAGTTTTCGCAGGGCGCCTTCCAAACCTGGTTCTCCGCCCCCATGGATCGTGATCGGCGCATGGATGTTCACGGTCACCCCTGCTAAAGCGTGGTTCGGCGTGATGTGTCCCGATCGTCCAGGCGTAAGAACCTCGGGGCCATCCTCACCGACCACGTAAGCTTTGCCGGATTGAACCGGTCCGCCGGCTGCACGAGGACCGCCGAAGGGCAGGCTATTTCCGGCCGATGAGGTAGAAGGCGGCGTTGCACTCACGCGGCCCCCGCTCAAAGCGGCCGCAACCTGCCTGGCGAAACCAAGCGCGGCTTGCAGCCGGCTGGTATCAACGTCCGGGTGCCCGGTGACCGAGAGCAACTGCTGGATCTCGGCAGCGATGGCAGCCGCTTCGGCTTCCGCCTTATCGCCGCCACGCTGCAAGGTCTGCTGATAGCGCATCATGGCTTCCTCCGCCGCGCGAGGCCAGCCGAGGGTGATTTGCGACAGCTGATCGCGGCCGGTTGAGACCGCCTTGTCCTGCTGTGCCACCTCTGGCGGCTTTCGTTGGGCTTGCAGAGCCTTCGCGACGCCGGCCTCCTTAGCAGCGTCGAGCCGGCCTGATGAAAGCAGGGGAGCCATATACAAGCCCGCGGTGCCAAGCCTGCCCAGAGCGCCGCGAGCTGCACCGGCTGCAGCTGCGCCGCCGGCCGCCGCACTTCCCACACCACCACCAGCGCCACCTAAGAGTCTGCCGACGATCCGCCCCGTCGCGCCCATTGCTGCAAGGCCGCCAAGGGCGCCGCCTGCCGTTACCACTGCCGCCGTAAGCTGGCGGGTACCCTGATCCAGGTTCGTGAATCCGGTCAAAACGGAGTCGATCGTCCGGATGACCGGCCTGGTTGCAAATTCGAAATCCTGGCTCACTTTTAGCAGAGCGTTTTCCCAGGCACCTGTCATGCGGGTGAAATCGCCATAGACGCCCTTGTTCGCCTCAGTGCCGATGCGCGCTGCCTCGCCCTGTGGGACATTTTGCATGGTCTGCAGCAGTTGCTCGAACAGCGGGAACTGCTGCGCGATCATGTTGGCGCGGCTGCCCTGCTTGTCGGTGAAATACGCGTTGAGCTTGGCCAGAGAGGTATCTGGATTTGACATGATGGCGCGGAACAGGCCGACCACGTCGACGCTCTCCACCGACATTTTGTGGTAGTCTCCTAGTGCCTTCGACAAAGCCTTGGCGTCTGCGCCCGACATCTTCTCGCCGAACAGGGGGGTAAGTACGTCGCTCAAACGTGCTACAAACTCGCCGCTGTCAGAGGCAACCGAACGGGTCTCGCCAGTGTCCGAGTCGGTGAACTCTTCCTGGTTGAGGATCTGGTTGATCTCCTCACGCATTTCAGGGGTGAGGCGAACACCGAATTCGTTCTTCATCATCTTGCCGATGCCGACGTCGTTCCACGAATCTGGCATGGTGGTGTAGTCGTTGTAGTCCAGGCCCATGGCGTAGAGCGCCTTGCGCCCCTTGTTGGTCGGCGCCACGAGCTTGGACGATGCTGATCGTGCAAAGACGCCGGCCTCGTCACCGCGAACGCCGGAACGCTTCAGCAGCATCGCCATAGCTGACGAGTAAGCATCGGGCAGACCGGCACCCGTTGTCGAAGCACCGCCGTATTTCATGTACTGGCGAACGTCTTCGTCGTTCATGCCGCCGTTTTTCGCCATCCAAACAAGGGAGTCGACAAAGTCGCCGATCGCCTTCGCATCGGAAAGCTTGACGCGCTTGGAGAGAGCGGCACCGCGGACGGTCTCGGCTGCTTCCTCGAGCGTCACCTTCATAGCCAGCGCGTAGTTGGTGACCTTGTCGGTGAGATCCATGATCGTTTTCGGATCTCGGATGCCGCCTTGCAGGATGGACGTTTGTGCGCGCACCACATCGGTGTCGGAGAAACGAGTATCCTTGCCGATGGCATTGGCCTGCGCATTCAGCTGTGCGCGACCTTCGGGAGTAAAGCTGCCGAGAACAGCCTGATACTCTGCCTCCTGATTGAATTCGATCCCTATCGCGAAACTCCTTTCAGCTGCTCGCTTTGTGTAAGCGGCCGCAGCTCCGCCCCCCACGGCTGCCATAATATCCCGCGCACCGGATCCGCCACCGGGTGGAAGCCTGCGATGCTCTTGCTCGAGCCGCCGCATTTCCCGGATCGTCTTGGCAATTTCGTTGCGGGTCCTCTGCTGCGAGCTCGTGATCGCTGTGCGCCCGTTCAGGCTGTACTTCTTGAGCGCCGTTTCCGCCGATCGGGCAGCGGCCACCTGATCGCGGAATGTGCTGGTGAGGTTCTTCACCGATGACTGAGCGCTGCGCAGCTCGGCTTTCATCTTGGCCGTTGGCTTTGCCACTCCTGCCATGCCTTGCTCGAGCTGCCGCAGGTGAGACTTGCCAGCCCGGATCTCCTGCCAAAGCTCCTTCAGTCCACGACGCGCGTCTGTGAATTTCTCAAGCGCACCAGCCTTCCCCTTCAGGTGCTCCATCTGCTTGACCAGGCGCTGCATGCCGGGCGCGCCGGACTTGCCCATCGCCTTGATGACGCCGTCCAGTCCGCGGAGCGAACCTGATGCGCTTTTCGCAGGACCCGACATGAGGTCTTCAAGCTGCAAGCGGAGGGTGGCCGTGTTTGTCTTGGAAGCCATTTTTGGTGACCTTTTCACTGTTCAGATTTTGAACTATGAATCGCTTTCACAGCGAAAGAGGTCAAGGCATGAACGTTCACCAGGTTATCGAGCTATCTGGCCTGTCCCGCGCGCAAATCGATCTTCTGATCAGCCGACACGGGTATACACCGCAGGGCAATGTCGTGGGTCGAGGACGCCAGTACGCTCCAGTGGACGCCTTCACGCTGAAGCTGATCGCCGTCCTGCTTGAACATGGCTTCTCGAACGACCACGCCGTTCAAGCCACGAGCTTCCCTGTTCTGCAGGACAGCTTAGGACCGGCTGAGCTTTACCCGCTTAGGGAACAACGCGAGGCGGAAGGCCAGCGCTCGTTTTTCGTCATCTCCGCCGACGCGCGAGAACACGACTTCGTCAATGAAGCGCGCCTGATGCGAATGTTCCGAGATGGCCGTGTCAGTTGGTTGGTGGTGGACGTCGCAGCCATCGCTAAGCAGATCGACCACGCCGATGCCTGAAGCCGCCGAACGAACCCTCCGATCACTGCAGGGCCGAACGTCGACCCTCAATGAAGCTGAACGGACTGTGGAAGTGATCTGGTCCACGGGCGCGCCGGTGAAGCGGTACGACTACACCGAAGGGTTCTACATGGAGGAGTTGGCGGTCGAGCCGGAGGCAATCCGTCTTGATCGCTTTGTTGCCGGCATGTCCCTGCTGGATAGCCACGACAGCTATTCGATGGACGCGCGGCTGGGCACTGTGGTGGTCGACAGCGTGCGCATCGCAGCTGGAAAAGCTTACGCGACTATCAAGCTGTCTCGAAAAGCGCGCGGAGAGGAACTGCTTCGCGATCTAGTCGACGGCCATGCTGTGCAGATCAGCGTTGGCTACAAAGTCCACCGCTTTGAGAAGACCGAAGGCAGCGACGGCAAGCTGCCGACCTTCCGCGCCACCGACTGGGAGCCTTTGGAGCTTTCAGCTGTCACCATACCGGCCGACGCCGGTGCATTTTCCCGAACACATCAAGAGGCCAGCATGCCGCAATCTGAAATCATTGAACGCGGTGGGGAGCCGCAAAGCCGCAACGCAACCCGCGCCGAGCGCCGCCGTGTCACCGAAATTCAGGACCTCGCAGAGCGCGGCCGGCTGGACGAAGATTTTGTACGACAGCACATCGAGGCTGGTTCAACTATCGACCAGGTGCGCACGGCAGTCTTCGAGCGGATCGTCGAGCGTCAGGAGCAGAGCCCAACATTCCCACATGCGCAGATGCACACTGATCGCAGCCGTGGAGACGAGATTGCAGCTCGCGAGGATGCGTTGTTTGCTCGCTTGACTGGTACGGCGCCGTCCGAGCGTGCTCGTCAATTCATGGGCGACCGTCTGGAAGACCACGCCCGTGGTCTTCTCGAGGTTGGTGGTGTCAACACGCGTGGCATGTCTCGGGAAGACGTCTTCCTTTCTGGCCGGCGTGGCTACGGGGCACATACTACCTCTGACTTCCCACTGCTGCTGCAAGGCGCGGGGCGTCGTGTTCTAGTGGCGTCGTATGAGGCGGCACAATCACCGATCAAGTCGACGCTGGCGCGGGCGTCTACGGCGCCAGACTTCCGGCCCACGTCGCGGCTCCGTGTTTCCAACATCGGCCCGTTGAAGAAGATCCACGAAAGCGGCGAAATCACCAACACCACTCGTGGTGAAGTGGCTGAAGGCTATCGCCTTGAGCAGTTCGGCCGCATTTTCAGCCTGAGCCGCCCCGCGCTGATCAACGACGATCTGAACGCTTTTGGTGACTGGGCAGTGCAGGCCGGCATTGCCGCTGCAGAGACGGAGAACCTGCTGTTGTTTGAGCTGCTGACAGAAAACGAAGGTACCGGTCCGAAAATGGGCGAGGACGGCAAGCGTCTCTTCCATGCGGATCACGGCAACCTTGCTGCGTCTGGAACCCCGTTGGACTTCGTCAACATCAGCGCCGCCCGATTGGCCATGCGGACCCTTCGGGGTGTCGGAGGTCAAACCGGGATCAACATCACGCCTCAGTATCTCCTCGTTGGACCGGAACTTGAGACGCAGGCAGAGATGCTCACGGCAGCTGTCGCTGCGACGACCACCGACGAGGTAAATCCCTTCGCGGGCAAGTTTACGGTACTGGTGGAGCCCCAGATCGAAGACAAGAGCTGGTATCTGTTTGCATCGCCGCAGCGTGCTCCGGTGCTCGAATACAGCTATCTGGCTTCCGCTCCTGGTCCGCAGATCGCGAGCCAAGAGAATTTCCGGACGATGGATATCGAGATGCGGGCGAACCTGGACTTTGGCGCCGGTGCGCTCGACTGGCGCGGCGCGTATCGTAATCCAGGCATCAACTGAGTTTCCCCGCGCGTCACGCTTGGGAAAGGCGCTGGTGGCCGCATAGTAGCCACCCACAGCCCTTGGCTCCTTCTCCGAGGAGTGCAAGGCAGGCGCCAAGGTAGGGGTACTAGAGGCGCTATCGGGCGGCCTGGTTGCGAGCCGGGCCATGCTCTTCGCCCGACCCGACGGAGTCGTTACCGTCGGAGCCACGAAGAGCCCATTCTCTGGGAGATCCGCACGTGAGCCTGTTCGACCGTCTAGACCGCGTCACAAGCCGTACCGTTGACCGTGTGAACGCCGTCCAGTTCGTGCTCGAGCCAGCGGTGGGAACACCCAACGGCCGGCGCGCCTCGGATCCCGACAGGATAAGCGTCATCGCTCGAGGCGTGCTGGACAGCGAACCCGTGCACGCGCCAGTCGAGATCGCAAATCGGAACCGGACGGGCAATGACCTGCACAACCTGGTCAATGGCACCCAGCATGTTCTCAGCGTCGACGTGACCCGCTACCCAGACATCAAGCAGGTGCGCCAGGGCGATCGGATCCGTATGCAGGATGAATTATGGGAGGTGATTTCCCGCCGGCCGGACGGACTGACTCGGGTGGAGCTGATCCTGAATAAGCGCTAGTCCGGGCCTTCCGGAAGCGCATCCAGCCATGCCTTTGCATCTTCAGCTCGGATGATGGTGCGGCGGCCGACCTTCCGGATCTTCAGGCGCTTGTCCTTGATCTGGTCGTAGACCAGGTTGCGGCCGATGCCGAAGGCCTCGCAGAAGCCCTCGACGGAAAAGGCTGCTTTGCCAGCCACTACGAGCAGCGGAATCGTTTCAGACATCGGATACAGTGTCCCTATACGTTGCGTGTAGGGGATACGAAACGTATCGTCAGGGTATCCTCGGTGAGCTTAGCTCAAGGCATTTGCTGGGTCATCAAAAACCGTCCGGTGAGTAAATGGTGAGTAGTACAACACTTACCCCTACCAAATACCCAGCTAAGCCCTTGATTAAATTGGCGCACCCGACAGGATTCGAACCTGTGACCTCTGCCTTCGGAGGGCAGCGCTCTATCCAGCTGAGCTACGGGTGCATGCCGGGCGCGGATCGCGCAGGTAGTGCATAACCGAAGGTGGCTCGGGCTTCAACGGCTATAGTGATGGAATGGCGCTAAATACCAGAGCCCCGTTTAGAGTTGATGCAGATCGAACAGGCTGCGCAATTCACCCGTAGCGCCGTCGCCGATCCCCATGTCGGTGACGCGTGGGCCAGGATTGCAGGCGAGGCTTGCGCCGACCAGCGCCTTGAAGGTGCGCACGGGCGGAAGCCAGTCTGCGACTCCAGCCGCAGCATCGCGCAGCTTCGTGAGCGCCTCGGCGGTCTCGGCAACCGGTGCGTCGGACAACAATCCGCAAACGGGAAGTGGAAGCAGCGCGATGACCTGGCCGTCTTTCGCCACCGCCATGCCGCCGCCGCATGCGATCAACGCGTTCGCGGCAACGGCCATATCGGCGGGATCGCGACCAAAGACGTTCAGGTTGTGGCTATCATGGGCAATCGTGGTGGCGATTGCGCCGGTCCAGGATCCCCACTCGTCCAGAACGCCGAGGCTCGGCTGGGCGCTGCGCTTGGCGTGGCGATGCACCACGGCCATGACGAGCTTGTCTTCGGGCAGATCAAGGACGCCGTTCACCACGGGCACCGTCAGCCGCTGCCATTCGGTGAAGCGAGGACGGTAAACGGTGTTGATCTCGACCGTGTCGCCAGTTTCTGCAGGCGCGTAGAGGGTGAAATCTTCGGCCGTCAGCGGGGCAAGCTTCACAGTATCGGTGAAGGCGGTGGTTGGCTCGCCGGGTGTTCCTGCCAGCAACTGGCCGTTGCGCGCGGCTTGCTTGCCTGACACGAAGACGCGCTGCACAGCAAAACTCTCAAGGTCCGCCAAAACCACGATGTCTGCTCGACGTCCCGCAGCGACGCGCCCCAGATCCTCGCGACCCAAGCGCATAGCGCCGTTCAGCGTGCCAGCGCGCAGTGCATCGATCGCCAGCATGCCGTGACCGACGAGCCGGCGGATGTGATCGATCATGCCGCCAACTTTAACGAGATCGTCTGGGAAGATGTCGTCCGTGCAAAGCGACAACGTTTGCGGCACATGCGGCAGGGTCTTGAGGGCTGCCACGACGCCCGGCAGCACATAATCATGCGAACCGCGCAGTTCCACGGTGAAGCCCGCACGCAGCTTTTCGAGCACGTCGTCGCCGGAAGTAATTTCGTGGTCGGACGCGATGCCGGCGGCAGCAAAACCTTGGAGATCAATGCCCTTCAGGTCACGCGCGTGGCCGCATACCAACTTGCCGGATGCCAGACCGGCATCCACGATGCCGCGCATCTTTCGCGAGCGGTCGAGCACGCCGCGCATGTCCATGACTTCCGCCACGCCGTGGATCGTCGGCCAGGCCAGCATCTCGGCCATCTCGGGCGCATTGAACTCGGCGCCCGCCATCTCTATGCCGGGCGCGGACGGCACGCAGGATGGTGCGAGCGTCAGCACGCGCAGCGGCAGATCGCTTGCGGCTTCCGTTGCCCAGCGCACGCCGTCGAGGCCTGCAACATTGCCAACTTCATGCGGGTCCCAGACGACGGTTGTCGTTCCCTGCGGCACCACCACTTCGGCATACCGGCGCGGTGTGCACATCGAGCTTTCGATATGCATGTGCATGTCGATGAGTCCCGGCGCGATGAAGGCGCCAGCGAGATCGATCACCTCGGCCGCGTCCGAGCGATTTCCGCGCGGATGAACTGAGGCGATCAATGGCCCGACAAGGCCGATATCGGCGTCGCGGATTTCTGAGGTTGCGACATCCACAAGCCGGCCATTGATCAACAAGATATCGAACGGCGCCCGGCCCGTTGCAGCATTCACGGCGCAATCGCGCAACTCCGGGGCATTGAGATCCTGCGGTTCGATGGAAGTTGCAGCCTGGGTCATCGGTTCTATCCTTCGGCAGCGTGTATAAGGGCTGCCTGCATCAGGGCACGGATGCGGGGCGCATCAGCCGTCGTCGCAATCAGCGCGTTAGGTTCGGCCTTGCGGGCACGCCATTCGATAACGGTCATGCCGCGCGTCAGCGTACCGTTCAACTCCGCATTGAGCCGAGCGTGCGCGAAGGTCACGCTCTCGGGATCAACCATCGCCGCAGCTGCGACGGGATCGTAGAGCGCCATCGGCCGACGGCCGTCATCGGCGATACGGACATAGCCTTCTAGCAAATCGGCGAGCAATTGAGCGCGTTCGGACAGTTGGTTGCGCAGCGGTGCGACATTGTCGAGCGTGACCTGCACTTGCCGGCAGCAATCCAACCCAACCATGGAAATCCTCACGCCAGCCTCAATGAGAACGGCGATGGCTTCAGGATCAACAGCGGCGTTGAATTCGGCAGCCGCGGTATGGTTGCCCGGACCGGCTGAACCCCCCATCCAGACGAGACGCAGATCGGGCAGGGTCAAGAGGTCGGGCCGCGACTGGGCGAGGCGCGCGAGGTTGGTTAGCGGGCCGATGGCAAGAATGTCACGCCCACCGCCTTCGATGAAGCGGGTTATGGCGCCGGTGGCGTCAGGCAAAGCGTTGCCTTCAGCCAACGGGAGCTTGCGGCCCCTGCCCGGCATGCCGTCGGAACCAAGAACATAGTCAGCGGTCTCGAGTCTGCCACTGAGAGGCTCTGCAGCGCCCAGGTGGATTGGAAAGTCCCAGCCAAACTCGGCGGCTGCCGCCAATGCATTGCGCTCGACCTGCGGCAGAACGACATTGCCGGCAATCAGCGACAGGCCGGCGACTGGACGCGACGCCGCTACCATCAGGATGGCGGCGAGATCGTCGAAGCCCATATCCGTGTCGATCCAGACGGGGCCAGCATTTGGCGACAAATGGCTCACCGCCGCGCCAGAAGAACAGCGCCGGCTTGCGGCAGATCAAAGGCGATCTCTTCCCCCATCCCATGGCGTGGAGCAGAGGCTAGCGCTTCCGCCTTGATGTCGCCGAGTGGGGTCGAAAGGAGATATTCCACGACTTGTCCGAGATAGCTCGCGCCAACCACCGTGCCCTTATGCGCGCCCTGCCCCAGCAAGACGGCATGCGGCCGCCAGGCAATGCCTGCTGCCGAACCGGTCTCAAAACCGGCTGGCGCAATGCCCTTCAACTTGCCGCCGGTGAGTTCGAAGCAGTTCTCGAAGCCCATGAAGTTGGCGACGAAGATCGAGACTGGGCGCTCATAGATGTCTTCCGGCGTTCCCGACTGCTCGATGCGCCCTTCCCGCATGACGATGATGCGGTCCGCAAGCGCCAGCGCTTCAGCCTGGTCATGCGTGACATAGATCATCGTAATGCCGAGCTCGTCCTGAAGCCGAGAGAGCTCGGAGCGCATTTCAAGCCGCAGCCGCGCGTCGAGATTGGACAGCGGCTCGTCCAGAAGCAGGAGCTTCGGCTCGACAACAATCGAGCGGGCAAGCGCCACACGCTGCTGTTGACCGCCTGACAGTTCCCGAGGCTGCCGATCGGCCAGATGCGACAGGCCGACAGATGCAAGCACCGCATCCACACGCCGCTTGATATCGGCGCTGGACACACGGGCAAGCCGCAGGCCGAACGCCACATTCTCGAAGACGCTGAGGTGTGGGAACAGCGCATAGGATTGAAACACCAGCCCAACGCCGCGCTTGTTTGCCGGCACGCGCGTGATGTCGCGGTTATCGAGCATGATCGTGCCGGAAGCCGGCTTCATCAGGCCGGCTATGGCGCGCATGGTCGTGGTCTTGCCGCAGCCGGATGGGCCCAGCAGCGCGACCAGCTCCGAGGCCTGCATGGAGAAATCCAGATTTTCCACCGCAGGTGTTGGTCCACCATAATTCAGCGTCAGCTTTTCGAGCTTGAGAAAGTCAGACATAGCGCGAAAGTCCCAGCAGCTTCTCAGCCAGCATGACGATGGCGAGTGACATGATCGCCAGCAGGCCGGACAAGGCCGCGACGGACGGGTCGAAGTTGAATTCCATGTAAAACATCATGCCAATCGGCAATGTGGTGATGCCCGGACCGGTCAAAAACAGGGATATGGGAACCTGATTGAACGATGTGATGAAGCCGATGATGAAGGCGGCGAGAATGCCGGAGCGGATGTTGGGCAGCACGACCTTGAAGAAGCTTTGCAGCCGCGTGGCACCCAGCATCACCGCGGCTTCCTCCACATCGGTGCGCAGGTTGATCAGGCTCGCAGACACGACGCGAACGGCATAAGGGACCAGCAACGCAGTGTGGCCGATGATCAGGGCCAGCGTGATCGGAATGCCGAGCGGCACGACGAGATGGCGCAGCAAAGCCAGGCCGACAATGATGCCCGGCACGATGATCGGTGCGGTCACGATATTGCGGATGGTCTCAGCCATCGGCGGGTTGTAACGGTCGAGCGCATACGCGGCAGGGATGCCGAGGATCAACGCAAGCAGCGTCGAGCCGATCGCCAGCGAAATGGACAGCCAGAAGGCGGATCGGAAGCTCTCGATCTCGAAAACGCGCTGCACCCAGCGCAGCGAAAGCCCCTGCGGCGGAAAAGCGAGCGTTTCGCCGCCCGACAGGCCGGCGATGCAGATGATGACGAAGGGGCCGATCAGGAAGATCAGCACCAAGGTCAGAAGCGTATTTCCCGCGAACCGCATCAGCGCCTCCGCCGCACCGAAGCGAGGCGCTTCAGCAGGATGTTTGTGAGAATCGACATCACGATCAGGATCACCGCGATCACGGCGGCCGAGGCAAAGTCGTTGGCGACGGACACGCGCTGGTAAAGCAGCGTTTCCAGCATCAAGACCTTGGAGCCGCCGAGGATAGCCGGAGTGACATAGGCGGTGAGCGAGCCGACAAAGACCAGCGTGCCGCCGACCACGAGACCTTCTCGCGTCAAAGGAAGGATGACCTTGAAGAAGACCGCAAACCAGCTGGCGCCAAGCACACGCGCCGCCGGCACAACATCGCGAGGCATGTTTTCCAAAGACGAGATGAGCGGCAGTACCATCAGCGGGAAAAACAGCTGGATTAACCCGATGAATACCGCCGTTTCGGTGAAGAGGATGCGCAGTGGCGCGTCAGTCAAACCGATCGAGGTCAGCGCCACATTCACGAAGCCAGTCCGACCCAGGATCACCAGCCAGGCATAGGTGCGTGCCACAGGGGAAATCATCAGCGGCAGAACGAGAAGCGCAACAAGCCGCCCCTTCGATTTCGGGCCCGCTTCTACCACGGCCATCGCTACGCCATAACCGAGCACGGCTGACACCGCTGTTACGATCAGACCGAGCCTGAAGGTGCGCAGAAACACTTCCCGATTGAGCGGCTGCGAGAAAAACGCCGTGTAGTTGGCAAACGACCACGCATCGCCCGTCCTGAAGGCGCCTGCCAGCAGGATGAGGACGGGGATGATAAACCCGACCAGCACGAACAACGTCGCGGGCGCGAGCAGCAGGATGCCGAGACGGCGGTTAGCGAACATATGGCGATCTCCGGACGGCCGACGAGCGACCGCCCTTCAAACCCTCGCGGGCGTTTAGTTGGCGACCTTGCTGTTCCAGCCGGAAAGCCAGGCGTCGCGGTTCTCAAGCTGCTGTGCCGGCGGCAAGAAGTTGATGGCCTTTGCCGACTCCGCGCCATAGGTCAGTCCTTCGGCCTTGTCCTCCGGCAGGGTGACCTTGGTGTTCACCGGGCTGTCCACCAGCCCTTCTGCTAGCTTCTGCTGCACTTCGGCAGAGAGCCAGTAATTGATGAACTGATGGGCGAGTTCAGGGTCCTTGGCGCCCTTCACCAAAGCCAGCACGTTCATGCCGCCGGTCTGACCTTCCTTCGGAGCCGCCCAGGCAATCGGCATGTCGAGCTTCATGAGGCTCGGCCACGAGAAGCGGCCGGTAACCGAAGCGATGACTTCTTCCTGCTGGAGCAGCTGGGTGAGCTGCGAGCCGCTGTTATAGAAGGTGACGACGTCGTTCTTGTGCTCGGCGACGAGATCGATCGCATCAGCAAACTTCGGATCGTCCTTGCCGATCGCCTTTTGCAGCATGAACAAGGTGATCGGCCCCTGCGTGCCGGTGATGTTCGGCAGCGCCACCTGACCAGCCAGTTCCGGCTTGAAGAGGTCGAGCCAGCTTTCGATCTTCACGAGGTCGGAGCGATACACGATCGACGTGCCGTAGAACGTGTAGCCGACACCCATCTTGTTGCCGAGCGGATCCTTCGCAAAGTCATAGATGTCGGCGAGGTTCGGCACCTTTGCCGGGTCGATGGGCGCGAGCAAACCCTTGTTTGCGGCTTCAAGCGCATTGGCGTCAGAGAAAGCGATGACGTCAACCGCAGGCGCGCTGGCATTGACTTCGAGCTTGGCCAGACGCTCCGAGGCGGTGCCCGATTCAACCACGACCTTGCAGCCGCACTGCGCTTCAAACGGATCGTAGAGCGCTGCCTTATAGGCGTCCTGCGCGATGCCGTAGACGGAGATGGTGAGGGTCTTTTGCTGGGCGAGAGCCGAGCCTGTGCCAAGCACGAGCAGGCTCATTGCACCCAAGGCCAGGATGTTGCGGGCGGTCATGCGATTTTCCTTTCGCAAGAAGAGAAGCGGGAAACGGAAGTTGAAGCGCGGACGACGAGCGTCATCGGCGACAGGCGCGAGCCGCTGACGCGACCGGTGGCAACAGCGAGCGCGTGCTCGGCAATGGAAGTGAGATCCTGCCGGGTGGTGGTCAGCGGTGGACTGACGATACGACCCCAGATCAGGTCGTCGAAACCCGTGACGGACAGATCCTGGGGAACGCGAACGCCGCGCTCCACAAGACCGGAAATGATGCCGACGGCAATCGCGTCGTAGGCCGCGCAGATCGCGGTCGCATCACCCATCCGCCATCCAAGGGCAAAGTCGCGGCCGCTATCGAAATCAGGCTGCAACCCATCCTCACGATAGACGACACCAGCTTCGTCGAACACGTCGCGCATTCCGGCGACCCGATCCTGCGACACATAGGATTGTGCTGCCGAACGGAGGATTTGCACGTTCCTGTGCCCAAGCTCGACCAGATGCCGCGCCACCAAGCGCCCGCCTTCCCGATGATCCGACGAGATCGTGTTAGCGGCATTGGCGCCGCTGTCGACGACCACCACTGGCACGGGAAAGGCTTCCGGGTCGAAGGGAGCACCGCGCAACGGAATGACGATCAGCGCTTCGATGCCGCGACCCAAGAAGTCCTGCACACGCTGCGTCTGCATCGCAGGATCGCTCATCGCATCGCCAACCAGAAGCGCCATGCCCTGTGCGTGCGCAGCCCGCTCAAACGCTCGCACGAAGTCAGGAAAAAGCGGCATGGAAAAATCAGGGACCACCAGCCCCAGCAGCGTGCTACGCCCCGTACGAAGCGCCCGTCCCGCATGTGACGGCACATAGTTCATCGCCTTCGCAGCAGCACGCACACGATCCGCCACATCGGCCGACACGCGCCCGCGGCCAGTCAGAGCATTCGCGACGGTCGCACGCGACACGCCAACGGCATCGGCGATCTTCTGCATTGAGATAGGACGGGCATCCGGCATGGTAGCACGTGCTACCATCATGATTTTGCCGGGTCGAATCGTTTCACAACGAGGCTGGGGAAAACTTGGGAGTGTTCACTGCTAGCATTCCAGCATTCGACATGGGCGATGCGAGCGCTCAGTGATCTAAGCTCGACGCGCTGGCATGGCGTCAGCGAATTCACGGGACGAAGTGTATTTACTCACCTAATCGAAAAAGGAAGCCATCCATATTCAGCGCCCAGTTTCACGACGACAACCCCGTTGCTTAAAGCGATGGAGTTCGCATCCGGCCAAGTAGGCAAAGTCGGTAAGATAAATTCAACTGCTTTAATCTGCTCCGGTCCTACCGGCCTGTAATCGGCTATACCGTAATACCGGTTGAAGTTCTTGATCCGAACGTCATTGCCGTTATCCCAAGCAAAAAACGAGCTTCCGAAAATATCTGAGCCCGGCAGCTTCTCCTCGGCCAGATTGGTATGAGCACCGTGAAAGTAGACCGGTATGCTGGCGAGGTCGATTGTCGGATATTTTACCCGTATGATTGTCGCAATTTGGCTCGCCATTTGGATGTCGGCATCCCTGACACGCTTGTCTGATACAAAGAGGCGGGTGATGGCGTTGCAGTGAAAGATGCACAGACACATCAACAACACGAACACGGCTTTTCGGCTCCACAGCACAGATGTCGCCGCAGTCAGCAGAATGGCAAATGAAAGATTTGCCGCCACATAGATCCTAGGCGGCAACTTCGTACCGCTTAGAAGAACAAAAGCGAATGGCAGAAGCAGCACAGCTACCACGAGGAGGGCCTTCTGGACACGTTCGCCGACCGCTCGCTTCCAACCCTTTGCGATGAGAAATACCGCGGCGACGGTTGCGAGGATGTATGTGATGAAGCCAAATGCCGATCTACCGACAAGCGATGAACCGAATGCCGAGCCGACACCAATCACGTATTGGCCGAATGAACGACCTTCAACATAGCCTGAGAAGTAGCTCTGACCGTCGACGCCTATGAGCCCTTGAGAGATGGCTGTACCTGCCGTGTACAAGAGCACAGCCAAGATGGTGTAGACGCAAAATGGTACGGCAAGGCGAAGATTGGATACGCCGATTAACTCCTCATCGGTCTGCAGGAGCAAGCGGCCAGCCACCAGCACCGCCGGAACAAGGACGAGGGTTTGATAAATCCCTAAAGCAAGAGCAAGCAGCACAACTGCAAGTACAAGATAGCCGTATTGCGAAACGCGCCTTGGGGCAGAAATGCCGCACAGAAACAGGTAAGCAGATAAGATTGCCAACCCGTAGCCTACAGCAAAGGTGTCAGCTTGATTCAGAAACTCCAGCTGATAGGCAAGATTTGGAAAGGTGACAAACAAGACTGAAAAGAAGACCGCTCGATACCCGCGCAGCGACAGAGTCAGAGCGGCGAGGCATGCGGCAGCGGATAGAACAAAGAGACTAGTGAGATTTGTAAAGTATGGAAGAAAGGGTTCAGGGAGCAAGCCGAACCTGAGCACCGCATGAAACCATCGACCAAGCGCAATGGTTTGATAGAAGTTGTCAGGCACTTCTCCGTCGATATTGAGGACGAAGCTCGTCAGCCACTGACCATAGGTAAGCCCAGCTACAACTAGCGTTACCATGAAGAGGCGCAGAGGATGATCTTCGTGCCGGGCAAGCATCATTATCGGACCTCATCGATGGCTCCAGCTCGTCCTCGCAAACCGTCATATAGTCCGGTCAGCATCATCCTTAAACGCTTCGATTTCGCCTCACCCTTCAAGGTGTAAACTGCCACATACACAAAGGCCCGATAGGCGAAAAACAGGCGCCAGCCTGGTTTGATGTAGGAGCGTTTAGCAAGCAGAAGCGCGTTGCGGACCCAGTAGTAATTTCGGATCGGTGCGTGGAGGGAGATGTTGCGGCCGGCGAGTTTGACCCGCCCAGCACCGATCGTGTGATCCATGACGACTTGCGCACTTTGGAAGTGCCGATAACCGCGGGCGGTCGCGCGAAAACCCCATTCGAGATCCACCAAATCGATGAACAACGGCGCGTCCATCAAGCCGACATCTCGTAAAACAGGTCCAGGAAGAAGTGAGCCGGACGCGATCACGAAGTCCGCTTCAACTGGATCGGGATCGTTGGCCTCAACTGTTGTGCGAACCACACGCCATCCTTTTGCCCGCCAAACGGCGGCAATCCTGCCGTCATGCGTGTCGCGGAATGCATTGCCGACGGATCCAATCGGCACACCTTGCGCTTGAAGTCGGTTGTGCAGACTGGTCAAGGAACTAACGACATCGGGATGGAGGACCGTATCCTGGTCCATCAGCAGAACGCCCGCAGCTCCTGAGTCTAGCGCCGCCTGCAAGCCCCTGTTCTGCGCCGTTGCTAGGCCTTCGTTGAGGCCAAGCGGCATCCACGTGGCATCGATCCCCTCTACAAGCGCAGCTACCACCTCGGACTTTGACGAGCCGTTGTCGACCACAATTACACGGCTAACCTGAGGAACCAGCGCGCGCAGCACCCGGGCGAACCCTTCAAGCTCCGGGTTGTAAGTCACAAGCACGCTGACGATCGTCTGCGGCGTCAGCAAGGTCTCATCAGCGCTGGCTTGTTTGATCGCGGGAGATGGCAACGAGCGAGCGGGCCTTGTGGAAAATGGATGGTGTCGCCTGCCCTCGCCACGAGCATGCGGTGGCATAGGCAAGTTTCTAAACGAGCCGGTGTCTTCTTAACACAAAGTGAAGCGCTGACCACCAGCCGTGAGGCAGCTCTCCGTAGTTTCCTCTGGTTTTATGCGGATGCCGCCGGTATGAGCGCGCTCTATAGAGTGACATATGGACGAGCAGGTATCATGAAGGGCATCATCCTTGCTGGCGGTAGCGGTACACGCTTGCACCCAATGACTTTGGTGGCGTCCAAGCAGTTGCTGCCGGTCTACGACAAACCGATGATTTATTATCCCTTGTCGACGCTGATGCTGGCAGGCATTCGCGACATCCTGATCATCTCCACCCCGCACGATCTTCCTCGCTTCAAGGCCCTGCTCGGCTCGGGGTCGCAGTGGGGGGTGAACTTCTCCTACGAGGAACAGCCGAGCCCGGACGGGCTGGCGCAAGCTTACTTGATCGGCGAGGATTTTATCGCCGGAGAGCCTTCCGCCCTGATCCTCGGCGACAATCTGTTCTACGGACACGGCCTTCCGCAAAGACTGCAGAGCGCAGCAAATCAGGCCCATGGCGCTTCGGTTTTCGCCTACCATGTGCAGGATCCCGAGCGTTACGGCGTCGTGGCTTTCGACAAGACTGGTCGCGCCATCTCTATCGAAGAGAAACCGCTGAACCCTGCCTCGAACTGGGCCGTCACCGGGCTTTATTTCTATGATGGTCGTGCCTCGCAGTTTGCCCATAATCTGAAGCCGTCGCCGCGCGGTGAGCTGGAGATTACCGATTTGAACCGCGTCTATCTGGAGGAAGGCAGCCTGAACGTTCAAACCATGGGACGTGGCTTTGCCTGGCTGGATACCGGCACGCCGGACTCGCTTCTGGAGGCGGCCGAATTCGTTCGGACGCTGGAACATCGTCAGGGCTTCAAGATCGCCTGCCCCGAGGAAATCGCCTTCAACCTCGGCTTCATTGACGCGGCTGCGCTCACTGAACTCGGGAACGCTCTAGGCAAAAGCAATTATGGGAAGTATCTCCAGCGGCTTGCCCAGCAGGCTGCCTGACAGCGGCAATGTCTGGCACGTTAGCATCTGCAGCTGCGCCGCGGCTCAATCCATAAAGGACGATCCTTGCCTGCATCTTTCTCGCAGCGCGTGTTGACGATCAATGCAGCTGATGCCGCGACGGGTCGCCTTGCGACCGTGTGGAACGATCTTCGCGAAGGCTTCAGGTTACGCGAGCTTTGGCTTTTCCTGGGATGGCGCGACGTGCGCCGCCATTATCAGCGCTCGGTATTGGGGCCGCTGTGGCTGACGCTCTCGATGGGCATCATGGTGGCCGGCCTGGGTATCCTGTATTCCCAAATCTTCAAGATGGACATTCGGGAGTACCTGCCGTTTCTGGCGATCGGCTTCATTATGTGGGGTTTTATCGGCGGCACGATAACAGCGTCCTGCAATGTCTTCTCGAATGCGGCCGGCTCGATCCGGCAGATCAGGTTGCCGCTCAGCGTTTACGTCTTCCAATTTGTTTGGTCGCAGCTGATCGCCTTCGGGCACAACTTCGTCATCTACATCATCATTGCCGCGTTGTTCGGAATCAATCCAGGTTTCCAGGTACTCCTCGCCGTCCCAGCGCTCATCTTGATCGCACTGAACGGGATGTTCTGTGCGATGATCCTGGGCCCCCTGTGTGCTCGCTTCCGAGACATTCCGATGATCATCGCCAGCATCATCCAGGTTGCATTCTTTATGACTCCGATCCTCTGGAGTGCGACGCAGATTCCAGAACGGGCGGTGTTCGTGAACATCAATCCGTTCTACCACTTCATAGAAATTGCGCGCGATCCGTTGCTTGGTCAGACAGGCTCACTGCTGAATTGGCTCGTTTGCATCGGCATCACGATTGTCATGGGCGTCTTGGCGCTGGCCTTCTTCTCGCGCTTCCGCGCACGCATCGCATACTGGGCTTAAGTCATATGGCCGCGATCACCCTGCAGAACGTCTCCGTTGACATCCCGATTTTAGATGTCAGCAGCCGCTCGTTGAAGAATAATGTTCTTGCCGCTGTGACCGGCGGCCAGATTAAGCCGACGGCCGGCAGCAAGAAGGTCACGATCCGGGCGATCGACAATCTGTCGCTCGATCTCACCCATGGCATGCGGATCGGGCTTATCGGTCACAACGGCGCCGGCAAGTCGACCATCCTGCGCGTCATGGCCGGCATCTATGAGCCGACGGCCGGGTCCGTCAAAGTCGAAGGCGACGTCGCAGCAATGTTCGACATCGGCTTCGGAATGGACCCAGATGCCTCCGGCTGGGAGAACATCATCCTGCGCGGAATGTTACTTGGCTACAGCCGCAAGGAGATTGAGCTGCGTTCGGAGGAGATTGGGCTCAGCACCGGTCTCGGCGACTTTCTGAGCATGCCTTTGCGTACATACAGTGCGGGCATGAGCACGAGGCTTGCTTTTGCAGTCTCAACATCGATCACGCCGGAAATCCTTTTGATCGATGAGGGAATTGGCGCCGGTGACGCGGCGTTTCTTCAACATGCCAAGGAGCGCTTGCGTAGCTTCATTGGCGAGGCCGGACTCCTTGTAGTCGCTTCTCACTCAGAAGAGCTTCTGCGCCAGTGGTGCACGACCGGCTTGTGGATGGAGCACGGGCGCCAACGAGCTATCGGTCCGCTAGATGAGGTGTTGACAGCGTATAATGATTCACTGAGTGCGCCGGCTGGGTGAATATAGAGTTTCACGTAGCTTCTTCTCGGTCGAAAAAAATCGATCGGAAATGTGCGTCGGCCTCATTCGCCCGCCGAATCTCTAGTATTTAAAAGGTATTAGTCAGCTGTGCCACAAGCAAAGAAGGCCTCTACTTATGCTGACAGCGCAATCAAATTGGGATCGAAGGTCGTCAGGCTGATCACAACACCAAGTCTAATGAAGCAGCGGTGGTGGTACTTGCGAAGCCGCTACTATCAAAGCGGCTGGCGTGGAGTTACTGACAGCATTCGTTACGCTTTCAAGGGTTCACATGCTGTCCAGTCAGAAACTAGCTACCTTGACTGGATCCATCGTTATGACACGCTTTCCAACGAAGACCGACGCGATATCCGGCGTCACATCGAGCGCCTCGCCTACAAGCCGCTGATCTCGGTTGTTGTTCCTGCCTACAACACACCCGCTGAAACCTTCCGGCAGATGATCCAGTCTGTTCAGGGCCAGTTGTACCCGCATTGGGAGCTGTGTATCGCCGATGATGCGTCACCATCTCCGCACGTTGTTGAGATCCTCGAAGCGTTTGCGAAAGACGATCTACGCATCAAGTGGATGCGCCGCGAGAGCAATGGCCACATTTCTGCGGCGAGCAACAGCGCACTGGAGCTTGCCACCGGCGAATTCGTGGCCTTGCTTGACCACGATGACATCCTTCCCGAACATGCCCTTTACGAAGTGGCCGTGACCCTGGACGCGCATCCGGATGCTGAGCTGGTTTATTCGGATGAGGACAAGATCGACGAGGCCGGTCGACGCTACGATCCATACCTCAAGCCGGAATACAGCTATGATCAGCTGCTAGGCCAGAATTACATCAGCCATATGGGTGTGTATCGCCGCAGCACACTAGAGCAGCTTGGTGGGTTTACAATCGGTGCGGAAGGCAGCCAGGATTATGATCTCGTTCTCCGCCTGGTCCACTCCGAGCATTGTTCGCCTGAGCGCATCCATCATATCCCGGCAATCTTGTACCACTGGCGCCAGGAGCGTGGTGGTGGTTCGTTCTCTCAGTCGCAACTGGAGCGATGCATCAAGGTTGCGCGTACGTCGATCAACAACCAGCTGGCGTCCAGCATCGAAGGGGCAACGGCAGTCGCCAATCCCCATGTCCCCTCCTGGAACCGTATCGAATGGCCGCTGCCATCGCCTGCCCCTTTGGTCAGCGTCATCATCCCAACGCGTGACCGCGCACAGTTGGTTCAGCAGTGCGTTGAAGGCCTGCTTCATCGCACGGATTACGACAACATCGAGATCATCATCGTCGATAATGGAAGTGTCGAGGACGAAACGCTTTCTCTTTTCGGTCGTCTAACGAAAGACTTACGTGTCCGGGTGCTCAGGATAGACGGCGCCTTCAATTACTCTGCGTTGAACAATGAAGCCGCACGTGAGGCCAAGGGCGACGTGCTCCTGCTTTTGAACAACGACATCGACGTCATGCACGAAGGTTGGCTTCGAGAAATGGTCAGCCTGGCAGTCCGCAAAGATGTTGGTGCCGTGGGAGCCAAGCTTTATTATCCCGATGATCGTATCCAGCATGCAGGCGTACGACTCGGTGCCGGTCATTTCGATGGCGAGACGGGGGTGGCAGGGCATGTCGGTCACGGAAAGGGGCCTAAATATCCCGGCTACTTCGGCCAGCTAATGCTCGTCCGCGATGTTGGAGCCGTGACCGCGGCCTGCCTGGCAATCCGACGCAGCGTCTTCCTGGAAGTTGGAGGGCTTAATGAGACCGATCTGAAAGTCGCGTTCAACGATGTCGATTTATGCTTGCGTGTTCGGCAGGCAGGCTACCGCATCCTGTGGACGCCTTTCGCGGAACTTTATCACTATGAGTCGGTATCTCGCGGTTCTGATCTCGCGCCGGAGAAAATCCAGCGGTTCCGCTCGGAGTGTCAGTACATGATCGACACGTGGAAGCCGCAGTTGATGAACGATCCGTTCTACAATCCCAACTTCGAGAATTTGGAGCAGGAATACAAGCTTGCCTTCCCGCCGCGGCGCAAGAAGCCTTGGCTGGTCTAAGATTTCGCTGAACCAAGCAGGCTACTAGAGTGTACGTCGTTTGGTTCGGAGAATGAGAAAAGCTTTGAATACATCCTGGCGACGGCATCGATGATGTCGGCCTCGCTGAAGCCTTGATGGATACGCTGGCGCGCTGCAACTCCCATTTGCGCCACTGCATCGTGATCCTGCGATAGCTGAATCAGAGCATCAGCGAGCGCATGCGCATCGTTCGGCGGGACGATTCGTCCCTCGATGCCGTCTCGGACCAAATGCCGGCAGCCTGGGACATCTGTCGTCACGATGGCTCGGCCGCATGCGGCGGCTTCGAGAAGCGTGCGGGGCAGGCCTTCGCCGCCGCGCGAAGGCAGGCAGGCGACGTGATGCTCTTGCCAGACTGTACGAACGTCGCGAACAAAGCCGCGCCACTCAATCCCCTCTTCGGCCGACCATTCACCAAGAAGCGCGGGCGAGATGGCTCGGGGATTTGACGGGTCAGGCTCGCCGCACAGCGTGAGGCGGATGTCATGACCCTGGGCCCGTGCGATTCGGACAGCTTCGACGGCCAGGTCGACACCCTTGGACCATAGCAGACGCGCGACCAGCGCCACGCGCAGCGTTGGCAAGGCTGGCATCGGCAGCTCTTGCAGATGGTCCGGATCAACCCCCGCCCCGCCTACGATCGTCACATTGGCATCTTCAGGCCGCAAGCCGAACTGGCTGGGATCGTCGGTGTTCTCGAATAGGAAGTGAGTTTCCTTACTCTGGAAAAGACCCCGAATGGGCAAGCGAATAGCGGCATCGGCAAATCGGCCGGTCAGGTCTTTCTTGGCACTGAGAAGGCCGCCACCCGTGACAGCAAATACCCGCCGCTTGATTCCAGCCAGCTGAGCCGCCGGTGCGCCAACGAGAATGGAACGCAGCGCGATGCAATGGACCGCGTCGATCTTCTCTCGCCGCAGGATACGGGCCAACCTTGTCACGGTCGAAACAAGGCCGAGAGGATTGAGGCTGCGGCGATCTGCTTCCAAAGCGATCACGCGGGCGCCAGCAGCCTCGATGAGATCTGCATGATCCCGCACCCGCGTGATGACCACCGGCTCAACCCCGGCTTGCCGTGCAGCGCGCAGCATCGGCAGGAAATGCGATGCAAAGAACCAGTCTTCCGTGACGATGAAGGCGATCTTCGGGGTCGGGGCGGGGTTCTGCAGCACCTTGTCAGTCACCAGTTTACTCATACACCCGACTTGATCTTTCGTCGCACCGCCTCGCCTACAAAGGAAGTGGTGCTTGTCTGAGTGGATCCTGTTTGCGTCCACCAGACGCGGCCTTGCGCCGTTAACACGATACGCAACCGATGAACAGCAAGGCCGGCCTCGCCAGGCCGCCCGGTCACCGAGTGACTCTATAGCTGCGGTGAAACCCGACCTGCTGAAGACCGAAAGTCCGGATGCAGTAAGGGCCTTCTCTCCGCGAAAACGACCCTTGCCGGCTGCGTTCGAAAAAGAATTCACAGGAACATCAAAACTCTTTGCCAGGGTCGCTTGACACCCCCGAACGAACTTCGTAATTGACCGCCACGTCGCCGCCAACGGTTGCGACACGAGATGCGCGGGTGTAGCTCAGTTGGTTAGAGTGCCGGCCTGTCACGCCGGAGGTCGCGGGTTCGAGCCCCGTCACTCGCGCCATTCTCGTCAAAGGGTTAGCCAAAGCCCTTTAAGCAGAAGATAAATTTTCTTCTGGTATAAACTGGTAACGGACTTCGTGCAGCACGCCGGTTAGAAACGGCGCTGAGGGCGATTAGCTCAGTTGGTAGAGCGCCTCGTTTACACCGAGGATGTCGGGAGTTCGAGTCTCTCATCGCCCACCATTTTCTCCCCTGATTGCCGTTCAGCTGCCTCCTTCCCCCGACCAGAAATCGATATGTGAGTCGCCGGGTATAGCCGCCGCGAATCGATGATTTCGTGACACCATTTGGGTAAGTCGCGACGCAGAACGGGCAAGTTGTAAGAGCCCTCATGCGTAAGTTGCCGGTTTTAGCCGCCGTGGGTTGGACCGTTGATCCGATAGATCGTGCTGACGAGATCCGCGGCGCAGCTTTGGGCGTGACGTCGCGTTGATTCTTCGTCCTCGTTTTCGGCGCGGTTCAGGTAGAAGTCGAGCAGCCATTCCGCGAGAGCAAGTGGACGCGCCGCTGTTTGCTCAGGCAGATCTGCCACAGGGGCATTGTTGCCGAGGCTTTCATTCTTCGCTTCCTTGGCGCGTAGGACCGCTTTTTCTGCCAGGCTATGTAAGGCGTGTTTTTCCGGACCTACTTGCCTTGCCAGACGGTCGAGATGGTGGGCTAGGTGCGTTTCCAACTGGAACAGGTCGACGGACTGGAGCTCGCGCTTTTCGCGCAGGTCGTGGAAAGCGCGGCGGCGTTCACGTCGAAGGGTGGCGACATGGCCCAGCTCTTCCCGAGCCATCTTCTCGGCGGCGTGTCGGATCTCGTTTGATGCGGCATGGGCGGCCACATAAGTCCAGAACACGAAGGCCCGTTCCTCGTTTCGAACGGCAACAGCAAAGGCGCGATAGGCGTCCAGAAGCTCGGGCGCGACCAACGCGGCGCCTTCATCATCGAACATTGGTTCTGACGGCGGCTGAACCAGCTGAGCAGCGAAGGTACTGTTCTCCATCCAGGATTCGACATTGCCGAGATGGCCTTCTTCCTCGCGGATCAGGGCTTCGAAGACGGCGGTCAGATCAGGGCGATTGGCTTGCCGCATCCGCTCGGCCAGCTTGTGGTAGCCGGCGATGGCTTCCTGCTCCATCGCTCTGGCTTGGACGAGCAATTCGTCCATGAAGTTGAGCATCCAAGGTTCGCGGTGGTTCACGACGCGTCTCCGATGTGGCTCGCCCGCAGCACGCACGGGCATTTCCTTTGGATAAAAGCGTATGCCGCAAACTTAATGCGGCTTGTTTGTTCTGCCGCAAAGTCCCTCGCCGACAAGCTGAATAAGCAGTGCGAAATATGAGTTTCGCGACGCAGAACTAGCAAATCAGATGGTGCATTTTCGCTCTTCCACCAAAATGGCGCGCGATTTTTGCGTCTTGTTGGGCGCCCTGCTGGTTGCTCTTTTGTTGGCTTGGCCGAGCCATGCTGCGGGCCAACTGACGAGCTTCCTGGACAAGGTTCAGCCGTCAGAGCTTTTCGAGGGCGGGGATCGATTTGGTGCACCGATCGGCGATCCGCAGATCGTTCCGGTTCAGAAGGGCGATTCGCTTCTCGGCTACGCCTACCTCAATTCCGATTTCACGAGCTCGATCGGCTATTCGGGCAAGCCCATCCACATCGTCGTCGGCATCGATCCGAAGGGCGTGATCCGCGGCTTCAAGATCGTCGCGCATCACGAGCCAATCGTGCTGATCGGCATTCCTGAAGCAAAGATCGTCGCCGCGCTGAATGTGCTTGTCGACAAGGACATGGGACGCGTCGCGACGGGCGGCGAGCGGCCGCCGCAGGTGGATATCGTCAGCGGTGCGACGGTCACGGTTCTGGTGATGGGCGACAGCATTGCGCGCTCTGCGGTTCAGCTCATACGAAGCAACCGGCTGAGCGACGCCGGAGCGCCGGCGGCGGCGGCGACGACGGAGATCCGCAAGCTCGATCTTACCAAGACGGCCACGAGCGACTGGCAGACGCTGATTGGCGACGGCTCGGTGCGCAGCCTGCGCATGACGGTGGGCGAAGTGTCGGAAGCCTTCCGCCAGGCCAATCAGCCGGCTGCGGCGGACAAGCCGGAAACGCACAATCCGGACGACCGCTTCATCGACCTGTATCTTGCGCCCGTCAGCGTGCCGGCGATCGGCCGAAGCCTGCTTGGCGACACTGCCTATGACCGTCTCGCCTCCCGGCTAAAGCCTGGCCAATCGGCGATGCTCGTTGCCGGTGACGGCGCCTATTCCTTCAAGGGATCGGGCTATGTGCGCGGCGGCATCTTCGATCGCATCGAGTTGCTGCAGGACGGCCAGGGTCTGCGGTTCCGCGATCGCGACCACGCGCGCATTCCCACGCTTGCGGCCGACGGCGCTCCACATTTGCGCGAGATCGCGCTCTTCGTTGTCTCGCCTGACTTCGTGTTCGATGTCACCAAGCCCTTTGAACTGCAGATGCTGGTGCAGCGAAATGCGGAAGGCCGCAACAAGGCGGTTCTGCCCTATAATCTCGGCTACACACTGCCCGACACATACTTGACGATCGAGCAGCCGCCAGCGCCAGCCGCACCTGCCGTTGCCGCGACACCGGCGCCTTCCGCAGGCGACACAGGCCAAGTCCTGAGCGATCAGCAGATCGCGGACGGCCAGCCGCTTTGGGTGCGGATGTGGGAGATGAACCGCATCAACATTGCAATTGCCAGCGTTGCCCTCATCGTCTTGACCGGCATCTTCTTCTTCCAGGACTGGCTGGTGAAGCGTCCGATCATGTTCGGCTGGATCCGGCGTGGCTTTCTGCTTTTCACGCTGGTCTGGCTTGGCTGGTATGCCAATGCGCAGCTTTCGGTGGTGAATGTCCTCACCTTCTTCAACTCGCTGATCAACGGCTTCAACTGGGAGTTCTTCCTGTCGGCGCCGCTGATCTTCATCCTGTGGGCGTCAGTCGCTGCCGGCCTGCTGTTCTGGGGACGGGGACCGTTCTGCGGTTGGCTTTGCCCGTTCGGGGCGCTGCAGGAACTGACCAACAATCTCGCGCAATGGCTGAAGGTGCCGCAGCTTAGGCTTCCCTGGGGCCTGCATGAGCGGCTTTGGCCCATCAAATACATCATCTTCCTCGGCCTGTTCGGCCTGTCGCTTTATTCGCTAGCGCTGGCTGAGGTGTTTGCCGAGGTCGAGCCATTCAAGACCGCGATCATCCTGAAGTTCGCGCGGGAATGGCCGTTCGTGATCTTCGCGCTGACCATGCTGGCCGCCGGTCTGTTCATCGAGCGCTTTTATTGCCGCTACCTGTGCCCGCTGGGCGCTGCACTGGCGATTCCCGGGCGCATCCGCATGTTCGAATGGCTAAAGCGCTATCCCGAATGCGGCTCGCCCTGCCAGCGCTGCGCCAAGGAATGCCCGGTGCAGTCGATCCATCCGGAAGGGCAGATCAACGTCAACGAGTGCATCTACTGCATGCACTGCCAGGAACTCTACCACGACGATCATCGCTGCCCGCACATGATCCAGGTGCGGTTGAAGCGCGAGAAGTTCATGGCGCTGTCAACGCCGGCCTCGCGCGGCGAAGCGCCTGCCAAGCCCGTCATCACTCACAAAGGCGTGCCGATCGCGAAGACCGATCAGCCTGCCAGCAATTCCGCATGAATAGGCAACCAAGGAGAAACGGAATGTCTACCGAAGAAAGCAAGATGCGCCTCAGCAGGCGACAGATGCTGGGGTCGACAGCAGCCATCGCGGCGGCCGGAGCGGCCACCATCGGCGGCGCGGTGACGCTGACCGGCGGCGCCATTACGCCCGCAGCAGCACAGTCGGCTTCGAAGCACACCACGGAAGTGAAGCCAGGTGAGCTCGACGAATATTACACGTTCTTCTCGGGCGGCCACAGCGGCGAAGTCCGCGTCGTCGGCATGCCTTCGATGCGCGAGCTGATGCGCATTCCCGTCTTCAACCGCGATAGCGCGACGGGCTGGGGCCAGACCAACGAGAGCCGCAAGATCCTGACCGAAGGCCTGCTGCCGGAGTCGATCGAGGCGCTCAAGGATCAGGGCGGCATCTACCACAATGGCGACCTGCACCATCCGCATCCCTCCTTCACCGAAGGCACCTATGACGGGCGCTACCTGTTCGCCAACGACAAGGCCAATACGCGCGTCTGTCGTATCCGCCTCGATGTCATGAAATGCGACAAGATCATCCAGCTGCCGAACCAACACACGGTTCACGGCCTGCGCGTGCAGAAATATCCGCGCACCGGCTATGTGTTTGCCAATGGCGAGGACGGCGTGCCGATCCCGAACGACGGCAAGGTTCTGGACGACAAGAAGCAGTATCAGGCCATCTTCAGCGCCGTCGACGGCGACACGATGAAGGTTGCGTGGCAGGTGGCCATCGACGGCAACCTCGACAATGTCGATTGCGACTATCAGGGCAAGTACGCTTTCGCGACCTGCTACAACTCGGAAGAAGGCGTCAACCTTGCCGAGATGATCGCCAACGAGCAGGACTGGATCGTCATCTTCAACCTGAAGCGCATCGAAGAAGCCGTTGCCAAGGGCGACTTCAAGGAGATGGGCGGCGTGCCGGTGATCGACGGCAGCAAGGGTTCGCCCTACACCCGCTATGTCCCGGTGGCCAACAGCCCGCACGGCATCAACACCGCGCCGGACGGCATCCACGTGGTCGTCAACGGCAAGCTGTCGCCCACTGTTACCGTGTTCGACGTGCGCAAGTTCGACGATCTGTTCGACGACAAGATCCAGCCGCGCGACACCGTCGTTGCCGAGCCGGAAGTCGGTCTTGGACCGCTTCACACGGCCTATGACGGCCGGGGCAACTGCTACACGACGCTGTTCCTCGACAGTCAAATCTGCAAGTGGAACCTCGAAGACGCCATCCGCGCCTTCAAGGGTGAGAAAGTCGATCCGATTCGCCAGAAGCTTGATGTGCAGTATCAGCCGGGCCACAACCACACTTCCATGGGCCAGACCAAGGAAGCCGATGGCAAGTGGCTGATCTCGCTGAACAAGTTCTCCAAGGACCGCTACCTCAATGTTGGCCCGCTGAAGCCTGAGAACGACCAGCTCATCGACATTTCGGGCGACGAGATGGTGCTCGTGCATGACAGCCCGTCTTTCGCCGAGCCACATGACGCCACCATCGTGCATTCATCGAAGATCAACCCGGTGAATGTCTGGGATCGTGCCGATCCGATGTTTGCGGACGCTGTGAAGCAGGCGCAGGCCGACGGCATAGACCTGATGATCGACAGCCAGGTGATCCGCGATGGCAACAAGGTTCGCGTTTACATGACCTCGTCCGCACCGGCCTTCGGTTTGGAGCAGTTTGCGGTCAAGCAGGGCGACGAAGTGACCGTGTACGTCACCAATATCGACGAAGTGGAAGACCTCACTCACGGCTTCTCCATCATCAACTACGGCATCAACATGGAAGTCGCGCCGCAGGCCACCGCTTCGGTGACCTTCAAGGCGAACAAGCCGGGTGTGTGGTGGTATTACTGCTCCTGGTTCTGCCATGCCATGCACATGGAGATGAAGGGACGCATGTTCGTCGAGCCGCAGTCGGCCTGATGATCATGCGTCTCACGACGACAACGATCTGGATGGCGGCCACATTGGCCGCCCTCCCCGCGCCTACGTTGGCGGCCAGCCTAACGGTTAAGCCGACGGATGGGCTTGGCTTGCAGACGATCATCTCAAACGCTGCACCCGGCGACACGATCGTGCTTGAGCCAGGCAGCTATGCCGGCCCGATCACCATCGACAAGCAGATCGTGCTCGAGGGCAAGCTAGGCGCTACGGTGCTGGGCAACGGCAAAGGCAGCGTCGTCACCGTGAACGCACCGGGCGCGATCGTGCGCGGTTTGCGTGTCAGCGGGTCAGGACGCGACCTGATGGTGCGCGATTCCGGCATCTACGTCGCGCAATCCGCCACGGGTGCAATCGTGGACAACAACGATGTCACCGACAACCTGTTCGGCATCTATCTTTTCGGCGCTGTCGATTCGATCGCGCGCAACAACCGCGTCGTCGGCTTGAAGAGCGGGCGCATGAGCGAGGCAGGCAGCGGCATTACCGTCTGGAACGCTCCGGGCGCCAAGGTGCTCAACAACGATATCAGCTTTGGCCGCGACGGCATCGCGACGAGTGCCAGCAAGCGCAACACGTTCAGCGGCAACACCTTCCGCGATCTGCGGTTCGCGATCCACTACATGTACACCAATGACAGCGAAGTCAGCGACAATGTCTCGATCGGCAACTCGGTCGGCTACGCCATCATGTTCTCCAACCGGCTGAAGATCACCGGCAATGTCTCGGATGGCGATCGCGATCACGGTTTGCTGCTGAACTCGGCGAACAGTTCGGAAATTCGCGGCAACAAGGTGATCGGCCGCATGCAGCCGGTGGAGCGTTGGCTGTCGGCCGGCGTGCAATCGAGCGAGCACGGCATGCCGAAGCTTGAAGCAGAGGACGTGGTCGCGGGCGCGAGCGAACGCCTCGGGCCGGAAAAATGCGTCTTCATCTACAACGCCAACAAGAACCGGTTCTTCGACAATAGCTTCGAGAACTGCTCCATCGGCATCCATTTCACGGCGGGTTCCGAAGGCAACACGATGAGCGGCAACGCTTTCATAAACAATCGCAACCAGGTCAAATATGTCGGCACTCGCTTCATCGACTGGTCGAGCGAGGGTCGCGGCAATTTCTGGAGCGACAATCCCGCCTTTGATCTCGATGGTGATGGCATCGGCGACAATGCCTACCGGCCGAACGATCTGGTCGACCAGGTGCTGTGGACCTCTCCGCAAGCCAAGCTGCTGACCACGAGCCCTGCAGTGCAGGTGATCCGCTGGGCGCAATCACAGTTCCCTGCCCTCCTGCCCGGCGGCGTGGTCGACAACCATCCGCTGATGGCACCAGTGGCGGCGGAGAAAGACAGGCCATGAGCGCAACCGCTGAAATCGCAACTGTCGAAATCACCGGCGCCTCCAAGCGCTACAACAAGGTCGATGCCGTGCGCGATGTGGGCTTCACCTTGAATGCCGGCGAGACGATCGCGCTTGTCGGGCACAATGGCGCAGGTAAGACCACGCTGATCAAGCTGATGCTCGGCCTGATCCGCCCCACAACCGGCCAGGTGCGCGTGCTTGGCGAAGACCCGGCGCGGGGCGACTTCGCGGTACGCCAACGGCTCGGCTACCTGCCGGAAAGCGTGTCGTTCCATCTGGCGCTGACGGGTCGCGAAACACTGGCCTTCTATGCCCGGCTGAAGCGGGTCGACCTCGAATCCACCGACACTTTGTTCGAGCGCGTGGGTCTGGCGCGCGAAGCGGCAAATCGGCCGGTGCGGACCTATTCCAAAGGCATGCGTCAGCGGCTGGGACTGGCGCAGGCGCTGCTCGGCGAACCGCGCATCCTGCTGCTCGACGAGCCGACCAGCGGTCTCGATCCCGCGCTGCGGCGAAGCTTCTACGACCTCATAACGGATCTGCGCGCACTTGGCACGACGGTGCTGCTGTCTTCGCATGCGCTGACCGAACTCGAGGACCGCGCCAACCGCGTCATCATCATCAATCGGGGCTTGAAGATCGCAGACGGGACGCTGGATGAACTGCGCCACATTGCCCAACTGCCGACGCAGATCAGCGTGCGGCTTGCTGAGGGCATCGATGCGCCGGACTTCATCAATGGCAGCGCGTGGCGGCGAACAAACGGCGGAGCGTGGGAAACGAACATCGGGGCCGCCGACAAGATCGCGCTGCTGCGCGATCTGACGGCCGAGCCGTCGCGCCTTGCCGCGCTGACGGTGGCCGAGCCTACGCTCGATGATCTTTATGCGCATTTTCTCAGCGGTCAGAACAAGCCATGACGAACATCCTCATCATCGCACGCAAGGAGATCCAGGAGGGCCTGCGCAACCGCTGGGTTCTGGCGACCACCCTGCTGCTCGCCGCACTCGCCCTGACACTGTCGTTTCTCGGCGGCGCGCCGACGGGCAACGTCGGCGTCAACAAGCTCGACATCGTAATCGTCAGTCTTTCGAGCCTGACGATCTTCCTGGTGCCGCTGATCGCGCTGCTTTTGTCCCACGATGCAATCGTCGGCGAAACTGAGCGCGGCACCATGATCCTGCTGCTCAGCTATCCGCTAGGGCGGAGCGAGGTGATCTTCGGCAAGTTCCTCGGCCATCTAGCCATTCTCGCCTTCGCCACCTTGTTCGGCTACGGCGTCGCTGCTGCTGCACTCGCCGTGAGTTCGCCCGACATCGGCTTGGAAAGCTGGCGCTCGTTCGCTTCGATGGTTGGCTCGTCGGTGCTGCTCGGCGCAGTGTTTCTGGCGATCGGCTATTTCGTCAGCACGCTTGCGCGCGAACGCAGCACGGCGGGCGGCATCGCGATCGGCATCTGGCTGTTCTTCGTGCTGATCTACGACATGGCGCTGCTTGGCGGGCTGGTTGCCGCGCGCGGCCAGACGGTTCCGCCGATGCTGCTCGATATTCTGCTGGTCGCCAACCCGACTGACGCCTACCGCCTGCTCAACCTCGGATCGGGCAGCGCCAGCGCCTTGTCCGGCATGTCAGGCATTGCAGGACATACCGGCCTGTCCGCCCCCGTTCTGCTTGCAGCGCTCCTTCTTTGGACGCTGGTGCCGCTCGGCCTTTCGACGCTCGTGTTTTCACGGAGGGAAGTATGAGAACCGCTTGGGCAATCGCCGCGCTGGCGGCTTCGCTTCTGCTTGGTGCCTGCTCGGAAGAAAAGGTGGCGGAGATGCCGCCACCTTTCGCGCTGACGGAAGAGGCCATGGGCCGCTATTGCGGCATGAACGTTCTCGAACATGCCGGGCCCAAGGGGCAGATCATCCTAGACAAGATCCCGGAAGCCATCTGGTTCTCGTCCGCGCGCGACGCGCTTGCTTTCACCATGCTGCCGGAAGAACCGCGCAACATCGCAGCGATCTATGTGTCGGACATGAGCAAGGCGCCGAGCTGGGATCAGCCCGGAGCCGAAAACTGGATTGATGCCAAGACCGCGTACTTCGTGATCGAGAGCCAGCAACGCGGCGGCATGGGAAATGAGGAAGCCGTGCCGTTCAGCAAAGAGTCCGACGCTGACGCTTTCGTCGCGAAACATGGCGGCCGCGTCGTCGGCTTCAACGATGTGCCGCAGCAATACATTTTGGGAAGCGGTGCGCCGGCGCAGGGCGATGATGAAGATCCCGTATCGCCGGAAGGTGAGCCTCATAACATGGGGGCGCATCATCATGGCTAGGACGATTTCGCGGCGCCGCGCCATCTCCATCATGGCCGCTGCTGCCGGTGTGCCGCTTCTGGGCACGCTCGGTGCGGCACGAGCGTCGTTTCCGCCGGTGATCTGGCACGGACAGGCGCTCGGGGCACCGGCAACGCTGATCCTGAACCATCCGGACAAAGCCAAGGCAGAAACACTGCTGCGCCGCGTGGTGGCCGAAGTGGAGCGGCTGGAAGGTATCTTCAGCCTTTACAGGCCCTCGTCAGCCCTCTGCGAACTCAATCGCCTTGGCGCCTTGCCGACACCCCCGCAAGAGCTGGTCCAGGTCCTGAACGCCTGTCGCGCTGCCTGGCAGACGACAAACGGCGCGTTCGATCCAACGATCCAGCCTTTGTGGACCCTCTATGCCCAACACTTCTCGCGCCCGGATGCCAAGCCGACCGGCCCATCACTGCGAGACGTCGATCAAGTCCGCTCCCGCATAGGCTTCGACGCCGTGCGCTTCAACGGCGATCGCATCGCCTTCTCGCGTCCCGGCATGGCGCTGACTTTGAACGGCATCGCGCAAGGCTTCATCACCGACGCCATTGTCGACATGCTCAAGGCTGAAGGCATTACCAGCAGCCTGGTCGACATGGGCGAAAACCGCGCGGTTGGCTCGAAGGAAGACGGCCGCCCCTGGCGGGTCGGTGTGGCCGACATGGAAATGGGCTCGGAGCCGGACACCGTGATCGACCTGGTCGACAAGGCGATCGCGACCACCTCAGGCGCGGGCTTCCACTTCGACCGGGATGGCCGCTTCAGCCATGTTTTCGACCCCCGCAGAGGTGCGGTACCACTCACCTATCGCCGCGTCACGACGATTGCGCCGACCGCAACAATAGCCGACGCGTTTTCCACCGCCTTCAGCCTCATGGACGAAGCGGCTATACGCCAGCTGATCAAGACGACAAGCGGATTGGCCGTCTATATAGTGGACTGGAACGGACGGCAGACCTATATCGGTTGAGCGTCCACTTTCCGCTCCGGCCCTTAGTGAGCGTTGAACAAACTAGCCAGATACGAGAAGCTGCGCCGAAAGTTGCATTGTCAGTTATTGACGATGCGTGCTCGGTTAGCCTCTTTTCTTCATCTCTGTATGACTTAGCTAGATGCGATCCTGGCGCGCGCCCTCGCGAGGGATGCGGCAGGCAGCCGAGGAACAGGTTCGACCGATAAGGTCGGTCCTGATCCAGATGAGGGTGCCTGGGCCTTTTTTCATGTCTGCATCCTTTTTGCGGCTCGCAACCGAGCAATCCCTGGGGCTGGTCGCCGCAGCGATTCTGATCTGCCTTGTCGGTTCCTGGCTGCTCGTAGGCTTGTTGCGCCGCTCGGCGCGCACACGGGGAACCGACCGCTACTGGTGGCTGTCCGCCACCGCCGTGGTTGCAGGTGTTACTGTCTGGACGACCCACTTCCTTGCCATGCTCGGCTATCGTGTCGACCTCGCGATGAATTACGACTTGGATTGGACGCTGCTTTCAATCGGCATCAGCGTTCTAACCGTCGGCGTGCCGCTGGCTGCGACGGTTTTTTTCCCGAAACGGCCGATCCGCATCACGCTGGGTGCGATCGCTGGGCTTGGCATCGGTGCCATGCACTTTACGGGCATGGCGGCCATTGTCGGATGTCTGCAAACGCAATCCCTGCCCGCGGCTGTTCTCGCCTGCCTCGCGGGTGCAGTCTGTTACGGCACCGCGATGGCGATTACCGGGCGTTTTCACACCCGCGTCGTCAAAACGCTTCTGTTCACCACCGGCGTTTGTGCCACTCATTTCATTGCCATTTCCGGCGTTTCCCTGACGCAGGTGCCGGGCTTCCAGACCCTTGAGCATCTGAACCCGATTCTAGGCGCTCTGACGGGCGGCGCCTCTCTCACCCTTTTTGCCGGCGCGATGATTTCACTGATCGCTTCCAAGCGTCTGCGCATCCAGGAACGCGCCCACACGACCATTCTGGCGACCGCGCTCGACAACATGTCGAATGGCTTGCTTTTCATTGGCGAGGATCATCGCCTGCGCTTGTTCAACGATCGCTTCCTTAAGATGTTCGACATCAGCAAAGGCGTCGTTCATCGCGGCATGACGGTTTCCGAACTAATTAGTGTGCTTGCGAAAAGCAGTTCCTGGGACGGGCAAGAGCGTCAGCGGATCACCCGGCGCGTGCAGAGCGTGATGAAGCTTGCGCAGTCCGAGACGTTTGAACACAGTTTCGCGGATGGGCGCCTGCTGGAAGTCGTCAGCGGGCCGGTGCAGGGCGGTGTCGTCATCACCTTCGACGACAAGACGGCTGAGCGTCAGGCGCAGCTGCGCATCGAACACATGGCTTATCATGATCCGCTGACCGCGCTTGCTAACCGGCGTGCGTTGCAGGAACGCATGGAAGAGGGCTTTGCGCCCAAGCGCCGCTACAAGCTGCTGCTGGTCGATCTGGATCGGTTCAAGGCCGTCAACGACACGTTCGGCCATTCGGTGGGCGACGAGCTTCTGGTGGCGGTTGCCGAGCGGATCCGCGATGTGACCGGCGGCGACGATTTCGTTGCGCGCTACGGTGGCGATGAACTGGCGGTTCTCGTTTATGGCGACCTCGATCTGTCCATGAGCGTGGCCAACAACATCGTCGAAGCCATGAGCCGACCCTTCCTCATTCAGGATTTCACCCTGTCGATCGGCTGCAGCATCGGCATGTGCTGCACGGATGATGCGCAGGACGTGACCGAGCTGATGCAGCGCGCCGATCTTGCGCTCTACGAGGCCAAGCATGCCGGACGCGGACAAGCTTCCTGTTACCAATCGGGCATGCTGGAGCAGATCGCGGCGCGTCATCAGCTCGAGCAGGATATCAAGGCCGCGATCGAGCAGCGGCAATTCCATCTCGCCTATCAGCCGATCCTTTCGCTGCATGACGATCGCATCGTCGGCTACGAAGCGCTGATCCGGTGGGAGCATCCAACGCGCGGACGCGTGTCGCCAGCGGAGTTCATTCCGTTTGCAGAGGAAACCGGCCAGATCGTTGCGATCGGTCAGTGGGTGCTGGAAGAAGCCTGCCGCGAGGCCGCATGTTGGGCCGACGATCAGCACGTGGCCGTCAATATTTCGCCCGTGCAGTTCAAGTCGCCGTCGCTGCGCGCCCACATTGTCAGCGCACTCGACCGAAGCGGGTTGCCGCCTCATCGCCTGGAAATCGAGCTGACGGAAACTGCTTTGGTGGCCGATGGTCAGGCGCTCGCCCACATCCTGGGTGAAATTCGCGCCTTGGGGATCAAGGTTGCGATGGATGATTTCGGAACGGGCTACTCGTCCTTTGCCCATCTGCGCGATTTCCCGATCGACCGCATCAAGATCGACCGCAGCTTCGTTGCCAGCGCGGTGACCGACAGCCACGCAATGGCTGTTCTCAGGGCCATCACCCAGCTTGGTCAGGACATGCGCGTGCCCACACTTGCTGAAGGCGTGGAAACGCAGGAGCAGCTTGAGCTGGTGCGGCGCCTGGGATGCGATGACGTGCAAGGCTACTTGATCGGCAAGCCGGAACGCCTCGACACCTCGTCCATATCGCAGAAGAAGTACGCTTGATGAAGCTTTGACCGAGGCTGAAGCGGCGACCTTGATCCCTAGCGCCTGGCACATCGAGCCAGTCGCGAGTTCCGCAACTTAAACGTTAGCTATGCATTAGATAGCAACCTATTTATATCGTTGAAGGCGTTTGGCCATGAGTGAAGCTTCCGTGCGGTCTTCTTTCATGCCGCAACTCGGAGTGGTGACGCGCAAAATGCGCACGCTCTACGATGCGCGGCTGAAGGCACAAGACCTCACCCTTTCCCGATCACGTCTGCTCTTCTACCTTTCCGGGCGCGAAGGAACGACCCAGAAGGAGCTGGCCAAGCTTATGGAAGTTGAGCAGCCTTCAATGGTGACCTTGATCGATGCCATGGAGAAGAACGGCTTTATCCGCCGCGTGGCGCTTTCAAGCGACCGACGCTCCAAGGGCATATTCCTGACCGATCGCGCTCGTGAGCAAACGGCGAAGCTGATGCGGCTGACGGACGATTTCAACGAGTTGGTGCTGGCGGGGATCGGTGACGACGAACTGAGCGTCGTTTGCCGCGTACTGCAACGTATGTCCGACAACATCAGCCAAGCCGACTGACTGCTCGTCCATTTATTGCCACGCTGCAATAAAAAAGGGCGGGAATGACCCGCCCCTTGTGAACCACTGGTTCGAAACCAGATTAGCCGTTCACGGAATCCTTGAGGCCCTTGCCGGCCGAGAACTTCGGCACGTTGCGAGCAGGGATCTTCACTTCGGCGCCGGTCTGCGGATTGCGGCCGGTGGTGGCTTCGCGCTTGGAAACGCTGAAGTTGCCGAAGCCGACGAGACGGACGTCGCCGCCATTCTTCAGCTCTGCGGTGATCGCAGCGAAGACAGCGTCGACAGCAGCTGCAGCTTCGTTCTTGCCCAGGCTGGCGGACTCGGACACTGCGGCTACGAGTTCATTCTTGTTCATCGATCTCTCCCTCTCTCAGGTGTTGTCTCGAAAACTAGTTCAATCCGGCGGGACTGTAGGGATCCCAAGCACTTTACCCAAGCCGGAATTTGCGCCGGGGTAAAGCTTTTCCCGCTTTTCCAAGGCTTTTCACACGAAAAAAGCCGGGCCTGGAAGCCCGGCTCTCGTTTTTTTCCTGCTTAGTGGGCGAGCGACTTGCCCGCTTCTTCGCCAATCGGCTTCGGTGTTTCCACCGGCTCGACCCACTCGATCGCCGTCGGCATGCGAACCAGGGCGTGCTGGAGCACCTCGCCGATGCGGCTGACCGGGACAATCTCCATGCCGCTCTTCACGTTATCCGGGATATCCGCCAGATCCTTGGCGTTTTCTTCCGGAATGATCACCTTCTTGATGCCGCCACGAAGGGCTGCGAGCAGCTTCTCCTTGAGGCCGCCGATCGGCAGGACCCTGCCCCGAAGTGTGATCTCGCCGGTCATGGCGACATCGGCGCGGATCGGGATGCCGGTCATGACCGACACGATCGCCGTCGTCATGCCCACACCGGCCGATGGACCATCCTTCGGCGTCGCACCTTCCGGCACGTGCACGTGGATGTCGCGCTTGTCGAAGATCGGCGGCTCGATGCCGAAGTCGATCGCACGCGAGCGAACGTAAGACGCCGCTGCCGAAATCGATTCCTTCATCACGTCCTTGAGGTTACCGGTCACCGTCATCTTGCCCTTGCCGGGCATCATGACCGCTTCCACCGTCAACAGCTCACCACCGACTTCCGTCCAGGCGAGACCCGTGACCACGCCGACCTGATCGTCCATCTCGGCCTGGCCGAAGCGGAAGCGTTGAACGCCGAGATAATCGCCAAGATTCTCGGCGGTCACATCGACCGATGGCTTCTTGGTGCGGATGATCTCGGTCACGGCCTTGCGCGCCAGCTTCATCAGCTCACGCTCAAGGCTGCGAACACCGGCTTCGCGCGTGTAGGTCTGAATGATCAAACGCAGCGCGTCGTCATTGACCGAGAACTCCGTCGGCTGTAGCGCATGGTCGCGGATGGCCTTGGGCAGAAGGTGCCGCTTGGCAATCTCGACCTTCTCGTCTTCCGTGTAGCCGGCAATACGGATGACTTCCATGCGGTCCAGCAAAGGACCCGGAATGTTCATCGTGTTGGCTGTCGTCACGAACATCACGCTCGACAGGTCGTATTCGACCTCGAGATAGTGATCCATGAAGGTCGAGTTCTGTTCGGGATCGAGCACTTCCAGCAGAGCCGACGACGGGTCGCCGCGAAAATCCTGGCCCATCTTGTCGATCTCGTCGAGCAGGAAGAGCGGGTTCGAACGCTTTGCCTTCTTCATCGACTGGATGACCTTGCCGGGCATCGAGCCAATGTACGTACGGCGGTGACCGCGGATCTCCGCTTCGTCACGCACGCCGCCGAGTGCCACGCGGACATATTCACGGCCGGTTGCCTTGGCGATCGAACGAGCGAGCGAGGTCTTGCCGACGCCGGGAGGGCCAACGAGGCAGAGGATCGGACCCTTCAGCTTCTTCTGACGGCTCTGGACCGCGAGATATTCAACGATGCGCTCCTTGACCTTGTCCAGGCCGAAGTGATCGTTGTCGAGCACCTCTTCCGAGAAGGACAGGTCCTGCCGCACCTTGGAATTCTTGTTCCACGGGATCGATAGCATCCAGTCGAGATAGTTGCGCACGACAGTAGCTTCAGCCGACATCGGAGACATCGTCTTGAGCTTCTTCAGCTCGGCGTCGGCCTTTTCGCGGGCTTCCTTGGACAGGCGCGTCTTCTTGATGCGCGCTTCCAGTTCGGCCGCCTCGTCGCGGCCGTCCTCGCCTTCGCCGAGCTCCTTCTGGATCGCCTTCATTTGCTCGTTGAGGTAGTATTCGCGCTGCGTCTTCTCCATCTGCCGCTTGACGCGGCTGCGGATGCGCTTCTCCACCTGCAGAACCGAAATCTCGGCTTCCATGAAGCCCATCGCCTTTTCCAGACGCTCGCGCACGGAAAGGGTCGCCAGCATTTCCTGCTTCTCGGGGATCTTGATCGCGAGATGCGAGGCGATGGTGTCGGCGAGCTTGGAATAATCGTCGATCTGGCTGGCGGCACCAACCACTTCCGGCGAGATCTTCTTGTTCAGCTTGACGTAGTTTTCGAAGTCGGAAACCACCGAGCGGGCCAGCGCCTCGATCTCGACCTCTTCTTCCTCCGGCTCGTCAAGCGTCACCGCCTGCGCCTCATGGAAGTCGCCGCGGTCGGTGAATTCGGTGATCTTTGCGCGCGTCGTGCCTTCCACCAGCACCTTCACGGTGCCGTCGGGCAGCTTCAGCAGCTGGAGAACATTGGCAAGCGTGCCGACATCGAAGATCGCATCGGATGCCGGATCATCGTCGGCAGCATTCATCTGGGTGGCAAGCAGGATTTGCCTGTCGGCGCCCATGACCTCTTCCAAAGCCTTGATCGACTTTTCACGGCCCACGAAGAGCGGCACGATCATGTGGGGGAAAACCACGATGTCGCGCAGCGGCAGGACAGCGAACGTTCCTGATCCGGAAGAGCGGGGAGTCTTGGTCATTGTCTTGCCTTTCACCTCGCCAACGCCTGATGGCCGAAAGCGAGTCTCATATTAACGGCCATGCCGCGGTCCGCCTATGGCTGATTTCATCAGCCACCTATCAGCACGGATCTTGCGGGAAACAGCCTGACAGGGTGTTAGGTGGCTATATCCACCAGGTGTTTCAAGCCTCCGGTCCCGGCGCCTTCGCACCGTTGCGGAAGATGGTTCGACCCGCCCGGATCCGAAACAAAAAAGCCCGCCGGTACCGCGAAAAGTGCGGCGTCGGCGGGCTGATTCTGGTTCCAACGGGAGCCTCAGGCGCTGACGCTGCCCTTTTCCTTCTCGGCATAGATGTAGAGCGGGCGCGCATTGCCCTGCACCACCTCGTCCGAGATCGCGACTTCCTGCACGCCTTCCAGCGCCGGCAGCTCGAACATCGTGTCGAGCAGGATCGCTTCCATGATCGAGCGTAGGCCGCGCGCGCCCGTCTTGCGCTCGATGGCGCGCTTGGCGATCGCCGACAGCGCACCTTCGTGGAAGGTCAGCTCGACATTCTCCATCTCGAACAGGCGCTGATACTGCTTCACCAGCGCGTTCTTCGGCTCGGTCAGGATCTGGATCAGCGCGGGCTCATCCAGGTCTTCCAGCGTCGCCAGCACCGGCAAGCGGCCGACGAACTCCGGAATCAAGCCAAACTTCAGCAGATCTTCCGGCTCCACCTGACGGAACAGGTCGCCCGATCGGCGATCTTCCGGCGAAGCGACGGTTGCACCGAAGCCGATCGAGGTCTTGCGGCCGCGATCCGAGATGATGCGATCGAGGCCGGCAAAGGCGCCGCCGCAGATGAACAGGATGTTGGCCGTATCTACCTGCAGGAATTCCTGCTGCGGATGCTTGCGACCGCCCTGCGGCGGAACGGAAGCGACGGTGCCTTCCATGATCTTCAGCAGGGCCTGCTGCACGCCCTCGCCCGACACGTCGCGCGTGATCGACGGGTTGTCAGACTTGCGGCTGATCTTGTCGATTTCGTCGATGTAGACGATGCCGCGCTGGGCACGCTCGACATTGTAGTCCGCGGCCTGAAGCAGCTTCAAGATGATGTTCTCGACGTCTTCACCGACATAGCCGGCCTCGGTCAGCGTCGTCGCATCGGCCATGGTGAAGGGCACGTCGATGATGCGGGCGAGAGTCTGCGCGAGCAGCGTCTTGCCGCAACCGGTCGGGCCGATCAGCAGGATGTTCGACTTGGCCAGTTCGACGTCGTTGTTCTTCGTCGCATGCGCCAGACGCTTGTAATGGTTGTGAACGGCGACCGACAGCACGCGCTTGGCGTAAGGCTGGCCGATCACGTAATCGTCGAGAACCTTCAGGATCTCCTGCGGGGTCGGAACGCCCTCGCGGGACTTCACCATCGAGGTCTTGTTCTCCTCGCGGATGATGTCCATGCAGAGTTCGACGCATTCATCACAGATGAACACGGTCGGGCCTGCAATCAGCTTGCGCACCTCGTGCTGGCTCTTGCCGCAGAAGGAGCAGTACAGCGTGTTCTTGGAGTCGCCGCCGCCGGTGCCCACTTTGCTCATCAAACTCGTCCTTTCGCTCAACCCGCCCGAAAGCGGCTGCTCATTCCTGGTGAGAAGAAGTCCTGTGCAGCGGGCTCACTGTTGAACAACCATTAATGGTCGCTGTTCCCGCGCACTCGGCTTCGCTTCGATTCCGGCAGATCGACAGCAAAGGTTCTAACTCTTCTCGCCCACCTGATTTCCCGCGTACCGATTCCCAAGAATGGAATCTCCACGCCATAAGCTCAACATAGGCTTAACGTAGGCCTATGCACTCGCTGAGGGAACAAGAAATTGTGACAGAAATACCGCAGCCCTGCGGAAAGTCGCGGGCTGCGGCGGGACCTGCAAGGAAGCGCGTCAGGCCTTTGCGACCGCGTCTTCGATCGCTTCGCGGCTCGAAATGACCTTGTCGATCAAGCCGAAGTCCTTGGCTTCGTCGGCGGTCAGGAAGTGATCGCGGTCGAGCGTGCGCTCGATCGTCTCGTAATCCTTGCCGGTGTGCTTGACGTAAACCTCGTTCAAGCGACGCTTCAGCTTGATAATGTCCTGCGCGTGGCGCTCAATGTCTGAGGCCTGGCCGGAGAAGCCGCCGGAAGGCTGGTGCACCATGATGCGGGCATTCGGCGTTGCGAAGCGCATGTCCGGATGGCCGGCGCACAACAGCAGCGAACCCATCGAAGCTGCCTGACCGACGCACAGCGTCGATACGGCCGGCTTGATGAACTGCATCGTGTCATAGATCGCCATGCCCGAGGTCACCACGCCGCCCGGCGAGTTGATGTAAAGCGCGATCTCCTTCTTCGGGTTTTCGGCCTCAAGGAAAAGCAACTGCGCGCAAACCAGCGTCGCCATGCCGTCTTCCACCGGACCGGTTATGAAGATGATGCGTTCCTTCAGGAGACGCGAGAAGATGTCATAGGCGCGTTCGCCACGGTTCGTCTGTTCGACAACCATGGGGACGAGGCTCATGGCGCGTTCGACCGGATCTCTCATGGGTTTGTCCCTTTGTCAGGCTGGGATTTCCGTCGCCAAGCAGGCCGAATCACGGGAATCGAAGAGTGGAATTGCCAGACACAAATAAGGTGCGCGTGCCCGGCTTCGCAAGGGTGTCGCTGGAAGGTTCGCGGCCAAGGTCAAGTTGGCCGTCCAGGCATGGGTCTCGCGGCTCCCCGCGTGCCTCAGGCAAACGGAACACGCAGATAGCGATGCGTGCCCCGCACGCGGTTCGGTAAGGACATGACCAACCTCGCAAGCCTGCGAAGCCAGCGACGAAGCTCCCTGAACACCTTGGTGATGACGGAAGCGTCGCTCGGCTTGTGGTGACGGATGACGCTGCCCATCGCGGTTCCATGAACCGCGCGGAACCGCTTTTCCTGCGCAACGACAGCCGGGACCGCCTGGAAGATCAGCGGGCACGACATCAACACGGCGCGCTTTCCGAACATGAAGAGATCGACCGGGTCGGTAAACGTCATTGATCGTGCCAGCAATTCGGCAGCGGCTTCGGCGGAAATGATGTAGCCGGCCGTGCCCGTGTGTTCGCTGCAAAGACGCGCGAAGCGAACACGCTCAAGCGCTGCCAGCGTGTTCGCCTCCACCGCAATCGGACGGCCGGACGTATCCAGCTTGAGGATGTGATTGCCTGCGCCAAGCTTCGCGGCGGCTTGCAGCACGGCCGGAAGATCCTGGCTGAGCCGCACGTCGTCTTCGAGCACCAGCGCCAGTTCATCTCCTGAAGCAACAAGGCGGCACCATGCCTCGCGGTGACTGAGGAAGCAGCCCACCTCGCCCGGCCGCAACCCGCTGGCGGCATAAGGCGACAGGTCGATCTTGTCGCCCTCGACCGCAGCCAGCCGCTCGGCCTGCAAGCCCAGCGCCTCGAGCTGCGCCGTCATGAACGCCAGACGATCCGGCGAGTGATCAAGGTTGATCAGGAAGATCCGCATGGGCCGCCTCAGCTGGCTTGCGGCGGAAGGTGAATCACATACTCCTTGCGAGTCGTTTCAAGCACTTCCCAGGTGCCCTTGAAGCCGGGCTTTAGGACGAAACTGTCGCCTGGTTTGACCATGCGCGCTTGCCCATCATCTTCCGTGATGACGGAAAGTCCGCTCAGGATGTGGCAGAACTCCCATTCGTCATAGACGATGCGCCACTTGCCAGGCGTCGCCTCCCAGACGCCGGCATAGATGCCCTGTGCCGTTTCCTCGGCGTTCCAGGTGCGGAAGGTCGGCTGGCCGGATATGATGCGGTCAGGTGCAGGCGGGCCGACCTCCGGCTCGATTCCCGTCGTGTTGATGGCGGCAAAGAAGGTCATTGGCGGCGTGTCTCCAGCCGCCAATGTTCAGGCAGCTCGTTTATAGCTTGTCAAACGACTGTGACAGATCTGCGATGATGTCTTTGACATCCTCGATGCCCACAGAAAGCCGCACCACGTCCGGCCCTGCGCCCGCCGCGACCTTCTGCTCGTCCGACAATTGCCGGTGCGTGGTGGAGGCCGGATGGATCACCAGCGACTTGGTATCGCCGATATTGGCGAGATGGGAAAACAGCTCCAGCCCTTCCACGAACCGGACGCCGGCCTCGTAGCCGCCCTTCAAGCCGAAGGTGAAAACGGCACCGCTGCCCTTGGGCGAATAGCGCTGCTGGAGCGCGTGGTTGGGGTCATCCGGCAGACCGGGATAGTTGACCCATGCAACCTTGTCGTTGTTCTTCAACCACTGCGCCACGGCCAGCGCGTTCTCGCAATGCCGCTCCATGCGCAGCGGCAGCGTTTCCAGACCGGTCAGGATCAGGAAGGCGTTGAAGGGCGAGATGGCCGGGCCGAAGTCGCGCAGACCGAGCACGCGCGCGGCGATCGCGAAGGCGAAGTTGCCGAAGGTCTCGTGCAGCTTGAGGCCGGCATATTCCGGCCGCGGCTCCGACAACATCGGATAGTTGCCGGATTTCGACCAGTCGAACGTGCCGCCATCGACGATGATGCCGCCGATCGAATTGCCATGACCGCCGATGAACTTGGTCAGCGAGTGGATCACCACGTCGGCGCCATGTTCGAACGGGCGGATCAGATACGGCGTGGCCAGTGTATTGTCGACGATCAGCGGCAAACCGTGTTTGTGGGCGATCTCGGCGATGCCGGCAATGTCCACGAAGGTGCCGCCGGGATTGGCGAGGCTTTCGATGAACACGCCACGCGTGCGCTCGTCGATCAGCGGCTCGAAGCTCGCAATGTCGTCCGTATCGCCCCAGCGCACTTCCCAGCCGAAATTCTTGAAGGCATGGCCGAACTGGTTGATCGAGCCGCCATAAAGCCGGCGCGCCGCGACGAAGTTGTCGCCGGGCTGCATGATATTGTGGAAGGCGAGCATCTGCGCCGCGTGGCCGGATGCCGTAGCCAGCGCCGCCGTGCCGCCCTCAAGTGCGGCCACACGCTCTTCGAGCACGGCCTGCGTCGGGTTCATAATGCGGGTGTAGATGTTGCCGAAGGCCTGCAGGCCGAACAGCGACGCCGCATGGTCCGCATCGTTGAAGACATAGGAGGTCGTCTGGTATATCGGCGTCGCGCGCGCGCCGGTCGATGGATCAGGCTGCGCGCCGGCGTGAACGGCAAGCGTGTTGAAGCCAGGGGCGTCGGTCATGCAGGTTCCTCCTCGATGATGTCCGTTTTCATCAGCGACTATGCACCCTGCTTGTTGTCAAGCGCAAAGAACAAAGTTGCCGAACGGATCGGTAGAGGTCGGCATCGGTGCCTTCGCACCTACCGATCCGAGAATGTCATTCCTCCTCGGCGACAGCCAACCCGGTCAGCGGAAGGCTCTGATCTTCCCTGATAGCCTGGGATAATCGATCGCCGGACAGCGGTTCATCACAACCTTGATGCCCTCAGCTTCCGCCTTCGCCGCAGCCTGATCATTGCGAATGCCCAGTTGCATCCAGATCACCTTTGGCAGCCGCTCCAAAGCCAGGATCTCGTCCACCAAAGCGGGAACAGCTTCCGAAGCCCGGCACACATCGACCATGTCGATGTCGTCCGAGATATCGGCCAGCCGGCCGAACACCGGTTGCCCCAGGATCTCCTTGCCCACCTGACCCGGATTGACCGGCAAAACCGTGTAACCGGCACCGATCAGGAACCGCGTCATACCATAAACCGGCCGCGCCGCATTCGGTGACGCGCCCACCACGGCGATCGTGCGCGTGGTGCCGAGGATTTCGGCGATGTACTCGTCGGAATAGCGGTCGTGGTTCACGGTTATTCCCCCGTCCATTCCGGCTTACGCTTGCCGATGAAGGCGCCGATGCCTTCTTCCGCATCGCGCGCCATCATGTTCTCGACCATGACGCGGGCCGTGTGGTCATAGGCGTCCGACAGGCTCATCTCTGCCTGCTTGTAGAAGGCCTCCTTGCCGATCTTCACCGTCAGAGGTGATTTGGAAGCAATGGCTTCGGCATATTTGTTCACAACCTGATTCAGGTATTCCGGTGGCACCACGCGATTGATCAGGCCGAATTCGCGCGCTTCGGTCGCTTCGATCGTCTCACCAGTCAGCAGCATCTCCATGGCCTGCTTGCGCGAGACATTGCGGGTGAGCGCGACCATGGGCGTGGAACAGAACAGGCCGATATTGACGCCCGGCGTGCAGAAGGTCGCCTCCGTCGAAGCGATCGCCAGATCGCAGCTGGCGACAAGCTGACAGCCGGCCGCGGTCGCCAGACCCGCCACTTCGGCAATCACTGGCTTCGGATGGTTGACGATCGTCTGCATCAGGTCCGCGCAAAGCCGCATCGTCTGCTCGAAGAAGGTACGGCCGCGATCAGGGTCGGTGCGATGCAGCGTGATCTCCTTGAGATCGTGCCCGCCGGAAAAGATGCGGCCAACAGCACTGATGACGATGACGCGCACGGCCTTGTCGTCGCGCGCTTTGTCCAGCAGCTCACGCAGCCGCTCCATGAGGGCGATCGACAAGGCGTTGGCGGGCGGCGAATCGAGGGTCAGGCGCAACACGCCTTTTTCCAGCACCTCGTGCACCGGGCCAGACTGGGTTTGCGGACGCAAAGCGTGAACTTCAGCCATCGTTTCCTCCTGCTTTTGTTGCATCATATGCCCGCTTGAAGGGGATGTGCCAGTCATGGTTCATCTGGTGGGCGTAAAGATTGAGGAGGACGATCTTGCCAGCCACTCTACCCCAGCCGGTCATGTCGGCTGATGACATCAACGCCTTCATTGCCGAAAATTATCCGCACCTGAACGGCCAGACACGCGACTATGAGGTCGTTTCCGTTGCGCCGGGCGCTTGTACCGTTCGCCTGAATGCGACCGAGCGGCACCTGCGACCGGGAGACACGGTGTCTGGCCCCTGCCTGTTCACGCTGGCCGATATCGGCGGCTATGCCTGCGTGCTCGCGCATGTCGGCCGCGAGGCGCTGGCGGTTACGACCAACCTCAACATCACCTTCATGCGAAAGGCCGGTCCCGGTGCAGTTCTCGGGCGCACGCGCTTGCTGAAGCTGGGCAAGAGCCTCGCGATGTTCGACATCGAACTGGTGGCCGGCGAAGACGAAGCGGTGATCGCACACGCGACAGGCACCTACGCTCTACCTTCAAAGCATGCGGTAAAATAATACCTCCACTCTTATCCGCTTGTTTTAGTTGGATAAAGTTCTTCTTAGAGCTGCGTCGGTAGCCTTGACGCTGCGCTAGGCGTCGTTTAGAGACATCCCATCAGCGGCTCTCGTTCGGGGGCCGTTGTTTTTATGTTCATCGCGGATCCGTCTTCGATGAACGCAAGCAACAAGAAACGCCTTCCGCATGGAAGGTCCTAAGGAAAAACCATGGCAACCTTTTCGCAGAAGCCTGCGGAGGTGGTGAAGAAGTGGGTCCTGATCGACGCCGAAGGGCTCGTCGTCGGCCGCCTCGCCACCCTCGTCGCAAACCGCCTGCGCGGCAAGCACAAAGCCACGTTCACGCCGCATGTGGACGATGGCGACAACGTCATCATCATCAATGCCGACAAGGTCGTGTTCACCGGCAAGAAGTACACCGACAAGGTTTACTACTGGCACACCGGTCACCCCGGCGGCATCAAGGAGCGCACTGCGCGCCAGCTGCTCGAAGGCCGCTTCCCGGAGCGCGTTGTCGAGAAGGCTATTGAACGCATGATCCCGCGCGGCCCGCTTGGCCGTCGCCAGATGAAGAACCTGCGCGTTTATGCCGGCACCGAGCACGGCCATGAGGCACAGCAGCCGGAGACGCTGGACGTCGGCTCTCTGAACTCCAAGAACAAGAGGGCCGCATAATGGCTGATCTCAACTCCCTCGCAGACCTCGGCGCTGCAACGGGCGTGCAGTCGGGCGAGCAGGCTGCTGCTCCCGTCCACGTCCAGAAGCTGGATAAGCATGGCCGCGCCTATGCAACCGGCAAGCGCAAGAACGCGATCGCTCGCGTTTGGATCAAGCCGGGTTCGGGCAAGATCATCGTCAACGACAAGGAATTCGTGGGCTACTTCGCACGTCCGGTCCTGCAGATGATCCTGCAGCAGCCGATCGTGGCCGCTGCCCGCAACGGCCAGTACGACGTGATCGCAACCGTCGCCGGTGGTGGTCTGTCGGGCCAGGCTGGTGCCGTTCGTCACGGCATTTCCAAGGCTCTCACCTATTTCGAGCCGGAACTGCGCAGCGTCCTCAAGAAGGGTGGCTTCCTGACCCGCGACAGCCGCGTCGTCGAGCGCAAGAAGTACGGCAAGGCGAAGGCCCGTCGTTCGTTCCAGTTCTCGAAGCGCTAAACCGCTTCCATATTGGATCATCGAAAAAGCGGGCCTTCGGGTCCGCTTTTTTGTTGCCTCGTCACGGAAAGGTGCCAACTAGGAAACCGTTGCCCCAGAAGGCCAGAAGGATTCTCGGATGCCGCCCAAGTCGATCGACAACGCTTTCACCGCCCGTAGCACGCTCGGTCCGTCTGGCGATCCGACCTATGCCGGCGCGCTGTCCTTCATGCGCCGCCGCTACACCAAGGACGTGGCGGGCGCCGATGTCGTGGTCTGGGGCATTCCTTTCGACGCTGCGGTCACCAACCGTCCGGGCGCACGCTTCGGCCCGCAGGCAATCCGCCGCGCGTCCGCGATCTTCGACAACGATCCGCAATACCCTTTCCAGCGCCAGTTCTTCGATGACCTCAGCGTCGTCGACTATGGCGACTGCTTGTTCGACAACGGCTACCATGCCGAAACGCCGGGGATCATCGAGAACGAAGCGGCGGAGCTGATTTCCAACGGCTCCTTCCTCCTTTCGCTCGGCGGCGATCACTTCGTAACCTGGCCGATCCTCAAGGCGCATGCCGCCAAATACGGACCGTTGTCGCTCGTACAGTTCGACGCGCATCAGGACACCTGGCCGGATGACGGTAAGCGCATCGATCATGGCTCCTTCGTGTGCCGCGCCGTGCGCGACGGCGTGATCGATCCGGCGACCTCGATCCAGGTCGGCATTCGCACGCATGCGCCCGACGATTTCGGGATCGAGATCATCTATGGCGAGGAAATCGAGGACATGCGCGTGTCCGAGATCGTGGACCGCATCGAGCGCCGTACGGCTGGCCGAAAGACCTACGTCACCTTCGACATCGATTGCCTCGACCCAGCCTTTGCGCCCGGCACCGGAACGCCTGTCGCCGGCGGCCCCTCCTCGGCGCGCATCCTGTCCGTGCTGCGCCGTCTTGGCTCGCTGGACATCGTCGGCGCCGATGTGGTGGAAGTGTCGCCACCCTACGACCATGCCGACATCACGGCGATCGCGGCCTCTACGGTCGCGCAGCATTATGTCGGCCTCGCTGCCGAGCGGAAGGCGCGCCGCTGATCTTCGCATCTTGATTCAACTGGCTCGCAAATCGTGTCTGCAAGCGCTTACAAATCCTTGATAAGCCTCACGGCAAACGGGAATGACGGATATGAAACCGAAGATCTTCATCGATGGCGAACACGGCACCACCGGCCTGCAGATCCGCACGCGCCTGGCCGGTCGCAACGATCTCGAGATCCTGTCCATCCCGGTTGAACGCCGCAAGGACCCGGAAGCGCGCGCCGAGTTCCTGAAGGCGTCGGACATCGCCATCCTCTGCCTGCCAGATGCCGCGTCGAAGGAAGCGGTAGCGCTGCTTGGCGACGACAGCTCGACGCGCGTCATCGACACCTCGACGGCTTTCCGCACGGCACCGGATTGGGCTTATGGCTTTGCGGAGCTGACAAAAGGCCAAGCGGACAAGATTGCTCAAGCGCGGCTGGTCGCCAATCCCGGCTGCTATCCGACTGGTGCCATCGGCCTGATCCGCCCGTTGGTGGAGGCCGGCATTCTGCCTGCCGACTATCCGGTGTCGGTCAACGCCGTGTCTGGCTACACTGGCGGCGGCAAGCAGATGATCGTGCAGATGGAAAACCCGGATGCGCCGGATGCGATCACCGCGCCGCACTTCCTTTACGGGCTAACGCTGTCGCACAAGCACGTTGCCGAGCTTCAAACGCACGGGCTTCTCGACCGCAGGCCACTCTTTTCGCCGAGCGTCGGCCGCTTTGCGCAGGGCATGCTGGTGCAGGTGCCGCTGTTTCTCGGCGATTTGAACGGCAGCCCGAGCTTAGTCGATCTGCATGCCGCACTGGAAAAGCAGTATGCCGGCGCGGGTGTGGTCGAGGTAGTGCCTTACGCCGAAGGCATCGCCCTGCCCCGTGTTGATCCGACCGAGCTCAACGACACCAATCGCATGAAGCTCTTCGTGTTCGGCACTGAGGGTGGCGGTCAGGCCAATCTGGTGGCTGTGCTCGACAATCTCGGCAAAGGCGCTTCGGGCGCGGCCGTGCAGAACATGGACCTCATGCTCGGCAAGGCCGCCTGAGCTTCAGTGCCGAACCGCGCTCGCGGTCGGCAACGGCATCGCGCCCTTCGTGCCGCGCCAATGCGCGGCCGTGAAGCCCAACACGAGAATAGCACCGGCATGGTGCAGGATCGCCCAGGAGAACGGCACCACCAGCACGAGCGCGGTGATGCCGAGGGCCGCTTGACCGAGCAGCAGGATCACCAGCAGCGTCGCGCGTCGTGCATGCGTCGAGTCCGGCGCAAGACGGGCTGTCTGGAAGGCATGGATCAGCGCCAGGATCAGCACCGTATACGCGCCCAGGCGATGCACGAATTGCACGGTCTTCGGGTTTTCGAAGAAGTTGACGATGCCGGGATGCATGGCGAAAAGATCGCCCGGAATTAGGCTGCCATCCATCAAAGGCCAGGTGTTGTAGGTCAGCCCTGCATGCAAGCCGGCTACCAGCGCGCCAAGATAAATCTGCGCCAGAACAGCCACCACCATCCAGCCAGCAAAGCGCTGGACCTTACGATCTGCGGCCGGTGCGGTATGCGGCGCCAGACTGCGGGCAGTGACCACCGTCGCCACGAAGATGATGCAGGCGAGCGTGAGATGGGTTGCAAGGCGGTATTGGCTAACGCTGGTGAGTTCAGACAGGCCGGACGCTACCATCCACCAGCCGACGGCCCCTTGCAGACCCCCGAGTGCAAGGATGCCAAGCAGCTTCGGCTTCAAGCTCCGTTCAAGTCGACCGGTCGCCCAGAAGAAGATAAGCGGCAGCGCCATGACTACGCCGACGCTTCGCGCAAGCAGGCGATGGGCCCATTCCCACCAGAAGATGCCCTTGAACTCGTCGAGGCTCATGCCTCGATTGAGCTCCTGATATTGGGGAATTTCCCGGTATTTTGCGAACTCTTCTTCCCATTCTGCAAGGGAAAACGGGGGAATTACGCCGTGAATCGGCTTCCATTCGGTGATGGAGAGCCCGGAACCGGTCAATCTCGTCCCGCCCCCGACTATAAAAATGGCCACCAGGAAGACGATGACGACGTAAATCCAGGTGCGAACAAGCCGTCGGTTATGCAGGATGCGATCCTGCTCGCTGGCTGGCGTGAGGTCGAGGCTGAGGGGGCTGACGGCGGTGCTCATGGCGGATGTGGTGCGCCATTCGGCACAACCAAGCAAGCCTCCTTATCCAGCGACACGCCGTCGCGCTGGATGCCACCGGTTGCGTTCGACTGGCGCCGGTTCTAGACGGGCTGACGAGGAGATCACCGATGCCCGTTCGCCTGAAGAAACTGATCGGCACCGTGCTGCTGATCATCCTGGTTTGCGTTTACGCGCTGGCCGCGACCTTGTTTGCAGTCGGGCATCTCGGCGAATCCAGCCCATGGGTTCACCTCGCCTACTTCTTCTTTACGGGCCTGCTGTGGATCCTGCCGGCCATGGGCATCATCAAATGGATGGTGACCGAGCCGAAGCGGCGCTGATTACATCGTCACGACGCGCCGGCCGCGATTGGCCATGGCGACGGTGAGCCCCGACAGCATCGTGCGCACATGGCTGATCGACTGGTAGCGGCCGTTGAGTGACAGGCGCGGCATGGCGTGCAGGTGGCCGGCATGTTCGGCATGGATCAAACCGTGGCGCGTGGTGACGGCCGACACGAAGCCAACCTCCTCCGCCAGCCGCGCTTCGCGTTCCCCCACCGCCTTGGCGAAGCCGTAGGGATAGGCCATGTGGCGCGGGCGCACGCCGAGTTCGCGTTCCAGCATGCAGGCGGCTTCGGCGATCTCGGCGCGGGCGGTCGCTTCATCGAGACGACGCAGAGCATAATGATTGACCGTGTGTGCGCCGATCGTGCCCAGCGGATGCGCTTCGATGCTGCGGATCTCGTCCCAGCACATCAGCAGGGATCGGGAGCGTTCGAGGAGGTCGAAATAGGGCAAGCGTCCCAAAGATGAGACGACGCCATGCTGTTCGCTTTCGCTGACGCCGCCCGACAGGTGCCCCATCAAGCGATGAAAGGTCTTTGCCTTTTCCGGTCGCGTACGAGCGCCCCAGGTCACCGCGCCGCTTTCGGTGGCGAGCAACACCTTGTCCTTGACCGTGACGACGTCCTCGATCACCTCCCACCAGAGATCGACATCGCCGCCGATCAAACCCGGCGCGATGTAGATGGTGAAGGGCGTCTGGTGCTTTTCGAAGATCGGCAACGCTTCAGTGAGATTGTCGCGGTAGCCGTCGTCCAGGGTGATTGTCGCGAAAGGCGCGCCGCCGTCGGGTTCCTTCACCAGCCGCACGGCCTCGTCCATGGACACGAAGCGGTAGCCCTGCCGTCGCATGTCGGTGAGGACTGCATCGAGGAAGTCGGGACGCACGGCGAGATGCCCGTTGAGATCGAGCGGTTTGGCCGGAGCTGCGGTCACGCGATGCAGCATCAGGATGACACCGATGCCGCCGAGAAACGGCCGCGCCAGCGCCGCGAGGCCGGTCACCCGCATCGTGGCCAGCGTCAGTTTGCGCAGCGTTTCGACGCCGTCGATCATCCCTTTACCTTTGCGTGCCAATTTGCCCGGCAACTTCTTGCCCGTTCTTTAGAGAACAAGAATTGAAGCATGGTTGACGCAGTCGTTTCGAAACAACCCACTTTGAACAAGCGCGCGATAGTATCGGACAGCGTGGTTCCCCTGGCGCGCGTGGATGCGGTTACTGAAGCAACGCTGCAACGCTACCGTGATTTTACAAGCGACACGACTTGCGGCGCCGCGCAGCATCCGGACTGGGTGGACGCCTGGGCACGTACGCGGTCGACCGAGATCCTGTTCCTCAGTCTGGAGCTTACGGGACGAACCGTCCTCATGATGCCACTGGAGGTGGTTCGGCAAAAAGGCTGCCGGGTTGCGCGCGCGATCGGCGGCAACCACGCCAATGGCAACTTTTCGCCGATACTTCCGGGCCAAGCGCATCTGCTGAGTGCGGACGTAGTCGCAGCCATGCTGAAGGGCTTGCGCCGCGCGCGGCCCGACATCGACCTTGTTCTTATCGAGCGGCAGACCGCATCGATCGACGGCGTCGCTAATCCGTTTGCGAGCGTCATAAACGTGCCAAGCGCTAATATCGGCCTGGCGCTTGATCTCAGCTGCGGCTTCGAAGCCGTGCTCGACCGCATCGGCCGCAAGCGCCGCCTCAAGAAGCATCGCTCGCAAACGCGCAAACTGGAAGCCGCGGGCGGTTTCAGGCGGATCGAAGCGAAGACCCCGGATGAGGTCGAGCGTCTCGTCGCAGAGTTCCTGAGTCAAAAGGCGGACCGTTTTCAGCGGCTCGGCATCCGCAATGTCTTTGCGGATATGCAGCCGTTCCTGACGACGCTGTTCAACCAGGCGCAAAACTCACCGGCGCCGACCTTTCTGCTGCACGGGCTGGAAGTCGGCGGAATTATCCGCGCGGTTACCGGCTCGTCCGTGGTGGGCGATCGCCTGATCTGCGAGTTCGGCAGCATCGTGGAAGACGAACTTGTTCACGCCAGCCCCGGCGACTTCCTGTTTTTTCTCAACATTGAAGATGCCGTGCGGCAGGGCTTCAAGACCTACGATTTCAGCGTCGGCGATGAAGGCTACAAGCGCGCCTGGTGCGATATCGAGATGCAGCAGTTCGACACGATCGCGCCGCTAACCCTGAAAGGCCGGGTCTATGCGCTGGCCCTACAAGGCGTGATTGGCGCCAAGCGTCGGATCAAAGCCAATGACCGGCTTTGGGCGCTACTGAAGCGCCTGAGGCGTGGTACAGCATCTGCGCGATCGGACGCCAGTTCGTCCGATGGCTCCTCTACGGACGGCAGCGGCGACGGCGATTAAGCCGCCGAACGATGTAGCCCGTTCCGACCCGCTGCTGCACCGACTGGCGAGACGAGCAGCATGTCGTCGTGGCCGGCCCGCGCGAAGGCTTCGGTGCTGGCAACGACGGTTTCGTCGGCCGGGTCGATCAGCGCCAGTGCGATCTTCGTGTCTTCACCAAGCAGACGCGCAACGCCTTCCGGGTCGGTCGGACCGCATTCCACGACCACCAGATCATAGGCGCTGGCGAGCGAGCGCATGATGATGGGCAAGCGGTCGGCTGCGCGCATGGCGGTTTCAGGATCGGCCGTACCGACGGGAATGACGTGGCAATCCGAATAGAAGTCGGCATGGATGACGTCGGTAAACTGCGCCTCGGCCGCAAGGAGATTGGTGATGCCGGGACGCTGCTGACCATCCAGCATGGGGTGCGACGCAACGCCCGCTGATGTCAGGTCGAGCAGCAGAACGCGCTGGCCGGAATTTGCGATTTCGCGAGCGACCATGACAGATGCGGCGGCTGCTTCATCCCCTTCCGGCGACACGAAGATCGCGCGCTTGGCATTGTCGGCAATCAGCCGTGCGGCGGCCCGCTCGACGGTGAGCGTGCCGGTCCGCTCCTCAACGAGTTCCCGCTCTTCGACGAGCGCGGCAACCGGCATGGCAGCGGGCATGGCGAGTTCGTCCACGTCATAGAAGCCCTGCCCGGCCCGGCGCATGGCGCGGCCGCTGAACAGTTCCTGCAATAGAGTGATGATGGCCATGATCAGCAAGGAGGCGACGAAGGCCGCGATCGTGATCGGGAGGATCTTTGGGAAATAAGGCTCAACCGGCGCCACGGCACGCGAGAAGATGCGCGCATCGGCCGGCAGGTAGTTGCCTTCGCCGCGCGACATCGCTTCGCGATAGCGCGACAGGTAGGACTCCAGCAATTCACGCTGCGCAGCCGCTTCACGCTCCAGCGAGCGGAGTTCGACCCCCTGGTCGTCGGCACGGGCCGATACCTGCTTCAAGGCATCCAGATCGCGCTGCAGGCTTGCTTCACGCGCGGCGGCTGTCTTTGCTTCCGTTTCCAAGCCGGAAAGAACCTTGCGGGCTTCCGAGCGAATCTGACCTTCGAGATCGTTGAGCTGCGAGTTGAGGGCACGCAGACGCGGGTGGTTGCCGAGCAGCGTGACGGACAGATCGGCGATCTGTGCCTTCAACTCGACTTCCCGCTCCCGCAAACGCTGGATCAGCGGCGAGGACAGAACCTCCGGTGCGGAGTCCAGCGAAGCCCCTGCCCTGATGGTCGAGCGCAGGCTTTCGGCATTGGCTTCGGCCGCCGAGCGGTTGGCGCGCACGCGCGACAATTCACTGGAGAGTTCCGACAGCTGCTGCGTGGCGAGCACCGAATTGTTCTGGCCAATTAGCAGGTCCGATTGCGAACGGTAGGCGGCGACCTTGCCTTCGGCTTCCTTTACGCGATCCGAAAGGTTGGCAATCTCTGGCTGCAGCCACTGCGTGGCATCCGTGTTGGACTGCTGCTTGGCGACCTGCTGCACGCCGAGATAGGCTTCGGCGATCTTATTGGGGATTGCGGCAGCGAGTGCCGGGTCTTCCGAGGAGAACTCGATCACGATCACGCGCGAGCGCTCGACATTGTAGACCTTGAGCTTCTCGCGGAAGGTCGACAGCACGCGTTCATCGGCCGGCACATCCTTGGGGTCGCGCATCAGGCCGGTGGAAACCAGGATACGCTTCGGCAGGGACATATCGATGGAGGGGTCGAATTCCTTGCGGCTGGCAAGGTTCAGATCGGTCGCGACCTTCTTGAGAATGTCGGTGGAGGAAATCACCTGCACCTGGCTGGCTACGCCCTCCGCATCGAGGATCGGACGGTCCGCATCCGCCGGCGCATTGCCCCTCGTCAGCGGGGATTCGCGGGTTTCAATCAGGATACGGGTTTCGGCGCGATAAAGCGGAGTGGCAAGCCAAGCGAGCAGGAAAGCCAGCCCTGTGATGCACAAGGCGACGAGGAGGATGCGCAGCCAGTTTCGAGCCAGGCTGGAGAACAGCCGGCCGAGATCCACATCGATGTCGTTCGCTTGGTTCGAGACCACCGGCATTCGCCTACACTCCACCACGATGGCGAGAATCTAAACAAGTATGGTGACCGGCTGGTTAATATTGCCTGTGTACCTGCCTGTATGACTTGGCCGGCCAGACTTAAAGCCCGGCCCTTTCACCTTTACCCGGCATTAACCCTAACAAGGCAATAACGCGGCATCTCAGACCTTCCGAGGCACACGCCGGCCATGATCACAAAAGCACTTGCCTCCGTTCTTGCGCTTTCGCTGCTGACGGCCGGTTGCTCGGGATATCGTCCGGCGCCTGCCGCTTTCCACCAGGCGATCGACAAGCCCTATGTTCTCGATGCCGGCGACAGTGTTCGCGTCACGGTGTTCGAGCAGGAAGGCCTGACAAACACCTATGCGGTGGATCAATCCGGCTACATCTCCTTCCCGCTCGTCGGCGCAGTCGCTGCGCGTGGGAAGACGGTTCAGCAGATCGAGCGCGACCTCGCGGTGAAGCTGCGCAACGGTTATCTTCGCGATCCCGATATCTCCGTGCAGATCGAGCGGTACCGACCGATCTTCGTGATGGGCGAAGTGGGTGCCGCCGGGCAGTACTCCTATGTTCCCGGCTTGACCGTGCAAAAGGCCGTAGCACTGGCCGGCGGCTTCTCGCCGCGCGCCAACCAGGCCGATGTCGACATTACCCGCAGCATCAATGGCAAGGTCATGACCGGTCGCGTCGTCACCTCCGACCCGCTTCTGCCGGGCGATACGGTTTACGTGCGCGAACGCCTGTTCTGATCCCGGCTGTCCTGAACGCCGTGGGTCAACCCTTACGCATCCTGCACTGCTTCCGTTCGCCGGTGGGCGGCATCTTCCGGCATGTGCGCGATCTCACGCATGCGCAGGTCGCGGCCGGGCATCAGGTCGGCATTCTCTGCGATTCCACCACGGGTGGCTCCCATGAAGCCCGCTTGTTCGACGAGATCGAACCGCAGCTTGCGCTGGGCATCCACCGCACGCCGATCCAGCGCCATATCGGAGCCGGCGACATCGCTGCCGCATGGCGCACCTACAAGATCATCAAGCAATTGCAGCCGGACGTTCTGCACGGACATGGCGCCAAGGGGGGCGTTTATGCCCGCATGTTCGGCTCACTTCTGCGGGTTTCAAGGTCTCGCGTGGCCCGCCTTTATTCACCGCATGGCGGCAGCCTGCATTACGACGAGCATAGCGCCTTTGGCCGGACAGTGTTCGCGATCGAGCGGCTGCTGGAGCGGTTTACGACCGACCAGCTGCTGTTCGTGTCGGAACACGAGATGCAGACATTCCTCGCCAAGGTCGGCCAGCCGAAGGTCCCGTATCGGCTCGTTTACAACGGTTTGCGGGCGGAAGAATTTGAACCCGTTCTGCCCAACGGCGATGCGGCCGACTTCCTTTACATCGGCATGATGCGCGACCTGAAAGGTCCCGACATCTTTATCGACGCGCTGGCGAAAGCAGCGGCCATTCTGCAGCATCCGCTGACGGCGGTAATGGTCGGGGATGGAGACGACCTGCCAAAGTACAAGGCGCAGGCAGCCTCGCTCGGTTTGGCCGAGCAGATCACCTTCCATCCCGCCATGCCGGCGCGGCGCGCCTTTGCTTTAGGCAAAACGATCGTCGTGCCGTCGCGGGCAGAAGCTATGCCCTATATCGTGCTGGAAGCGCTTGCGGCGGGAATGCCAATGATCGCGACCTCCGTTGGCGGTATCCCGGAGATCCTAGGACAAACCTCCAGTGCTTTGATCGTGCCGGGCTCATCAGACGCACTCGCCACCCGCATGGTGGATGCGACCCGTGATCCCAAAGTTTTGCACGATGCCATGCCTTCGCGTGACACCCTGCGGAGCCGGTTTGGTGTCGATGTGATGGCGCAAGAGATCGAACAGGCTTACTTTGCCGCGCTTGCGCGCTGAGATCGCAACAAAGTCACTGACGGCTGCAAGTCTTTATTAGCCGCTCTTTGCTCATATATGCCCTTGAGGAACAAAGCCCTTAGGCAGGGTTTTGGCGGGGCCAGCTTTGATGACCGAGAACGATCCGGCGCTTCGCTATACGCTTGAGGCTGTGCGCAGCTTCCGCGACGGCGAAATTGCGACTGCGCCGCGTCGAGAGTTGAACGATATGGCGCGTCAGATCGCGCAGCAATATCGTGGCGACGGCATGTCCTCGAACATGGTCAGCGGCCTGCTGCGCATCGCCGAGTTCCTGCTGCTTTGCGCAGTTGGCCTCGGTATCCGCGCCGTTTACGTCGGCAAGGGCCCATGGCTAGCCTGGGAATATCCGGCGGTGATCGTGAGCGGCTCGCTGCTTGCGGTGGCCTTCCTCAACATCGCCGAAGCCTACCAGTTTCGCATTCTCAGCCGGCCGCTGCAGAACATCGCCCGCTTAGGGCTTGCCTGGATTGCAGCGCTCGGGGCGTTGGCAACCATGGGCTTCCTGCTGAAATGGTCGGAGGACTTTTCGCGTGTCTGGTTCGGCTCGTGGTTCCTCGGCGGCTTCACCGCGATCCTCCTGGTGCGCGTCATCGTTTCGCATTTCGTAAAGCGTTGGGTGCGCAACGGTGTGATCGAGCGGCGCGCCGTGATTGTAGGCGGAGGGCCTGCGGCGGAGATGCTGATCCGCTCGATCGAGGCGCAGCCCTATAACGACATCCGCATCTGTGGCATCTTCGACGATCGCGATGACCGCCGCTCACCCCCGATCGTTGCCGGCTATCCCAAGCTCGGCACGATCAACGAACTGCTGGAATTCGCGCGCATCGCCCATATCGACATGCTGATCGTGTCGCTGCCGCTGACGGCGGAATCGCGTGTGCTGACGCTTTTGAAGAAGCTCTGGATCCTGCCCGTCGACATTCGCCTGTCGGCCCACACGCACAACCTGCATTTCCGCCCGCGCTCGTATTCCTTTATCGGCCAGGTGCCGATGCTGGATATTTTCGACAAGCCGATCAACGACTGGGACTCGGTTGCGAAGCGCATCTTCGACATCGTGTTCAGCCTGTTCGGGATCATCCTGTTTTCGCCGATCATGATCGCCACGGCCATTGCCATCAAGCTGGACAGCAAGGGTCCGATCCTGTTCCGGCAGAAGCGGCACGGCTTCAACAATGAGGAAATCGAGGTCCTCAAGTTTCGCTCGATGTATAGCGAGCAATGCGATCCCACCGCCAAGCAGGCGGTGACCAAGAACGATCCGCGTGTAACCCGCGTCGGTCGCTTCATCCGCAAGACTTCGATCGACGAGCTGCCGCAGTTCTTCAATGCACTGCTCGGCAGTCTATCGCTGGTAGGCCCCCGCCCCCATGCGGTATCCGCGCAATCGCACGACACGTTGTTTTATGAAGTGGTCGACGGATATTTCGCGCGCCACCGCGTGAAGCCCGGCGTAACCGGCTGGGCGCAGATCAGCGGCTGGCGCGGCGAGATCGATTCTTCCGACAAGATCCGCATGCGCACCGAATATGATTTGGATTATATCGAGAACTGGTCGATCTGGTTCGATCTGAAGATCCTGTTCCTGACCCCGATCCGGCTGCTGCGCTCGGAGAACGCCTATTAGCGCCGTTGTTCATCCGGCGCTGCCGCGTGAGGCGATCAACGCCAAGCTGATTGCCTTGATCGGCACGGCGGCCGTCAGTCTCGGCGTGCTTCTGTCCGGCTTCGTGATCGAGGAACCGGCGCCCTACGAGCTCTATATGGCCGGGCTGATCGGCGTGTGGGCCCTGTTCGGCCTGCGCATCTCGCGCGCCATTCTGCCACTGGTGATCCTGCTGATCACCTTCAACATCGGCGGCATGATCTCGATGACGCAGATGGCCGACCTCAAGGAAACGCCGCTATATCTCGCGGTCTCCATGTTCCTCGCTTTCACGGCGATCTTCTACGCGTCTGTCACGGAATCGCAGCCGGACCTTTTCCGCCCGATGGCTCTGGCCTGGGTGCTGGCAGCTGTCGCAACGTCCTTCCTCGGTATCGCCGGCTATTTCCACCTGCTGCCCGGCGCCGAGATGTTCACGAAATACGACCGCGCAGCGGGTGCCTTCCAAGACCCGAACGTGTTCGGCCCATTTCTGGTTTTTCCCGGCATCTACATGCTGCATCGCATCCTGACCGGCGGCTTGAAGACCGCCGCCGTGTGGAGCGGGCCGCTGCTGATCCTGGTCACCGGCATCTTCCTGTCTTTCTCGCGTGGCGCCTGGGGCCTGTTCGGTGCGGCCGCGATTCTGCTGGTGGCAGCCCTTTTCCTGCAAAGCTCCAGCGGACGGTTCCGACTGCGCGTGGCCGTCATGAGCCTGGGCGCCGTGGTGTTCGTCAGCCTCGCCATCCTCATCGCACTGCAACTGCCGGGCGTGGCCGAACTCTTCTCGACGCGCGCGCAGCTGGTGCAGGACTATGACGGCGCCCGCCTCGGCCGCTTTGCCCGCTACGGCTATGGTTTTGCAATGGCCCTGGAACATCCCCTCGGCATTGGGCCGCTGGTGTTCGGCACGATCTTCGGCGAGGACACGCACAATATCTGGTTGAAGGCGCTGATGGACTACGGCTGGCTCGGCTTCCTGTCCTATATCACGCTGATCCTCTGGACCTTTGCGGCCGGCTTCCGCATCCTGTTCCGCAACCGCCCCTGGCAGCCCTACCTGCTCTGTGCCTATGCGACGCTGCTCGGCCATGTCGCACTCGGCAGCGTGATCGACACCGATCACTGGCGTCACTTCTATCTGCTGCTTGGGATGGTGTGGGGCTGCCTCGCGCTTGAAGCACGATACGGACATGAAGCGCGCTTGCAGCGTTCACAGACATCCCGGTGATGACGCGTTGTTGAGAAGCCGTGTCGCAACCGGCTGATAGGGTCCGCATTGGATCGTGAAGGCGGAAGGCTTCGCAAGCCCGCCCGATCTCGGCATTGGCCGACACATGATAAACGCGACACAAGGACAGTCCATGAGCCGCCTCCTCATTCTTCTCACCAGCACCGCTTTCTCCGTTAGCCTTGCAGGCACAGCCGCGCATGCCCAATCAACCGGGGACACATCGCCGGTCGAACAGGTGGAAGGTCAGGTTCCCGCGAGCGGCGATGAGGGCACGCCGGCCAACAAGCCTGTTGAAACCCAAAGCCCCAACGCGCCCAACCAGAAACCCGCCTTCCAGAATCAAACGCGCGCGCCGCAGCCTTCCACCCTGGCGAAGGTCTCGGTCACGCCCGTGGCAGAAGGCCTGCCGCAACTCTGGGCCATGGAGTTCCTGCCGGGCGGGCGCATGCTGGTGACCACCAAGGAAGGCGCGATGCATGTGGTGTCGGCTGACGGCAAGCCGGGCAAGGCGCTCGAAGGTCTCCCGAAAGTCGACTCGCGCGGCCAGGGCGGCCTCCTCGATGTTGCCCTCGCGACGGATTTCGAAAGCTCGAACCGCATCTACTTCAGCTTCAGCGAGCCACGCGTTGACGGCAATGGCACGTCGGTCGCCTCGGCCACCCTGTCGCTCGATGACAGTAACGACGGAAAGCTGGACGATGTGAAGGTCATCTTCCGTCAAACGCCATCATGGGAAAACAACAAGCACTTCGGCTCGCGCATCGTGCCAACCGACGATGGCCACCTCTATGTCACGGTTGGCGAGCGGTCGGATAAAGAGCCGCGCGTGCAGGCACAGGATCTCAGCAGCGGCCTTGGCAAGGTCTTCCGCATCAAGACGGATGGTACGGCTGCAGACGGCAACCCGCTTGCCGAGCAACAGAATGCCCTGCCGGAGATCTGGTCCTACGGACACCGCAACATGCAGGCGGCCGCCTTGGACAGTCAGGGCCGCTTGTGGACGGTTGAGCATGGGCCCAAGGGCGGCGATGAGCTCAACCGCCCCGAAGGCGGCAAGAACTATGGCTGGCCGGTGATCACCTATGGGATCGAATATAGCGGCCAGCCGGTCGGCGACGGCGTTACGTCCAAAGACGGCATGGAGCAGCCGGTTTATTACTGGGATCCTGTGATCGGCCCATCCGGCATGGTCTTCTATCAGGGCGATCAGTTCTCCGACTGGAAGAACACCGTCCTGATTGGTGGACTGGTTTCCACCGGCATCGTGGTTCTGCATCTCGACAACGACCGCGTCGCTTCCGAAGAGCGCATCCCGCTCGAAGCCCGCGTGCGCGACGTGAAAGTGGCCGACGACGGCGCCATTTACGCCGTGACCGAAAACCCGAAGGCGGGCACGTCGAGCATCCTGAAGGTCACGCCGGACGCCTGATCCGAGTATACACAACGAATGAGCGGGCTGCATCGCGGCCCGCTCAGAACTACGCGTGAACTAGGTCGGACTTAGCGGCTCTCGTGACGAGAGCGCCACACGAAGTAGGTCGCGCCGACTTTCCAGACAGGCACCAGCCTCGCCCGTTCATCACTGCGAAGGTGCCAATAGCGCTTCACCTTCAGGGTTCCGCCGGGGAGCCAAATGCGCAGGGGCAGCATGAGCAGGATCTCTTTGCTCGTTCGTCTTGCATCCTTGTATAAGAATATTATGTTTTTGTGAAATGCCTTGCCACTTTGGCAAGCATCCGAGACTCTGTCCAGCTTGTCACGCCATAGCCGTGGAGTGCGTGCTGATATCAGACACGAAAAAGGGCCACCAAGGCAGCCCTTTCAATGGCACTGTCACTCAGCCAAACCCGTCAGGACTTCGAAGCGCCGCCTTTGTTTTTCGCATCATGCGTGTGGTGGCTATCGGGCTCGCCGCCACCATCGGACACGTTGCTTCGACTGCGTTCATCTGAGTCTGCTGGCGGCTTCTTGATCTCAAGCGGCTCCTTAGCCGCAAGCTATGGAACAATGCGCGATCACAAGTAGCTGACCGCCAAGGTAGCCCATTGTTCTCCGGCGCTTCTTCCCTGCCCTCCGGGCCTGCCATCCGGCCCAATCAAACAGCAGAAAGGAAGCGGCTTCAGCCGACTTCGGCTCCTGTCACAAGAACACCATCGTGTGATTGGTGTTGTGAAAGAGCGGCATGCGTGCAAATAAGGCTTTAAGAAGTTTTTAACCGCAGAGTTCTACGGTTATGTCAGCAGAGGATGGCGGTCCCCTGCTGACAGGCGCGATCGCTAAACTGGGATCGAGCCGTTCAAAAGACCGATAGCAATGGGAATGGCGATTGGAGCAACCCAGGAGTAAATCCTGTCCACCTGCTTCACTCGCCGTTCCTTATCGGCTTCACGTGCATCAAGCTCAAGCTGGACCATGACGTCGGCTAGATAGTGAGCCGCCTTATCGTGGTGACCTTGACGCTTGTATTCGAGGATCTTTTCTCGAAGGGCTTCCAAAAAATCGGCTCGCTTGGCGACCTCTGGAATAACCATGTGCACCAAATAACGGACACGGCTGTTTATCGGATCATCTTCCATGCGGAGGGTCCTTTCCCTGTTGCAGATGGTAAAGTCGTTCGGTCATGTCTCTCTCCTTGTTAGCTAAACAAAAGGGTCAGGCGACTGCCTGACCCTCAGCGGCCTTCAGCGTTTCAGCGTTCAAAATAGCCATCTTGAATGCATCGCGCCCGAAGTTATTGATCTTATAGAGACGGCTTCGCCCCGCCTTACCTTCCGCCGAGTTGATGATCTCGTCGAGCAAGCCTTTGCTCATCAACCGTTCGATTGTCTTATAAACCATTGCAAGGTTCATCGGTCGCCCGTTGAACTGCTCTGTCACCTGAAGAACGGTTGAGTAAGAGATCTCTGCTCCTCCACCCGACCTTTCAGAATAAAGAGATGTAGCTAGGACATGTACCTCGTGTCTGTTGAGTGGCTCGACAAACCAGTCCTCATATAGGCCCAGAGCAATCATCGCCTCCTCAAGTTCACGCTCGAAATCGCTCTGCTCCCAAAGGCGCAGAACGGTTTCAAGTGATTGCTTGAGTCGTTCCTGATGAATGTGCGTCGGTGCCACAGGCCTTGGGTCGTTTGTCGCAGCCAGACCTGGCGGGTCTGTATTAAGCATCATGTGGTCCATTGTGATCCTCCATCAATCACGCGCACGCACGCTTGCGGCGCTCCCTTATTCTAAGATCGTATAATGGAGCTTTCAAGGGCCTATTATACGATCATGTAAATAGGTGGGGAGTGGGAGATTGCATGCTGGAACAAGCACAAAACATCCGCGGTAAAATTGCGGTAGTTTCCGTACCGCAAGCTGCGTCCAGCGACTTTCCAGTGCCCTTATGTTCTTTCCTTCCTTTTTCAGGCTTGCGCCAAAACCCCAGGCTCTATAAGGCTTTCCTTGGTTCGGAGCGTAGCGCAGCCCGGTAGCGCACTTGACTGGGGGTCAAGGGGTCGTGGGTTCGAATCCCGCCGCTCCGACCAATTTCCTTCCGGGAACAAACAAGCTGCCTGCGCGTCTTCATCGACTATCCCTAGATGAGCGACCGAGATCATGACAGCACCCTCCGAAGCGACCACGTTGACGATCACGCTGACGCCGGAGCTTTCAGCTGCCCTTGATCGCTACATTGCGGAATCCAGCCACGACCAAAGCCATGCGCTTGCGATCACGCAGGCGCTGCGGGAATGGGCTGCTTCCAAAGGCTATCTTGAGGGGTCCGACGAAGGGCTGCGGCCCGATCAGTTGAATGCCGCGAATGACGACTGACGCAAACCGTCAGCGCACCTGGTCGAGCAAACGTTTGCATTCCAGCAGATCGAACAGGGCTTCCTGAAGAAGAGCGCGGTTATCGCGAGACAGGCGCCCCTGATCGGCGGAAACGGGGCCGTCTTCCTCGTGTTTGCCCATGCCGAAGAACCGCCGGCTGGGCTTCACCTTCGGCTCTCCGAGCAGCATCTCGTCTTCCGGCCCACGGTGAACCAGCTGCGACGCGGCTGGCACAGGCTCGGGTGCTTCCGCCTGCTTGCGCTGTGCGAGCGCCTCGGCAGCGGCCAGGTCGCCATTTCCGACAGCCATCAGGAACTGGTTGCCATTATCGCGCAGCAGCTTCTGCACGCCCTTGATCGTATAGCCCTGATCATAAAGCATATGACGAATGCCCTTGATCAGCTCGACGTCATGCGGCCGATAATATCGGCGGCCGCCGCCACGTTTCATCGGCTTGATCTGGGTGAAACGGGTTTCCCAAAAGCGCAGCACATGCTGCGGCAGATCGAGATCTTCCGCGACCTCACTGATGGTGCGGAAGGCGTCAGGGCTTTTGTCCAGCATTGTCACACTCCCGCTCGCGTAAGCGATTCGCGAATCATGGGATATTCCAGCGAGTTAAGCTGGCACTTTCAAGCCCGGCAAGAAGCCGGCGCTCAAACTTCAACCGGCTTTCTTCGCCTTTGAAGGCTTGGCAGCACTCGTATGGCCGTCGATGATGCGGCTTTTCAGAACGTTGGAAGCCTTGAAGGTCATCACCCGGCGCGGTGAAATCGGCACTTCCTCGCCGGTCTTTGGATTGCGTCCGATACGTTCGTTCTTCTCGCGGACATGGAAGGTCGCGAAGGAAGACAACTTGACGTCCTCGCCGCGCACGATCGCGGCGCAGATTTCATCGAGCACGGATTCAACGAGTTGGGCAGATTCGCTGCGCGACAAGCCGACCTTGCGATACACGGCCTCGGCAAGATCAGCCCGTGTGAGTGTCTTGCCTTCCATCCGCCGCCGTCCCAGCTTGTCGCTTCATCAAAGTAACAAATGAGAAGCGAACCTAGAAAATTCACTTCGCGAGGTCAAGGACTTAGCCTGGCAAAACGCTACCAGCGCAGAAGCACGGCACCCCAGGTGAAACCGCCGCCCATGGCTTCCAGAAGCACGAGGTCGCCCTTCTTGATACGACCGTCGGCAACAGCGCTGGCCAGCGCCAGCGGAACGGAAGCGGCAGACGTGTTGCCGTGCAGATCGACGGTGACGACGACCTTTTCCATGGGTATGCCGAGTTTCTTGGCCGATGCTTCGATGATGCGGCGGTTGGCCTGATGCGGCACAAACCAGTCGAGCTGATCGGCGGTGATCTCGCCCTGGCGGAAAGTTTCTTCGATCACATCGGTGATCATGCCCACCGCGTGCTTGAAGACTTCCTTGCCTTCCATGCGCAGCACGCCGACCTTGCCAGTCGTGGACGGGCCGCCGTCGACATAAAGCTTCTGCTTGTGGCTGCCGTCTGAGCGCAGGCTGGCTGCGATAATACCCTGATCGGTCAACGCGCCCGTGCCCTCCTCCGCTTCAAGCACGACGGCGCCAGCTCCATCGCCGAACAGCACGCAAGTGGTACGGTCGGTCCAGTCGAGAATGCGCGAGAAGGTTTCGGAGCCGATCACCAGCGCGCGCTTGGCCATGCCGCCACGCAGATGCAGGTCGGCCGTGGTGATCGCGTAAACGAAGCCGGAGCAGACCGCCTGGAGATCGAAGGCGAAACCGTGGGTGATGCCCAGGCGGTTCTGGATCTCCACGGCTGTTGCCGGGAAGGTGTTGTTGGGCGTCGATGTCGCCAGCACGATCAGGTCGATGTCGGCCGGCGTCAGGCCCGCTGCATCAAGCGCTGCACGCGCTGCCGCTTCGCCGAGCGACGCGGTCGATTCGTCGTCACCGGCAATGTGGCGCTGGGTGATACCCGTACGCTGAACAATCCACTCGTCGGTGGTGTCCACCAGTGTTTCGAACTCGGAATTCTTCATGATGCGGCGCGGCAGCGAGGTGCCTACGCCTTTTACGACAGATCGAATCACGCTTCGCCCTCGCCTTCTTCGTCTGCTCGCGCCCGGCCCAGCGCTGATAGTTGATGCCGATGCGCGTGAAACAGCTGCAGATCCGCTTCGATGCGGTCGATCAGCCGGTTGCGCACCATGTCGTAGCCGAGGTCGATCGCGGCCGCGAACCCTTCGTGATCCGTGCCGCCATGGCTTTTCACGACGATGCCGTTCAAGCCGAGAAAGACGCCGCCGTTGGATTTGCGAACATCCATCTTCTCACGCAGCGCGTTGAAGGCACCGCGCGCAAAGAAGTAGCCGATCTTGGACATCAGGCTCTGGCTCATCGCCGCGCGCAGGTAGCCCGCGATCTGCTTGGCCGTGCCTTCGGCAGTCTTCAGCGCGATATTGCCGGAAAAACCTTCGGTCACCACAACGTCAACGGTGCCCTTGCCGATGTCGTCGCCTTCGACGAAGCCTTGGTAAACCAGCGAGTTCAGCTCGGTATAGCGCAGGATCTGCCCGGCTTCCTTGACCTCTTCCTGGCCCTTGATCTCCTCGACGCCGACATTCAGCAGGCCGATGGTCGGCCGTTCGATCTGGAAGAGTGCGCGCGACATGGCACCGCCGAGGATGGCGAAATCAACGAGCTGGTGGGCGTCGGCACCGATTGATGCGCCGACATCCAGCACGATGCTTTCGCCGCGTGTGGTTGGCCAGATCGCGGCGATGGCCGGACGATCAATCTTCGCCATGGTGCGCAGGCAGAAGCGCGCCATGGCCATCAGCGCGCCGGTGTTGCCGGCCGATATGCAGACATCGGCCTGGCCGAGCTTGACCGCCTCGATGGCGCGCCACATCGACGACTTGCCGCGACCATGGCGCAAAGCCTGGCTCGGCTTGTCGTCCATACGCACAGCAACATCGCAGTGGATGAATTCGACTGAACTCGCGAGGCTAGGGAACTTGGCCAGTTCCGGATGCACGGCCTCCTGGCGCCCGAACACGATAAAACGCGAATCGGGCCGGCGTTCAAGAAACGTGGCGAGGGCGGGAACGACGACCCCTGGGCCGTGATCGCCGCCCATGGCGTCGATGGAAATTCGGATCACGCTTGGCTTTTTCTTTTTTGCTTAAGGGGCCGGGCGACAGGAGGCGCGAAAATAGCTGTTTTGGCGGACGGCACAACAGCTAAGGCGCGCCTGCCCGTGAAATCAGAGCTTGTCCTTCAAAGCCGCCAGTTTTTCGGCAAGCGGGTTCATGGGCGCCGCAGAGTCTTCACGGATTTCCAGGGTTTCTACGCCTTCCTTACGCGGATAAGGATCGATTGCGAGGGCGAAGATCTCCTCCGCGAGCGCGCCGACATCCACGGTATCACCCTCAAGAATCTCCGGCGCATCGGGACCGTCGGGATCGATCATCAACTCGTCGCTGGGATCTGGAAGGCGATGCAGCTTGGAATTGCGCGGCAGGAAGGTCGCCTCGATAGCTTCATCGATTCGCGCCGTGAGCGGCTCGAGCGTAACAATGCAGGCCTGGGTGATCTTGGCTTCGACCTTGCCATTCACCGCAACGCCGCTGCCTTTCCAGTCCGTGACCATGACATCGGCGACGAACCGCTCCACCGAAACGAGGTCATGCGCTTCCGCCAGAGCCGCGCGCATATCAGCGTCGGCTTCGATTCGCACCGGCATGCCTTTTGACGGCAAGCGGTTGATGCTGACGGGAAAGGAGACCGGGCTTTTTGTGGTGTTCAAGTTTCGATTTCCTCAAGAACGCTGCCGAAGCGAACCTGCCCCTCGGCGAATGCCGTCAAAGGCTGGCTCGCAAGGTAATTGCTGGCACGCCGCATGTAATCAGCAATCGCAGGTGTTTCCGCCCAATCTGTGACGTCCGGCCGAACATTGCGCGCGATGGCGGCTGCTAGCGCGACTTGATCGCCGCTGTCGAGCGCATCCGAGTAGGATCTTGCGCGACCGAAAAACATACGCGCCAGCTTCTTGATGCGCTTCGGCACGCCTACGTCGGAGATGCCGAGTTCGCGAAGGGAATGATCCACATCGAGAAAGAACTCGTCGGTCAGGATCTGCGCGATGCGCTGGAGATCGCCCGCCTCACCTCGGATGCGGTGCAGAAACAGGACCATGTGAACCGAAATCATCTCGAAACGGCCAATCGGCGTATCGGGTACATTCCAGTGTGCATAAAAAGCTGGCTGCCGCGCCGCTGCCACGATCTGCTCATAAAGGCTGATCGCTGCCGTTCTGCCCGCATTCTCGCTGCGGCCGAACAGTTTGCGTAACATGGTGCGTGAACTCCCGTTTCTGCGGCGAAACCAGTCCGGTTGCATCCGCTTCGAAGCTGGTCTACCGGTTTTCACGCTTTCCTGCAAAGCTGGTGGGGATTGGACAGTATGAACTCGACGGCATTTTCCCGGATGTGGAAGGTTACTCGCGGCATTGCGGTGCTCGGCGCATCGACCCTTGCGCTTTCAGCGTGCACGGCAGCAAGCCTCGCACCCGGCGAAACGCTCACGCAAGGTTATGTCATCGACGAGCAGGCGATTGAGCTGGTGCCAGTCGGCTCGTCTCGCGAACAGGTGCAGCTGGCTCTCGGCAGCCCATCGACCACGGCGACCTTTGACGCCGAAGCCTATTACTACATCTCACAAACGCGCCGCCGCGATGTGGCTTTCATGAACCCGCGCATCGTTGATCGCCGCATCCTCGCCGTTTACTTCGGTGCCGACGGACGCGTGACGCAGATCGCCCATTACGGGTTGCAGGATGGCAAGGTGTTCGACTTCATTTCGCGCACAACGCCAACAGGCGGCAAGGACCAGACGTTTATCGGTCAGGTGCTGACGGGCGCTGGCGCCTTCGGTGCCCCATCCCGCCTTGACGGCAACCGTGGCCCCAAGGCCGGCATCTAGGCCTTCAAAGACTCAAGCAAAGAGCCCGCCGAGATCATCTCGGCGGGCTCTTTCGTTTTGATCAGCCGCTATGGGCGAGCACGGCCAGCAGCAGCAAGGCTACGATGTTGGTGATCTTGATCGCCGGATTGACGGCAGGCCCGGCGGTATCCTTGTAGGGATCGCCGACCGTATCACCGGTCACCGACGCCTTATGCGCGTCCGAGCCTTTGAGGTGGCGGGTGCCGTCCTTGTCGACGAAACCATCCTCGAAGCTTTTCTTGGCATTATCCCAGGCACCGCCACCCGAGGTCATCGAGATCGCCACGAACAGGCCGTTGACGATGACGCCGAGGAGCGATGCACCGAGGGCTGCGAAAGCCGACGCCTTCGAGCCGGAAATCAGCAGGACGCCGAAATACACGACGAGCGGTGCCAGTACCGGCAGCAGCGAGGGCACGATCATCTCCTTGATCGCGGCCTTGGTCAGGATATCCACAGCGCGGGCGTAATCCGGCTTGGACGTTCCCTGCATGATGCCGGCATCGGCGCGGAATTGCCGACGCACCTCCTCGACGATCGACCCCGCGGCTCGACCCACCGCCGTCATGGCAATGCCGCCAAACAGGTAGGGAATCAGCCCGCCAAAGATCAGCCCTGCCACCACATACGGGTTCGACAGGTCGAAGGAGACCGTGCCGATATCCGAGAAGTAGGGGAAAAGCGTCGGGTTCGATGCGAAATATTGCAGGTCGTAGCTATAGGCGGCAAACAGCACGAGCGCGCCCAAACCGGCCGAGCCGATCGCATAGCCCTTGGTGACGGCCTTGGTCGTGTTGCCGACCGCATCGAGCGCATCGGTGGATTGCCGCACTTCCTTGGGCAGGCCCGACATTTCAGCGATACCGCCAGCATTGTCGGTGACGGGGCCGAACGCATCCAGCGCGACGATCATGCCAGCGAGGCCGAGCATCGTCGTGACCGCGATGGCTGTGCCGAACAGGCCGGCAAGCTGGTAGGTCGAGATGATGCCGCCCACGATCACGATCGCCGGAAGCGCGGTTGATTCGAGCGAAACCGCCAGACCCTGGATGACATTTGTGCCGTGACCGGTCACAGATGCCTGGGCAATGGAGTTCACCGGACGTTTGTTGGTTCCGGTGTAGTATTCGGTGATGACCACGATCAGCCCGGTGACGATGAGACCGAGCAAGCCGCAGGTGAAGAGGCTGAGGCCGGTAACAATCATGCCGTTGGCCGAGCCGATATCACCCCAGCCGACCGTCAGCTGCGTAGCAAGTGCCAAGCCAACAATCGATAACAAGCCGGTGACGATCAGGCCCTTGTAGAGGGCGCCCATGATCGAGCCGTTGGCCGACAGTTTTACAAAGAAGGTGCCGATGATCGAGGTGATGATGCAGGTGCCGCAGATGGCGAGAGGATAAAGCAGCACGCTAGACAGCACGTCGGTGCCGGCAAAGAAGATCGCCCCGAGAACCATGGTGGCGACGACCGTCACCGCATAGGTCTCGAACAGATCGGCCGCCATGCCGGCGCAGTCGCCGACATTGTCGCCGACATTATCCGCGATGGTTGCGGGGTTGCGTGGATCGTCTTCCGGGATCCCCGCCTCAACCTTGCCGACGAGATCGCCGCCGACGTCCGCGCCCTTGGTGAAGATGCCGCCGCCCAGACGCGCGAAGATCGAGATCAGCGATGCGCCAAAGCCGAGTGCCACCAAAGCATCGATGACTTCACGCGGCAGCTGGTTGTTGGTGATCGCATAGCCCATCGGCCCGATCAGAACCCAGAAATAGACCGCAACACCAAGCAGAGCGAGGCCGGCCACCAGAAGGCCAGTGATCGCGCCGGACTTGAAGGCGATGTTTAGGCCTGCCGCCAGGCTGTTTGATGCGGCTTGCGCTGTGCGGACATTGGCGCGGACGGACACGTGCATGCCGATGAAGCCGGCGACGCCCGACAGAACCGCTCCGATCAGAAAGCCGATGGCGGCGGTGGCGGACAACAGCCACCAGACGACGAGGAAGACCACCACGCCGACAATGGCGATCGTGGTGTATTGGCGTGCAAGATAGGCCTGCGCGCCTTCGCGGATTGCGGCCGAAATCTCTTGCATGCGCGCGCTACCCTGGTCGGCGGCGAGAACCGACCGGGTTGCCCATATCGCATATGCAAGGGAAAGCAGACCGCAGAGAATGACGACGGTAAGCATGGTCATTGCCTGGGATTTCCTTCCGGTTTCGTCCGGCGAACCCCTCCCCGGACGCAAAGCGAGACCCTGGACAGGACACTCCGATCCCGGCCCCTTCCTTAGGGGTAGGCCCTGGAAGCGGAGATCGTCAAGCGGAAGACGACTCGTCGCGGTCGCAAACGGGCTCGTGCCGATCAGGCGAGAAGCTGGCGCCGCTGCTTGACCAGGGGAACGAGCACCACGAAGCAGATCGCGACAACGGGGAACACGATCCAGTTCAGCATATCCCAGCCATAGGCATTGTAGACCTGGCCGGACATCAGGGAGGCAAAGGCCACGCTGCCGAACAGAACCGAATCGTGGAAGCCGAGCACGCGCGAGCGCTCGGCTGGGCGGTAGGTCTGCGCCGTCATGGCCGTCGAGCCGATGAAGCCGAAGTTCCAGCCAAGGCCGAGGATGATGAGCGATGTCCAGAACTGCCAGAGTTCGATGCCAGACAAAGCGATCAGCGCGCAGACAACGAGCAGGACGAGGCCGACGGTGACGATGACCGGCGCGCCAAAGCGGTTGATCAGCCGGCCGGTGAAGAAGCTCGGCCCAAACATTGCCATCACGTGCCAGGAAATGCCGAGCGTCGCCTGATCCTGGGTGAAGCCGCAACCGACCATCGCGAGCGGTGCGCCGGTCATCACGAAGCTCATCAGCGCATAACTGCCGACACCACAGGTCAAAGCCGCAACGAAGCGGGGCTGGCTGATGATCTCACGCAAGGGTCTCGCCGGCTCAGCGTCGGCGTCTCCGGTCGACTTGGCAGCAAGGGCGCGACGCGGCAGAAATGAAAGGAGAACACCGCCAACCGCGGCAAGCCCAATGATCGAAGCAAAAGAACCGGCGAACATGACCGGCGCCAGTAGCTCGCGCGTGAAGATCACGATCTGCGGTCCGAGAATGGCGGTGAGCACGCCTCCGGTCATGATAAAGGAAATGGCGCGCGCCTTGAACTCCGGCGGCGCATTGTCGGCAGCCGCAAACCGGAATTGCTGGACGAAGGCGCCACCAAGGCCGACCACCAAGAGGCCGACCACGAGCACCCAGAAGTTGCCGGCATACAAAGCGGCAGTGGCGATTGCTCCACCGGCCGCTGTCGTGACGACACCGGCTAGAAAGCCGCCGCGTTGGCCGAGCATGCGGATTGCGGCTGCGGCAGGCAATGCGCCCAAGGCGACGCCCAGCGTGTAACCGGTCACCGGAGCGGTGGCGAGCGCCTTGTCCTGATCAAGCAGATAGTAGCCCGCAAGGGCTCCGATCGAAATGCAGATCGGTCCCGCGGCCCCGACGATAGCCTGGGCAAAAGCGAGGATCAGTGCCGTCCTGCGCGCTTCTGCCGGGCTTGTCATCCCACGTCCTTGCCGGGATCGCGTCCACGGCCCTCGCCCCGAATGCGGCGCGCCACGCGGTCGAGAACCGCGTTCACCAGCTTCGGCTCGTCTTCGAGATAGAAGGCCTTGGCGATGTCGACATATTCGGAAACGATCACAGCCACCGGCACGTCCTGGCGGCGCATCAGCTCGTAAACACCGGCGCGGAGAATGGCACGCAGGGTCGAATCAAGCCGCGACAACGGCCAGTCCTCAGTGAGCGCCTGGCGAATAACCGGATCGATCGTCTTCTGGTCTTCCACGACACCCGACAGAATGGCGCGGAACCACTGCGCGTCGGCATCACGATAGGTGGCCCCATCAATTTCCTTGCCGAGCCGGAACGCCTCATATTCCGCGGCAATTTCCAGAACGCCGGTTCCGGCGACATCCATCTGGTACAGCGCCTGCACGGCAGCGAGCCGAGCCGCGCCACGCTTGTTCACCTGGCGGATCGGGGCGGCTTCGTTGGTTGGCCGACCTTCGTTGGTTGGATTGTCAGACAATCCTCAAGCTCCCAGCTTTGCGCGCAGCGCAATCATCGTCAGCGCGGCGCGAGCGGCGGAACCACCCTTGTCGAGTTCGCTGCGCTTGGCGCGCGTCCAGGCCTGCTCGTCGTTTTCTGTGGTCAGGATGCCGTTGCCGATGGCCAGCGACTCGTCGACCGAAAGCTCCATCAACGCGCGGCAAGACTCGTTCGCCACGATGTCGAAATGGTAGGTTTCGCCGCGAATGACGGTGCCAAGCGCGACATAGCCGTCATAATCAGTTCCGCCATGCTCCGCGGCATCGAGGGAAAACGTAATGGCGGCAGGAATTTCGAGGGCACCCGGCACGGTCACGATGTCATAGGTCGCGCCAGCAGCGTCGAGGGCAGCCTTCGCGCCATCAAGCAACGCGTCGGCGAGATCGTCGTAGAAACGCGCTTCTACAATCAGCAGATGGGGCTTGTTGCTGTCGGCCATGTCAGTCTCCGGAAGAGGCGCTGACTTAGGCCGAACACGCGACGAGCGCAAGAAAGGATTGGCCATGCGTAGTCCGAGAATGATCGGCCCAGTCGCCTGCCAGCTTTTCATCTTGGCGGTTGCTCATGACCGGATGTTCCCAGATGATATTTCGTAAGCTAATCTCGACAATCGGAATGCCGACGTAAATGCCCCGAACACGCCTCGCTGCGCTCGCCTTGAGCGTCTTATTGTTTGCAAGCCCGCCAGCGTATTCCAATGTCTTGACCATCGTCGTGGACGAGCCGCTGCTTACGGAAGGGGGAACCGTGGTAGTCCTGATTACGCGGCTCGACCAAGCGACATTCGATCGGAAATACGGCGTCGAGATCGAGGAGAACGATGGCGAGATCGTGCTTGATGCCGTTGCCCACGGCATCGTCACCTTTGTAGAGTTCGACGCGCCGCCCGGTGTCGAATATCGCTTCAGGACGCCAAGCGGCGAACCAGTCAGGGAACAACAAGTCAGTGTCGGAGAAGGTGGTGGCTATATCGACAGCACGACCGGCGATTTCGCGGCGTCAGATGTTACTTACCACCACCACATCGAAGGAACGCGTGTGGATGAAGCCACTTCGCGCGCCTTGCTCGGCAGTTTCTTTCGCATCGACCCTGCTTCCTGCCGCGTGGTGCCCGCGGTTCGCGTCTGTTCAGGGAGCAGCGAAGCGTTCGACGCGATGCTGCGCTACTTCGAGAAGTCTCGAACGCCTTGATCGTCGCCGGCCGCCAGGCAAAAGGACCGAGCATGCGGCGCACGGTTTGAGGCGGTTCGCTTGATCACACTAGGCTGGCTCGGCCACGATGAGCCCGCAGCTGCGCTGAGGTCTACAGCCCCTGCTCGCGCGCTTCCACGAGGCGCGCGGCATAGCGGGCCATAGTGTCGACTTCGAGGTTGACGCGGTCGCCGACCTGGCGGTCGCCCCAGGTGGTGACGATCAGGGAGTGGTGAATGAGGAGCACGTCGAAGCGCTGGCCCTCGACCTTGTTGACGGTCAGCGACGTGCCGTCCAGAGCGATCGAGCCTTTCGGCGCGATGAACTTCGCCAGCTCCACCGGTGCTTCCAGGGTGAAGCGAACGGCTTCGCCCTCATCCGTTCGCTCCACGATCGTGGCCATGCCGTCGACGTGGCCGGACACGATGTGGCCGCCGAGTTCGTCGCCCATCTTCAGGGCGCGCTCCAGGTTGAGCGCCGTTCCTTCGCTCCAATCTCCGGCGGAGGTGAGGCGCAGGGCTTCTTCCCAGGCTTCCACATCGAACCAGCGCATGTTGGAGGAGGCATCCGGCAGTTCCACGACCGTCAGGCACACGCCGGAGCAGCTGATGGACGCACCGATGTCGATCGTTGCGGGATCATAGGCTGTTTCAATGCGCAGGCGCTTGCCGCCTTCGCGTGGCGTGATCTGGCCAATGCGGCCGATGTCGGTGACAATTCCGGTGAACATCAGTAAGCCCTCACCCATTCCTGGCCGATATCCGCGCCGAAACGGCTTTCGCGCAGGAGACGGAAGCTTGGCGGAACGGTTGCCGGTGTGATCGGCGCGCGCACGCCCGCGCTTCCGATTTCCTTTGTGCTGCTGAACAACACCAAACGATCAACGAGGTCTTCCGCCAGGAACTGCCCGGCGGCATCCGCGCCGCCTTCCACCATCAGCGTGCCGATGCCACGGGCGCTCAGGTCTTCGAGCAGTTCGGGCAGCGCCACGCGGCCTTCATGCGCTTCCGTCGCCAGGAAGGTGACGCCGCGCGATTCGAGTTCCGAGCGCTGGCTAGGTTGGATGGCGTTCGGAAGAGCGGCTACCATCGTCGGCACCATGCGCGCGGTCACGGCCAGCTTGGCGCTTGCTGGCAAGCGTCCATTCCGATCAAGCACGATGCGTACGGGCGAGCGGGCTTCCAAGCCGGTCAGACGGCAGGTCAGTTCGGGATCATCGGCAAGCGCGGTCTTGATGCCGATCAGGATTGCGTCGGATTCGGCGCGCATCAGATGGACCTGCCGCCGCACGGTCTCACCCGTGATCGCTACCCTGCCCTCATCGGTCAGCCCGATCATGCCGTCGGCGGAAACCGCAAGCTTCAGAGTCACTTCCGGGCGGCGCTTCACAGATCGCAGCAGGTAGCCGCGTAGCTGATCGCCGGCTTCTTCAGCCAGAACGCCTTCCAGAACCTCGATGCCGGCGGCCCGAAGGATCGCATAGCCGCGTCCTGCGACGCGCGCGTCCGGATCGGATGCGGCTCCAACGACACGGGTTACACCGGCGGCAACCAATGCTTCGGCGCACGGCGGGGTGCGGCCATGATGCGCGCAGGGTTCGAGCGTGACATAGGCGGTCGTGCCCCTGGCCCGCTCGCCCGCTTCAGCCAGCGCCTGTGGTTCGGCATGCGGCCTTCCGCCAATCGCGGTAACGCCGCGGCCGACGATGACGCCATCGGCAACGATCAAGGTGGCAACGGAGGGATTGGTGCCGGTCAGTCCGAGATGCCGGCGTGACAGCCGAATGGCCGCCGCCATGAAGCGGCGATCATCGGCGTTCGGCTGTGCTTCAGCCATCGTGCCGTTCGGCTCCATGATCGGGATCGTCTTCCACCGTCAGCTCATCGAGGACGCCGTGGAAATCGCGGGCTTCGCGGAAGTTGCGATACACGGAAGCGAAGCGGACATAGGCGACGTCGTCCAGCGCCTTAAGCGCTTCCATGACCAGGCGGCCGATTTCGCCCGCCACGATCTCCGTCTCACCCGAGCTTTCCAGCTGGCGCACGATGCCCGTAACCGCTCGCTCGATCCGGTCGGGATCGACATTGCGCTTGCGCAACGCGATGTCGAAGGAGCGCATCAGCTTGTCGCGGTCGAACGGCACCTTGCGGCCGGACTTCTTGACCACGACGAGATCGCGCAGCTGCACGCGCTCGAAAGTGGTGAAGCGGCCGCCACAAACCGGGCAGATCCGGCGGCGCCGGATCGCGGCGCCGTCTTCGGCAGGCCGCGAATCCTTAACCTGGGTGTCTTCGGATTGGCAGTAAGGGCAGCGCATCGGACTTCCGGTCTAAGAGGAATGCTCCCCCTTACCCCAGATAGGGATAAAGCGGAAAGCGATCCGTCAACGAAACGACCTTGCGCTTCACAGCCTCTTCAACCGACTGGTTGCCTTCATCCGAGTTGGCAGCCTTCAGGCCATCCAACACCTCGGTGATCAACTGGCCGATCTCACGGAACTCCGCTTCGCCGAAGCCGCGCGTCGTGCCGGCCGGCGTGCCGAGACGCACGCCAGAGGTCACGAAAGGCTTTTCCGGGTCGAACGGAATGCCGTTCTTGTTGCAGGTGATGTTGGCGCGGCCCAAAGCCGCCTCCGCGCGCTTGCCCGTGGCGTTCTTCGGCCGGAGGTCGACCAGCATCGAATGATTGTCCGTGCCGCCGGACACAATGTCGAGGCCGGTGTCCTTCAAGCTTGCAGCAAGGGCCTTCGCGTTCGCCACGATATTTGCGGCGTAGGTCTTGAACTCCGGCTGCAGCGCTTCCCCGAAGGCCACGGCCTTGGCGGCGATGACATGCATCAGCGGCCCGCCCTGCAGGCCGGGGAACACGGCCGAATTCATCTTCTTGGCGATATCCTCGTCATTCGTGAGGATCATGCCGCCGCGCGGGCCGCGCAGCGACTTGTGCGTCGTGGTGGTGACGACATGCGCATGCGGCAGTGGCGACGGATGCTGGCCGCCGGCCACGAGACCCGCGATGTGCGCCATGTCGACCATCAGGTAAGCGCCGACCGCATCGGCAATCTCGCGGAAGCGCTTCCAGTCCCAGATGCGGGAATAAGCGGTGCCGCCGGCAAGGATCAGCTTCGGCTTGGTTTCATGCGCCTTCTGCTCCACCACATCCATGTCGATGAGATGATCATCCTCGCGCACGCCATAGGACACGACGTTAAACCACTTGCCGGACATGTTGACCGGGGAGCCGTGCGTGAGATGGCCGCCCGAGTTGAGGTCGAGGCCCATGAACGTGTCGCCGGGCTGCAGAAGCGCCAGGAACACGGCCTGATTCATCTGGCTACCGGAGTTCGGCTGGACGTTGGCGAAGTTGCAGTCAAACAGCTTCTTGGCGCGCTCGATCGCCAGCGTTTCGGCGACATCCACGAACTGGCACCCGCCGTAATAGCGCTTGCCCGGATAGCCCTCCGCATATTTGTTGGTCATGATCGAGCCCTGCGCTTCCAGCACGGCGCGCGACACGATGTTTTCCGAGGCGATCAGCTCGATCTCGTGGCGCTGGCGACCCAGTTCATCGCGGATGGAACCGAAGATTTCCGGATCCCGCTCTTCCAGCGAGGTGGTGAAGAAGGCATTGGTCGAAGAAGCCATCGCAGGATCCTTTACGAAGCGAACGGGAAGATTGAGCGCGCACTATCACACTTGGTGCGCGCTCGCCACGAGCCGGAACCGCATTTTTCTGCTGTGTTTCCGACACAGATGCCGAAACGAAAAAGGCCGCCTCGAAGGCGGCCTTTGATCTTGCAAGCAGAGGCGATCAGATCGCCTGCGACATCTGCAGTTCCTGATTGCCGTCCAGCGCATAAACGTCATCGCGGAAATGCACGACGCCGTCGCCGGTCGACCAGGCCGATACATAAGTGAAGTGCACCGGCACGGCCTGCGAAAGCTGAACGGGCGTGTTCTGGCCGCTGCGGATCGTGTCCTCGAAGCGCTGGCGGCTCCAGCCCGGCGTGTCACGGAGCAGCCAGGTCACGAGATCGCGTACGTTCTGCACGCGCACGCAGCCCGACGAATCGAAGCGCATGAGGTTGTTGAACAGGCTCTGCTGCGGCGTGTCGTGCATGTAGGTCGCATGGCTGTTCGGGAAGTTGATCTTCACCGAAGCCATGGCATTGATCTTGCCCGGATCCTGGCGGAAATGCATCTTGGCGGCATCTTCGGTCGACCAGTCGATGGTCAGCGGATCGATCTCCGAACCATCGGCGGCAAGGATGCGGATGTTGTTGTCGCGCAGATAGTTCGGGTTCTTGCGCATCAACGGAATGATGTCCTTGCGGACGATCGACTCCGGCGCGTTCCAATAGGGATTGACGATCACTTCGTTGATCGCGGAATCGATCAATGGCGTCTGGCGATCGATCTTGCCCACGATTGCCGTATGGCGCGAAACGACGCGACCGTTCTCTACGGCTTCGATCTGCGCCGCCGGAATGTTGACCATGACATAGCGCTGATCCTGATAGGAGCCCATGTTCTGGTTGAGGCGGTTCAGGTTCGTTTGCAACTGACCAAGCCGGATCTGCGGCGACACGTTCATCGCGGCATAGGTGTATTTGCCGGTGACGCCATCGGCCGGGAGGCCATGACGGCGCTGGAAACGCTTGAGGGCGGCATCGGTGTAGGTATCGAAGGACTGGGACAGGCCGGCGCGCTGCGACAGGTCGCCCGAGATCATCAGACGGCGGCGCATAGCCTCGACGTCCGGATGAACGACGCCAAGCTGCAACTTGTTGCCCGACGGCACCTCGTTCCAGCCCCCCTGAGCGACGATGTTCTGATATTCGGTAATCGCCTGCTGCGTGTACATCAGCGTTTCGTGGCTATAGATCGGGATAGCTGACTGAACCGCTTCGCCGCCGGCTGCCTTAGCATCGAACTGGTCGTTCCAGCCGCCGCGGCGGTTGGACTGGAAAACATCGTCGAGGATGTCCTGAGCGAAAGCAGGCGCGGCAAGCGCCGTACCAGCCAAAGCACCGGCTGCGGTCAGAAAATGGCGGCGGGTTGTTTTCATCATCTATCCACGTTGTCTGCGGTCACTCGGACACGTCTGAACTCGGCATCGATCCGTCACGATAGGAAAACAGGCTTAACAAGTTACCAATCAACGGATGGCCATTGAGCCGCTCGATCCTCGATCACGCTGCAACGCAACGCCGATCGGGTCGTTCCAGGCTCCAAACGCCCGTTCCATGACAATCGCCGTGTCACTCGAATATGGCGGCAGCGTGGCCTGCCCTATCACCTTGATCTTCAACGCCCTGGATCAGGCAAGGCACACGTAAATGTGTTGCATTGCGGACGCAGGAACGGCGCCCGGAGTTCAGACCGAGGCGCCGTTTCATCGAGGTTCTCCCTCGAGCCCAGAAGATGTGCGGGACTTACATCCGGTAGGCGATCGTGTCGTTCCAGAAGCGATCGAGGCGCTGCAGCGACTTGTTCATCTGGTTGAACTCGTCGTGGTTGATGCCGCCGACAGCTTCGATGGAGCCGATGTGGCGCTCATACAGGCCGGCAACGATCTTTTCGATTTCCTGGCCCTTCGGCGTCAGGCTGACACGGACCGAGCGGCGATCGATGCGCGAACGCTGGTGGTTGATGAAGCCGAGATCGACCAGCTTCTTCAGGTTGTAGGAAACGTTGGAGCCGAGATAATAACCGCGCGAGCGCAGTTCCCCGGCGGTGAGCTCGGCATTGCCGATGTTGAACAAGAGCAGCGCCTGGATCGCGTTGATGTCGCTGCGGCCGTTGCGGTCGAACTCATCCTTGATCACGTCGAGCAACCGGCGATGCAGCCGCTCAACGAGCTGAAGGGCTTCCATGTAAAGCGTGCGGATTGCTTCGCGGCGTTCGTCTTGCGCCGGTGCGGGCTTGGCGGCCTGTCGCGTGTTCATCGGTTGTGCCTCTCGTGTTGACGCCTGGTGATTGTTTTTTTGATCTCACCTTGGGCATGACCATAACCGTCGCACCTAAAATTCGACTTAAACGCCAAGCTTAACCAGAGCTTTCCAAGCCTCCATTTCAAAGAGGCTTAATAACGACTTACGCCAACCTTTTCTTTTGGAAATAAATAACCAACCGCAGGATCAGATAAAGCGCGGCAACGGTGAAATGAACAGCAACCGCTCCAATGCGCCATCCGAAGACTTGCGGGAAACCGACATACATCACGATTTCCGTGATCGCGCAGATCAGCCACAGGACCGGGCCCCAGGAGGCCAGCATCCATAGGCCGATGGCAGCAAAGGGAAAGAACACGGCGAGCACGACGCCGGCTGCCTGCCAATAGATCGGCATCGTATCGAAGCGCCAGGTGACGCCGTCGTTCAGGCCGATCAAGCGGATCCAGTACAGGATGCCGAACAGGAGGCAGTACACGGCAACCAGCCGATGCAGAAAGGCAAGCGCGCGTTCGGCAAGGGTCGGCGCGGCAACCGCGATCCTGGCTGGGCCGGCAATCACAGACGCAGTTCCCCTTCGCCGAGCGGCGCGAAATAGGCTTCAACATCCGCATTGGACACCGCGTTGATGTCAGCCGGCTTCCATTGCGGTGTCGAGCCCTTGTCGATCAGCGCCGCGCGGATGCCTTCATAGAAGTCATGGCCCTGCAGCATGCGGTTGAGGATGCGATATTCCATCTGCATGCATTCAGGCATCGTAAGCATCTCACCGTCGCGGATCTGCTTGAAGGTGACATGCAGGCTGGTGGGCGAGCGCTTGGAGATGGTGTCGAGCAACTTTTGCGCAAACTCGTCGCGCGGTGCAGCGCGTTGCAGGCCGGCGATAACCTCCTTGAAGCGATCCACCGATAGCAGCTTGGAGATCGTATGCAGCGCGCCATCATCGATCTCACGCGCCGGCTCTTCCGTGATGAACTTGGCGAGGGCTGCACGCGGATTGCCTGAGGAGGCCAGTTCCTCGACCAGCAGCGGATGGCTGGCGGACGGCACGAAATGCGTGCCCATTCCGGACGCCATGATGTCGCCCGCGCGGATACGATCGCCGGTCAGCGCAAGGTAGCGACCGAACGAGCCCGGCAGCTTCGGCAGAAGATGGCTGCCGCCGACATCGGGAAAGAAGCCGATGCCGACTTCCGGCATAGCGAACAGCGCATTCTCGCTGATCACGCGATGCGATCCGTGAAAGGAAATGCCGACACCGCCGCCCATGACGATGCCGTCGATCAACGAGATATATGGTTTTGGGTAGGATTCGATCTGTGTGTTCAGGCGGTATTCGTCGGCAAAGAAGGCCACCGGATGCTCGCCGGCCTTGCCGCGGCGATACACGTCCAGAATGTCGCCGCCGGCCGAAAAGGCCCGGCCTTCCGCCTTTACCACCACGACGGCGACGTCGCTTTCTGTAGCCCATGTCGTCAGCGCTGCCGCCAGCGCCTTGACCATGCCGTGGGTCAGCGCGTTCAGCGCCTTCGGTCGCGTGAGCGTAACGACGCCCGCCCTGCCGACGCGTTCGAAGGCGATCTCTTCGCCGCCGCCGAAATCCACTTTCATGACCACCTCTCCCAAGTCATCGCGCCCAAAGCCAGGTCGTACAGACAAGCTTCGGGCTTACGGTTCGCCCTGCGTGGCGTCAATGCCGCAGGCTTGCTGCGTGGTGCGCGCACAGCCCTTGTGCTATGAGCCCGCTCTGAGAAAGGGCATCTGCCATGGACAGGATATCCCGCGCGCCGACACGGATCGGCCGAAGCGTCGATGAAATTACCGGAAGCCGCCGCCTGCGCCGCACGCGCAAGGCAGACTGGTCGCGCCGACTGGTTCAGGAAAACAGGCTGACCGTCGACGACCTGATCTGGCCGATCTTTCTTGTGGATGGCGAGAACAAGCGCGAACCCCTGCCCGCCATGCCCGGCGTGTTCCGCTTGTCGGTAGACATGGCCGCGCAGGAAGCCAAACGCGCCGCTTCGCTCGGCATTCCCGCCATCGCCACTTTCCCTTATATCGACCACGCGCTGAAGGATCAGACCGGCTCGCATGCCTGCCATGCCGACAATCTGATCAATCGCGGCACGCGCGCGATCAAGGATGCCGCACCTAATATCGGCGTCATCACCGATGCCGCGCTCGACCCTTTCACCGATCATGGCCATGACGGCATTTTGCGCGACGGGGTCATCGTCAATGACGAGACGGTCGACCAGGTCGTTGCGGCTGCGCTGTCTCAGGCGCGTGCCGGCTCCGACATCATCGCGCCTTCCGACATGATGGACGGACGCATCGGCGCGATCCGCGATGCATTGAATGCGGACGGCTTCCAGGACGTCGCGATCATGTCCTATGCGACCAAGTTCTCGTCGGCCTTTTACGGTCCTTATCGTGAAGCGATCGGCACCAGCGGTCTCCTGAAGGGCGACAAGAAGACCTATTATCTCGACCCTGCCAACACAGACGAAGCCATGCGCGAAGCCGAGCAGGATCTCTCCGAAGGCGCTGATATGCTGATGGTGAAGCCAGGCATGCCCTATCTCGACATCGTGCACCGGCTGAAGGAAACCTTCGCCGTTCCGACCTTCGCCTACCAGGTGTCGGGCGAGTTCACGATGATCAAGGCGGCTGCCGCAAATGGTTGGATCGATGGCGAGCGTGCCATGCTTGAAAGCCTGCTTGCCTTCAAGCGCGCGGGCTGCGACGGCATCCTGACCTATTTCGCGCCCGATGTGGCGGAACTCCTCGCATCATGATTGCAGCCGTGCCGGATCGCGGTCTCTGCGTTGCCGCCGCGCTTTGCGGTGCCGCCGGTGTGGCCTTCTCAGCCGTCGCGACCCATAGCGGCGGCGGGCCGATCGCAACCGGCGCTTCCTTTCTTCTGATGCATGCCCCTGCCCTTCTGGCCGTCGGCCTGCTTGGCGCGTCTAAGCCGCTGCGGCTCGCCGCATGGCTGCTTTTTGTCGGCGTCGCGCTGTTTGCGACCGACTTGATCGTGCGCCATTACGGCGCCGAGCGACTGTTCCCGATGGCGGCACCCACCGGCGGCACGCTGATGATCCTCGGCTGGCTTGCCATCGGCGTCACAAGCCTGCTGCCAAGGCGCGCCTGAAGGCGGGCCTTGGCATCGCTTGAAGTTGCTTAGGCAAATCGCCATCTCCATGGGGCAACCCACTGGAAGGACCGCGATGTCGACTCAACACACTGCCACGATGGATCAGACCGGCGCGCTTTACCGCAGCCTCGATGATGTCAGGCTGTATGATGGTGTCCGCCGGCGTCGCATCCTCGCTTTCTGCATCGACTATGCCATCGTGCTTCTTTTGCTGATCCCGGTCAGCGTCATCGTCGGCTTCCTCGGCATCATCACGCTTGGTCTGGGCTGGATGCTGTTTGGCATGCTCACCCCGCTCATCGCGCTTGTTTATGTCTTCTCGACCATGGGCTCGCCACGGCAGGCCACGTTGGGCATGCGCGCCATGTCGATCCGGCTCGAGCGCCTTGATGGTGGGCGCGTGGATGGCGTGCTGGCAGTCGTTCACTCGGTCCTGTTCTGGGCCGGTAACGTGATCCTGACGCCGCTGATCCTGCTCGCATCGCTGTTCATCGACCGCAAGCGCACGCTGCATGACCTGCTGCTTGGCACTGCCGTGATCCGCACGGATCGCTGAGCGACGGCAGCGTCACCTCACGGATCAATCTTTGTGAGTTGACCTTTTGCGCGAGCGGTTCAACCTACGCTCGAAACGAGTGAGCCGCTTCGGCATCGATGACGCATCACCAGCCTCCTTCGCCGCAGTTCTTTCTGACGGCACCCACCGCCTGCCCCTACCTTGAAGGGCAGTTCGAGCGGAAAGTGTTTACGCATCTGATCGGCGACCGGGCCAAGGATCTCAACGACCTGCTGACCCAGGGCGGCTTCCGCCGCTCGCAGAACATCGCCTATCGCCCGGCCTGCGAGACTTGCCGGGCCTGCGTGTCCACCCGGATCCTCGTCAACGAGTTCGAGCCCACCCGCAACATGAAGCGGGTGGCCGCGCGCAACGGCGATCTCGTTGGCGACATGCATGATGCGGAACCCAGCACCGAGCAATATTCCCTTTTCCGCCGCTATCTCGAAGCCCGCCACAAGCGCGGCGGCATGCTGGAGATGAGCGTGCTTGATTATGCAATGATGGTTGAAGACAGCCATGTCGAAACCAAGGTCATCGAATATCGCCGCCGTGGCCCTGATACGTTCATCACCGGCAAGGGCGTGGGCGATCTCGTTGCCGTCGCACTCAGCGATCGCATGGGTGACGGGCTTTCGATGGTCTATTCCTTCTTCGACCCCGAGCTCGAAGACCGCTCGCTCGGCACTTTCATGATCCTCGACCACATCGCCCGCGCCCGCTCCATGGGCCTGCCGCATGTGTATTTGGGATATTGGGTCAACGGCTCGCGCAAAATGGCCTACAAGGTCCGCTTTCAGCCGCAGGAGCATCTTGGACCAAAGGGTTGGGAACGCTTCCGCATAGATGAGGTTGGACAGGACAAGTGAAGTCGACCTAACTCGGGCGAGACCCCGGGGGAAGATTCGCTTGTTCCATTCGCTTTCGCCGCATGCGCGCGGCCTGCTTCTGGCGGCCCTTGGCGGGCTCGTTCTCACCATCGACATCCCGCTGGTCAAGCTCGGCCATGCCAACAGCTGGAGCGCACTTCTGATCCGCACCAGCACGACGCTGGTTTCCACGCTGGTAATCTGGTCGATACTGCGCGGCATCGGCATGAAGCTGCCACCGCTGATACCCGGCCGCATCGGGCTGATCGTTGCCGGGCTTTACTCGCTCTCTTCAATGACGTTTCTGCTTGCCGTGTTCCACACGACAACGGCCGATCTCGTCTTTATCCTGGCGTTCAACACCGCTTTTGCCGCCGTTTTGTCCTGGATTTTCCTGAAAGAGCGGCCAAAACCGGCAACGCTTGCCGCAATTTTCCTGATGATCGTCGGCGTGCTGATCATCGTTCATGCCGGCATCGGCACCGGCAATCTCGTCGGCAATGCTCTGGCCATGTGCTCCGCCTTCCTGATCGCCACCGCCATTACCATCAGCCGCTGGAGCGGCCGCGACATGGGCTTTGCGTCGCTGATGGCCGTCATCCCGGCGTTGTGCATAGCAATCATCATGGTCGCACGCGTCGGCTTCGAAGCGGAAGCGCCGCAATGGATCATGCTCGACGGCTTCGTCGTCATCCCCATCGCGTTCTTCTGCCTTGCCAATGCCCCGAAATACTTGTCGGGGCCGGAAGTCGCGATGTTCTACCTGCTCGAAACGGTACTGGCGCCGATCTGGGTGTGGCTGATCTTCACCGAAGTCCCGACCACCGCCAGCCTGGTCGGCGGCGCGATCCTCATTGTGACGCTGATCGCGCATTCGGCTTGGCAGATCGCGCAAGGACGGCGCCGCCGCGCATCACTCGCCTTGCGCCATCCGACTTGAGACATCTGACTTGAGGCTGGCGGGCGAAAGGCTACCTTCCACCTATGCAGCAGCTGATCCAGAACCGCCTTGCACGCCGCCTCCTGATCCATCACCAGGCCCTGTCCGACCCACCACACCGCGCGCAGACGCTGCCCGAGCTGCAAGGCGTAATCGAGCGTCTTGGCTATGTGCAGGTCGATAGCATCGCGATCGTGGAACGCGCGCATCACCAGATCCTGTTTGCCCGAAACAAGACCTACAAGCAGAAGCAACTACACCGGCTGATCGAACGTGAGCGCACCCTGTTCGAGCATTGGACGCATGATGCGTCGGTCATTCCGGTATCCTTCTTTCCTTACTGGAAGCACCGCTTCATCCGGGAGAAGGAGCGTCTGGCGCTGAGGCCGATGCATTTCGGCAGCGACTTCGCCCGTTCTACCGACGCCATTCTCGAACGCATCCGCCGCGACGGTCCTGTCATGGCGCGCGACTTCGAAGCGCGCGACAAGCCCTCTACCGGCTGGTGGGATTGGCATCCGTCGAAAGCGGCTCTTGAATACCTCTGGCGTACCGGGGAATTGCAGATCAGCCGGCGCGAAGGCTTCCAGAAGGTCTATGACCTCACCGAACGCGTCATCCCGGCCGCCTATCGCGAGCAAACCTTCGATCACGACACCTTCGTCGATTGGGCCTGCACGTCGGCTTTGGCCCGCCTCGGCTTCGGCACACGCGGCCAGATCGCCGCCTTCTTCCAGCTACTCAAGCCGGCGGAAGTCGAGGAATGGGTTGCGGCCAATCGCAGCCGGCTTGAGGAAGTTCGCATCGAAAGCGCCGACGGTTCCAAGCCGCGCACCGCCTTCGCCTTCCCCGCCACGCTAGCAGAACTTGACACAGTGCCCGAGCCGCCGACCAGGGTTCGCGTACTCAGCCCCTTCGATCCGCTGCTGCGCGATCGCGGCCGTGCCGAGCGCATCTTTGACTTCCATTACCGCATTGAGGTCTTCGTGCCGGAAGCGCAGCGCAAATATGGCTATTACGTCTTCCCCGTTATGCGCGGCGACACGATCGTCGGGCGCATCGACATGAAGGCCGATCGCCCGAACGACGTCATGAGCGTGCGCCGCTTCTGGCCAGAAAAGCGTACGCGGCTATCCCGTCAGCTCGTTTCCGGCCTCGAAGCCGAGATCGAGCGCCTGCGCCGCTTCACCGGCGTTTCGCGCACGAATTTCAAGCTGGATTGGCTGCATCCCTAAAGCGAGATTTCAGGATGACGAAGACCCCGGTTTTAAACGGCGACTTTGCATTCGCCACGGAAGTCCCATCCCTTGAAGAGTATATGCGCCTGCGAGGCGTCGCCGGCCTTACGGCTTTTTCCGAAGAGGCCGCAGCGATCGGCCTGAAAGGAACAGTGTTCGCCGCCGTCATCAGGCATCGGGACGTAGCGATCGGCATGGGCCGCATCATTGGCGATGGGGGATGCTTCTTCCAGATCACCGACATCGCGGTCGATCCCGCCCATCAAGGCAAAGGTCTCGGCAAGGCGATCATGGCGCATTTGATGGCCTATGTGAATGAAGCCTTGCCTGCGACCGCCTATGTCAGCCTCATTGCGGATGTCCCGGCAAACCGGCTTTACGAGCAATATGGTTTTCGTGAAACCGCGCCCAGATCGATAGGCATGTCCTACATCGTGCGCCGGTAAGCGTCGCTGCGAAGCCCTCAGCTGAACTGACCCGTGCGCGGGAAGCCCTTGGGCACGACACGCCCGGCGGTCGCACGCTCGGCGGTCCATTCAACCAGCTCGGCCGCGCGGCGGGTAAAGGTTCGGTCGGCCGAGTCGTGCCAGCTCAGGCCTTGTTCCAGCGTGAACACCTTGATGTCGGACATGCCGCCATCCTTAAAGCGCTGCAAGCGCACGCCCTTGCCGCGCGCCATCTCCGGCACTTCGCCCAGCGGGAACACCAGCATCTTCCGGTTTTCGCCGACAATCGCGACCTGATCGCCATTGGCCGGAACGCAGCGCTTGGCTTCGTCCGGCATCTTGACGTTCATCACCTGCTTGCCCTTGCGGGTGTTGGCGACCACTTCGTCTTCCGGCACCAGGAAGCCGTAGCCACCATGCGAAGCGAGCAGCAGCCGCCGGCCCGGCTGATGCGCAAAAGCGGTGACGATCGCCTGATCATTTTCCATGTCGACGATGATACGGATCGGTTCGCCATGGCCGCGACCGCCCGGCAGACGGTCGGCGCCGATCGTGTAGAACTTGCCGCCCGTGGTGAAGACCAGGATCTTGTCTGTCGTCTGCGCATGGAAAGCGAGCTTGAGCTGGTCGCCTTCCTTGAAGGTCAGCGCCGAGAAATCCGCCAGATGCCCTTTCAGCGCCCGCAGCCAGCCCTTTTCGGAAATGACGACGGTGACCGGTTCCTTCTCGATCATCGCCTGATGAATGTCGCCGAGATCAACGTCGGGCGCATCCGCGAACGTCGTGCGGCGCTTGCCGATGTCGGTATCCGGTCCGAAGTTGCGGCGAACAACCGACACTTCCCACTTGATCGTCTGCCACTGCTTCTCGGACGAATCCAGCAGCGCTTCGATCGAGGCCTTTTCAGCCGAAAGCGCGTCGAACTCCTTGCGGATCTCGAACTCTTCCAGCTTGCGCAGCTGGCGCAAACGCAGGTTCAGGATGGCTTCGGCCTGGATGTCGGTCAGGTCCCAGCGCGCGATCATCACCTGCTTGGGCTCATCCTCTTCGCGGATGATGCGGATCACCTCGTCGATGTTGAGGAAGGCGATGAGGTAGCCACCGAGGATTTCCAGCCGGCGCTCGATCTCTGCCAGACGGTGCTTGGACCGGCGGATCAGGACATCCTTGCGGTGCTCCAGCCATTCCTGCAGCACGCCCTTGAGCGACAGCACGTTCGGCACCTTGCCGCGCGACAGCACGTTCATGTTGAGCGGAAAGCGCGTTTCGAGCTCGGTCAGCTTGAACAGCGATTCCATCAGAAGGCCGGGGTCTACCGACCGGCTCTTCGGCACCAGCACGACGCGGATGTCTTCCGCGCTCTCGTCGCGAATGTCTTCCAGCAGCGGCAAACGGCGCGCGATCAGCAGATCGGCGATCTTCTCGATCAGCTTGCCCTTCTGCACGCCATAGGGGATTTCGGTGACGACGACCGTCCAGGTGCCGCGCCCCAGGTCTTCCTTTTCCCACCGCGCACGCAGCCGGAAGCCACCGCGTCCGGTTTCATAGGCTTCCTGAATCACGGCGCGCGAATCGACCACGATGCCGCCGGTCGGGAAGTCGGGCCCCTGCACCCATTGCAGCAGCGATTCCAGCGGCGCGTCGGGATTGTCGATCAGATGAAGGGCTGCATCGCAAAGCTCGGCCGCATTATGAGGCGGGATCGAGGTCGCCATTCCGACCGCGATGCCCGACGAGCCGTTGGCCAGCAGGTTCGGAAAGGCGCCCGGCAAAACGACAGGTTCTTCGTCTTCCTCATTATAGGTCGGGCGATAATCGACGGCATCCTCGGTGATGCCTTCCAGCAGTGCTGTCGCGACATCGGTCATGCGCGCTTCGGTGTAGCGCATGGCCGCAGCGCTATCGCCGTCGATATTGCCGAAGTTCCCCTGCCCGTCGACCAGCGGATAGCGCACGGAAAAATCCTGCGCCAAACGCACCAGCGCATCATAGATCGACTGGTCGCCATGGGGGTGGAACTTGCCCATAACCTCGCCCACGATGCGAGCGCACTTGGCGAAGCCCTGATCGGGATTGAGACGCAACAGGCGCATGGCGTGCATGATGCGGCGATGCACCGGCTTCAGCCCGTCGCGGACATCCGGCAGAGCGCGATGCATGATGGTCGAAAGCGCGTAAGCGAGGTAGCGCTCTTCGAGCGCCCGCTTCAGGTCGACCGGTTCAATGGCGTTGCCGCCATTATCCGGCGGCGGAACAAGGCTTTTTCCCATGGTTTCGGCGTAACGGTCGCAGCGATTCGCGGCAAGAACAAGATCAGAACAGCGGCGTAAACCAGCCGTTCAGCCTGTGAGTTCTGTGGATAGAAGCGCGTTTGCTTTTCGTACTCAGTTTCAGCAAAGTGCCGGTGTTACGGGCAGAGCGCTGAAATTCTTGCCCATCATCATCTTCGAACACGATTCGCCTTGCTCTTGCCGGGATGATCTCGGATTGAAACGATCAAGAGTGACCGAACCATTGTTTTAACGGGATCATCAGCATGACCATTCGTTTGCCGCTGGCTTCAACCCTGTCTTTCACCGCGCTTGCGCTCATCTTGCCCATCACGGGTGCGCAGGCCTTCGAGCTCGAGCAGTTCGGTACGCGCTTGAAGGCGCTGTCGGCCGAACAGGGCACGATCCTGGAATGGAGCGACCTGACCGGCGACGAGTCGGAAGTGGTTGCGAAGGGCGTGAAGGGCACGGTTCCTGGCGCGACACAGCCGGTTCAGCTCGGCGACGTGACCTTCTCCGACATTTCGGAAGAAAGCGATCATTACCTCGTCGGCTCAATCGCCCTATCGGATTATTCCGTCATGCAGGAAGGCGCGACGGTCACGGCCAAGGGTATCGAAGTCAAGGGCGCGCAGTTGCCGTTCGATGCCGCTGCCGCCGCCGGCATGACGCCATATGAGAACGCCAAGGCCGACAGCGCGACTGTTGAACTCGGCGGCAAGCGCGTGCTGACGATCGAAGACCTCAGCAGCTCGGCGACCGAGACCACGGCCGGCAGCGGCGCTTATGACATCACGATCGCGGCCAACCGTTTCAGCAGCGACCTGTTTGAACTGGCAACGCCGGATGTGAAGCCAACCCTCTCGGATCTCGGCTACGAGACCGTTACCGGCAAGATCCAGATGGAAGCCTCCTGGAACACCAAGGACGGCAAGCTTCTGATCAAGAAGAACGACTTCATCGTCGACGATGCCGGCACGCTCAGCATCACCTTCGATCTCGGCGGTTACACGCCGGCACTGATCAAGACCATGCGCGAAACCACCGAGAAGATGGCGGCAGCGCCTGAAGCCGATCAGTCCGCTCAAGGCATGGCGATGCTCGGCCTGATGCAGCAGGTGATCTTCAACCAGGCCACCATCCGCTTCGAAGACGATTCGCTGACCGAAAAGGTCATTGGCGCCATCGCCAAGAAGCAGAACACGACGCCGGAAGCCCTCGTCAATCAGGCCAAGGCGATCGTTCCGTTCGGTCTCGCTCAGCTCAACATGCCGGAATTTGCGCAATCGGTAACCGCTGCCGTCAACAGCTTCCTGGATGATCCGAAAAGCCTGCAGATCACCGCGAAGCCGGCTCAGCCCCTGCCCTTCGCCCAGCTTGCCGCAACCGGCATGATGGCGCGCGGCCCGGATGCGCCCAAGGCGATCATCAACCAGCTCGGCGTCAGCGTCACCGCCAACGATTGAGAACGGTTGAACCGCTTCAACAAAAAAGCCCGGCTCACGCCGGGCTTTTTTGTTTGTCTCGAGAAGAGATGAAGCGGCTGAAAAGCCGCCCGCCTCAGTCCTTCTTCTTCGGCGCGGTGCGCAGCTCAAGCTCGCGCAGCTGCTGCGGCGTGGCTTCCGACGGTGCGCCCATCAGCAGATCATAGGCCTGCTGGTTCATCGGGAACATGGTGATCTCGCGCAGGTTCTTGGCGCCGCACAGAAGCATCACCACGCGGTCCACACCAGCCGCCATGCCGCCATGGGGCGGGGCGCCGTACTGGAATGCTCGGTAAAGGCCGCCGAAGCGCTCTTCCACCGTTTCGCGCGACAGGCCGACCATCTCGAACGCCTTCACCATCGTTTCCGGGAGGTGGTTGCGGATACCGCCGGACGCGATCTCGAAGCCGTTGCAGACCATGTCGTACTGGAACGCCTTGATCGACAGCGGATCCTGCCCGTTCAACGCCTCGATGCCGCCTTGCGGCATGGAGAACGGGTTATGCGCGAAGTCGATCTTCTTCTCGTCCTCGTTCCATTCGAAGAACGGGAAGTCGATGATCCAGCACAGGGCGAACTGCTCGCGATCAACCAGGTTCAGCTCCTCGCCGGCCCGCGTGCGGGCATCGCCTGCGAACTTGTAGAACTTCGCGGGGTTGCCGGCGACGAAGAAGGCGGAATCGCCGTCTTCCAGGCCGAGCTGCTGACGGATGGCTTCGGTACGCTCTTCGCCGATGTTCTTGGCGATCGGCCCAGCGCCTTCAATCTTGTCGCCTTCCTTGCGCCAGAAGATGTAGCCGAGACCCGGCTGCCCTTCGCCTTGCGCCCAGGAGTTCATGCGGTCGCAGAACGCGCGGCTGCCGCCGGTCTTGGCGGGAATAGCCCAGACTTCCGCCTTCGGATCGTTGGCGAGGATGCCTGCGAAGACCTTGAAGCCCGAGCCTGCGAAATGCTCGGACACCGCCTGCATCTCGATGGGGTTGCGCAGGTCAGGCTTGTCGGAGCCATACTTGCGGATCGCGTCATCATACTTGATGCGCGGGAAAGACTGCGTAACGGGCTTGCCCTCGGCAAACGTCTCGAACACGCCGCGCAGCACCGGCTCCATGGTCTGCAGGATGTCTTCCTGTTCCACGAAGCTCATTTCCAGGTCGAGCTGGTAGAACTCGCCAGGCAAACGGTCGGCGCGCGGATCCTCGTCGCGGAAGCAGGGCGCGATCTGGAAATAGCGGTCGAAGCCCGACACCATGATCAGCTGCTTATACTGCTGCGGCGCCTGCGGCAGCGCGTAGAAGGTGCCGGGATGGATGCGCGACGGCACAAGGAAGTCGCGCGCGCCTTCCGGGCTCGAAGCTGTCAGGATCGGCGTCGAGAACTCGGTAAAGGCCGACTCGTTCATGCGCTTGCGCATCTCGGCGATGATCTTGGTGCGCTGAACGATGTTCTTGTGCAGCGTATCGCGGCGCAGATCGAGGAAGCGGTATTTCAGGCGGATGTCTTCGGGATAGTCCGGCTCGCCGAAAACGGGGAGCGGCAGCTCCTTGGCGGCCGACAGCACTTCCATTTCCTTGGCGAAGATCTCGATCTCGCCGGTCGGCAGGTTGGCGTTGGCGGTATCGGCCAGGCGCTCTTTGACCTCGCCATCAACGCGGATCACCCATTCGCCGCGAACCGTTTCCGCGATCTTGAAGCAGGGCGAATCCGGATCGGCGACGATCTGGGTCAAGCCGTAATGATCGCGCAGGTCGATGAAAAGGAGACCGCCATGGTCGCGGACGCGATGAACCCAGCCGGACAGACGGACGGTCTGGCCGACATCGGCCTTACGGAGTTGAGCGCAGGTGTGGCTGCGATAGCGGTGCATGACAGTTCCCGGGTGGTACGGATGCGCTGGAAGTCACCCACAAGTTGCGGGGACCAAAATCGGCGCGAAAAGCGCATGCAGGGTCCGGTTTGTCAAGAACGCGCTCTCATGGGGCGCAATCCTGTTCTTCCCCATCCGCAAATGAATGCTACTGGTACAGCTAATCCGTGCGTTTTGGATCGCAATATGGCCGTTCTGCGCTCCATATTGCTTGGCTTATGCCCCGCCTTGGAAGTTCATGTCGACGCTGCGCCCCCTCATACCCCTCCTGATTGCTGCCGGGATCCTGCTCGGCGGCAATGGTTTGCAGGCAACCTTGATCGCCGTTCGGGGCGCCGCCGAAGGCTTCCAGCCTTCCATGATCGGCTGGATGGGAACCTCCTACTTCGCAGGGTTTTTCATCGGCTGCCTGTGGATCACCCGCATCATGCAGGCCGTCGGCCATGTCCGCGCCTTTGCAACGCTCGCCGCAATCGCCTCCGCCGCAACGCTGATGCTGATCCTGTGGATTGACCCGCTTGTATGGGCCGGCGTGCGCTTCGTCACCGGCTTCTGCTTTTCCGGCCTGTTCACCGTCATGGAAAGCTGGCTCAACCAGGGTGCGTCGAACAAGGACCGCGCCCGTGTCCTGGCGCTCTACCGCATCGTCGATGTCAGTTCAGTCACCGGGTGCCAGTTCCTGATCCCGATCGTCGGAACGGAAGGCTATGCGATCTTCTGCATCATGACGATGATGATCACCCTGTCCCTTGTGCCGGTTTCGCTCGGTGATCGCTCGAACCCGGTCGCGCCGGACGAGGTCAAGCTCGACCTGAAGCGCGCCTGGGCCATCTCGCCGCTGGCCGCCATCGGCTGCGTTGCGGTCGGCGTCACCAATGGCTCTTTCCGCACGCTCGCGCCCGTTTATGCGCAGCAGCTCGGCATGTCGGAAGCCAATATCGTGATCTTCGTCAGTGCCGGCATCATCGGCAGCGTGCTTCTGCAATATCCGCTGGGTTCGCTGTCCGATCGCTGGGACCGCCGCAAGGTGCTGCTGATCGTCACGGCAGTGTCGATGATCGCCGCCTTCGCGCTGGCCTTTCTGGCCGGCAGCAACGTGCTGGCCAACTTTGCGCTCGTCTTCATCTTCGGCGCCTTTGCGATGACGCTGTTTTCGCTGTGCGCCGCGCATGCCAACGACTACGCGGAAAAGGGTGAGTATGTGCTGGTGACAGCAGCGCTGATGCTGTTCTACTCCATCGGCGCCATCGCCGGCCCAGTGATCGCAGCCTATGTCATGCAGGTATTCGGTCCGCCTGCACTGTTCGTTTTTACCGGCATGGTTTATGCCGTTCTGATCGTGATTACGATCTACCGCATGTTCGTTCGCGAGCCCGTGCCGGCATCAAGGCGAAGCCGCTTCACCGCGCTGTTGCGCACGTCGCCCTTGTTTTCACGGCTGACGCGCCGCACCCGCAATTCGTCGGCGCCTCTTGCGGGCGAATGACGCAAATGGCGTCTCGCGGCCTTGACGTGCCGCGCTTGCGCTGAAAACTGCGCAAACGGAATCGAAAGCAGTTTTATGAACCTTATCCAGACCCAGGCAGAACTCGAAGACGCCATTGCAGACTTCGAGCAGGCGGACTTCGTGACGGTTGATACGGAGTTCATCCGCGAAACCACATTCTGGCCTGAGCTCTGCCTCATCCAGATGGCGACGCCTGAGCGCAACGCTCTGATCGACCCTCTTGCGGAAGGCCTAGACCTCGCGCCCTTCTTTCGGTTGATGGCAAACCCGTCAGTCATGAAGGTCTTTCATGCCGCGCGACAGGACATCGAGATCATCTTCCACCTCGGCGGCCTGGTGCCCTCGCCTGTGTTCGACAGCCAGATCGCGGCGATGGTGTGCGGCTTCGGCGAGAGCGTCTCTTATGACCAGCTGGTGCAGAAGATCACCGGCGCGCATCTCGACAAGTCGTCACGCTTTACGGACTGGCGGCATCGGCCCCTGTCCGACAAGCAGCTCGAATATGCGCTGGCCGATGTGACCTATCTCATCCCGGTCTATCTCCACCTCAAGTCGCAGCTTGAGCAGGAAGACCGTGCACATTGGCTGACCGAGGAAACCGGCATCCTGACGGCCACCGAGACCTATGATCTGAAGCCGGAAGACGCCTGGAAGCGGCTGAAGATGCGGCTGCGCAAGCCGGTCGAACTCGCAGTCGTGCAGCATGTCGCAGCGTGGCGCGAGCGCGAAGCCCGCAGCCGCAACGTGCCGCGCGGACGTGTGCTCAAAGACGATGCCATCTACGAGATTGCCCAGCAGCAGCCAAAGGATGCGCATGCGCTTGGACGGCTGCGCACGACGCCGAAGGGCTGGGAGCGGTCGTCTACGGCCACCGAACTTCTCGCCGTCATCAACACCGCCCTCGCCATCCCCAAGGACGAGATGCCGAAGCTGCCGCGCTATGCGCAGCCGGCTGAAGGCACGAGCGCCGGTGCTGAGCTGTTGAAGGTTCTCTTGCGCATTGTGGCCGAACAGCAGTCGGTGGCACCGAAAATGCTGGCTTCCAGCGACGATATCGAACAAATCGCGTCAAAGGGCGAAGACGCCAATGTACCCGCCCTTCAGGGCTGGCGTCGCGAAGTGTTCGGCGAACAGGCGCTGAAGCTCATCAAGGGACAGGTGGCGCTCAAGTTCGAGAAGCGCCGGATTGCCGTGGTCGAGGCACAAGGCTGAAGATCATCTTCAGCCTTGTTTCAGTGCGTCATTGATCGGCGACCAGCATCTCCAGCGCCTTGCCGCTAACCTTGGCAAGCTGCGCCACCCGGCCTTCGGGCCGCTCGCCGGCAAGATGGGCTAGCGCCTTCGGCAAAACAAGCGCGAGGTTGCCGTTCGGCTGCTTCACCCATTTTAGCTGTGGCAGCACGCCCGGCATGGAAGCTGACAGCAGGTAGACCACGCGCATCATGGCGCCGAGCAGACGCGCACGCTCAAGGTAATGCGTGCCTGCAAGCGTGGCGAGTTCGGGCGCAAAACCATCCTGGAACACGCCTTCGTGGCGGAACAAATTGGCCAATGCGATAAAAGCGCGGCCGGGATGATCGACCCCGATAAATGACGCATGCGCGATGATGTTCAGCGACTGCACGCCGCGATATTCGGGATGGGCCCGCCAGCCGATATCGGCCACGAGACAGGCGGTGTGACGCAGGCGCGCTTCGTCTGCGGTCTCCTTCACGCCAAGCGCCCGTAGCGTCTCGCCGGTCCAGGCGGCAAGCTCATGCGCGTGCGTGACTGAGCGGGCGCGCAAGGTCGCCAGTTCTTCCGCTGCCGAGACCAGCGGGTCGGCCTTGCGCTCTTCCTCGGTCAACAGCGAATACAGGTAGCCCTCGCGAACGCCGAGTGCCGACACGACGATGCGCGACGGCTTCATGACCGCAGCAATTTCCTGCAGAGCGGCAGCACCGTAAGGCAGCAGGCTGCGGCGATTCTTGGAGATCAGATTGATCCCCTTCATCTTGTCCAGCTCGCCGCGCGCGACCTGCCGCAGGAACGGCGCGGTGCTTTCCAGATCCATCTCATAATGATGCATGACATTGAGCGGGTAACCGGTCGAGATCATGTGCAGGCGGGCAAGATTTCGCCAGGTGCCGCCCACCGCGTAGAAGGTGCGATTTTCGCCGTCTTCCAGCAGATCGGCGCGCGCCAACTGCTTGCGGATGACCTCCACGGCCGCTTGCGGCGAGCCCTTGGTCACGTCCTGCAAGCGAAGGCCGCCCAACGGCAGCGTGATGCCGTCGCCGATCACGTCACCTTCGACATCCACCAGTTCCAGACTGCCGCCGCCGAGATCGCCGGCGATGCCGTCTGGATCATGGAAGCCGGAGATGACGCCAAGGGCCGAGTAATAGGCTTCTTCGCGCCCGCTCAGCACCTTGATGTCAACGCCGAGAATGTCCTCAGCGCGACGGATGAAGTCCGGGCCATTTTCCGCTTCGCGGGCAGCGGCGGTGGCGATGACATGCAGGCTTTCGGAGCCGGCCTGTTCGGCAAGGGCCCGAAAACGACGGAACTCTTCGACCGAGCGCTGCACGGCTTCGGGATCGAGCCTGCCCGTCGAAACAATGCCGCGGCCGAGACCCGCCAGCATCTTTTCGTTGAACAGCACAGTCGGCGACCGGGCGATGCCCTCATAGATAACCAGTCGGATCGAATTCGATCCGATGTCGATGATGGAGATCGGACGACGGTCTTGCAGACGCCCTTGAGAGATGGCGATCATGCGTTGCCTTCAACGCTCCCTTTCTTACGCTTCTGGCGGGTAATGCGTTTGGGTGCGGATTGTTTCAGCGCATCGCCTCGGCCTGACAGGCTCGGGTTCGTCATGAAATATTCCTGCGCGTTGAACGCTTCCTCGCTGCCGTCCCATTCCATACGGCGGGACGTGCCGTCGGCCAGTACTTCAAAGCTTTGCTGGTTGTCCATGATGTTGCCCAGCATGATCTGCCCGAGAACCTGTTCATGCACAGTCGGATTGGTGATGGGCACCAAGGTCTCGACGCGGCGGTCGAGATTGCGCGGCATAAGATCGGCAGAGCCGATGTAAACCAACGCCCCATCCGAAGGCAGACCACCGCCATTGCCAAAGCAGAAGATGCGGCTGTGTTCGAGGAAGCGGCCGATAATCGACTTGACGCGGATGTTTTCCGACAGTCCGGGCACCTGCGGTCGCAAACAGCAAATGCCGCGCACAACGAGGTCGATGTCCACACCGGCGCTGCTCGCATCATAGAGCGCATCGATGATCTCAGGATCGACCAGCGAGTTCATCTTCATCCAGATCTGCGCCGGACGGCCTGCCTTGGCGTGCTCGATCTCGGCTGCGATGTTCTTGATGATGCTGGAGCGCAGCGTGAATGGCGAAATCGCCAGCCGCATCTCTTCCGTCGGCTCTGCATAGCCGGTGATGAAATTGAACACCTGCGACACATCCCGGGCGAGCTGCGGGTCGCAGGTGAAGTAGGACAGATCGGTGTAGATGCGCGCGGTGATCGGATGGTAGTTGCCGGTTCCGAGATGCACGTAGTTGCGCAGCTTCCCTTCTTCGCGCCGCACTACCAGCGACATCTTGGCATGCGTTTTTAGCTCCACGAAGCCGAACACGACCTGTACGCCGGCGCGCTCGAGATCGCGCGCCCAGCGGATGTTGGCCTCCTCGTCGAAGCGCGCCTTCAGCTCTACCAGAGCGGTCACCGACTTGCCGGCTTCCGCCGCATCCGCCAGCGCGCGCACGATCGGGCTGTCGTTCGAGGTGCGGTAAAGCGTCTGCTTGATTGCCAGCACGTCCGGATCGGCGGCGGCTTGGCGCAGATACTGCACCACCACGTCGAAGCTCTCATAGGGGTGGTGGACGATGATGTCTTTTTCCCGGATCGCCGCAAAACAGTCGCCATTGCGGTCACGCACACGCTCGGGAAAGCGCGGATTGTAGGGCACGAATTTCAGGTCATCGCGCGGGATCGATGTGAGTTCCGAGATCTGGTTGAGCGCAAGGGGCCCGCGCAACACGCTGACACGGCTTTCCGGCACCGCCAGCTCGCGCGCCACGAAAGCCCGCAGCTCGGCCGGCGTTCCGCTGTCGAACTCGATGCGGATTACCTGGCCGCGACGGCGGCGCTTCAGGGCGGTTTCAAAGAAGCGGACGAGATCTTCGGCTTCTTCCTCCACCTCGATATCACTGTCGCGGATAATGCGGAATGTGCCCGACGCCGTCATCTGATAGCCTGGAAACAGCTTGCCGATGAACAACTCGACGGCGTCTTCAAGCAAAACGAGCCGGATCTGCTTGTCCTTTTCCGGCAGACGGATCAGGCGGCGCAGAGCGGGCGGCATGCGCACCAGTGCCGTCATGGTCTCGTTCAAGCGCTTGTGCTTGAGCGCCAGCGCCATGGTGAAGCCGAGATTCGGGATGAACGGAAACGGGTGCGCCGGATCGATCGACATCGGCGTGAGAACCGGGAAGATCGCGTCCATGAAATGGGCTTCGAGCCAAGCCTTTTCATCCTTGGCGAGCGCGTTGGGCTTAACGGTCTCAATGCCTTCAGCCTTCAGCAACTGCCCGAGCTGGCCAAGGCTGGCTTCCTGATCTTCCTGCAGGCGGCCGACTTCGAGCAGGATGTTCTCCAGCTGCTCTTCCGGCGTGCGGCCGTCGGCGGATTTTTCGGCGATGCCCTGGCGCACCTGCCCTGCAAGGCCTGCGACGCGAACCATGAAGAACTCGTCGAGATTGGCAGCCGAGATCGACAGGAACCGGATGCGCTCGAGCAGCGGATGGCGCGGATTTTGCGATTCTTCCAGAACGCGGCGATTGAACTGCAGCCAGGAGAATTCGCGATTGACGAAGCGATCGGGGTTGCCGCCCGACGGTTCAGACACGTCCACTGCGCCGACCTTCAACTCGCCGCGCACCGGCTTGACCTCGTTCATGCACAATCTCCCATTTCACTGCCGCAGGCAGCGCGGCACATAGTAGCGTCATGCAGCGGTTTTGCGACAGTTTCGTCACGGCGGCTTGCAAAGACCCGATTTCTGTTCCAGATGCCGGTCAGCAAGCATGAGGAGCGTGTCATGGCTGGCGGCGCTATTCCGCATTTCCAGAACGATGCCGGACATCCGGTTGTTGAGGTCGGGGTCAAGGAATTCATGTGCGTGGGGGCAAATCCGCCCTTCGACCATCCGCATGTCTACCTGGACATGGGTGCCGACAGCGAGAAGGTCTGCCCTTATTGCTCAACGCTCTACCGCTACAATGCGACTCTCGGCGCGGGTGAAAGCCTGCCGGCCGGCAGCCTTTACGAAGCGCACGCGGCCTGACGGGCTGCGCGTGCAGACATGGACTCCGCCGATAGAACGATCCTGATTGCAGGCGGTGGCATTGCCGGCCTGACGGCAGCACTTGCCTTGGCTGCTGAAGGGTTCTCCGTGCGCCTGTTTGAGGCCACGCACGAGTTTGGCGAGGTCGGTGCCGGGCTTCAGCTATCTCCAAACGCCACCCATATTCTGCGTCGGCTCGGCGTGCTCGATCATCTGCTGCCACATGCGGTGGCACCGACAGGCGTGGTTCTGCGCGATGCCACGACGCTGCGCCAGCTCGCCGAAATCCCGATCAGTGACAGTACCGACCGCTATGGCGCGCCGTATCTCGTGGCGCATCGCGCTGCGATCCAGCAGGCCTTGTTGGCGACGGTGAAGGCAGAACCGCGTATCACGGTGGAAAAAGGCGCGCAGGTGCTCGGTGCGGAGTTCGGAGCCGAGGATGTTACCCTGTCACTTGTGCGCGATAACAGCACCGCCACGATCAAGGGGGCGCTTCTGGTGGGCGCGGATGGCGTGTGGTCCAGTTTGCGTCGCTTCGCGCATCAGGGCCAGCCGGCCGAAAGCGTTTTTTCCGGCATGACGGCGTGGCGCACAACGATCGATCGTGCGACAGCCGAGGCGCTCGGCATTGCCGACATCATCCGCTTCGACAAGGTGTCGACCTTCCTAGATCCCGCCGCCCATCTTGTCGCCTACCCGCTGTCAGCCGGTCACGCGCTGAACCTGGTTGCGATCACGCGCGGAACTGTCGGCACGCAAGGCTGGTCGCAGACGGATGGCAAGGGTGCCTTGTCAGGCTTCCTGTCGCGCTTAGCCGCACCGCTGCGTCCGTTGCAGACCCTGCCCGCCTGGACCCGCTGGCCGCTTTATGGTGCGCCATCGGGGCTGAAGTGGACGGGTCATCGGCTTGCTCTCACAGGCGATGCGGCGCACGCCATGCTGCCCTTTGCAGCGCAGGGCGCCGCGATGGCGATCGAGGATGCCACCGTTCTGGCAACGCGGCTTGCCCAGCATCCCGGCGATGTCGCACGCGCTTTGTCCGCCTATGAAGCCGAGCGCCGTCCGCGCGTGGATCGCGTGCTGGCACGCGGCAGGCTGAACCGCCTGGCATGGCACGCGGCCGGGCCGATTGCCTTTGGTCGCGACATGGTTCTGCGCTTGAAGGGGCCGCAAAGCCTCTCCCGCGACCTCGACTGGCTTTACGGCTGGAAGGAGCCACGCGCGTCGCGCTGACCCCTTCCCGCTTTGGTCTGGATCCTAGTGCAGGATCTGGCTGAGGAAGAGCTTGGTGCGCTCGTGCTGCGGGTTGGTGAAGAACTCGACAGGCGTGTTCTGTTCGACGATCTGACCCTGATCCATGAAGATCACGCGATTGGCGACCTTGCGCGCGAAGCCCATTTCGTGCGTCACACACAGCATCGTCATGCCTTCTTCCGCAAGGCCGACCATGGTTTCCAGCACTTCCTTGATCATCTCGGGATCGAGCGCCGAAGTCGGCTCGTCGAACAGCATGATGCGCGGGTTCATGCAGAGCGAACGGGCAATCGCCACGCGCTGCTGCTGACCGCCGGATAGCTGACCCGGATACTTGTTGGCCTGTTCCGGGATCTTCACGCGACGCAGGAAGTGCATCGCGGTTTCCTCGGCTTCCTTCTTCGGGGTCTTGCGAACCCAGATCGGCGCCAGGGTGCAGTTTTCCAGGATCGTCAGGTGCGGAAACAGGTTGAAGTGCTGGAACACCATGCCGACGTCACGGCGAACCTCGTCGATCTTCTTCAGATCGTCGGTCAGTTCCTTGCCATCGACGATGATCTGGCCGCGCTGGTGTTCTTCCAGCCGGTTGATGCAGCGGATCAGCGTTGATTTGCCGGAACCAGACGGACCGCAGATGACGATCCGCTCGCCGCGCATGACCTTGAGGTTGATGTCGCGCAGAACGTGGAAGTCGCCATACCACTTGTGCATGCCAACGATCTCAACAGCGACTTCCGTGTCCGAGATGTGCATCTTGGAGCGATCGACATGGAGCTCTTGCGCGCTGACGGCATTTTCGATTGCCATTTTCTGTATCCCTTTGGGCGGTTGCGCCTGTAAGTCCTGATAAGTTCCTGGTTGCGCCTAGCGGCGATAGCCTGTGTCCAGCCGCCGCTCCATGAACATGGAATAGCGCGACATGCCGAAGCAAAAGGCCCAGAAGATCAGCGCCGCGAAAACATAGCCTGTCTTCGCGGTCTGCGGCGTGGCCCAGGTCGGGTCACCCGAGATGCTCTGCTTGACCGTGCCCAGCAGGTCGAACATCGAGATGATCAGAACCAGCGTCGTGTCCTTGAAGAGGCTGATGAAGGAGTTGACGATGCCGGGGATCACCAGCTTCAACGCCTGCGGCATGACGATCAGGCCCATCTTCTGCCAATAACCGAGGCCGAGCGAATCGGCGCCCTCATACTGGCCGCGCGGAATGGCCTGAAGGCCGCCGCGAATGACTTCTGCCATGTAGGCGGACGCAAACAGCGCCACACCGATCAGCGCACGCAGAAGCTTGTCGAAAGTCACGCCCGGCGGCACGAAGAGCGGCAGCATGAAGGCTGCCATGAACAGCACGGTCACCAGCGGCACACCGCGCACCGTCTCGATGAAGATCACCGACAGCAGCTTGACCACCGGCATTCTGGATCTGCGGCCCAGCGCCAGAATGATGCCCAACGGCAAGGACACAGCGATGCCGACATAAGACAGCACCAGCGTGACCATCAGCCCGCCCCAGAGCGACGTTTCGACGTGAGGCAAGCCGAAAACACCGCCGAGCAGCAGGATATAGGCGACCACAGGAAAGATGCCGAAGATCAGAACGGCATTAAGCCCCTTGAACGGCACACGGGGGATCAGGAGCGGTATCAGCAGGCCTATAAACAGGATGCCCGTCAGGATCACGCGCCAACGCTCATCGATCGGATAGCGCCCGAACATGAAGTAGCCGAAGCGATTGATGACGAACGGCCAGCATGCGCCGGACCAGCCGACCGGCAGTTGTCCGCCCTGCTCCGTGGTCAAGCATGCCGTACGGTCCGTGCCCGTCCAGACCGCATCGAACAGCAACCAGTTCAGGATCTTGGGCAGGAACCAGGCCACCGCCACGATCGCAATGGCGGTCATCAGAGAGTTCAATGGTGTCGCGAACAGGTTCTTGCGACCCCAGGCAAATGCCCCGGCCTCGCTTCGCGGCGCGCTTTGCGCCAAGGCCATCTCGGTGCGGACCCAGGAGAGATCGTGCTCTTGCATAGTCTATCTCTCGTTGAGGGCCATCTTGGCGTTGAACCAGTTCATGAGAAGCGACGTCAGCAGGCTGATGCTGAGGTAAACCACCATGAAGATGACGACCACTTCGATCGCCTGACCGGTCTGATTCAGGATCGTGCCGCCGACTGCGTAGAGGTCGGGGTAGCCGATCGCGACCGCCAGGGACGAGTTCTTGGTAAGGTTGAGATATTGGCTGGTCAGCGGCGGAATGACGATCCGCATCGCCTGTGGGATCACCACCATCCGTAGGCTTTGGCCTGAACTCAGCCCGAGAGACGAAGCCGCCTCGGTCTGCCCCCTGCTCACGCCCTGGATGCCAGCGCGCACGATCTCGGCGATGAAGGCCGCGGTGTAGAAGGACAGTGCCAACAAGAGCGACAGGAATTCCGGCTTCACGTTGAGGCCGCCGGTCAGATTGAACGCGCCTTTTTGCGGCAGGTCAAAGGTGAGCGGCATTCCGGAAAGGATGAAGCCTAGAATCGGCAAGCCAATGATCAACGCGAGGCTGGTCAGAAAAACAGGAAACTGTTGGCCGGTCGCGGCCTGCCGAGCCTTGGCGCGCCGTGCCACGAAGTAGCTGAGCGCAACACCAACGATCAGTCCGGCAAGCACGAGCCATGCGCCGTCGCCCCAAACCGGACGTGGAAGATAGAAACCGCGGCTGTTCAGAAAAGAGTTGAAGGGCAGCACGTAGCTTCCGCGTACGTTCGGCAGCAGCGCAAGGACACCCTGATACCAGAACAGGATCACCAGAAGCGGCGGAATGTTGCGGAAGACCTCGACATATACGGTCGCAATCTTGCGGATCAGCCAATTGTTCGAAAGCCGTCCGATACCAACAAGAAAGCCAATGATCGTGGCGACGACGATGCCGGTGACCGCAACCAGAAGCGTGTTCAGGATGCCGACAACAAGCGCGCGTCCGTAGGTGCCGTCCGAGCTGTATTCGATCAGGCGATCCGAAATATCGAAACCGGAACGGCCGCGCAGAAAGCCGAAGCCCGTCGTGATGTTGGAGCGGCGAAGATTCAAAAGCGTGTTGTCGACGATCCACCAGATGCCCAGCACGAGCAGCAGGATGACGACGGCTTGAACAAAAAGGCTTCGAACGCGCGGATCATAGAGAAACGAAGCCTTGGCGGGCCTGATGTCCTCTGTCACGTCTTGTGTAGCCACGGGGTTCCCTTCCCACGGTCATTCAATAAGGCGGCCGAATTCTAAAGACCGGTCCTGCCGTGGCTGTCGCCGTCGGGGCACTCGCGCACCCCGACGGATCGTTTCAGCTGATTTTAGCGGATTGGCATGCCGTACTGCAGGCCGCCCTTGGTCCACAGTGCGTTGACGCCGCGGGCAATCTTCAGCGGGCTGCCGGAGCCGACATTGCGCTCGAAGATCTCGCCGTAGTTGCCGGTCGCCTTGATGACGTTGACGACCCAGTCATTGGTGAGACCGAGATCGGTGCCGATCTTGGTTTCAGCCTCGCTGCCGAGCATACGCTTGATGTCCGGATTGGCCGAGTTCTTCATTTCCTCGACATTGGCCTGCGTGATGCCGGCTTCTTCGGCGTTCAGCAGCGCGTAATACGTCCACTTGACGACATCGAACCACTGGTCGTCGCCCTGGCGAACGGCCGGTCCGAGAGGCTCCTTGGAGATGATTTCCGGCAAAACGACGTGGTCGTTCGGCGAGGCCATCTGCAGACGAACGCCATACAGGCCCGACTGGTCGGTCGTGTAGGCATCGCAACGGCCGGCGTCGTAGGCGGCGTTGGCTTCCTCGAACTTCTCGAACACAACAGGATTGTATTCCATGTTGTTGGAACGGAAGTAGTCGGCAAGGTTCAGTTCGGTGGTCGTGCCGGCCTGCACGCAAATAGCGGCGCCGGACAGCTGCATGGTCGAGGTAATGCCTTCGAGCTTCTTCGAATTGATCATGAAGCCCTGGCCGTCATAGTAGGTGACGCCGGCGAAGTTGAAACCGAGCGCGGTATCGCGGTTCACGGTCCAGGTCGTGTTGCGCGACAGGATGTCGATCTCGCCGGACTGGAGCGCCGTGAAGCGATCCTTCGCAGACAGGCCGGTGAACTTCACCTTGGTGCCATCGCCGAAGACGGCAGCGGCAACGGCACGGCAGAAGTCTGCGTCGAGGCCGGTCCATTCACCCTTGTCGTTTGGCGCCGAGAAGCCAGCCAAACCGGTGTTGACACCGCACTGCAGGAAGCCTTTTGCCTTCACATCGGCCAGCGTCGCTGCCGATGCTGTCGCAGCAGACGCGGCAAGCAAGCTTGCGCCAACCAGCACCTTGATGACAGTTTTCATTACCACAACCCTCTTATCGCGCCGAAGCGGCCTGATTTTCTTTGGAGAGTGAACGTTGCTGTCAGGCGGCGCCATGCCGGCGACCTGCTCCTCCGTCCCTCACACCGGCATCGAAAGCGATATTAAGCCAGTGGTCAAGGGCGAAAGGGCCAGACCGCATCTTTGTTGTGCAATATTAAGGGACTGCCCGGCTCTTCATCGTACTAAAGGCTAGTACGCCGCATGGCTGCCGCAATGTCACTCAGCCTGCGCGATGGAACCTCGGCACCGGAAACAGGTGTCCGCTCTCCATGCGAAAGGCGATCTCGCGCTGGGCTAGCCATCGCGCCAGCGTCAGCGTAAACAGGAAGCCGACTGTGAAGCCGCCAACGATGTCGCTCGGGTAATGTGCATCCGCCGCGACCCGGCTTGCCGCCATGAACAGGCCGGCAGCCAGGAACAGCCAGCGGAACCGAGGCATCCAGGTCATCAGGATCACAGTGACCGCTGCTGCCGTGGTGGAATGGCCGGAGGGGAAGCTCGCAAAATCATAGGCCAGAGTGAATGGCTGCAGATGAAGGTGCCCGAAATTGTCGAACAAGAGAGGACGTGCACGGCCAAAAATGATCTTGAAGACGTTGGTGGTGAGCAAGGCTCCGCCAACCGCCACGAACACGAAGACGGCTTGCGCATAAAGGTTTGACCAAACGCGCCGCGCGCCGCTGTCCGGCGCGTCCCAATCCGCCACGCCGGCGATCAGGATCAGCAGCCCGGCCGGCACGATGTACCATTGGATGCGCACTAGGTCCGTCCAATCCGCCATAAAGGCGCGCAAGGGCGCCTCCGAGGCGCGCACGACCGCGTTGATGTCGCCATCCACGAAACTGAGAGCAACGATCAAGATCGCAGCGCTCCAGGCGATGATCGTCATGTGCCGCGTCCAGACCGACGGCGCTCCATCAACAGGTCCTTCGCGCAGCTTTCTCCATCCCTGGCGAGCGCGGTGGATGAAGCGTTGGTGGCCCCGGGCAGGCTCCTGGGGAAGTGATTTTTGCTGCGGCGGAAGCGGTTTAAACAAGCGAGTGCCTTTGAAGGGATGATTGGTCCAGCAGAGCTGGCACAGTTGCGCTTGAGCTAGTGCATGCGTAACCCTCGGCAAACAAGTTTCACGAGGTCATGATGACGACGTCCACAAACGGCAAGCACGGCATGAACACGCGTCTGGCGCACGGCGGCCACGATCCGCAAAGCTTCCACGGCTTCGTCAATCCGCCGGTTGTTCATGCCTCGACGGTTCTTTTCCCCAATGCCGATGTGATGCGTCGCGGTGCCCAGAAATATACCTACGGCACGCATGGCACCCCGACCAGCGACGCGCTCGCCGCTGTTATCGACGATCTCGAAGGCACCGCGGGCACGCTGCTCGTTCCGTCCGGCCTCGCAGCGGTCACCGTTCCGCTGCTGGCCTTCCTGTCTTCGGGCGATTACGTGCTGATTACCGACTCCGTTTATCGCCCGACGCGTCGTTTCGCGGATACCGTGCTGAAGCGGCTCGGCGTTACAGTCACCTATTACGATCCGCTGATCGGCGGCGGGATCAACGCCTTGATCCAGGCGAATACGAAGGTGGTATTCACCGAGTCGCCGGGCTCGAACACGTTTGAAATTCAGGATATTCCGGCCATTGCGGCTGCAGCACATCAGGCCGGCGCTGTTGTCATGATGGACAATACGTGGGCCACGCCGCTTTACTTCCGCTCGGTGGAGCACGGCGTCGATGTGGTGATCCATGCGGCCACCAAATACCCCGCCGGTCATTCGGATGTTCTTCTCGGCACGATCTCGGCCACGCAGCCGCATTTTGCCAAGCTGGAAGAAACCTACACTGCGCTTGGCATGTGCGCTGGCCCCGACGACGCTTACCAGACCTTCCGCGGAATGCGCACCATGGGCGTGCGCCTCGAGCATCACCGCAAATCGGCTTTGGAGATTGCGCAGTGGCTAGAGGATCAGGCTGGCGTGGCGCAGGTTCTGCACCCTGCCCTCGAATCGCACCCGACTCACGACCTGTGGAAGCGCGATTTCACGGGATCGACCGGCGTGTTCTCGATCGTTCTGGATGGCGGCAGCACGGCCCAGGCCGACGCGTTCCTTGATGCCCTGCAGATCTTTGCGCTCGGCTATTCCTGGGGCGGCTTCGAGAGCCTCGCCGTGCCGGTTTTTCTTGAGGATCGCACGGTTGCCAAGGGCGACTATGCCGGCCCCGTTATTCGCCTGCAAATCGGCCTGGAAGATGTCGAGGACCTCAAGGCTGATCTTCTCGGAGCGCTGGCGGCAGCAAAAAGCGTCTGAGATCCTGTAATTTCACCGAAGTGGTCTTGCCATCGCCGGTTCCTATCTCTAGGAGACGCGAACCGGCGGAGTGTAGCGCAGTCTGGTAGCGCATCTGGTTTGGGACCAGAGGGTCGGGAGTTCGAATCTCTCCACTCCGACCATTATTTTCCCAAGAACTTAGTTGCGGCCGTGTTCAACGAAGCGTGCATCGCGCTTCGTGCCGAGCCGAGCCGAGCAGCCTGTGACAATTTACAATCCCAGGCTTTGCATCCAAATCGCGGCTGCTCTATTGAAGCATCAAAATGCGTGCGGCTCGGGCTGCACGATCGCCTCGTTCAGGAGATTATCATGTCCGCCAGAATCTTCAGCCCAGCCAAGACAGCCATGCAGTCGGGCAAGGCGAAGACGGGTTACTGGGTGCTGGAATATGATCCGGAAATGCCGCGCAAGATCGACCCGCTGATGGGCTACACGTCATCGGGCGACATGAAGAGCCAGATCCGGCTGACGTTCCAGACGCAGGAGGAAGCCGTGGCCTATGCCGAAAAGCACGGCATCGAATTTCGCGTGCAGGAACCGAAGGAAAGCCGCCGCCGGCAGATTTCCTATTCGGACAACTTCCGTTACGAGCGCAAGACGCCCTGGACGCACTGATCTAGCGCGGTCGATCGCGCTCCGGTCCCGTAGCTCAGCTGGATAGAGCACCGGCCTTCTAAGCCGATGGTCACAGGTTCGAATCCTGTCGGGATCGCCAGTTTCCCCTGCCCTCAGCTTTCTTGACAGCCGAAGTTGCAACTCGGCTTCAGGGCGAGTTGCAACGTTCGCTCATGCTGCAGTTCTGCTTCGTGCTTTTCAGCACCCGCTTGATCAGCGACGAGAACGAGCCCTCGACCGATCGTCATACATCAAATGGATGATGACGCCGCGTTTGTTCAAGGGCAATCCTCCAATGCATTGGCGCATTTGAGGGGGATCATCATGGCTGCACAACATGGCATCGCATACGACCACGCACCGCTTTCTTTTGACCACTTCGACGGGTTGATTTCCAGCCAACAGGCTGGAACGCTCGTTGAGCCAAAGCTCAACGGCACAGGCAAAGAAACCGCCGAGGGGCTTCTGGTTACCTACGGTGCGGTTCAGCGGAAGCTGCGGGAAGTCGGCATCGTCATGAGTAAGCCGAACGGGCGGTACAGGATCAACTTCTTCGGCGGGCAACCCTCTACCGAGCAACTGATCGATGAGCTTGAAGCTGTTCTGGAAGCAGGATTGAAGCTCGCTTCGACGAGGAAGGGACCGGCTTGGTAGCCTTCCGCCTCGCGGACTTTCTATTGAGCCTGCAGCGCCCTTGGCCGCACTGCATTAGCCACCTTGCAGCACCAGCGTGGTTCGTGTTCCGCCGACGCCGTCGCCATAGCTGATGGTGCTGCCGAGCGTCGAGGCCATTGCCTTCACGATGCGCGAGCCGAGACCAGTGCCCTTCGCGACGCCCTGCCCGTTCCAGCCGATCCCGTCATCCTCGACGATGAGAACGGCGGTCTGATCGTCGGACTTGCGCACGATCAGCCTGACTTCTCCGTCCTGCTCGTCGGGATAGGCGTATTTGAAGGCGTTGGTCAGGAGTTCGGTCACGATCATGCCGACGGAGACAGCACGGTCCGTGGGGACTGTGAAGGATTCCAGGTCGAGTTTCACGCGCGAGCGATAGCCGGTTGCGGCCATGGAAGCGTCGAGCTCGGAAACCAGCGTCGAAAGATAATCGTCCAACGCTACGCTCTTCACGTCCTCGGACGTGTAGAGGCTGCGATGGAGGTTGGCGATGGCGGAGATGCGAGCCTGCGTTTCGGCCAAGGCTTCCTTGGCCCCAGGATCCTGGATCGCAGAGGCCTGCATTCGTACCAGCGCGGCCACAAGCGCCAACGAGTTGGCGACGCGATGGTTGACTTCGGCCAGCAAGAGTTCGGCGCGGTCTTTTGCGCGACGGATCTCGTTCTCGGCTTCAATCTGGGCGTGGCGCATGCGTGCGGCGGTGATCGCCTGTTCCAGCGCTTTCGCCAGAAGGGCGATGAAGTCCTCACCGACTGACTTCAACACATAATCGTCGGCGCCCGCCTTCAGCGCGTCGACGGCAATCGAGGCTTCCATCGAGCCGGTGACATAAACCACCGGCGGTGCGTCAACTTGGTCGCGCAACGCGTTCAACACGCTAAGGCCAGTGCCGGAGGAGAGATAATGGTCCAGCACCACGGCGTCGAAGTCGCCATCGCGAATGCCCGCGAGGCCGCTTTCGATGTCGCTTGCGTTCTCGACCTCGAATCCACGACGCGCCAACGACTTCGCGACCAGCCGAACGAGGGCTGGATCGTCGTCGATATGGAGAATGCGGACGGGTCGAGTATGCAAGTTAGGCAGTCTCCGGAACCTGCATCACCGAAAAGAACAGGCCGAGTTGGCGAATCGCGTGAGCAAAGCCCTCATAGTCGACCGGCTTGGTGATATAAACATTGGCGCCAAGATCGTAGCAGCGCTGGATCTCACGCTCGTCATCGGTGGTCGTCAGGATGACCACCGGAGACCGCTTGGTATGCTCATTGGCCTTGACGCGCTGGAGAATGTCCACGCCCGTCATATCGGGCAGGTTCAAGTCCAGTAAAATGAGCAGCTGGCGGCCAGCATTGGCGGAACCCGAACCATCGGGCCCCAACAGGAACTCGAGCGCCTGGGTGCCGTTGGCGAAAGGCACGATGGGGTTGTTCACGCCGGCACGGCGGATGTTCTTTTCGATCAGTCGGGCGTGGCCCTCATCGTCTTCGACCATGACGATCGTGACCGGCTTAGGATTGTCACTCACTACACTTCACTCCTTACGACGGTTCTGAGGTCCAATGGCAGTTCTACGGTGAATGTCGAGCCGCGGCCGAATTCAGACGTCACGCTTATATCGCCCCCGAGGCTGCGTGTCAGGGTACGCACATGCGCAAGCCCGATGCCCTCACCTGCTTTATCCTGTGTGCCCGCGCGGCGGAACAGGTCAAAAACACGCTCATGATCCTGCTCGGCAATACCACGGCCATTGTCTTCGACGCTGAGCGTGAAGCGGTTGCCGGGTTTGCGTTCTGCCTTCAAGCGCAGCCGCAGCGGTCGGTCCTTGGCGCTGTATTTCACGGCATTGTCCAAGAGGTTGCCTACGATCTGCTCCAGCGACATGCGATCGGACACGATGCGAGGAACCGCTACGTCGAGGGTCGCCTCTCCGTCATCCTCGATGATCTGATGCTGAATGCTGGCCAGCGTATTTTCGAGCATGGACTTAACGTCGATCGGCTCCGGCTTGAGCGGCCGGCGGCCTTCGCGGGAGATCTTGAGGATGGCGTTGATCAGTCCGTCCATCTTCTTGGTGGACGAGCGGATGAAGCCGATGGCTTCCGGCAGATCCTCCTGCGCGGCAAGCTTTGCCTCTTTCGCGTCATTCTCCGAGGCCTTGCCGGGCTCGGCCAGAACGTAGTTCTGGATCGTCTTCATCGTCGTATCGAGTTCGGCGGTGAAACCCATAATGTTGACGAGCGGCGCACGCAGATCATGTGTGACGATGTAGGCGAAGCGCTGCACTTCCTCATTGGCGCGCAGCAAATCCTGCGTGCGTTCCTGAATGCGCGATTCCAAGCCGACATTGAGGGCTTCCACCTCACCGCGCGCCTGCATGATCTCACGCGTGTAAACGAGAGCGGTCCACACCGAGCCACCCACAACCAGAAGAATCACGGCGCCACCGACAAGCGTGACGATGCGCAAAGCGGAAAAGTTGCTCGCCTGCGTGGTCAATCCCTGCAGAGATTGAGCATCGGCTGCCTCGATGGTTTGCGCAAAGAAAGCCTGCGCTTCATCCATCAACTCCTTGCCTTCATTGGTGCGAACAAGGGCAATCGCCTCATCCTTGCGGCCGGTGCGCGCCAGTTCGATCGTGCGCGCCATCTCTTCCAGCTTGGCAGTGATAGCGGTTTCGAAGCGGCTGACATCGACTCGATCACCGAGCAGCGGCTGCACGGTTGCTGCAAGGCGACCGTAAAGAGGCGCGATCCTGCCGACTTCACGCTCATAGGGTTCGAGATACTGTGCGTCGTCGGTCAGCAGAAAGCCGCGCTGGCTTGTTTCCACGAGCTGGAGCGAATTGCGCAGGTTCACGGTTGCCGCACGCGCAATGCGCCATTGCGTCAGCGTGTCGGAAATTCCTTCCGACCTCTGCGCGAGCCAGAAGGTCGCGCCGACGATGGCCAACAAGGCGACCAAGCCGATCAGCAGGAACAATGCGCTGCTTCGCATAAATCGGGCACGGGAAATCGGCATGAAGCGTTGGTCCTTGAACAGCGCTTCCTTGATCGAAGACAGGCAAAGAAACCAGCGGAAAGTGTATTTCCGTTAAGATTTCTGCCGGTTCATCGTTTTAGCAGCAGGCTTGATCTAAGATGCCCGCCCGCTTGCTGCAAGCACTTCGGATACGAGCGCGCGCGTAATTGGACGTCTTTGTTCAAGAGCGAGGCGATCAATGTCGGCCACCACGGTCATCGCGGTGGCAAGCGAGCGTTCGATTCGCCGCGTGATGAACTGCACCACATGTGGTTCGATCTCGATCTGGCGGTCGGCGAACAGTTTCGTCACAACAGCGTTCAGCAGCATGTCACCCGGTTCACCGATCTGAACCACCGCAGCCGTCTTCAGGCGCGAGATGAGGTCGGGCAACGTCAGGGTCCAGGCTGCGGGCAGAAGCCGCGCCGTCATCAACAGGGTCGCGCCGCCTGAGCGCACGGCATTGATGAGGTGGAACAAAGCGACCTGATCAAGCGGCATGCCATCGGCATCATCAAGGATGATCGCCTGTCCTCGTTCGGCAGCGTCTATCGCACCCTGGTAATCTGCAGCCGCATCCGTTGCCGCGGCTTCCTCGCGGAAGATCGAAAGGAGGTGCGACTTGCCCGAACCTGCCGGTCCCACGAGAAGCGCCAGGGGTGCTGCCCAGCGCGGCCAGTTGTCGATGAGGCCAAGCGCTGCCGCATTTTCCTCGGATCCGACGAAGTGGTCGCGGCTTTGACCCGGGCGATGGCCGAGATCGAGCGGCAGTTGGCGGGCTCCAGACGGCATGGATCAGACGATCACCTGCGCCGTCTTCCCCTTGTAAAGCGGGGAAGCAAGATACCGCGCGACGGCGAAGCGCACGAGAACGCCAACCGCCGCAGCAGCCGGCACGGCGAGCAGCAGGCCGACAAAGCCGAACAAGGAGCCGAAGGCAAACAGTGCAAACATCAGCCAGACCGGATGCAGACCGACGCTCGATCCCACCAGCTTCGGCTGCAGGATGTTGCCCTCGATGAACTGACCGCCGAAGAAGATCGCGGCCACCAGCACCACCATTGGCCAGTCCGGCCAGAACTGAACGCAGGCAACGCCGATGGAGAGAATAAGACCGACAAGCGATCCGACATAGGGGATGAAGCTGATGAGGCCAGCGAAGAGGCCGATCAGCAGGCCGAAGTTCAGCCCGACGACCGTCAGGCCGACCGCATACATGGCGCCCAGGATCAGGCACAGCGTACCCTGCCCGCGCACGAAGCCGGCCGTTGCGCTGTTCACGTCGCGGGCGAGCTGGCGCACGGTCTGGATGTGGTCGCGCGGCACGCAGCGATCGATGCTGGCGATCATCCGGTCCCAATCGAGCAGCATGTAGAAGGCCACAACCGGCGTCACCACGAACAATGCGACGACATCTACGATCGCCTTGCCGGAGTTCCACAGCGATTGCAGCAGCGTGGTGATGAAGCCGGCACCTTGCGTGACAAGCCCGCTCAAGCCGTCGCGCAGTGCTGCCGGCTCCACGCCGAAATTCTCGCGCAGCCATTCGGGATCGAAGTCGGTGATCAGCATCTGCAAGTTGGTGATGTAGCCCGGAACATTGGAAATGAAGTCCGACAGCTGTGAGCTCAGCAGCGGCACGATGATGATCACCACCAGTACCACGGCCAGAAGGAAGCTGATCAGGATCACGATCGTCGCCATCAGACGCGAAAGGCCAAGCCGCTCCAGCCGGTCGGCGACGGGATCAAGGAAATAGGCCAGCGCCATGCCCGCCACGAAAGGCAGCAGGATCGAACTGAAAACAACGAGAAAGGCGATGAAGCCCAGCAGTGCTGCGCCCCAGAAAAGGGCCGTGCGCGCATAGCGCGTGTTCAGGCCGGCAGGCGCGCTTCCGGTGGCCAGAACGAGGTTGTCGGTCTCGATCGCAACGGGCCGTTCGGGAGCGGATGCCTCAGCGGCCTGGCGGTCAGCCGTCGGAAAGATTGGATCTGCCATAACCGCTCATATGCCTCAGCCAGCCCACGAGATAGGCCGCCGCGGAAGCAACGGTCAAGGAGGCGGAGATATATATGAGGACAGTGCGCAAGGCACCAGCGTTCCAGCCCGACGCCAGTTCAGCCAGAACAACGAGGGCAAGCAGGATCTGAAAGGTCGTATTGGCTTTGGACACGAAGAGCGGCTTCATTTCCACGGGATTGCCCATCACGGTCGCCAGCATCACGCCGCCAATGATCAGCGCATCGCGCGAAACGGCCGTCACCACGATCCAGAGCGGCAATTCGCCGAGGAAACCCAGCACCACGAAGACGCAAACGAGAAGCAGCTTGTCGGCGATCGGGTCGAGATAAGCGCCAAGCTCACTGCGCTGATCGAAGGTGCGGGCGATAAAGCCGTCGACGCCATCGGAGATGCCGGCCACCAGGAAGCCGATGAAGGCCCAGCCCATATTGCCGCCAAGCAGCGCCAGCACCACGCAGGGCACCAGGAAGAACCTGATCAGCGTTATGATGTTGGGGATCGTCACTCCGCTACTTTTGTCCTCACCGACTCTCAATTTACCGGCCTCCTAGCACGTTGAAGCCTGTGGTCGAAGAGCGCGTCCAACTTGCGAGCGAAGCTGGTGCATGCGAAGAGCGCAAAAGCCGCGGCAAAACGGAGCGAAAGATCATGACGGGCGAGCAGGACAAGCTCACTTACGCGCAGGCGGGCGTTGATATTGATGCCGGCAATGCGCTCGTCGAGAAGATCAAGCCGATCGTCAAGTCGACGCGCCGCCCAGGTGCCGACGGCGAGATCGGCGGCTTCGGCGGATTGTTCGACTTGAAGGCCGCCGGCTTCACCGATCCCGTGCTGGTTGCCGCCAATGATGGCGTCGGCACCAAGCTGATGGTTGCAATCGAAGCCGGCAAGCATGACACGGTCGGCATCGATCTCGTCGCCATGTGCGTCAACGATCTTGTGGTGCAGGCGGCTGAGCCCCTGTTCTTTCTGGATTACTACGCCACCGGCAAGCTGGAGCCGGAAGAAGGTGCGGCGATTGTTGCCGGCATAGCGGATGGCTGCCGCCAGGCGGGCTGTGCGTTGATCGGCGGTGAAACGGCCGAGATGCCGGGCCTTTACCGCGAAGGCGAATACGATCTCGCGGGCTTTGCCGTCGGTGCAGCCGAGCGTAGTGCGCTTCTGCCCACCAACGACATCGTCGATGGCGACGTCATCCTCGGCCTGTCTTCCTCCGGCGTGCATTCCAACGGCTTCTCGCTGGTGCGCAAGATCGTGGAGCGCAGCGGTCTTTCCTATTCCGATCCCGCCCCGTTCGCCGAAGGCTCGTCGCTCGGCGAAGCGCTGCTGACGCCAACGCGCATCTATGTCCGACCGCTGCTCAACGCGATCCGCAATACCCATGGCATCAAGGCGCTCGCCCACATCACCGGCGGTGGCTTCCCCGACAACATTCCGCGCGTTCTGCCGAAGGATTATTCGGTTGAACTCGACCTCGACACGATCGACGTACCGCCGGTGTTCTCCTGGCTGGCTGAAGTCGGCGGTGTGGAGCCGAACGAGATGCTGCGCACCTTCAACTGCGGCATTGGCATGATCGCGGTGGTGGCAGCCGGTCAGGCCGCACAGGTCGCGGCCGTTCTGCAGCAGGAAGGCGAGACCGTCACGCCGATCGGCCAGATCGTGCTGGCGCGCGAGGAGCGCGTGGTTTATCGCGGCACGCTCTCCCTATGAACGGATCACGAAAGCGCGTCGTCGTCCTGATCTCGGGACGCGGCTCCAACATGCGGGCGCTGATCGAAGCCGCGCGTGACCCGGCCTACCCTGCCGAGATCGTCGGCGTGATTTCCAACCGCGCCAGTGCCGCCGGCCTGGAGTTCGCGGCGCGTGCGGGCATTGCGACGCGCGTCATTACCAAGTCCGATTATCCCGACTCGACAGCGCAGGACGCCGCTCTGGAGCGCGCGCTGGCTGAGTTCGGCGCAGAGCTGATCTGCCTTGCGGGCTATATGCGGCTCCTGACGGAAAGCTTCGTGTCACGCTGGAGCGGGCGGATGATCAATATCCATCCCTCGCTTCTGCCTCTCTTCAAGGGCCTGCACCCGCATCAACAGGCGCTGGACGCCGGCGTTCGCCTGCATGGTTGCAGCGTGCATTTCGTGACTTTCGCCATGGATTCCGGGCCGATCATCGCACAGGCTGCCCTGCCGGTTCTCACCGGCGATGACGAGGATAGATTGTCCGCGCGCACGCTCGCTGCGGAACACAAGCTCTATCCCCATGCCCTCCGGCTTTTGGCCGAAGGCAAGGTGCGCATGGTCGGCGACAGGGCCGTCTTTAGGGTGGCCGAAACCGGCACCGCGTCGATGCTGATTTCGCCGGATCTAGTTGAGCAAGGTCCTGATCTCGAGGCGCTCGCCCGTTCCACGCCCTGATCCATTTCCGGGTACGTTGTCCACCTTGCGCACCCAGACATGGGTGTCATGAACGACAAGCCCGCCATATGGCGGCGGTGAATCGGCGCTGGTCAGCGTGTTGATGCCTTCGCCGTTGAGATGCGCCGAATTCGGCCAAATGCCTTCGGCAATGACCACGCCCGACAGCACGCCGTCGAACAGCTTGACGTGCAGCGCTACCTCGCCGCGATTGTTGCCGATTTCGACAACGTCTCCTTCGCTAAGATCGAGCTTGGCGGCATCCAGCGGGTTCAGCAGCAACTCCGGCCGCCCTTCCCGCTTCAGCGAGCCCGGCGTTTCCGTGAAGCTCGAATTGAGGAAGGAGCGCGCCGGCGACGTCGCCAGACGGAACGGATGTATCTCATCCGCGCCTTCGATCAGGTCGACGTGATCGGGATAGGCCGGCAGGCGCGCGTAGTCGCCCTGCGTGCCCATCGATTTCGGCGGTTTGTTGGGCGCCGGCGTGTTGATCCAGTCCGGCCGGAAGCGGAACTTGCCGTCGGGATGACCGAACCCGTTGACGAAATGCGCGTCTTCGAAGGGCGGCTGCATGTCGACAAAGCGCTTTTCCTGCAACTCAGCGAAGGAGCCGAGCCCGCGCTTGTCCAGCATGATGTCGATGTGCTGCCGAGCCGTGAGGCCGAAACCGGGTTTGTTGGCCACGCCCAGACGCTTGGCCAGTTCCTCGATGACGTAGAGATTGGGTCGGGGTCCAAGCGGCGGCTCGACCAATTTTGGCCCGAGCGTCACATGCTGCTGCCCGCCGCCCTTGTAGATGTCGTCATGCTCCACGAACATGGTGGCCGGCAGCACGACATCGGCGAGCTTCGCAGTGTCGGTCATGAACTGTTCGTGCACGCAGGTGAACAGGTCGTCGCGCAGGAAGCCCTGCTTCACAAGCCGCTGCTCGGGCGTCACATTCGCCGGATTGGTGTTCTGGATCAGCATGGCGGTGACCGGCGGGCCGTCATAAAGCGCCTCACGATCCCCGGTCAGGATGCGCCCGATCTTCGATTGATCGAGATGGCGAATGCCGGAAACGGCCATTTCGCGCCCTTCGATCAGCCTTGTATCGAGCTTGAACACGCCGGAATTGGAGTGGAAGGCACCGCCGCCTTCATAAGCCCAAGCACCCGTCACGGCCGGGATCGAAAGCGCCGCATGCATGTTGACCGCCCCGTTGCGCTGGCGCGAAAAGCCATAACCCAGCCGGAAGAAGGTGCGCTTGGTCGTGCCCACCAGCCGGGCAAAGGTCTCGATTTCCGCGACGCTGAGGCCAGTGATCGCCGCAGCCCATTCGGGCGTGCGTTCCCGCAGATGCGCTTCGAGCCCCGCCGGATCGTCCGTGTATTCAGCGAGAAAAGCGCGGTCCGCCATGCCATCGCGGAAAAGCACATGCATCACAGCACAAGCCAGCGCGCCATCGGTGCCCGGCCGCAGGATGAGGCCGAGATCAGCCTGCTTCATCGTGGCATTGTCGTAAATGTCGATCACGACGATCTTGGCGCCGCGTTCCTTGCGGGCACGGGTGGCATGGGTCATCACATTGACCTGCGTGACTACGGCATTGGTGCCCCAGATCACTACGCAATCCGACTTCGCCATTTCGCGGGGATCGACACCTTGCAAGGCGCCTGCACCCATCATCCAGCCGGTCCAGGCGAGATTGGTGCAAAAGGAATCGAAGGTGTTCGAGTATTTCTTGGCGTGGCGCAGACGGTTGATGCTGTCGCGCTGCACCAACCCCATCGTTCCAGCATAGTAATAAGGCCAGACGGTTTCGCTGCCGTGCTTGGCTTCGGCTGCGATGAACTTCTCGGCGACATGATCGAGCGCGGCGTCCCAGCTCGCTTCCTTCCACGCGCCCTCACCCTTTGCGCCGGCACGGATCAGCGGCTTCAGCAAGCGGTCGGGATGATGCACCCGCTCGGCGTAGCGCGCGACCTTGGCGCAGATGACGCCGGCCGTGTAGCTGTTGTCCTTCGCGCCATAGAAGCGGCCCACCTGGCCGTCGATGATCTCGACATTCAAGGCGCAGGTCGAAGGACAGTCATGCGGGCAGGCCGAATGGCCGATCGTGGTACGGACATGGGTGTTCATGGAAGGCAAACTAGCCGGTTTCGGTTCCGCCGTGTAGAGCTGGGGATGACGAGGACGAACACATCTCATGAACTATCGACACGCTTTCCACGCCGGCAATTTCGCCGATGTCTTCAAGCATGCGGTGCTTGCGCGGCTGATCGAGTATCTGAAGCGCAAGGAAGGCGCTTTCCGCGTGGTGGATACCCATGCAGGCATCGGCCGCTACGACCTGCAAGCCAGCGAAGCGACGCGCACGGGCGAGTGGCAAGGCGGTATCGCGCAGATTGCGGAAGCGCGCTTCAAGCCTGAGGTCGAAGCTTTGCTCGCGCCTTATCGCTCGGCGGTCGATGCACTGAACCCAAATGGCGGGCTACGCTTCTATCCCGGCTCCCCGCTCGTCACGCGCCACCTCCTGCGCAAGCAGGATCGATTGTCCGCACTGGAATTGCATCCTGAGGATGCAGAAACGTTGCGCACTGTCTTTGCGGGGGATCATCAGGCACGCGTTATCGAACTCGACGGTTGGCTCGCCATGGGCGCGCATCTGCCGCCGAAGGAGAAACGTGGTCTGGTGCTGATCGACCCGCCCTTCGAGCAACCGGGTGAGTTCGAGCGGATGGCGGAAGGTCTGGCCATAGCGCATCGGCGTTGGCCGGGTGGGATCTACGCTTTCTGGTATCCGATCAAGGATCTGGCGGCCGTAAACCGCTATCGTGAGAGCCTCGCCGGACTAGGCATTCCGAAGATCCTGGACACTTGGCTGACGATTCGCGGCTCCACGGATGAAGCCGGCTTGATCGGCAGCGGCATGGCGATCATCAACCCGCCCTTCACGCTTGAACAAGAGCTGGCCACGTTGCTGCCGGCGCTGTGCGACTGCCTTGCCGAGGACAAAGGTGCGTCTTCCGGGACACGGTGGCTTGCCCGCGAACGTGTTTGAGCCCATGTGCAACCTGCGCTTGACCTGATCGGCTTGACCGGGCAAGTGCGGTGCAAGACATTGGTTCATCAATTTTCATCATCGCGGAGCTTCATCATGGCGCGTGGTTCGTTTCTCCTCAAGGCAGCGGCTGTCTTGGCAGTCAGCCTGGCGAGCCTGGGCGCGCCGGCCGTGCAGGCTGCCGATTACATCCAAGAAATGCCTGCCGACGCAGGCTTCTGCATGGACACCGGCGTGCTTGGCCGCATCCAGTCCAAGTTCCAGCATCAGGTCACGCACGTACCGAACCTGCCGAATGTCGCGATCACCGACTTCCAGGACATCACGCTGCGCCGTTGGTTGCCAGCCGTTCCGGAAGAGCGTCCGATTGCGCGTCTCTACTGCGGCGCGACGGTGAGCCTGTCGGACGGCCATCAGCGCAAGATCTGGTATCTGGTGGAAGAAGGCATGGGTCTTGCCGGCACCGGCTACAATGTCGAGTTCTGCGTGGACGGCTTCGATCGCTGGAACGTTTATAGCGGTGCTTGCCGTATTCTGCGGTGACCGGCCTGCATTTCGGGCTCTGCCTGGCAGCCACGCTTCTTCTTTCCGCATGCCAGCCGCCTGAATCATCTGGCGAGGCTGACGCCTCCCCTTCTCCGAGTGCCAACGCGATCCCGCAAGGCACCGGCTTCGACTTCTATGTTCTCAGCCTGTCCTGGTCGCCAAGCTACTGCCAGGCAGAAGGCGATCAGGCGAAGCGGCAGCAATGCGGCCGGCGTGATCCGCATGGCTTTGTGGTTCATGGGTTGTGGCCGCAATTCGAGCGCGGCTATCCCGAATCCTGCAAGAGCAGCGAACCGGATCGCGTTCCGGATTCGCTGATCGCCGAGTATCGCGATCTCATCCCCTCCGCCGGCCTGATAGGTCATCAATGGCGCAAGCATGGGTCTTGCAGCGGATTGTCACAAGCCGACTACCTCGCGACCGTTCGGGCGGCTCGCGAAAAGATCAACGTTCCTAATGGTTTGGACGGTGACACGCAGCCTGTGTCTCCCAAGGCGATCGAGGATGCGCTGGCGGCGGCAAACCCCGGCCTGGAAGCACGTGACATGGCGGTGACGTGCAAGGCGGGGCTGATCCGGGAGGTTCGCATCTGCCTCACCAAGGACAATCTGGATTTTCGCGCCTGCCCCGAAATCGATCGGCAAGGCTGCTCGCGACCGGCTTCGATGCCCGAGGCGCGCTGAGTTTTTGTTCAACCGATTGTCGGAGACTGTATGCCTAAGATCCTGTTTTCCAAAGCTTCTCCTTACAGCGCCAAGGTCCGGATGGCGGCGCATCAGGCTGGCATCGCGTTTGAATCGGTTGCCACCGAAACCGGCACACCGCCCGAGTCGCTGTTGGAAGCCAATCCGCTCGGCAAGATCCCGGTCTTCATTCCTGACGAGAGCGGTGCCATCTATGACAGCCGAGTAATCACGCAATATCTGAACCGTGAGAGCAAGGGTTCGCTGTTTCCGCGCAATGGAATCAAGCGCTTAGAAGCGGAACAGATGGAAGCTCTGTGCGATGGGATCTGCGATGCCGCGCTGGCGCATGTTTATGAGCGGCGGATGCGGCCGGAGGAGTTGGTGCACCAGCCCTGGCTCGATCGGCAGTGGGACAAGGCTGAGCGGGCGCTGGATCTTTTGAACGGCCAGACCATCAGCCTGCCGACGAAAGTGCATGCCGGGCATCTCGCATTGCGGGCCACACTTGCCTATCTGGCGCTGCGATTTGAGGGGAAATGGGAGAAAAAAAGGGGAAAATTGACCCGGTGGGCGGACCGTTTCGACCGGAAATTTCCGGAATTGGCGGCTTATTTGCCGAAAAGCTGATCGTTTTTTCCGATTTTTAGGCACAAAAAAGCCGGGCACTGGGCCCGGCTTTCTCGTTGGATGGATGCGAAGCTTAGAACTTCACACCGAGACCGACGGACACCTTGTGGTCCTTGGTGCCAACGTCCTGAGCGAAGCCGCCCGTGTTGAACGTGTCGTCCGACAGGTCGGTGTAGCGGTACTCGACGCGGCCGAAGACCTGGTCGGTCAGCTTGGCATCGACGCCGGCACCGACGGTGTAGCCGAGCAGGGTCTGCTTGTCGTTGCCGAGTTCGTTCGACACTTCGACGCGCTCTGCAGCGCCACCAGCCGTACCATAGATCAGGACGCGATCGGTCGCTGCAACGCCAACGCGAGCGCGGATCGAGCCGTTCAGGCCGCCTTCGACCTTCTGGCCGCCAGCCGAACCGTCAACGCCGCTGTAACCAACGTCGCCTTCAACACCGTAAACGAGGTTGTTGGTCTGCCAGTTGTAACCGGCGAAGCCCGAACCAGCGAAACCGTCGGTGTCAGCTTCCGGACCGACGAGGCCGTTGCTGCGGCCTTCGAAGCCGTAGGAAGCCACGGCACCAGCGTAGGCACCAGCCCACGAAGCAACCGGGAGGGTTTCCATAGCAACCGGTGCCGGCGGCTCTTCCATGATGACGTCAGCTGCCTGGGCGGAAGCGGCAGCGAACAGGGCTGCAGCACCGGCGAGAACCGCAACGGAGCGGCCGTACTTCTTGGTCAGGTTCATTTTCGTACTCCTTGTACACAGGGACCCGCTTGGGACGGATCCAACCACTGTGGGTGTCAAGAGCGACGCTAGAACGCCGTCTGTGCCCTACGAGAATGAAAATGGTCGCGAAATGCGGCTGAACAAGACCCCAAAAACGAAGTTTCCCTGTCAGCAATGTGGCAGAAAAGTGATGTTGCTGCACCGCAACAGACGGGTCAAAAGTTTAATAAAATCTTATGCTTAGGATTTTGCCGGCAAGCATGGTTACCATTTGGTTGAACCGCTGAGAAAGCCTATATTCCGGCTTCGCGTGCGAGTCACGCATGTCGTTTTTCAACCAAGCTCACCAAGGTTCAAGACTCATGACAGCATTGCCCGTTGCCTTGATCACCGGCGGCGCCCGCCGGATCGGCCGAGCAATCGCCCTCGACCTCGCCGCACACGGACATTGCGTCGTCATTCATTGCAATCACTCGCATGAGGACGCTGACGACCTCGTTGCGGAAATCATTAAAAATCACGGCAAGGCCGCAATTGTTCGGGCGGATCTGAGTGACACTGATGCGCTCGATGGACTGGTCGCGGAGGCTGCTCGCTGTTTCGGAGCCCTGGGTCTTCTCATCAACAATGCGTCGATCTTCGAGGAAGACAGCGCGCAGGATTTCGACTGGGATATCTGGGACAAGCATTTTGCCGTTCACGCCAAGGCCCCGGTGCAGCTGGCACGTGCCTTTGCGCGGCAGCTCGGTGCGGATGGTGAGGGCTTGATCGTCAACATCATCGACCAGCGGGTGTGGCGGCCGACGCCGCGCTTCTTTTCTTATACTCTGTCGAAATCCGTTCTCTGGACCGCGACCCAGACGCTGGCGCAGGCCTATGCCCCGCATATCCGGGTCAATGCGATCGGGCCCGGCCCGACCTTGCCGAACAGCCGGCAGGATCAGGCGGACTTTGACGCGCAGGTTGCAGCGCTGATTCTGGAGCGCGGGCCGGATCTCGCCGAGTTCGGCGCAACGATCCGCTATCTCTGGCAAGCACGGTCGGTGACCGGGCAGATGATTGCGCTGGATGGCGGGCAGCATCTTGCCTGGCAGACGCCGGATGTCGCGGGGATTCCGGAATGAGCGCGGGACATCCGAAAGCCGTTTCGCATCAGGCCGGCAGCGATGTTGCCGGCTATATGCCCGGCCGCGACGTCGACGACGAGAGCCTGGTGGATGATGGCGGCAACGAGCCGACCGAAGCTGCCGCCAAGCCGCTGGCCAATATGGACTGGATCGGCACCGGCGGCGATGCAGCCGGTCTGGTCGGCGAAGCCGCGATCCAGATGCTGGTCAAACGCCTGCCGAACGCGCCCGGCGTTTACCGCATGATGAATGCGTCAGGCGACGTGCTTTATGTCGGCAAGGCGCGCAACCTGAAGAAGCGCGTGACGGCTTACGCGCAAGGCCGCTACCACACCAACCGGATCGGCCGGATGGTGCGCGAAACAGCGGCCATGGAATTCGTGATCACGCGAACCGAGATCGAGGCGCTTCTGCTTGAAGCGAATCTGATCAAGCGCTTGCGGCCGCGCTTCAATGTTCTGCTGCGCGACGACAAGTCGTTTCCTTATATCATCCTGACCGGCGATCATCCCGCGCCGGGCATCTTCAAGCATCGCGGCGCGCGCTCGCGCAAAGGCGATTATTTCGGACCCTTCGCCTCGGCCGGGGCGGTGGATCGTACGATTAACGCCCTTCAGCGCGCGTTCCTGCTGCGCACCTGTACCGACTCGACGTTCGAAAGCCGAACGCGGCCCTGTTTGCTGCATCAGATCAAGCGGTGTTCCGGCCCTTGCACGGGCGAGATCGACGAGGCCGGCTACAAGGAGCTGGTATCCGAAGCGAACGGCTTCCTTTCCGGGCGCAGCCAAAGCGTGAAGGCGCAGATCGCGGCGGCGATGCAGGACGCCTCGGCCGATCTCGATTTCGAGCGCGCCGCGATCTATCGCGACCGCTTGAGCGCGCTGAGCCACGTGCAGAGCCATCAGGGAATCAATCCGGCTTCCGTGGAAGAAGCAGACGTGTTCGCCATTCATGGCGAAGGCGGGCAGACCTGTATCGAGGTGTTCTTTTTCCGCACCGGGCAGAACTGGGGCAACCGGGCCTATTTCCCGAAAGCCGACTCTGCCATCGAACTCGGCGAAGTGCTCGGCGCGTTTCTGGCGCAGTTCTATGAGGACAAGCCCTGCCCGCGCATGATCCTCCTTTCGCAGGAAGTGGAAGAACAGCCGCTGCTGGAAGAAGCCCTTTCGACGCTGGCCGGTCGCAAGGTTTCGATCTCCGTGCCGCAACGCGGCGAGAAGAAGGAGTTGGTTCAGCACGCCTTGCAGAATGCGCGTGAAGCGCTTGGCCGGCGACTGGCGGAAACCTCTTCGCAGGCGCGGTTGCTGGAAGGCGTGCAGAGCGTGTTCAAGCTCGAGCGCAAGCCGCGCCGTATCGAGGTCTATGACAACTCGCACATCATGGGCACGAGTGCGGTCGGCGCGATGATCGTGGCAGGGCCGGAAGGCTTCATCAAGAATCAGTATCGCAAGTTCAACATCCGCTCGACCGAGATTACGCCGGGCGACGATTTCGGCATGATGCGTGAAGTGATGGAGCGCCGTTTCGGCCGCTTGATCAAGGAAAACGGCATCCCTGATCGCTCGGTCGCGCCTGATGCGTCTGACGAAGACGAGGCCGTGCCGGCCTGGCCGGACGTGATCCTGATCGATGGCGGCGAAGGGCAGATGACGGCGGTTCGCAAGATTTTGGCCGATCTCGGCATTTCCGAAGCGGTGCATGCGATCGGCGTGGCCAAAGGCATCGACCGTGAGGCCGGACGCGAGCGCTTCGTGATGGAAGGACGACCAAGCTTCACCCTGCCCGTGCGTGATCCCGTGCTTTATTTCCTGCAGCGGCTGCGCGACGAGGCCCATCGCTTTGCCATCGGCGCGCATCGCACGCGACGCAAGAAGGACTTCGTGCGCAATCCGCTGGATGAGGTGGCTGGCATCGGACCGGGCCGCAAGCGGGCGCTTCTGCACCATTTCGGCACCGCAAAGGCAGTCAGCCGCGCGGCAATGGAAGACCTGATGGCGGTGGACGGCATTTCGGAGTCGATTGCCCGCACCGTGTATAATCATTTCCACGAAAAAGGATGAGCGCGGCTGGCCTATTAAAGATCGGGGCAAAGATCGTGGCGAGGCGCTTGCCCCGGCTCTCAATTTGCCGCATTTGAACCGCCAACAATCAAGCTCGCGCTAAAGAAGGCTTCGAGACTCATACCATGGCAAGCCGCCGGGCTTTCAACATTCCGAACCTTCTGACCTACGGCCGCATCCTCTGCGTGCCGCTGATCGTTCTCTGCTTTTTCTTCGAGGGACGTCTGCAATCCAGCGATCTTGCGCGCTGGTCGGCCCTCTTCCTGTTCATTCTGGCGAGCGTGACGGATTACCTTGACGGGTATCTCGCGCGGATCTGGCAGCAGACGTCCAATATCGGCAAGATGCTCGATCCCATCGCCGACAAGCTTCTGGTTTCGGCCTGTCTTCTGCTGCTTGCAGCCGATTCGGACGGCACGATCGCCGGTTGGACCTTGTGGGCCGCGATCATCATCCTGTGCCGCGAAATTCTGGTTTCCGGTCTGCGCGAATATCTTGCAGCACTCAAGGTGAGCGTGCCGGTGACGCAGCTCGCCAAATGGAAAACGACGCTGCAGATGTTTGCCATCGCCTTCCTTCTGGCAGGACCGGCAGGCGACAAGCTCGTTCCCTACACCACCCAGATGGGCATCGTGCTGCTCTGGATTTCCGCAATCGTGACCCTTTATACCGGCTATGACTATTTCCGAGCAGGTGCCAAACACATCATCGACGAGTAGGCCGGTCAAACTGGTTTACTTCGCCTGGGTCCGCGAGCGGATCGGCGTGGCGCAAGAGGAGATGGCAATCCCCTCCTCCGTTGTCACCGTGCGCGACCTTCTTCATTGGCTGAAGGATCGCGGCGAAGGCTATGAGCAGGCGCTGCAGGTCCCCGATGTCATTCGCGTTGCGCTCGACCACGAACATGCCGACCATGACGAGCCGATCGGCAACGCACGCGAGATCGGGCTGTTTCCGCCCATGACCGGAGGCTGATCGTTATGGCGATCAAGCCCGTCATTCGCGTTCAAAGGGACGATTTCGACATTGCCCGCGAGATCGCGCTCGCCACAGCCGGGCATCCCGGGATCGGCGCGGTTGTGACCTTCTCCGGCATCTGCCGTGATGATGGCGGGTCGTTGGCAGCGCTAGAGCTCGAGCATTATCCCGGCATGGCGGAACGGGCGATCAACGAGATTGCGCTTCAGGCTGCGGAGCGGTGGCCGTTGCAGGCGATAACCGCCATCCATCGCTATGGCCGCGTTGAACCGGGCGAAAACATCGTGCTGGTGTTGGCGGCCTCAGCGCATCGGCAGGCTGCGTTTGATGGCGCGGCGTTCCTGATGGACTTTCTGAAATCCAAGGCGCCGTTCTGGAAAAAGCTGATTGCGGCCGATGGCAGCGATGGCGGCTGGGTGGACGCCAAGGAGAGTGATGACGAGGCCTTGCAGCGCTGGTCGGCTGCGGAAGGTTTCGAGCGCTCATGAAAAAGCCCGGCGCTAGAGCATTTTGGGCGACATAAGTGTCGCCGAAGACGCTCTAGCTCTTTGTTTAGACGCAATTTCCGGACGCAAAACCGCTTCGCACTTTTGCTGGAATTGCTCTAGGCTGGGCTTTCTTGTTTCCGGTCAGCAGATAATCAGCCGACGACTTCGGTCTGCGAGAACCAGTAGGCGATCTCGATCGCAGCGGTTTCCGGGGCGTCCGAGCCGTGAACCGAGTTTTCGCCGATCGACAGTGCATGCACCTTGCGGATCGTGCCTTCGTCGGCGTTGGCCGGGTTGGTGGCGCCCATGATTTCGCGGTTCTTCAGGATGGCGTTTTCGCCTTCCAGAACCTGAACCACCGTCGGACCAGCCGACATGGATTCAACCAGCTCGCCGAAGAACGGACGATCCTTGTGCACGGCGTAGAAGCCTTCGGCTTCGCGGCGGCTCATCCAGACGCGGCGCGATGCGACAACGCGCAGGCCGGCATCTTCCAGCATCTTGGTGATCGCGCCGGTGAGGTTGCGCTTGGTCGCATCCGGCTTGATCATCGAAAAAGTACGCTCTACCGCCATGGTCCTGTTGTCCTGTGCTTGGGGGTTCGGGAGGTGGGCGTCCTATACAGAGCGCCCTCCCTGTTGCCAAGCCTTGGCGCGACTCAGGCTGCGGCGGGCACGCTGGCGCCGAGGCCTTCGTGCAACTGAAGGCAGCGCTGGAACCAGGCGTCGACCGGATCATCGCCGGCAAGGAACCCGTAGGGCGAGATGACTCGCGCCCATTGCAGCGCGCCGAACACGATGTAATCGCAGAACAAGGGCGTGGCGCCGCCGATAAAGGGCTGGTCGCCCAGCATGGTGCGCAGCGGTGCGAGATTGGCGCGGAAGGTTTCGAGCCGGTTGTCGCGGCCAACGGGCACTTCTTCCAGAGGCTTGTTGAAACGGGCTTCGCGGGTCTTGCGGAAGTGCGCCTGATCAACGGGTTTCAAGCGCTCGTAGATGTCCATCAGGGCCGACGTCGCAATGAAAGGATGCACGGTGAGGAACGACCAGCGCTCGATGAAGCGCGCCATCGCCTCGCCACCCTCGCCGCCGAACAAAGTGGGACGATGGGGATAGGTGTGTTCGAGATAAAGCGCGATGGCGAAGCTATCCGACACGATCGTGTCGCCGTCGCGGATCACTGGGATGATCTTTGAGGCGCCCTCTTCCACCGCAGGAATTGCGGTGAAGGGCGTGGGGATGGTCTCGAAAGACAGGCCCTTGTGCGCCAGCGCCATCTTCACCTTCCAGCAATGCGGGCTGAAAGGACGGGAATGATCCTTGCCGACGAGATCATAAAGCTTAATGGACAAGGCATCACCTCCGGGACTCAAAGCGCCCCGCAACGCTGCATCAGAAAGGCGAGCGATGAAACAGGAATTCCAGATGTTCGCTGCATATAACAGCTGGGCGAACCGGGCGATCTATGATGCAGCTGCGGCCTTGTCCGACGACGAGTTCACGCGCGACACCGGCGTGTTCTTTCGTTCGCTGTGCGGCACGCTGAACCACATCCTGGTGGCCGACCGCATCTGGCTGAAGCGGTTTACGGGACGCGGCGAAGCGCCTAGCGCGCTCAACACGATCATCCATCCGAACTTCGCGCCGCTGCGAATCGCGCGCGACAGCGAGGACAAGCGGATCTCGGACTGGATCAACGGTCTGGACGAAGCGGATTTTGCGGGGCGCTTTTCTTATACGACCGTGAGCGACATGCGCACCATCAGCCAGCGGCTGGCGCCGGCGCTATACCACTTCTTCAATCACCAGACACATCATCGCGGCCAGGCGAGCGCCGTTCTGACCATGCTCGGCCAGCCTGCGCCTAATCTCGACCTCATCAGCTTCCAGCGCGGCGAAGGGCGACCCTTTGCTTGAGCACCATCAGTAAAGCTGCAAGTCGTCGTTAAGGTGTACGTAAAGCATGCTTACAGGAGCCGTGAAACGTTTCCTGTACCCGCGCGTCTTTGCTTTCGAGGTCGGACAGACCGGCCAAGCAAATTCAAAGGAACGGGAAATGGCTATGCGTACGAAGACTTTCGCTTCCTCCGTTTTCGGTGGACTTTTGTTGATCTCGGCTGCTTATCCCGCAGCCGCCCTCGATGTCGGCGCAAGCGTCGGCGGCGTGGGTGTTGGCGCCTCGGTGGGCGGTGACGGCATCGGTGCTGGCGCATCCGTCGGCGGCGCCGGTGGGATCGGTGCAGGCGCTGGTATTGGCGGCAATGGCAGCGGCGGCGTCGGTGCTGGTGCAGGCGCATCGGTCGGTGGCGCAGGCGGCGTCGGTGCAGGTGCTGGTGCGTCTGTCGGTGGTGGCGGCGGTGTTGGTGCCGGTGCCGGCGCATCGGTTGGCGGCGGTGGCGGCATCGGTGCCGGCGCGGGCGCTGGGATCGGTGGCGGGCGCGGTGGTAACGGCGGTGGCATCGGTGCAGGCGTCGGCGCATCCGCTGGTGGCCGTGATGGCATTGGTGCTGGCGCAGGCGTCGGAATTGGCGGTGGACGCGGCGTGAATGCCGGCCTCGGCGCTTCGGTCGGTGGCCGTGATGGCGTCAATGCCGGTGCTGCGGCATCGCTCGGTGGCGGTCGGGGTGTGAATGCCGGTGTCGGCGCATCACTGGGTGGTCGTAATGGCGTGAACGCCAACGTCAATGTTCGTACCGGTGGCCGCAATGGCGGCACCGGCGGAGACGATGGCTTCGGCGGCAATGGGACCGGCGGCACGCCGGGCGCCGGTACGACGCCCGGCGGCGGTATCAGCAACCCGGTGAACGCCAACCGTCCGGGCGTTGGCAATCCTTACGCACCGCCGACGCAAACCGCGACCTCGTCAACGACCACAAGCAGAACGGTTGGTGCGCCTCGTGTGGGCACCACAGCTGTCAACGGTCGTGTTCTGAACCGCAAGAAAAAGCTCTGTCTGGATGTGCAGGCTAACAGTTCAGAATATTCTGCCGAAACGGTTGACGCCTGCGGCCGGTAATTAACTGGATCCTCCCAGATGCAACGGCCCGCTTCGGCGGGCCGTTTTGCGTTTTCGGCTCCAGCCTGCGCTTGCGCCAAGGCGTGCTAGCAGGCAAAAGCCGGACATGCTTATCATCAATGATCTTTCCTTGCGTATTGCCGGCCGGCTTCTGCTGGATCACGCCTCCCTCACTTTGCCGGCGGGAACCAAGGCCGGCCTTGTCGGGCGCAACGGCACGGGCAAGACCACGCTGTTCAAGGCGATCACCGGCGATCTCGCGAGCGAAACCGGTTCGGTCAGCCTGCCGAAGGGCTTGAAGCTTGGCCAGGTGGCGCAGGAAGCGCCGGGCACCGAAGAAGCGTTGATCGAGATCGTGCTGAAGGCCGACAAGGAACGGCTGTCTTTGCTCGAAGAGGCAGAGACTGCGACCGATCCCGAGCGCATCGCGGATATCCAGATCCGCCTCGCCGACATCGACGCGCATTCGGCGGAAGCGCGCGCTTCGACCATCCTCGCCGGCCTTGGCTTCGATCTTGAAGCGCAGCAGCGCCCCGCCTCCTCCTTTTCCGGCGGCTGGCGCATGCGTGTGGCACTGGCAGCCGTGCTGTTTTCGCAGCCAGACCTGCTGTTGCTCGACGAACCGACCAACTATCTCGATCTCGAAGGCACGCTGTGGCTGGAGAACTATGTCTCCAAATATCCGCATACGGTGCTGCTGATCAGCCATGATCGCGATCTGCTCAACCGCGCCGTCAACTCGATCGTCCATCTCGACCAGAAGAAGCTGACGCTCTGGCGCGGCGGCTATGACCAGTTCGAGCGCCAGCGCGGCGAACAGGCCGCCTTGCAGGAGAAGGGGCGCGTCAAGCAGGAAGCGGCGCGCAAGCATATGGAAGACTTCGTGGCGCGCTTCCGCGCCAAGGCTTCCAAGGCGCGCCAGGCGCAATCCCGCCTGAAAGCGCTGGAAAAGATGAAGCCGATCTCGGCGGTGATCGAGGACAATGTCGCGCCGTTCAACTTCCCAGAGCCGGTCAAGACGGTGGCCTCGCCGATCATCACCATGCAACAGGGAACGGTCGGCTATGCGGAAGGCAAGCCGATCCTGAAGAACCTGACGCTGCGCATCGATGCGGACGACCGCATCGCTTTGCTCGGCGCCAACGGCAACGGCAAGTCGACCTTCGCGAAGCTCCTGTCCAGCCGCCTGCCCTTGCAGTCCGGCTCGATAACGGTTGCGCCGCAGCTGAAGGTCTCGATCTTCGCGCAACACCAGCTGGACGATCTGCGCCCGGAAGAAAACGCCATCGAGCATGTGCGCCGCATGATGCCGGACGCGCCGGAGTCAAAGGTACGCGGCCGCGTTGCGCAGTTCGGGCTGCCAACGGAAAAGATGAACACGCCGGCGAAGGATCTGTCGGGCGGCGAAAAAGCGCGCCTGCTGATGGGGCTGGCCGTGTTCGACGGGCCGAACCTCTTCATCCTCGACGAGCCGACCAACCATCTGGACATCGACAGCCGTGCCGCGCTGATCGAGGCGCTCAACGACTTTTCCGGCGCCGTCATCATCATCAGCCACGACCGCCATCTGTTGGAAGCGACGGCGGATCGACTTTGGCTGGTGAAGGACGGCACGGTTGCGCCTTATGACGGCGATCTGGCCGATTATCGCCAACTGGTGACCGGCAGCACCGGCGACCGCAAGGAGAAGCGCGAGGCCGATAAGGCGAACAAGGCCGACAAGCGGCGCGAAGCTGCGGCACGACGCGCCGCGCTGGAGCCGCTCGCCAAGGAGATCAAGGCGACGGAAGCCCTGATGGAACGGACACGCAAGCGCATCAACGGCATCGAGGAACAGCTCGCCGATCCTCGCCTGTACGACAAGGATCCCGGCGCCGTGACGCAGCTGTCGAAGGAACGCTCACAGCTGGAGTCGACGCTCGCGGTGAACGAGGAGAAGTGGCTGAACTTGTCGAGCCAATATGAAGAGGGTTTGGTGGAGTAGTTCGCTATCAAAAACCGAGTTCTGAGTGCGATCCCAGTCGCACGAGCCGTAGCGTATGCTCATCTGGCTTCTGATAGATCAGGACCAGGTCAGGGCGTATGTGACAGTCGCGGAAATCTTTCCATGAACCCGTTAGCGCGTGGTCGCGGTGACGGGGTTCGAGCAGACTGTCATAGGCCAAGGCGGTAAGAACCAGCGTGAGATCCGCATCAAGGCTCGCGCCATAACGACCCTTTGCTTCGCGCTTGTAATCGCGTTTAAACTGACTGGTGCGTTCAATCGTCCGCATGCAGTTCGTTTAGCAAAGCCTGCACGCTCTGGAAGCTTGGAAGATCGCCATTTTTGGCTTCTTCCATCGCAGCCAGCGAATTCTCGTTGGGAGCAAGTAGCTCGATCGGAAGGCTCTTTTCTTGCGCAACATGAGCAAGAAGCCGCCTGACCGCGTCCGGCAAGGTAAGGCCCTGCTTCTCCAGCGCGACCGCAGCTTCCGCTTCAATCGCCGGATCTGCTATTTCTTTTAACAGCTGTTCTGCAGACATTCCGCACTCCTTGCCTGTCAGAACATTGATAGGCCCGAACGTAGCACTTTACCAGTTCTAAGCCTTCCGCTCCCACCTTCGCTCCGGCGTTTGCTGCCAGTAGGTTGCCTGGTGTCCGGCTGATTTGACCTCGCGCCAGTGGCGGCGGGCGGTTTCGAGTTGGTGGGCGTCGTGGCCGTCGAACAGGAAGACGGCGCGTTCGTAAGCGTCGATTGCGGGTGGTTCGGCGGCGTCGACCATGAAGCGGATCTTGGCTTCGTTGGCGTTGTCCTGGCTGGTTGTCAGCAGGATGGGCTGCTCGGCTGCGTGCAGATCGCGGTCGATGCCGTGGCCGAGGAAGGAGTCATCGCGGAAGGTCCAGAGATGGGCGTCGAGCGCATCGCGGCGTTCTTCGCTGCCGGACTGCACCACTACGCGCCAGCCGCGCGCGACTGAACGCTCGAGGAGGGCTGGAAGCGCCTCCTCGAGCGTCGATTCGGTCAGGTGGTAGAACAGGACCTCAGTCATTTCAGGCGAAGGCCCGCTCAGGCCTCGTAGTTGTCGCGCACCAGACGGTCGAGCAGGCGCACGCCGAAGCCGGACGCCCAGGACTGGCTGATGTCGGTTGCCGGCGAGCCCATCGCGGTGCCGGCAATATCGAGATGCGCCCAGGGCGTGTCGCCAACGAAGCGCTGCAGGAACTGCGCCGCCGTGATCGCGCCGCCGAAGCGGCCCCCGATGTTCTTCATGTCGGCATTCTTGCTGTCGATCAGCTTGTCGTATTCCGGTCCCAGCGGCATGCGCCAGAGCTTCTCGGCGGTGGCCAGACCGGCGGCGGTCAGGCGCTCCGACAATTCGTCATTGTTGGAGAACAGGCCGGCATGGTGCTGGCCGAGCGCCACCATGATCGCACCGGTCAGTGTTGCCAGATTGACCATGAAGCGCGGCTTGTAGGTTTCCTTGGCATACCACAGCGCATCGCACAGAACGAGACGGCCTTCCGCATCGGTGTTCAGCACTTCGATGGTCTGGCCGGACATGGAGGTGACGATGTCGCCCGGGCGCTGGGCATTGCCGTCCAGCATGTTCTCGACGAGGCCGACGATGCCGATGACGTTTGCCTTGGACTTGCGGGCAGCGAGCGCATGCATGAGGCCGGTGACGGCAGCGGCACCGCCCATATCGCCCTTCATGTCTTCCATGCCGGCAGCAGGCTTGATGGAGATGCCACCGGAATCAAAGGTCACGCCCTTGCCGATGAAAGCAACGGGCTGCTCGCCTTCCGCACCGCCATTCCAGCGCATGATGGCAAGACGTGGCGGGCGAACGGAGCCCTGAGCCACGCCGAGCAGCGCGCCCATGCCGAGCTTGGTCATTTCCGTTTCGGTGAGGATCTCGACTTCGACGCCGACTTCGCTGAGCGCCTGGATCTTGTCGGCGAACTCGACAGGGCCCAGCAGGTTGGCGGGCTCATTAACGAGGTCGCGCGCAAGAATCACGCCATCGGCGACGGCCTGCGCCGATGTGAAGGCTTGTTCCGCAGCCGCCGGATCGGCGCAATGGATGGTGATCGTGGCAGCTTTGTCGGCCGGCTTGCTTTCAGCGTCGTCCGTCTTCTTCGTCTTGTACTTGTCGAAGGTGTAGGAGCGCAGCAGCACGCCCTGCGCCAGACCGGCGATGTCCGCTGCCGAGACGGAAGCGTCCGGCAGATCGGCAATCACGACGATTTCCGTGGCGCGGCGTGCTGCAGCCATTGCAACGCCGCCGATGCGCGACCAGGCGATTTCATCGAGCTTGTCGGTCTTGCCGGCGCCGATCGCCACCAGCCGGTCCACCGAAGCGCCTTCAGGCGCAATGACCTCGACGGTGCTGGCCAGCTTGCCTTCGAATTCGGCGATCTTTGCCGCGCGCGTCAACACACCGGAGGGATCGCACGACTTCGCGGCTTCGGAGAAGGTTGCGCCCTCGCCTGCCAGCACGAGCACGGTGCCGGTTTGCGGACAATCGAGGGGAGCGAAGCGGATAGTGGGACGAAGCGCCATGAGGAGGTCCTGCAAGTTGGTCCGCCTGAGCGGAAAAAGCATCCCCAGTCAGTGACACCCCGGCGCGGCAGTTTCAAGAGCGTGACTTTTCAGCATCGCATTGCGCGCAACCGCCATGCGGCGCTGTGACTTCAGCGTGGCCTTCCTTCCCCAACGTTCAGTCAGAATATCCAGCGTTTTCGGGCTCAACACTTCGTTAACCACCCTTCTTCGCCATTCCTTAGCCATTAGCGCTGCTTCTATGACTGCTGGACAACCCGTCCGGGGCGGTTAAACACTCCGGCTCAGGGCGAGGTCAACTGATTGGGTGCAGCAGATGCGTGGGGGCGCGCCATCTGCTGTCGTGGTTTAGGACGAACACGACGGAATGAAAGTCGTAGAGCGCTACATCTTGCGGCGTGCGTTTGGCGTGTTCGCTTCAGCGCTGTTCTGGACGCTTGCCATGGTCTGGGTGAGCCAGGTTCTGGCGCGCATCAACCTTGTGACCGACAGCGGCCAGTCAGCCTTCACCTTTTTCCAGGTGGCGACGATGATGCTGCCTTCGGTGGTGCCAATCGTCGTGCCGTTCGCCCTCATCATCGGCATTACGCAGACGCTGAGCGCAATGAACCAGGATTCGGAGCTGGTCGTGCTGAGCGCCGCCGGCTCCTCGCGCCGCACCATCATTCGCCCGATCATTCTGATGGCGCTGCTGGCCAGCGTTTTCGTTTTCATTGTCGACAACGGCCTCAACCCTCTGGCGCGCGAGCGCTTCCGGGTGCTGCTCGCCAGCGCCAATGCCGATCTGATTTCCAGCGTGATCCAGGAAGGCTCGTTCCGGCGCGTGGAAGACGGGCTCTACGTGCAGATTTCGCAGCGGCTGCCGGACGGGCGGCTGGGCGGCATTTTCGTGGCCGATTCGCGCGATCCGAAGACCGAGCTGAACTATTACGCCAAGACCGGCGTGATCCTGGACAAACCCGGCGAAAACGTCCTCCTTATGCAGGAAGGCATCATCAGCCGGAAAGCGCCCGAGCGCCCGGCTTCGCTGATCCGCTTTGACTCCTACGGCTTCGACCTGTCGGCTTTCGCGCCTTCCGAAAAGGCGCCGGTGATGTTCCCGAAGGACCGGCCGCTGTCTTATCTGCTCGATCCCGATCCGAACGATACGGTGCTGATCGAGCGTCCGGACTACTACAAGACCGAGCTCAACAACCGATTCACGGAATGGCTGTATCCGCTTGTTTTCGCACTGATTGCAATCGCGTCGGCCGGTGATGCGCGCTCGCATCGCGAAGCACGGCTGCATCCGATGGCGACCGCGATCTTCATTGCCCTGTTCGTGCGCTGGGCTGGCTTTACCGTCGCGAACAGTGCGGAAGGCAGCATGCTGTTCTCGGTTCTGATGTATGTCGTTCCGCTTGGTGCCGCGGCGGTGGCGATCGGCTTCATTCGTGCCAACAAGACGCTGGAACTGCCGGTCTCGTGGGTCGAATCGCTGTTGCAGCGCTTTGAGGGCCTGCGGGCCATGATCAGCCGTTCGCGCTTCGGCAATGCCCAGCCGGGAGGCCGCGCATGATCGGCTTCACGCTCGGACGCTATTTCTTTCTGCGCTACGTGACGATCACCGCGTGGTTCTTCGTAGGCGTTTTCGCGCTGGTTTTTCTTGTCGACTTCACGCAGTTCCAAGACGTCGTATCCGGCTCATCCAGCTACTCCTTCACCGGAGCGCTCGCAGTGTCCGCCCTGCGCGTGCCTATGGTGATGCAGCAGACGGTGCCGTTCATCGGGCTGTTTTCGGCGATGTTCACGCTGATCTCGCTGAACCGCAAATATGAGCTGGTGATTGCGCGTTCGGCCGGCATTTCGGCCTGGCAGTTTCTGACGCCGGTGGCGATCGGCGCATTCGTGTTCGGCCTGTTCACGATCATCCTGCTCAATCCGCTGGCGGCCTATGGCTTTGCGCAGTCGCAAGGGATCGAAACCAGCCTCCGCGCTGGCGACACCAAACGCAGCACGGCGTTTGAAGAGCCCTGGCTGCGCCAGAGCTTCGACGGTGTGGACACGATCATCGGTGCGCGCGCCGTGCTGAACGATGGGCTTGAACTGAATGGCGCAAGCTTCTTCCGCTTCGATGCGGATGGCGGTTTTAGCGATCGTCTGGATGCCGAGCGCGCTTATCTGCGCGAAGGCTATTGGGAGTTGCAGGGCATCGAAAGCTTTGCCGATGGCCAGCGCATCGTTTCAACCGAATCGGTTCACATCCCAACCGGTCTGACACCGGAACTGGTGGCGCAGCGCGTGGCGCGGCCTGAAACCGTTCCCTTCTTCGAACTGCCGGGCAAGATCAGCGTAGCGCGGACCTTTGGTCTGCGCGCCGACGCCTTTGCCATGCAGTTTCATTCCTTGGTGGCGCTGCCGCTGTTGCTCGTGGCGATGACGCTGATTGCGGCAACAGTGTCGATGCGCTTTGCACGTATGGGACAATCCGAGATCATGATTCTGGGTGGCATCCTTGCCGGCTTTCTGCTTTATGTCGTATCGGTCCTGGTCAAGGCGTTCGGGAGCGCGGGGATCGTTCCCCCCGTCATCGCGGCTTGGGTACCCGTTGTAGTTGCGATGTTTTTCGGGGTGACTTTCTTGCTGCATCGAGAGGACGGCTAGTGCGGGGCGCGACCGTGTCTTCGGCGCGCCTGAAGCGCCTTCTCAGCGCCAGCGCGCTCGGCTGTATCATGGCCGTGACGCCGCTTGGGCTGGCTTCCGCGCAGACCGTGGAAGAAACTGCTGTGCGCAACCGGATTCCGGAAGGCGGGCAGATGCTGCTCGAAGCCGATACGCTGGTTTACGACAACGACAAGCAGACCGTCACGGCTGTCGGCGGCGTCCAGATCGACTACAACAACAATCGCGTCGTTGCGCAGCGTGTTGCCTACAACCGCGCGACCGGCCGTTTGGTTGCAAGCGGCAATGTGCAAGCGATCGATCAGAGCGGCAACGTCATTTATTCCGACCGCATCGACGTCACGGATGATTTCCGCGACGGTTTTGTGAATGCGCTGCGCATCGAAACGCCGGATAAGACCTACTTTGCCGCCGAGAGTGCCGAGCGTCGCGACGGCGTGGTGACGACCTTCAATCAAGGCGTTTACACCGCGTGCGAGCCCTGCGAGGACAAGCCGGAGAAGCCTCCGATCTGGCGCGTGAAGGCGCAGAAGATCATCTGGAACGGCCAAACCAAGGTGGTGCGGTTCGAACGCGCCCGCTTCGAAATGTTCGGCTTCCCTATCGCCTATCTGCCGGCCTTCGAAGTGGCGGATCCGACAGTCAAGCAGAAGAGCGGCTTCCTGTTCCCGACCTTCGGCTACAAGGACGAACTCGGCTTCAGCGCAGCCGTGCCCTACTACGTGGCGCTGAACCCGAGCTATGACCTGACGATCACGCCACGCGGTTATACGCGTCAGGGCTTCATGGGCGAGGCTGAGTTCCGGCGCAGATTCGATAATGGCGGCTTCAATCTGCGCGTTGCCGGCATCAACCAGGCCGATCCCGACGCGTTCGACGCCAATACCGTGGATGCAGACGAGGAGTTCCGCGGTGCGGTGACCTCCAGCGGTGCCTTCAGCATCAACCCACGCTGGACGTTCGGCTGGGACATTCTCGCCCAGACAGACAAGAACTTCGCCTACACCTACGGGCTTGATCGCTATGCAAGCTACGTTCATCGCTCGGAAGTTTATCTTACCGGCCTGAACGATCGGAACTACTTCGACTTGCGGGCGATGAAGTTCCAGGTTCAGGAAGAGGTGCTGAACAGCGATCCGAACTCCGTGTCGCAGAAGCAGCCTTGGGTTCTGCCGAGCTTCGATTATTCCATCACCCCGGATGAACCCATCGCCGGCGGCGAGTTGTCGGTCGACGTCAATGTGCAGGGTATTTCGCGCGACCGCCTGGCGATCGACGATTATCCGGACTTCGCCGGGATCGTGCCTAATGTCATCGACGGGCAGAACATTCGCGGCATCGACGGCAATACCGGCCGCGCAACAGCCCAGGCGGAATGGCGCCGCACGCTGATCACACCCGGCGGTCTAGCCCTGACGCCTTTGCTGCAGGTTCGCGGCGACGGCATCTATACGAGCTATGAGGACAACACGATTGCCGCCATCGAAGCGCAGTCGGCGGCATCCGACATTCGCGACCAGTATTGGCGCGGCATGGCGACAGCCGGGCTCGAAGCTCGCTATCCCGTGCTGTTTACAACCGCCAACTCCTCGCATGTCATCGAACCGATGGCGCAGCTGCTCATCAGACCAGACGAGCGCTATGCCGGAACGCTCGGCATCCCGAACGAGGATGCGCAGAGCCTTGTTTTCGACGCGACCTCCTTGTTCGAGACCGACAAGTTCTCGGGCTATGACCGCGTCGAAGGTGGCACGCGTGCCAATCTCGGCATCCGCTATTCCGGCACCTTTTCCAATGGCTGGACCACCAATGCGATCATCGGTCAGTCCTACCATCTGGCCGGTTTGAACTCCTATTCCACGGCGGATCTGGTGAGCGCCGGCGCCTATTCCGGCCTGGAAAGCGATCGCTCGGATTACGTCGCGCAGTTCGGTGTCGGCAGCCCGCTCGGCTTCTCAGGCGCGGTCGGCGGACGGTTTGACGAAGACACGCTGGAAATGCGTCGCGGCGAAGTCAAGCTCGGCTACACCACCGCGCCTTTGACCGTGACCGGCCAGTATGCCTTTATCCAGAAGCAGCCGCTTTACGGGTTCTCGGAAGATCGCCATGAAGTGACCGTCGGTGCCCGCGCCAAGGTGGCCGAGAACTGGTCGGTGTTCGGATCGGCAATCTACGACTTCCAGTCCGAAGTCGTCGTGCGTGACTCGATCGGCTTTGCGTATGACGACGAGTGCTTCACCTTTGCGCTGGCTTTGAATGAGAGCCGCGAGATCGACGATCCCGATGACGTGGAGCGCGGCGTCGGCTTCAACCTGACCTTCCGCACGATCGGCGATTTCGGCAAGGTCAATCGCGGCGGATTGAACTAGCGTCTTTGTTCGGGCGGTTGCGGACACCGCCCGATCAAGGTTAAGACAAGGCCGAACGCCAGACATCGTTTCGCCGCAGTGAACCGGCACGAGCGCCGGTAACAAGCGCGATCCAGACCCACGAGGCCCTCTTCATGACGACTTTCATCAAGAAGCTAGCCGCTCCTCTTTTTGCGGTTGCCCTCCTTTCGGCAGCTGCCCCCCTCGTTTTGCCTGTGCCGGCACAGGCGAGCGAGGTAAAGTACATCGTCAACAAGCAGGCGATCACGAGTTACGACATCGACCGCCGCGCGGCCTTCCTGAAGCTGCAGAAGCGCAGCCCTAGTGAGGCCGGCAGCGACATGGTGGATCAGGTGCTGCGCAGCCAGGAAATCGCGCGCATCAAGGTCAACGTAACGGATGCGCAGCTGGATGATTCCTACAAGCGCTTCGCCGAATCGAACAAGCTGACGCCGGCGCAGATGGACGAGATCCTAAACAAGGCCGGTGTCACCAAGGCGCATTTCCGCGAATATATGCGGGTTCAGATGGGCTGGGGTCAGGTTTTGGGCATGCGCGCGCGCTCCGAAGGGCGCATGAGCGAACAGGATGTCGTGCAGCGCATGATGAAGGAAGGCCGCAAGCCTTCTGCCACCGAATATCTCCTGCAGCAGGTGATCTTCGTGGTGCCGGCTGCCGAGCGCGGCTCGATGCTGGGCAAGCGTAAGCGCGAGGCTGATGCGATGCGCGCCCGCTTCAATGGCTGTGACAGCACGCGCAGCTTCGCCAAGGGCCTGATCGACGTGACCGTGCGCGATCTCGGCCGCGTGCTTGAGCCAGAGCTGCCGTCGGAATGGTCGGACCAGATCAAGTCGACCAAGGCTGGAGGCGCCACGGGCGTCAAGGAAACGGCCCGCGGCGTCGAGTTCATCGGCGTTTGTTCGCAGCGTGAAGTGTCGAACGACCGCGTTGCCCGCATGGTGTTCGGCGCCGAAGACGCAAGCAAGAATGAAGGCGGCGAAGCGCTGAGCAAGAAGTACACGGAAGAGCTTCACAAGCGCGGGCAGATCGTCAAGCGCTAAGCCTCTGCGCTGCCGCTTGACCACACGCTGATGGAAGACCTTCCCCCGCTCCGAGCGGTTGTCGAGCGCCACGGGCTCTTTGCCAAAAAGGCGCTCGGCCAGAACTTTCTGTTTGACCTCAATCTGACGGGCAAGATCGCGCGGGTCGCTGGGCCGCTCGATGGCGTCACCGTCATCGAAGTTGGTCCCGGCCCTGGTGGTTTGACGCGTGCGCTGCTGTCGCAGGGCGCCGAGGTGATCGCCATTGAACGAGATGAGCGCTGCCTTGCCATTCTCGACGAGATTTCGGCGCATTATCCCGGCCGGCTCACCGTGATTCCCGGCGATGCGATGGCGACCGACTTCGCCGCGCTTGCTGGCAGTCGGACGCGCGTGCGCATCATCGCGAACCTGCCCTACAATATCGGGACGGAACTGCTGATCCGCTGGCTGACGGTGGAGCCGTGGCCGCCCTTCTACGAGAGCATGGCGCTGATGTTCCAGCGCGAGGTAGCGGCACGCATCGTGGCGCGTCCAGGCGACAGCGCGTTTGGCCGACTAGCCGTGATGGCGGGCTGGCGCACGGAAGCGCGCATTGCCTTCGACGTGCCCGCGCAGGCCTTTACGCCGCCGCCGAAGGTGACCTCGTCCGTTGTGCACCTCGTGCCGCGCCCTTCCCCCTTGCCGGTGAACCTGCGTATGCTTGAGCGCGTCACGCAGGCCGCGTTCGGCCAGCGCCGCAAGATGCTGCGGCAGAGCCTGAAGGTTCTGGGCGGCGAAGCGCTGTTGCAACGCGCCGAGATCGATCCGACGCGCCGCGCGGAAACGCTGGAAATCGAAGAGTTCGTGCGACTGGCGAACGCCGTCGCCTGAGCGCACTTACGGCTTTGTGGCCTTTTCGGAAAGCAGACCCGCGACGAAATCATACATGCCGGGCCGGCGATCACGACGGAGCCGCTCGGCCGCGACGATCGCGCGAACCTCGCCAAAGGCGCGGTCGAGGTCGTCATTGACCACCACGTAGTCGTACTCGCGCCACCGTTCGATCTCGATCCGCGCATTAGTCAGACGGGTTTCGATGATGTCGTCCGGGTCCTCCGCACGGCGTTTCAATCGCGTGCGCAGTTCAGCCATCGATGGCGGCAGGATGAAGATCGATACGAGATCCGTGTTCATCTTCTCGCGAAGCTGCTGTGCGCCCTGCCAATCGATGTCGAACAGCATGTCGCGTCCCTCCGACATGGCCTTTTCGACCGCATCGCGTGGTGTCGCATAGTAATTGCCGTGGACTTCTGCCCATTCCAGCAGCTGATCGTCGTCGCGCAGGCTTTCGAACTCGCGGCGCGAGATGAAGCGATAATGGACGCCATCGATCTCACTGCCACGGCGCTGCCGGGTTGTAACGCTGACGGACAGCTCGAATTCATGCTGTTCCAGAAGTGTGCGCGCGATGGTCGACTTGCCGGCGCCTGATGGCGACGACAGAACCAGCATCACGCCGCGGCGGCGGATGGTCTTTGACGGTTGGTCCGTCCGCATGATCTACTCCAGGTTTTGAACCTGCTCGCGGAACTGGTCGACCACGACCTTCAGTTCCAGGCCGATGGCCGTCACAGACGCGGCGTTCGACTTCGAGCAAAGCGTATTCGATTCGCGGTTAAATTCCTGCGCCAGGAAATCGAGCTTGCGGCCCACCGGTCCGCCGGCGGCAAGCAGCTGCCTGGCTGCCGCGACATGGGTCGTCAGCCGGTCGACCTCTTCGCGAATGTCGGCCTTGGTGGCAAGCAGCGCCGCTTCCATGTTGAGGCGGGCTTCATCGAGCGCAGCGTTGCTGTCCAGCAGGAGCCGAACCTGTTCGGCAAGACGGGCGCGTATGACGGCAGGGTCGCGCGACGGGTCGGCCTGGACGCGCTGCGTCAGTGCTTCGATGTGGTCGATATGGCTGGACAGGATGTCGAACAGCGCCTCGCCTTCGCTGCGGCGCGCCTGTTCCATCGCATCGAGCGCTTCGGTCAAGGCGGCAAGGATCGCGGCGTCGAGCGCTGAGCGCGCATCTTCGCTCTCTGCGGCGTCCGACACTTCCAGTACGCCGCGCAGCGCCAGCAGCTGAGCCGAGGTGGCGGGGGCAGCGCCGAACTGGTCTTCGATGCGCTTGGCGAGGCCTGCAAGATCGCGCAGGAAGGCTTCGTTGACGACCGGTGGGGCTTGCAGGGTCTGGCGCGAAATCGTTAGCTGTCCCTGAATGTTGCCGCGCGCGAACCGGCGCTGCAGGGCTTGGCGGGCCGGTTGTTCAAGGCGTTCGAAGCCAGGCGTCAGGCGCAGACGTGCTTCCAGCGTCTTGCCATTGACGGATTTCAGCTCCCAGGCAATCGCCGTGCCGGCTTGTGTCGCGGATGCGCGCGCGAAGCCGGTCATGCTCTGCAGGCCGGTGGACGAAGCTCGACCTGGGCGTCTGTCCGAGGTCATTCGACCGGCAGGGTTTCTTCCGCTTCCGCAGCGGACTGACCGGCGGTCTGCGCCTGCTGGCGGCGGATGGTGCGCCAGCGCGCGACGTTCTCGTTATGCTCGGCGAGCGTTTCGGCAAAGACGTGACCGCCCGTGCCGTCCGCAACGAAATACAGTTCCTTCGTACGCGACGGGTTCGCCACCGCTTCCAGCGACGCACGGCCGGGGATCGCGATGGGCGTCGGCGGCAGGCCGTCTATGCGGTAGGTGTTGTAGGGCGTGGTCTTGTCGATGTCTGAGCGGTAGATCGCGCGATCCGCCGGCTTGCCTGCCCCGCCAAACAGGCCATAGACGATGGTCGGATCGGATTGCAGGCGCATATTCTTGCGCAAGCGATTGATGAACACGCCGGCGATGCGCGGGCGCTCATCAGAGACCGCCGTTTCCTTCTCCACGATGGAAGCGAGCGTAACGAACTCTTCGACCGTCTTGATCGGCAAGTCGGACTGGCGGCGCGCCCAGATCGTTTCCACCAGCTCCTTCTGACGATCCACCAGCTTGTCGACCAACGCCTTGCGCTGCATGCCGCGGGTAAAGCGTTCGGTTTCGGCAAGCAGGCCACCTTCCGGCGGCATGTCGGTCGGCATGTCGCCACTCAACGCATCGTTCTCGGCAATGCGCGCGAACGCCTGCTGCACGGTGAGGCCTTCGGGGATAGTGAGCGACGCCAGCACGGACTTGCCGCTTTGCAAGAGTTCCATGATGTCGCGCATGGAAGCGCCCGCCTTGACCTCGTATTCGCCGGCCTTGAGCTGGTTATCCGCGCCGTTGACGCGCAGGCCTATACGGAAAACGCGGGCGTCGCTGATGACGCCGGCACGCTCCAGCGTGTCGGCGATCGTCGCGCTGCTGGAATTAGGGCGGATCATAACGAGTTCGGTGTGCTGGGCAGGTCCCGGCCCTTCGAACATTGACTTGCCGAACCAAGCCACGACGAGACCGCCGACCGCGGCCAGAACCAGGCAGGCGACGATGAAGTTCAGGAACACCACGAACTGGCTGCGCGAACCCTTGGATCGGCGCGGGGGCGGCAGGCCGCGCTCGGGACGCAGCGCGTCATTGGCCGATTTCGGCACGATTGGTCGGCTTGGCTGAGACCCGGCGGCAGGCGGCTGATCGTAGGGATCCATGCTCATCGTGTCGCAACGTGCTCCTTGGCAGAATCGGCCCAATCTACCGCCGAATATGGCGGAAATCGCAGCTCATGCTTCTTGGCCTGCGAGGAACGGGGCAGATGCCCCGCGTCAGGCGTAACGCTGCATCACGAGGGATGCGTTGGTGCCGCCGAAGCCGAACGAGTTCGACAAGGCCACGTCGATCTGCCGTTCGCGCGGCTTGTGCGGCACGAGATCCACGGCCGTCTCGACGGAGGGATTGTCGAGGTTGAGCGTGGGCGGAGCGACGTTGTCGCGCATGGCAAGGATCGAGAAAATCGCCTCGACCGAGCCAGCCGCGCCCAGAAGGTGTCCGATTGCCGACTTGGTGGACGACATCGAAATCTTCGAGGCAGCATTGCCCACCAGACGCTCGACGGCGCCGAGCTCGATCGTGTCGGCCATGGTCGAGGTGCCATGGGCGTTGATGTAGTCGATGTCGGCTGCTGCAAGGTTGGCACGCTTGAGAGCCGCGCTCATGCAACGGAATGCGCCATCGCCGGTCTCGGAAGGAGCCGTGATGTGGTAGGCGTCGCCGGTCAAACCATAGCCGACAACCTCGGCGTATATCTTGGCGCCGCGCGCCTTTGCGTGTTCCAGCTCTTCCAGAACCACAACGCCGGCGCCCTCGCCCATGACGAAGCCATCGCGGTCACGGTCGTAAGGACGCGACGCCTTTTCCGGCGTGTCATTGAAGCCGGTGGACAATGCACGAGTTGCCGAGAAGCCAGCGATCGACAGGCGAATGACCGGCGATTCGGCGCCGCCTGCCACCATCACGTCGGCATCGCTGAACTGGATGAGCCGCGACGCGTCGCCGATCGCGTGCGCGCCGGTCGAGCAGGCCGTGACGACCGCGTGGTTCGGGCCCTTCAATCCGTGACGGATCGAAACCTGGCCGGAAACGAGATTGATGATGTTGCCTGGAATGAAGAATGGGCTGACGCGGCGCGGGCCCTTTTCATGCAGGATCAGGGCGTTTTCGGCGATACCACCAAGGCCGCCAATGCCCGAGCCGATCATCACGCCGGTTGCGCAACGATCATCCTCGCTCTGCGGATGCCAGCCGGCATCGTTCAGCGCTTCGTCAGCAGCCGCGATACCATAGAGAATGAAATCGGAAATCTTGCGGAGCTCTTTGGGCTCCAGATAGGCCTCGGGATTAAAGGTCCCGTTTGTGCCATCGCCACGCGGAATAACGCCGGCGATCTTGCAAGCCAGATCGTCGGTCTGGAAGTGATCAATTGTCTTGATCGCGCTCTTGGACGCGAGAATGGACTTCCAGCTATGCTCGACACCCGAGCCGAAGGGAGTCACGAGGCCCATGCCTGTGACGACGACGCGCCTCATGACCGTCCTCCTGGAGAAATCGAAACGATGGAGTTTCGACCTTAGTTGAACCGAGCGGCGCTAGGCGCGCCGCTCGTAGAAACGATCAGGCCTGAGCCTTTTCGATGAACTTCACGGCGTCGCCAACCGTGAGGATCGTCTCGGCGGCATCGTCCGGGATCTCGACGCCGAATTCTTCTTCGAACGCCATCACGAGCTCGACGGTGTCGAGCGAGTCAGCGCCCAGGTCGTCGATGAAGCTAGCCTGCTCCGTAACCTTATCGGCTTCGACACCGAGATGCTCGACGACGATCTTCTTAACGCGCTCTGCGGTATCGCTCATGACAGGGCCCTTGGGTTTCCTTCGTTGAGTGCTCTGGTTAGCGGCACGTTTGCCGCTAATCAAGCTGAAAAAACATAGTCTTCACCGGGTTTACAACAGCTTCCGCAGTGTTTTCACCGCGAGAGATGCCATCCACAAACCATTTTACGAGAACGACAACATCAAGCTGTCGTTCCACGCGTCAGATCATAGCCATGCCGCCGTTTACATGCAAAGTCTGGCCGGTGACATAGCTGGCTTCGTTAGCGGCGAGATAAATCACCGCTGCCGCAATCTCGGCGCCCGTGCCCATGCGCTTGGACGGAATAGCTGAGAGAATCGCGTCCTTCTGCTTGTCGTTGAGCTTGCCGGTCATGGCCGATTCGATGAAGCCGGGCGCCACGCAGTTGACCGTAATGTAGCGGGTCGCGACTTCCTGCGCCAACGACTTGGTAAAGCCGATCATGCCGGCCTTGGACGCGCAGTAGTTGGCCTGACCGGGATTGCCGGTGACGCCGACCACGGACGTGATGTTGATGATGCGGCCAAAGCGGCGGCGCATCATGGGGTGGGTGAGTTCGCGCGTCAGGCGAAACACGGAGGTCAGGTTCACTTCAAGAACACTGTCCCAATCCGCATCGGACATGCGCACAAACAGGCCATCCTTGGTGATGCCGGCATTGTTGACGAGGATGTCGACGCCTTCCAGCTCGACTTCCGCCTTCTGGCCCAACGCCTTGACCGCATCGCGGTCGCTCAGATCGGCCGGGAACAGCTTTACGCGCTCGCCGAGTTCGTTGCCGAGGGTTTCAAGCTTTTCCTGACGCGTGCCATGAAGGCCGACGGTTGCACCCTGCGCATGAAGCGCACGGGCAATTTCCTCGCCGATACCACCGGTCGCGCCGGTCACCAGAGCCTTGCGGCCGGTCAAGTCGAACATGAATATCTCCTTCGAACGCATAAGCCCTTAGCAGGACGGCGTCTTACTTCAAAGCAGCCAGCGCGGCCTCGACCTCGGCAGCCGTGCCGACATTGGCCGTTGCCAGCGACTTGTCGATGCGGCGAGCCAGGCCCGACAGAACCTTGCCCGAGCCGATCTCATAAAGCGTGGTCACGCCGTTCGCCGCAAACCACTCGATCGTTTCGCGCCAGCGCACGCGGCCGGTGACCTGCTCCACGAGGCGTGCTGCGATTTCATCGGGGTCACTCACAGGCGAAACGACGACGTTGGCGACAACCGGAACCTTCGGCGCGTTCTTCTGCACCTTGGCCAGTGCCTCGCGCATTGCATCGGCAGCGGGCGCCATAAGAGAAGAGTGGAACGGCGCGGAAACCTGCAGCATGAGTGCGCGCTTGGCGCCCTTTTCCGTGCAGATGCGCGCTGCCTGTTCCACCGCAGGCTTGGCGCCGGAAATCACCAGCTGGCCGCCGCCATTGTCGTTGGCGATCTGACAGGCCGAGCCCTGGCCTGCCTCAGCGCAAGCCGCTTCAACCACATCCTGTTCCAGACCGATGATCGCAGCCATCGCCCCCTCGCCCACCGGTACGGCCGCCTGCATGGCATTGCCGCGAATGCGAAGCAGGCGCGCAGTGTCGGCGATCGAGAACGTGCCGGCGGCAGCGAGCGCGGAATATTCGCCGAGCGAATGGCCGGCGACATAAGCAATCTTGGAAGCGAGATCGAACCCTTGGGCTTCAAGTGCCCGAATCGCGGCAAGCGAAACGGCCATGAGCGCCGGCTGGGCGTTTGCGGTCAGCGTCAGCTGATCCTCAGGACCATCCCACATCAACTGCGACAGCTTCTCGCCGAGCGCGTCATCGACTTCCTGAAACACGGCGCGCGCTTCCGGAAAGGCGTCGGCGAGATCCTTGCCCATGCCGACGACTTGACTGCCCTGACCGGGGAATGTGAATGCGATGCTCATCGGGTTGTCCTTCCGGGGTCATCCTCTGGTTGGCGGCGCGTGTGGCGCAAGCGCAACGGCGCTGTCAAGACTTGGAGCCCGGATCGCAAAAGGCGACCGATTCGAAAAGATGCCGGTGCTCTTGCCTGCCGCGGCTTGCTTTTACCCGAGCGCCCTGTATAAGCGCGCCATTCTGCCGGTCTCAGCTGGGGGCTGAACGGAGGGCCGTGTTTTGGCAAAAGCCAGGACCTGTCGTGGAGCCGAAGGGTCTCCTGCCTCCCGTGTCTCCTCTCTCGACCGTCTCGACATCGCGCCTTTCCCTGCCACCTCATGTGGCTCGAAATGTCGCAGAGGCTTTGCCGTTGGGACCGGAAGATCAAACGAAGAAAGGCGAACAATGGCTCTTTACGAACATGTGTTCCTTTCCCGTCAGGACCTGTCCCAGCAGCAGGTCGATGCGCTTGTCGAACAGTACAAGGGCGTCGTCGAAGGCTTGGGCGGCTCGTTTGGCCGGATTGAGAACTGGGGACTGAAGTCCCTCACCTACCGGATGAACAAGAACCGGAAGGCCTACTTCACGCTGATCGACATCACCGCGCCTGCCGCGGCGATTGCCGAGCTCGAGCGTCAGCAGGGCCTGTCGGAAGACATCCTTCGCTTCATGACCATCAAGGTCGAGAAGCACGAAGAAGGCGCATCGGCCATGATGCAGAAGCGCGACGACCGCGAGCGCGGCGACCGCTTCGGCGATCGTGGTGACCGCGGCGGCCGTGGCGGCTTCGGCGATCGCGATCGTGGTGATCGCGGCGGCGATCGTGGTCCGCGCAGCTTCGGCGGCGACCGTGACGGCGCTCCGCGTCGTCCTCGTGAAGCTCAGGCAGAGGGCGCTGAATAATGGTCGACATCAATCAGATCCCGACGCGCCGGCCCTTCCATCGCCGTCGCAAGACCTGCCCGTTCTCGGGCGCCAACGCACCGCGCATCGACTACAAGGACGTGCGCCTGCTGCAGCGTTACATTTCCGAGCGTGGCAAGATCGTGCCGTCGCGCATCACGGCTGTCAGCCAGAAGAAGCAGCGCGAACTCGCCAAGGCGATCAAGCGCGCCCGCTTCTTGGGCCTCCTGCCCTACGTCGTGAAGTAAGTGTTTCGGGCGGCATTCGTGCCGCCCGTTTCTCCTTCCGATCGGCGGATGGAGAGTAAGTAAAATCCGAGTTGGGCTCAGGCCCTAACTGCCGCATGGCAGGACAGCGTCACTGGTGGTTCAAACCATCCTGTCCTTCTTTCGCGGCTCAACGCCATCTTCGCCGTTTCGGCGACATCGAAGGACCAGATCCATGCAAGTTATTCTTCTCGAGCGCATCGCGCGCCTCGGCCAGATGGGCGACACCGTCAAGGTCAAGGACGGCTTTGCCCGCAACTTCCTGCTGCCGCAGAACAAGGCGCTGCGCGCCAACGAATCCAACAAGAAGAAGTTCGAAGGCCAGCGCGCGCAGCTCGAAGCCCGCAACCTCGAGCGCAAGTCCGAAGCGCAGCAGATCGCCGACCAGCTCGACGGCAAGACGTTCATCGTCGTGCGTTCGGCCGGTGAAACCGGTCAGCTCTACGGTTCGGTTTCGACCCGTGACATCGGCGACATCCTGACCGCCGAGGGCTTCTCGGTTTCGCGCAACCAGGTCGAACTCAACCACCCGATCAAGATGATCGGCCTGTCGAATGTTGCCATCGCGCTGCATCCGGAGGTCGAAGTCACGGTTACGCTGAACATCGCCCGTTCGAGCGAAGAAGCCGAGCGCCAGGCACGCGGCGAAACGCTGACGACCGCTGAAGCGATCTATGGCGACGACATCAACGAGAACGCCCGTCCCGACAACTTCTTCGATCCGAACGAGGACGGAGAAGACGAAGACAACGGCGAAGAAGCTTAAGCCTTCTCATTGTTTGGACCAAAGCCCGGGATTGTTGTCCCGGGCTTTTTTTATGTCTTGTGGCGCAATGTCACAGGGATCATTCTGGCTATTCTTCGAGTTCGAGCACCCGGCAACGGCACTTGGGTTTCAAGAATGAACAGACTTCTGCGCAGTGTTATCGAACGCGTGGTCAAAATCGGTGATCTCGCCATCACCGACCCGTCCGGCATCATTCACCACTTCGGGGACAGAACCGGTGATCCGGTTCATGTCTGGATCAAGACCAAGCAGGCCGAGCGTGCTATCGCGCTCGATCCCACCCTGCATGTTGGCGAAGCCTTCATGAACGAGGAAGTGGACTTTTTGCGCGGCGACATGCTGGCGCTGCTTCGGCTGGTCTACAACAATTCCGCCTGGAGCAACTCGCAGTCCGGCCGGTCGCTCGATGCGTTCCGCAACCTGTTCAAGCGCTTTCAGCAGCTGAATACCGAGAAGCGTTCACGCGAGAACGTCCATCGCCATTACGACCTTTCAGGCGAGCTCTACAAACTCTTCCTCGACGAGGACATGCAGTATTCCTGCGCCTATTTCGAGCGTCCGGACATGACGCTGGAAGAAGCGCAGGCGGCGAAGAAGCGGCATATCGCGGCCAAGCTCGACCTGAAGCCAGGGCAGACCGTGCTCGACATCGGTTCGGGCTGGGGCGGGATGGGGCTCTATCTTGCGCGCGACTTCGGCGTGGATGTGCTGGGCGTGACCCTGTCCACCGAACAGCATGCTGTTTCAACCGAGCGCGTGCAAAGCGAAGGCCTGGAGAACCATGTGCATTTCGAGCTGCGCGATTATCGCAGCCTGTCCGAGCGTTTCGACCGGATCGTTTCGGTCGGCATGTTCGAGCATGTCGGCGTGAATCATTTCAAGACCTTCTTCGACACTGCTGCAACGCTGCTGAAGCCCGATGGCGTGATGGTCCTGCATTCAATCGGCCGCAACGCGCCGCCGCTCGCCACGAACGCCTTCATCCGCAAATATATCTTTCCTGGCGGCTACGTTCCCTCGCTGTCGGAAGTGCTGCCGCATATCGAGCGCGCCGGCTTGATGGTGACCGACATCGAAATCCTGCGCCATCATTACGCCGACACGCTGAAGGTCTGGCGCGAGCGCTTCCTCCTCAACCGAGAGAGGGCGAAAGCGATCTATGACGAGCGCTTCTGCCGCATGTGGGAGTTCTACCTGTCAGGGTCCGAAGCCGCCTTCCGCTGGCAGGACATGATGGTGTTCCAGATCCAGATCACCAAGCGTAACGACGTGCTGCCGGTAACGCGCGACTACATCTACGAACGCGACCACGCGGCGCCCTTGCCGCTCCTGCCGGAAAGCATCAGCCCGCGAAGGCAGCGGACCCGAAAGCGGGCGGGCCAGAAGTAGGCGCGGCAGCTTAGCGGCACTTTGACGTTTTCAGAGATCGCCACTATAATATGGAGGTGGGAGGCAGGTTGCTGCCTACCTCCCGTTGTGCTTAGAGAAGTATACGGACCCGGAGTACGACATGCCAGCCGCTCCGGGTCCTCTTCATCTCAAAGCTGACGTTTAGTGGTATAAACCACATCATCGTCACCTCCATCCGAAGGCAAGGCTGTTGCCGCAGCCGAGGAAGCCCATCTTCCCCGGTGCGCCGGCTGGCTGGCGCTGCTGCTTCTGCCTTCGAAAACGAAACGCGTGGTTCCGAACCACGCCAACCAATTCCTGTTTTGTTCTTGTTCTCGACTCAGTTATGGCTGACGGGGTGCAACGGTCAATGTCTTTATGGCCGGCTGTTCACATGCTGTGGATCATGGGTGGAAGCGCAAGGTCATGCGTATCTGGCTGACGCGTTCTGATACCTAGACCGACATAAGCAGGGGCACGAGGCAAATGGCGGAAGCGCTTAGGAAAGTACCGGTCAATGACGCGGCGCCGCTTTATCGCGAAGCACCGCACAATATCGAAGCCGAGCAGGCGCTGCTGGGCGCGATCCTGATCAACAACGATGCCTTTTACCGGGTTTCCGATTTCCTTAAGGCCGCGCATTTCGGCGAGCCTTTGCACCGCAAGATCTGGGAAATCTGTGCGGAAATGATCCGCATGGGGAAGATGGCGACGCCGGTCACCATCAAGACGTTCCTGCCGGGTGACGCCAAGGTCGGCGACATGACCGTGTCGCTTTACCTCGCCAAGCTTGCGGCGGAAGCGGTGACCGTCATCAACGCCTCCGATTACGGCCGGGCGATCTATGATCTGGCGACCCGCCGCGCTTTGATCACCATCGGCGAGGACATGGTGAACATCGCCTATGACGCGCCTGTCGACATGGCGCCGCAGGAGCAGATCGAGGACGCCGAACGGCGTTTGTTCGAGCTGGCGGAAACGGGTCGCTATGACGGTGGCTTCGAGTCCTTCTCGGATGCGATGAAGACGGCCGTCGACATGGCCAGCGCTGCTTACCAGCGCGATGGCGGTCTGTCAGGCATCGCCTGCGGCATCCGCGATCTCGACAACCGCATGGGCGGCTTGCAGCGCTCCGACTTGATCGTGGTTGCGGGACGTCCTGGCATGGGTAAGACCTCGCTTGCCACCAACATCGCCTTCAACATCGCTTCCGTTTATGAGGCGGCGCAGCAGGCCGATGGCACGCTCGAAGCCAAGAACGGCGGCGTGGTCGCCTTCTTCTCGCTGGAAATGTCGGCCGAACAGCTGGCGACGCGTATCATTTCCGAGCAGACGGAGGTGCCGTCTTCGAAGATCCGCCGTGGCGATCTCACGGAATCGGACTTCGACAAGCTCGTCGCTTATTCGCAGATGAACCAGAAGCTGCCGCTTTACATCGACTCGACCGGTGGCATCTCGATCGCCCAGCTGGCCGCGCGTGCCCGGCGCTTGAAGCGACAGCGCGGGCTGGACATGATGGTGATCGACTACATCCAGCTCATGCAGGGTTCGGGCAAATCCTCGTCGAACCGCGTGCAGGAAATCACCGAAATCACGACCGGCCTCAAGGCGCTGGCCAAGGAGCTGAACGTGCCGATCATGGCGTTGTCGCAGCTGTCTCGTCAGGTTGAAAGCCGCGACGACAAGCGTCCGCAGCTGTCGGATCTGCGTGAATCGGGTTCGATCGAGCAGGACGCCGACGTGGTGATCTTCGTGTATCGCGAGGAGTATTACCTCAAGAACAAGGAGCCGAAGCCCGGCACCGACGACTACATCAAATGGGAGGGCGAGATGAATGACGCCCGCGGCAAGGCCGAAATCATCATCGGCAAGCAGCGCCATGGTCCCACGGGCACGGTCCAGGTCGCGTTCCAGGGCGAATTCACGCGCTTCTCGGACCTGGCCGAAGAAAGCCATCTGCCGGAGCGGTACGAATAGTGACAAGCACAAAGCGGGACGCGGGCAACGGCGTCGATCCCCGGATCGCGGGCGGCGAGCTGATCATCGACCTCGACGCCCTCAAGGCCAATTACCGCGCTTTGGCGCAGGCGTCCCATCCCGCCAGGACCGCGGGTGTCGTGAAGGCCAACGCCTATGGCCTTGGCAGCGACGTGGTGGTTCCGGCCTTGTTGTCGGAAGGCTGCCGCGACTTCTTCGTGGCGATGCCGGAAGAAGGCTTGATCGTACGGCAATACGCTGATGACGCCCGGATCTTCGTTCTGGCTGGGCTCGTCAGCGAAGACGTCGCTCGACTTTACGCTGCATTGGATCTGACCCCCGTCCTCAACTCGCTTGAGGACGTTGCCATATGGTCGGATTTTTGCGCGACGATCGGCGAACAGCGTCCATGTGCGCTGCACGTCGATACGGGCATGACACGGCTGGGTCTGACCGTTCCCGAAGCCCTCGCCTTGGCTGAGAACGAAAGCCGTCGCGGCGCGTTGAACATCGTGCTCGTGATGAGCCATCTGGCTTGTGCGGATGAGCCGGAGCATCCGCTGAACCAGCGCCAGCTCGAGTCCTTTCAACGGGTTCGCGACGCTTTTCCGCATATTGATTCAAGCCTGGCTAGTTCGGCCGGCATCTTTCTGGGTGATGACTTCCATCAGTCGCTGACGCGTCCGGGCATCGCGCTTTACATCGGTCTGCCGGACGCCGCTTCGCAGAAGCCGGTGGTGACGTTGAAGGCGCGCGTCGTTCAGGTTCGGGCGGCGTCGGCAGGTGAAGGCGTGAGCTATGGCTCGGCCGTGCTCGTTCGCGACAGCATTTTGGCCGTCGCGTCGGTCGGCTATGCCGACGGCTATCTGCGGGCGGGCTCCGGTGCCGGCGTCCCCTTGCGCGGTGTGGAAGCGGCGGGTGGCGGGGGCTTTCTGCATGGGCGGCATGTGCCGGTGGTCGGCCGTGTTACGATGGATCTCACGATCTTCGATGTGACGGACGTTGGCGTCGACCGCGTGCAGGTCGGCGACCAGATCGAACTGATCGGAGAGAACATTCCAATCGAGCGCGTTGCCAAGGCGGCCGGCACGATCCCCTACGAGATCCTCACCTCTCTAGGCTCACGCTACCATCGCCGCATCATTGGAGCCGCTTGATGGCAAAGGCGCGCTCGCAATTTGTTTGCCAGAACTGCGGCACGGTTCACTCCCGTTGGGCCGGCAAATGCGACGGCTGCGGTGAATGGAACACGCTGGTCGAGGAAGGCACTGCCGGCGGCATCGGCAGCGGCCCGTCTTCTATGCGCTCGGCGCGCAAGGGTCGTGCCGTCACCCTAACCTCGCTCGATGGTGAGATCGAAGATGCGCCGCGCATCATTTCAGGCATAGGCGAGTTGGATCGTGCGACCGGCGGCGGCTTCGTGCGTGGCTCTGCGCTCCTTGTCGGCGGCGATCCTGGCATCGGCAAGTCGACCCTGCTGACCCAAGCCGCAGCCGCATTGGCCTCCAAAGGGCACCGCATCGTTTACGTGTCGGGCGAAGAAGCTGTTGCGCAGATCCGGCTGCGCGCCCAGCGCCTCGGCGTCGCATCCACGCCGGTCGAATTGGCCGCCGAAACCAATGTCGAGGACATTCTGGCGACGATCGCGGACGGCAAGCGGCCCGACCTCGTCATTCTCGACTCGATCCAGACGCTGTGGACCGACACGGCCGACTCTGCGCCGGGCACGGTCACGCAAGTGCGCTCCTCTGCGCAAGCGATGATTCGCTACGCAAAATCCACGGGCGCTGCGATCGTGCTGGTCGGCCACGTCACCAAGGAAGGGCAGATCGCCGGGCCGCGCGTGGTTGAGCACATGGTGGATGGCGTGCTGTATTTCGAAGGCGAAGGCGGCCACCATTATCGCATTCTGCGCACGGTGAAAAACCGCTTCGGGCCTACCGACGAGATCGGCGTGTTCGAGATGTCGGACAAGGGTTTGCGTGAGGTCGCCAATCCGTCCGAGCTTTTCTTAGGCGAGCGCAGCATCAAGTCGCCGGGTGCGGCGGTGTTCGCCGGTATGGAAGGCACGCGGCCGGTGCTGGTGGAAATCCAGGCGCTGGTTGCCCCTTCGCCGCTCGGCACGCCGCGCCGCGCCGTTGTCGGCTGGGATTCATCGCGGCTATCCATGGTTCTGGCAGTGCTGGAAACCCATTGCGGCGTGCGCTTTGCGCAGCATGACGTGTATCTCAACGTCGCCGGCGGCTACCGCATCACCGAGCCCGCGGCCGATTTGGCCGTCGCTGCCGCCCTCGTCTCATCCCTGACCGGCCTTGCTCTGCCTGCCGATTGCGTTTATTTCGGCGAAATTAGCCTTTCGGGTGCGATCAGGCCCGTGGCGCATGCGTCGCAGCGGATGAAAGAAGCAGAAAAGCTCGGTTTTCGACAAGCAGCGATGCCGGTCGTTGGTGACGATGCCGCCGGCGCGTTCTCCGCCCGATCTTTTCAGCCTTCCGTTCTTGCCGATCTCGTCGCACGCATCGCGGCAACGAAGCGTGGAAGCACTGATGGCGACTAACAGCCCGCGTTGGGCGGAAACTGTTTCGACGGCGACTTAAGGGGAACCATGCCGATCACATTGCTCGACGGAATCCTCATCGGGTTCACCCTCGTATCCGCCTTGCTCGCCATGGTGCGCGGTTTCTCGCGCGAAATCCTGTCGATCGCATCCTGGATCGCGGCGGCTGCAGCGGCCTACTTCTTCTATCCCGTCGCCCTGCCCTATCTCACGCCTTACATCGACAATGAGAAGCTCGCGCTGGCCGCTTCGGCAGCCGTGATCTTCGTGCTCGCCCTGATCCTGGTGACGGTGATCACGATGAAGATCGCCGACTTCATTATCGACAGCCGCGTTGGAGCGCTGGATCGCACGCTCGGCTTCCTGTACGGCGCGGCGCGCGGCATCCTTGTCGTCGCCGTGGCCCTGCTGTTCTTCAACTGGCTCGTTGGCGCCAATCCGCCGGCTTGGGTGACATTCGCGAAGTCGCGTCCGATGCTGGAAAACATCGGTGCGCGGATCGAAGCGCTGCTGCCGTCCGATCCCGACAATTCGATCTTCGATCGCATTCGCGGCCAGGAAGAAGAAGCGACGCCGGCGCCTGAGACGCCTGCGGAGCCTTCGGCGAGCGACACGGCGCCGGGCCTTGATGCAGCGCCTGGCCCTGACTCTACGCCGGAAGGTGAGCCGGCTCAAAATAACGGCGTCACGAACAACTGAGTGGCGAAGCGCGCAGACTTTCATTATATGCGCGCTTTAAGCCAGCGAGCGCGAGCTGAAGGGCCTTCATGATGCATGGTGCGGACCTTTCCTCGGACGATCACCGTTCCGAGGTCGATGATGTTTTCGGCGACGAGTTGCATGAGGAATGCGGCGTCTTCGGCATCCTCGGCCACCCCGACGCGGCCACTCTGACGGCGCTTGGCCTTCACGCCCTGCAGCATCGCGGGCAGGAAGCGGCCGGCATCGTGTCCTTCGACGGTTTGCGCTTCCATTCCGAGCGCCGCATGGGCCTGGTCGGCGATCATTATACCGATCCGGTCACGCTGGCGAAGCTGCCCGGCACGATCGCAATGGGCCATGTGCGCTATTCCACCACCGGCGAAGTGGCCCTGCGCAACGTGCAGCCGCTGTTTGCCGAGCTGGAAGTCGGCGGCATTGCAATTGCGCATAATGGCAACTTCACCAACGGTCTGACGCTGCGGCGCCAGTTGATTGCCGGCGGCGCCATCTGCCAGTCCACGTCGGACACCGAAGTGGTTCTGCACCTGATCGCCCGCTCGCGCTATTCCTCCACGGCCGACCGCTTCATCGATGCGATCCGCCAGATGGAAGGCGGCTATTCGATGGTAGCGATTACCCGGACCAAGCTGATTGCCGCGCGCGACCCCACCGGCATTCGGCCGCTGGTGATGGGCGAACTCGACGGCAAGCCGATCTTTGCTTCCGAGACCTGCGCACTCGACATCATTGGGGCGAAGTTCGTCCGCGATGTCGAGAATGGCGAAGTCATCATCTGCGAGATCCAGCCGGATGGCTCGATTTCGATCGATGCGCGCAAGGCTGGCAACGGGCAGCCGGAGCGGCTGTGCCTGTTCGAGTATGTCTATTTCGCCCGGCCGGATTCGGTCGTGGGCGGACGCAGCGTTTATGTTGCGCGCAAGAACATGGGCATCAACCTCGCGCGGGAAGCACCGGTTGAGGCCGATGTCGTCGTGCCGGTGCCCGATGGCGGCACGCCGGCAGCCCTCGGCTATGCGCAGGAAAGCGGTATTCCGTTTGAATACGGCATCATCCGCAATCACTATGTCGGCCGCACCTTTATCGAGCCGACGCAGCAGATCCGAGCATTTGGCGTAAAGCTGAAGCATTCGGCCAATCGCGCGATGATCGAGGGCAAGCGCGTCGTCTTGGTCGATGATTCGATCGTGCGTGGCACGACTTCGCTGAAGATTGTGCAGATGATCCGCGATGCCGGCGCGCGCGAAGTGCATCTGCGCGTCGCCAGCCCGATGATCTATTATCCGGATTATTACGGCATCGACACGCCGGATCGCGAGAAGCTGCTGGCCAACCAGTATGACAGCCTGGAAGCGATGTGCCGCTATATCGGCGCCGACTCGCTTGAGTTCCTGTCGATCGATGGGCTTTATCGTGCAGTCGGCGGCATGCCGCGCAACAATGCGCGGCCGCAGTTCACCGACCACTATTTCACCGGCGATTATCCGACTCGCCTCCTCGACAAGGATGGCGAGACCATGGGCAACAAGTTGTCGCTTTTGGCCAGCAACGGTTGAGCCGCCCTTAGGCAGGTGCAGCAAAAGGCCGGATCAAACCGGCCTTTTTCTTTGCTCAATGGGTGACGAGCTTCAGCCCGACAATACCCGCAACGATCAGGCCGATACAAACGAGCCGCATCGCTTGCGCCGGCTCGCCGAACAGCGCCATGCCGAGAATGGCAGTGCCGACTGTGCCAACGCCGGTCCAGATTGCGTAGGCCGTGCCGAGCGGCAGGGTGCGTAAGGCGATGCCCAGCAAGCCAAGGCTGATGACCATGGAAACAACCGTCAGACCCGTCGGCACCATGCGGGTGAAACCTTCGGTGAATTTGAGGCCAACGGCCCAGCCGACTTCAAACAGGCCGGCAATGATGAGAATGATCCAGGCCATCGCCCGATCTCCTATGAGAGGCGATGAGGTCGTCCCCATCCATGTCTGTGATAAGCCGGGTCGTCCCGGCCGCTCTTACCTAGGCGACCTGGCTGCACGCGACAAGGTGGCTGAGCGGGCGGGGTTCCGTGAGCGCCGAAATCCCGCTATCAGCGCTCAGTTTTCAACAATCGGGAGCTGGATACAGGCCCATGAGCACTGCCCCTGATCTGACCGGACAGGTCGCGCTGGTAACCGGCGCTTCGCGCGGCATCGGCTATCATCTCGCCAAGCAGTTGGCGGCAGCCGGTGCGCATGTCATCGCGGTGGCACGCACCGTCGGCGGCCTCGAAGAGTTGGACGACGACATCCGCCAAGAACGCGCGCGGACCGGCAAGGGTGAAGCCACCCTCGTGCCGCTCGATCTGGGCGACATGGCTGGCATCGACCGCCTGGGTGGCGCGATCTTCGAGCGTTGGAAGAAGCTGGACATCCTGATCGCCAATGCCGGCGTTCTCGGCGTCATTGCACCGCTCGGCCACGTCGAAGCGAAAGTGTTCGAGCAGGTCATGACGCTCAACGTCAACGCGACCTGGCGATTGATCCGCTCGGTGGATCCGCTGCTGCGCCAGTCGGAAGCTGGCCGCGCGCTGCTGCTATCCTCAGGGGCTGCTGCCAACCCGCGCGCCTTCTGGGGTCCTTATGCGGCGTCGAAGGCTGCGGTTGAGGCGCTGGCGCGCAGCTGGGCTGACGAAACCAAGAACATGGCACTGCGCGTCAACGCCGTTGATCCCGGCGCGACGCGTACTGCCATGCGCGCTCAGGCCGTTCCTGGCGAAGACCCGTCCACCCTGCCGACCGCCAGCGAAGTCGCGGCGCGCATCGTGGCGATCACCGGACCGGACCGGACCGAGACCGGTCAGCTGTTCCACGTTCGCGACAACCGCTTCAAGACGTTCCGCCTGCCGGAGTGACGGATAGCGGATGGCAGGCGCTTCAAAGGCGCGGCGCCTGCTCGATGATGCCCGGCGATAGGCTGGGCTTTTCCATACCATCAGTGAGACCGAGATCGCGCGCCAGATGAGGCGTGAGGTCTTCGCGGCGGAGATGGGGCGGTCTGGAAGCGGTTCTTCCGCGCTTCATCATTGCCAAAGCTGCCGCGATAGCGCGCGCCAGCAGCGAAACTTCAACTGTACCTAGGACAACACCGTCGCTTCTCATGATCTTTCTCCCAATCTGCATCTTGCAGAAAGGTGATCGTTCGGCGCTTATTGATCCAATCGAACCTCGATCAGGATGCATAAGGAGCGTTTATGCCTGACGCGTCGGATCTGCCTCCGCTTGCGGCTCTGCGGGTGTTCGAAGCGGCTGCGCGATTGCTGTCTTTCACCAAGGCGGCGGAAGAGCTCGGCATGACGCAGGCGGCCGTCAGCTACCAGATCAAGGTGCTGGAAGACCGCATCGGCGCCCCCTCTTTCTGCGCCGACCGCGCCAGGTGGAACTGACGGAGGTCGGCGCGCGCTTCAGCCCGTCGGTCAGCGATGCGTTCGAGCGTCTGCGCGAGGCCTATAAGGATGCGCGCGGTGAAAGCCGGTCCGTGTTGGCGTTGTCGAGTGTCGCGACCTTTGCTTCGAACTGGCTGGCGCCGCGGCTTGGGCTTTTTCAACTCGAGCATCCGCATATCGCGGTTCGCCTCGATACCGAATCGCGCAACCGCGATTTCACGCGCGAGCAGGTCGACGTCGGCATTCGTGGCGGCTTCGGGAAATGGCCAGGGTTGGCAGCACACAAGCTCATGCCGATCACCTTCACGCCGATGCTGAGCCCGCTCCTTCTCAATCGCGCAGGGCCGTTGAACGAACCCGCCGACCTGCTTCGCCTGCCGATCATCGACGCCTTCGATCCCTGGTGGGCGAGCTGGCTGGAAAGCGTCGGCCTGCCGCCCGACAGTCTGGCGACACGGCCGCGCAACGATCTGGAGTCACAGGCCATCGCCGCGAGTGCTGCGCTTGCCGGCAATGCTGTTGCCATGCTGACGCCAGCCTTCTTTGGAGAAGCTTTACGTAGCGGAGCTTTGGTGCAGCCTTTCGAGCATTTGGGCAGCGATGGCCAGAATTACTGGCTGGTTCATGCCGAAAGCCGCAGGAATGTTGCTAAAATCAAAGCATTCCGCGAATGGCTACTGGACCAGTTCAAAGCTGGACCTACCTAGTGGATGCTTCTGGAAAAGCGCGGAAACCCGCGCTTTCGCTGCATTGCAGCAACAGATTTTTATTGACTTAGACGCCAAGCTTCGGACATTCGCCCAAGGCGAAGGCATTTGCTGAAAAGCCCCAAACGGGAGGTACAGGATGACGCTGAAAACACTGATGCTCGGCGCATGTTCGCTGCTGGCAATCGCCGGCACTGCGCAGGCACAATCGACCACGCTGACCATTGCGACCGTGAACAACGGCGACATGATCCGCATGCAGTCGCTGACGGAAGATTTCACCACGAAGAACCCGGACATCCAGCTCAACTGGGTGACGCTGGAAGAAAACGTTCTGCGCGAGCGCGTGACCACGGATGTCGCCACCAAGGGCGGTCAGTACGACGTCATGACCATCGGCAACTATGAAGTGCCAATCTGGGCCAAGCAGGGCTGGCTCCTGCCGCTCGACAATCTGGGCGCCGACTACGATGCCGACGACCTGCTCCCGTCCATCCGCAGCGGCCTCCAGATGGAAGGCAAGCTTTATGCTGCGCCGTTCTACGGCGAATCCGCGATGCTGATGTATCGCACCGACCTGTTCGAGAAGGCCGGCCTGACTATGCCGGAAAACCCGACCTGGGAGTTCATCGCCGACGCTGCGCGCAAGATCACCGACCGCAACGCCAATCTCAGCGGCATCTGCCTTCGCGGCAAGGCCGGCTGGGGCGAGAACATGGCGTTCCTCACCGCGCTCAACAACTCGTTCGGCGGCCGCTGGTTCGACGAGAACTGGAAGCCCCAGTTCGACCAGCCGGAGTGGAAGGAGTCTCTGCAGTTCTATGTCGACCTGATGAAGGATGCCGGCCCGTCCGGTGCCTCTTCCAACGGCTTCAACGAGAACCTGACGCTGTTCCAGCAGGGCCAGTGCGGCATGTGGATGGATGCGACGGTTGCCGCTTCCTTCGTCGCCGACCCGAAGAACTCGACGGTTGCCGACAAGGTCGGCTATGCGATCTTCCCGTCCAAGGAAGGCGTCGACAATCACGGCAACTGGCTGTGGTCGTGGAACCTCGCAATCCCGGCCGGCTCGACCAAGGCTGAGGCTGCACAGAAGTTCATCGGCTGGGCAACCAGCAAGGGCTATACCGAGCTCGTCGCATCCAAGGAAAGCTGGGCCGCCGTTCCTCCCGGCACGCGCACCTCGCTCTACGACAATGCGGAATACAAGAAGACGCCGTTTGCCGGCCCGACCTTCAAGGCGATCCAGGCTGCCAACATCACCAAGCCGACCGTGAAGCCGGTTCCGTATATCGGTGGCCAGTGGGTTTCGATCCCCGAGTTCCAGAGCCTCGGCACCACCGTTGGCCAGCTGTTCTCGGCAGCGCTTGCCGGTCAGTCCAGCGTCGATGACGCGCTTGCACAGGCCCAGCAGGTCAGCACCCGCGAAATGACCCGCGGCGGCTACATCAAGTAAGCGCCTGCCCAATACTTGTGTTGCCGAAATCAGTTGGTTTCGGCAACCTTCATCGCCCGGCTTGTGTCGGGCGATTTTCTTCTATCTGATAGATGTACTGTGCCGTTTGCGAAGCACAGACTGGGGAGACGCAATGGCTACGAGACAGACCCGGACGCTCGCCCGCATCATGATGATGCCTTCGGTGCTCTTGCTGCTTGTCTGGATGATCGTGCCGCTGGCGATGACGCTGTGGTTCTCGTTCCAGAACTACAATCTCCTCAACCCCGCCAATGTGTCATGGGCTGGTCTGTTCAACTACCAGTTCTTCTACACCGACCCCGCCTTCTTCCAGTCGATCTGGAACACGCTGCTGATCGTTGGCGGCGTCCTTTTCATCACGATCGTCGGCGGTATCGCGCTGGCTCTTCTGCTCGACCAACCGATGTTCGGTCAGGGCATTGTGCGCATTCTCGTGATCTCGCCCTTCTTCGTCATGCCGCCGGTGGCCGCGCTGATCTGGAAGAACATGATCATGCATCCAGGCTACGGGGTGCTGGCCGACCTATTCAAGGTGTTCGGCGCGACCCCGATCGATTGGTTTGCGCAATTTCCGCTGTTGTCGATCATCATCATCGTGGCCTGGCAGTGGTTGCCTTTCGCGACGCTGATCCTGCTGACTTCGCTGCAGTCACTCGATGGCGAGCAGAAGGAAGCAGCCGAAATGGATGGCGCAGGCCTTGTGGCGCGCTTCTGGCATTTGACGCTGCCGCATATGGCGCGCGCGATCACTGTCGTGATCTTGATCCAGACCATCTTCCTGCTCAGCGTTTATGCCGAGATCCTGGTCACCACCAACGGCGGCCCCGGCTACGCTTCCACCAACCTGCCCTTCCTGATCTACCGCACCGCGCTGCTCGGCTATGATGTCGGCGGTGCTTCGGCCGGCGGTGTGATTGCAATCGTGCTTGCCAATATCGTCGCGCTGTTCGTGATGCGCGCGGTCGGCAAGAACCTGGACCGCTGAGGAAACGATCATGGCTCGCACTGCCTCAACCGGACAGAAGATCGCCTGGACCGTGGTCGCCTGGGTGATCGCCCTCGTGATCTTTTTCCCGATCCTTTATACGATTATCACCAGCTTCAAGACGGAGCCGGAAGCCATTGCCGGCATCAGCCTAATTCCGTCGGGCACGTTCCAGAACTATATCGACGTGGAAACCCAGCGCGATTACTTCCGGCCCTTCATGAATTCGGTGATCATCTCGCTGGGATCGACGGTGCTGGCTCTGATCGTGGCCATTCCGGCCGCATGGTCGATGGCGTTTTCGCCGACGCGCCGCACCAAGGACATCCTGATGTGGATGTTGTCCACCAAGATGATGCCGGCGGTCGCGGTTCTCGTGCCAATTTATCTTCTGTTCCGCGACTGGGGTCTGCTCGACAGCCGCATCGGTCTGACCGTCATGCTGACGCTGATCAACCTGCCGATCGTTGTATGGATGCTTTACACCTATTTCCGCGAGATCCCCGGCGAGATCCTGGAAGCGTCGCGCATGGACGGCGCGTCCTTGTGGAACGAGATCATCTATGTGCTGACGCCGATGGCGGTGCCGGGCATTGCCTCGACGCTGTTGCTCAACATCATTCTCGCCTGGAACGAAGCGTTCTGGACGATCCGTTTGACCACCACCAACGCCGCGCCGCTGACCGCTTTCATCGCGTCCTTTTCCAGCCCGCAAGGTCTGTTCTGGGCAAAGCTGTCGGCCGCATCCACCATGGCGATCGCGCCGATCCTGATCATGGGCTGGTTCTCCCAGCGTCAGCTGGTTCGCGGTTTGACCTTCGGTGCGGTGAAGTAAACAAAGACAAGGGCCGCCGTGCCGCGTAAGTGGCGCAGGGCTTGAAGGGGAGACATATGGGCAAGATCAACCTCGAACACGTCTCGAAATCCTTCGGGGTCACGAGCATCATCCCGGACCTCAATCTCGATATCGAGGATGGCGAGTTCGTCGTTTTCGTCGGTCCTTCGGGCTGCGGCAAGTCCACCCTGCTGCGCCTGATAGCGGGCTTGGAAGATGTGACCAGCGGCACCATCCGCATCGACGGCCGCGACGTGACGCAGGAAGCGCCGGCCAAGCGGGGCCTGGCCATGGTGTTCCAGTCCTATGCGCTTTATCCGCATATGTCGGTCTACAAGAACATCGCCTTCCCGCTGAAGATGGCTGGCGAAGACAAGACGCTGATCGACCGCAAGGTGAAGGATGCCGCCAAGGTCCTGAACCTCACCAACTATCTCGACCGTCGCCCCGGCCAGCTCTCCGGCGGCCAGCGCCAGCGTGTCGCGATCGGCCGCGCCATCGTGCGCCAGCCTTCCGCCTTCCTGTTCGACGAGCCGCTGTCCAACCTCGATGCGGCCTTGCGCGGCACGATGCGGTTGGAGATCAGCGAGCTTCACCAGCAGCTCAAGACCACGATGATCTACGTGACGCATGACCAGGTCGAGGCCATGACCATGGCCGACAAGATCGTGGTGCTGAATGCCGGCAATATCGAGCAGGTCGGTTCGCCGCTCGAACTCTATCGCAGCCCGCGCAACCTGTTCGTGGCCGGCTTCATCGGCAGCCCACGCATGAACCTGCTGAGCGGTGCGGCTGCATCCAAGTACAGTGCGGAAACCATCGGCGTGCGTCCGGAGCATCTTCTGATCTCCCGTACGGAGGGCGACTGGAAGGGCACGGTCGGCGTGGCCGAACATCTCGGCTCCGACACGTTCCTGCATGTGCATGCCGAAGGCATGGATCACGGCATGGACCACATCACCGTTCGCGCTGAGGGCGAAGCGGGGCTGAATCCGGGCGACACGATCTACCTGACGCCGGACGCCCAGAAGCTGCACCGCTTCGGCAAGGACGGCATCGCGCTTTAAGCACAAGGCGGCGTTGCCTTGTCATGAAACGACCATCGCCTATGGCCAAGATGCCCTAGCGAAATCTGGAAGAACTGCCATGTCTGTGAAATTGTCTGCTGCCGCGCTGTCCGATCTGCCGGCCAAGGTCCCTGCTCCCCGTTATGACCGCTCCGACCTGAAGGCGGGTATTCTGCATTTCGGCGTCGGCAACTTCCATCGCGCGCATCAGGCGGTTTACCTCGACGATCTGTTCGCCACGGGTGCGGATCATGACTGGGCGATCATCGGTGCCGGCGTGCTGCCGTCCGAAGCCGCCATGCATGAGAAGCTCGGCGCGCAGGATTGGCTGACCACTGTGGTTGAGCAGGACACCGGACATATGGAAGCCCGCGTCACGGGTGCGATGATCGACTTTATTGCGCCGGGCGACACGGCTCGGATCCTCGCCACGCTGGCCGATCCGGCAATCCGCATCGTATCGCTGACCATCACCGAGGGCGGCTACTTCATCGACGCGTCGACCGGCAAGTTCAACCCGAAGCATCCGGCGATCGTGGCCGACGCCGCATCACCGGACGCGCCGACCACCGTGTTCGGCTTGATCCTGGCCGGCTTGAAGCAGCGCCGCGAGGCAGGAGCCGTACCTTTCACGGTCATGTCCTGCGACAACATTCCCCATAACGGACATGTCACGCGCGATGCGGTGGCGGGTCTGGCTGAGCTGTTCGATACAGATTTTGCGGCATGGGTGCGCGAAACCGTGGCCTTCCCGAATGGCATGGTCGATCGCATTACGCCGGCAACGTCGGATCGTGAGCGCACCCTTTTGCGCGATGATTTCGGCGTGGAAGACAACTGGCCGGTGTTCTGCGAACCCTTCAAGCAGTGGGTGCTGGAAGACAAGTTCACGGCCGGGCGCCCCGCGCTGGAGAAAGTCGGCGTTCAGTTCGTGCCGGATGTTTCGCCCTTCGAACTGATGAAGATCCGCATCCTCAATGGCGGGCATGCGACGATCGCCTATCCCGCTGGTCTGCTCGACATCCATTTCGTGGATGAAGGCATGGCCGAGCCGCTGGTGGCACGCTTCCTCGACAAGGTGGAGCGCGACGAGATCATCCCCACCGTGCCGCCGGTACCCGGCGTGGTGCTCGACGAGTATTACGAGTTGATCGTACGCCGCTTCTCGAACCCGAAGATCGGCGACACCATCCGCCGCCTCTGCCTCGACGGCTCCAACCGCCAGCCGAAGTTCATCGTGCCGACCATCGCCGACCGCCTCAAGGCGGGTGCCTCGGTGGACGGCCTCGCATTCGAATCGGCTTTGTGGTGCCGGTATTGCGAGGGCACGACCGACTCCGGCGCGGTGACCGAGCCGAACGATCCGTCCTGGGACCGCCTGCAGGAGACTGCGCGGGCTGCCAAGAGCGATCCTTCGGCCTGGCTTGCCATGAGCGACATCTATGGCGACGTCGCCAAGTCCGAAGTCTTTGCGGCGGCCTTCGCCAAGAGCCTGAAGGCGTTGTGGGCTGACGGCACACGCGCGACCGTCGAGCGCTATCTGGCCGGCCAGCACTAAGCGTGACCGATCTCTCTGTTCCGGCTTACCCGGGCCTCGTCATCTTTGATTGTGACGGGGTTCTGGTGGATAGCGAGCCGCTGTCAATCGGCGTGCTTGTCGATCATATCGCCCGCGCCGGTGGCGACGTGTCCACCGCCCTCGCCTACGAAGCCTTTCTCGGCCGCAGCATGGCGACGATCCGCGAGCTACTGCGCGAGAGCCATGCCGTCGACTTCAGCGACGACCACATGGAAGCGATCCGTGTGGATATGCGTCAGCGCTTCACGGATGAGCTGACGCCGATCCCCGGCATCCGCGATGCGCTGCTATCGCTGAAGCGGCCCTTCTGCGTGGCGTCTTCGAGCCAGCCCGACCGTATCCGGCTGTCGCTGGGCGTCACCGGTCTGCTCGACTTGTTCGAGCCCAACATCTTTAGTTCGACCATGGTGAAGCGCGGCAAGCCCTTCCCCGACCTGTTCCTGCATGCAGCCAGTCAAATGGGCGTGGAGCCCTCGGACTGCATCGTGGTGGAAGACAGCCCGGCCGGCATCCAGGCCGCGCAGAGCGCTGGCATGAAGGTTCTCGGCTTTGCCGGCGGCGCGCATGCCGAACTCGGCGGGTTGTTGAAGGCGTTCGAGCGGCTTCAACCGGATGCCGTATTTACGGACATGCGGCAGCTGCCGGATCTGCTTAAAACGATCAAGGCGCCGCACGCTTTTTGAGGCGGCGCCGCCCTGCGTTTAAGCCCGAGCTTCCTTGGCGGCGCGGCGGCGGTACGCGCGCACGCTGAGCGGCAGGAATACTGCGTAAGCAACAGCTGAAACAACCAGCGTTTCCCAGGTATAGCTTGTGAGAAACAGCACATAGGCAACGGCACCCAGCGTCAGCGGGATGACGGCATCACGGCCGATCCGCTGCCCCACCGTCTTGCCAGAATAAACCGGCAAGCGGCTGACCAGAAGCCAGGCGACGATCAGCGTGAAGACCACAGCGCCCATGGCAAAGCTGCGATCCGGCTCCACGCCGAGAAAGCCGAGATAGATCGGCAGCATCACCAGCCCTGCCCCAGCCGGTGCCGGCACGCCAACGAAATAGGCGGTCTTCCAGGCCGGGCGGTTGGGATCATCCAGCATGACGTTGAAACGCGCGAGGCGCAGTCCGCAGGCGATGGCGTAGAGCATCGCGGCGATCCAGCCGAAGGATCCTGCCTGATCAAGGAGATAGGCGTAAAGCACCAGCGCCGGCGCGACGCCGAAATTGACGATGTCGGCCAACGAATCCATCTGCGCGCCGAAGTTCGATGTCGCCTTCAGCATGCGTGCGGCGCGCCCATCGATACCGTCGAGGAAGGCAGCGCCAAGCACCATGATGACGGCGATCTCGAAGCGCCCTTCGAAAGCCAGCCGGATGCCCGTCATGCCGGCGCAGATCGCCAGCAGCGTCAGCAGGTTGGGGATCAGCAGGCGGATGGAGATGCGGCGCATGCGCGGCTCTGCCTCCAGCCCATTCTCGTCTTGATGATTGACGGGATCCAGCATGGGTGATCAGGCAATCCGCACGAGCGGCGTCGTCAGCCCGCTATCGAAATCAGCCAGGATGGTTTCGCCGGCGATGGCCGTCTGCCCGACAGCCACGCGCGGCGTGGCGTTGCCCGGCAGGTAAACATCAAGGCGCGAACCGAAGCGGATCAGGCCGAAGCGCTCACCGGTCGAAATCTGGCTGCCTTCATCAACCCAGCAGAGGATGCGGCGGGCCACGAGGCCGGCGACCTGCACGCAGGCGATCGTGCCATGCGGGCTTTCGATCAGCAGGCCGTTGCGCTCGTTTTCGGCGCTGGCCTTGTCGAGATCGGCATTCAGGAACTTGCCAGGACGATATTCGATCTTGCTGACGAGACCGCGCACCGGCGCGCGATTCACATGACAGGAAAACACGTCCATGAACACGGAAATGCGCGTCATCTCGGCATTGCCCAAGCCGAGCTCGCGTGGCGGCACGGCCGGACCAACGGCGGAGATGCGGCCATCTGCAGGGCTCACCACCAGCCCGTCGTCGATCGGCGTCACGCGCTGCGGATCGCGGAAGAAGTAGGTGCACCAGGCCGTCAGCACCAAGCCGACAAAGAACAGCGGCGCCCAAAGAAAGCCGATGATGATGGTGACAACCGCGAAACCAGCGATGAAGGGGTAGCCCTCCTTGTGGATCGGCGTCAGCGTATTGCGGATAGTGTCCGCCAGGGTCATGCGTCAGGTCCCGTTAATCGCAGCTGTGATTAGCGGAAAGGGTTGCGCCTTTCAACGCAACCCATTGTCATCCGTGTGTGTGCGCGTTCAGCTTTCAACCAGTTGAGGCTCGATGCGCACCGAACCCTCTTCCATCTCGGCTGCTTCGCGGGCACGACGCAGCCGCTCTTCGGCTTCGGTAGCTTCACGCTGGCGCATCCACATGGAGGCGTAGAGACCGTTTTCGTCCATCAGCTCCGCATGAGTGCCGCGCTCTGCGATCGTGCCGTCGCGCAGTACGATGATCTGATCGGCCTTGATGACAGTGGACAGCCGATGCGCGATTACGATCGTGGTGCGCCCACGGCTGACCTCGTCCAAGGATGCCTGGATCGACTGCTCGGTCTGTGTATCCAGCGCGGATGTCGCTTCATCCAGAATCAGGAGCGGCGGCGCCTTCAGGATGGTGCGGGCAATTGCAACGCGCTGCTTTTCACCGCCCGACAACTTCAAGCCGCGTTCGCCAACCATGCTGTCAAAGCCTTCCGGCAGACGCGTGATGAAGCCGGAAATCTGCGCCTGCTCGGCGGCACGCTCCACCTCCTCCGCCGAGGCATCGGGGCGACCATAGCGGATGTTGTAGGCGATGGTGTCGTTGAACAGCACCGTATCCTGCGGCACCATGCCGATCGCCGCCCTCAGGCTTTCCTGCGTGATCTCGCGGACATCCTGGCCATCCACGGTCACGCGGCCCTTCTGGACATCGTAAAAGCGGAACAGCAGGCGCGAGATCGTCGACTTGCCGGCACCGGATGGGCCGACGATCGCCACCGTCTTGCCGGCTGGCACTTCGAAGCTGACGCCCTTCAGGATCTGCCGGTTGGCATCATAAGCGAAATGCACGTCCTCAAAGCGTACCGTGCCGTTGGTGATGGCCAGGGGCGGGGCACCCGGAGCATCGGTCACTTCCTGCTTCATATCCAGCAGGCCGAACATCTGCTCGATGTCGGTCACGGCCTGACGAATTTCGCGATACACGAAGCCGATGAAGTTGAGCGGGACGGATAGCTGCATCAACAGGGCATTGACAAAAACGAAGTCGCCGATCGTCTGCGTGCCGTTCATGACCTCGCGCGCCGACATCGCCATGACGATCGCAGTGCCAAGACCGAAGATGACGCCCTGACCGAAGTTCAGCCAGCCAAGTGATGTCCATGTCTTGGTTGCCGCGTCCTCGTATCGCGCCATGGAGCGATCGAACCGCTCGGCTTCCATGCGCTCATTGCCGAAATATTTGACGGTTTCGAAGTTGAGCAGCGAGTCGATTGCCTTGGAGTTGGCGTCAGTATCCGAGTCGTTCATCTCGCGGCGGATCGTGATACGCCAGTCGCTCGCCTTAACCGTGAACCAGACATAGAGCACCACGGTCGCACTGATGACCGCGACGTAGCTCCAGCCATACGCCCAGGCGAAAACGGCGGCCGTGAGCACGAATTCGAGCACGGTTGGCATCGTGTTGAGGATCGTGAAGCGCACGATCGTTTCGATGCCCTTCGTGCCGCGTTCGATGACGCGCGACAGGCCCCCTGTGCGCCGCTCCAGATGGAACCGCAGCGACAGTTGATGCATGTGGACGAAGGTACGGTAGGCAAGCTGCCGAACGGCATGCTGTCCGACGCGTGCGAACAGAGCGTCGCGCAGTTGATTCAAGCCAAGCTGCACGAGACGCACGACGTTATAGGCGATCACCAGCATGATCGGCCCGACCAGCAAGGCCGGAACGATCTGCGACACGGTAAGCTGCCCGTTCAGCGCGTCGGTCGCCCATTTGAAGAAATAGGGAACGCCGATCAGGATCAGCTTGGACAGAACGAGATAGAAGCTCGCCCAGATCACACGCTGACGCAGGTCCGGCCGGTTGGCGGGCCACATATAGGGCCAAAGATTGCCGAGCGTCCGGAACAGCGATCCGGAGTCGGCCGAAACAGTTTTGTCAGCCAAAAGAATTATCCGCAGAGTTCGTTTAAAGAAGCCGCGCAGGCGCCGGAAAGGCAGGACAGGCTGTCAGCCAGATCTTTGAGCGCGGCAGTATCAAGTCTGTAGCGCGAACGCTGGCCGTCGGGTGAGCACACCACGAGACCGGCATCCACGAGAACCTTTAGATGTTGCGACACAGTCGATTGGGCAAGGTCCAGCCGACCAACAACATCCTTGCAGCAACAAGCCCGGCTTCGCGAAAGCTCACGCAGTATGCGCAAACGGGCGGGATGCGAAAGGGCCGACAGCCCCGCCGCAATCCGCTCGTCATGCTCCCATCGATGATCCGAGGCAATGTTGTTCATCGTTTATCGGCGATATACGATGAATGTGTGACACGCAAGTTCAACTGGCAAGGCAGGAAGGGCCTGCCCCTGCTGTCAGTCGCGCGTCGTGGCTTGGTCGCCGAGTTGGGTCATATCCGCCTTTTCACCTTCGGTGGTGCTGTCCGGCATATGGAAGATCTGGCCGGGCCAGATGCGGTTCGGATTCTGGATTTGGTCCTGATTGGCGAGGTAGATCGTGGAATAACGAACGCCTCGTCCGTAAGCGCGCTTGGATATGCGCCACAGCGAGTCGCCGCGACGGATGATGACGGCGCCTTTTGCTGTCTGCAGTGCTGGAGCGGTGGTCTGCACGGCTGCCGCAGCAGGGTCGGCGGCAGCGCTGGCGGTTGGCGTTGTGCTGGCCGAAGCGGCTGCCGGGCTTGTAGCAGCGGGCGGTAGAGCGCTGGCAGCGGCAGTGGCGTCCGAACTTGGCGCGGCGCTTTCCTGCGTTGGCGCGACTGCAGCCACGGCTTCACCCGCTTCGCGCTCAAACGGAACGGCGGCACGCTGCGTTACCGTCGCACCATCAGCGCCGATGGCATCAATGCGGATCGTGTATTTGCCGACGGCGAGATCGCGCTTGGCTTCCACCAGGAACTGCCCATCGGGCGAAGCGGTCGCCTCACCTAGGAAATCGTCATTAGCATAAGCGCGCAGCTTGGCGCCCGGAGCGGACCGGCCGGCGACATAGATCATGCTGCCTTCGATTTCGACGGCTTCTACCGTTGGCGCGGTGTTTGCGTTACCGTCTTGCTGCGCTGCCGGTGCTGGTGCCTGGCCGCTCACAGCTGCCGTCTGGGTGTTTGCCGCAGGCTGAGACGCGGCCGCTGGAGCCTGGTTGTCCTGAGCGGGCGCAGTGGTCGAGGCGGTCGCACTCGTGGATGGCTGATCGGACATCGCCGGCTTATTCGTCGTCTCGTCCGCTTCCGGCAGGCTGATCAAGCGGCTGGGCTGGCCGGGTTCCTGCACCATGGCGAGAACCTGGCCCTTCTTGTCTGCCGGAACGGAAACAATGGCCATCTCGGTTGAAGACGCCGATCCGCCCTCACCCTTGGAGCGCAGAACCAGCGTGTGATCGCCGGCCCGCAGTGGAGACTCCAGCGCGATGGCGAAGTCGCCGTTCGGGCTGACCTTGGTTTGCCCGAGAACCGTGCCGTCCGAGACGATTTCAACATCAGCGCCGGGCTTGGCTCGGCCTGCTACGACGGTCGAGCCGTCGGCTTCCACACGCAGAATGTCGAAGCTCGGCGTTACGCGGTCGCTGCGCGTGGATTTCGCTTCTTCCAGAGCAGCCTTGGTATTTTCGAGGGCAGCACTCTGCTGCGCGACAGAGTTCGGCTGGCCGGTGATGGATGAGGGAATGGCGGCCTGGGACTGCGGTTGAACTGCCGGCTTGGGCGTCGTGGGCGCTGGCGTCGCGGGCACTGGCGTCGAGGTTATGGCCGCGGCTGTTTGCGGCTGCGCCTGCTGAGAATCGAAGGCGCCGGAGCCATAAGCGACCAGCCCGCCCGCAAAGAACAGCCCGATCAGGAACAAAACGACGCGCGCCGGTGTCACAGCAATCTCCAACCCCATGTTCTCCAAGGCATTAGCCTGTTTTTCGAAGCGTCACAAGAAAAAGGCAGCGCGTGGCCTTGACGGCGGCTTGACCTGAACTATCCCCAAGGTGCACTCCACGGCATGTCTTCGATTCAATCCGTCTGCGTTTATTGCGGCTCCTCAACCGGCCGTTCCCCCATTTACATCGAGAGCGGCGAGGCGCTGGGCACCGCATTGGCGGCAGCCGGACTGCGGCTGATCTATGGCGGCGGCACGCGCGGCATCATGGGCGCAGTGTCAGCCGCGGCCGTGGCTGCCGGCGGCAAGGTCACCGGTATCATCCCGACCTTTCTCCTGTCCAAGGAAGCCAAGGACGGCGCGCCGAGCGGTCTGGACGAGCTTCACGTTGTCGACACGATGCATGTGCGCAAGCACATGATGTTCGAGCGGTCGGACGCCTTCGTCGCCCTGCCCGGCGGCATCGGCACGGTTGAGGAAATCATCGAGATCATGACCTGGGGCCAACTGGGTCAGCACCGCAAGCCGATGATCTTCGCCAATATCGACGGCTTCTGGGAGCCAATGCGCGCGCTGATCGACCATATGACGGCCGAGGGCTTCATCCACAGCGCGCATCAGGTGCGGCCGATCTTCGTGGACAAGGTCGAGGACATCATCCCGGCGATCGTTGCGGCAGGCAACGCCTCGGAAGGCGACGAAGCCGTTATCGAGCAGATGTAGGCTTCGCCACCTGCGCTGGCATCACGTCCGGCGCGACAGGAAGGCCGAGGCGGTGAACACCACCAGCGCCGACCAGATGAACAGAAAAGCCACCAAGGTGGTGAAGGTGAAGGGCTCGCGGAACCAGAACACAGCGAGCAGGAAGACGATGCTCGGCGCAATATACTGCATCATGCCGATGGTCGACAGCTTCAGCAGTTTCGCGCCATTGGCGTAAAGCAGCAACGGTACGGCCGTGACGAGGCCTGATGCTGCCAGCAGCCAGGGATTGGCTCCGCCTGGACCGCCGAAGAAATGCGACCCGCCGGTCATGCCGATCCAGATCAGGTAAGCCAGCGCGGGCACGCTGATGATCAACACTTCCAGAAAGAAGCCCTGGTTGGGTCCGATCGGCAGGGACCGTTTGAACATGGCGTAGAAGCCCCAGCTCACAGCCAGCGCAACCGACACCCACGGCAGGCCGCCGCGTTCCCAAGCAAGAATGGAAACAGCGATGATGGCAAGACCGATGGCCACGAGCTGCGCCCGCTTCAGCCGCTCACCGAGGAATAGTGCGGCCAGAAAGACCGAGAAGAGCGGATTGATGTAGTAGCCGAGCGCGGCTTCCACCGTGCGGCCAACCGCAATGGCCCAGACATAGATGCCCCAATTCACCGAGATGATGGCGGCGGTGACAACGGCCATGCCGAGCATGCGCGGCGTACGCAGCGCGGTGATCAAATCGCCCATACGCCCCGCCCAGAACAGCGCGAATGCAGCGATCGGCACCGACCACAAAGCGCGGTGCGCAACAACCTCAACCGCAGGGATATGACCGACGGCTTTCATGTAGAGCGGCAGGAAGCCCCACAGGAGGTAGGCGGTTATCGCAAGGGCGAAGCCGCGGGTGGACGATTCACGCGGGGCGATGGGTGTGATCTGATTTGACATGCCGGGCTCTATGAGCCGGCTGCGGAGCGGCGACTATCGAAAAGCATTGATGAACGCTTTGCTTTTCATGAACGATCAGGACGAGGCCGGGGTCAGCGGCAGTTCCGTCAAGGCTCTGCGCTTCATCAGCAGGGACGCGGTGTAGATGATGAGGGCGACCCAGATGAAGGCGAAAGCGATCGCGCGGTGCCAGCCGAAGGGTTCGCCGAACACGAAGACCGCAAGAAGGAACAGGCCGGTCGGCACGATATATTGCATGATGCCGATGGTGGTGATGCGCAGCAGCTTGGCGCCGAAGCCATAAAGCAGAAGCGGCGCTGCCGTCGCCGGGCCGCAAACGAGCAGCCAGAACGTGTCGGACGCGCTTCCGGCAAGAAAGTGCCCCTGCCCCGTTGCCGCGAGCCAGATGACATAGGGCAGCGCGGGAATGAGCAGAATCATCGTTTCCAGAAAGAAGCCCTGGCTTGGCCCGATCGGCAGTGTCTTGCGCAGGAAGCCGTAGATGGCGAAGGAAAAGGCCAGAAGCAGCGAGATCCAGGGAAGTCCGCCAGTTTCGATTGCCACGAGCGCGACGCCGATCGTTGCCAGTGCGATGGCGACGAGTTGCAGGCGGTCGAGCTTCTCGCCCATGATCAGCGCGCCGATCGCTACGGTGACCAGCGGATTGATGTAATAACCAAGCGCTGCTTCAACCGTGCGGTTGACGGAAATGGCCCAGACATAAACGCCCCAGTTCACCGTCACCGCCGCCGCAGTGACCGTCGCCATCAACAGGGTTCGCGGAGACTGGAGGGCCGCACGAATATCGGCCGTTCGCCCCAGCCACAACACAACGATGGCGGCAATCGGCACGGCCCAGATTACCCGATGCGCGATCACCTCGGCGGACGGAATATGCGCCACCAGCTTCATCAGAAGCGGGAACAAACAGCCCCAGATGAGATAGGCCGAACCGGCATAGATAAAGCCGCGCGTTTCAGCGGAGGGTGCGGGCTTCGGGGATGGTGGAAGGCTGGACATGGTCTGGCTATGCGCCGGACCGCGCATCGACGCCACAGGCGGCTGATGCTGGACCACCCGCTTGCCGTGCATGGCTCATTCGGCAGTTCATTCGGCTGCCACCAAACCTGCCAGCTCGCGGTTCTTCATCAGCTTGAAGGTGATGGAATCCATCAGCGCCTGAAACGAGGCGTCGATGACATTGTCCGACACGCCCACCGTGCGCCAGCGCGAGCCTTGCCCATCCTGCGATTCGATCAGAACGCGGGTCACGGCCTCCGTGCCGCCGTTCAGGATGCGGACCTTGTAGTCGACCAGTTCCAGATCCTCGATCTCGTCCTGGAATTTGCCGAGATCTTTGCGCAAGGCGATGTCGAGCGCGTTCACGGGACCGTTGCCTTCGGCGACCGACATCTTCTCCTCGCCGTCCACCATGACCTTCACGACGGCTTCCGAAACGGTCTTCAGTTGCCCGACCGAATCGAAACGGCGCTCGACCATGCAGCGGAAGCTGGTGACGGCGAAGAAGTTCGGCACATGGCCCAGCATCTGGCGCGCCAGAAGCTCGAAGCTCGCATCCGCGCCCTCATAGGCATAGCCCTGCGCTTCGCGATCCTTTACCAGCGCGATCAGAGTATCCAGCCTGCTGTCATCGCGCGCGACATGAACGCCGCGGCGCTTCAACTCGGCGATGAAGTTGGCTTTGCCGCCCTGATCCGAAACCATGACGCGGCGGCGGTTGCCGACCGTTTCCGGGGGCACATGCTCGTAGGTTTCCGGCTCTTTCAGCAGCGCCGAAGCATGGATGCCGGCCTTGGTGGCAAAGGCAGAGGAGCCGACATAAGGCGCCTGCTCATCCGGCGCCCGGTTCAGCAATTCGTCGAAGGCATGCGACAGGCGCGAGATGCCGCTCAGCGCCTCATGCGTGATGCCTAGTTCAAAGCGCTCTGTGAAAGCCGGCTTCAGCATCAGGGTCGGGATCAGGCTGATCAGATTGGCATTGCCGCAGCGCTCGCCGATGCCGTTCAGCGTACCCTGGATCTGTCGCGCCCCGGCCTCCACCGCTGCCAGCGAATTCGCGACAGCCTGCCCCGTATCGTCATGCGCGTGGATGCCGAGATGATCGCCGGGTACGCCGCCTTCGATGACCTTGCCGACGATCGCGCGCACTTCCGACGGCAGGGTGCCGCCGTTGGTGTCGCACAGCACGATCCAGCGCGCGCCAGCCTCGAAAGCCGTTTTGGCGCAAGCGAGCGCGTAATCGGGATTGGCCTTGAAGCCGTCGAAGAAGTGCTCGCAATCGACCAGCGCTTCCTTGCCGGCCGCCATTGCTGCTTCGACGGACGCCTTTATCGCGTCGAGGTTCTCGTCATTCGTGCAGCCGAGCGCGACGCGGACATGATAGTCCCAGCTCTTCGCCACAAAGCAGATCGCGTCCGATGATGCCTGCACCAGCGCCGCCAGCCCAGGATCGTTCGAGGCCGAAACGCCGACGCGCTTGGTCATGCCGAACGCGACGAACTTCGCCCGCGCCGTGCGCTTCTTCGTAAAGAAAGCCGTGTCGGTCGGATTTGCACCGGGATAGCCACCTTCGACATAGTCCAGCCCAAACGCGTCCAGCATGCCGGCAATCGCGATCTTGTCCTCGACGGAAAAGTCGATGCCCGGCGTTTGCTGGCCGTCGCGCAAAGTCGTGTCGAACAGGAACAGTCGCTCTCTTCCGGTCATCGTGCCAACTCGTTCAGCGCGACGGAGTCTTTCATTTGTTCGTCCTCGCACGCTTCGCTGCTGCGGGTGAACGGGCAGCGCAGCGTCGCGTCGAAGAGATAAAGACGCTCCTTCATGACCCGGACTTGCCGGCGAAGCGATCGGTGGCGCGGATCAGCTGGTCGAGGATGCCCGGCTCCGAATAAGCATGGCCAGCGCCTTCGATGATGTGCAGCTCCGAGCCTGGCCAGGCCTTATGCAGCTCCCAAGCATAACGCAGCGGACACGGCATGTCATAACGACCGTGGATGATGACGCCCGGAATATCAGCGAGCTTGCCCGCATCGCGGATCAGCTGACCTTCTTCCAACCAACCGGCGTGGGTGAAATAGTGGTTCTCGATGCGCGAAAAGGCCAGCGCGAACTCGTCGCCATCGTGCTGGGCGCTGAGTGCGGGGTCCGGCAGCAGCGTGATCGTTTCGCCTTCCCACAGGCTCCAGGCCTTGGCGGCGGCGATCTGCTCGGCGCGGTCGTCACCCACCAGCCGTTTGCGATAGGCGGCCATGAGGTCGCCGCGCTCGGCTTCTGGGATCGGCGCGATAAAGCGCTCCCACTTGTCCGGGAACATTTCGGAGACGCCGAACTGGTAGTACCAGCTGAGCTCCGCCTCCGTCAGCGTATAGATGCCGCGCAGCACCAGCTCGCTGACACGCTCGGGATGCTTTTCGGCATAGGCCAGCGCCAAGGTCGAGCCCCAGGAGCCGCCGAACACCAGCCATTGCTCCACACCCACCATCTCGCGCAGCCGCTCGATGTCGGCGACGAGGTCCCAGGTCGTGTTGGCTTCCAACGAGGCATGCGGCTCGGAGCGGCCCGCGCCGCGCTGCTCGAACAGGAGCACATCGTAAAGTGCCGGATCGAACAAACGGCGGTGGTTAGGCGACAGTGTCGAGCCCGGCCCGCCATGCAGAAATACGGCCGGCTTTGCGCCTGGCGTACCCGACCGTTCCCAGTAGATGCGATGGCCGTCGCCGACATCGAGATGGCCGGACGCGTAGGCTTCGATTGCCGGATACAGCTGGCACAAAGGCTGGCTCATTGCTTGCTTCCTTGAGGCCAGGCCGCGGTGTCGTAGTCAGGATGCTGGTAGTTCTTCAGATCGGCCAATAAAGGCGAGACTTCCGCGTCATCCTCTGTACGCTGGCCCGGCAGATCGTGCAGCGCATCGACATAAGGCAGCTTGTTTTCAATGCCCCACTGCTTGTCCGGCGCAACGCTGGCGGGATCATCGAAGGCGCCGATGGCCAGAGCGACACCATCGTCCGCTTCAAATGAGAGCGGCGTGCCGCATTCACCGCAGAAGCCGCGTGTGGCGATGCTGGAAGACTTGAAGCGTTTCGGCTCGCCGCGCGTCCAGCGCAGCGTGCCTTCGTTCACGGTCGCCAGCGGCGCATAGAAGCTGCCGAACGCCTTCTGGCACATGCGGCAATGGCAGATGGACGCATGATGCAGCGCGCCCTCAACGCGAAAACGAACGGCGCCGCACTGGCAGCCGCCGGTAAAGATCGGTTTGTTGTCCAGGCTCATCGTTTGACCTCCCATGTCGTGATGCGCTCGCCCGTTGCGGGATCCTTACCGTCCTTGAGCTGAATGCCTTTCGCAAGAAGTTCGTCGCGGATCTTGTCGGCTTCGGCCCAGTTCTTGGCCGCAATGAGATCGAGGCGGCGCTGAACGATCTCCGCAAAATCGACATCGCCAGCATCCTTTCGCACGGGATCGATGCCGAGCAGATGCAAGGAAGCGAGCGCGGCGCCGGCTTGCCCATCATTCATCAACGCGTGGATGCGCACAAAGGCTTCGTTGAGGTTGAGATCGTCAGCCAGTGCTTCGAGCACAATGCTATCCGGCGCATCGGCGGGGACGGCATCCCCCGCAAAGCGCTCCCAACGCTCGATTTCACGTAGCGCCTCTTCGAGCTTCGCGACGGTGAAATCGATCGGCTCGCGATAGTTGGTCTTGAGCATCGCCAGCCGCAGCACCTCGCCGGGCCACTTGCGCCCGCCGAACGTATCCGTATGCAGCAGGTCGTGAATGGTAACGAAGTTGCCTTCGCTCTTCGACATCTTGCGGCCTTCGACCTGCACGAAGCCGTTATGCATCCAGATATTGGCCATCACATCCCGGCCATGGGCGCAGCAGGATTGGGCGATCTCGTTTTCATGATGCGGGAAGATCAGGTCAAGCCCCCCGCCATGGATGTCGAACACCTCGCCGAGATAGGCCGCCGACATGGCCGAGCATTCTATGTGCCATCCGGGGCGGCCGCGAATGGCAAGCGCCTTTTCGCCGACGGTGAACTGCGCGTCCCAACCCGGCTCCTCGGCGGATGAGGCCTTCCACAACACGAAGTCGCCAGGGTTCTTCTTGTGGGCGTCGACCGCAATGCGCGCTCCGGCTTGTTGTTCGTCGAGCGGGCGGCGGGACAGCTTGCCGTAGTCCTGCATCGAGGCGGTGTCGAACAGGATTTCGCCTTCGGTTGCATAGGCATGGCCGCGATCGATGAGGATCTGAATCAGGCTCACCATGTCCGTTTTGCCGTCGTCGCGCGGCAGAACGAATTCCGTGGCACGCGGCTCATGCTTCGGCGGCAGGCAGCCCAGCGCGTCTACATCGGCATGGAATTGGTTGGCGGTCTTCTCGGTGACCTTGCGGATCGCCTCGTTCAGCGGCAAGGCGGGATAATCGCGCAGGGCCCGCGCGTTAATCTTGTCGTCCACATCCGTGATGTTGCGGACATAGGTGACATGATCCTCGCCATAGACATGGCGCAGCAGGCGATACAGCACGTCGAACACGATGACCGGCCGCGCATTGCCGATATGGGCGAAGTCGTAGACCGTCGGGCCGCAGACATACATGCGCACATTGTTTGGATCGATGGGCGTAAACACGTCCTTCGACCGCGTGAGCGTGTTGGTGAGCCTGAGCTGCGTGTCCGCCATTTCTGTTCCTTCCCCTCGCATGACCCCGGATTTTCACCGTGCGCCGACCTGCCTGCTGGCCGGGGCGTTTGTCTCGTCTTGATGGAAGAAGGCGAAAACGACCGGACCAGCTGAGCGCTAGCCGATAATGCAAATCCCGCAGATTGCGAAAGCCGTTTTCATGGGAGGGTTTATGCCGCCTGCCCCTGCGAAAAGCAAGATGATGCGCAGGTCGGCCGTTGCCCAATCGCAACAGCGATCATGCCCTGCGATTAGCGAAGATCGGGCGGCGACGATCGCTAGGGTTTTATTAAACATAGAAGCAAAGAGTTACCGGGATGAAGTGACCGATCCCCGTCGCCCGACACGCTTTGGTCCTAATCGGCCAGCATCGGTCGACAGCACGTTCATCATCAGTTGGAGGTATCAAGATGCCGCAAATCAAGCCTGCCCAAGCCGCTCAATCGCAAGGGCGCCAAGATGTCGAACTCGCCGACCAGTATCGTCAGATTGGATCCGCCGCGATTCTCGGCGCGCTCGCAGCCAGGATGAAGCAGGAACAGGCCGAGAGCGACAATGGCCAGAAGCGTTCGCGCCAGGCGGCCTGAGTTTCAGAACAGGCGAAGCTGATCCGGTTCTTCGCCCTTCTTCAACACCTTCGGCTTCGGCACTGCTGCCGGTGCCTCGACCCGCTCGATCAGGTCCGGGCCGAGATTAGCGACCTTGTTGACGCGATCCGATACCGGAATCGCTTCGAAGAAATCCGACTGAACCGGCTTCAAGAGGTCGAGCACATCGCGCGGCTCCTGCGTGCGGCAGTCGAGCCAGCGCGCAAAATCCTCTCGTTTGATCACCACCGGCATGCGGTCATGGATCGGAGCCAATGTTTCATTGGCTGACGTGGTCAGGATGGCGGCGGTATCGATCTCCGAGCCACCCGGTTCGCTGAAGCTTTCCATCAGCCCCGCAAAGGCAATCAGCCCGCCGCTCTTCGGGCGGATGAAGAAAGGCTGCCTGCTTTTGCCCTCCCGCCGCCATTCGTAGAAGCCGGTCGTGGGCACAAGTATGCGGCGATGGCGCATGGCCGTCTTGAAGGCTGCCTTCTCCAGAACGGTCTCGGCGCGCGCATTGATCATCAGTGGCATGTCCGCCGGGTTCTTCGTCCAAGACGGAATCAGGCCCCAGCGCACAAGGGCGGCCTGCCGGTCCGGCAGGTTGGAGCCCGGCTCGCGCGGCGGTGCGGAAACGACAACGAGCACCGGCTGTGTCGGCGCGATGTTGTAGCGCGGCGGAAACGGCTCCAGGTCGATCAAGGCGAAAATGTCTTCGACCTCGTTCGGCGTCGCGATGAGTGTGAAGCGTCCGCACGTGCGCTTGGCCTATTTCCTCGTGTATTTCTCGTTCTGGATCGCGGCGGCGTTTGACTTGCTTTCTTGAGCCTAGATAGTCGCTCGTAATGGCAAATGCACCGATTCCCGCAGTGTCCGTTGCTTTGCGCGACAAGGACCGCTTCCTGCTCGTGAAGCGCGGCCGCGCGCCGAGCAAGGACTACTGGGCATTTCCAGGCGGGCGCGTCGAATCAGGTGAGACGCTCGACGAAGCGGTGCAGCGCGAGCTTGCCGAGGAAACCGGCCTCGTTGCCGCTGATTATCGCATGATCAGGATGATCACCCTGTCCGGCGAATGGGGATCGTTCGACCTGCATATCTTCAGCGCGATTGCTTGCGGCAACACGAACGCGGTGGCTGCTGATGATGCCGCCGATGCGGGCTGGTTCAGCCTGAGCGACATGGCAGTGATGCAGGTGACGCCGTCCACGATCGAGATCGCCGAAGAGATTCTTGAGGCCGCGCCTTCAAGCGACCATGTTGAAAGTGCAGGATCGGACCAATGATCCGCCGCGCCCTCCCCGCTTTTGTGCTTGTCGCTGCCCTCTCAGTCGGCCAGCCCGTTCGTGCGGCCGAAGCGCCGTTCGAGCCGTCTTTGCTGCGCTTGTCGGAAGTGTTGGGCTCCCTGCACTACCTTACCACGCTGTGCAAAGAGGACGGCCCGCAATGGCGCGGCTTGATGGAAAAACTGGTGAGTGCCGAAGCGCCTGACGAGGTCCGAAAGGCCAGGTTCATCGCTAGCTTCAACCGCGGCTATCGCTCATTTGCGAGCGTTTACACGACCTGCACGGCGTCGGCGAAAACCGCGCTTCAGCGCTATCGCAGCGAGGGTCAGGACCTTGCCAACCAGACTGCCGCACGTTTCGGCAATTAAGACACAGTTTACTTTTTAACCATCTCGCAGGATGACGACTCGACGGACTGTGCTAAACTTTAATGGGACATTAAAAGAAAGCATCAAGTTCGCCCGGTGTTGCGCCCGGGAGACACACATGCAGACGGGAAGAATGGCAATCATGGAACCAGGCCGTAGCGACATCGACGCCATGATCCGTGAGGAAAAGCGGCTCACGGCTGTTGAAAGCCATAGCGAAGCTTGGGCCGACGGCATTTCCGCCGGCATCGAGCCCGAGATCATGGCCGAAACAGCGTTGGCTACCGCGTTGGAAGAACTGCTTCGCGTGTCTGGTGACGAGGCTGCTCTGGCGCTTCTTGAGCGCATGCGTGAGCGCGTCGAGGCCGGCGAGTTCAACGCCAACCAATCCCGCCATTAGTCCTGAATTAAGTCCCGAAAGCGTTTTATCCGGCTGTTCGAAAGGCTGGACACCCGATTCGCTTGGAAGGAACCCGATGATGCGTGCACAACGCCTGCTCCCTACGCTGGGGCTTGTCCTCGGCGGCACCCTTCTTGCTTCGACGGCCTTAGTCACCTTCAGTGTGCCGGCCTTCGCCTTGAGCGAAATCCCGCAAGGTGCGCCGAGCGAGCCATCGACGCCGTCGATCCAGCGCACGCCTCTGCCGCTGCCCAACGTCAATGATGGCGAGACGACCGCGCCGGATGCGCAGCCCGGGCAGGATGATCCCGACGACAGCGGCGACGAGCCGCAAACCTCCCCCTCCGCCGTTCATCCTCGCGCCGATCCCGACAGCCCGCCGCCGGAGATCGTTTATGATCTGCAGCGTTTGCCGGAGCCAGTGAAGCGCATGCACCAGCTGATCATCGACGCCTGCAAGAGCGGCGACCTGGAAAAGCTGCGGTCGCTGATTGGCAATGGTGATTCGCAGACGCAGTTGACGCTGGGCGAAATCGACGGCGATCCGATCGACTTCATCCGCCAGCTGGCCGGCGACGATCAGGGTCAGGAAATTCTCGCGATCCTCGAAGAGATTCTGGAAGCCGGCTATGTCCATGTGGATGCCGGAACGCCGGAAGAGCTTTACGTCTGGCCCTACTTCTTCGCCTTGCCGCTGGACAAGCTGACGCCGGCGCAACGTGTCGAGCTGTTCCGCATCGTGACGGCGGGCGACTTCGAAGAAATGAAGAGCATCGGCGCCTACATCTTCTACCGCGTTGGCATCACACCGGAAGGCCGCTGGTCGTTCTTCGTCGCCGGCGAATAAGCGACCTCCAGCCGATAGCGCTCCCTCAGGCGGGGAGCGCGTCCGAGAACAGCACCGGCTGTCCGGTCGGTGGCGTGACGATCTCGCCTTCCCACATCACACGCGTTCCGCGCACGAAAGTGCCGACCGGCCAGCCTGTCACCTGCTTGCCGTCATAAGGCGTCCAACCCGCCTTTGAGCCGGCCTGCGCATGGGTGATCGTTTCTGTGCGCTTCATATCGACGATCGTGAAGTCGGCATCATAGCCGACCGCAATGCGTCCCTTGCGCGCCATGCCGAAGATGCGATTCGGGCCGTGGCTCGATAGGTCCACGAAACGCTGCAGACTAAGGCGCCCGGCATTGACGTGATCGAGCATGATAGGCACCAGCGTCTGCACGCCGGTCATGCCTGAGGGCGATGCCGGATAGGGTTTGGCCTTCTCCTCCAAGGTGTGCGGCGCATGATCGGACCCCAGCACATCGACGATGCCTTGGCTGATACCCTCCCAGACGCCATCGCGATGATGCGCATCGCGCACCGGCGGGTTCATCTGGATGAGGGTGCCGAGACGAGCATAATCGTCCGCCGACAGCGTCAAATGATGCGGCGTCGCCTCGCAAGTCGCGACATCCTTGTTTTCGCCAAGGAATGGGATCTCGTCGGCAGTGGAGATATGCAAAACGTGGATCTTTGCCCGCGCCTTTCGGGCAACTGACACCAGTCGCTGCGTGCATTGCAAAGCCGCGATCGCATCGCGCCAGACTGGATGCGAGGACGGATCCTCCTCCACCCGCTCGCCCAACCGCTCGCGCAACCGAAACTCGTCTTCTGAATGGAAGGCTGCGCGGCGGCGCGTGTTCTTCAGGATCTCGTAGACGCCATTGTCGTCTTCCACCAGCAGATCGCCAGTCGATGACCCCATGAAAACCTTGATTCCCGCGGCTCCCGGCAGGCGCTCCAGTTCTGCCACGTCGCCCGCATTCTCGCGCGTTCCGCCGACCCAGAAGGCGAAGTCGCAATGCATGCGGTTGGTGGCGCGCTTGATCTTGTCGGCCAAAGCGGCTTCGCTGGTGGTCAGCGGATTGGTGTTCGGCATCTCGAATACAGCCGTCACCCCGCCCAGCACCGCCGCGCGCGAACCCGTTTCCAGGTCTTCCTTGTGTTCCATGCCCGGCTCGCGGAAATGAACCTGGCTGTCGACCACACCCGGCAGGATGTGCAGGCCCGTGCAATCGACGCGCTCCCCGGCATCTGCTCGAGTCAGATCGCCGATATGAGCGATACGCCCTGACGTGACGCCGATGTCTCGGACGGCTTCACCATCATGGTTCACCACCGTGGCGCCTGCCAGGATCAGATCGTAGCTCGCTGTCATCGCAACTTGTCCCCGTTGATGGCCGGGCTTACGTAATGGGCAGCCTTGTGACAAGTGAAGACCATGCCTGTTGTATCCCTTCCCGACCGCGCCTCTATTCTCGTCACCGGCCCGGAGGCCGAGGACTTTCTGCAAAACATCCTGACGCTGGACCTCCATACGCTTCAACCCGGCGAAGCGAGGCCGGGCGCGCTGCTGACGCCGCAGGGCAAGATTCTGTTCGACTTCCTCATCTCGCGCATGAATGGCGGCTTCCGCCTGGAATGCCGGAGTGACATCGCCGCTGATTTCGCTCGGCGATTGATGATGTACCGCCTGCGCGCAAAGGTCGAAATCACCGTTGACGATGAATCGCTTGTGCACATTTCCTGGGGCGAAGAGTCCGCTTCTTCACAATTAGAATCATCTGTTCCGGATCGCCGCTTTGCGGATGGATTTGTGCGTCGTTTCTACGATGCCGACCTTTCGGCTTCTGCAACCATGGACGAGTGGACTGCCTATCGCGTCGCGCAAGGCGTGGCCGAAAGCGGGTCGGATTACGAACTTTCCGACGCTTTCCCGCATGACGTTCTGCTCGACCAGAACGGCGGCGTAGGCTTCAAGAAGGGCTGCTATGTCGGTCAGGAAGTCGTCTCACGCATGCAGCATCGGGGAACCGCGCGCCGCCGCATGCTGATTGCGAAAGCCGATACCGCCCTGCCCGCTTCCGGTACGCCGATCACGGTTGATGGCCGACCGATCGGCACCATGGGCTCGTCCGCCGGCTCAGCCGGTTTGGCTTTGGTGCGGCTCGATAAGGTGAAGAGCGCGATCGATCGCGTTGTGCCGGTGCTCGCGGGCGAAACCAGCATCACGCTTTCCATTCCCGCCTGGGCGACGTTCGGTTTTCCCGAAGCCACTGCTGCGGAAGACTGATGCCCGTGCGATCTGCACTCAAGGCGCGTGCCTGGCAGCGCATGTTGTCTGGGCGGCGGCTGGATCTGCTTGATCCATCCCCTCTTGACGTCGAAATCACTGATATTGCGCACGGACTTGCCCGAGTCGCGCGCTGGAATGGCCAAACCGTGGGCGATCATGCGTTCTCTGTCGCCCAGCATTCGCTGCTTGTCGAAGACATCATGTCGACCTTGCAGCCCGAAGCGCATGATGCGATCCGCCTTGCCGCCCTCCTCCACGACGCGCCGGAATATGTCATCGGCGACATGATCTCGCCCTTCAAGGCGGCGGTGGGCGGTGACTACAAGGCCGTCGAACATCGCCTGCAAACGGCCATTCACCTGCGTTTTGGGCTGGCTCCCGTTCTACCCGCGCCCGTCAAAACGCTGATCAAGCGCGCTGACCACATCGCAGCTTATTTCGAGGCCACACAACTGGCCGGCTTCAGCGAAAAGGAAGCGGCCGCGTTCTTTGGTCGGCCTCGCGGCCTGTCGGCTGACCGTTTCGGTCTGACGCCAATGCCAGCGCTTGCCGTGCAGGAAGCCTTTCTTCAACGCCATGCCGCGATCTGGCGGAACTGAGTTCCGCCCCTTCCGGCCTTCCCCCTGCCGCATTCGGTTGGTGAATGGCGCCCTAGGCTGAAACGATAGCCGCCGAATGATGGAGATGTCTTGATTATGAATGGTTCGACACCCGACTTCTTTGCTGCAGCAGGTGATACGTGGCAGGCGCTGATTGCGCTGGTGGTCGCCTATTCCTTCTCCGCGGTGGGTGCGATCCTGATCCTGATCATCGGCTGGCTGATCGCCGGTCTGGCCGAACGTTGGTCCTATCGCGCCATGGGCGCCTTCGGCCATGTCGACGAGACGGTAAAGCGCTTCCTGTCCAAGAGCCTGCGCTACGGCGTCTTGATCCTGGTCGCCATCACCGTTCTGTCCCAGTTCGGCGTGCAAACCACCAGCATCATCGCAGCGCTGGGTGCCGCCGGTCTGGCGGTTGGCCTGGCGCTGCAAGGCACGCTGCAGAACATCGCGGCGGGCCTGATGCTGCTGTTCCTGCGCCCTTTCCGGGTCGGCGAGTATATCGAGACCTCCGCGATCGGGGGCACTATCCGCGATGTTGGCCTGTTTGCCACCGAGTTGCAGACCAAGGAGGGCATCTATGTGCTCGCGCCGAACAGCTCGCTTTGGAACACACCGGTCAAAAACTACACCCGCAACGCCACGCGCCGCAACGAGTTGACCGTCAAGATCGGCGGCGACACCAATCTTGAAGAAGCCCAGGCCGTTCTTCGCGGCCTGCTCGATGCTGATCCGCGCGTCATCAACGATCCTGCACCGGCCGTGTATGTTTCCGAACTCAGCGGTGCGGGACTGACGCTGGCAGCGCGCTATTGGACGGCGACGACGGACTTCACGGCTGCGCGCTTCGACCTTAACCGCGCGCTGGAAGAAGCGCTGCGCAACAAGGGCATCGCGATCAAGTAATCGCATCCATCAAGATTGCTGAAGCACCGGTTTCATCAATTCATTTGAAGCCGCGGACAAAGCGCGTAGTTTGCCGTTTCCTTCGGAGCTCCGCCCATGTCCCGCGCCTCGGCTGTTCAAGCACAACAAGACAGCCTTCCCTGGCTGATCATCATCTGCGGCTGTCTGGTTGCTGCGCTGACCTTCGGGCCACGCTCGGCAATGGGCTTCTACCAGCTGCCTTTGTTGGCCGAGAAAGGCTGGGACCGCACCACGTTCAGCCTGGCCATGGCGCTGCAGAACCTGGCATGGGGCTTTGGAACGCCGATCTTCGGCGCGCTGGCAGACCGCTATGGCACGTGGCGCGTTCTAGCGCTGTCTGGAATCATCTACTGCGCGGGCCTCGTGATGATGGCGACCGCGACTTCCCCAGGCATGCTGCATCTGGGCGGCGGCATCATGGTTGGACTAGGCATTGCGTCGGGTTCCTTCGGCATCGTTCTGGCCGCGTTCGCGCGCAATGTGGCGCCTGAGCGACGCAGCTTCGTGTTCGGGCTGGGAACGGCCGCTGGCTCGGCCGGCATGTTCCTGTTTGCGCCGCTCAGCCAAGGGCTGATCGAAGCCTATGGCTGGTATCAATCGCTGCTGATCATGGCTGGCATGATGCTTCTGCTGCCCTTCATCGCCATTCCGTTGCGCGGCAACTCCAAGAGCGGACTGGCTCAGCAGGCGGTGTATGAGCAGACGATGGGCGCTGCGCTCAAGGAAGCGCTAGGGCACCGCTCCTATAATCTGCTGGTCGCCGGCTTCTTCGTTTGCGGTTTCCAGGTGGCTTTCATCACCGCGCACTTCCCGGCCTATATCGCCGATCTCGGCATCGACGCGCGCTATGCGGTTCTGGCTTTGGCGCTGATCGGCTTCTTCAACATTATCGGATCGCTCAGCGCCGGTGTGATCGCGCAGCGTTATTCCAAGCCGCACTTCCTGGCCTGGATCTATTTCGGGCGCTCAGTGCTGGTGACGGCCTTCCTGCTTTTGCCGCAAACGCCCGTATCGGTGATCGTCTTTGCGGTGCTGATGGGTCTGCTTTGGTTATCGACCGTGCCGCCGACAAATGGATTGGTCGCAATCATGTTCGGCACGCGGCACCTCGGACTGCTGGGGGGCATCGCCTTCTTCTCGCATCAGATCGGTTCGTTTCTCGGCGTTTGGCTTGGCGGCTATCTCTACGACCGCATCGGCAGCTACGATCCCGTCTGGTGGCTGGGTGTCGTGCTTGGCCTGTTTGCCGCCGTGATGCATTTGCCCATACGGGAAAAGCCTGTGGAGCGCCCTGCCCTCGCCGCAGCGGAGTAAGGTCAGACAGTGGGTGCCGTCGGCGCCTGCCGATCCAGCGCCTTCAACAAAGCGGCAAGGAAGCTCGCACGTGATTCGGGCGCGGTGATGCCGCGCGGCTCGTAGACATGCCGCGCCAGGAAATAGCCGCTGAGGCGGAAGGCGGCGCTGACCGCCTGAACGTCGCCGCTGATCTCGGCACCGCTTTTCAGGAACGGCGGCAGCGGCAGGAGTTTGTCGGCCCATGGTTCACCGGCTTCGGCCGAAATCGCACGGCCGGTTTTTGGCGAGACATAGGTGAGGTTGTCGCGTGTTCCGGTGGCACCGCATTGCAGCAGATCGAGGCCGAAGCCGAGTTCATCCAGCACCATGATCTCGAAGCGAGCAAGCAGCGCGCCGGCCACCGTCGCATCATTGAGGTGGGCGATGATCAGGCCCAGCGTCTCGTATAGACGGGCATGCGGATCGCGTTCCGGCAGAAGGCGCAGATGGGCGGCCAGCGTTTGCAGGCCGTGAACGGCAGTGGCGCTTTCCAGCAGCCGTGCAGCATTCTGTTCGATCGGTTCGACCTGGAAGGTGCCGAGCTGCTCATCGAGCCTGGCCCGCCAAGAAACGTCGACACGGTTGCCGGGTTGAAGAAACGGCCGCATGCGTCGCGAACGTCCGCCGCGCACCATGCCGAGATGGCGCCCGCGCCCACGCGTCATCACTTCAAGGATGACGCTGGTTTCGCCGTGCTTACGGGTTGCGAGGATGATGCCTTCGTCGCGCCATTCCATAAACGCGTGTGTGAGCTCCCTAGGACGGGAACTCAAGCCCCATCTCGCGATAGCGCTCGGGATCGTCGCCCCAGTTCTCGCGCACTTTCACGAACAGGAAGAGATGCACGGTCTGTTCCAGCATTTCGCCGATCTCGCGCCGAGCCGCCTGACCGATGGCCCGGATCGTTTCGCCCTTGTGGCCAAGCACGATCTTCTTCTGGCTGTCGCGCTCGACATAGATCACCTGCTCGATGCGAACCGAGCCGTCCGATTTTTCTTCCCACTTCTCCGTTTCGATCGTGGAGGAATAGGGAAGTTCCTGGTGCAGGCGCAGATACAGCTTTTCGCGGGTTACTTCGGCGGCCAGCTGTCGCATCGGCAGGTCCGAAATTTGATCTTCCGGATAATACCAGGGGCCAGCGGGCAGCGTTTCGGCGAGATAGTTCAGGAAGTCCTTGCAGCCGGAACCCGTCAGCGCCGAAATCATGAAGGTGCGGGTGAAGGCGACCTTCTCGTTGGCTTCCGCGGTCAGCTTCAACAGCGCTTCCGGGTTGACGCGATCGACCTTGTTCAAAAGCAGGATCTTGGGCTGCTGTACCTCGGCGAGGCTTTCCAGGATCGCCTGAGCATCGCCGCGAATGCCGCGTTCGGCATCGATCAGCAGAACGATCAGGTCGGCATCTTTGGCGCCGCGCCAAGCGGTCGTGACCATCGCGGTATCGAGGCGGCGACGTGGGCGGAAAATGCCGGGCGTGTCCACGAACACGATCTGCGCTTTGTCCTGCGTGACCACGCCGCGAACCATGGCCCGCGTCGTCTGCACCTTATGCGTAACGATCGAGACTTTGGAGCCGACGAGCTGATTCAGCAGCGTCGACTTGCCAGCGTTCGGCGCACCGATCAGTGCCACGAACCCAGAGCGGGTATCGGGCGTGGCCGACGCGTTGTCGGTCGAAGCTTCGGTCTCAGGCATTCACTGTTTCCTCGTCGGCCGCCCAAACAGCCTCACGGATCAGAACAGCGCGGGCAGCCGCCTGTTCCGCTTCACGCTTGGAGCGGCCGGTTCCTTGTTCTTCGGCGACACCGGCAATCGCCACCTTGACCACGAAAACGGGATCATGGTCCGGGCCGGTGCGGCTTGCAACGCTATAGCTCGGCGTGACGGCGCGGGTTTGATGCGCCCATTCCTGCAATTCGGTCTTGGCATCGCGCCGGGCTGACTGCGCCTTGGTCGCATGCTCCTTCCAGAAGGTGCGGATGAACGTCCGCGCCGGCTCGAAGCCGCCATCCAGATAGATCGCTGCGATCAGCGCTTCCATGACGTCGGAGCGCATGTTGACGCGCTTGCGACCGGTGACACCACGCAACTCACGCCCGGCCTTGATCCACTCGGACAATCCGATGTCTTCCGCGATCGCCGCCAGCGTTTCGGCATTGACCAGTGCGTTGAGCCGGACCGACATCTCGCCTTCGTTCGACGTCGGATAATCTGCGTAGAGCCAATCGGCGACGACCAGGCCAAGCACGCGATCGCCCAGAAATTCGAGCCGCTGATAGTCCGTGCCGCCAGCAGGCCGCGCGCTGGCATGCGTAAGCGCGCCTTCCAGCCTTGCCGGATCGTTGAACGTGTAGCCGATCCGGTCTTCCAGTGCCCTGCCTGTCGGCTCCCCTTGCTTTCGACGCGGCATACTATCGAACGGCGTTGAGGAGGCGCGAAGCGCGCAACTCGGTCGGCCATTTCCAGATTTCGAGCGGGCTAGCGCCATCGGCGATGGAGAAGAAGATGATGTTGGCGCGACCGACCAGATTTTCTTCCGGCACATAGCCGACCGTGAAGCGGCTGTCGGTAGAGTTGTCGCGATTGTCGCCCATCATGAAGTAATGCGCGGGCGGCACGACAAACTCACGGGTGTCATCGCCAACCGCGTTCGGAGACAGATCGAGCGTGTTGTAAGACACGCCGTTCGGCAGCGTTTCGCGATAGACGTCGACGGGTCGATTCTCTTCCGTGATGTCAGGATTGTTGATCTGACCGACCTGCTCGCGCGGAACCGCCTGATCGTTGATGTAGAGTACGCCGCGACGCACCTGGATGCGATCGCCCGGCAGGCCGATCACGCGCTTGATGTAGTCGAGCGCTGGGTTCGGCGGATATTTGAACACGACAACATCGCCGCGCTCCGGCTGCGAACCCCAGATCCGGCCCTCGAACAGGTTGGGGCTGAAGGGCAGCGAATGCTTGGAATAGCCGTAAGCCCACTTCGTCACGAAGAGGTAATCGCCTTCCAGCAGCGTCGGACGCATCGAACCCGAGGGGATCGAGAATGGCTGGAAGAACAGCGTCCGGATAATGAGAGCGAGGATCAGCGCCTGGGCGATCACATTGATGGTTTCACCAAAGCCGCCGCTTTTCTTGTCAGTCTTGTCTGCCACGCTCAATCCGTCTCCGGTCCGGCACTCGAGCATGAGCGCCGCAGGTCATTCTGCCATCTCTTATCCGCTAGAGTGATCGTGGGCAATGCAGGCGGCAAAGCGGCTTTAACGACGCTTATTCCGGCAAAGCCTCAATGATCACGAAGGCTTGAGCCAGCGGGTAATCGTCGGTGATCGTCAGATGCACCACCGCCCGGTGCTTTGCCGGCATCATCTGCGCAAGGCGATCCGCGGCACCGCCCGTCAGCTCCATCGTCGGCTTGCCGCCCGGCAGGTTCACGACACCCATGTCGCGCCAGAACACACCGCGTGAAAGCCCCGTACCCAGCGCCTTGGAACAGGCTTCCTTGGCCGCGAAGCGCTTGGCATAGGACGCCGCACGTTCCTTGCGCCGTTCAGACTTTGCTTGCTCGACCTTGGTGAAGACCCGCGCGCGAAAACGCTCGCCATGCCGGTCAAGCGTTTTTTCGATCCGCCTGATATCGATAAGATCGCTGCCAATGCCGATGATCATGGCGCGCTATCAGGCCGGCGCGTTGGTGTAGCGGCTGCCGGGCTTCACCGGCGGAATCTTGGCCAGTTCTTCAGGCATCAGATCCGGCGGATAGGCCGGCACTTCATATTGAGCGAGGGCCACCAGCGGCACGCCGACATCCGCCTTGCCGGCGGAGCGATCGATGATGCAGGCCGCGCCAAGAACGTTGGCACCGACTTTCACCATGGCCGTCACTGTCTCGCGAATCGACAAGCCGGTCGTAACGATATCCTCGACGATCACGATCCGCGCGCCCTCGTCGATGTCGAAGCGCTTCAGTCGGAACTCGCCGTTTTCGCGCTCGACCCAGATGGAGGGCACGCCGAGATGACGGGAGGTCTCGTAGGATGGAATGAGGCCGCCGATCGCCGGACCGACGACATAATCGATGCCATCCGGGAACTGCTCACGGATCTTCTCGGCCAGCGCCCGGCAGAGCTTTTCCGTCTTGTCGGCATGCATGAACACGCGTGCCTTCTGCAGAAAAATCGGGCTGCGCAAGCCGGAGGTCAGGATGAAGTGACCTTCGAGGATGGCACCAGCCTCGCGAAATACCTCAATCACTTCATCCGTGTCCATGGAGCCCCTCCAATCCTTATGATCAGCCATTGACGCGGCGTGCGTCACTAACGCTGGATGTATCCTTGAGTTGCGACAGCAACCGGTTGAGATGCTTAAGATCCCACACTTCCAGATCGATCAGCACCTCCGTAAAATCGGGTGCGGTGCTGACCATCGAGAGATTGTGGATGTTGGCATCGTTGGCCGCAATGACCCCGGCGATCTCTGCAAGCGAACCCGGCGCGTTGATCAGCGTGACCGAGATTCGGGCAGGAAAGCGCTCTGCGGTCGCCTCGTCGATATCCCAGCGCACATCGATCCATCGCTCCGGGTGATCATCGAAGGCGGTGAGCGAGGGCGACTGGATCGGGTAGATCGTGATGCCCTGCCCCGGCTCAAGAATGCCGACAATACGATCGCCGGGCACGGCACCTTCGGGCGCGAACTTTACCGGCAAGTCGCCCTGCACACCGCGAATCGGCAGCGCACCATCGGTTCTCGTTTTGCGCGAGGAAGAAGAACGGCCCGGAACCTGAAACAGCATGCCGGCAGCGTTGCGGATGTTGAACCAGCCTTCTTCGCGCTGACGCGGCACCGGCGGAACGCGCTCGTCCTTGTAGTCGGGAAACAGCGCCTTGATGACATATTGCGATGGCAACTCGCCGCGACCGACCGCTGCCAATACGTCGTCGATCTCTTTCTGCCCGAGACGATGCAGAACCGGCTTCAGCTTTTCCTTGGAAAAGGTCTTGCCGCTGCGGTCGAAGGCACGTTCCAGAATGCGGATGCCGAGACCGGAATATTGCTTGCGGATCGCGTTCTTGGTGGCGCGCCGGATCGCCGCGCGCGCCTTGCCCGTCACCACCATCGATTCCCACGCAGCAGGCGGAACCTGCGCCTTGGAGCGGATGATCTCGACCTCGTCACCGTTTTTCAGCTCGGTCATCAGCGGCATGACATGGCCGTTGACCTTCACGCCGACGCAGGTGTCTCCGACATCGGTGTGCACGGCATAAGCGAAGTCGATTGGCGTCGCGCCGCGCGGCAGGGCGATCAGCTTGCCCTTGGGCGTGAAGCAAAAGACCTGGTCCTGGAACAGCTCAAGCTTGGTATTTTCAAGGAAGTCTTCCGGGCTGTCGCCTTCCGCCAGCGCCTCGATCGTGCGCCGCAGCCAGGCATAAGCGTTGGTGTCCTTGGACACGCCGTGACCAGCCGGCGCCTTGGTCATGCCATCCTTGTAAAGGGCATGCGCGGCGACGCCATATTCGGCGATCTTGTTCATGTCGTCGGTACGGATCTGCAGCTCGATACGCTGCTTCGCCGGACCGACGATCGTGGTGTGGATCGAGCTGTAATCGTTCTGCTTGGGCGTCGAAATGTAGTCCTTGAACCGCCCCGGCACCATCGACCAGGTCGTGTGGATCAGGCCGAGCACGCGATAACAATCTTCCACGCTTCCTACGAGCACGCGGAAACCGAAGATGTCGGACAGCTGCTCGAAGGACAGCGCCTTGGTTTCCATCTTGCGGAAAACCGACCACGCCTTTTTCTGGCGGCTTTTCACGCTGGCCGTGATGCCGAAGCGCGCAAACAGCTCCGACAGCAGCTTTTCGATGTCGGTCAACGTCGTCTTGTTGCGCTCGAAGATGTCGGCCAGGCGGTGGGTGACAGTTTCGAAGGCTTCCGGATTGATGTGGCGGAAGGCGAGTTCTTCGAGCTCTTCGCGCACGCCCTGCATACCCATGCGGCCGGCCAGCGGCGCATAGATATCCATGGTTTCTTCCGCGATCCGCAGGCGCTTTTCCGGAGCCATGTGATCGAGGGTCCGCATATTGTGCATGCGGTCGGCGAGCTTCACGAGGAGAACGCGCACGTCCTGCGCAATCGCCAGCAGGAGCTTGCGCAGATTCTCTGCCTGCTCCGCCTTCTTGGAAACGAGATCGAGCTTCTTGAGCTTGGTCAGGCCTTCGACGAGGCGGCCTAGATCCTGGCCGAACAGCGCGTCGATTTCCTGGCGCGTCGCCGACGTGTCTTCGATCGTGTCATGCAGCAATGCGACGGCGATCGTCGCCTCGTCCATATGCATGTCGGTGAGGATGGCCGCTACTTCGAGCGGGTGCGAGAAGTATGGATCGCCCGAAGCACGCTTCTGGTGGCCATGCTTCTGCATGGCATAAACATAGGCCTTATTGAGCAGCGCTTCGTTGACGTCAGGCTTGTAGCGCTGGACGCGCTCGACAAGCTCATACTGACGCATCATGGGCGGAAGCTCCAAAGCCGAACAAGAAAAGGGGTACCGCCGCCGAACTGCGCCGATACCCCTCAAGTAGCATCAAATCGCCCTCATGAAAGAGGCGGCGATTGAACCAAGCAATCAGAAATCGTCGCTTTTTTCCGGAGCTACGAGACCCTCGATGCCAGCGATCAGATCTTCTTCCGTCATGCGGTCGAAGGTGATGTTTTCTTCTTCGACGTCGTCAGCCGGGGCATTGGCGTTGGCTTCGACCTGACCGGCATCGGCTTCCGGCTCATCGACTTCCACATGCTTCTGTAGCGAGTGGATCAAATCCTCCTTGAGATCGCCTGGCGACAGTTTCTCGTCGGCGATTTCGCGCAGAGCCACGACCGGGTTCTTGTCGTTGTCGCGATCGACAGTAATCGGCGCACCCTGCGAAATAAGGCGGGCGCGATGACCGGCAAGCAGAACCAGCTCGAAGCGGTTGTTCACCTTGTCGATGCAATCTTCAACGGTTACGCGGGCCATGAATGCCCCTTTCCTATCGATGGATGTCGGAATTTGAGGCGTGCTTAGCCGGAAAAGGCGGAAAAAACAAGGCAAAGTGCCGCGCTTCGCAATCATCGCTTTTCGGCAGAAATGTGATTACGGCTTGATCATAGTGCAACGCTTTTTCGTGCCGTCAGTTTCTTCAAGATGTTTCGACTTTGAATTTTCGTAGAAGGACTTTTCCAATGTTCGACCCGCGCGAAAAGATCGCTTTGTTCATCGACGGAGCCAACCTCTACGCCACGTCGCGTTCCCTCGGCTTCGACATTGATTACCGCAAGCTGCTCGCCAATTTTCAGAAGCGCGGCTACCTCCTGCGGGCCTACTATTACACGGCGCTGGTCGAGGATCAGGAGTATTCCTCGATCCGCCCGCTGATCGACTGGCTCGACTATAACGGCTACCGCGTCGTCACCAAGCCAGCCAAGGAATTTACCGACGCCACCGGCCGCCGCAAGGTGAAGGGCAACATGGATATCGAGCTCGCGATCGATGCGCTTGAGCTCGCCGATGTTGTCGACCACTACGTGATCTTTTCAGGCGACGGCGACTTCCGTACGCTGGTGGAAGCACTGCAGCGTCGCGGCCGAAAGGTCAGTGTGGTTTCTACCATGTCCTCGCAGCCGCCGATGATTTCCGATGAGCTGCGTCGTCAGGCTGATCATTTCATCGACCTTCAAACCTTGCGCGCTGAGGTGGGGCGTGATCCTTCCGAGCGGCCGGTTCGTCGCCCAGATCCGGTTGAGCTTGAACCGGAAGACGATCTTGTCTGATGCCATCCGGCGGCCGGAGCCTTCGCCCGACTGCAATTTCTGCCCTCGCCTGCACGACTTCATCGCCAGTTGGCGCCAGCGCGAACCAAGCTGGTTCAACGCGCCGGTTCCCCCTTTCCTACCGGTTGAGGGAATAGCGTCGGCCAAGCTGCTGATCATCGGCCTGGCACCTGGGGTGCGCGGCGCAAACCGCACAGGCCGGCCTTTTACGGGCGATTATGCCGGTGATCTGCTTTACAGCACGCTGCTGAAGTTTGGCTTTGCCACCGGCCAGTTCGAAGCACGGCCCGATGATAGTCTCCAGCTGGTGGACACAGCGATCGTCAATGCCGTTCGCTGCGTGCCGCCGGAAAACAAGCCGACGCCGGAAGAAATCCGCACCTGCCGGCAATTTCTTACGCCGATGTTTGATCAACCCGAATCGTTGCGCGTGGTTGTGACGCTGGGCTCCATCGCACACCAGTCGACGATTCGCGCCTATGGTCTGAAGATCAAGGATTACCCGTTCAAGCACGGGCTGCCGGCTGATGTGCCGGGTGGGCCAACGATCATCTCGAGCTACCACTGCTCGCGCTACAACACGAACACAGGCGTGCTGACCACGCCCATGTTCCATGACGTGTTCAGGCTCGCCCGTAGCGTGATCGATTCGGCAGGCTGAGCTTATTGCGCCGGTGCTGCCGGCGGCACCGGCTCGGTATATTCGAGCCGCAGCGGCAGTTGGTAAGTGGCCTCTGCGACATAACCGTTGAGCAAGATTGGCGGCAGATCGCCGAGCGCTGCCAGGATCGCCTTCTGCGCGTCCTGAGACAGGATCGAATGCACGATCTTCGGCTTGCCGACCTTGCCTTCTGGATCAAGCCGAAACTCGACCGTCACATTGCTGGGCGAAGCGTCACGTGCAACCGCGATAACGCGCTCGTCAGCCCGCACCGTCATCAGATGCTGGTGCAAGCGCTGCGCGAATTCCGCATCTGTTTCGGCGGCATGGGCCGGCAGCATCGCCGCAGTCAGAAAGGCCAGCCCTAGCAGAAGTCGTTTCATCAACCACGGTCCTTCATGAGCCGCGCCTTTTCGCGGCCCCAATCCCGCTGCTTTGCGGCTTCGCGCTTGTCATGCAGCTTGCGGCCACGCGCAACGGCGAGCTGCAGCTTCGCCCTGCCGCGATCGTTGAAATAGATCTTCAACGGCACCAGCGTCATGCCTTCACGCTCGATGCTTTGCGACAGGCGAGCCATTTCGCGCTTGTTCAACAAGAGCTTGCGCCGTCGGCGCGGCTCGTGATTGAAGCGGTTCGCCTGCAAATATTCCGGCAGATAAGAGTTGATCAGCCAGATTTCGCCGCCTTCCACCGACGCGTAGGATTCGCCGATCGTGGCATGCCCTTCGCGCAGCGATTTGATCTCGGTGCCCGTGAGAACGAGCCCGGCCTCCAGCGTATCGAGAACCTCATAGGAAAAGCGCGCCTTGCGGTTCTCGGCTGCGATCTTGTTGTTGGGGTCGTGCTTCTTCTGGCTCATGGCGGGTAAGTAGGGCCGAAGCCGCCTTAATTCATCAGGCCGGCATGCTTCAAAGCAGCATCGATCTTCTCGGCCGTGCTGTTTTCAATCGTCACAAGCGGGGAGCGCACGACGTTTTCGATCTTGCCGAGACGCGACAAGGCATACTTCGTGCCGGAAACGCCCGGCTCGATGAAGATCGCCTTATGCAGCGGCATCAAGCGATCCTGCAGCTCGCGGGCGCGCTCCATGTCATTGGCCCGGCATGCTTCCTGGAACTCCGAGCAGAGCCGCGGCGCGACATTGGACGTGACCGAGATCGCACCAACGCCGCCATGCGCGTTGAACCCGAGAGCGGATGCGTCTTCACCCGAAAGCTGGATGAAGTCCTTGCCGCAGGTGATGCGCTGTTCCGAAACGCGCTCGATCTTGCCGGTCGCGTCCTTCACACCGACGATGTTCTTGAAGTCATGCGCCAACTGCCCCATCGTTTCCGGCGTCATGTCGATCACCGATCGTCCTGGGATGTTGTAGATCAAGATCGGCAGTGAAGTCGCTTCGGCAACCGCCTTGAAGTGGGCATATAACCCGCGCTGCGGCGGCTTGTTGTAGTAGGGCGTCACGACCAGAACGGCGTCGGCCCCGACGCTTTCCGCAAACTGCGCCAGTTCGACGGCTTCACGCGTGTTGTTGGACCCCGCCCCCGCAATGACAGGCACCTTGCCCTTCGCGACTGCGACACAGGCCTTCACGACCTGGCGATGCTCTTCATGCGAGAGAGTCGGCGTTTCGCCCGTTGTGCCCACCGGCACGACACCATGCGTGCCTTCGGCTATCTGCCAGGCAACGAAATCCTGAAAGGCTTTCTCGTCGAAGCGACCATCCTGTGCGAACGGGGTCACGAGCGCCGTAATCGAGCCTCTCAACATCTTCCTGCTCCAAACAAAGGCAAGCCCGCTAACAAGCGGCGGGCGCGAGGACTTCTAGACGATTGCATCGGCCGGCACCATAGTCTTGACACGGAGCTCGTTCACCCCGGCTGGAGACAAGACAGAACCGGAAAGGACGGGGATGTTTACGCTCTCTTCATCCTGCGTGCTTACTTCTAGCTAACCCTCACCACCCCTGTTTCTCGTCTGGTTCTGGGAAATCAATGACATGAAGCCTCGTTCGCTCCTGCCTTTGGCCTTTACCGGCGTCCTGCTCGCCACGCTCCCGGCTTTCCAGCCTGCGCATGCGCTCGACCTTTTCAAGACGCCCAAGCCTACCAGCCGACCGGGTGTCAATGCCTTTGTCGACACAAAGATCAAGACGGGTTCGCTGACCTCCAACGTCGATCTGTCGGGCAAGCTCGAGCGCGGCGGCAGCGTGACCGTGCTGAAGAGCGGGCTGGATGCGATTTCGTCCAAGAACATTCCGCGCGCCCGCACTGTTCGCGACAGCCTGCCTTCCAATTCGCTGGACCGGCACATCCTCGCCTGGGCAATCGCCTTGTCGGCTGATCCGGGTGTCGGCAGTGACGAGATCGCTAATTCCGCGGCAATGCTACCGAACTGGCCGGGCATGGCTGCTCTGCGCCGCAACAGCGAACGGGCACTCGCTCGTGAAAAGCCGGCTCCACAGATCGTGGTCAACGCCTTTGGTGGTACGCCGCCGCTAACCAAGGACGGCACCTTGCTGCTGACGCGCGCCCATGTTGCGCTGGGCGACGCCAAAGGTGCACGTGCCGTGCTGGCACCTTATTGGCGATCTGAAAAGCTGGAAGCCGCCGACGAACAGGCGATCATCCGCGAATTTGGCAAGATCCTGACGACTTCAGACCATCGCGCTCGCATGGAGCAGATGCTCTATAACGAACGCGTCTCGTCCGCTGAGCGCGTCGCCGGCTTGAGCGGCGCGCCGGCTTTGTTCAAGGCTTGGTCTGCCGTGATCAAGAAAGACGGCAGCGCGACGCGCTTGCTGGAATCCGTTCCTGCCGCACAGCGCGAGACCGGCTTCTATTACGCACAGGCACTGAGCCTGCGCCGTGCGGAAAAGTACACGCTGGCGGCAGCTGCAATGCTGCGTGCACCTAAAGACCGTGCCGCGCTGGTCGACCCGGATGCATGGTGGATCGAGCGGCGGGTTTTGTCGCGCGAGTTGCTCGACCTCGGCAAGCCCGACCTCGCCTACCGTGTCGCCGCTGCTCACTCGGCCGAAAGTGCATCGAGTGCCGCCGATGCGGAGTTCCATGCCGGCTGGTACGCTCTGCGCAGCCTAGGCGACCCGAAGACTGCGGCGGCCCATTTCGCGCGCATCGCAAAAATTTCCAGCACGCCGATCTCGTTGTCGCGCGCTTACTACTGGCTGGGACGCGCGGCGGAAGCTGGCGGGCCTGGCAGCGCGCAGACCTATTACCAGCAGTCCGCGCGGTACGGCGCGACCTATTACGGACAGCTGGCATCCGCCAAGCTTGGCCGTCACACGATTACAGCTGACTACCCCTCGCCTACCCTGACCGATCGTCAGAACTTTGCCGGTCGCGAAGCCGTTCAGGCCATTCAGCGGCTGGAAGCAGCTGGCCATGCCTGGCGTGCCGATGGTCTTTATCGCGATCTCGCCGAACAGCTGACCAGCCCAGGCGAGTTGGCATTGCTGGCTGTGCAAGCGGAAAAGCGCGGCAACCATTATCTGGCTCTGCGTGTCGGCAAGATCGCTGGACAGCGGGGCCTCGACATCGGCTCCCTCGCCCATCCAACTGGCGCGATTCCGGCTTCTGCAAAGATGTCGACTGCCGGCAAGGCTTTGGCTTACGCGATCGCGCGGCAGGAGAGTGAGTTCAATGCCAGCGCTGTTTCCGGTGCCGGCGCCCGCGGTCTTTTGCAGCTTCTTCCCGGCACGGCCAAAGAGATGGCCCGCAAGAGCGGCCTTGCGTACTCCGCCGATCGTCTCACAACGGATGCGGGATACAACGCAACGCTTGGCGCGGCCTATCTCGCGACTCAACTCGATCGATTCGACGGCTCCTATGTGATGACGTTCGCGGGCTACAATGCCGGCCCTTCTCGCGCTGCCGAGTGGGCGAAGCGCTATGGTGATCCGCGCGGCCAGAACATCGACATGGTCGTGGATTGGGTAGAGCGCATTCCCTACACCGAAACGCGCAACTATGTGCAGCGCGTTATGGAAAACTACCAGATCTACAAGATGCGGCTTGCCGGCTCGATGGACATCGCCGGCGATCTCTCACGCGGCCGCTAAAGCACCTTCAGCATCTGACCATCATGGCGCCCCTTCATAGGGGCGTTTTGCTGTGTGCTGAGGAAGGCCTGACGTAAGAAGCAGAGATGCCTTCGCTGCTCGGCTCAAGTTCCCTGCTAAGGGACAGCTCACCCTTCTCCGCCCTCGATGCAGCATGATGTGCGCTGTCATAGGCTTGCGTACCTCGCTACAGCTGACGTCTCCTAGGCGAGCCGTTCATCCCACGATTATCTAACTGCTGGGGTAACTTGAGGCTGTAGTGCGTCAGACGTTCCTGACGATGAAAACAACCCGCTGCTTGCGAACAGCGAACCTAAGTCTATCAGTCTCAGGCAGCTGTACAATCGCTATCAAAGCTGGGCGTGAACGACTTTACGCATCCAGCAGAACAACTCGCGCTACCTTCAGAGCCTTAATGCGGGCCGCTATCCGTTGCGAAGACGCGCACCCCAAAAACAAAAAAGCCCGGCGAAATCGCCGGGCTTTCTGTAACCAACTCTTGCGAGTGGATTAGAACGAGCGCTGGAAGCGCAGGATGCCGTTGAACTCTTCGTTCCGGGAGACGTAGTTGACTTCCGGAGTGATCGAGAGGCCAGCAACCGGCGAGATCGGCAGCGAAACAGCTGCGAAGAACTCTTCAGTGTCGAAGTACTGGAACGTACCAGCCAGGCCGACCTTCTCGTTGAAGGCAACCGAAGCGCCAGCAAGAACAGCCCATTCAGCGTAATCGAAGTCGCCGTATGCGTCGCCGTTGTCGCGGATCGAGTAGAAGTGACCGAAGTCGTCTTCGCTGGAGTACAAGCCCTGAACGGTCAGCTCGATAGCCGTGTTCGGGATCTTGAAGCCAACGCCAACCTTAGCGCCGAACTCTTCTTCAACGCCGTCATAACCGGCGAGACCACCGATCCAGCCCCAAGCCTGCGTGAAGCGCACGCCGCCTTCGAAGTTCGTGTCCCAATCGCCGTTCACGTCGTTGTCGACGGCAGCGATGATTGCCGAGAAGCCGTTACCACCGGTGAAGGTGTAGGAGATTTCGGAAGCGTTGGTGTCGCCGTACGAACCGTCGTTGATGGTCGGACCACCGTAGTCGAGGAAGCGCGAGTAAGGCGTATCGCCGTAGCCGACCAGGAACGTGCCGGTAGCAGTGGCCAACGAGATCTGAGCATGCTCGATCGTGGTGTCGTTAGCGCCGTTGGAGTCGTACTGAGCGAAAATACGGCCGTAGCCGGTCAGGGTGCCGAGCTCGGTTTCCGACTTCACGGTGAAGGTCGGAGCGAAACGGGCGCGAGTGTCGTAGCCGTCGTTGTTGAAGTCTTCGTCGTCGCCACCGATGTTGCGAACTTCGAAGCGGACGTAGCCGCCGACCTTCAAGCAGGTCTCGGTGCCCGGAATGTAGAAGTAACCGGTGCCGTAGACGTCGCAAACGCGAACGTATTCAACGGGCTCTGGTTCTGCGATCACGACAGCGTCAGCAGCGCGAGCGCCGGAGACAGCGATCATGGCCGCTGCGGAGCCGAGAAGCAGGCTCTTAATGTTCATTTTCTGACCTCCAGTCAAAGTTGATAGTGGGTCTGGGTATTTTGCTGAAGGACAGCGTTCCCTGCCCCATCCCCTATGGCCGAAAAAGCTGCGTTGTTCGCCCCTTCTTCTGGAAAGACGTTTACTCCCCCTGTCGGCCCGTTCAACTGGGATTGTGGCTGAGGGACCTTGAAGTCGCCCCTATGAGAACACCTTGTTGCACAAAAGACACGAATTGAGGGGGGTGGGTAAGGTTTGGTTAACGAATGAGGCTGTCCGATCGCTTGAGCGCAGCCTTTTAGATCATCCCAGCTCTCGCAAATTGGCGGAATCAGAGGCTTTGTCCGACGAATCGAGGGGCAAACGCGCCAAAACAAACAAGGGCGCCGAAGCGCCCCTGTTCTCATTGTGTGACTGACTCGCCTATTCCAAGATCTTGTCGATGGTGATCGGCAGATCGCGAAGCCGCTTTCCGGTCGCATGGAAGATGGCGTTGGCTACCGCTGCCGCTGTTCCGACAATGCCGATCTCGCCCACGCCCTTCACGCCCATTGGCGTTACCTCCGGATCAGGCTCGTCCACGAAGATCACCTCGATGTCGTGAATGTCGGCATTGGCGGGCACGTGATACTCGGCAAGATCATGGTTCATGATGCGACCGAGACGGTGATCGACGAACGTCTCTTCATGAAGTCCCATGCCGATGCCCATCACCACGCCGCCCAGGATCTGGCTGCGTGCTGTTTTAGGATTGATGATGCGGCCGGCGGCGACGGCGCAGACCACTCGGGTGACACGAACCACACCAAGTTCTTCATCAACCTTCACTTCGGCGAAGACGGCACTGTGCGTGTTGCGCGACTTGCGCATCTGGCTGATCATACCGGAGATGCCGGACGACACGGTTTCCTCGGCTTCGATGCTGACTTCTCCCGCAGCGGCCATCGCTTCGCCGTAGGAAACGGACTTGTCGGGATCCGTCTTCGAAAGAAGGCGTCCATAATCAAAGCGGACATCATCAATCTTCGCGTCGGCAAGCGGTGAGTTCTTCACCTTCTGCGCTGCCTCGAACAGCTTTTTGCCGAGGCTCTGACAGGTGGCTTCGACTGCTGCGCCGGCGGAGGCCGCAGTCCAGGAACCGCCCTCGATAGGCGACATCGGCAAATCGCTATCGCCAATCTTCACGGAGATCTGCTCGACCGGAATGCCGAGCGTATCCGAGGCGATCTGCGCGAGGATCGTGTAGGTGCCCGTGCCGATATCCGATGCTGCCGTTTCGAGGAGCAGATCCCCGTTGGCCGACAAGCGCGCGCGTGCAGACGTCTTCTGGAACATGGCGTCCCACATGCCTGTGGCGACGCCCCAGCCTACGAGCTCGCTTCCATCACGCATCGAGCGCGGCGCCATGCTGCGGCTATCCCAACCAAACTTCGCCGCCCCCTCCGCATAGGCCTCTTTCAAGGCCTTTGAGGTGTAGGGCGTGTCGTGCATCGCATCCTTTTCGGAATAGTTGATAAGGCGGAACTCGAGCGGATCGACGTTGGCCTCATAAGCCATCTCGTCCATCGCGATTTCGAAAAGCGTCATGCCCGTTGCAGCACCGGGCGCGCGCATGTCGCCTGGCGTATAGCTGTCGACCGGAGCGATGGTGTAGTCGGCCTCGGCATTAGGGCAGGCATATGCCATGAGCCCCCAGTTTACGACGGTCTCCATGTAGTTTTCGAAGCGAGAGGTTGCCGTCGTGGCCTCGGTACGCATTCCGGTCAGGTGGCCTTGAGAATCGGTAGCCAGCGACACGGCCTGAAGTGCCTCCGGACGATGGACGTGGCTAAACATCTGCGGACGGGTCATCACCAAGCGCACCGACCGCTCCAGCATCTTGGCCGCCATCGTGGCCAGGTAAGCCTGGTATTGCGGACGCAGGCCGGAACCGAAGGCGCCGCCAACAAACGGGTTCAGAACGCGTATGTTCTCTTTCTTGAAGCCGAACACATTGGCCAGATAGGTCTGCGTGTTCTGCGAGCCTTGTGTCTTGTCGTAAACGGTGATGCGCTCATCGCCTTCCCACACGACCGTCGTGGCATGCATCTCCATGGGATTATGGACATGCGTCGCCAGATGGTAGGTGCCGGCGATCTGGTGTGCAGCTTCTGCGAAGGCGGTATCGACGTCACCGCGGTTCTTCGGAGGCTGGTAGGCGGCGCGCTTGCGGCGAGGCATGAAGCGCTCGCCCTGCGCGATGCGGAAGTCTGTGTTGTGTTTAGCCGCTTCGTAGTCGACCTTGATCAGGGATGCCGCATAGCGGGCAGTTTCCAGATCCTGAGCCACGACGAGCGCAACTGGCTGAAGGCTGTACTGAACTTCGTCATCATACAGCGCGCGGAACGGCTTTCCTGGAGGAGCGACCTGCTCCTGATAGGCGCTGTCGGCCTTTGCGAGATCAGGCCTGTTCTTGTGGGTGATGATCTCGACAACGCCAGCGACCGCCCGAGCGGCGTCTTCATGGATGGCAGTGATGCGGCCTTTCGCAATGCTGCTTGAAACAACCCAGCCATAAAGCAGATCTGCCACCGGATGCTCGGCAGCGTAACGAGCGTGACCGGTCACCTTCAAACGGCCGTCGACGCGGCTCAGCGGTTCGCCGATGCGGGCGGGTGGATTTACATGTGTGTTCATAGCCGCTCTCCTCAGGCCACGTGCTTGTCGGTTTGCGACTGCGGCGTTCCCGCAGCCGCCTGACGGAGCGCCCGTCGGATCGCGCGGCGTGCCAGGTCGATCTTGAAGTCATTGGTGCCCTGGCCAACCGCGCCTTGAAGCAGCGCGTCAGCCACTCGCCCGAACAGCTCCGGCGATGGGGCCTGCCCTTCAAGCAGCGCTTCTGCGGCCGGAACGCGCCAAGGCTTGTGGGCGACGCCGCCTAGCGCAATGCGAGCCTTGGCGATCTTGCCGCCTTCCATCGTCAGCCCGACTGCAACAGACACCAGTGCGAAGGCATAAGACAGGCGGTCGCGCAGCTTCAGATAGGTATAGTTCTCGGTGAAGCTGTCTGCCGGCAAGTCAATGGCGGTGACGATCTCGCCGGGCTGCAAGGTGTTGTCCTTGGACGGTTCGTCACCCGGAAGCCGGTGATAGTCGGCAAACGGGATCACGCGCGCGCCGCCCGGACCTTCCACACGGACCTCGGCTTCAAGAGCGGCCAGCGCCACGCACATATCCGATGGATGCGTTGCGATGCAGGCTTCGCTCGTGCCAAGGATCGCATGGATGCGGTTGACGCCGTTGATCGCGCCGCAACCTGAGCCCGGCTCGCGCTTGTTGCAGGCAGTTGCCGTGTCATAGAAGTAATAGCAGCGGGTACGCTGGTTAAGATTACCGCCATTGGTAGCAGCGTTGCGCAGCTGCGGGCTGGCGCCGGCCAGAATGGCGGAGCTCAGCAGCGGATAGCGCTGTTCCACTCGTGCATCGTAGGCGGTGTCTGCGTTGGTGACGAGCGCACCTAGACGCAAACCACCTTCCGGCAGTTCCTCGATCTTGTTGTGCGGCAAACGCGAAATGTCGACAAGCCGCGTCGGGCGCTCGACATTCGCCTTCATAAGGTCAACGAGATTGGTGCCGCCTGCAAGAAAGCGTGTGTCGGCTTCAGCGCCCATCTGGGCCGCTTCGGCAACGTCACCTGCGCGGTGATAAGAGAAGCGGTTCATTTCACGCTCTCCTTCTCCAGCACGTCCATCACGGCATCGGTGATGTTGGTGTAGGCACCACAGCGGCAGATGTTGCCGCTCATCAGCTCGCGGACCTCGTCGCGCGTACTTGCGCGGCCTTCATTCATCAAGCCGATGCCTGAGCAGATCTGCCCAGGCGTGCAGTAGCCGCACTGAAAGGCATCGCGGTCGATGAACGCCTGCTGCAGCGGATGCAGCGCCTCGCCCTGCGCTAACCCCTCGATCGTAGTGATCTCGGCGCCGTCATAAGCAACGGCGAGCTTTAGGCAGCTGTTGATGCGCTTACCGTCTACCAGCACCGTGCAGGCGCCGCACTGGCCATGATCGCAACCCTTCTTGGTGCCGGTCAGATCCAGCCGCTCGCGCAGCAAATCCAGAAGGGTCACCCAGGGCGCGACGCTCAGCTCGCGAACCCGGCCGTTGATAGTAAGCGTGATTGGAATGCCCGGCAGGTCCGTGCCCGCCGATAAATCCTGTGAGCCGGTGATGTGATCCATCCGATCCTCGGTATCTCTTGCGAAATGGGCGCATCGCTGTGGAAAATCCGGAGGCGGACCGAGGCGTTGCCAGCTTCAAGGGCGGGCTGCGTTCCTCGACCACGCGCCAGCTGCGCCCGTCGATTGGTCAAGTGCGTGGTGGCAGGCACGAAGATCGCGACTACTGGCTGCTAATCCGCAAAGTGCCCACAGGTTCCCGATGCGGCTTGGATCAAGGATGCAAGGCTGTGCTGAACCTTGCTTAAAGACAAACAGTGCGCAGCGCCGGATGGCAGCGTCGTTACATTCGAGCAACAATGCTCAACAATCCGATCCAAGCAGCGTTCAAAGTGTCGTGACATATTGCGCAGTACAAAAAACAGGTATGTGGTTCTTGCACCCACGGTTCACGACGTCGACGCTCTTGGGGAAGAGCGGCGAGAAGGTGCCCAGGCAATTATCATGTCTATCATGGGGCGCTTTATGACTATCAAGGCCGTATGGCTCGCAACCGTCGCATCATTGTGCGTCGCCAACATCGCCACTGCTGCCGATGCCGTCGTGATCGCCGAACCGGAGCCGCTGGACTATGTTCGCGTCTGCGACGTCTATGGTGAAGGCTTCTTTTACATTCCGGGAACAGAAACCTGCCTGAAGGTCGGCGGTTATTTCCGCTTCCAGGTCAACAGTTCCGGCGAGGACTTCGACGGCTATACCAGCTACGCGCGCTTCGCTCCGAGCTTCACGGTCAAGTCGGAAACCGAGCTTGGCACGCTGACCAGCTATGCCGAGACAGAGTTCACTTGGGACTCCGGTGAAGGCAACTCTTTCAACCTGCTTTATGCCTATGTCGAACTGGCCGGCTTCCTGGCCGGTAAGACCGAAACACCGTACTTGCGCTACCTGGATTTCGCCGGGCCGACCCTCTTCGAAGGCCGGTATGGGTCGAACGAAGCGACCGAAATCAGCTACACCTACGACAATGGCAAAGGCTTCACCGCCATCATCGCGGCCGTCGACAATACCGCCAACACTAGTTGGGAAACCAACGGCGAAGCAGGCGCCAAATACGAGAAGGACGATTTCACCCTCGGTGCCATCGCCGGCTATGACGGCGTGGCAGACTCGTGGGGCGCTCGCGCGACGCTACGCTTCAAGGTTCCGAACACAGTGCTGAATGTCGGCCTCTACGGCTTCTATTCGAGCCCGGACGGTGATGAAGGCGTTTACACGATCCTCGATCCCGTCGATGAGCGCACGGAATGGTCGGGATTGATCGGTGCTTCGGCGGAGTTGAACCCGAAGGTCGCGCTGGCAGGAACCGCGCAGTATTTCGACACCAACGAATGGGAGTTCAGCGCCGATCTTGAACTCACGCCCGTGAGCGGTTTGGCGATTACGCCGGAAGTCATCTACAATACGGCTTCCGAGGATTGGTCCGGCGTGCTGCGCTTCCAGCGCAACTTCTGACATCATTCAACATCCGAAAACAGGCAGGTGCGCAGTGAATAGCTGCGCGCCTGCCGACGCGCGGCCGCGCACCAGCCTCCCCTGCCAAGGCATCCAAGATCACTAATGTCGCACATTTTCCGCAACAAGGCTGCGACAAGATCATCCATTCACAGGCTTTCAACATCCGACGCATTGCGTAGTGCAACAAAGATGTATGTAGTTGCTGTACCTAGGGTGAACTGCTTCACCGTTCTTGGGGAAGAACGAAAGCAAAGTAGCGCTACGGCATCTTGCTTCAGGGGCACGTCGTGAAAATCCGTTTTGTTCTGCTTACCGCCATCGCCGGTCTTTTCGGTGCTTCCATCGCGAGCGCGTCCGATGCCGTTGTCATCCCGGAAGCAGAACCGGTCGATTATGTCCGGATCTGCGACCTCTACGGTCAAGGCTTCTTCTACCTGCCCGGCACGGAGACCTGTCTGAAGATCGGCGGCTACTATCGTTATGAAGTGGCGTCCACTGGTGACGACTTCGACGGTTACTTCAACTATGCCCGCTTTGCTCCGACGTTCTCGGTGAAGTCCGAAACCGAACTCGGCACCCTCACCGGCTATGTCGAAGCCGAAATGGACTGGTACGCGGACGGCGGCACATCGAGCCGGCTGCTCTACAGCTACGTCGAGCTGAATGGCTTTCTCGTCGGCCTGACGAAAACACCTTATGCCCGCTTTCTCGACTCGGCCGGCCCAACCCTGTTCGAGGGCCGCTACGCCTATAATCAGGGCGGCGAGATCAGCTATACCTACGATAACAACAATGGCTTTACTGCCATCGTTGCGGCGATCGACAATGAGGCGTCGAGCGACTGGGAAACCAATGCGGAAGCCGGCGCGCGGTACAAGCGCGACGACTTCACTCTCGGCGCCGTTGCCGGCTATGACGGTGTCGCTGACTCATGGGGCGCCCGCGCAACCGTCCGCTTCAAGGTTCCCCATACGCAGATCAATATCGGTCTGCACGGCTTCTATTCCAGCCCGGATGGTGAAACCGGCGATTACACGATCCTCGATCCGGTTTACGAGCGCACGGAATGGTCGGGTTTGATCGGCGTGTCCGCCGAACTCACGCCGAAAGTGGCGCTGTCAGGCACCGCGCAATACTTCGACACGGATGCCTGGGAATTCAGCGGCGATCTTGAACTCACGCCCGTGCGGGGTTTGGCCGTCACGCCCGAGGTCGTCTACAACACGGCCTCGCAAGACTGGTCGGGCGTGCTGCGCTTCGAGCACAAGTTCTAAGACGGTCAAACCTTCGATCGACGGACAGGTTTGTTGCGGCAAGCGGCAATCCTCGGTAAGCCAGATCGACTGTTAGACAGGTTTTCCCATGCCGCCCCATCTCACTGCGCTTGCCGACTCGTTGCCGTCCACCGTGCCGTTTGTCGGCCCGGAAACCCAGGAACGAAACAACGGACGGCCCTTCAGGGCGCGCCTTGGCGCCAACGAGAATGGCTTTGGCGCGTCGCCGAAAGTGGCTGCAGCGATGGCCGCCGCCGCGGATGATATGTGGAAATACGGCGATCCTGAAAACTACGATCTGACACAAGCACTGGCCCGGCATCTCGGCATCAAGCCCGACCAGATTGCCGTGGGTGAAGGCATAGACGGCCTCCTCGGCCTTGCCGTGCGGCTCTTCGTGGAGCCCGGCGGCACCGTCGTCACCTCGCTGGGCGGTTATCCGACCTTCAACTACCATGTCGCCGGCTTTGGCGCGCAACTGCATACGGTGCCTTACAAAGGCAACCACGAAAATCCCGAAGCGCTTCTGGCGGCTGTGCTGAAGATCAAGCCGGCGATGGTGTATTTTGCCAACCCCGACAATCCGATGAGCACCTTCTGGCCAGCTGAAGACGTGGTGCGCCTGATCAAGGGCGTGCCGGATGATGTCATGCTCATCCTCGACGAAGCTTATGGCGAGTTCGCGCCGGCCGGCACGCTGCCGCCGATCGACCTGATCCGGCCGAACATGCTGCGCATGCGCACCTTCTCCAAGGCTTACGGCCTTGCCGGCATGCGGTGCGGCTATGCCATCGGCGATGCGGAGGTGATCCGTGCGTTCGATAAAGTGCGCAACCACTTCGGCATGTCACGTATGACGCAAGTCGCAGCGCTGGCGGCGCTCGAAGACCAGGCGCATCTCGCCCAAACGGTGAAAAAGGTGGAGCACTGCCGCGAGCGACTGACCCGCATCGCCGAAGAGAACGGTCTTTCCGCCCTGCCCTCGGCCACGAATTTCGTGGCGATCGACTGCGGCTCAGATGGCGCTTATGCCTTGCGCGTTCTGCAGGAACTCGGCCGACGCGACATCTTCGTGCGCAAGCCGATGACTCCCGGCCTCGACCACTACATCCGCGTCAGCTGCGGCCCCGATGTGGAAATCGACCTGTTTGCGCAGGCTTTGCCGGCCGCCTTGGAAGCGGCCGGCAAAGCCTAGTTTTAGGTTAGAACTTCAGCGTACCACTCAGCGAAAGGGCGTAGCCCCATTCGTTGTCGGATGTCGCGGTATAGTCGAGCGCGCTGGAGACCTTGTCCTTGTCACCATCGGTGAAGTAGATCGCCGCGCCGCCGGCCCGCAGCTGGAACTTATCCGTGAAGTCGTAGGCAACGCCGCCGCCGAAGCTCCAGGTGTCGGTCAGCGTATCCCAACCAGTGGATACGCCTTTGTCCCAGGTAACCGACAGGGAACCGCCCAGCTTGTCGTTGAACTTATGTCCAACCCCGCCAGTCACCGTCCAACCGTCCTCGAAGTAGAAGTTGGTGGAGGAAAAGGTCTGGCCTGCGATGCCTTCAACCACCTGAAGACGCTTTAGCACGCTCCAATCCGTCCACTTGACAGATCCAAACGCCAACCAACCCGGGGCAATGCCCGATTGCAAACTAAACTCAAGATTTTGCGGCAGGGTTGCTGATGTGCTTGCGGAAGCCGTCAGGGAATTCCCGTAGATTGCCTGAGCAGCTGCAAGAGAAATCCGTCCGCCTGACAGGGCAGAAGTCAGAACCGCAAACGGCGTGTTGGTATAGTCGCCCGTCGCATCATGGTGCGTTTCCGACCGATACAGGAGTTGCGCCTTCAGCGCGATTTCAGGAATCTCGTAGCCAACCCCTAGACGGTAGCCAAAGTCCTCGGACTCTACCCTGATCCGGCTTTCCCCAGCGAACGGAAATGGGAATGCCTGCGTGAAATCTCTCGCCTGCGTGAAATCGACTGTTTCATAGAACACGCCGCCGATCAGCAGCAGGCGACCCTTGGACAAGTCGAAGCCGTAGCCGCAGGTCAGACCGTATTCATCGGTGTCGAGCTTCTGCTGCGCGATGTTGAAGCGGATCGCGCCATCGTAATTTGCTTCCACGCCGTAAGGCTGCGTGTAGGAACCGGCGCAGCTCAGATCGCCGATGATGCGGCCGCCGACGGTCACGGACGGAACGGTGAAATCCTCGACGATGTCGGTTTCACCCTGCGTATAAAGCCCAGGACGGCCGCCAACGATGCGCGCTCCCGACACGCTCGAAAACGATCGCGCCGGCGATACGTAAGTCACAGAACTCGTGAGACCGAAGCCGGTGGTATAATAAAGCGGATCAAGGTTCGCGATGCCGCGATTGAAGCCGCCCGCCTGCGAAGACGAAGCGAGCAGAATGGATGCGATACCGGCTGACACCAAAGTTGTCACGGCGCGTGTCGTCATAAGCCCCTCCCCAAGTGATTGATTCGACCGTAACAAGCTGCTCACGATCAAAGAAGTGCAAGAATACAACGGTGCGCTAATCTTTGTAGCCGGCGGGAACATCGACACGACCTGCATTTCGCTTGAATTAAATGAACGATCGTTTTATTCCTTGCGGCAGGAGGAATGATGGCGCGAACGATCGGATCAGACGGGGGAAAAACGGAAGCGGCTATCCGCATGGCGGCCGCCGGTCTCGTCGCGCGCCACGGCTTCGAAGCGGTCACCATGCGCCAGCTGGCCAGCGAGGTCGGCGTTCAAGCGGCAGCGCTGTACCGCTATTTCCCGACCAAGCAGGACCTGCTCTTCAAGCTGATGTCCCGCCACATGGAAGAGCTTCTGTCTTCCTGGGACGATGCAGCAAACAGACATGCGGACCAGCCGGATGATCGCTTGGCGGCCTTCGTGGAGCATCACATCCGCTTTCATCTTGAGCGGCGCGAAACAACGCATGTCAGCAATCTCGAGCTTCGCAGCCTTTCGCCAGAGCAGCTGTCGCCGATCCTTGGCTTGCGCGCTCGTTATGAAGCGGAGCTACGCGCGATCCTGCAGAAAGGCTCCGATGTCGGCTGTTTCGCGATTGAGGACACGGCGCTCACCACAATGGCGATCATTCAGATGATCACCGGCGTGATCGTCTGGTATCGTCCGCAGGACCGTTTGTCCGTCGACCAGCTGATTGCCCATTACCGCATCATGACCTTGCGCCTTGTCGGCGCCGCACACGATCACACAGACTGAACCTGGGAGGCAGCATGTATACGACCAGCATGGACTTCGGCCTTGGCGAAGACGTTGAGGCCCTTCGCGATACGGTCCGCCGCTTCGCGCAGGATCGCATCGCGCCGCAGGCAGCCGCGATCGACCGTGAGAACGAGTTTCCCGCGCCGCTTTGGAAGGAAATGGGGGAGCTCGGCCTTCTCGGCATGACCGCCGATCCCGATTACGGCGGCTCTGGGCTGGGCTACGTCGCCCATGTCGTGGCGATCGAGGAAATCAGCCGCGCTTCCGCTTCCGTCGGCCTGTCCTACGGTGCCCATTCCAACCTTTGCGTCAACCAGATCAATCGCTGGGGCACGGCCGAGCAGAAAAGCAAATACCTACCGAAGCTGTGTTCTGGCGAGAATGTCGGCGCGCTCGCCATGTCGGAAAGCGGCTCGGGTTCGGACGTGGTTTCGATGACCTTGCGCGCAGAAAAGCGCAACGACCGATTCGTGCTCAACGGCACCAAGATGTGGATCACCAATGGTCCCGATGCAGAAACGCTGGTGGTCTACGCCAAGACCGATCCGGAGCGGAATTCCCGCGGCATCACAGCCTTTCTGATCGAGAAATCGATGGCCGGTTTCTCCATCGCGCAGAAGCTCGACAAGCTCGGCATGCGCGGTTCCAACACCGGCGAGCTGGTCTTCGAAGATGTCGAAGTTCCCTACGACAACGTGCTCGGCGAAGAAGGACGTGGCGTCGAAGTGCTGATGTCCGGCCTCGATTACGAGCGCGTGGTGCTATCCGGCGGGCCGCTGGGCATCATGGCCGCCTGCCTGGATACCGTCGTGCCTTATGTTCAGGAGCGCAAGCAGTTCGGCCAGCCGATCGGCTCGTTTCAGCTCGTTCAAGGCAAGCTTGCCGACCTCTACACGACGCTCAACGCCTGCCGCGCTTACGTTTATGCCGTCGCGCGTGCCTGCGATGAGGGCAAAACTTCGCGCAAGGATTCCGCCGGGTGCATTCTCTATGCCGCTGAAAAGGCGACGCAGTGCGCGCTGGATGCGATCCAGCTGCTTGGCGGCAACGGCTACATCAACGACTATCCGACCGGTCGTCTTTTGCGCGACGCCAAGCTCTACGAGATCGGCGCCGGCACCAGCGAAATCCGCCGCTGGCTGATTGGCCGCGAGATGATGGAAGAAGGCTGACCCGATGCCCGTGATCCAGACGCAGATTTCCCCCTCCTCCGAAAGCTTCAAGGCAAACGCTGCCCGCATGCGGGCGTTAGTAGCGGAGATGAAGGACAAGGCCGCCATCATCGAGCAAGGCGGGCCGAAAGAAGCTCGCCAACGCCACACCGCGCGCGGCAAGCTCCTGCCTCGTCAGCGTCTGGCGCAGTTGCTCGACGCCGGCTCGCCTTTCCTGGAAATCGGGCAGTTCGCGGCCTGGGACATGTATGGCGGCGACATTGCCTCGGCCGGGATGATCGCCGGGGTCGGCATGGTCGAGGGTACGCCCTGCATGATCGTCGTCAACGATGCGACGGTGAAGGGCGGCACCTACTACCCAATGACCATCAAAAAGCATCTGCGAGCACAGGAAATTGCGGAAGAAAACGGGCTTCCTTGCCTGTATTTGGTGGACTCAGGGGGGGCAAATCTCCCGAATCAGGACGAAGTTTTCCCGGATCGTGACCATTTTGGCCGGATTTTCTTCAACCAGGCCAACATGAGCGCAGCCGGCATTCCGCAGCTCGCCTGTGTGATGGGCTCCTGCACGGCGGGTGGTGCCTACGTGCCGGCGATGTCTGATGAAGCCATCATGGTGAAGAACCAGGCGACCATTTTCCTCGGCGGTCCTCCCTTGGTGAAGGCTGCAACCGGCGAAGTGGTGTCGGCGGAAGATCTGGGTGGTGCCGATACGCATACACGGCTTTCGGGCGTGGCGGATCATTATGCGCTGAACGACGACCATGCCTTAGCTCAGCTTCGGCGGATCGTGAGAAACCTCAATCGAAAGCGGGAGATGCCGCTGAAGCTTCGCGAAGTGAGTCAGCCGCTTCGCCCAGCCGATGAGATCTACGGCATCGTGCCGGAAGACACGCGCCAGCCCTATGATGTGCGCGAGGTGATCGCCCGGATCGTGGATGGATCCGAGCTTGATGAGTTCAAGCAGAACTACGGCACGACGCTTGTCACCGGCTTCGCCCATATCCACGGAATGCCGGTCGGGATCCTCGCTAACAACGGTGTTCTGTTCTCCGAAAGCGCGCAGAAGGGGGCGCACTTCATCGAGCTTTGCTGCCAGCGCAAGATCCCGCTGGTGTTCCTGCAGAACATCACGGGTTTCATGGTGGGTCGGAAGTACGAGGCGGGCGGCATTGCCAAGGACGGTGCGAAGCTGGTCGCAGCGGTCGCTACCGCGCAAGTGCCGAAGCTCACCGTCATCATCGGCGGCTCCTTCGGCGCGGGCAATTACGGCATGTGCGGCCGCGCTTACTCTCCGCGCTTTCTGTGGATGTGGCCGAATGCCCGCATCTCCGTGATGGGCGGCGAACAGGCCGCGACGGTGCTGTCCATCGTCAAGCGCGAAGGCATCGAGCGGCGTGGCGGTGCGTGGAGCGCGGAAGAGGAAGCGGCCTTCCGCCAGCCGATCCTCGACAAGTATGAACGCGAAGGTCATCCCCTTTACTCTTCGGCGCGGCTTTGGGACGACGGCATCATCGATCCCGCCAAGACGCGCGATGTGCTGGCGCTGAGCCTCGCGACAACACTCAACGCGCCGATCCCGGACACCAAGTTCGGCCTGTTCCGGATGTGAGGTGAGCGAGATGTCAAAGCTTTTCAGCAAGATCCTCATTGCCAATCGCGGCGAAATCGCCTGTCGCGTGATCCGCACGGCACGGCGCCTGGGCATCCGCACCGTTGCCGTTTATTCCGACGCCGATGCACGTGCGCTGCATGTCGAAATGGCGGATGAAGCCGTGCATATCGGCCCCTCGCCTGTCGGCGAAAGCTATCTGCGTGGCGACAAGATCATCGAAGCCGCCAAGCAAACATCAGCCGAAGCTATTCACCCCGGTTACGGCTTCCTGTCGGAAAATCCCGACTTCGTGGATCAAGTGATGGCCGCCGGCCTCATCTTTATCGGACCCTCCGCCGACTCGATCCGTGCGATGGGTCTGAAGGACGCGGCCAAGCGGCTGATGGAGAAGGCCGGCGTACCTGTCGTGCCGGGTTACCACGGCGAGGCGCAGGAAATCGTCGTTCTGGCTTCCAAGGCGCGCGAGATCGGCTATCCCGTCCTTATCAAGGCGCGCGCCGGCGGCGGCGGCAAGGGTATGCGGCGGGTGGATGATCCCGACGCCTTTCCCGAAGCGTTGGCGGCGGCGCGCCGGGAAGCCAAGGCGGCGTTCGGCGATGACCGGGTGTTGGTGGAAAAATACATCCTGTCACCGCGCCACATTGAGGTGCAGGTGTTCGGCGACAATCACGGCCATGTCGTGCATCTCTTCGAGCGCGATTGCTCGGCGCAGCGCCGCCATCAGAAGGTGATCGAGGAAGCGCCTGCTCCCGGCATGACGCCCGAAATGCGCAAGGCGATGACCGATGCGGCGGTGAAGGCTGCTCAGGCGATCAGCTATTCGGGCGCCGGCACGATCGAGTTCATCGTCGACGGCGCCAACGGTCTGCATCCGGACCGGTTTTGGTTCATGGAAATGAACACGCGGCTGCAGGTTGAGCATCCGGTGACCGAGATGGTGACGGGCATCGACCTCGTGGAGTGGCAGCTGCGCGTCGCGGCTGGCGAGACGCTGCCGAAAACGCAGGATCAGATTACGCTGAACGGTCACGCCTTTGAAGCGCGGGTTTATGCCGAGGATGCAGCCAAGGGCTTTCTGCCGGCCACCGGCACGCTGCACCACCTCGCCTTCCCCGCAGCAGGTCAGGAGTTGCGTGTCGAGACCGGCGTCCGTGCCGGCGATGCGATCTCGCCTTTCTACGATCCGATGATCGCCAAGCTGGTGACGCATGGCTCAAATAGGACGGCCGCGCTGGATGCTCTGGTAAAAGCGGTGGACGATACGCAAATTGCCGGATCGGTGACCAACACCGTGTTCCTGCGCGAACTCGCCCGCGATCCCGATTTTGCGGCAGGCCGGGTCGATACGGGGCTGATCGAGCGCAAGGCAGAAACGCTGACGGCGCTGCTGGCGCCTTCTGAGACGGCCAAAGCTAAGGCCGTTCTAGCAGCGGCCGGGATTTCGCCTGCTGGCGGCTCAACCGACCCGTGGAAGGCACTAGGCGGCTATGCGCACTTCAACGCTGTGCAGCGCCAGGTCAGGCTTGGCTCAGATGATTTGTCAGTTGAGGTTGCCGTCACAGCGCTTGAAGGCGATCGTTGGGCAGTTGTGCTCGGCGATGGCAATGGGCCGGTCACCCTGCCCGCCAAAGCCGTTGAGGACGTCGTGCGCTGGCCCGGTCACCTCACGGTGTTCGAGGGTGCGATGGGTTTCAACTTCGCCTCGCTTGATCCGCTGGAACAGGCGTCGGAAAGCGGTGCCGCGTCCGGCGGCCTGCGCGCGCCGATGCCGGGTCTGGTGAAGCTGGTTCGGGCCAAAGCAGGCGATCACGTCAGCAAAGGCCAGCCGCTGCTGGTGCTCGAGGCCATGAAGATGGAGCACACGATCAACGCACCCGCCGATGCCATCGTCGCTTCGATTGTCGAACAGGGCGAGCAGGTCGAGGACCGCACGGTGCTCGTGACCTTTGAAGAAGCGGGGACAGCGTGAGCTCGGCTCTTGCCGCGTTCGCGCTAGCCCAATAGCGTTCAGCCATGTCGATCAGCGAAGCCACTGCCAGCCGCCACCGGTTCTATGAGGATGTGCTCGCACTTCTGATCGGCACCGGCTTTGCCGCACTCGGGCTGACCTTCTACACCGAAACCCGGCTGGCGACCGGCGGTGCGGCTGGCCTCGCGCTGTTGCTGCAGTACATGACGGGTTACGGCTTCGGCCTGATCTTCTTCGTGACCAACCTGCCCTTCTATGCCTTTGCGGTTGCACGTATGGGCTGGGGCTTCGCCATACGAACCTTTGTTGCCGTGATGCTGGTCTCCGTGATGAGCCGCATCTTTCCAATGTTCATCACCTTCTCGCATCTCGACCCGCTTTTCGCGGCCTTCGTCGGCGGCGGCTTGCAAGGCATGGGCCTGCTGATCCTTGCGCGGCACCGCACGGGCCTGGGCGGTTTCTCGATCCTGGCGCTCTACCTGCAGGACCGCTACAACATGCGCGCGGGCTATTTCCAGTTAGGCGTGGATCTCGTCATTCTGCTGATCGCGCTCTCCGTGCTGACCTGGCCGCAGGTCGTGTTGTCGGTGATCGGCGCCGTCATGTTTAACATGATCCTGGCGATCAACCATCGCCCCGGCCGATATGTCGGCATGAGTTGAACGTTGAAACAGGAACCATCGGGAGTCACGATGGTTGGGCAGGCAGATCGAAACCAAGGAGATCTACCCATGAAACGCCTGATTGTCTCAGCAACCGCGCTTACTCTGCTGGCCGGCTCGGCCTTTGCCCAGGAAGCAGCCACCAACCCGCCTCCGGCTGCACCGGCCCAGACTGCGCCGAACCAAACGCAAACGACGCCGCCCGAACTAACGCCTGGCAACAAGACGGGCGCGAAAAATGACGATCAGGACCTCCAATCCTCAAATGGGATGGAAGACCAGATGGACAGCATGGATCAGGACGAGCGCGATCCCGCTGACAGGCAGGACGAAGCGGGCCGAGGCCCAGGTCACCATCACTGGGACCGAGACCGTCCGCGCGGACATCCTTGGCGCGGCGGCGATAACGGTCCGCGCCACGGCCGCGGCAATGAAGGTGCGCATTTCCGCCTCACCACGAAGGAAGATGGCGGCGTGGAACTGGATGTTCGATGCGCTTCCAACGAGCCGATGAAGGCTTGCGCCGATATCGTCAACGACCTGCTCGACAAGCTCAACAGCAACGCAGGAACGAACGACGAGGACAGCGCCGATCTCTGAGGATCGCGTCTGACCCTCATCGTCAAATTTATGGGGAGCGGTGCATCGTGCCCCGCTCCCCATTGTTTTTAGTGAACCGTCATCCAGTCGCGTGCCTGCCGCAGCGCCTTGGCGAGATCGGCCTTGTTCATGCTGGCCGACACTTCCGCCCGCATGCTTCCGGCGCGTTCGCAGCCCTTGATGGCAGCGATGTTGAACCACTTGTGCGCAGCAACCAGATCGACGGCGCAGTCGCGGCCGGTTGCGTACATCAAGCCGAGGTCGAAGAGGATGTCGGCGTGGGTGGTCGTACCCATCGAAGATGCTTGGTCGTCCAGGATTTCAAAGCGTGCCATTATCTCGATCCCTGTTAGCCCCTGAGACCTTGTTTTCCCGGCCTCTTCTGATGCCCATAGAATGCGCTTCTTCCTTGAATCCGCTGTTAAGCCATGTGCTTAACTCCTGGAAAACAAACATAAAACAAGAAGTAAAGGTGACTGATTCTTAAGGATGAGAACCGCAGGAGCGCGGGAAAGTCGAAGAAATATCGACAGAAACTGTCGGCTGCGAAGTCACGCTTTGCTAACCGCGATTTCGGGAAGCACTTCGACCGGCGCGAACCTTTCGCATCAAAGAAGCCGTCTTCCACGCAACTGGCTTTGTGTTCTAAGCTCCGGGAACAGCACCTTTGAGGAAGCCGCTGGAGGAAAGAATGAAGCGTTCGATCATGTTTGCGCTTGCAGCGCTGCTTGCTACATCAGGCATGGCCTTTGCCGACGATATCGAAGGCAGGTGGAAGACCGACAGCGGCGCCACCGCCGAGATCGCGCCCTGCGGAAAGGCTTTCTGCATCACACTGCGCAGCGGCGCGCATAAGGGCAAGCAGATCGGTCGTATGAATGCCGATGGCGATAACCGCTATTCCGGCGATGTCACCGATCCCGCCAATGACAAGACCTATTCCGGCAAGGCGAGCTTGTCCGGCAACGCTCTATCGATGAAGGGGTGCGTGCTGGGCGGGTTGATCTGCCGCGGCCAGAACTGGACGCGGCTGTAAAGGCGGCAACGCTAGGCGCTGCCGCCTTTAACGGCGTCAGCGCGCCTTCTGGCCGAACAAGACCTTCTGCGCGTCCTTGTCATCGGCAAGGTTCGAGCGGGCTTCGTTGGCGACAGCCAGACCACGCTCGACAGCAGGACGCGCATTTACAGCTTCGTACCAGCGCTTGAGGTTCGGGAAATCGTTGAGATCCTGACCCTGGTTCTTGTGCGGCTTGATCCAGCCGACGCAGGCCATATCGGCGATCGAGTATTCGCCTGCGAGAAAGTCGCGGTCGGCCAGGCGCTTGTTCATGACGCCGTAAAGCCGGTTCACCTCGTTGGTGTAGCGGTTGATGCCGTATTCGATCTTTTCCGGCGCATATTGGCGGAAGTGGTGGGCCTGACCGGCCATGGGCCCGAGACCGCCCATCTGCCAGAACAGCCATTGATCGACCTCGACGCGTTGCCGCTCGTCGGTGGGGTAGAACTTGCCGAACTTGCGGCCGAGATATTGCAGGATCGCACCAGACTCGAACACTGAGATCGGCTTCCCGTCCGGGCCTTCCGGATCGACGATCGCGGGCATGCGGTTGTTGGGAGAGATCGCGAGGAATAAGGGCTCGAACTGTTCGCCCTTGCCGATGTTCACGAGCTTCAAATCATAAGGGATGCCGAGCTCTTCCAGCATGATGGAAACCTTCCAGCCATTGGGCGTCGGCCAGTAATGAAGTTCGATCGGCTTGGTTTGTTCGGGCATGATAACTCTCCTTCAAGTCGGAAGAGATATGGGCGCAATGCCGGCAACAATCGAGCGAAGCATGGTTAATTGCGGCTCAATTTTGTTGAACGCAGGATGAACGGCAGTCTCAGGGAGGATTCAGCGCGGCGGCTTCATAGTTGGCTCAACACTTTCGGAGGACCGCCGCCATGCTCGCACGCCGCTTCGCCATTGTTTGTTTCATGACCATGCTTTTCGGCATGATGCTGTCCGTCGTGGTGGCGGAGACAACGCGCGGGCGGACCAATGATGGCAGCATTTCCTGCACATGGTTCAACGATTACGCCTGCCATTGGGACAAGCAGTAACCAAGCGTCACGGCTTCGCAACATGAAGCCGCTACGCCTCTCCCACAAAGAGGGGCGTGCCCTTATATTGGGTCATGGAAAAGCGAATCTACCCGACACCGATCGAGATCATCTCAGGGCCTGAAGCCTATGGCCGCAAGAGCTTCACCAATGCCGAAGAGGCGGTGGATGCGCTGATCTGGCTTTACGAGCGCAACACCCGCTTTCTGCGCGACAGTTTCTCGGCGCTGGCCGAGGGCGGCAATGCGGATCACCGTTACCGCGCCTTCTATCCGGAAATTTCCGTCAGCACCTCGTCCTTCGCGCTGATCGACTCGCGCCATGCCTACGGTCACATGCCGGCACCGGGGCAATATACGACGACGGTGACGCGGCCGGACCTGTTCCGGCATTACCTGCTCGAACAGTTGCATCTGATCATCCGCAACCACGGCGTGCCGATCATCGTGCAGGAATCCGAGACACCCATCCCGCTGCATTTCGCCTTCTTCGAGGGCACCTATGTGGAAGGGGCTGCGGCGGAGCGGATCACGCGGCCGCTGCGCGACATGTTCGACGTGCCGGACCTGAATGCGACCGACGATTTGATCGCCAACGGCACCTATGAGCCCGCCCCCGGCGAACCGGCTCCGCTTGCACCCTTCACGGCACAGCGCATCGATTACTCACTGCACCGGCTGGCGCATTACACGGCGACCGGGCCGCAGCATTTCCAGAACTTCGTGCTGTTCACGAACTACCAGTTCTATATCGACGAGTTCTGCGCTTATGCGCGCAAGCTGATGGCCGAGGGCGGCGGAGGTTATGAGAGCTTCATCGAGCCCGGCAATCTCATCACGCTTCCCGGCCAGAACGAGGCGCGGGAGGGTGCGGTGCCGATCCGCCTGCCACAGATGCCGGCCTATCATCTGACGAAGCCCGGTCATGCCGGCATCACGATGGTGAATATCGGCGTCGGCCCATCCAACGCCAAGACGATCACCGACCATATCGCGGTGCTGCGGCCGCATGTCTGGCTGATGCTCGGCCATTGTGCTGGCCTTCGCAATACGCAGGCGCTGGGCGATTATGTACTTGCGCATGCCTATGTACGCGAGGACCATGTGCTGGACGACGACCTGCCGGTCTGGGTGCCGATCCCTGCGCTAGCCGAGGTGCAGGTCGCTCTGCAGGAGGCGGTGGCGGAAGTCACCGGGCTGTCCGGCTACGAGCTGAAGCGCATAATGCGCACCGGGACGGTAGCCACGATTGACAACCGCAACTGGGAACTGCGCGATCAGCGCGGACCGGTGCAGCGGCTGTCGCAATCACGCGCGATCGGCCTCGACATGGAAAGCGCGACCATCGCCGCCAACGGTTTCCGCTTCCGCGTGCCTTACGGCACGCTGCTTTGTGTGTCGGACAAGCCGCTGCATGGCGAGTTGAAGCTGCCGGGCATGGCGACCGACTTCTACAAGCGGCAGGTGTCGCAACACCTCACGATCGGCATACGCGCGCTGGAAAAGCTCGCCGACATGCCGCTGGAACGGCTGCATTCACGCAAGCTGCGCTCGTTCTCGGAAACAGCTTTTCAGTAAGAGAAAAGCGGGCTCAAGGCCCGCCTTTTGCATTTACATGTTGGCGTAGACCGGCCCTTCGCCTCCTTGGGGCGGGACCCAGTTGATGTTCTGGTTGGGATCCTTGATGTCGCAGGTCTTGCAGTGCACGCAGTTCTGCGCGTTGATCACGAAGCGGGCTTCGCGCGCATTGCCTTCGTCGCGGTTCTCACTGCCCTTCTCGCCTTTGGGCGCAGCTGGGCCGCCGGCGACGGAATTGCCGTCTTCATCTACCCATTCATAAACGCCGGCCGGGCAGTAGCGGGTCGATGGGCCGGAGAAGACGCCGAGTTCGGACTGCTTCTGCAAGGCAGGGTCGAGAACCTGCAGGTGGATCGGCTCGTTTTCGTCGTGATTGGTGCTGGACAGGAAGACCGACGAGAGGCGGTCGAAGGTCAGCACGCCATCAGGCTTCGGATAGCTGATCAGGCGGTGCTTGGACGCGGGTTCGGTCGAGGCATAGTCCGGCTTGCCGTGCTTCATCGTGCCGAAGGGCGACCAGCCGAACAGCGTGTTCAGCCACATATCGAGGCCGCCAAGCGCAATGCCGGCGATGCCCAACTTCGACCAGAGCGGCTTGACGTTGCGGACCTTGAACAGGTCCTTGCCGATGGCCGAACCGCGCCAGGCATTTTCGTAGCCGATCAGCTCGTCATTAGCGCGGCCGGCAGCCAGCGCTTCGACGATGTTATCCGCCGCCATCATGCCGGACAAAACGGCGTTGTGCGAACCCTTGATGCGGGGCACGTTGACGAAGCCGGCCGAACAGCCGATCAGCGCGCCGCCTGGGAAGGATAGTTTCGGAACGGACTGGTAGCCGCCTTCGGTAATCGCGCGGGCACCGTAGGACAAGCGCTTGCCACCCTCGAACGTGTCGCGGACGCGCGGATGCGCCTTGAAGCGCTGGAACTCTTCGAAAGGCGAAATGTAAGGATTCTTGTAATTCAAGTGCACCACGAAGCCGACGGCCACCGTGTTGTTCTCGAGATGATACAGGAACGAGCCGCCACCGGTGGAACGATCCAGCGGCCAGCCAAAGGAATGCTGCACGAGGCCGGGCTGATGCTTTTCAGGGCTGACCTGCCAGAGTTCCTTGAGGCCGATGCCGTATTTGCCGGGTTCGCGGCCCTGATCCAGGCCGAACTTCTTGATGATGACCTTGGACAGCGACCCCCGCGCGCCCTCGCCCAGCAGCACGTATTTGCCGAGCAGCGCCATGCCGGGTGCGAAGTTCGGGCCGGGCTCGCCGTTGCGCTCGACGCCCATGTCGCCGGTGATGACGCCGATCACAGCGCCTTCGTCGTTATACATGACCTGAGTGGCTGCGAATCCGGGATAGATCTCGACGCCAAGAGCTTCGGCCCTCGTTGCCAGCCAGCGGCAGACATTGCCGAGCGACACGACATAATTGCCGTGATTGTTCATCAGCGGCGGCATCAGGAAGTTCGGAAGCGGTAGCGAGCCTGCCGGCCCGAGCAGGAAGAACTGGTCCTTGGTAACTGGCGTCTTGAACGGATGATCGGCATCCTCGCGCCAATCCGGCAGCAGCTGGTTGATGCCGGTGGGATCCACAACAGCACCCGACAGGATATGGGCGCCGACTTCGCCGCCCTTTTCCAGCACCACGACGGAAAGATCCGGGTTGACCTGCTTCAAGCGAATGGCGGCGGCTAGACCGGCGGGACCTGCGCCCACGATCACCACGTCAAATTCCATGCTTTCGCGTTCGATCTCGTCCATGACTTCCCTCCGGGGCGCTGTTCCCGAGCGCCTCCAAACACCTGTTAGATCGTGCATAACGCAAGTTTCCTCGCGTGGGCACGTCTTTTTCGACGTTCTAACGGCGCAAAACGTCGCGTCTTTGGAGGTTTTCTAAACTGCGGTTCGCGCTCTTTCCAGCCTCTTGCGATCCGGCGCTTGCATCCGCTCGAAGAGAAGCCGAAAAGGGCATCATGCCAGACAGGATCGATGCCGATATTGAAGCGCTGCTGCGCTTTTATGCCGATGCCGGCTACAGCGATGCGCTGGATGACGAGCCGCATGATCGGTTTGCAGAAAGCGCCAAGCGGGTCATGCCGCATGGAGACACGCGGGCGGCTGCGCAATCCTCAAGGCCATCCGCACCCGCGGCAGTCCCTGTTCCAGCCGCACCGATTGCCGCCGCACCGCTCAGTCAACCGACCATCCCAGCCGAAGCGCAAGCGGCGCGAGCGCGTGAGTTGGCCCGGTCTGCTTCGAATTTGGAAGAGTTACGCGGACTGCTGGACAGCTTCGACGGCTGCAATCTGAAATTCACAGCCAAGCAGATGGTGTTTTCGGACGGCAATCCGGAAGCGCCGATCATGTTTATCGGCGAAGCGCCCGGGCGCGATGAGGATCTGGAAGGACGGCCATTTGTCGGGCGATCCGGGCAGTTGCTCGACCGCATGCTGGCGGCCATCGGGCTTGATCGCGACAGTGTCTATATCGCCAATGTCATTCCTTGGCGCCCGCCGGGCAATCGCGATCCCTCGCCGCTGGAGACCGAAATCTGTCGTCCTTTCATTGAACGTCAGATCGAGCTGGCGGCGCCCCAGGTGATAGTAACGCTGGGCAATCCTTCGGCCAAGGTGATCCTGCAGGCTAAGGAAGGCATCATGCGCATTCGCGGCAGCTGGAAGGTGCACCAGACACCTGGAGGCATGGAGATCCCCGCCATGCCGACGCTGCATCCGGCCTATCTCCTGCGCAATCCCGCACACAAGAAGCTTGCCTGGCGCGACTTCCTTGAGATTAAGGCGCGGCTGAAGAGCGTCGTTTAGCGCTCGAGCGACAGGCGATCCACCAGCGCATTGTCGCCCTCTCCTGCCATCTTGTCTGCGAGCAGCGCTGCCGTGGTGGGTCCGAGCGTAAAGCCCTGATGGCCGTGGCCGAAGTTGAACCACAAGCCCTTGTAACGGCGCGCGGCACCGACCACAGGCAGCATGTCGGGCATGCAGGGCCGGTTGCCCCACCAAGGTTCGTTCTCGACCGGCTCGCCGAGGTCGAACAGCTCGCGGATGCTGTTTTCGGCGCGATTGAGCTGGCGCAAGGCAGGCGCGGCATCGAAATGCGTCAGTTCAGCGCCGGTGAGAACGCGCGAGCCAGCGATCATCGGCGCGATGATCGCGGCGTTTTCGGCATCCATGATCGCGACCGTCGGGCTTTTGCCGCCATGATAGTGGCGGTGGTAGCCGCGCTTGAACAGCATGGGGATACGGTAGTTGAAGCGCTTCAGCAGTTCTGGCGACCACGGACCGAGCGCGACGACGACGTCAGACGCTTCGATCACGCCATCGTCCGTTTTGACCCGCCAGCCGGAAGCGGCCTGTTCGAGCGTCGTGGCATCTCCGCTGACGAAGCGACCGCCGCGTTCTTCGAACAGGCGCGCGTAGTTCGCGGTGAGACCGCCGGGGCTGGAGCAGGTCCATGGCTCGGTCCAGCGCACGGCGCCTTGCAGATCGCGGCGCAGGTTGGGTTCGGCAGCCTTCAACTCGCTTGCGGTTTCGATGCTGATGCCGACGCCGTAGGCCTCGTGCAGACGCTCGGCCGTGCGGGCGCCCTCTTCCATGCGCTTCGGCGTGCGGAACACTTGGCGGAAGCCTTCGCGCTGGATGAGGTTGTCGGAGCCGGATGCCTGAATCAAAGGTGCGTGGTCGGCGGTCGCGCGGTGGATCAGCTGCGAATATGTCTGCGAGATCGTCTTGTAGCGCGCCGGGCTCGAATGGCGGAAATAGCGCAGAACGGGTGCGGCCCAGTTCGGCAGTGAGGTGAGGTTCCAGTTCACCTCGTTGCCGCGCTTGAGCGCGATCGACACCATCGAGCCGAGATCGCGGGGAAAGGCGTAGGGCTCGACGGCTTCGCCCTGGATGATGCCGGCATTGCCATAGCTGGTTTCTTCGCCGGCACCTCGGCGATCCACCAGGACCACCGAACGCCCCTTTGCCTGTAATGCAAGCGCGGTGCTGACGCCCACCATACCCGCGCCGAGAACAATGCAATCCGCCATGATCAAAGTCTTCCCTGCCTTAACGACACTGTCGTGGCACTCGGCTCGCACGGGATCAAGATCGAAGCATCTTTCATCCCAAAGTAAACGTTGCGCCAGGCGGGGAAGTCTTGATCGGGGTTCTACACACCCGGAGACGACGCCTTCTTTGCAGCTGTCCGTTCCAGGCCAAGACGATGTTCGCGCCAGATAACGAAAAGCCCTGCAGCGACAACGATCAAACCGCCGATGATCATGTTGACCGACGCGACTTCTCCGAACAGGAAGTAACCAGCGGCGATCGCAAAGATCATGCATGTGTATTCAAAGGGTGCGACGGTCGACACCTCAGCGTGGCGGTAACCTTCGGTCATCAGGATCTGAGCAACGCCGCCGCAAAGACCGGCGGTGACAAGAAGCGTGAGTTGCGGCCAGCTGAGCGAGACCCAGCCGAAAGGCAGCGTCAGGAGGCCGGCAACGGTCGACGTCAGCGAAAACCACAGGACGATGGTGGCGCTTTCTTCAGTCTTCACCAACCGGCGCACCAGCAACATGGCAACGGCCGAGACGGCTGTAGCGGTCAGCGCGGCTGTGACGCCGGCCGCCTGCGCGTTGGTGAAACCTTCCCCGGAAGTGAACAGCGAAAGGCTCGGCCAGGAAATGATGACGACGCCGACCAGCCCGAACAAGACCGCGCCCCAGCGATAGGCGCGTATCATCTCTCCCAGGAACACAGCGCTGAAGACGATCACGAACAAGGGCTGCGCGTAGTTCAGCGTCACGGCCTCCGGCAAAGGCAGGTGGGTCAGCGCGAAGAACTGCAGGCCCATCGAGGCAACACCAACCAGACCGCGCAGAATATGGCTCGCGGGATGTTGGGTCTTGAAGCCACGCAGAAGCTTGTTCTGCCAGGCCAGCATCAGCATGATCGGCACGATGGCGAAGGCCGAGCGGTAGAACACCAATTGCCCGAGCGGTACATCGCCGGCCGCCTTCAAACAGATGCTCATGCCCAGGAACACCAGGATCGACGAGACCTTCAAGCCGATCGCCAGAAGCGGACGCGAGTCACTCGGTTCGTAGCGCCTGGAGGCAGCTCTGCTGGGAGGTTTCAATTCTAAGTCCGCGGCTATCGGTGAAATGCCATGCTCAAGCAACAAGGCTGAACAGGCTCAATTTTTGCGTCGCACCCCGCTTAAGTGAATTGGCTGGAGCAAGCCAGCATTCATCCGGGCGAAAGTGCTAGGCCACGGGCGTGTTGTCGATTTGTTTCGACGGGCTTCCGTAATATGAAGGCCGCATCAGCGATCCCGCCGCGCCCGTTCAGCCGGCGCGGCTTTTCCCGAGGAAACCGGAATGCGCGTCGACACAGGCCAAGTGTTCAAGCTTGAGGATTACAAGCCGAGCGAATTCCTGATCCCGGAAACCAAGCTGACCTTCAATCTGCATCCAACGAAGACGCTGGTTCAAGCCGAGTTGACGATCCGCACGCGCAGCGGTCAGCCGCCTAACGCGGCCCTTGTTCTGGATGGCGACGAGCTGGTGCTGCGCTCCCTTGCGATCAACGGGAAAGTGCTGGATGCGGCAAGCTACACGGCGACGCCCGACAGGCTGACGATCAACGAGTTGCCGCAGGCCGACACGTTCACACTGTCGATTGAAACGGAAGTGGCGCCGGAGCACAACAAGGCGCTGTCTGGCCTTTATCGCTCAAGCGGCAACTACACGACGCAATGCGAGGCGGAGGGTTTCCGACGCATCACATACTTCCTGGATCGGCCGGATGTCTTGTCGGTCTATACGGTGCGGCTCGAAGCGGACAGCAAGGAAGCGCCGCTACTCCTGTCCAACGGCAATCTAGTGGAAAGAGGGCCGGTGGAAAGCGGCGCGCTGGACAGCGGCCGGCATTTTGCAGTGTGGCACGACCCCTTCCCCAAGCCGTCCTATCTCTTCGCGCTGGTTGGCGGCGATCTCGGTTCGATCAAGGACAGCTTCACCACCGCGAGCGGCCGTGAGGTCGAACTCGGCATCTATGTCGAGCATGGCAAGGAAGAGCGCGCTGCCTATGCGATGGCTGCGCTGAAGCGCTCCATGCGCTGGGACGAGGAGGTGTTCGGCAGGGAATACGACCTCGATGTGTTCAACATCGTTGCCGTGTCCGACTTCAACATGGGCGCGATGGAGAACAAGGGTCTCAACATCTTCAACGACAAATATGTTCTGGCCGACGAAGCCACCGCAAGTGATGCCGATTATGCCGGCATCGAGGCGGTGATCGCGCATGAATATTTCCACAATTGGACAGGCAACAGAATCACTTGCCGCGACTGGTTCCAGCTCTGCCTGAAGGAAGGGCTGACGGTTTTTCGCGATCATGAATTCTCGGCCGACCAGCGTTCGCGCGCCGTAAAGCGTATTGCCGAAGTGCGCGGCCTGCGGGCGCAGCAGTTCCCCGAGGATCAGGGGCCGCTCGCCCATCCCGTGCGTCCGCGGCGTTATCGCGAGATCAACAACTTCTACACGTCGACAGTCTACGAAAAGGGCTCGGAAGTCGTGCGGATGATCCGAACCATCCTTGGCGCGGAAGATTTCCGGCGGGGCATGGATCTTTACTTCGAGCGTCACGATGGCGACGCCGCGACCATCGAGGACTTCCTGCGGGTGTTCGAGGAAGTCTCCGGCCGCGACCTCTCGCAATTTGCGCTTTGGTATCATCAGGCGGGTACGCCGAGCGTGCAGGTTGCGATGCGCCACGATGCCGACAAGCGGGAAGTCACCCTGCATCTGGAACAAGCGCTGGCGCCGACACCCTCCGAAAGCCGCAAGCGGCTGATGCACATTCCCCTGCAGTTCGGTCTTGTGGGGCAGGATGGTCGCGACATCGCGGTGAAGGCTGCGGGTGAAGGCGTCGAAGGCGACGTCATCCACCTGCGCAAGCGCCACCAGACGATCCGCTTCACCGATGTGCCCGAGCGTCCCGTGCTCTCCATCAATCGTGGCTTCTCCGCGCCGATCATGCTGGCGATGGAGCAGACGGCGGAAGACCGCATGTTCCTCGCGCGGCATGACAGCGACCTGTTCGCCCGCTGGCAGGCGCTGACGACGCTCTACACGCAGGCTCTGACGCAGGCCTATCGCACCATTCGTGGCGGCAGCACGCCCGAGTTCGCCCCGGCCCTGCTGGCGCTGGTAGGTGATACGGCGCGCAACGAAGCGCTTGAGCCTGCTTACCGCGCGTTGGCACTGTCCTTGCCGGGTGAAGGCGACATCGCGCGGGAGATCGGCCAGACCATCGACCCCGACGCGATCCTTGCCGCGCGTAACGCGCTGGTGCTTGCTATCGCAGCTGCCAATGCAGATGACTTCGCGAAGATCTACGAGGCGATGGCGGCAAGCGGTCCGTTCAGCCCCGACGCGGCCGATGCGGGCCGACGCTCGCTGCGCAACGTGCTGCTCGATTATCTTTCGGCGCCGGCAGGTGACGTGAAGCGTGCTGCCAGCCGGTATGAAAGTGCAACCAACATGACGGATCGCGCTGCGGCCCTCGCCGTGCTGGCCCACCGCCAGAGCGGATCACCGGAAACCGTTGCAGCGCTTGCAGATTTCGAAAGCCGCTTCCGCCCCGAGCCGCTGGTGATCGACAAGTGGTTCCAGATCCAGGCGACGGTGCCCGGCACGGCAACCGTCAACACCGTGCGCGAGCTCATGCGCCACAGCGGGTTCTCGATCGACAACCCTAACCGTGTGCGCTCGCTGGTGGGTACGTTCGCGGCGGCCAACCAGACGGCGTTCCATGCAGCGGATGGCTCCGGTTACAAGCTGTTCGCGGATGCCGTGCTTGAAGTCGAGCGCCGCAATCCGCAGGTGGCCGCACGCATCGCTACCGCTTTCCGGTCGTGGCGCTCGCTGGAACCGGGCAGGCAGGACAAGGCCCGCCAAGCTTTGGTCGCGATTAGCCAGCACAGGGACCTGTCATCGGACCTGCGCGACATCGTCGAACGGACGCTGGCTTGAGTCTTCTTTGCAACGCTTGGCGGCAAAGCCGACCAAAGGGGCTGGACACGGCGAATCGGGTCTGATTCTTTAGGTTAGATTCGGCAGTGCGGCGTTCTCGGATCTTTTCAGTAGCAAGAGCAATTCGGGGGCCCATTGATGGGAAAGGCGGACGCGTGGCGCGCGGACGGTAAGCGGACGCATGCGCGAGCAAGCGCAGCGAAGCACCGGTCGGCACTGGCGGGAACAGCCCGCTCGCTTGCGCATCCAGCGTATCAGCGCCTGCTTGCGGCCGAGCCGATCCTGCGCCGTTCCATACCCAGCCTGATCGTCGTTTTCCTGATTGTCGTGGCCGCTACGCGCGTTCTTTCGCTGATGACGTCGCAAGACGAGGTCGAGCGCAATGCCCGCACGATCCTTGCGCTGACGGCTGCCGACATCATCCGTGGCTACGAGCATGCCGGCGACACGCCGGAAGCGCGCCAGGCTGCGTCGAGCAGCACGCTGAACTATGCGCGCGGTTTCAGCTCGCTCAGCAATCACCATGTGCTCGCTTTGACCGACGCCAAGTTCAAGGTCACGGCGGTTTCGCCCGACCAGACCGGTTTGCTCGACCGTTCGCTGGAACAGGTCATCATCGGCGGCCAGCCGCTGTTCCTGTTCGGAGAGCGCGCCGGCGTGCTGACAGTGTCGATGAACGGCGAGGAATGGTACGCGGCCATGAGCCTGATGCCGGACCGTTCGGCCGGCGCCATTTCGATGATTTCGCACGAAGCCGTGTTTGCGGAATGGCGCAAGACCGTGTCGCTCAACGTCACGCTCTACGTGCTGACAGCCGGCGTGATGATCGTGATCCTGTATGCCTATTTCGGCCAGGCATCACGCGCTCGCTCTGCCGACCGCATCTATCTCGAAGCGCATCAGCGCATCGATCTGGCGCTTGTGCGTGGCCGCTGCGGTCTTTGGGACTGGGATCTTCACCGCGGCCGCATGTACTGGTCGCGCTCTATGTATGACATGCTGGGCTATGAAGCCTTCGACTCCATGCTGTCCTTCGGCGATGTGGCGGAGATCATCCACCCCGACGACGGCGATCTGTTCGCGCTGGCCAACCGCATCGTGTCGAAGCAGACCGATCAGATCGACCACATCTTCCGCATGCGCAATGCCGAGGGTCAGTGGGTCTGGATGCGGGCCCGCGCCACCGTCGTGGACCCGGATGCCGACGAAATTCACCTGATCGGCATCGCCGTCGATGTCACCGAACAGCGCACGCTGGCTCAACAATCGGAAGCCGCCGACCAGCGCCTGCGCACGGCAATTGAAAGCATCTCTGAATCCTTCGTTCTATGGGACGCCGACAACCGGCTGGTGATGTGCAACAGCAAGTTCGCAGGCGATGTGGGCTTGTCGCTGGACGATCTCGCGGAAGGCACCGAACGCCGCGCGATCGAGCAGCGCATGACGAAGTTCGTATCCGAGCGCCGGCTTGCCAATTCGAACGGGCCGTTCGGCGGCGCGACCTATGAGCGCCAGGTTGCCGATGGTCGCTGGTTGCAGGTCAATGAGCTGAGGACGCGCGATGGCGGCATCGTGTCGGTGGGTTCCGACATCACGCAGCTGAAGCAGCATCAGGAGCGTCTAACCGAAAGCGAGCGGCGCCAGATGGCGACCATTCACGATCTCAGCCTTGCCCGCCGCGCCGAAGAAGAGCGCGTGGCGGAACTCGCCGACCTCAACACCAAATACATGCACGAGACGGAACGCGCCGAGGCAGCCAACCGCGCCAAGTCCGAGTTCCTCGCCAATATGAGCCATGAGCTGCGCACGCCGCTTAACGCCATCATCGGCTTTTCCGAACTGATGGCGAGCGGCTTCTTCGGACCGCTGGGCTCAGAGCGCTATGCGGAATATGCGCGGGACATTAATTCCAGCGGCACCTATCTGCTGGGCGTCATCAACGATATCCTGGACATGTCCAAGATCGAAGCCGGTCATTTCACGGTGGATCGCGAGGAAGTCGATCTCGCACCGCTGATCACCGAAGCGGTGAAGGTGGTTGCCCTACAGGCGCAGGCCAAGGCGATTACCATCGACACCAAGATCGCCGACACTTTGACAGCCTTTGCCGACAAGCGCGCCGTCAAGCAGATCGCGATCAACCTCCTGTCGAACGCGGTGAAATTCACCGGCCAGGGTGGGCGCATATCGGTGCGGGCGCGCCACGCGGCGGGTGCCTTGATGCTGACGATTGAAGACAACGGCTGCGGCATCCCGAAAGACGCGCTGAGCAAGCTCGGGCGGCCCTTCGAGCAGGTGCAGAACCAGATGTCGAAGAACCACACCGGCTCAGGTCTCGGCCTCGCTATTTCGCGCTCGCTTGCCGAGCTGAATGGCGGCTCTCTGAAGATCCGCTCGGTGGAAGGTTCGGGAACGGTCGTTTCGGTCCGCCTGCCCGCTCAACAGCATTCACAACTGCGCGCCGCCTGATCGCACCGCTATTTACGGCGAAGAAGGCGATCGAAGATCGCGCGCACATTGCGCTGGGTGTCCACAAGCAGCGCATCATGGAGGGAAACCTCGGGCGTGTCGGTCGCCCGCAGCAGAATATCGGCCAGTGCCGGCGGCATGTCGGTCTTGTCGAAATCGCCGACGACACAGAGGCGGATGACCTGTGTGACCGCCGTGTAAAGCTGATGGGCCGATACAAGCGTCTCGACAGCGCCTGCGTCGACGAAAGCGGGATCGAGATGGGCGAGCACGGCGGCTGTGCTGGTCTCACGATCCGGTCCGGCCTGAACCGCGCCAGTGAGACTTGCCACCTGCGCGATGAATTCGAGATCGATCAAGCCGCCGGGAACGAGCTTCAGATCCCAGGCGTCGCGTGCGGGCTTTTCTTGCTCCAGCAGGTTCCGCATTTCGACCGCCGCCGCCTTCACTTCCGAGGCTTTGCGTGCAGCCGACAGGATCGCGTGGATTTCGCTGCTCAGCTCAGTGGCGAGCGTGACGTCACCTGAAACCGGGCGAGCGCGTGTCAGCGCCATATGTTCCCAGGTCCAGGCATCCTGCTGCTGGTATTTGCGGAAGGCGTCGATATGGGTAGCGACAGGCCCCTTATTGCCGGAAGGGCGCAGCCGCAGATCGAGCTCGTAGAGGATACCCTTTGAGGTCGGCGCTGATACGGCTGCAATCAGCCGCTGGGTCAGCCGGGCAAAGTAGCGCGAGGGCTCCAACGGCTTGTCGCCATCGGACCATTCGGCGCTTTCAGCGTGATCGTAGATCAGGATCAGGTCGACATCAGAGCCCGCCGTCAGCTCCCGGCTGCCAAGCTTGCCCATGCCGAGGATTACCGTGCGCGCGCCGGGTATGCGACCATGCCGCTGCGCCATTTCGGCTTCCACCGCCGCGAATGCATGGCCGATGGTAAGGTCTGCGAGGTCCGAGAAAGCGCGACCGGCACGCGGCGCATCGATCGCGCCAGTGAGCAGCCGCACGCCGATCAGGAAGCGCTGCTCGGCAGCAAAGATACGCAGCCGATCGAGCGCTTCCTCGAAGCTGGGTGCGCCGTCCAAGAAGGTCACGAGGCGGCCCGACAGGTAATCGCGGCTAGGCAGTTCCGACAGAAGCGCGGGATCAAGCAGCCCGTCGAAGACATGCGGGCTGCGGGTGATCGTTTCAGCAAGCCTCGGCGCGGCGCCCATGATCGTGACCAGAAGGCGCAGCAGCGCTGGGTTGTTCTGAAGCAAAGAGAACAACTGGATGCCGGCGGGCAGGCCTGACAAAAACGCGTCGAAGCGGATCGCTGTATCATCCGCGCGCCGCGTTTCGCCGAAGGCCTGTAGAAGAGCCGGTGTCAGTTCGGTCAGCCGTTCGCGCGCTTCGGCCGAGCGCGTGGCGCGATAACGCCCGAAGTGCCAGCCACGGATCAGGCGGATCATGTCGGAAGGACGCTCGAAGCCGAGCGTGGTCAGCGTTTGCAGCGTGTCGGGATCATCAACATCGCCCGTGAAAACGAGATTGCCAACCTCGTCCGACAGTTTCGGCGCGGTTTCAAACAAAGCCGCGTAGTGCTTCTCGACAGATTTCAGCGCCGCACGAAGGTCGTCGGCAAAAGCGTCGTCCTGACCGTAACCCATCAGGCGCGCGATGCGGGAGAAGCCCTCGTCTTCCTCCGGCACGACATGGCTCTGCTCATCCGCCACGATCTGGATGCGATGCTCGACATCGCGCAGATACCAGTACAGCCGTCCAAGGGTGCTAGCTGCTTCCGTGGTGATCCAGCGCTGATCAGCCAGCATACCCAGCATCGCCAACGTTTCGCGTCCGCGCAATTCGGGATAGCGTCCCCCGGCAATCAGCTGCTGAGTTTGCACGAAGAACTCGATCTCGCGAATACCACCGCGGCCGAGCTTCACATTGTGCCCGCGTACCGCGACATCGCCGTGGCCACGATGGGCGTGGATCTGGCGCTTGATGGAATGCACATCGGCAATCGCCGCATAGTCCATGTATTTACGCCAGACATAGGGGCGCAAATCGCCGAGGAAGCGCATGCCGGCCTGTCCATCACCCGCCACGGGCCGCGCCTTGATCATGGCAGCACGTTCCCAGTTCTGGCCGCGCGCTTCGTAGTAGGCCAGCGCCGCATCGACCGAGATGGCGAGCGGGGTGGAGCCCGGATCGGGGCGCAGCCTCAGATCGGTGCGGAAGACGTAACCGTTGCCGGTGCGGTCATGCAGAATGCGCACCAGGCGGCGCGTCAAGCGCACGAACAGCTCTCCCGCTTCATCGCGGTCAGGGACGGCGGGTGCTGCGGGATCGAACAGAACGATCAGGTCGATGTCGGAAGAAAAGTTCAGCTCACGCGCGCCGAGCTTACCCATGCCAAGCAGGATCCAGCCGCTGCCTTCTTCCGGCTTGTCGGCGTTTGGCAGCTTGAGCTTGCCGCCGTTGTGCGCGTCACGCAGCAGGAAGCGTACGGCAGCACCAAGGCACGCATCGGCGAGGCTCGACAATTGGTGGATGGTCACTTGCGTGTCTTGCGTGCGCGAGAGATCCGCCAGACCGATCAGAGCATGCGCCTCGCCTTTGAGCCGGCGCAAGCGCGTCATCAGCTGGCTTTCCGTTTCGCCCTCAAGCGACGTCAGGATGTCGGCTTCGATCGCTTCAAGCCGCTTGGCCAGCGGAAGACTGAACAAAGCCTCGAGAGCGATGGGGCGCCGCAGGAAGGCGCTTTTCAGGAAGGGCGACAGCGAAAGAACGCTGCCAAGAAAATCCGTAAGCGGCGCGTGACAGCTGCTAAGCACGGCAAGCTGGGATGCGCCCTGCTCCTTCGCGGCAGAGGTTAGGTCTGACAGAGCATCCCGTGCCTCCTCGGCATTGAGCGGCGGCAAAGCTTGTACCGGCTGGCCGAACCAGAGCGTGCCGTCTTCCGCTTGTTTATCCCGGTCTGTCCGCTGTTTCATCCGGCTTCCTGATCATCGGAAAGATCATCGATACCAGCAAACCGGGCTCGGCGTCAGCCAGTTCCAAACGCCCATGGTGGAAGCCCATCACAGCCTTGGCCAAGCTCAGGCCAAGGCCTGAACCCGGCTGCGATCGGCTTTTCTCCAGCCGCACGAATCGTTCGGTCGCGCGCGCTCGATCGTCTTCCGGAATGCCGGGACCGGTATCGCGCACCGACAATCGCGCTTCCGCATCATCGGCGGTCAGAGACACGACGACGCGTGACTCGCCATCGGTGTCTGCCGAATATTTGATCGCGTTGTCGACAATGTTGGACAGCGCCTGCCCGATCAGCTCGCGGTTGCCATGCACGGTCGCGGCCACATCCACAGCGCTTTCCAAAACAACGCCGACTTCCTCGGCCGCCGGCTCGTAAAGCTCTGCCACATCCCTGGCGATCGCCGTCAAATCGACATCCACCATGGCCTCGGCGGAATAGCCGGCTTCAAGGCGCGAGATCATCAGGATGGCGTTGAAGGTGCGGATCAGCTGATCGGATTCCGCGATCGTGCCCTCCAGCACCTCGCGATACTCGGCGGTGTCCTTGGGCGTGCCCAGCGCTGATTCCGCCTTGTTGCGCAGCCGGGTGAGCGGCGTCTTCAAGTCATGAGCGATGTTGTCGGACACCTGCTTGAGGCCCTCGTTCAGAGCCGCAATGCGGGCGAGCATCTCGTTGAGGTTTTCCGACAAACGATCGAACTCGTCGCCGCTGCCTTCCACCGGCAGCCGCCCGCTCAAGTCGCCACCCATGATGCGGCGGCTGGCTTCCGAGATGCGGTCGATGCGGCGCAAAGCCGTTCGTCCAACGAAGAACCAGATCAGCAGCGCGCCGAGGCCCATGATGCCGAGTGTGACGATCAGCGCGCGCTGCACCACCTGGCGGAAACGCTCCGGCTCGCCGAGGTCGCGGCCCACCATCACGATCATCTGGTTTGGCAGGCGCAGCACCACGGCAGTCGCCAGATGCACCGGCTGGGTCGGATCGGCATCGACGGTCGCTTCTTCGCCGTAGCGCGTGGCGCGCCTTTCGCCTTCGGCCTCGCCATAACGCTGATAGCCGAAAGGCCGCTCGGTCCAGCCGAGCTTGTCCAGAACGCCCGGTTGCAGGCTCTGAACGTTGCCGGCGAGAATGCGCCCTTGCGGATCGGTGATGAGGTAGAGGTTCGCGCCGGGCTGCCGGGAACGCATCTCGATGACGCGCACAAGCGACGCCAGCCCGCCGCGCTGGTAAGCGCGTCCAAGACCGGCCATTTCCTCGTTGATCGTGTCCTGGATCTGGCCGACCAACATGCGACCGGACAAGGAGGTCATGTAGAAGACGAGCAGGATGGCACAGCCGGCAAACAGCAGAAGGTAAAGCGCCGACAGCCGAGCTGCCGTCGTCTTCATCGTGGCCGAAAGGCGAGCCCACACGGAAGCGCTAACCCGCCTTCAGCATATAGCCGGCGCCGCGCACCGTATGCAGAACCGGCGTGTCGAAGCCCTTCTCGATCTTGGAGCGCAAACGCGACACATGCACGTCGATGACGTTGGTCTGAGGGTCGAAATGGTAGTCCCAGACATTTTCCAGAAGCATCGTGCGCGTCACCACTTGGCCCGCATGGCGCATGAGATATTCCAGCAAACGGAACTCGCGTGGCTGCAAGGTCACTTCCTGTCCTGCTCGCTTCACGACATGCGAGAGACGGTCGAGCTCGAGATCACCGACGCGATAGGTGGTCTCGACCTCCTTGTTGCCGCTACGCCGATTCAGCACTTCAACGCGCGCGAGCAGTTCGGAGAAAGCATAGGGCTTGGTGAGATAATCATCGCCGCCAGCGCGCAAGCCTGTCACGCGGTCATCGACCTGGCCGAGCGCTGAAAGGATCAGCACCGGCGTATCATTGCCGCGCGATCTCAGCCCGGCGACCACCGACAGACCGTCGCGCTTCGGCAGCATGCGGTCCACCACCATGACATCGTAGTCGCCGTTATCGGCCAGCACGAAGCCGGACTCGCCATCACGCGCGACATGGACGGTGTGGCCGACCTCGTTCAGCGCCTTCTCAAGGTAGTCCGCGGCTTCGCGATCGTCTTCGATGACAAGGATTTTCATGCCTGATGTATATGAGGATAGATCGGAACGCTGGAAAGAGGAATCGCTCAGCATGATCGGATCCTTTCCTGAAAAGGTGCAGCAGCGAACACGATGCCCGCTGCCGCAATCAGCCTCCTGAGCGGAGGTGGCATCACCCACGATCCGGCCGGCTCAAGGGAAAAGCCAACCGGATCGTGCAGGGCAATCAGCCCTGATTGGTGGGCAGGGCGACGAAGCGGTTGACGTCGTCACGGGTCACCTGAACCAGCACCTGCTTGCGGCCGGCCTTGGCGGCATCCTTGATGGCGGTCTCGACCTCATCCGGGCTGGTGACTTCCTTCGAGTTGACCGACACGATGACGTCGCCGGCCTCCAGACCACGTGACGCAGCGTCGCTATCAGGATCAACCTGCGTGATCACGACGCCCTTGCCATCGTCAGACGGAGCAACCGTCAGGCCGTAATCGTCGAGCGTGCTCGCCAGATCCTCGTCCTGCTGGTCGTCGCCGGTCTGAGCCGCAGCCTTTTCGTCGCCGGGCAACACGCCAAGCTTGACGTTGATCGACTGGGCCTTACCGTTGCGCCACAGGTCGATCTTCACGTCCTTGCCGGGACGTGCCGAACCGATCACGCGGGCCAGTTCACGCGGCGTCGAAACCGCCTGACCATCAACAGCCGTGATGACGTCGCCGTCCTTCACGCCGGCCGTGGCCGCCGGGCTGTCGCTCTGGGCAGAGGCAACGATCGCGCCCTTGGCGTTTTCCAGGCCGATCGATTCCGCGATCTCAGGCGTTACCGGCTGGATCTGCACACCGAGCCAACCGCGCTCGATCGACTTGCCTTCCATCAGCGTCGTCACGACCTGCTTCACGGTGGAAGCCGGAATGGCGAAGGCGATGCCTACATTGCCGCCGGACGGCGAGAAGATGGCGGTGTTGACGCCAACAACTTCACCATTGGTGTTGAAGGCGGGACCACCGGAGTTGCCGCGGTTCACGGCAGCGTCGATCTGCAGGAAGTCGTCGTAAGGGCCCGCGCCGATGTCACGGCCGCGCGCCGACACGATACCAGCCGTCACCGTGCCGCCAAGACCGAACGGGTTGCCGACAGCGACCACCCAGTCACCGACACGCACCTTCGCATCATCGGCAAAGCCGACATAGGTGAACTTGCTGCCCTTGTTGTCGACCTTGAGCACGGCGAGATCCGTGCGCGGATCGCGCCCGATCAGCTTGGCATCGTATTCAGCACCATCCGTCAGCTTGACGCTATAGGCATCGCCGCCTTCAACCACGTGATTGTTGGTGACGAGGTAGCCATCTTCGGAAATGAAGAAGCCGGAGCCTTGAGCGACTGGCCGCTCCTGGTTGCGATGGTGACGCTCGCCGCCGCGGCGCTCTGGACGACGGCTTTCGCCCTGACCGTCTGGTCCGCCGAATTCACGAAAGAAGCGCTTCAGGGGATGATTGTCGGGCAGTTCGTCAAAGCCCGGCATCTGCGATGGTCCGCCGCGACCGCCATCGTTCATCGCGGTTTCGGTCTGGCCCTTCACCATGACGCTGACAACGGCCGGGCTGACCTTATCGACGACGTCGCCGAAGCCGGTGGTCTGGTTTTGCGGCGCAACGCTGACGGCCTCTGCCAGAACAGGAACCGTGCCGCTGGTCACAGCGCCGAAGCCGGCGCCTGCGATGATCGCTGCGGAAGCGGCGGCCGCGAGGAAGCGGTTGCGCGTGCTGAGCGAGGGTTTGCTGGAGTTGCTCATAGTCTCTGATCTCCTTGCCATCGAAGTCCGATCCCGTACTTCGTTGAGGCTAGAGATAGGGCGGCGTTCCTTACAGGACGCTGTCCGCCGCATGAAACTTTCGTAATCTGCAACGGCTCAGCCGTTTCTCAGGAAGCGGCGGCTCAGCCGTCCTTCAGGATGGCGTCCAGACGCTTGCGTTCGTCCGAACTGAGTTCGGCCGAAGCTTCCGAGGAAAGCTGCCGTCTGTTCATGATCAGAACGGTGGCGCCGGCAAGCAGGAGTAGCAGTGGGGCGCCCCAAAGCAGTGCGGTACGGACGCTGAAGCGCGGCTTCAGCAACACGAACTCGCCATAGCGAGACACGACATAATCCAGCACGGCTTCATTGTCGTCGCCCGCCGTCAGCCGCTCGCGAACGATGATGCGCAGATCCTTGGCAAGATCGGCATCGGAGTCGTCGATCGACTGGTTCTGGCAAACGAGGCAGCGCAGTTCGGCCGAAATGGTCCGCGCGCGAGTCTCCAGTTCCTTGTCCGCCAGCACTTCGTCGGGCTGCACGGCAAACGCCGGAAAGCTCAAGCCGATCAGGATCAGGATTGCCGCAAGCCAGCCTCGCATCGCGCTCATCCTATTCTGCCGGCTGAGGCGCAAGAACTGCCTTGCGACGCGCCGGAGCACCGATCCGCAGGCGGCGATCGGAGATCGACAGGATGCCACCGATCATCATGAGCAATGGGCCAAGCCAGATCATGGTCACCATCGGCTTCCACCAGATGCGCACGACGATGCCGCCGTCAGGGGTCGGATCCCCCAGCGCAACATAAAGCTGGCTGAAGCCGCGTGTCAGAATGCCGGCCTCCGTGGTTGGCATCCGACGAGCGGTGTAAAGGCGCTTAGCGGACGAAACCGAGCCGATCTCGCGATTGCCGGAGATCAAGGTGAACACGGCTTGATCCTCGGTGTAGTTCGGCCCCTGATGCGGAACGAGCCGTTCGAAACGCAGATTGCGGCCGGCGATGTCCGTTGTTTCGCCGGGCTTCAGGGCAACGATATGCTCGCTCTGGAAAGCTGTCGTTGCGACGATGCCGAGCAAGGCAACGCCTAGCCCGAGATGCGCCAGCGCTGCGCCATGCGCGGAGCGCGGCAGGCCGAAGAAGCGGCGGCGCATGTTGGAAAAGGACGTGTTTCCGAACCCGGATCGCAGCGCGATATCCGTAATCGCGCCGAGAAACAGCCACACGGCCAAGCCAATGCCTAGTGCCGCAAACAACATGGTGCGATCAACGAAGATCATCACGACCAGTGTGGCCAGGATCGCACCGCCTAGCGCCCAGGCAAGGCGCTGCGCAGCCGCATAAAGGTCGCCGCGCTTCCAGGCTAGCAATGGCCCGAACGGCACCAGAGCCAGCAGCGGGATCATCAGGGGACCGAAGGTCAGGTTGAAGAAGGGTGCGCCAACGGAAATCTTGTCGCCGCTGACGGCTTCAACCAGCAAAGGATACAGCGTGCCGATAAGTACGGTTGCGGTCGCGGTTGTCAGGAACAGGTTGTTCAGCACCAGCGAGCCCTCGCGGCTGATCGGCTGGAACACGCCGCCCGCCGTCAAGCTCGGCGCTCGGAATGCAAACAGTGCAAAGGAACCGCCCACGAACAGGCTGAGGATCACCAGGATGAACACGCCGCGCGCGGGATCGGTCGCGAAGGCATGCACGGACGTGAGCACACCGGAACGCACCAGGAAGGTGCCAAGCAGCGACAAGGAGAAGGTCATGATGGCGAGCAAGACCGTCCAGATCTTCAGCGCCGACCGCTTCTCCATCACCAGCGCCGAGTGCAGCAGCGCAGTGCCAGCAAGCCACGGCATGAAGGACGCATTTTCGACCGGATCCCAGAACCAGAACCCGCCCCAGCCGAGCTCGTAATAGGCCCAGTAAGACCCCATCGCGATACCGCCGGTCAGGAAGATCCAGGCCGCAAGTGTCCAGGGCCGAACCCAGCGCGCCCAAGCCGCGTCGATCCGGCCTTCGATCAGGGCTGCGACGGCAAAGGAGAAGCTGACGGAAAAGCCGACATAGCCGAGGTAAAGCAGCGGCGGATGGATGGCGAGACCGATGTCCTGCAGGATGGGGTTCAAGTCCTGCCCTTCGAACGGCGCGGGTACGAGGCGTGTAAAGGGGTTGGACGTCGCCAGAATGAACAGGAGGAAGGCGGATGCCACCCAGCCCTGTACGGCAAGCGCATTGGTCTTCAAGGTCGCCGGCAGATTGCGTCCGAACGCGGCAACCAAAGCCGAGAACAGGGAGAGGATCAGCACCCAGAGCAGCATCGAGCCCTCATGGTTTCCCCACGTTCCCGTGATCTTGTAGAGCGTCGGCTTCATCGAGTGGGAATTTTCGAAGACGTTGCGCACCGAGAAATCGGACACGACGTAAGCCCAGGTCAGCACCAGAAACGACGCTGCGATCAAGGTAAAGACCGCCACGGCAACGGGTCCCGCGACCGCCATCAAGCGGGCATCGTTCTTCTGGCTACCGACAATGGGAATGGTCGACTGGACCAACGACAGCGCGAAAGCCAGAACGAGGGCGAAGTGGCCGAGTTCAACCATTGGCATGCCCGCCCATCACTGTTCTTCCTGCCAAACGCCCTTGGCCTTCAGGCCTTCGGCAACTTCCTTCGGCATGTAGTTCTCGTCATGCTTGGCAAGCACGCTGTCGGCAACGAAGGTGCCATCCTCGCGAAACGCGCCTTCGGTCACCACGCCTTGCTCCTCACGAAACAGATCGGGAAGAATGCCGGCATAAACGACCTTCACCGAGTCGGTGCCGTCGGTGACCGAGAAGGCCACATCCGTGCCCTGCCCGCGCAGAACCGTGCCGCTTTCCACCAAGCCACCTAAACGGATGCGCTGGCCGGCTGGCACCGCTGCGGTCTGAAGATCTTCCGGCATGTAGAAAAAGGATGTGCGCTGTCCGAGCGCATAAAAGGTCAGCCCGGTCGCCACGCCTAGAAAGGCCAGCGCCCCGAGAATGACGGATAGTCGCTTCTGCTTGCGCGTCATTGCTTGCTCGCTTCGGAAATGCCGACGGTGGCTGCAAATGCCTGCAGCGCCGCCGCCTCCCGTGTCGTGTTACCCAGGGCCGCAGTGCCGCGCTCCAGAGCGTCGCGCGCTTCATCCGGCTTGCCGAGAACCGTGTAGGACCGGATCAACCGCTCCCATCCCTGCTGGTCGTTGGGATTGTCCTTGAGCTTAGCATCGAGACTGGCGACCATGCCCTCGATCATGGCGGTGCGGTCTTCCGCCGTCATGCTGCTGGCATTGTCGATATCAGCAGCGCTGGGGTTCGGCTGCGTGGAGGCCGCTTGTTCAGTCTGCATTTCGCCCGCTTGCGCAAGGGCGGCCGTGGCCGCGCCCTTCCAGGACGAGTTGTCCGGCAGATCAGCCTGCATCGCTCTCCAGGCCGCTTTCGCCTCCTCAAGGCGGTCTTCTTGTGCATCGCCTAAAGCAAGGTAAAAGCGAGCCTTGCCGTCCTTGGGCTCGGCCGCCAAAGCGCGCGTGAAGGCGGCCTTGGCGTCAGGCGAAATCATGCCGTCGGCAACATTCACATAGGCTTCCCCGAGACCGCTTTCGCGCTGAGGCGTGGAGCCCAGATACTCGATGGCATTGCGATAGGCGGTCACGGAATCGTTTGCGCGGCCGATGCGGAGATAGATCGGCGCCAGCACTTCCCAGCCGTTGCCATCCCGCGGATTGGCCTGCAGATGCGCTTCGGCGCGTGCAATCAGGTCGTTGACCGGGCTGTCGGCGGGGTTCTGCTGCTTGCGCGCTTCTAATGGCTGCGATGGCTGGTCGGGCGAGCCGGTGGCGGCATAAACGCCCCAGCTCACCAGCGGCACTGAAAGCACGGCGATCATGGCAAGCCAACGTCCCGCAGCTCCGGTTCGGCCGGCAATCTCGTCCTTGGTCTGATCCGCCTTGAGGATGCGCCGCGCGATCTCGTTGCGCGCTTGTTCGGCCTCCGCACGACCGATTAAGCCGCGGGCATGGTCGCGCTCCACTTCGGCAAGCTGATCCTTGTAGATCATCAGATCGAAGGCACTGTCGGGCGCAGCCGCGGGAGTGTGCCGCATGAACGGCAGTAAAACACTGACGCAAGCGCCGAATGTCAGCAGGGCGGCAACGATCCAGAACAACATGGGCGTCTTTTACGCCCCGCTAATCCCTTCGCCAACACCGGCGGGGTGCGGCTTTCCGTCTGGGATGGCCTTACCTCAGGCAGCCTCAGGTCAGCGGCGTCCAGCTTCCGTCCGCATTGCGACACGCCGAACCGCGTGCGCTCTTGGGATTTCCATCGACAAAGATGGTGTGATTATACTGCCGGCAGTCCTGCGATCCGACGCGGTAAGGCTGGGCTGCGACAACTTCGCCGTAACGGCCGGCGCGCTGGTTGCGCCACGTTACAGGCTGACCGCTCGGCGTATATTCCAGCGCCCTGTACTCGGCTTCCAGCGCACTGCGCTTGTCGCGATTGTCGAGTTCCTTGCCGATCGTTCCACCGACAAGCCCGCCCGCCATGGCGTCCAGGAGGGCCGCGCCGATTGGCTTTTCGGTTTTCGTCGGCTGCACGAAGCTATTGGCCGGCACGCGCAGACCCGTGGTCGAACATCCGGCAAGAACGGCCAGGAGAAGCGCGGAAAGGACTTTTGTCTTCATGGTCGTGGGTGCTGCCGATCGGGAAAGTGCATGCCTGCCGAGCACTTATAGCACAGCTATATACATAGCATAGCTAATGAGCGCGGGGGAGTTCTACAATCACTTTGAGCCCGCCAAGTTCCGATCGATCCAGCGTCAGCGTTCCGCCATATTGCGCCACGAGGTCCGAGACGATCGAGAGGCCGAGCCCCGAGCCCGGTTTGGTTTCGTCCAGGCGCTTGCCGCGCTTCAGCGCCTCGCGCCGTGCTTCGTCCGGAATGCCCGGACCGTCATCCTCGATGATCAGTGCCAAACGCTCCGCGCTCTCGACGTTTGCAGCGCTGCGAATGCTGACCTGCACCCGCTCGCCGGCCCACTTCATGGCGTTCTCGATCAGATTGCCGGACACTTCCTCGAAGTCTCCTTCCTCGCCGGCAAAGATGATGTCGCCATCCGGCATGTCGAGGCTGGTGCGCATGGACGGATTGAGCTTTTCCATGACGCGCAAGAGACGCTCCATGGAAGGCCGCAGCGGCGTGCGGAACACCACGCTGTCGCGCTGTGCTGCAATTCGAGCGCGCTGAAGATAGTTGTCGATCTGCTGGCGCATGGCCGTTGCCTGGTCGCCCAGCAACTGCCCTTGCTCCGTGCCCATGGACCGCCCTTCGTTCATGATTACGGCCAGCGGCGTTTTCAGCGAATGGGCGAGATTGCCGACCTGCGTGCGCGCCCGCTCCACGATACGGCGATTGTTGTCGATCAGCGCATTGGTTTCATGAACCAGCGGCTCGATCTCCGGCGGGAAAGAACCTTCCAGCCGCTGAGCCGATCCTTCGCGCACCTTGGACAAGGCCGCCCGCACTTTCGCCAGCGGCCGCAAGCCAAAGATGATGGCGGCCGCGTTGAAGGCCACGGTGCCGAGACCAAACATGAAGAGATAGAAGTAAAGCCGCTGCTCGAACTCGCCGATCTCGTCTTCGAGTTCGGTCAGGTTGCCCATGACGCGGAACCGCGCGATGCGGTTCTGGTCATCCAGCACGAACTCGTTTTCGAACACCTTGACCCGCTCGCCGGCCAAACCATTGGCGGCATAAGAGCGCTGAAACCGCCCATCAAAGGGCACCTGCACCAGCGTCGGCGAATCGACATTGCCGCTGAAGGACAGCGAACGCAGGCGACCTGTCAGGTTCTCCGAAATCGTCTCGACCGACCAGTACCAGCCGGAACGGGGAATGACGTAGCGCACGTCGCCAAGATCCGGCGAGCCTTGAAGGCGCCCCTCATCGCTGACGCCGACCGCCCCAATCAGGTTGAACAGGTGCGCCGACAGAAGACTGTCGAAGCTCCGTTCGCTCGCCTGCCGATAAAGCGCCGATATCACAGTCGCAATCGCTACGAGCGACAGCACCGCCCAAAGCGTCGACAGTGCCAGAACGCGGATTGTCAGCGAGCGCGGAAGGCGAACCATGCGCCGGGATCAGGCCGCTCGGCCGGGATCGCGCATCCGATAGCCCATGCCGCGCACCGTTTCGATCAGGTCCACTCCCATCTTGCGGCGGAGACGTCCGACGAAAACCTCGATCGTGTTGGAGTCACGATCGAAATCCTGATCGTACAGATGCTCGACCAGTTCCGTGCGCGACACCACCTCGCCGGTGTGATGCATGAGATAGGCCAGCAGCCGGAACTCGTGCGAAGTCAGCTTCAGCGGCACGCCGTCCACATCGGCCTTGGATGCCTTGATGTCCAGACGGAGCGGACCGCACGACAATTCCGAAGACGCATGGCCGGCTGCGCGGCGGATCAGCGCCCGCACACGCGCCAGCACTTCTTCGATATGGAAGGGCTTGGTGACGTAATCGTCGGCGCCTGCATCGATGCCCTGCACCTTGTCGCTCCAGCGATCGCGCGCCGTGAGAATCAGCACCGGCATCTTGCGACCTGCACGGCGCCAGCGTTCCATCACGCTGATGCCGTCCATTTGCGGCAGGCCGATATCGAGAACGACTGCGTCATAGGGTTCTGTATCGCCGAGGAAGTGTCCTTCCTCGCCATCATAGGCGCGATCGACCACATAGCCCGCATCGGACAATGCGTCGGACACCTGACGGTTCAAATCCTTGTCGTCTTCGACGACCAGTATGCGCATGCCCTCTCCCTCGAAAGGTCTGTGTCTGCCGTCCGGTTCAATCCTTGTCGGCAGGCACGATATATTCGGCGCGCCGCGGCCGGGCGCCGTCTTTTCCGGGAAGCAGGATCACGATACGGCAGATCTGCTTCCCGTCCTGAACGGCCGGCATGGCGCGTGCAAGCTGGCCGCCTTTGTCGGCCGCCAGCTTCACGCCAATCGCATAGCAATCATCGGCATAGGCTGTCGATGGCCAAGGTGTTGCCGCCAACGAGCCGAGCACGACGAGCGAAGCGAAGGTGAGAGCGCGTGTGAGCTTCATGATCCCCGTCGAGGAAAAACAGTGGGCCGGAGCGAAGATGGCGTGTGCGTGGGCAACAGCTCATTGCCCGGCGATCGATCCGCATCCCGGATCCTTTCGCCTCGTCTTGCCGCCATCTGTTTCTCCACTTTCCTTGAGGTTATCGCAGGAGGGCTGAACGCGTCATGAACGTTTCCGTTGCCCGCTTGGCCCATCCCCAACAGCCCGGATCACTCAGCGAGACATCACGAACCGCCCGCACTCAGCCGATCTTTTCCGTCGCCGACAAGCGGCTGAGGACAGCGATCACACCGCCTACAGCCGTCACGATCTGCAGCAAGGCTTCGCTCATCAGGGCCTGATCGCTTGCCCCGATCGACATGCCCATCAAACCGCCAAGCGCGGCGGCCACCGTCACCAGCGACGCCCAGACCGTACGCGAGAGATACCAGGGTTTCGAGCTTTCCATTGCGAACTCCTTCCGTTTGTTCATCACAAAAGTGCGAAATCAGCCTGCGCCGGAAGCCCGGCACCGACCGCTGCGCTGATTTGGCGGACCGTCACGCGGATCATCGCCGGCGCGCTTCCGAAGTCGCCAACCGCTTGGTCGCGAGTGTAGAAAAGCCCGGTTGAGGACACCTGCACACGGCGGTTCACCCCTCCTGCGCCGTCCGCAATCTCGACCTCATAAGCCTCCGCGGCTTCACCCAAAGGGATCTCGCTGGCCGTCCAGTCATCCGCATCGACCCGGCTGCGCCGGATCCACGAGAACCGCCATCCATCGGCCTGAGCCGAACAGCGAAGATGGACCGGCGCAAGCGGAAGCCGCGAACGCTGGCCGCCGATTTGGGTTTGAGTCGCAAACAAGGCATCCGAGATGGCATAGCCGGTCGGCCCAACCCGCCATTGCCGCTCCAGTCCAAGCTCGGCCGAGCGCAACCCAGCCGGCTTCACCCGCTCATCGAGCAGAACGAAATATCGCCCGGCAGAAGCGCCTGCCAGCATTGCATCATCGGTGCCAAGCTGAGCCCGCAGCAAATCACGCAGCCGCCAGCGTCCTGCCGAAACCTCTTCGGCTTGGCTGAACTGCACGATCTCCCAAACTCCATTGTTCGACTGCACCGCCGCCGTCCCGCCACCGTTCAGAAACTGCGCGGTGGATTGGCTGGCCAACGACCCCGCCAGCAACGACACATCGATCCGATTGGCATGGTCGAGCCGACCGACGACGCCAGGCTTCAGCGGCTCCACCAACTCGCCAATCACGGCTGGCGCAGCAACCATGCCCCGCTCGCTGAACCCGCTGCCTTCCGGCGACGCCATCACGGCCAGCGACTTCCACGGCTTGGCATAGGCCGCGATCCGCAGTTGGTTCTCGGGCGAGGTTTCGCCCGGCAGCATCGGCAGATCGAGCACCACCACGAAGGGCGCGCCCGCCATCGGCTGCGTAATCACTGTCTCGATCGGCTTCTGCACCCGCCAAGGTGACGCCGGCACGCGGCGGATCTGCTTGGCGCGAAGACTGCGCTTCGACCCCGCTTCCACGCTCGTAACCAGATATTCGATCCCCGGCTTGTCCTCCGGCAGCCGGATCACCGTACCCGGCTGAAGATCGATCGCGCCATTGGGAACGGCAAAAGCCACCTCTTCCCGCCCAGCCCAAAAATCCCGCAACCGATCTGCCGCCAAGGCGGCCGCACTCGCTGGCTCCAGCACCACCGGCATCGCCAGCGCCTGTTGCCGCGTTTCCGCCTGCCGGGGATCAACACTGCGCACCGTTCCCGCCTGGTAATCCGCAAACGGATCACGGAACGCCAACGTCAGCTCCGTCGGCAACTCGCCATCCGACACGCGGCTCGTTTCAATGACGCCCCCGCGCTCCTCGATGACAAGATCATCGACCTCGATCGCCGCAGCCGTGCTCTGCCCGCCAAACCGCAGGCGCTCGCCATCATCCCGAACGCCCAAGCCAAACAGGTTGACGATCGGCTCCAGCGCGGCGCGCGCCGTTCCCGGCTCTTTCACGACATAGCCATGCACCGAGCCATCGACGCCCGACGTATCCGCCGCCGGCAGCCCCTGATCGGCAAGTACCGCAGTGATCAAATCCGCCACTGTGACCGTATTCAGGCGCCCGTTCAGCCAATGCCCCAGCAGCCAATTGCTACCATCCGCCCAAACATCACCGCGCACCGGAAAAGCCGGAAACGGCCGCGCATCCCAAGCCCAGAGGTAGACACGTTCGGGATCCACCATCCGCCCGTTGTAAACAGGCGAAACCGGATTTTCGGTGTCGCGAAAGCCCGCAACATCAGGATCCCAATGCGCTTGATGCGCCTGGAGAAAGTTCTGCTGCGCCACATCCGAACGCCCACCTGTCGAATAGTAAGGAAGCCCGTTCTCCGTCGATTTCGGATCAGGAAAGACATTCGGCTGGTTCGGCCCCTTGTCCGCCGCCGAACAGCCGAGCTCCGTGAACCAGATCGGCTTTGAGCACGGCACCCAGGCGCTCGCCTGTGCCGCCTCTACACCGCCCGCACGATCATGATGCGGGTTCGCCCACCAATTCCTGAGATCCTTGAAGCGATAGACCCATGGCTTGCCATAGGCGCCATCCGTGATCGGCGTGCGCTTTCGTCCATGCCGGTCCTCCAGACTGGCATAATACCAGTCATAGCCCTCGCCGCCCGCGATCTGGCTGCGTAAGCCATCCGGATCATAGGCACTGCCGAACCCATCCGGATTGCCGCCACTGGCATCCGCGTCGCGCCAGTCGGACAGCGGCATGTAATTGTCGATGCCGACCGCATCCACCGACGGATGCGCCCAGAGCCGGTCGAGATTGAAGATCACGTCGCCGGTACCCGGCGGCTGATGCCCGAAATACTCGCTCCAGTCCGCGCCATAGCTGATTTTCGTGTCCGGCCCGAGGATCGCCCGCACATCTTCTGCCAGACGCATCAAGGCTTGAACGAACGGAAACGCACCCGTCTCATCTCGCACCGAAGTCAGCCCGCGAAGTTCGGATCCGATCAGAAACGCTTCCACCCCGCCGGCCGCCTTGGCGAGATGCGCGAAGTGCAGCAGGAAGCGACGATAACCCCAGTCGTCTGCAGCGCCGGTAAAGCGTACGGTATCGGCTTGCGCATGAAACGCTGCCCGCCCCGCTTCGCCGACAAACGCAGCGATCTGCGATCCAGCCGCCGCGCGTCCCTGCACCGTTTCCACCTGATCAGGCGCCGGATGGCAGGTGATCCGGCCGCGCCAGGGATAAGCTGGCTGCCCCGTGCCACCGTACGGGTTCGGCAACATGTTGCCATGCGCCACGTCCATCATGATGAATGGGTAGAGCGTCACCTGAAGGCCGCGCGATTTGATCTCCCGGATCGCCTCCATCACCGACCGATCCGACGGCGCACCGCCATAGGCCGCATGGCCGTCATGGCGCGACACCTCCGCCGCCTCCGCCCGCTCCAGCCCTGACACACGCCACGGCTGCGACTGACCGCCGCTCGTGTTCTGCGTCACCATCGGCCGGATCGTGCAATCGCCCGCGCGCAGATCATTACCGAACCAGGTCGCAACCAGCCCGATATGGTCGAGCCTCGGGCAAAGCGCCTGCAGCTCGTCGAGGGCCGCCACGAGGTCGCTGCCGGCATGCAGCACATGCCGGTTCAGCGCTTCCGTTTCGCCCGGCCGATGCTTTTCGGTTACAAGCGCGGGCGACAGGCCGTATTCCGTCGAACCCGGAATCAGCGTCACCGCCCTGATATTGGCGCTCAAGCCTCCAACCGCCCGCATGACCTCGAAAGAAAATTGCGGCACGCGATTGCCATAATCGGCCAGCGGGAAGCGCTCGAACACGACATAGGCCGTGCCTCGATAAGACGGCGCATTGCCCGCGCCCTGCTTGGCCTCGATCAGATGATCCGGCTCCTGCGCGTCATCGCCGCGATACCAGCGAATTTCATAGCGCGTCTGGTCGAGCTCCCGCCCATCCGCCCAGATGCGTCGCACGCCGGCGATCGGCCCCTCACACAACGCAAAGGCCAGATTGGCGAAATAGGTGTAGCTGGTGACCTTCGGCCCGCCCTTGGCGCCAGCACGCTCGGAGGTCGTTTCCTCCTCGAACCGCGTCGCCCAGATCAGCGTCCCGTTCACCCGCACGCTGCCGTAAACGCGTGGCAGTGCGGCTCCGTCTTCCGCCGTGAACGGGCGCGGATCGTTGAGCCGCGGCCCTTCCAGGCGCCGCGTGCCGTTGATGACGGCCTGGTCCACGGCATAGCCCGCCAGCGCACCGGCCGCGCGGCCCACCACCGCGCCGACAGGCCCCAGCATGCCGCCGAGAAACGCCCCGGCCGCCTGCAAAACGATCGTCGCCATCGAAACCTCAATTCAGTTCGGGAAAGGCAAACACGCCGGCAATCCGGCGCTTCCAGTGCGAGCCGAGCGGCGAAAAGAGCACCGCATGCCCCTCATAGGCATGGATCATGCGGCTTTCGCCCAACGCGATCGCGCAATGCTTGGCCGGCAGGTCCGGCCGCCAGCGAAACAGGATCAGATCGCCCGCCGCCACCTCACCAACCGGCTTCTCCCGGCAGTGCCGCCGAGTGGCCTCCAGCAGCGGATCACCGCCACCCGCCTCTGCCCAGTCGGCGGCATAAGCGCCCGGCTGCTCGGGAACGGCACCATAAACCCCGTCCCAAACGCCCATGATGAGCCCCAGGCAGTCGCACCCCACCCCGCGCCGCCGCCCCTGATGCCGATACGGCGTGCCGAGCCATGTCATCGCCTCGGCTACGATCCGCTCGCCACTCACAACTCTGGTCATGGCACAATCGGCGCGCCGTCGAACACGACGCCGTCCGTGACATAGCCGTAAGCAGCGTCATTGCCCGGCAGATGCGGAAAGCCGCGGAAGTTCGCGCTATTGCCAAACTTCGCCTCGCAGGTCGCAAACAGCTTGTCGCAACCGACTTCCACGGTGAACGCGTCGCCGGGTGCCGAGACAATCGTGCCATCGCGCCAAAGCACCAGCCGCACCCCGTCCAGCCGCCGCGCATGGTCCAGCACCTGCTCCACCCGCCCGGCATTCGCACCCGATGTCCAGGTCAGCCGCCCATGCGAAAACCACCCGGCTTCCACATCGTTCAGGCCGGAAGCCAGCACCGCATCGCGCCCCTCGATCTTCACCACCAATCCACTGGCATGAAAATCCGGCCGATCCAGCGCCACCTTGCAGCGGCGGTCGCCCAGCACCGAGTCACATTCCCTGCGAATGTATCGCCCATTCACGCGGTCGAGGCTTTCCGTCGGGCTTAACAGCTCCGCCGTAAACAGCCCATCCTGCCTGACAATCTTGCCGATCACCGCCTTGCGCAGCAGCGTCCATTGGCTGGGGTCGCTCCAGTTCACCAGCAGCGTTTCCACGCCCGCGCCGTCGAACGCGCCCGCGGCGATCTCCTCGTCAGAAATATCGAGCGAAGACAGCGCACCATCGATGTCCACCGTATCAGTGCTCAGACCCAGCCGGTCCCGCGCCTCGCTGGCCGAAAACCCGCTTTCCGGCTGGAACGCCGTGCCTTCCACCACCAGCTTCTCGTCATGATCGGTATAGCCGGCCACCGTCCCACCGCGCCGCGTCACGCGCCAGCAATGGCACAAAGTCGTCGTCGCGCCGCTCAGATGGGTGCGAAACTCCTCGCTCACACTCATGCGCTCACCTCGATCAAGGGAATGGAAGGGATTTGCCCGGCCTTGAAGGCGGTCAGGCTGATGGCGATGCGCTCGGTGTCGAAGCGCACCGGCACATGGAACTCGAAGCCGGCCGTCACCGCCGCGCCTTCAACCGGCGCCTGCATCAGCGTCACCAGCCCGGTCGCCGCATCCACCGCAAAACGGTTCGGGGCCAGTTCAGCACCCGCCACCGCCACCCGCACACTTGATGTCAGCACCTTGCGGATCGGCCTGACATAAGCGTCCTCGCCAACCCCATAGGTCTTCGCCAGCTGGAACACCCGCGCCACGCCATCGCCAGTGCCAATCCTCTGATCCCGAGCCGCGATCGTCGCATCTGGCCGACACGACTTCATGTCGAACGGGTCGCGAAACCGAAACCCGTGTAGCGAGCCGCGCCGCGCCTCGAAGAAATCCATGATCTCATAGAGGTCACTCAGCGAGCGCACGCCGGTGCCCGCATCATAATGCCTGCGCGAATGGCGCAGCCGTGCATTGCGCTGCTCACGCCCCGACGTCATCTGCACGATCTCGACCCGCCGCTCCGGCCCGCCGGTCGCGCCGAAGGACACGGCTGCGGGAAACAGCACGTCATGAAACTCAGCCATTTCCGCTCCTGATTAACGTCCGCGCGCGCCGCGCGACACGGCCTGCGCCAGCATGCCGGTGATCTGCGCTTCCGATTTGCGGAACGAAGCCGCATCGCTTGCCGTCACGTTGAAGGTGATGTTGACCGGCGCACCACCGCCACCGCCCGACGCGACGCCCAGCCGCCCATCGGACCCCCGCGCCAGCGGCAGGATCGCTTCCGCGCCCGCTTCGCCCATCAACCCGGTGCCTGATGCCATCGGGAAGTAAGACGGCGTCGACACCACCCCGCCCTTGGCGAACGGCGTCACGCCGCCTGTCAGTCCGCCAAAGATGTTCGACAGCAGCGATCCGGTCAGCTGGCTCAGCGGCGCCAAGCCCGCCGACAACGCCCGCCCCGCCAGGTTCGAGCCCAGCCGCCGCAGAATGTCGTCCAGCGACTTCCCGCTCACCGCCGCACTCTTCAGCGCCCCAGTCAGATCCCGCCCGAACCCTTGCGACACCGTGCGCAAATTATCGAGCGTCGCCAGAAACGGCGCGGCATCCGCCTCGATGCGGATACGCACATCGTCAGCCATAAGGTCCTCCATCGGGGAATTGCTGCATCATGCGATCAAACTCGCTGCGCCCGAGCGGCTCGCCGCCGCCAGCCGGAAACAGCGGCTTGATCGCCGCCGCCAGTTCGATCGGCGTCATTGCCCAGAAAGCGCGGGGCTCAAGCCGCAGCAGGCCGAAACCAAGCGCCATCGCCTGGTCCCACGGAAAGGCCGCGCTCGCTTGCGCGCTTCCACCTGCTGCGGCACTTAAGGGTTTGCGGAAGGCGCTCCGAATGTCGCCTGCAGGAGATCGCTGACGATCTGCGCAAAGCCTGCCACGCCGCCCTGAGTCGTCATCCCACGCACCGTGTCGTCCTTAATGTCGTTGCCGCCGCCTCGCAGACCCGCGCTGATCACCGCGATCATGTCGCCAGCCGAAAGCGAACCGCTGGAAAAGCGCTGCACCAGCGCGCCCAGATCATCAGCCGCAAAGGCATGCTCCAGTTCGGCCAGCGCGCCCAGCGTCAAACACAGCCGATACTCACGGCCATCCAGAACAGCGGCCACCTCGCCGCGTCGCCGGTTCACGCTCATAGGGCCACGAACCCGACAGCACCCGCCGATTCGAGCGACACTTCAAAGGTCACCTCGCCGTCATGCGCGCCGGAATATTCCAACGCCGTGATCTGGAACGGACCCTCGACGGTCCCGAAATCCGGCACCAGAAACTGCCAGCGCCCGATCGCGCCGGAGAAGAAGGCTGAGCGCATCGCCGCATCTGAAGCTGCATCCTTGAAGATACCGGCCCCGCTCACCGACGCCCGCTGCACGCCACTTGCTGCCAGCAATTCGCGCCAGCGTCCGGCCGAATCCGCGTCGGTCACATCCACCGTTTCGCTGTTGAAGGCGAGCCGCTTGGTGCGGAGCCCCGCAACCGTGGTGAAGGCGCCGCCGGCCTCCATTTTGACAAGCAGATCCCTGCCCCTTTGAGCAACCATAAGCAGTCTCCAGATTGTTTGAGGACTTTGGGCCTTAAGCGGCCGGTTCGGTCACGGCGCGATAGCGCAGCAGCCCATGATAAAGGGAGAGTTCCTCATCGAACCGCGACTCCGCGAAATCCGGTGTGAGGTTCACGAGGTGATGGCCATGCGGCACGAGCTTGCCGTCGCGCAAAATCTCTTCGACGCGTCCCATCAGTTCGAGCGTCTCGGTCTTGCCCCTGGCCTTCGACCAGACATGGATCGAGAACAGGTGCTCGGTGCCGATCTCCGTGCCCGTGCTCCAGTCATAAGCGCTGCTGCGCCCGAAAGTGAGATAGGGAAAGCGGACATTGGCGGGCGCATGGTCGTGGATGCGGTTGCCCACCACGGCACTGATCGCCGCGTCACCCCGCAGCGCCGCGAAGATCACCTTCTGCAATTCAACCGCCGCGGCTGCCATCGCGCCCCTCCCTGGTTGCAGTCTCGCCATCGCGCAGGGCGCGACGTTCCGGCTGTTCGTCCGCCCCGCCCCATTGCACCTCATCCTGCACACCATGCAGCCGGGTGCGCAAGGCGCGAACCATGCCATCCAGCGTCAGCGAAAAACTCACCTTCATCGGCCCTGTTCCCGCGTTCGACAAACAAGATAACGGCCGGATTCATCAGGATCATGAACGGTCACGATGTCGAACAATCGCGCCCCCAACCGAAAGCGCATGCCGCTCTTCACAAGGTCGCGAAAACGAAGCGTCACCCGATGCGTCACGCTTTCCAGCGATTGATCCGCCCCAAAGCGCGCATCCGCCCGCACCGGCTCCAGCCGCGCAAACACGGTGGCGACTTCCGTCCAGTGTTCGACATGCCCGCCCGCGCCATCCTCGCTCAGCGTCACGTCTTCCAGCGCCAGCTCGGTGCGCAGGCTGCCCGGCTCGATGAAACTCACCATCTAGAGCCTCCGCGAACGATAAGGCGCAATCAGGCGCTCATAACCCTTCGGATAAGACGCCGGCTGATCCTTGGCTGACAGCACCGCGCGGAACTCGAACCAATGACTCGCCAGCATCACCACTGCGCGCTTGAGCAGATCGGGCACATCCGTTCCCGCCGGCCCGAAACCCGCGACGAAATCCACCTCGATCCCGTTCATCGCTCGCCCCGGCTGCGGCGCCTGGTCGAAGTGAAGGCGTGTCGGCCGCGCATCGGCATCGAGCAGCATCGTCGCCGGATCAACAATCGCCGCACCGCCATCCCTTCCATAGATCGTCACCGACAACACTTCGCGCACGGGATGCTTGTGGATCAGCACGCGGTTGGATGCCGGCCAGCGATCGATCGTCAGCCGCCAGCTTTGCTCGATCAGCGCACAGCCCGTGGCCTGTTCGACCTCAGCCCGCGCTGCCCGGATCAGATCCGCGATCAGCCCATCCTCGCTCGCATGATCGAGCCGCAGATGCGCCTTTACATCGGCCACGGTCACCGGCTCGGCCGCCGGCTCGACGGTGCGAAACAGAGTCATGAAAATCCCTCAAGCGTCTGGCGGAAAAGAAAAAGCCCCGGCAGATCATGCCGGGGCTCATGTGTTTGTTCAGGCTCGGGCGATCAGGCCGTCGCGAACTTCAGCAGCTTGATCGCGCTAAAATCCTGCACACCGCCGCCGACGCGCTTGGTCACGTAGAACAACACATACGGCTTGGCGGAATACGGATCGCGCAGCACGCGCACGCCGGTGCGGTCAACGATCAGATAGCCGCGCGCGAAGTCACCGAAGGCAATCGCCGTCGAGTCCGCCGCGATATCCGGCATGTCCTCGGCTTCCACCACCGGGAAGCCCATCAACGAAGCCTTCTGACCAACACCCGCCGGCGGCTGCCAGAGATAGTTGCCGTCGCCGTCCTTCATCTTGCGCACCGCGGCTTGCGTTTTGCGGTTCATCACGAAGGACGCGTTTTCGCGGTAACCGGCCTTCAGCGCATAGATAAGGTCAACGAGTTTGTCGGCCGGGTTCGTCGCGGCAAAGGCACCCGCCGCACCCGTTGCGATCGTGCCGAGCGAGCCCCAGGACCAGTTCGGCTCCGCGACCTTGTCGTAGGCGAGGAAACCCTTCGGCTTGTTGACGCCGTTGCCCGTCACGAAAGCCGTGCCTTCCTGTTCGGCGAAGGCGAGTTCGATCTCGTCAGACAGCCAGGTGTCGAGATCCACCGCGCTGTCTTCCAGCAGCGCCTGCGTGGCGGATGGCATGGCGTAAAGCTCGGCCGCCGGGAACTCGAGTTCGGCCAGCGTCGGGCTCGCCGTCTGCGTGCGCGCCGCCGTTTCGCCCACCCAGCCCGTCGCCGGACCGGTCAGCGCGAACGGCTTCTTCAGCACGGCCGTGGACACCTGGCGCACCGAAGCAATCGAGCGGATCGGCGACAGCACGGAAAGCCGCTTGGCGATCTCCGTTTCGGTCTCAACCGGCACGAGATAGCCGCCGTCCGAACCCGAACCAATGCTCATCGCTTTGGCTTCCACGGAGCGTATGCCGCGCTCGTCACCGGAGCGCACATAGGCTTCGAAGGCGTCCTTGTGCTCGCTCGCGCCCACCTCACTGCTGCGACCCAGCGCCGGGCGCGCCTTCTTCAAAAGCAGCTCGTCCAGCTTGCGTTGCTGTGCATCGAGCGACTTGGAGATGCGATCGACCTTGTCGGTCGACAGCACATCCGCCGTCATGCGCGTTTCGAGTTCGCCGAGGCGGGTGTCGTTAGCGTCCTTGAACGCCTCGAACGCGCCCATGAAATCGTCAAACGCGCCCTTCACATCATACGGCGCACCGCTCTTAGTTTCCGGCGCACGCTTGCTCTGCATGGTCTGCATATTTGATCCTCAGTTCTGGAACAGGTTTGCGGCCGCGCGGATTGTGTCCGCCAGCCTTTCAGGTCGGCCTTGCGCGGCGTCTCGCTCGCGCTTCAGTTCGGCGAAGCCCTTGCTGATCACCAGCTTGGCTTGCGCCCGCGACAGCCCAGCATCCTGCGTGAGCCAGCGTTCGAATTTACGGGTCGTGGGAAGGCTTTGCGCCCCGCTCTTCACCTGGCGGATGCGCGCGCCCGGCAGCATCGGAAAGGTCACCACGGAGATTTCCCAGAGGTCCGCTTCCAGAATGCGCCGGAACCCAGTCGCCGCTTCCTTGCGTGCCTTTTCCGCACGAAAGCCGATCGACAAACCGTCTAGCGCACCCGCTTTCATCAGCGCCAGGATTTCACGCCCCCGCGCCACCTCGCTCTGCAGCCGCCCGCGCACGAACAGCCCGCGTTCGTCCTCGCGCAGTTCGGTCCATATCCCGATCGGCTGCGCCGGATCGTGCTGGAACAGCATGCGCACGCCGCTGGCACCCCGCGCTCGCAGCGACTTCGCGAAAGCCCCGCGCTCCACGATGTCACGCCCAAGATCCGGCGCGCCGAACAGGCTGGCGTAACCGGTGAACGATCCTTCCGCGTCCACCTCTTCCACGGCAAGCGCCACGCGCTTGGTTTCGATCCCGCTCATCGCGCCTCGCTTTTTTCGGATTTGGTTGTGCCGCGCTCAAACAGCCGCATCACGAAGCCCAGCGCCCACCAGGCACAAAGGCTTGCGGCAGCCGAACCCATCAGCATCAGTTCGAAGGGACCGAGGGCCACGCCAAGGTCCAGCTCGTGGGCGATCTTCAGCCCCACGCCCCCGCCGAACACGACGCCGCTGACGAGGCCGACGGCAAAGCGCACCGCCGCCTCGCGTCGTCCGCGCGGCAGGATGTAGGCGAGCGAAATCGCCGAGCCGGCCGCGGCACCTACGCCGCGCGCCAGCCAGATCATGGCTGTGTCATTCATGATGATTGTCCTCACGGCAACGGCCGGTAGCCGACCGCCTCGCGTTTCTCGTCATCGGTCAGGAACGTCGCCGCACTCAGGCGCGACCACAGCGCCTCGCGCTCGGCCGCCAGCCCCTCGATCTGGTCCGCATCGAACCAGAGCCTCAGGCCCTCGCCGAATGACGGCCCCAGCCATGCCGAAAACTCCCGCGCGGTCTTTGCCACCAGCGGCAGCACCGTCAGGCGGTAAAAGGCGCGGTTGGCTTCCTGATAGTTCGCGTAAGTGTTGTCGCCGGGGATCCCCAGCAGCATCGGCGGCACGCCGAAAGCGAGCGCAATGTCGCGGCTGGCGGCATTCTTCGCCTCGATGAAGTCCATGTCCCTGGGCGAATAGCCCATCGCCTTCCAGTCGAGCCCGCCTTCCAGAAGCAACGGACGCCCGGCGCGCTTGGCACCGGAATAGCCGTCCTCAAGCTCCGCCTTCAGCCGTTCGAATTGCTCGTCCGTGAGATTGCCGCCCTCCTTCGGCGCATAAACCAGCGCACCGGAAGGCCGCGCCGAGTTGTCGAGCAGCGCCTTGTTCCACTGCCCCGCCGCATTATGCGTATCGAGCGCCGTCAGTGCGGCTTCCAGCGGCGCAAAGCCGTAATGATCGTCCACCGGATGAAACAACTGGAGCTGCAGCGCCCCATCCGGCCCCAGCGGCACAGTTCGCTTATCGCGCCCCTCGCCCACATTCAGCGCCACGGGCCAGCCACGCTCGTCCGTCGCCACCCGCGTCCGGTCCGGCCGCAGCAGATGTAGCTCACGCCGCTCGCCCGCGCTCACCAGCTCGACATAGGCATTGCCCGAAAGCAGCAGGTGGCCATAAAGCCCTTCCAGGAAGGCCGCGCCCGCCATGCGCCGGTTGGGTCGCGCAAGCAGCTTCAGCAGCGGATGCGCGTCATGCTCAGTGACGCCTTGATAAAGCAGCCACGGCACCGCCGCCGCCGCTTCCGCGATCATGCGCACGGAGCGATGCACGATCGGGTTCTTCATATAGCCTTCGCGGGCCAGCGCGCCGTAATCGCGCCGCGTCCAGTGCGCTGCGGCTTGCCCATGCAGCGCCACGAAGCCGATCCCGCCGGCTTCCTTGCGCTCCGGGCTTAGGGCCACGCTCCGCCACGGCCAGTTCCATGCCTTCATCATCCCAGCCTTATCTCGTGAGTTCAGGTCAGCGCATCTGCCGGATGCGCGGCTGAGCATCGCCAGCGGCCATCAACTCGCTGATTGCCCAGACAAGCGCATCCACCCGGTCCGGCGAACGGCCATCGGCCAGCCCATCCGCGCCGAAGTCGCACATTTCGTCTTCCAGTTCGGGAAAGCGTGTCGCGTGGATCACGCGCCCTTGCGCATAAAGCGCCGCGATCGGTTCCGCCCGCAGCCACTTGCCGCGTTTTGCGCGAACAGCCTTCACCGGCACGCTTGCATCCACCGCCCGCAGCACGCTTTCCACCATCGCGCCGCCCTGGTTCACTTCCGCCACGATGCAATCGGCATTCAGCTTGCCGTAAAGCCGCACCACGACCGCCGCCCATTGATGCGGCGCGACACCGGACACTGTCGCATCTGCCAGCACCACGGCATGCCCCCCGGCATCCAGCCCCGCCGCGACAATGCCGCAGCGGTTGCCCTTGCCTTGCCCACCAGCCGGCGGATCGACCGCGACCACGATGCGCCCGATCTCCCCCACCGGCCGCCTCGCCGACTCTAGCAGAACCCGTGTCCAAAGCGCGTCCTGCCGGTCGTCTATCAGCTCGCCCTCGAGCTCCTGCCGCCCCAGCCGCGTGCCGCCGTAAAGCCTGTTCACGGTCGCCATGAAGCTCGGCGCGAGATTGTCGGCATTGTCGCTCGTCTTCATCCGCGTTACCGCGACCGTCGCATCCGCCAGCAGCCGCTTCATCAGCGGCGTCGGCTTGGGCGTCGTGGTCAGGATCTGTCGCGGCCGCTTGCCCAGCCGAAGCCCGAACTGCAGCATGTCGAACACGCTTTCCGCGTTCTTCCATTTCGCAACTTCATCGCACCACGCCGCCGCAAACTGCGGCCCCCGCAGACTTTCTGGATCTTCGGACGAAAAGATCTGCGCCACCGCGCCATTGTCCCAGACCAACCGCCGCCGCGTCGCTTCAAAACGCGGCCGGTCATGCCGTGCGATCGTCACCAACCCGGACGGCCCGTCGATCATCACCTCGCGCACATCGCCCAAGGTTTCGCCCACCAGCGCGATCTGCCCATGCCGGTCACCGAGTTCCGCGAAAGGCGGATAGCCCCGCACCATCGCATTGACCCACTCCGCCCCCAACCGCGTCTTGCCCGACCCGCGCCCGCCGATCACCAGCCAGGTGTCGGGCTTGTCATCGAACAGCGGGTACTGCTGCGGTCGGGCGATCGCGATCCATTCCCGCGCGATCAGCCGCGCCTCGTCTTCACTGAGGTTAGCCAGGTTTGTTGGCTGTTCCCCTTTCTGTTCCTCGGGCGAGATCGAGGATTCGCTGGTCGATCCGTTGGATAATGGTGCCGACCCGCTCATCTCTTTCCCCACTCCCCGCCTGCGCCTCCGCTTCCTGGGACGAGACCATGTCCTTCAGCTTTTCGATGGCGCGAAACAGCACGCCGATCATGTCGATGCGTGATTTGTCGACGGTGGGACTGGCTTCGCTTTCGCCGATCAGCGTATCGATCAGCTTTTCCAGTTTTTCGATCCGGCCTTGCAGCCGAAGCTTGCGTCCTGCCCCGGTGCCTGCCGCATAGGCATCCACCCATTTGTCCCGCAGGGCCTTGGCGAAAATGGTATCTTCCGGAATACGGCCCGCCGTGGCGAGGATCGGAAGTGTGGGTCGCGCCCCCTCATAGATCGCGCGAAGAGCCGCCCAGGTCGGCCCGACCTTTGCTGTCATGTCTAAAATCTATCCCCGGCTGATGCGTCTCGTGCGACTGTCCGCGTCGACGCTTTCCCGCGCCGCCGGCTCTCAGTCACAACTGTCTGACGATAGCTGTAACCTACCCGAGCACCGTCACGGTGTCAAGGACTATTTTCCTATTTGGGAAATGCGTGCGGCCTATGTGGAAGGACATCGGCCGACGAGCTGCGCATTCAGCCCCGTCTAAAGCTGTTCGCGCAGCTTCGCTCCAAGCATGGCCTTAAGGCGCTCAAGCTCTGGGTCGGTCCACCCCGAAGGCCGCGTTACATAGACCCAGCCGTCGATATAATGCTCGGGCGCGTAGACATGGCCGTAGCCCATCGGGGTCGTCGTGGCCGTCATAAGATCGACTACCAATTGCAGGAACGTGATGACCGGATACCAGCGCAGATCGGGGGACACATCCGGCGCCCGCTTACCCTCCAACCAGGCCGGACGTCGATAGGCGGCACGGGTATCGAAGAAGGTGATGGGGTCGCTGCCATATTGCAGAAAAGCGATGCGAAACCCGTTGCCGGCACTCTCCAGACCAAGCTGGTTCGTCTGGTTGGTGAAGCGGATCGGCCAAGCACTGTCCAAACGCGGCAGCCAGGCCGGCGAGTTGGGCAAGCGCGCCTGCGTGGCTTCGCGCCAGGTCGGCGTGTTGAAGGGCGGCCCCACCAGGAACACGCCGTCAAACGGATCGTCGATCACCTGGAACAGGTTGGTAGACAGATCGGAGTTCAGCGCGCCCAGACTGAGGCCATGCAGGTAAAGCCTCGGCCGGGTTTTCGTGGGAAGATCGCGCCAATAGCCATAGATCGCCGCGAACACGGCCCTCGATGTCTCGGCACCGACATCCGGCTCCGCAAGAAGCGCTAGCCAACTCGCCAGATAGGAATATTGCACCGCCACGGTAGAGACGTCGCCGCGATGCAAATATTCCAGGGGTTGCTGGGATGCGGGATCGAGCCAGCCAGTGCCTGTGGGCGTCGCGATCACAAGAACCGAGCGATCGAACCCGCCGATGCGCTTCAACTCCTCGAGAGCGAGTTGCGCGCGATCCTCGATCGTTTCGGCTGATTCCACGCCGACATAGACCCTGAGCGGCTCCATTGCGGGCGCTCCGGTGAAAGCCTCGATATCGGCTTTATTTGGCCCCGCCGCGATTGCCTGCCGTCCCGTCCGGCCAAGATGATCCCACTCCAGCAAAGAAGCGGAGCTGCCGGTTTTCAGCGGGTCCGTCGGCTGTCCGACGCTGTCTTCGATCAAGGCATCGAACTGTTGGTAGGACGCATCCATCACACGGAACACGGCGCTTGCCAGCAAACCGTTGCCCAAAAACCAGAACAACCAGAAGGCCAGCACCAGCGCGATCAGATAGGAAAGCCGGCGCGGCAGGTGACGTTTCAAGCGTTGCGCGATGGTGAAGAACGCCATGCGAAACAGCCATCCGAGGGTGGTCAAAACAAGTGCCACGATCAGCGCAATGCCGCCCACGGCAAACGGCCTCACGCTGGCGACCGGCTCCAATCCCATGAGAAGCCGAACGGAGTTCTGCCAGGCGGACGCCTGCCACAAAAAGACCGCTCCGACGACGAGCGCGATCATCGTGATGACGATCTTCACGCTGAAGGCATGGCGGCGGTGAACGCCTTTGTGCAAGCCGAGATAGAGCCCAAGCCACTTCAGAAGCATCGCAATCGCGTAGCCGACCGAAAAGGCCACACCCGACAACAGGCCCTGAACCAGGAAGTCCCTCGGCAGAAGGCTCGGCGTCAGTGATGCAGCGAAGAAGACCGTTCCCAAGCACAAGGCCGGCACGGAAAAGGATCGGGGAAAGCTAAGAAACAGGTCTTTCATGCGCGTCCGATACCCCGAAAGACCCGTCGATATCAAAAGCTGATCGCAGCTTGCGCAAAGGTTTCGCGATGCAGAGCGGCGGCCCGGGCTCTCTCGGTCAGAGCTAAATTGGAGAACCGACGCAACGTCACCGAATCTCTTACAAGTTCGTTAGGTCAATCGCCCTACCGTGCCTTCAGAAGTCGCTGACGCTGCACCGCTTTCTCCTTGAAGTGTGACATGAAAGCCTGCCATCGTAATTCCGGGCGAAGGGACGCGCCCGACCTGCTTGCACTTGTTTGTTTCGCGTAGAAAAGCTTGCCGGACCGTCGCCATGGATGAGCCACAGAAACCTCGCGGGAAACGCGGTCGCCTGTCTGCCGCAATGCTTGCGACGGATGCCTGGCTTGATTCCAGCCTTTATGAGGCGCGCTTCCAGTTCGGCCGTGCTTGGGAAAACATCACCATCTTTTCGCGCCGCTTCCGCGTGCGCGGCTGGCGGCGCGGTCTGGTCGAGCTTGCGTCCGAAGGCTTCACCATGGGTGCGGTCGGCACGGTGATCCTCTTGGCGCTCGCGATGCCCGCCTTCCAGGAAACCAACACCGACTGGCGCAATCAGGGCGATTTCGCCGTTACCTTCCTAGACCGCTACGGCAACGAGATCGGCCAGCGCGGCATCATCCAGCGCGATTCCGTGCCGATCGACGAGATGCCGGATCATGTGATCCAAGCACTGCTTGCCACCGAAGACCGCCGCTTCTTTACCCATTGGGGCATCGACTTCCTCGGCCTCGGTCGGGCCATGAGCGAGAACATGCGCGCCAATGGCGTGGTCCAGGGCGGCTCGACGCTGACGCAGCAGCTCGCCAAGAACCTGTTCTTGACCAACGAGCGCACCTTTGATCGCAAGATCAAGGAAGCCTTCCTTGCGATCTGGCTGGAAACCAACCTCAGCAAGAAAGAAATTCTCCAGCTTTATCTCGACCGCGGCTATATGGGCGGCGGCACGTTCGGCATCACGGCGGCGGCTGATTTCTATTTCGGCAAGTCGGTGAAGGACCTCAACCTGTCGGAAGCCGCCATGCTGGCCGGCCTGTTCAAGGCGCCCGCCAAATACGCGCCCCACATCAACCTGCCGGCCGCGCGAGGTCGTGCCAATGAAGTCTTGAGCAACCTCGTTCAGGGCGGCTTCCTTACCGAAGGCCAGGTCTTGTCCGCCCGTCTGCATCCGGCAAGCATCGTGGATCGCGGCGAGCGGCCGAGCCCGGACTATTTCCTCGACTGGGCCTTCGAACAGGCCAAGCAGATCGCCGAACCCTATGGCATCCGCTCCATGGTCGCGCGCACCACGATCGACCTGAACCTGCAGCATGCGGCCGAAGAATCGCTCGAATTCATGCTGCGCCAGCACGGCAAGCAGTACCGGGTCGACCAGGGCGCGCTGGTGATGCTGGAAACCAATGGCGCCGTGCGCGCCATCGTCGGCGGACGCGATTACGGCACGTCGCAGTTCAACCGCGCCACCAAGGCGCTCCGGCAAACCGGCTCGTCCTTCAAGCCCTATGTCTATGCCACCGCCATGGAACACGGCTTCAAGGCTGATTCCGTGATTTCCGACGGGCCGATCACCTGGAACGGCTGGTCGCCCAAGAACTACGGCCGCTCCTTCTCCGGCCGCATGTCGCTGACCACCGCTCTCGTAAAGTCGATCAACACCGTGCCCGTGCGCCTCGCCAAGGATCATCTCGGCATTCCGCCGATCAAGGCGATGGCCGAATCCTTTGGTGTGGAGTCCAAGCTCGAAGCTCACAAGACCATGGTGCTCGGCACATCCGGCATGACCGTGATGGATCAGGCGACGGGCTATGAGGTCTTCGCAAACGGCGGTTATGCCGGCATGCGCCACGGCATCACTCAGCTGTCCAACCATTCCGGCAAAGTGTTCTACGACCGCGAGCGCGACGCCCCGCCGCCGCACCGCGTCCTGTCGGAACAGGCCACGGCCTCGATGAATTCGATGCTCGTGCAGGTGCCTGAAATCGGCACCGGCCGTCGCGCCGCCCTGCCCGGCATCCGCTCGGCCGGCAAGTCGGGCACGACGCAGGCCTATCGCGATGCCTGGTATGTCGGCTTCACCGGCAACTATCTCGCCGCCGTCTGGCTCGGCAATGACGACTTCACATCCACCAACGAGATGACCGGCGGTTCTATGCCCGCCATGGTCTGGCAGCGGCTGATGGCTTATGCGCATCGCAATGTCGAGTTGAAGCCGATCCCGCTGATCGAAAAGCCCTTCATCGACAAGCCCGCCGACGCCCAGGCCATCGCCGGCCTCGCCTCCAATGCCGGAGACAGCCCCATGGATGAAGCGCCGCGCATCCTGTCGCCCGCGACCACACGCGTCCTGGCCGAGATCGAAGCGGCGTTCGCGGGCAGTGCGCCCGCTCAGATTTCTGCCCGCGACAAGCTGTCGGCGCTTTGAGGCATTGCACTTGAGCAGTCGCGCCGCTTGCGGCGGCAACCCGGCTCACGCTATGGCGGGTCACCTCGCCACGGCGCTTTCATGCTGAAAACCGTTCTCCTTGTTGGCCTCACGCTCGCGATCGCCCTCGGCGGCGGTGCCGGCAGCGTGCTTTATGCGCTGAACCATAGCGCGAGCTTCGGCGCGATCCGCGTCGGTCCATGGGTCGCCTTGCCTGATGTCGGCACGCCCGATGCAGATCCCTACATGCAGGCCCGTTACGCCCGCGAAGGCAGCCTTGCGCTTGGCCGCGCTGAAGGCGTCGAGTTCCGCGCGTCGGTGGATACACAAAACCAGCCGCTCAGCATCCAGTGCCGCTATGCGGTTGAAGGCGAAACCCCGCCTGCCCGCTTCTGGACGCTCTATGCCACGGATGAAAAACAGGTATCCTTGACGGGCATCGGCGAACGCGCCGCCGCCACCAGCTCGCTCGCCATCCTGCGCGAAGCAGAAACCACGCGCTTCGTCGTGGAAGTCGGCGCCGAGCCCGCATCCGGCAACTGGCTGCCCATCTCCGGCACCGGCTCCATGCAGCTTGTTCTGACGCTCTACGACACGCCCTTGGCTAACCGTTCGGCCTCCGACACAAACCTTCCCGTCATTCGCCGGATCGCCTGCGATGGGTAAGCTTCTTTACGCAATTCTGGTCGGCCTGGTGGGTGCCGCGATCATCCACATCGCGATCCTGTTCCTCATCCCGCACACCACGAGCCGCGATGCCTGGAGCCAGCTGGAAGAGGCCGGCGAGCTTTATCAGGTGACACCGGCCACCGGTTCAAGCGCCGATGTCGTGCCGCTTGTGCGCAACGGCGATCCGCTCTTTCGCGCCGCCGCCTGCCGCTTCGATCTCGCCGATGGCGGCTTGCAACTCTCCTCGCCGCACCAACTGCCGTTCTGGAGCCTGTCGATCCATGACCGCGCCGGCCAAACCACCTACAGCCTCACCGACCGCGCCGCATCCGCAGGCCTGCTGGACGTGGTGATCATGTCGCCCTTGCAGATGGTCGAGATGCGCCGCGCCATGCCGAACGATCTCGAGCGCGCCGTGTTCATAGAAAGCACGACCAGCGAAGGCATTGCGCTCGTGCGCGCACTGGTACCCGATCAAAGCTGGAACAGCGTCGCCGACCGCTTCTTCCGCGATCTCAACTGCCAGCCGCTGCCTTAACGCCTCAGCCCTGCAACAGCGCCGGAACTGTCGCGGTCGACCGCAAGGCAATGTCGCGCCGAGCCGAGACTGTGTGGTTGCCCTCCATCCGCTCATAGCGAATGCCCGGAAAGATGATGATGTCCGCCGGTGTCTCCGGGCTGCGCTGTCCCGATTTGCTTTCGGCACGCGGTTTGAAGTTCAAGATATTCGTCATGATCTGCAAGCCCTCTCATTTCGATAGGAGCAAGTGACTCAACGCCTCCGTCTCCCATCCAGCCAGCTGACGGTTAATGGCTTGCTAACGCCTCCCAGCTAATTTGATTGATAGGCGCTTGGGCGCCTTTCATGCACCCTTTTCAACCCAACAGACATGACCGCGTCACAGGATTTCCGCCATATCGCTGAGAAGCACGATGCGAGCCGCGCGGACCGCCTGTTTCGTGCTGCGATATCGGCATTCTGTGCGCTGACACGGCCGAGCCGGCGCGACATCATCCAGCTGGAGGAGCTTTGCCTTCAGCTCTATGACAACGTGTCGGAAGACTCGCGGCGCTATGTGTCCGCCGTTCTCAGCGAAAGCAAGTTCGCCCCGCCGGCCCTCGTCCGTCGCCTCGCCGGCGAGCGCATCGAAATCGCCGCACCGCTTCTGCTGAAATCCAACGCCTTGACCGATGTCGACCTCGTCGCTCTTGTCGGCCGCCGCGGTGCCAGCCATGCGCGCGTCATCATCCAGCGCAAGGATCTCACGCCTACCACAGCGGTGCTGATCGAAAAGGCGCTGCTGTCGCGCCAGCGTCTTGCCAAGCCCGGCATCGCCGAAGCCGCGCGCGAAAGCCTGCGCGCGATGATGCAGCCGGGATCGCCCGCCGGCCCCGCTGCCGCCACACAGCCAGACCCTGCTCATCCCGCCTATGAGACACTCCGCGCAACCGCTTTGACGGGCTCACTTCCATTCTTCGAAACGGCACTTGCCGAAGCGCTGGAGATCGAAGGCGGCCAGGCGCATTCCATCGTGGCCTCCTCCGACAAGCGCGATTTCTCGCGCGTGCTGAAGGCGCTGCGGCTCATTCCGGAACAAGCCTTCCTGCTTGTTGCCGCAACCTTTCCCGCCGGCTTCGGCCACGCCCAGGCCATCCAGTCTTTCGTGTCGCGCTATGAGGCGATCTCGCCGGAAGAAGCCGCGGCAACCCTGCGCCTTTACCAAGCCGATGCCGTGTTCGCCGGCGTCAGCCGCCGCCTGGCGGGCAACGGTAATGCTGCATCCCAACCGCAGCGGGCCCATCAGGTCGCTTAAGCCGCGACCGAGAGCAGTTCATCCACCGTCAGCTTGCCGGGCTCGATTTCGATCACCCAGATATCGGGATCGAAGCGCATTTCCTTCGCCAGCCGCGCTTCCACAGCCGCATCGTCAGCGCCTTCGAGCATGAGCGAAAACTGCCGCTCGCTCGGCCGTTCCTCGTCATAGCTCGTTTGCGGCGCCGGCCCGAACAGGGTCACCTCGCCCATGCGGTTGCGCGTTGTCACGAACACCGCGCCCGCTTCCGTTGCGCCCTTACGAACAACCGCGGCAAAGCCGCCATCGCCGAACACGCGCCGTGTCAAAGCCGAAACAAAGAAGTCCGAGGTCAGCCGCATCTCAGGCCGCCTCGTCCATGCGTCTTGTATCGAACACGTCCTGCGCGCGATGCACCTCGGCCATATGATCCAGCGTCCACTGGTTCAGCGCCATGAACGGCTCCTTCAGCGTCACGCCTAGCGGGGTCACCGAATATTCCACGGCGATCGGCGAACCTGACAGCACCCGGCGCGCCACGATGCCGTTGCGCTCCAAGCGGCGCAGACATTGCGTCAGCGCCTTCTGCGTCACGCCACCCAACTGCCGCCGCACCTCGTTGAACCGCAGCGGGCGCTCGCACAGGGCAGCCAGCACCGCGATCGACCATTTGTCGGTGATCTGATCCAGAATGACCCGGTTCGGGCTCTTCTCGCCCGCGGAATATCCAGGTGTCGACGGCATCGTTTCTTCTCCCGGTTCGTTGCAACAAAGGACCCTGGTATCTTCCGGCCTACCTGGTGTCGATCAGGCGCCTCATTGACACCTGGTATCTAGTGTATACCTCAGCCGCGTAATCCACGGAGTTTTTGCTTTATGTCTTTGTCGAATGTCGACGTCCTGTTTCAGCCGTTCAAACTGAAGTCGCTCGAACTGAAAAACCGCATCGTCATGGCCCCGATGACGCGCACCTTTGCCGCCGAAGGCATCCCCGGCGAAACCAACGCCGCCTATTACCGCCGCCGCGCCGAGGGCGACGTCGGCCTGATCCTGTCCGAAGGCACGGTGATCGACCGCCCGGGCTCGCGCAACCATCCGGGCATTCCCTTCTTCCATGGCGAAGCCGCTCTCGCCGGCTGGAAGACTGTCATCGACACGGTTCATGCCGCCGGCGGCAAGATGGGGCCGCAGGTCTGGCATACGGGCTCTACGGTCATCGCTGGTTTGGACTGGGCACAGCCCGAGCCGATCGAAAGCCCGTCCGGCCTCCTTGCACCCGGCAAGCCGCACGGCATCGCGATGACCGAAGAGATGATCGCCGACACAATCGCGGCTTATGCACGCTCGGCAGCCGACGCCAAGCGTCTCGGCTTCGACACGGTCGAACTCCATGGCGCCCACGGCTACCTGATCGACGAGTTCTTCTGGAGCGGCACCAATGAGCGCACCGACGCCTGGGGCGGCTCAACCATAAAGGAGCGGTCGCGCTTTGGCGTGGAGGTCGTCAAAGCCGTGCGTGAAGCCGTCGGTCCGGACTTCCCCGTGATCCTGCGCCTCAGCCAGTGGAAGCAGCAGGATTACACGACCCGCCTCGCCAACACGCCGGACGAAATGGCGGATTGGCTGGTGCCTCTGGTGGAAGCCGGAACCGATATTCTCCATTGCTCGCAGCGCCGCTTCTGGGAGCCCGAATTTGCGGATGTCGATGGTGCGGAAGGCCTGAACTTCGCGGGCTGGGCCAAGAAGCTCACAGGTGCGGCCACGATCAGCGTCGGCTCGGTCGGCCTGTCCAGCGACTTCATGGGCGCCTTCAAGGGCGAGAACTCGCAGCGCAGCGATATCAGCCAGCTGTTGCACCGCATGGAACGCGAGGAGTTCGACCTGATCGCGGTGGGCCGTGCCCTGATCGCCGATCCACAATGGGTCACGAAGATCCGCGCGCAGGACGAAGCCGGCTTGAAGAACTTTGACGCCACCACGCTCGGCGAACTCGTTTAAACGACGTCGGCGACCGGCCTGATCTTAACTGGTCAGGCCGATTTCCCGCATCTTGACGTACAGCTCCTCGTCGGGTTCGCCGGTCACGGCCAAGCCGAACAGCGACTGGAATTCACGAATGGCATTGCGGGTCTTGGTGCCCACCATGCCATCAATCTCCACACTTTCGTTGCCGAACGCCCGCAACCCCGCCTGTATGCGGCTGATGCGCTCCTGCGTCGGCAGGCCGGATGCCGCGACAGAGCCCGTCGCTGCTTCATGGGCGCGCGCGGCGGGATCAGCAGCCGACGGAGTTGTCGAAGCCGGCCTGATCGAAGCCGTGCTGCCCGTGCTGGTCGTAACGCCGAGTTGCGACAGAAGCGCGTCGTCGATCTCGCCCGTCATCGGCTGACCGACGATTTTCTGATAGGTCAGGATTGCCTCGGCCGTGTCCGTGCCCAGCGCACCATCGACCTTGCCGCGATAAAGCTTGAGGTCCTGCAGCACGGTCTGCACCTGCTGCACGGTAGGGTCGCCGGACGGCACCGCCTCGCCGGTTGTCGTGTTCCTTTGAACCGGCTCCTGGCCTTCCAGCGGCAACACGTTCTGCGGCAGGTCGCGCGTCGGGAAGAACGCGCCCTTATGGAAGTGCGGCTGATACCACATCGCATTCGCCGACACGAAAAACAGCGCGATCAGAAACGCCGTCGTGCCGCCAACCATCATCGGGTTGCGCGCAACGGCCGCACCGCCAGCAGCCGCGACGCGACGCACCAGGCTGTCGGCGGCCGGCGGCGGCGTCGGTTGCTTACGCGCTCTTGCGGTAGGTTTCTGCGTTTTGCGTGCCATGATCCACCATCCAGTCCATTCCCTCGTTCATCGAGGTTTGATCCGGTCCATCGACCGGAAGCGTCACCGTCACCGTTGTGCCTTCACCCGGCGTGCTCGCCACGGAAAGCGTTCCCTTATGCAGGCCCACCAGTCCCTTCACGATCGACAGGCCGAGGCCAGCACCCTCGTGGTGACGGGTGTAATCGTTGCGCACCTGCACGAACGGCCGCCCGATCTGCGCCAGATCGCAGTCGGCGATGCCGATGCCGGTATCGCTGATCCAGAACTGCAGCTTCCGCCCCTGCCGATGCGCGCCCACCGTCACCGCCCCGCCTTCGGGCGTGAACTTGATCGCGTTGCCGACGAGATTGATCAAGGTCTGCTGGATTGCGCGACGATCACCGCACAACTCGCCGACATTGCGCTCGATCTGCACCCGCAGCGCCACATGCTTGGCCGAAGCCTGCCCCGCCAGCATCGAGCGGCAGAATTCCACGGCTTCCTCGAAGCGGAACGGCTCCGGCGAAATCGTGTAAGTGCCCGACTCGATCTTGGACACATCCAGGATCGAGTTCACCACCGACAGCAGATGCTGGCCGCTATCCCGCACGATCCCGACATATTCAGTCTGCCGCGGATCCGCGAAGGGACCAGCCATGCCCTGGATCATCATGTCGGAAAAACCGATGATCGCGTTCAGCGGCGTGCGCAACTCGTGGCTGACGGCGGCCAGAAACCGGCTCTTGGCGACATCCAGACTATCCGCCCGTTCGGTCGCGATGGTCGCCTGGCGAAGAAGGTCGGCGTAGTCCTGCCGGTTGCGGATCAGAAGGAACACGCTGAGATCGGCCGCGCGCTGCGTCATCGACACCGTGAACAGCCTGATAGCCGAACCGGTCTCGCCTTCCGGCACGCGGATGCGCAGATCCACCATCTGCATCGCGCCCGTGAGCCGCAGGTTCGCCAGCGCCGTCATGTAGATCACACGATCCGACACATGCAGGCGATCAAACAGCGCCGAACCCAGGAGATGCTCCGTCGGCAGGCCCAGCACGTCCTTGGAGCGCGCATTGGCGCTCAGGACTTCGCCCGATGTATCGAGCCGCAGCACGGCGCAATCCGATAGCGTGTCGAGCTCCGAGGTCGCTTCGTCGCGCAGAACCACGCTCGGGCCAACCCAATCGTCGCGGCGCAGAACCAGCGTCAGCAGATAGCCAACCGGCAGCAGCCAGTGCCACAAACCGCCCGGCACATCAGGCAGCATGTCAAAGGCGTGCAGTCCGACGATCGCACCCAGCGTAGCCGCGCCCACCAGGCTGCCCGCCTGCAAGGCACGGCGGCTGCGGCCGGCCCACCAGGCTTCAATCGGCAGAGCCGCCAGAACCAGCGCCACCGGCGATCCAGCGCCGCCAGCACAGGCCACGACGGTCGCCAAACCTAGGGCGCCCAGCACCAGCGCACCAAGAGCTGCCGGCGCGAAGCGGCCGGTGGATGCGAGCGCGGCGACGGTCGTCCAGGATGCGGCAATGGCAGAGCAGATCAACGCCAGCATGATCGGCGCGGAATAGACTACGGCAAGGTAGGGCGTTGCGAGCGCGGCCAGCACCAGCGGCCCGAGCAGAAGGAGGCCGGTCAGGCGCAGGTGCCGCTTCGCATCCCCTTCCGAGGCGCGCACGTTCACCAGCCGACGGCAAGCAGCGGCAAGACCAGCTTTCCAGTCGCCAGATCTGCGGGCTGAATTACTCAATACAACGCACTCACTTCAGTCGCGGGGCACGAAACTTCATCGAGGGCGAAAGTCGCATCCAGCGTTTAAGGAAGAGATAAGCTCGCGCTAAAGGTGCCCATTTCCGTCGTACCGAAACGGCGCATCCGGGCGTTCCAAGCGGTTCGATTTGCCTTATGGTTAATCGTAGGTAGCGTGAGCTCCGACAGACTATGTGGCCATGTCTAGATACTTACGAGCCAACTGCCGGCACCTCACCATCCAGCCTAATCAACACCTTACATGGTTAATCAATTCTTACCGCGAAGAACCTGATTTAATTCGCCTTTTCCTTGGTTGAACGCCCATGACAAACCCCCTCAAATTACCTAAAATGCGGGGGAATGCCGCAAGCTGGCTTTGCCGGCTGCGGTTCAGGATGGCTGGTTCGAGGCGCCGGATGCTGGCCTCATTGGGGATGTCGCGATGACGTTTCTGTTGCGGATGGGATTTTGGTTCTCGCTGGTGCTTCTCGCACTGCCGTTCGGCTTTGGCGGCGAAAACAGCGAAGCGCCCTCTGTCGGCCCGATCCAGACCTTCTTTGCCGCTAAGGAAGCGATGAGCGACGTCGCCGGCCTGTGCGAGCGCAAGCCGGATGTGTGCGAAACCGGCCGTGCCGCCTTCGACACGATCAGCGTTCGCGCCCGCGAAAGCGCGCGGCTCGCCATCGAGATGGTGGATCCCGAAATCCCCGAGAAACAGCCGAAGCCGCCGGTCAGCGGCGCGCCTGATGTCATCAACCCAGCTGCCGCGCTCCTGCCCGCTCCGGCCGAAGCCGCTGTGGCTTTGACGCCCGACAGCTTCGTGATCCCTATCCCCTCGGCACGCCCGCTCGACGCTCCACATTCCTGAAGCTTTCTTGATTTCAGCCGCAATGGCTGGATGACGCTCGGCCCGTCGTCACCTATATCCGCGCCATGACCGCTTCCATCGACACGATCCGCTCGGACTTCTCCCTTCTCGATGATTGGGAAGATCGTTACCGCTATGTCATCGAGCTGGGCCAGGACCTGCCGCCCTATCCCGAAGCCGCGCGCGACGAGGCGCACAAGGTGCGGGGCTGCGCCAGCCAGGTCTGGCTGGTCGGCCAGACGTCCGGCGACCATGATCCGGTGATGACCTATCAGGGCGACTCTGACGCCCATATCGTGCGCGGCCTCGTGGCGATCGTTCTGGCGCTGTATTCCGGCCGCCACGCGTCGGAAATCCTCGCCATCGATTTCGACGAAACCTTGCGCACGCTCGGCTTGAACGAACATCTCAGCCCGCAGCGCTCCAACGGTCTGCGCTCGATGGTGCAGCGCATCCGCGCGGACGCGCAGGCCATCGCTGCCTGACCATCAACCGATCGTCGGTCGGTAATCTTCTGTGCCCCAATGGAAGCTGCGCGGCCGCGTCGAATGAGGGCGTGGCGGCTCGTAAAAGCGCGCCAGCGCACCAAGGGCGGCCTTCAGCATCACCTTGCCCGACCGAACCGGCCAGCCGCGCTCGGCTTCCACCTGTTCCAGCCCTTTGAGGAAGCAGCAGATATCGAGCAGCACGCCGGACAGTTCCGGCCCCGTCGCTTCCACGGCCTTTTCCACCCGCTGGCGCGCGGCGAGTGCCGCATCCGTCAGGTCCACCGCACCACCGGCCCCACCGCCGCGCCGGCTTGAACCCGGCATCGCCTGCCAGGTCGCGCCCAGCTTCGGCATCAGCTGGCCGCGTGTGAAATCGCTGCGCAGCCGCTCGCCGGCCCGCAACTCCGCCTCGCTTAAATAGCTTCGCCCATCCTTGCCGCGCCGCCGCGCGATCTGCGCCAGCGGCGATTCCGCCAGGTTGATCGTGACGCTTTCCCAACCCTCTTCCGTTTCCATGCTGGTCTGGTCGAGCTCCCGATGCTGCGCACCGAAGCTGTCCGCCTGCTCCCGCCGCGCAAGCTGTCCTGCTTCCGTCAGGCTGAGCGCATCGCCATCGCGTGCCACCAGCCGCTGCTTGAGCAGGCCGGCAACAACACCAGCCGCAACCGCAATCACCCCGCGCTCGCTGCGCAGCATCACCTTGCCGGTCGCCGTTGTTTCCAGCGTGGCATCCTGTTTTCCCAGGAAGGCCAGCACGCGGCGGCTCTGTTGTTGTGTCTCGAAATCACTCATCGCAGGCTCCACACTTTGCGGCCGCGCATCACCGTCTTGGCGATATGTTCGGTGCGGGCCAGGATCGCGTCGAAGGTCGGGTCGTCGCGCAGGTCCTCGATCAGGTGAACGGCATGCAGCACGGTTGTGCGGTCACGCCCGAAGCCGCGGCCGACCTCGGCCATGCTCATGTCGAGGACGGTGTGGGCGACATACATGGCGATCTGCCGGATACGCGCGACCTGGCCGCGAGACCGACCGGGCATCCGCAACTCCTTGCCGCAAACGCCGTAGAAGGCGGATGCGAGATCGATCACACAATCGCAGAGTTCCACGATCGCTTCTTCGCGTCCCTGGCGGTCTTCCTCACCCCCGCCCTCGCATTCGTCCTCGATCTGGCCAACCCGTTCTGCCGCACTCGTTCCCACCACGCGCTCTCCCGATATAGGAATACGTTCTTATACCGGGTTCGTCCTGGCATGTGAACAAAAAAGGAACATGCGAGAACAGTGAGAAGATCTAACATGTTGATCTCGTGGGGTGATTTGTGGTTCTGCAGTGTTTTTGCACAAGGATCTGATCCCCACCCCCTCCTGGCCAAGGTGATGATCTCCGCCTGTTTGCAAGCGGAGTTCATCTATGCCTATCGGACAAGAAAAGGCCGCGTTCCTGCGCGCCAAGGCGGAGTATAGCGATCATGCAAGGCAGACGGCCGCCGTGTTCATCTTATGCGGGATCGATCTGGCTGCGGGCCTTCGATCGCCTAAGCCGGAGCGTTTGAAGCTGGTCGCCAGACTGCGCCGTTTGATCGAGCGCGAACGGCTGCGTGGCGTCAATCGCCACTGGAGCTACGATCTCAACCGCCATATCGCGATGAAGCAGGCGCTGGATCGCTTGATTCGAGGCCAGAGCGGCGCGCCGCTGGCCCTATAGTGCAGGCAAACAGCCCAGAATCAAAAAGCGGCGCCGTGGCGCCGCTTCGATCAGATCAAATCCGGAAAGCTTAGCGAGCTGCCTTCGGCTTGCGGCCAAGACCCATGGACTTGGCGAGCTGCGAACGCGCTGCCGCATAGTTCGGCGCGACCATTGGGTAGCTGGAATCGAGGCCCCACTTCTCGCGATACTGCTCAGGCGTCATGCTGTAATGGGTCATCAAGTGACGCTTCAAAGACTTGAACTTCTTCCCGTCTTCGAGACACACGATGTAATCATCGTGAACCGACTTCTTCGGGTTTACGGCGGGCTTCTGCTTGTCCTGAACAACAGGCTCCGCAGCGGCCACGGAACTTCCAACGCGGCCCAATGCAGCGTGAATATCGGCAATTAGATTTGGCAATTCAGAAGCAGGAACTGAATTGTTGCTGACATAAGCAGCCACAACATCGGCGGTCAGTTCCATCAAAGCATCATCATTACGAGCAGGAGTATCGTCAATTTGCATAATGGGGGGCCCCAAGGCAGTTCGTGATATTGTTTAGTGCGCTGGAAGCGCTGATGGGCCAAATCACCATGCGTTCGGCGCAACGGGATAAAGCATGCACCCTATTTGGTGAAGACTTGGGCCCCTGTCAAATGAATATTCATTAATATAGGACCCTAACTGAGCACTGAGCCAACCCTTTTTGTAGCACATCGAAGGGAGGCAATAGCTTATTTGACGGGCAGTCTGCAGGAGAAGTGGAGTCTATTCGGACGCTTCAGCCGGTTTTGAAACGGGAGCGTCAATCATATTATCCATTTCGTTGCGCACTGAGCCGCGCCAAAGCGGATAACCTGCGGTCAGTGCCGCACGGGCGAGCAGATGTGCTGAGATCGGCGCCGTTATAATGAAAAACACGATGGCCGCTAACACCCGTGTGGCGACCGCCAGATCGGCTTCAACCACCGCCAAGGCCAGCAAAATCACGCAGGAACCAAGCGTTCCGGCCTTTGAAGCGGCATGCATGCGTGAATATACATCAGGAAGCCGCAGCAACCCGATGGCGGCCGTCAAAGTAAAGAGCGAACCAACAAGCAAAAGAATGGCAGCAATGCTGTCACATATCGCATCCATCATGTGCCCTGCTCTCCATTCAAACGCTTTTCTGTCTCGTCGCTGCGCTGCTGGATCTTGCCCTGCAGGCTGAGCGTAAAGCGTGCGAATGCGACGGTGGCAAGGAAGCCCACCAATCCCAGCGCCAGTGCGATATCGACATAGAGCGTAAAGCCGGTCTTGATCCCGATCGTCGCGATGAAGCCGATCGCAATCACCACCAACGTATCGAGCCCCACCACCCGGTCGGGCAGGGTCGGTCCACGCAACACGCGCCACATCGCCATCAGAAAAGCGAGGCTGAGTACGCCTAAGGCGACATGGATCGCAATCCATAGGAAGTCGGCGGCAAGGTTCATCCGAATGCCTCCAGAATCCGACGCTCGAAGCCGCTTTCGATATCGGCGCGAATGCCCTCGGGATCGGCTGCGTCCAGCGCATGGATGATCAGATGGCTGCGGTCAGCCGTCACATCGACCGTCAGCGTTCCCGGCGTCAGCGTGATCAAGTTGGCCAAAAGCGCGATCTGGAAATCACTTTGCACCCGCAGCGGGTAGACGATGATGCCCGGCTTCACCTGCATCCGCGGTTGCAGCACCAGCACCAGCACGCGCCAGGCGGACTTGATGAGTTCGACAATGAACAGCACCAGAAGCGCGACGATCTTTCCAGGACGCCGCACACTTTGCGGCGTGCCGAGCTGAAAGCGCACCAGCGTCAAGGCGACAGCCGAAAGCAGCAGGCCAAGCAGAAGGTTCGGCAGCGTCCAGCTACCGGTGATGCCAAGCCAGATCAGGGTGAACAAACAGGCAAGCAGCACGGGCATCAGTTTTGCCCTCCGAACACTGCCTGCACGTAGGCCGCCGGGTCGAGCAGCCCGTCGGCGGCGCGGCTTGCTGCCTGCACGAAAGGCTCGGGATAGAGGCCCATCAGGAGCGCTACCGCCGTCAGCGCCAACATCGGTCCCGGCCAGGACGATCGCTTGCCTTCCGCCAAAACAGCATCTGCAACTGCCGGACGCCAGACGGTGAGCAGAAAGAACCGGCCAAGCGTAATGATCGTCAACAGGCTCGATACAAGGATCGCCGCCGTGAGCCAGCCATGCTGCGCTTCCAGCGCCGCGCGCACCACCATGATCTTCGGCCAAAGCCCCGAGCCCGGCGGCAGACCGGCGATGCAGAGCATCAGGATGAACGCCACGCCCGTCAGAAGCGGAACCGAGGACAGCCCGCCCAGCACATGCAGGGATGCGCTGCCGGCACGATCGGCAATGAAGCCGGCCAGCAGATAGAACGCGGTCAGCGCGACCATGGAGTGCAGCGCGTAGAAGATGCCGCCCGCCAGCGCCGGCCCGGTCCCGATCGCAAGACCCGACAGCATCACGCCCACGCCGGAAATCACCAGAAACCCCACCATGCGCCGGATATCGCTTTGCGCCAAAGCACCCAGCGCACCCAGCACCATCGTCACCGCCGCAATCCAGGCCATCACGCCCGACAAACCGGCCAGTTGCATCGGAAACAGCAGAACCAGAACCCGCAGCAGCGCATACACGCCCACCTTCGTCAGCACGCCGCCGAAGAAGGCGGAAGTGACGACATTCGGCGTATGGTAGGCGGCCGGCAGCCAGGCCTGTACCGGGAACGCCGCCGCCTTCATCGCGAAGGCGGTGAGATAGAGCGCGGCCAGCGTCATCAGCGGGGCGCCATCGAGTTGTGGCACTTTTCTGACGATGTCGGCCATATTGAGCGTGCCGAGCACGCCATAAAGGTAGCCCGTCGCGATCAGGAAGAGCGTCGTGCCGATCAGGTTCAGCACCCCGTATTTCAGCGTCCCGTCGAGCTGAGCCCGGGTCGAGCCAACTACCAGCAGTCCGAAGGACGAGATCAGGAAGACCTCGAACCAGACATACATGTTGAAGATGTCGCCGGTCAGAAACGCGCCGTTCACGCCAACCGAGGTCAGCAGCAGAAACGGGAAATAGCCGTAGCGCCGTGCCGGCCGCTCGATCGACTGGACGGCCGCCACACCGCAAGCCAGCGCCACCAGCGATGCCGTACAGGCAAAGAGAGCGCCCAGCACATCCACGGTGAACGAGATGCCGAAAGGCGGCAGCCAGCGCCCCATCGTCATGACCACAGTGCCTGACGTCCAAACCCGCACGAACAGCGCCATGGTGGCGAGCGACACCAGCGCCAGCGTCGCCACTGCGATCGGCGCCTGCCAGTGCAAGCGTTTGCGCAGCATCAAAAGCGATGCGCCGGCGATGATCGGCAGAGCAATCGGCACGATCGCCAGCCAGTCCCCGGCCGGCGTAGCGGTGGTGATCATCGCGCCTGTGATATCGATCGGTCCGGCCACGTCAGTATCCCATCGGCGGCAGGACCTCGCCCTCAGGCTCGGCAACCCTGAGCTTCACCGTGTCGTCGGTTCCGACCTCCTGATAGGTGCGGAAGGTCAGCACCAGCAAAAAGGCAAAGAAGGAGAAGGAAATCACGATCGCCGTCAGGATCAGCGCCTGCGGCAGCGGATTGGCCGTTTGCCCCGTCAGTTGCATCATGTCCGGCGCCATCACCGGCGGCACCTCGCGCATGATCCGTCCGGCCGCGAAGATCAGCAGGTTTACCGCATTGCCGAACACCACGATGCCCAACAGAATGCGCACGATCGCCTTCGACAGCATCAGATAAATGCCGGCGGCGAAGAACAAACCGACGAGGAGCGAAAAGACGGCTTCCATCATCCCTCGCCCGAATCTTCCAGCGCCAGGGCAATCGACGTCATCGCCCCTGCCACCACGAGATAAACGCCGATGTCGAACAGGATGATGGTCGCGACATCGAAATGGAAAAGCGGTGCCGTCGTCCAGACACCGGTCAGGTACGGCGTGTCACGGAAGAAGGACGGCAGGCCGGAGATGGCCGACAGCAGCAGTCCAGTTCCGGCCACCGACATCGGATGAAACCACATTGCGCGACGCGCTTCGGGCACTCCGAAGGCGATTCCATAGAGGGCGAAGGCGGAAGCGGCGAGAAGACCGCCGATGAAGCCGCCACCGGGCTCGTTATGCCCGCGCAGCGTCACAAAAGCGGAAAAAAGCAGCACCAAAGCGGTCAAATACGGCGCAATCGATCGGAAAATCAGCGTCTTCATGGCCGATTTTCCCGCTTTTCCCGAGGTGTGCCGATACGGATAATAGCCAGGATCGCCAGCCCGGTGATCGTCACCACAGCGATCTCACCCAGCGTATCGAACCCGCGGAAATCGACGATGATGACGTTCACGACATTGCGCCCATGCGCGATGAGCCGGGCGTTGGCATTGAAGAAGTCCGTCAGCGCCGTATCGAAAACACCTTGCGTCACCTTCAGCAGAAGCAGGCCGAAGCCCAGTCCGCAGGCAATCGCAATCGTGCCGTCGAGCAGCTTCTCGTTCCAGGGCCGATGGTCGGTCGGGTCGAGCCGGATGCGCGTCATGACAAGCGCCAGGATGACCACCGACAGCGTTTCCACCATGAACTGGGTGAAGGACAGATCCGGCGCGCCCATCAACAGGAAAAGCACAGCAACTGCAAAGCCTTGGATGCCAAGGGAGGCGATGGCGGTCAGGCGATTGCGGGTACGCAACACGGCGTAAAGACCGGTGACCGCCACCAGCATCACCGCCCATTCATGCAGCTGGAGCATCGGAATGGAAGGCAAAGCCGGTAGCTCGCCGGCAAGGATCATCGGCAGAAGCAGTGCTGCGGCGATCACCACGAAAGCGACAGTAATATACACGTCGAGCCGCCCGTTCTGCACCACGGCCGTGACACGCACCGCCAGCCGAACTAGTCCGCGCATGACTTGATCGAAGCCACGATCCGGCCCCCAGCCAAACGCCGCCAGCCCACCGCTAATGCCGCGGCGCAAGCCATCAAGACCTAGATAGAGCACAGCGCCGATCGCAAGAGTGAACAGCGAAAGGCCGAAGGCGAGGCTTATATGCGGCAAGGGCGAAGCATGGTTGCGCACCGACGCGTCTGCTATGGCGCTGGCCATTGGATCAGCCAGAAAGCTGTAGAACCAATAGGATAGCAGAGAAAGCCCAAGCCCTGCCACGGCAAGCACCACTGGCCCCAGCCACAACAGCACCGGCGCCTCATGCGCAGCCTGCGGCGTTGGGCGCGTTTCACCAATGAAGGGCTTCAAGCCGACCTCAAAACCGATGGCGACCATGGCGGCGTTGCCGAGGATGGCGACGATCAGCACCAGCAGCGACCAAGCCCCCGCGCCTCCCGTCAAAGCCTCATAGATCGTTTCCTTGGCAAGGAAGCCGGTGAAAAGCGGGATGCCGGCCATGGAAAGCCCCGCGCCCAAGGCTGCCGCAAAGGTCAGCGGCATGGTGCGCCGCAAACCGCTCAGGTCTTCGATCCGCCGGGTGCCGGTTTCATGGTCGAGAATGCCGACCACCATGAACAGCGCGCCTTTGAACAGCGCATGCGCGATGAGATAAAGCACGGCCGCCAGCACCGCCGTTTCGGTGCCGAAGCCGGTCAGCATCACCAAAAGACCGAGCGAGCCGACGGTCGTGTAAGCCAGCATCAGCTTGAGATCGCTTTGGCGTAGCGCCAGCACGCTGCCAACGATCAGGGTCGTGCCCCCGAACAGCGGCAGAATGGTTTGCCAAAGTGCGGTGTCACCCATCACCGGGTTCAAGCGCATCAGCAGGTAAACGCCGGCCTTCACCATGGTTGCCGAATGCAGATAGGCCGACACGGGCGTCGGCGCTTCCATGGCGTTGGGCAGCCAGAAGTGAAACGGGAACTGCGCGGACTTGGTGAAAGCGGCAAGCAGGATAAGGATCAGCGCCGGCGTGTAGAAGGCGCTTGTGCGCAGGGCATCACGATCGGCCAATAGCGCTGACAGCGTGTCCGTCGTGGTCGCCATGCCGATCGTGATGAGACCGGCTAGCAGCGCCAGACCGCCCATTCCCGTGACGACAAGCGCCTGCAGGGCTGCGCGGCGGCTGGCTTCGCGCTGATGATCGAAGCCGATCAGCAGGAAGGAGGCGATGGAGGTCAGTTCCCAGAACACGAACAGCGTCAGGAACCCGTCGGCCGCGACGAGCCCCTGCATCGCGCCCATGAAGAGCAGCAGGAAACCCATGAAGCGGCCGTGATGCGGATGGCCCTTGAGGTAGCCGCCGGCATAGAGCACGATCAGAAAACCGATGCCGGAGATCAGCAGCGCGAAAGCAAGCGAGAGACCGTCCAGATACCAGGACAGGCTGACGCCCAGGCTGGGAATCCAGTCGAGGCCACCGACAACGGCCGTGCCTTCCGAAATCGACCGGATCTGCGAGGCGAAGGCGAAGAAGGCAAAGGCGGGGATCGAAGCGAGCAGCCAGGCTCCTGCCACGCCCATCCGGCGCATCACCATTGGCGCCAAAGCCGCGCCGATGAACGGCAGGCCAAGCGCAATCAATAATGTTGCATCCGTGGCCTGCTGCATGCCTCTCCTTTGACGCTGTTTCGCGTGGCGATCCCGAGTTCTCAAGCCTGCCTATCGCGGGTTGCATCAAACTGCCACCTGGGAAATTGCCTGTACAACCAAGGATATGGCCTCGATAGCCATTCTCCACGGGATTTTGGCAGCGGTGCGCGGATGACTTCGGATCATCAAATGCCTATGTTTCCGGTAGTTTCGCGCGTTTACCAACATCTGCTTCTTCAGCAGAGCAGAAGCTATTGAAATCAAACACTTTTTCGTCAGAGACCTCGCATGACCAAGCCGATCTTCCCCGCCGTCACGCCCCCGACCGTGCTTCGTCGCCCCTGGAGCGACACACGTCACGGCATCACCCGGGAAGACGATTTGGCTTGGCTGCGGGCCGACAACTGGCAAGACGTGTTCCGCGATCCGACCTTGCTCGATCCGGCGATCCGCACGCATCTGGAGGCTGAAACGGCCTATCAAACCGCAATGATGGCGGAGACGGCAGCGCTTCGCGAAGCGCTGTTCAAGGAAATGCGCGGCCGCATCAAGGAAGACGATCAATCCGTGCCCATGAAGGACGGACCCTTCGCTTACGGCTCATCCTATGTGCTGGGCGGCGAACAGCCCCGCTACTTCCGCACGCCTCGCGAAGGCGGCGAGCAGGTGATCCTGCTCGATGGCGACAAGGAAGCCGCCGACCGCGCTTATTTCCACCTCGGCGGCGTCGACCATTCGCCCGACCATAACAGCCTGCTGTGGGGCTATGACGACAAGGGTTCGGAATTCTACGCGCTGCGCGTGCGCAACCTCGATGACGGACAGGATCTCGACGAACTCGTGCCGGATACCGGCGGCGAAGGTGTCTGGACGGCTGGAAGTGACGGCTTCTTCTACACGCGCCTCGATGCCAATCATCGACCGTCGCGCGTCTTCCATCACGCAATCGGCACATCGGCCGAAACCGACCGGATGATCTTCGAGGAAGAGGATCCGGGCTTCTTCGTGGGTGTGGGCGGAACGCGCGACAACAAATGGATCATGATCTCGATCCACGATCACGAGACGTCCGAATACCGCATCTTCCCGGCCGATGATGCGAGTGCCGAGCCCAAGCTGGTGGCGGCCCGCGAGACCGGCATGCAATATGATCTGGAAGAAGGCGGCGATGTCTTCTTCATCCTGACCAATGCCGACGGCGCCAAGGATTTCAAGATCATGGAAGCGCCCGTTGAGAATCCGATTCGGGAGAACTGGCGCGAACTCGTGCCGCACGAGCCCGGTCGACTTATTCTGTCGGTCGAATCCTTCCGCGACTTCCTCGTCTGGCTCGAGCGCAAGGACGGACTGCCGCGCATCGTCGTGCGCGAGCGTTCAACCGGCGAAGAGCATCGCATCGCCTTTGACGAGGAAGCCTATTCGCTGGGGCTCGGCGGTTCGCTGGAATATGACACGGACACGATCCGCTTTTCCTACTCCTCGATGACCACGCCGTCGCAGCTGTTCGACTACAATATGCGCACGCGCGAACGCACGCTGTTAAAGACGCAGGAAGTGCCGTCCGGCCACAACCCCGACGATTACGTCACGCGCCGGCTGATGGCGCCGGCTCCCGATGGCGAGCTCGTGCCGGTATCGCTGCTCTACCATCGTGACACGAAACTGGATGGCTCCGCGCCCTGCCTGCTTTACGGCTATGGCTCCTACGGCATCACCATCCCCGCCAGCTTCAACACCAACTGCCTGTCGCTGGTGGATCGTGGCTTCGTTTATGCCATCGCCCATATTCGCGGCGGCAAGGACAAGGGCTATGCCTGGTACGAGAACGGCAAGCGCGCCGCCAAGCAGAACACCTTCACCGACTTCATCGCAGCCGCAAAGCACCTCGTTGCGGAAGGCTACACCAGCCATGACCGCATCGTTGCGCAAGGCGGATCCGCCGGTGGCATGCTGATGGGCGCCGTTGCCAATCTCGCGCCGGACGCGTTTGGCGGCATCATCGCCGAAGTGCCCTTTGTCGACGTGCTCTCAACCATGCTCGACGACACGCTGCCGCTGACCCCGCCGGAATGGCCGGAATGGGGCAATCCGATCACGTCGGAAGCGGACTACAAGGCGATTGCTGCCTATTCGCCCTATGACAATGTCGGTGCGCACCCCTACCCACCAATCCTGGCGGTGGCGGGCCTCACCGATCCGCGTGTGACCTATTGGGAACCGGCCAAGTGGGTGGCTCGGCTGCGCGAGCACTCGACCTCCGACAATCCCGTGCTGTTCCGTATCAACATGGATGCCGGCCATGCCGGTGCTTCGGGCCGGTTCTCGCGGCTGGAGGAGATCGCCTATTCCTATGCCTTTGCGCTGAAGGTGACGGGCAAGGACGCAACCAGCGGCTGATATCGCTGCGCGGATGAGCAACCATCCGCGCCTTCAATACTTCTGTGTCTGGTTCCCTGCCGCGGCTGCCCAGCCGCTCTCCCGAAAGTCGTTGCATGTCCCAGCCGCCGCACGCCACCTCGCCGCAGCAACCCTACGAGCGGCGCTGGCTGATGTTGATCATTCTGCTGCTCGCCGGCTTCATGAACCTCATCGACGTGAACATCGTGAACGTCGCTTTGCCTAGCCTGCAGCGCAACCTGCAGGCTTCGCCCAGCCAGATCGAATGGGTGGTCGCGGCTTACATCCTCGCCTTTGCGATCGGACTTCTGCCGTTCGGGCGGCTTGGCGATCGGATCGGTCGAAAGCGGATGTTCCTGATCGGCGTGTTTGGCTTTACGCTGTTCTCCGCGCTCTGCGGCATGGCGCCGTCGATCAACTGGTTGGTCGTGGCGCGCGCTTTGCAGGGCTTTTCCGGTGCGATGATGATGCCGCAGGTGCTGGCGATCGTCACGGTGACGTTCCCGCCCAATGAACGTGGCGCGGCCTTTTCCTTCTTTGGATTAAGCGCAGGGCTGGCATCCGTAGCAGGTCCGCTTGCCGGCGGCTTGCTGATAAACGCCAACATTGCCGGGCTTGACTGGCGGCCGATCTTCCTCGTCAACATTCCCGTCGGCATAGTCGCGCTGATCGCCGCGCAGATCGTGGTGCCGCGCTTGCCCGGCGACCGCAGCATCAAGAATGATGCGGTCGGCACGCTGCTGGCCGGCGCCTCCGTTCTGCTGATCATCTTCGCGCTGATCGAAGGTCGCGGCTTCGGTTGGCCGACCTGGATCTTCGGCCTCATCGTTCTGGCGGTGTTGGGATTCGGCTGCTTCTTTTTCTATGAGCACCGGCGCGAAGCAGCGGACAAGGCTCAGCTTTTGCCGGCGCATCTCCTGTCCAATAGCAATTACATGCTGGGCGGGCTGATGGTCGTGCTGTTCTTTTCCGGCGTGGCCGGCTTCTTCATGGTTCTGGCGCTTCTTCTGCAAAGCGGGCTGGGGTTCACGCCACTGCAATCGGGCCTCACCACCATTCCCTTCCCCGTCGGCGTGTTGCTGATCTCGCTGGTCAACAATCGCTTGGGCGGTCGCTTCCTGCGCCAGCGTGTGGCGACCGGCACGACGCTTCTGGTTTGCTCCATGCTGTGGCTGCGCTTCGTCATTCCTGATGTCACCAGCTTTGCCGATCACTGGACCATCGCGCCGGCCTTGTTTCTTGGCGGTTTGGGGCTAGGCGGCACGATCTCGTCTCTGTTCCAGAGCGTGCTCGCCAATGTTCCGCCACGCGATGCGGGTTCAGGCTCCGGCGCCCTGCAGTCGTTTCAGCAGATGGGCGCTGCGTTCGGCGTGGCGATCGTTGGCCAGATCTTCTTCACCATGCTGGATGCAAACGGTGCGGGTGCTGGCGACAAGGTCGCCTATATCGACGCCATGCGCACCGCGATCTTCTACGAGTTCGCGGCCTTCGGCAGCGTGGCGCTGCTGGTGTTCTTCCTCAAGGCGCCGGCCCAACAGGAGCGCGGCTCTTCGCACGCTCATGTCGTCGCCGATTGATCAGCGCGCCGGGTAGCCGTTCGGCCTGCCTGGGATGGCTTTGAGATAGGCAGCGATCGCCTCGCGATCCTCGGCGCGCAGTTGCGCGAGGTTCTTTTGCACCTCAACCATCGACCCGCCGACCGAGTCGAAGTCAGGCGTGAAGCCGGTCTCGAAGTAGTTCACGAGATCGGCTTCGGACCAACCGCCCACCGCGCCATCCGGCGTAATGTTGGGGATGCGGCCCTCGCCTTCAGCCGCGACGGCACCCGCGAGCCACTGGTTCTTGATCGAGCCGCCAGTGGCATCCCGCGGGGTATGACATTCACCGCAGTGGCCGGGACCTTCCACCAGATATTGCCCGAGCCGCACCTGCTCGGAGGCCTCGTCGCCAAGCGCAACGACCGGCTCGTCGCTGAGATTGACCTGCTTCCAAAGCCCCAAGCCACGGCGCATGTTGAACGGGAAGCCCACTTCATTCGGCGGTGCCTTGCCCGCAACGGCTGGCGTGGTTTTCAGGAAGGCGTAGAGGTCAGCGATGTCGCCGGGCTCCATGCGGGCATAGGACGTATAGGGAAAGGCTGGGTACAGATGCGTGCCATCCGGCGTCACGCCCTTCATCATGGCATTCGCCAAATCTTCCACCGACCAACTGCCGATGCCGTCCGTCGGATGCTGCGAGATGTTCGGCGCAACGAAGGTGCCGAAAGCGGTCGCGAGCTTTACGCCGCCGGGCAATTGGAGCAGCGCATCGCCTTCTGAGCCTGGCTTGGCGTGGCACGACGCGCAGCCGGCCGCAAAGAAGATGCGGCGGCCGGCTTCCGCGTCGCCGGTGTCGAGCGCGGCCACCGTCTCTGCCGACACGCGCTGCGGCGCGGACAGGACCCAGCCGGTTCCCGCCGCAACGACGCCCAGTCCGACAAGCGTCAGGCCGATCTTGGCTGGCCATCTCACGACAAGATCACTTCTTGACGCGATAGTTCTGGTGGCAGGAACCGCAGTTGGCCGTCACGGTGCGAAACTGCGCCTGGAACGCCGCGAGATCCTGCGGATCTTCCGCAACCGCAGCAGCCGTATCGGTCTGGTATTTGGCGATCAGCGTCTTGAAGCCGGGGCGATCTTCCCAGATCTTCGGTGAGGCTTCGGTGTCGCCGCCGGTCTGCGTGCCGTCCGGGAACAGCGTGTCGGCATCGAGCTTCTTGGCATCAGCCGCCATGGTCGCGAACGCCGCCTTTACGGCTGCGGCGTCAAACGGTTGCTCGCCCTTGGCGATCTTGGCCACCGAACCGACGGCGCGGCCCATGTCCTTCATGAGCGCCTGGCGGTCGGCGATGGGGTCTGCGTGAGCCATTCCAAACGACATGGCCAGCAAACTAGCGGTGAGTACGATCTTCTTCATCCATTCCTCCGAGATGATCGACAGTCCCTGAGACGCAACATGCACGACGCAGATGAAAAGTCGCGGACAAACAAGTGTGAGAACGATGCCGTGTTCATGAACACAGCGTTCAATGATGCGCGGGCGCACAAAGAAAAAGCCCCGCCGAAGCGGGGCTTTCACAAACCAACCGAACCGATATCAGGCCGAAGCGGCTTCGTAGCGCTCCAGGACGTAGTCCCAGTTGATGAGGTTATCGACGAAGGCTTCGAGGTACTTCGGACGGGCATTGCGGTAGTCGATGTAATAGGAGTGTTCCCACACATCGACGCCGAGGATCGGCGTGCCGCCGTGAACCAGCGGGTTTTCGCCGTTCGGGGTTTTGCTGATCTCGAGCTTGCCGTCCTTCAACGACACCCAGGCCCAGCCCGAACCAAACTGGCCCTTGCCGGCTTCGATAAGGTCGTTGCGGAACTTGTCGTAGCCGCCGAGATCGCTGTCGAAGGCGGTCTGCAGCTTACCCGGCAGGCTCTTGCCGCCGCCGTCCTTCTTCAGCCACTTCCAGAAATGGATGTGGTTGTAGTGCTGGGCGGCGTTGTTGAAGAGCGGCTGATCCTTGCCATAGGACGCCTTGACGATCTCTTCCACCGACTTGTCGGCGAGACCGGCCTTTTCAGCCAGCGTGTTGCCCGTGTCGACATAAGCCTTGTGGTGCTTGTCGTGGTGGTACTCCAGCGTTTCCGCCGACATGTACGGCGCAAGCGCGTCGTAGGCGTATGGAAGCTCGGGAAGTTGGAAGGCCATTGGACAATCTCCCTAATGAAATGGCTGTGCGGATACAGGTGAAACATAGGCAGCATCACTTTGATGACAACGCATCACCCGTGACGAGGTATAAAATTCCACGACGTCATGCCGTTGTGGAATGCGCCCACTCCCAGTAAAGCTCGCGCGCTTTCTTGGCGACAGGGCCCGGCTGGAAGTTCTTGTCTTCGACCTTCACGATCGGCACGACCTTGGAATGGTTGCCGGTCGAAAAGACCTCGTCCGCATCCACGAAATCGGCGACTTTGAGCGATTTCTCGACGACCTCGTAGCCGGCCTCGCGCAGAAGCGTGATGTTGCGCATGCGGGTGATGCCGGACAGGAAGCTGCCGTTCGGCACCGGCGTGTAAACAACGCCGTCCTTGACCATGAACACGTTGGATGTGCCGGTCTCCGCGACATTGCCGAGCATGTCGAGCACCAGCGCATTGTCGAAGCCGCGTGAGCGCGCTTCGAGAATGGCGCGGCCATTGTTGGGGTAAAGGCAGCCGGCCTTGGCGTTGGTCGGCATGGTTTCGAGCGATGGCCGGCGGAACGGCGACTGCGTGACCGAGAAGCCGCTTGGCGGCAGCATGGGCGATTCGTAGAGCGACAGGAGGAAGCGCGTCGATTCCGGATCGGCCGTGACGCCCATATAGCCGCCATCTTCGGCCCAATACATCGGGCGGATATAAACGGCCGTGTTGCCGTCGAACTTTTTCAAGCCGTCCTTCGTGATGCCGAGGATCTCGTCGGCGTTCATCGTCGCCTTCATACCGAGATTGACCGCCGAGACGTTGACGCGTGCGGCATGCAGATCGAGATCGGGCGCCACGCCCTCGAACCAGCGCGCGCCATCAAAGACGGATGACGCCATCCACATCGCATGGGTTTGCGGCCCGACGATCATCGGGTTGCCTTCGATCCAGTCGCCGTCGAGATAGGTCCAGGTCTTGGTCTTGGTGGGCTTGCTTTCGGTCATGTCCTTGGCGCTCTCACGAGTCGTTTCGTGCGGGCACAAAGGACCTTCTTTAGAAAGGCGTCAACCACCTGAAAGCCGCCGGATAGTGGTCCAGCATGGCTCAAGCAGCCGGACCATCAAACACCGCTGCTTGACGCGGGCTGATCTTAGGCCAATGCATCATTCAAGACGATCCGGACCAGACCATGCCCTTCTCTCATTATGTCTTCGATGCCTACGGCACCCTGTTCGACGTGCATGCCGCCGTGCGCCGCCATGTTGCTGAAATGGGCCCGGACAGCCAGCTCTTTTCGGATCTTTGGCGCGCCAAACAGCTGGAATATTCCTGGGTGCGGACTCTGATGGGTGCCTATCAGGATTTCTGGGCGCTCACCGAACAGGCGCTGGATCATACCTTTGCGCGCGTGCCGAGCGCGGATCGATCGCTACGCCAGAAACTGCTCGACGCCTACTGGACGCTGGATTGTTATCCGGAAGTGCCGAACGTGTTGCGCAGCCTTAAGGCATCAGGCGCGCGCATTGCGATCCTCTCCAACGGTTCACCGGCAATGCTTGCTTCCGCCGTGCGCTCGGCCGCGCTGGACGACATCATCGATGACGTGTTTTCCGTGGATGCAATCGGCCGCTTCAAGACCGATCCCGGCGTGTACGATCTCGTCACGACGCAATGGCGGCTTTATCCCGATGCCGTGTCGTTCCAGTCATCCAACCGCTGGGATGTTGCGGGTGCCACCAAGTTCGGCTTCCGGACGGTGTGGATCAACCGCGCCAACATGCCGGACGAGTATTTCGACCTGAAGCCGACGCTGATCCTGCCGGACCTGAACGGCTTGAGCGGCGCGTAGATCTGGCATCCATGTTGTTGCCAATTGGGCACAGTAGTGGCGGAGTTTGACAGCGGACGTTGAAATTCCACGGTTCTGCCGGATTTCTTAAGCCAGTCACGTGTTCTTGCATTGAAAGCCAATCGCCATCGGTGCCCCTGGCTTTGCGTTGAGTTGAAAAGGCAGATCCCACGTCTATGTCCGTTCACCACCCGTCCGACCGTCTCGACCGGCGCCGCTTCCTCATGGGTACCGGTGTGCTCGCGGCGTCCTCGTTCCTGGCATCCTGCGCAACCCGCATCGGGCCTGTTGATCAGGTCGTCGAGCTTGCGCCTGCCGAGCCGAGCTACGAAACCTCGAACTACGCTTCCATGTACGGACCGGTGTATGACGAAGGGTTCGAAATTCCGGCGATCCCTTATGAGAAGATCGACCCGCAATTTTACCGCCAGATCGTGCCCAATCCGACGGGCGAGCGTCCGGGCACGGTCGTCGTCGATACAAACGGGCACTTCCTGTATTACACGATGCCCAACGGCCAGGCGATGCGCTACGGCGTCGGCTTGGGACGCGAAGGTTTCGCATGGTCGGGCACGGGCGTGATCCAGTGGAAGAAAAAGTGGCCGCATTGGAAGCCGCCGGCAGAGATGATCGCGCGCCAGCCCGAGCTTGAACCCTACAGCATCGAGAACGGCGGCATGCCGCCCGGTCTGAGGAACCCGCTCGGCGCCCGTGCCCTCTACATCTTCCAGAACGGCCAAGACACGCTTTACCGTCTGCACGGCTCGCCGGAATGGGCTTCCATCGGCCGCAACGTATCATCAGGCTGCGTGCGCATGATGAACCAGGACGTGATCGACCTGTATGATCGCGTGCCCAGCGGCACGCCGATCGTGGTGATGTGAAGCTTCCATGCTTTAGTAGAAGAGCCCCGGCATGCCGGGGCTTTTTTGTTAGAAGCCGCGCTTCAGGCCACCAAGAATGCCACGCACCAATGCGCGTCCGATGGAGGATCCTGCCGAGCGCACCACTGATTTAATGGCGGCTTCCGCGACCGTCTGGCGGTTGGATGCGCGCGGCGCGCGGGGGCGTGGTGCGCTGTTGTCGTAGCCAGTGCGCGTGCGGCGCTTCGGAGCTGCTTCTTCCGGCTGCTTGTTTCGGCCGAAATCCGGCAGCGTCCATTTGGTGCCACCCTCTTCCGCCTGCGCCTTTTCTTCCTGCTCGGCAGCATCGCTGGCTCGCTTCTGCAGGACTTCGAAAGCCGACTCGCGATCGATCGCCTCATCATATTGGCCGGCGACGGGACTCCTCGCGATCAGGTCGCTGCGCTCTTGCGAGGTCACCGGGCCGACACGCCCCGAAGGCGGCCGGATCAGCGTGCGCTGGACGATCGAAGGCACGGCCTTGGCTTCCAGCACCGAAACCAGCGCCTCGCCAACGCCGAGCTGTGTAATGGCAGTGGCGCAGTCGAAATCCGGGTTGGGACGGAAGGTTTCGGCCGCCGTTCGCACCGCCTTTTGCTCGCGCGGCGTGTAAGCGCGCAGCGCGTGCTGGATGCGATTGCCAAGCTGCGCCAGCACGCTTTCGGGAATGTCGAGCGGGTTCTGGGTTACAAAGAAAACGCCGACGCCCTTGGAGCGGATCAGCCGAACGACCTGCTCGACGCGATCCACCAGCACCTTCGGCGCTTCGTCGAACAGGAGATGCGCCTCGTCGAAGAAGAAGACGAGCTTCGGCTTGTCCACGTCGCCGACCTCCGGCAGTTCCTCGAACAGTTCCGACAGGAGCCATAGAAGGAAGGTCGCGTACAAACGCGGGTTCATCATCAGCTTGTCGGCGGCCAGAACGTTGACGGCGCCCCGGCCATCCTGCGTGGTGCGCATCAGATCCTGGATGCGCAAAGCGGGCTCGCCGAAGAAGTGGTTGCCGCCCTGCTGTTCCAGCACCAGCAGCGCGCGCTGGATGGCGCCGACGGAAGCCTTGCTGACATTGCCGTAGCGCCCGCCGATCTCCTTGGAGCGCTCGGCAATATCGGCCAGCAGCGCCTGCAGGTCCTTCATGTCGAGCAGCAGCAGGCCCTCATCGTCGGCGATCTTGAAGGCGATGTTCATGATGCCTTCCTGCGCTTCCGAAAGGTTCATCAGCCGCGACAGAAGCAGCGGTCCCATTTCGGAAACGGTGGCGCGGATCGGATGGCCCTGTTCGCCGAACAGGTCCCAGAAGATCACTGGAAACGCGGCGTTTTCGTAAGGAGTCAGCCGCACTTCTTCAGCGCGCCTGAGGAGGAAATCCTGCGGCGTGCCCTTCATCGCAATGCCGGACAGATCACCCTTGATGTCGGCGCAGAACACCGGCACGCCGGCCTTGGAAAAACCCTCGGCCAGAACCTGCAACGTCACCGTCTTGCCGGTGCCCGTCGCGCCCGTCACCAAACCGTGGCGGTTGCCGTAACGCAGCAGCAACTCTTCCGACTCCTGATAGCTGTCATCCGGCTTGCGGCTTGCGCCGAGAAAGATCGTTTCAGCAGCCCACATGAAAGCCAAGTCCCTCGATCCAATCAGTCTGTCTGTCATCCTATAGTCAGCCTGATGTGCCACCACAATCAGGCTGGTAGCCGAGCCTTTGCACTTGCAAGCCGCTCGTTCGAACGCCAAGAACCTAACAAGCGTTCGGTTGATTGATTGCGCGGCTTTTGATTGCGGGCTTTGCGCGCGTGCCCTAGATTTCGGGTCACGAATATACGGGGAGTGAGAATGAACTACGGCTCGATCAGGCAGGCTGCGTTTCCCGACCCTTCGTTGGAAGCCTGGCGCACCCTTGCGGAAAAGGCGTTGAAGGGCGCTGTCTTCGAGGAAACGCTCGTGTCGCATAGCGACGACGGCTTCCGCATCGAGCCGCTTTATACTCGCGCCGAGCCGCATCTTTTGCCGCGCGCCAATCCCGCCAAGCCATGGACCGTCGTGCAGCGCATCGACGATGTGGATCCCGTTCGCGCCAACAAGCAGGCACTGGACGATATCGCTCAAGGCGCGACCGGCCTTGCGCTGGTGTTCGAAGGTGCGCCGAACGCTTTCGGCTACGGCTTGCCTGCGACACCGGAAGCACTGGCAACCGCGTTGGAAGGCGTGCCGCTGAACAAGATCCACCTGCGCATCGACGTGCATCCGCAAACGCGCATGTCGGTGGACTGGCTGGTCGAGCATCTGACCCGCAAGTCGGTCGATCCAGCCAAGCTCGACATCGCGCTCGGGCTCGATCCGGCCGCCATCTTCGGCGGCACGGGACGGCTGCGCATGTCGATCGAGGCGCTTGCGGCCTCCATGCCCCCTTCGCTCGCCCATTTCTTCGACATGGGTATCCCGGCGATCCTGATCGAGGCCGACGGCCGCGTTTATCACAATGCCGGCGCCAGCGAGGCCCAGGAGCTTGGCGCCATTCTGGCCGCCGCCGTGTCGCATCTCAGGATGATCGAGGCCAACCGCCAGCCGCTGCAGCACACCGTGCCGTATCTCGGCTTCGCGCTCTCGGTGGATCAGGATCAGCTTCTGTCCATCGCCAAGATCCGCGCGCTGCGCCAGCTCTGGACCCGCGTGCAGGAGCTTTCCGGCGTAGCACCGCGGCCAGCCAAGATTCATGCCGAGACCTCCTACCGCATGATGGCGTTCAAGGATTGCGAGACAAATATCCTGCGCACCACCATCGCCGCGTTTGCGGGCGCTATCGGTGGCGCGGACAGCCTGTCGATCCTGCCGCACACCATCACCCACGGTCTGCCGGAAGGCTTCGCCCGGCGTATTGCACGCAACACGCAGCTGATCCTGGCCGGCGAAAGCAAGCTCGACTTCGTGGTCGATCCGGCCGCCGGTTCGGGCGCGATCGAGGCGCTGACGGAAGAGCTGTGCCAGGCCGCGTGGGCCGAGTTCCAGGCGATCGAAGCTGAAGGCGGCATTCTGCAGAGCCTGAAGGACAACAAGCTGCAGGCCCGCATCAAGGCGACGGCGGATGCACGCGGCGACGCCATTCGCGGCGGCAAGCGCGAGGTGATCGGCACCACGCTTTACCCCGTCAAGGCCGAGCGTCCCGTGCAGATTATCCGAGCCGAAAGGCGCGCCGGCCTGACGGAAGGCGCAGTGTTCTGCGACCAGCTTTCGCCTCTCTTCCTCGAGCGCCTTGCGGGAGACGCCCTATGATCCCGGATTTCACCAAGCACGGGTGGTCAACTCCCGTCGCCACGCCCTCACGCGTCAAGGACGAGAACTGGACCACGCCTGAGGGCATCACGGTCAAGCGCGCTTATGGCGCCGACGACCTCGCCCGCCTGTCTTACCTCGACACCATGCCCGGCATCGCGCCGTTTATCCGCGGTCCCTACCCGACGATGTATGTCCAGCAGCCCTGGACTGTCCGGCAATATGCCGGCTTCTCGACGGCCGAAGAGTCCAACGCCTTCTACCGCCGCAACCTCGCTGCCGGCCAAAAAGGCCTGTCAGTCGCCTTCGATCTCGCCACCCATCGTGGCTATGACTCGGATCATCCGCGCGTCGCCGGCGATGTCGGCATGGCAGGCGTGGCGATCGATTCCATCCTCGACATGCGCCAGCTGTTCGACGGCATTCCGCTCGACAAGATGACGGTGTCGATGACCATGAACGGCGCAGTGCTGCCGATCATGGCGCTTTATATCGTGGCGGCCGAGGAACAGGGCGTTTCGCAAAAGAACCTCGCCGGGACCATCCAGAACGACATCCTCAAGGAGTTCATGGTCCGCAACACCTATATCTATCCGCCGAAACCTTCGCTCAGGATCATCTCGGACATCTTCGCCTACACGTCGAAGCATATGCCGAAGTTCAACTCGATCTCTATTTCCGGCTACCATATGCAGGAAGCCGGTGCGACCGCCGACCTTGAGCTCGCTTACACGATCGCCGACGGCATCGAGTATGCCCGCGCCGGTGTTGCGGCCGGCCTCGACATCGATCATTTCGCGCCGCGCCTGTCCTTCTTCTGGGCGATCGGCATGAACTTCTTCATGGAAGTCGCCAAGATGCGCGCCGCTCGCCTGATATGGGCAGCACTCATGCAGAAGAATTTCGCGCCCAAGGACCAGCGTTCGCTCTCCTTGCGCACCCACTGCCAAACTTCCGGCTGGTCGCTGACGGCGCAGGACCCCTACAACAACATCATGCGCACCATGATCGAGGCGATGGCGGCGACGCAGGGCCATACCCAGTCGCTCCACACCAACGCTTTCGACGAGGCGCTGGCGTTGCCGACCGACCATTCCGCGCGCATCGCCCGCAACACGCAGCTTCTGCTGCAAAAGGAATCCGGCACTACCCGCGTCATCGATCCGTGGGGCGGCTCGGCCTATGTCGAGCGCCTGACGCATGAGCTCGTCACCAAGGCGCTCGCCCATATTGAGGAAGTCGAAACGCTCGGCGGCATGGCCAATGCCGTGGAAAAGGGCATTCCGAAGCTGCGCATCGAAGAAGCCGCCGCCCGCACGCAGGCGCGCATCGACGGCGGCGAGCAGGCCCTAATCGGCGTCAACACATTCCAGCCGGAAACCGACATCGAAGTCGACGTCCTTAAGATCGACAACGCCGAAGTCCGCGCCCGCCAGCTGTCCAAGCTGCAACAGCTGAAAGGCACGCGCGATGTTCAGGCCGTCGAGGAAGCCTTAGACGCGCTGACTAAAGCCGCACAGCGCGACGGCAACCTGCTCGAATTTGCCGTACGCGCCGCCCGTGCCAAGGCGACCGTCGGCGAAATCTCGCTGGCGCTTGAAAAGACCTTCGGCCGCCATGCAGCGGTCGTTCAGACCATTTCCGGCGTTTACAAGAAGGAGATCGGCCAGAACCCGGTGGTTGATCGCGTTCAGCAGAAGGTCGAGCAGTTCGCCAAGAAGACCGGCGAAAAGCCACGCATCTTGGTCGCCAAGATGGGCCAAGACGGCCATGATCGCGGCCAGAAGGTCATCGCAACAGCCTTCGGCGACCTCGGCTTCGACGTCACCGTCGGCGCGATGTTCCAGACGCCGGAAGAGATCGCCAAGTTGGCCGTGGAGCACGACGTTCACATCGTCGGCGCCTCTTCGCTCGCGGCCGGCCACCTCACGTTGATCCCCGAACTACGCGAAGCGCTGCATCGTCTCGGCCGCGAGGATATGATCATCGTCGCTGGCGGCGTGATCCCGCCGCAGGATTTCGAGGCCGTACGGCAAGCTGGCGCCAGCGAGATCTTCCCGCCGGGTACGGTGATACCGGATGCAGCGGATCGGTTAATGGATGCGCTGCTTGCGTGAGTTGTAACTGATGTTGCAACTTCGAACGATCTAGGTTATACAGATGTTATAACTTGGATTGCTCCGATGGTAGATGATCAAACGCATTTCGACTTGCAGATGGAAGCTGCTCGGCGCTGCATGGATCAGTATGCTGGCGCTCTCAGCAAGCTCGGGGAGATCGAACGCCTTGAGAAAGGAACGCAGATGAACATCACGGTTCGCAAGATCGGCAATTCCGAAGGGGTTATCCTGCCGAAGGAGATGCTCGAGCATTTGAATGTTCACGCCGGAGACACTTTGGCGGTTGTTCAAGAGCAGGGTGAACTGCGCCTTCGCCGGCTCGAAGATGATCCGGAAGAGTTCGAGCGCAAGATGAAGGTCGCACGTGAGCGGATGCGCAAATATGAGACGGCCTATCGCGCGCTCGCGAAATGACTGCGTTTCACGACCGGCAGTTTATCGAGACCATGCATGCCGAACAGCTTCGCCTCCATGGTGGAGCGACCGGGCTGCGCGATGAGGGCATGCTTGAGTCGGCCCTCGCGCGCCCCTTGCAGAAGGCGGCTTACGGCGAGCCGGACCTGTTCGAGCTGGCCGCTGCATACCTCTTTGGGCTTGTGAAGAACCATCCGTTTATCGACGGTAACAAGCGCATTGCACTGGCGGCGGCCGATACGTTCCTTGTGTTCAATGGCCAGAGCGTCGAAACAACGTCCGAGGACCTTGTCCAACTCGTCTTGCTGACCGCCGATGGCACGATCAGCGAAGAGGGCGTTGCGGACTTTCTGCGTGATGTGAGTCAGCCCTTCGGCTGAACCCTTACTCCAGCCCCACAATCTCCCACTCGCGCCCGTTCACGACCGCCGCCTCGCCAATCCCCTTGCCGAACAGCGCCCGTGCCATGGGCGAAACATGGCTGATCGAGCCCTTCGACGGATCGGCCTCGTCCTCGCCGACGATGCGCCAACGCGCCTGTTTGCCGTCTTCGTCTTCAAGCGACACCGTCATGCCGAAGCGCACGATCTCGCTGCCCTTTTCCGGCGGCACGAGTTCCGCCGTTTCGCGCCGCGACAGCCAATAACGCAGGTCGCGCGCGAGCACGGCGATGCGCGTCTTGTCGCCCTCGCCTTCGGCAGCCTTGAGGTCGCTGCGCAGCGTTGCGATCTCATTGTCGATCGCGGCCAGACCTCCGGGCGTCCCAAGGTTGCGATGCGCACTGACCGGACGCTCGCCGAGCTCTGCGATGGCGTTTTCGTTGGTTTCTTCGCGGGTAAAGGCTCTGCTCATGATTGCAAGCTAGGCTCGTCCCGACGCCCATGCAACTGCCGCGGGATCGCCGCCGATGCTGAACCGACGCCATCTTCTCGCCAGTGGACTGGCCGGCCTGCCAGTGTTTGCCGGGATGCAGACAGCTGCGGCGAAAACCCAAGCTAGCGCATCAAAGGGACTGCGGCCCGGCGTGTCCGCCGACCAGAGCGCAGCTTTGCAGGGGTTGATCGATCAAGCGTCCGAGCGCAACGAACCCGTTGTCCTGTCGCCCGGCAGCTATATCGCAGCCAACCTCACCCTACCGCGCCGCCTGCGCCTGATCGGCGTTCCGGGTGCGACGCGCATCATCTATGGCGGCGGCGGCCATCTGTTGTACGGGTCGGATCTCGAGCATGTCGAGCTGACCGGCGTCGCCTTCGATGGCGCGGGCTTATGGCTCGGTGATGAGATCAAGGCGCTGCTGGATTTCCGCCGGCCGGGCGCGCTGCTGATCGACCGATGCGAGATCCTGAACAGCGCCAAGACCGGTCTCGCGCTGGAAGGGGCTGCCGGCCGCGTCGAGCGCAGCACGATCAGCAACGCCACCGAATACGCGCTTTACTCGGTCCAGGCGCGCGGGCTGACGATCAACGGCAACACGATTTCCGACTGCAGCGACGGCGGCATCCTCGTGCATCGCTGGGAGCCGGGCGAGGACGGTACAATTGTTTTCGACAATCAGGTCAACCGCATCGGGGCAAAGAGCGGCGGTACCGGGCAGTTCGGCAACGGCATCAATCTTTATCGCGCGCATACGGTCACCGTCACGGACAACAAGGTTGCAGACTGCGCCTTTTCCGCAATCCGCGCCAATGCTGCGAGCAACGCAATTATCACCAGCAACAGTTGCCTGCGTTCGGGCGAAACGGCGCTTTATGTCGAGTTCGAGTTCGAAGGCGCGGTGATCGGCAACAACATCGTGGACGGCGCGGCCAACGGCATTTCGGTCGTCAACTTCAATCTCGGCGGCCGCATGGCGACCGTCACCGGCAACATCGTGCGTAATCTGTCGACGACCGGCCCCTACCCCGGCGATCCACCCGGCTTCGGCATCGGGATCGCGGTGGAAGCCGACACGGCGGTGACCGGCAATGTCGTTGAGAACGCTCCGCTTTTTGGCATCAACATTGGCTGGGGCGAGTTCATGCGGAACGTGACTGCCACGGGCAACACGATCCAGGATGCCGGCATCGGCATCTCAGTCTCGGTAGTGGATGGAACAGGAAGCGCCGTGATCAGCAATAATGTGCTGTCACAGGTGCGCAATGGTGCGATCGTCGGCCATCGCTGGACGGAGCGGGCAACGGATGATCTTGCTACCGCGTCGGATCAGCCCTTCGCCAATCTGACGATCGCGAACAACCAGGTGAATTGAAGCAGACCGAACCGGAGTCAACCTTCGCTCAACTGGCGCATCGACCAGGGTTGTCCAGCCGCATCGCGCTTGGCCGACCAGCCGGGAGGAAGGTCGGATATGTCGTGGAGGTCGGGGTGGCGATCCACAACAGTCGACATCGCCACCAGAAGTGCCGTCGCATCATCCGGTTCTGACCCGTCCAGAAAGGCCCAGGAATGGTCGTCTTCGTAATGCGTGACGACCAGAACAGGCTGTCCGTCAACCACAGACCGACAGGTTATGCAGGCAACGTTGCGGGGCTGATCGAACGTCCAACCCGTCATTGGAACGCCTCCGGAGTGCGGATGCCGCCGACGGTGATGCCGTTCCAGTTCTTGAACACGGGATTGGCCATTGCCTTCAGCTTAGGCGCAAGATCTTCGTCGCCGCGCAGCAGCATTTCGAGCAGCCGCGCCACGATCGCTTCGGCGGCACGGGCGGCGCCGTCGTCGCATTTCAGGGCAAATCCGATCCCAAGTTCCGGAATTGCGCCGCAAAACACCCCTTCCGCACCGATTTTTACCATGATCCTGCCGGTTCCGGCCTGCATCAGCGCCGTGTCTGCCCGGTCTGTTCCGGCAACCAGAAACGGCTCGGCCATGCAGGCTGTGAACAGTCGTTTGGCGGCGGAGGCACGCTGGGGACCTAAGCCCTCGCCGGTAGCCATGCTGGCGAAGCCGAGAGCAAGGCTTTCGAGCGGCACGGCATAGGTCGGGATGGAGCAGCCGTCAGTGCCGCGATGGGCGGGATCATGTTTGGCGCCGGTGACGCTTTCCATCGCGTCGCGCACCATCTCCTGCAGCCGGTGTTCGGCCGTCACATAGCCGGTGGGGTCGATGCCTTCATGGACACAGGTGCACAGGAAGCCGGAATGTTTGCCGGAGCAGTTGTTGTGCAGCTGGTTGGGTTTCTTGCCGCTGGCGGCGAGGTCGAGGGAGGCCTGCTGCCGGCTCGGCCAATGCGTGCCGCATTCCATGTTGGCTTCGCTCAAGCCCGCGCGCTCCAGCATGCTTTGCGCGAGGGCCGCATGTTCCGGTTCGCCGTTGTGGGACGCGCAGGCAAGCGCCAATTCGCGATTGCCAAAGCCGTAAGCGTCAGCCGCACCCGATTCCACGAAGGGCAGCGCCTGGATCGACTTGACGGCCGAGCGTGGGAAGATGGGGGTTTCGACGTCGCCGAGCGCCATGATCTTCCCGCCCGATGCGTCGCATACCACCACCGAGCCACGATGGCGGCTTTCCACCTGATCACCGCGCAGCACTTCCGCCAGAACCGGATTTGTCATTATCTCACCAATGTGATCGCGAAAGCCTCGCAGGCTTCCTACATAGAGGGTGTTCCCCGTTCCGAGGCTTACCCGCTGCATGGCTGTTCTGAAAGCCGTTGTTCTCTTCATCCTGCTCGTCTTCATCCTGCCCACGGCCGCAACCACGGTTTGGTGGATGCTGCAGGAGCGTCCGAATTCCTGGCGCTCGGCCGATTGGTCGGCGAGCGGCGTGCTGCCTGTGGTCAAGGATGCTGACGACGCAGCCGTTTATGTCATGGCCGCACGCCTCGGCGGCTTGAAGGGCGCGATCTCCGTTCACAGCTGGATCGTCACCAAGGAAAAGGGTGCGCCGCGCTACAACCGCTATGACGTGGTGGGCTGGGGCAATCCTGTACGCCGCAACGGCTACCCCGCCGATGGCCGCTGGTATTCCAACGAGCCGGTGATCATGCATGCCGTGACGGGCCGGCAAGCCGAGGCGCTGATCCCGCGGGTGGAAGCGGCGGTGAATGCCTATCCTTATTCGCGCGCGGGCGATTACGTGGTGTGGCCCGGCCCGAACTCCAACTCCTTCGTGGCCTGGGTACTCCGCCAAGTGCCGGAGATCGGCGCGCGCATGCCGCCGAATGCAACGGGCCGCGATTACGCGCCGGGCTTCTTCGACATTGCCTGGTCGCCGAAGACCCGGGACTTACATGTCACGCTTGGCGGCTTCGTTGGGTTAGCGGTCGGCGCGACGTCCGGATTTGAACTGCACTTCCTCGGCGTGGTTGCGGGCATCGATGTCACCGAGCCGGCCATCAAGATCCCGGCCTTCGGCCGCGTGGACGCATCGATCCTCGGTTGAACCAAACGATGGTCACAAGACCATCATGGATCCTTCATCACGCCATCAAGGAGGAGTGAGAAACAGGTTTCAGCGAAAGCCTTTGTCGATTCGCTGATCGAGAGAGCCACCTGATGCTCGTTGCCGCCGCTCTTTTTCTCTTCTTCGCCCTGCCGGTTCTTATACGGCTGATGTGGTGGTGCCGGCGAAGCCAATGGGCGTTCTGGGACGGGCAGGATTGCAGCGCGACCGGCCTCCTGCCTGACGCCGAAAGCAGCTCGAACGCCGCCATCTACATCTTGAGCGCCCGTACATCCGGCCTCAAGGGCGCGCTGGCCCGCCATTCCTGGATCGTGATCCGCAAGCCCGGGGAACGCTCCTATGATCGCTACGACAAGATGGGCTGGGGTGAGGTCATCTGGAAGAACGGCTTCCCGGCCGATGGCCTCTGGTTCTCCAACCCGCCGGTGGTCGAACGTGCCGTGGAAGGTTCGGTTGCAGCTCGGCTGATCCCAGCCGTGGAAGCCGCCATCGCCTCTTACCCTTACGCCGAGCAGGGCAATTACTGTGCCTGGCCCGGCCCCAACTCGAACTCTTTCATCGCCCATATCCTGCGTGCCGCACCCGAACTCGGCCGCCTGCCGATCACAGCGATCGGCCGCGACTTCCATCCACGCAGCATAGCCGGCTGGCACCCGGCGCACCGCTGTTTCGAGATAAACCTGCGCGGGCTTCTAGGCTTTGCGATCGGATTGCGCTTTCTCGAAATCCGGCTACTCGGCTTGGTGGGCGGGATCGACCTTGACCGCCGCTCAATCCTCGTTCCTGCCGTGGGCGCGATCCCCATAGCCTTGCCTCGGGTGAGCGCGCCACAGTTGCTCGCGCGACGCGAAGACGCAGCGGAATACTTCGACTCCGAGCCTGCTTGATTGACCAGTCAATAAAAGATAAATCCGAGCGATGCCAAAGCTCGGAATGGAACCTGTGCGGCGCCGTGCCCTGATCGACGCGACCATCGCGGCGATTGGCGATGCTGGTACGCTTGATGTCACCATGTCCGATATCGCCGGCCGCGCGGGTGTGTCGTCGGCGCTGGCCTTCCACTATTTCGGCGGCAAGGACGACCTGCTGCTTGCCACGATGCGGCATATTCTGGCGGAACTTGCCGCCGATGCTCGCATGGCCCTGAAGAGCGCAGAGACGCCGCGAGCGCGGTTGTCCGCCATTCTCGACGTCAACTTCTCGGCCAAGCAGTTCCGGCCTGAGATCATCGCGGCATGGCTGGCCTTTTATGTGGAAGCGCAGCGTTCCGAGCCACTGCGCCGCCTGCTGCGCATCTATGCCGGCCGGCTTCATTCCAACCTGATGAGCGGGCTCTCAGCACTGCTTCCGCGCGAGCAGGCGCTGACGGCTGCCGAAGGCATAGCTGCGCTGATCGATGGGCTTTATATCCGCCGCGCGCTGAAACAGGGCACGCCTGATGCGGCATCCGCGATCGCGCTCGTCGAAGACTACCTTTCCGCCAAACTCCCATAAGGGTCCCGCACAGCATGAGCCGGCCGAACATCCTCATCATCATGGTCGACCAGTTGAACGGGACCTTCTTTCCCGATGGTCCCGCCGACTTCCTGCATGCGCCGAACCTTAAACGCCTGGCGGCCCGCTCCGCGCGCTTTCGCAACAACTATACGGCCTCACCCCTTTGCGCGCCCGGCCGCGCCGCCTTCATGAGCGGCCAGCTGCCATCGCGCACCGGCGTTTACGACAACGCCGCCGAGTTCCCCTCCTCGATCCCGACTTACGCGCACCACCTGCGCGCCTCCGGCTATTACACCGCGCTGTCGGGCAAGATGCACTTCGTCGGACCCGACCAGATGCATGGCTTCGAGGACCGGCTGACCACCGACATCTATCCCGCAGATTTCGGCTGGACGCCGGACTACCGCAAGCCCGGCGAGCGCATCGACTGGTGGTATCACAATCTCGGTTCGGTAACCGGTTCGGGCGTGGCCGAGATCACCAACCAGATGGAATATGACGACGAGGTCTGCTTTCACGCGGTCCAGAAGCTTTATGATCTCAGCCGCACCTCGGACGATGCTTCCGCCCGGCCGTGGTGCCTGACGGTCTCCTTCACCCATCCGCATGACCCCTATGTCGCACGCAAACAGTATTGGGACCTTTACGAGGACTGCGCGCATCTGGAGCCGGAGGTCGGCTTCATTCCTTACGATGAGCAGGACCCGCATTCGCAGCGGCTCTACCATGCCAGCGACTACCCCGCTTTCGATGTGACGGCCGAGGACATCCGCCGCTCGCGGCGCGGCTATTTTGCCAGCATCTCCTATATCGACGACAAGGTGGGCGAGCTGATTTCCGTGCTCGAGCGCACCCGCATGGCCGAGAACACGCTGATCCTGTTCTGCTCGGACCATGGCGACATGCTTGGCGAGCGCGGCCTGTGGTTCAAGATGAACTTCTACGAGGGCTCCGCGCGCGTGCCCTTCATGATTGCCGGCAAGGGTGTCGCGCCGGGTTTGATCGAAGCGCCGGTATCCAACCTCGACATTCTGCCGACGCTTGCCGACCTCGCCGGCCTCGACCTGTCCGGCATTGCCGAATGGACCGACGGGCAATCCGTTCTGCCGCTGACACGAGGTGAGAGCCGTTCCGAGCCGGTGCTGATGGAATATGCGGCCGAGGGTTCCTATGCGCCGATGGTGGCGATCCGCGACGGTCGCTTCAAGTTCGTGCATTGCCAGATCGACCCGCCGCAGCTGTTCGATCTCCAGTCCGATCCGCAGGAACTGACCAACCTCGCCGCCGATACCGCTTATGCGACCGAGGTCGAGCGCTTTATGACCTTCGTGCGCAGCCGGTGGGACATGGCGCGCTTCGATGCCGATGTGCGCGCCAGCCAGGCGCGGCGCTGGGTGATCTATCCCGCGCTGCGCAACGGCGCCTACTACCCCTGGGAATACCAGCCGCTGCAGAAGGCGTCGGAGCGCTACATGCGCAACCACATGGATCTCAACGTGCTCGAAGAGAGCAAGCGCTTTCCGCGAGGCGAATGATCATGATCACCCTGCACGGCCGCGCCACCTCGTCCAACGTCCAGATGGTCGCCTGGACCCTGACCGAACTTGGACTGTCCTTCGAACGCCTCGATGTCGGCGGTGCTTTCGGCGGCAACGACACGCCCGAATTCTTGGCAATGAACCCGAACGGCTATGTGCCTGTGCTGGAGATCGACGGATTGATCCTGTGGGAAAGTGCGGCGATCGTCCGCTATCTCGCAGCGAAGTACGGCGACGAGACCTTTTGGCCAAGCGATCCCGCAAAACGCGCGCCGGTCGACAAGTGGGCGGAGTGGATCAAGACCACCTTCGTATCGGCGCTGCTGACCGGCGTGTTCTGGCCGATCATCAGCACAAAACCGGGCGAGCCGCTGCCGGCCAGCTTGGATGACGGCATTGTTAAGCTGAAGGACGTGGCCGCGATCCTGGAAACCGGCGTGCCAGCCGAGGGCTATTTCGGCGGCGCTGATGTGTGCTTCGCCGACATGGTGATCGGCACCTACCTGTTCCGCTATTTCGATCTCCCAATCGAGCGCGCGGAGGCGCCAAAGCTGCGCGCTTATTACGAGCGCCTGACAAAGCGGCCGGCCTATGCCGAACACGTCATGGTCAGCTACGACACTCTGCGGGCGAAGTGAGGATGGAAGCCGATTTCGTCATCGTCGGATCGGGTTCCGCCGGCTCCGCCCTCGCCTACCGCCTGTCGGAAGACGGCAAGCATTCCGTGATCGTGATCGAGTTCGGGGGAACAGATGCGGGCCCGCTGATCCAGATGCCATCGGCCTTGTCGATCCCCATGAACATGGCGCGCTATGACTGGGGCTTCAAAACCGAGCCGGAACCGCATCTCGGCGGCCGTGTTCTTGCGACCCCGCGCGGTAAGGTGGTCGGCGGCTCGTCCTCCATCAACGGCATGGTTTATGTGCGCGGCCATGCGCGCGACTTCGACCATTGGGCGGAAAGCGGTGCGAACGGCTGGGCCTATGCCGACGTGCTTCCTTACTTCAAGCGCATGGAAACAAGCCATGGCGGCGAAGAGGGCTGGCGCGGCACCGATGGGCCAATGCATGTCCAGCGCGGAACGGGCGCCAACCCGCTCTATAAGGCCTTCATCGAGGCCGGCAGGCAGGCGGGCTTTCAAACCACGCAGGACTATAACGGCTCCAAGCAGGAGGGTTTCGGCCCGATGGAGCAGACGATCTACAAGGGCCGCCGCTGGTCGGCCGCAAATGCCTATCTGCGCCCTGCCCTGAAGCGGCCCAACGTCCGCCTCGTCAAGGGTTTTGCGCGTCGCGTGGTGATTGAGAACGGCCGCGCGACGGGTGTGGAGATCGAGACTCGGGGGCAGATGCAGGTCGTCCAAGCGCGGCGCGAGGTGGTGCTTGCGGCATCGTCCATCAACTCGCCGAAGCTGCTGATGCTGTCCGGCATCGGTCCCGCCGCGCATCTGCGCGAGCATGGCATTGATGTGGTGGCGGACCGCCCCGGTGTCGGCCAGAACCTGCAGGATCATCTCGAGCTTTATATCCAGCAGGAGTCGCTCAAGCCGATCACGCTGCATTCCAAGCTGAACTGGTTCTCCAAGGGCCTGATCGGCGCGCAATGGCTGTTCCTGCGCACCGGTCTCGGCACCACCAACCACTTCGAATCCGCCGCCTTTTTGCGCTCGAAGCCGGGCGTGGACTATCCCGATATCCAGTACCATTTCCTGCCCGCCGCGATGCGATACGACGGCAAGTCGGCGGCAAAGGCGCATGGTTTCCAGGCCCATGTCGGCCCCATGCGGTCCCAGTCGCGCGGAGCGGTGACGCTGCGCTCGGGCGATCCGGCCGACAAGCCGAAGATCCAGTTCAACTACATGGCGCATGACGAGGATTGGGCGGACTTCCGCCACTGCATTCGGCTCACCCGCGAAATCTTCGGACAGGATGCGTTCGGTGACTATCGCGGGCGCGAGATCTCGCCGGGCTCGCATGTTCAGAGCGACGAGCAGCTCGACGCCTTCATCCGCGAACATGTCGAAAGCGCCTACCACCCCTGCGGTTCCTGCCGCATGGGCCGCGCCGACGATCCGACGGCCGTCGTGGATCCGCAAACGCGGGTAATCGGCGTCGAGGGTCTGCGCGTGGCCGACAGTTCGATCTTCCCGCGTGTCACCAACGGCAATCTGAACGGCCCGTCGATGATGACTGGCGAGAAAGCGGCCGATCATATTCTGGGCCGCGCGCTGATAGCGCCCTCCAATCAGGAGCCCTGGATCAATCCGCGCTGGCAGGTGAGCGATCGCTGAGCCATAAGCGCGTCATCTCCAACACAGGCATAAGACATCAAAGTGCAGAAGAACACCCTTTACCTCCTCCTCGGCGCGCTCCTCGTGGTCGTCATCGGCCTCGGCATCTACGTCTACAGGGAGGAATCGCAACCCGAGGGCGTCCAGATCCAGCTCAACGAAAATGGCGTTTCGGTGAAGGAAAACTGAGGACTTACCGCCACACCTGTGTGGCTTGAGCGGCGTTGACGGCTTGTTGAACGATTCATCGCGCCGCTCGCTCCAAAAGAGGCACATTTTTAACGGGAATGCGGGACGACCTAATGCTCGCTCGTTGGAGCAAGCCTCTTCTGCCAGCCCAGGACTCCGATCTCCCATGCCCAAGCTTTCGCGCCGCCTTTTCGTCCTGTCCGCCCCGGTCTTCCTTGCCGGCTGCATGTCGTCGCGGACACACACTGCATCGGTGAGGCCGGCGCCGCGCGTCGTACCGGCCTATTACCAGGAGATGTATGCGGCGAAGCTGGATGAGGCCTATCCCGTCGCTGCCGCAGATCTGACCAAGGTCGAGCCGGAATTCTACCGCCAGGAGGTGGATTACCCCACCTATGAGCCCGCCGGCACGATCGTGGTGGATACGCAGGCGCGCCACCTCTACCTCGTCGGCACCAATGGACGCGCCTTGCGCTACGGCATCGGCGTCGGCAAGGCCGGCCTCGCCTTCGAAGGCACCGCCCGCATCCAGTATAAGCGCGAATGGCCGCGCTGGACGCCGACGCAAGACATGATGACGCGCGATCCCGAGCGCTACGGTCATCTGGCCGACGGCATGGAGCCCGGCCCGACCAATCCGCTCGGGCCGCGCGCGCTCTACCTCTTCAAGGACGGCGTCGACACGCTGTTCCGCATCCACGGAACGACCGAGGATTGGTCGATCGGCCGCGCTGTGTCGAGCGGCTGTATCCGGCTCCTCAACGCGGATATCATCGATCTCTACAGCCGCGTTCCGAGCGGTACCCGCGTCGTCGTTCTGCAAGGCGATTCAGATCCGGTCGTCTGAACCAGGAAGGAAGTGAAATGAACGTCCAGCCCAAAGCTTCGCATTACATCAACGGCCGCTTCGTCGAGGATGAAGGCGGGCAGGCGCTGGATGTTCTTTATCCCGCAACGGGCGAAGTGATCGCCCGGCTCCACGCCGCCACGCCCAACATCGTGGAACTGGCGATCGAGGCAGCTAGAGCGGCACAACAAAGCTGGGCGCGTTTGAAGCCGGTCGAGCGCGGCCGCATCCTGCGCAAGGCGGCCGATCTTCTGCGCGAACGCAATGCCGAGCTGTCGCGCCTGGAAACGCTCGATACCGGTAAGCCGATCCAGGAAACGCTGGTCGCCGACGCGGCTTCCGCTGCCGATGCACTGGAATTCTTTGCCGGCGCGATCCAGAGCTTCAATGGCGACTTCGTGGATCTCGGCGGTCCTTTCGCCTATACCAAGCGGGAAGCGCTGGGCGTCTGCGTCGGCATTGGCGCATGGAACTATCCCATCCAGATCGCCGTTTGGAAGTCTGGCCCGGCACTCGCGATGGGTAACGCCTTCGTCTTCAAGCCGTCGGAAAACACGCCGCTTTCGGCGCTGGCCTTGGCCGAGATCTACACCGAAGCCGGCCTGCCGGACGGCCTCTTCAATGTCGTGCAGGGTTTTGGCGATGTCGGTGCGGCGCTGGTGTCGCATCCCGTGACCGCGAAAGTCTCCGTCACCGGCTCCGTGCCGACGGGCAAGAAGGTGATGGGCCTTGCCGGCTCGCATATGAAGCATGCCACGATGGAGCTTGGCGGCAAGTCGCCGATCATCGTGTTTGATGACGCCGATCTCGAAAACGCCATCGGCGGCGCCATGCTCGGCAACTTCTATTCCGCCGGCCAGGTCTGCTCCAACGGCACGCGCGTCTTCGTGCAGCGTGGGTTGCATGACCGCTTTCTGGAACGCCTCGTCGAGCGCACCAAGGCCATCCGTCTCGGTGATCCGCTCGATGAGGACACGCAGATGGGTCCGGTGATGAATGCCGACCAGCATGCCAAGGTTATGGACTATATCGCGTCCGGCAAGGCCGAGGGCGCTACGCTTGCGGTTGGCGGCAGTGCGCCCGCCATGCAGGGCTTCGAAGGCGGTTTCTTCGTCGAGCCGACGGTGTTTTCCGGCGTCACCGATCAGATGCGGATCGCCCGCGAAGAAATCTTCGGCCCGGTCATGAGCGTGCTGTCCTTCGACGAGGAAGACGAAGTGATTGCCCGCGCCAATGACACCGAATTCGGCCTCGCCGCCGGCGTCTTCACCCGCGACCTGCCGCGCGCCCACCGCGTCATTGCCGAGTTGCAGGCCGGCACATGCTGGATCAATGCCTACAACCTGACGCCGGTGGAACTGCCCTTCGGCGGCTACAAGGCATCCGGCATCGGCCGCGAGAATGGGCTGGCGGTGCTCGGCCATTATTCTCAGCTGAAGTCGGTTTACGTGGAAACCGGCAACGTGGAGAGCCCCTACTAAGGGCTCCTATTCCACCCGATCCAGATACTGCGTCAAAGCGCTGACGAGATGGTAGAAGATCGAGGCCGGGACTTCCGTGGCGGAGGCCCGGCCTTTTTCATCGATCTGGTCGATCCACATGCCGGTCGGCGCGGGGTCGATGTGCCAGCGGAACAGGCGGCCGACGCGCTGCTCGATTTCCGGCTTGAGATCAGGGCCATCGGTGCCGTCCAGCGCGATTGCCGCCTTGATCGCTTCGGATTGCGGCCAGGAGCGGGATTGCCGATCTAGCGGCAGGCCGGCGCGTGACACCGCGCCGTAGGCCAAGCCCGTCGCACGGTTGAGACCGTTTGCGACAGCCGACGCATAGAGCTTGCGGCCGAACGGGATCAGGTCCTTCTGGCCGCTGGCATGGGCGAAGTCGATCAGCAGCGAGGCCCATTCGAAATGGTGGCCGGGCTCGGTCCACTGGCCCTTTTCGCCTTCCGCGCGGCTCCAGTCGTCTTCGAAATATTCGCCCAGCGTCCAGGTGTCGGCATCGAAAAAGCTCGCGCGGAACAGGTCGACGATGCGGGCTGCACGGCGCAGGTAAGCGCGCTTGCCCGTGACCTGATGCCAGGCAAGAAACGCTTCCAGCAGGTGCATATGCGGATTGGAGCGCCGCAGCCCCTTGCCTTCCGACGTTTCAAGGAAGCCGGTCAGGCGCTGGTCTTCCAGATGCTCGTCGAGGAATTCAAAAGTGGCATCGCCGAGCCGCATCGCGTCCGGATTGCCGACCGCATGGGCATGCGCCAGCGCCAGCAAGACGCAGGAATGGTCATAGGCGTCTTCGGCCGGATCGATGACGCGGCCATCGACCGACAGAGTGCGCACGAAGCCGCCGCGCACGGTGCGTGCCTTCAGCGCTAGGAACTCGATGCCATGCGCGATCAGTTGCTCGGCATTGCCGCCCCAGCCCTGCTGCTTGGCGATGGCGAAAGCATAGATCTGGCGCGCCTGCGTGCGCACGCGCTTGTCACGGCCGGCGATTGGCTGGCCATCGAAGGACAGCGCCTCATGGAAGCCGCCATGTACGCGGTCGACGCCGTTCTCGCACCAAAGCGGTAGCGTTTCCTCGAACAGCCAGTGGCGCACGCGCTTGCGCCAGGCGCCGCTTTCCACGATGCGGTCTTCGGTTGGCGTGAAGCGGGTTTCGAGGCGCCCGTTCTTTTCCAACTCCTCGACGATCTTCTTGACGTGCTGCGAATGGGTGACCGGTGCAACGAAGGTCGCATCCAGCGTCGACACCACCGCAACATCCTTCATGCCGATGGCGGTCAAAAGCCGACCGTGGCTGCGAAAATAAGCGTTCTCGCAGTCGATCGCGACCACATCGCCGAGCTTTACGTTGCCCTTCTCGTCGGCCTGCGAAACCTCCAGCAGCGACTGCCAGGAGCCGAGATCGCTCCACTTGAAGCCGGCCGGCACCATGGTGATGTCGTCGGCGCGCTCCATCACGGCATAGTCGATGGAGTCGGAGGGAACGTCGGCATAAAGCTCGGCCGGCAGGAACACGCCGCCGACTTCGTCAGACGCCTGCCCTAGTGCCGCTTCGGCCTTGGTCCAGATGTCCGGCGCCAGCTGCGCAAAGGCATCGCGCATGGCGCTGGCCTTGAACAGGAAAATGCCCGCATTCCAGTAGAAGCCGCCATCGGCGACATAGCGCTCGGCGGTGGCGAGGTTGGGCTTCTCCACGAAGCGCTTGACCTTGCGCGGCTCGTCGCCTTCGCCGGGCGCTTCTATATAACCATAGCCGGTTTCCGGCTGCGTCGGCTTCACGCCGAAGACGACGAGGCTGCCCGCCTTCGCCGCCGGCACGCCGCTCTCGATGGTCGCCCAGAACTGCGCTTCGGTGGAAATCTCGTGGTCCGACGGCAGGATCAGCACCAGCGCGTCGTCATGCTTGGCAAGAACGCGCAAAGCCGCAACCGCCACCGCAGCCGCCGTGTTGCGGCCCATCGGCTCGAAGATCGCCGCGCCGCCGGCCAGATCGATTGGCGCAAGATCGTTGCGCACGCGTTCGGCATGGCGTTCTGATGCAATGAGATAGACCGGCGTTTCGCCTGAAGTGCGCGCCTTCAGTCGCTTCACTGTCTTCAGCAGCATGGAGCCGCCGCCGGACAGGTCGTGGAACTGCTTTGGGTTATCCTCACGCGACAGCGGCCACAGGCGCGAGCCCACACCGCCGCTCATCACGAATCCGACGATGCGTTCGGCCGAGGCGTCGGTGCTCTTGAGGTCGGAAGGGCGCGCATCCATAATCGCGATCTCCTTAGAAGGTCTGGTTGTATGCGCCGACGGCATCGTTGCGGCGCAAAACGGCGTCCACGGCCTCGAACATCGCACGACGGCGCTCCGACGATACCGGGCTTTCGATCACCACCACCAGTTCCGGCTTGTTGGAAGAGGCCCGCACCAAGCCCCATGTGCCGTCTTCCGCCGTCACGCGAATGCCGTTGACGGTGACAATGTCCACGATCTGCTGCCCGGCCAGTGCCTCGCCGCGATCGCGCATGGCGGTGAAGTCGGCGGTCACCTTCTCCACCACGCCGTATTTACGGTCGTCGTCGCAATGCGGCGACATGGTGGGCGTGCCGTAGGTCACTGGCAGCGCGCGGTAGAGATCGGCCATGGACCGGTCGGGGTTGCGGTCGAGCATTTCGCAGACGGCGATCGCAGTAACCAGCCCGTCATCATAGCCGCGGCCAATCGGCGGATTGAAGAAGAAGTGGCCGGATTTCTCGAAGCCGGCGATGGCATCGAGCTCCTTCACGCGTCGCTTGATGTAGGAATGGCCAGTCTTCCAGTAGTCGGTCTTTGCGCCCTTCGCCTTCAAGTCCTCGTCGGTCAGGAACAGGCCGGTCGACTTCACGTCGACCACGAACTGCGAGCCGGGATGCTGGCCGGCGATGTCGCGCGCGAGCATCACACCGACCTTGTCGGCAAAGATCTCGTTGCCCTCATTGTCCACCACGCCACAGCGGTCGCCGTCACCATCAAAGCCAAGGCCGACATCGGCGCCGACCTCTAGCACCTTGTCGCGGATCGCATGGAGCATTTCCATGTCCTCCGGGTTCGGGTTGTAGCGCGGGAAGGAGAAGTCGAGTTCTGTGTCGAGCGGCACCACCTCGCAGCCCAGCCGCTCCAGCACCTCCGGCGCAAAGGCCCCCGCCGTGCCATTGCCGCAGGCCGCCACAACCTTCAGCTTGCGGCTGATGCGCTTGTTCGCGACGAGATCATCGACGTAGGTCTGGCGGAAGTCTTCGACGAAGCGATAGGTGCCCCCGCCAGCCAGATCGAAGTCGCCGTCGAGCACGATCTGCTTCAAGGCGCTCATCTCGTCCGGCCCGAAGGTGAGCGGCCGTTCGCAGCCCATCTTCACGCCGGTCCAGCCGTTTTCATTATGCGAGGCGGTGACCATCGCGACGGAGGGCAGATCAAGCGCGAACTGCGCGAAGTAAGCCATTGGCGACAGGGCAAGGCCAATGTCATGGACCTCGGCGCCTGCAGCCATCAGCCCTTGCGTGAGCGCGATCTTGATCGCCATGGAATAGGAGCGGAAATCATGGCCAACCACGATGCCCGGTGCGACGCCGCGTCTACGAACTAGCGTGGCGAGCCCCATGCCGAGGGCCTGCACGCCCATCAGGTTCAGTTCGGGCGTCTTGCTCGATGCCGGATGACCGAACCACCAACGCGCATCATATTCGCGGAAGCCCGACGCCTTCACCAAGGGCGTCGTTTCAAAAGCGAAGCTGTTGGGTTGGAGATCTTCGGCAGGTTTGAAACGCATCTTGGACTCGGGGGCTCACACAGGCAAAGCTGCGCCCTTATGCCGAACCCCGCCGGCTTTTTCTACGGCAAAGAGCCGGCTTGCGACCAAGACTTTCCGGGTTGAGTTAGCGCGTTGCTGTACTTGCATGCTTTCACTGCATCCAGAAGCGAGCGCTTTTGCTGCGTCTGCAAAGAAAAAGCCGCATCCTTGTTGGGCTACGGCTTTCCTGTTCTTTGATCTGATCTCAACTCAGACGTTGATGTCAACATCCTTGGTTTCACGGCCAAGCAGCAGCGCAATCAGCGTCAGCACGGCCATGGCGCTGAGATAAACGCCGACCCAGAACGGGCTGCCATTGCCATAGCTCCACAAGGCCACCGCCACGAAAGGCGCGAGAGCAGCGCCCAGGATCGAGGACACGTTGTAGGAGATGCCGGAGCCGGTGTAGCGCACATTGGCCGGGAAAAGTTCCGGCAACAGCGCGCCCATCGGGCCGAAGGTGATGCCCATCAGCGAAAAGCCGAGCACCAGCCAGGCGATCACGCCGAGCGTGCCGGCCGACAGCATCGGCACCCAGAGCAGGCCGAAAATGGCAATCGCCAGCGTCACCCAGATCAGCGTGCGGCGGCGGCCGAAGCGGTCTGCCCACGGTCCCGATACCAGCGTGAAGATGCCGAAGAACACGACGCCGAAGATCATCATCAGCACGAAGTGGTTGTAGCTGAAGCCGAGACCCGGCAACGGCGCAGTAGTGGCGGCGCGACCGTAGGACAGGGAGAAGGTCGTCATGAGGTAGAACAGAACGTAGGTCGCCAGCATGTAGAACGTGCCGAGGATCAGCTCCTTCCAGTGGCCCTGGAAGGCGGCGGCTAGCGGCACCTTCTGCACGGCACCCCGCTCCACAGTCTTCTCGAAGGCGGCGCTTTCAACGAGGTTGAGGCGAACCCACAGGCCGACCACGACCATCACGGCCGAAAACAGGAACGGGATGCGCCAGCCCCAATCGAGGAACGCCTGCGAGGGACGCGAGGGGTCCTCAGAGGGCAGTGCTGCCGCAATCAGCAGGAACAGGCCGTTGGCGATAATGAAGCCGATCGGTGCGCCGAGCTGCGGGAACGTGCCGAAGATGGCGCGCTTGCCGGCCGGGGCGTTTTCCGTCGCCACCAGCGCCGCACCGCTCCACTCGCCACCGAGCGCAAAGCCTTGCGCCAGACGCAGGATCACCAGCAACAGCGGGGCAAGCCAGCCAACGCTCGGATAGGTCGGCAACGCGCCGATCAGGAAGGTTGCGATGCCCATCGTGAGCAGCGCACCGACCAGAGTGATCTTGCGGCCGCGTTTGTCGCCTAGGTGGCCGAAGAAGATGGCGCCGAGGGGGCGGGCAACCATGGCTGCGCCGAAAACTGCGAAGGAGGCAAGCAACGCGGTGGTTTCGTTGCCGGCCGGGAAGAAAAGATGCGGGAAAACGAGGACTGCAGCAGTAGCATAAACATAAAAGTCATAGAATTCGATGGTCGTGCCAACCAGACTTGCCAGGATAACGCGAGAACGCGGATTGGCAGGCGCCGGGGTGGCCACCTTTTGATATGATGTCGCGGACATAAGGGTGAGTGCTCCAGAAATATCCAGAGACAGCCACTCGACGGAACATTGTTACCGGGGAGCCTTGGGAGGCCATCGCTGGGAAGGTTCGGCGCGGGCAAAAAGCGGGCGTCGAAAGACCGCCGTCCTTAGTCCCGATATTGGGGAGGCGGCAAGGGTTATTGTGCGGGACGATGGCGTTTCTTGTGCAACGTGTGCGCGCCTGAAGCCGGAAGGTGTCAGGCAGCGAAGATGTTTGCCCTGTGAACGCGCAAAACACCGATATCGCCGCGCAAAACGCGCGTTTCAGGTGGCACATCGAGCTCGATCTGGGTGCCATCAGCGAGCTTGGCCAGGACTCGGCGGTGATCGGGACGATCGATGACACGCGTCACAGTCGCCGACAGTCCCTCGCCTTCCACCGCCCATTCGAGGTCGGCTGGACGGACATAAACATCCGCCTTGCCATCGCGAATGCCGGGCGCCGCCACCGCCGTGCCGCCGAGCTGGACCTGTCCACCACCGACCTGGCCTTGCAGCCGATTCGTGTCGCCGAGAAAGCGGGTGACGAAGGCGGAGTTGGGTCGGCGCGTGACCTCTTCCGGCGTTCCTTCCTGGACGATCTTGCCTTCGCTCAGGATCACGACGCGATCGGCAAGATCGAGGGCTTCTTCCTGGTCATGGGTCACGAACAGGGTGGTGATCCCCAGCTGTTCCTGGATCTCGCGCAGCCACACGCGCAGATCGCGCCGAACGGCTGCATCCAGGGCGCCGAAGGGTTCGTCCAGCAGCAGCACCTTGGGGTCGACGGCAAGGGCGCGCGCCAGGGCCACACGCTGCCGCTGACCGCCGGAAATCTGTGACGGGAAGCGGTTGCCGAGACCTTCCAGCCGCACGAGCTTCAACAATTCGTCCACCCTTGCGGCAATCTCGGATTTGGAGCGCTTCACCTTTGAGACCTTCATGCCGAAGGCGATGTTTTCGCCCACCGTCATATGCGGGAACAGCGCATAATGCTGGAACACGAAACCTACGCCACGCTCGCGCACGGGAATGGCGGTTGCATCCTGATCGCCGAAATAGATTGCGCCGCCATCGGCAAATTCGAGGCCGGCGATCATGCGCAGGATCGTGGTCTTGCCGGAGCCGGAGGGCCCGAGCAGCGCAACCAGTTCGCCGCTCGCCACTTCCAGCGATACGCCATGCACGGCTCGGAAGGTGTCGAAGGTCTTCACCACCTGGTCGAGGCGGATTTTCATGGTTTCTCTCCCTCCGCAATGACATTCGGCGCGGCAAGGCTGACTCGGCTGCGCCGCCCGGCACCTCGACGCTCAAGTGCGACCTTGGCGATGATGGTGACAACGGCCAGCACGGTCAGGATCGAGGCGGCCGCGAAGGCGCCGGCGGTCTGGTAGTCGTGATAAAGCAGCTCGATATGGAGCGGCAGCGTGTTGGTCTGGCCGCGGATGTTGCCGGACACGACCGACACTGCACCGAACTCGCCCATGACGCGGGCATTGCAGAGCACGACGCCATAAAGCAGCGCCCAGCGGACATTCGGCAGGGTGACCGACCAGAAGGTGCGCCAGCCGGATGCGCCGAGCGAGGTCGCGGCTTCTTCGAGATCTCGGCCTTGCGCCTGCATCAGCGGGATGAGTTCGCGCGCCACGAAAGGTGCGGTGACGAACAACGACGCCAGCACGATGCCGGGTAGCGCGAAGAGGATCTTGATGTCGGCGGCTTGCAGGGCGGGCCCGAACAGGCCCTGCAGACCGTAGACGAAGAGATAGGCGACGCCGGCGACGATCGGGGAGATCGAGAACGGGATCTCGATGATGACGATCAGCAGCCGCCGGCCCGGAAAGTCGAACTTGGTGACGGCCCAGGCAGCCGCCACGCCGAAGGCGGTGTTGATCGGGACGGCAATGAGCGCCGTCACAACCGTCAGGAAGATGGCGTGCAGCGTATCGGGTTGACCGATCGCAGCGGCAAAGGCGGAAAGCCCGAGCGAAAAGGCCTGCACGAAGATGACGATCAGCGGTGCCAATACCAGTACGGCGCCGACCAAGAGAACGAGCGTAATCAGCGTGCGGCGAACGGCCGGGCTGTCGCCTACGCGCGGCGGCTTCTTTCCTGTCACAGCAGCGCTCATCTCAGGACCTTTGGGTGTAGCGCAGAGCGCGCGCTTGCAGGAGGTTGGTTACGGCCAGCATAACGAAGGCGGTAATCAGCAGCACGGAAGCGATCGCAGCGGCGGCCTGATAGTCGTATTCTTCCAGCCGGATGAAGGCGAGCAGCGCCGTGATCTCGGTCTGCATCGGCTGGTTGCCGGCAATGAAGATGATAGCGCCGAACTCGCCCAAGCTGCGGGCGAAGGAGAGCGACACGCCGGCCAGAAGGGCTGGTGTGAGCAGCGGCAGGATGACCTTGCGGAAGATCGTCCAGTCCGATCCGCCGAGCGACTGCGCGGCTTCTTCAAGTGCGGGATCAAGGTCTTCCAAAACAGGCTGCACGGTGCGGACCACGAAAGGAAGGCTGGTAAAGGCCATCGCCACCATGATGCCGAGCGGCGTGTAGGCCACGGGGATGCCGATGGCCGCCAGCGGCGCACCGAACCACCCATTAGCCGCGAACAGGGTGGTCAGCGCTATGCCGGCCACCGCTGTCGGCAGCGCGAAAGGCAGATCGACGATCGCATCCACCAGCCGCTTGCCGGGAAAGTTGTAGCGCACCAAAACCCAGGCCAGCGCCATGCCGAAGACGAGGTTGAAAACGGTAGCGACGGCTGCCGAGCCGGCGGTCACGCGGTAGCTCGCCAATGCGCGATTGGAGGAGATGATGCGCCAGTAATCGTCAAGGCCAAGCGAGGCTGCCTTGAAGATCAGCGCGCCGAGCGGCAGCGCCACAATGAGCGCAACATAGAAAATCGTGATCCCGAGCGCCAAAGGCAGACCCGGCAGGACCCGGCGTTTCAAGATGCGCTCCCCCTTGCAATAGACCAATGGCCGGCGCGCCCAGCACGTCGGCCATCAAGCTTAAAGCCTATCCGAGGTCAACGGTCGCCGTAGATCTCGTCCAGCAGCGCACCGGATGCGAAGTGCTCCTTCTGGACTTTTTCCCAGCCGCCGAACACGTCCTCTACCTTCACGAGACGGACCTGGGGGAACTGGTCCTTGAACTCTGCCGAGACGGCTTCGTCGTTCACGCGGTTGCCGTTCTCGGCGATGATCTTCTGCCCTTCCGGCGAGTACAGGAAGTCGAGATAGGACTTTGCGAAATCCCGTGAGCCGCGTTTGTCGACGACGCGATCAACGATCGCGACCGGAAATTCCGCGAGAACGCTCACTTCCGGCACGACAATGTCGAACTTGTCTTCGCCGAACTCCTTGGCGATGCCGCGGGTTTCCGCCTCGAAGGTGATCAGCACGTCGCCGATGTTGCGCTCCACGAAAGTGGTGGTGGCTGCGCGGCCGCCCGTGTCGAACACCGGCACATTGTCGAACAGCTTCTTGACGAAGGCTTTGACCTGCTCCTCGTCATTGTTGAATTTCTCTTTCGCGTAGGCGGTCGCGGCGAGATAGGTGTAGCGGGCGTTGCCGGAGGTCTTCGGGTTCGGGAACACGACCTTCACGTCGTCGCGAACCAGATCGTCCCAGTTCTTGATGCCCTTCGGGTTCCCAGCGCGCACCAGGAAGGCGGGGAGCGAGTAATAGGGCGACGCGTTGTTGGCGAATTCGCTCTGCCAATCGTCTGACACCGCGCCGCCCTTGACCAGCGCGTCGATATCCGTGACCTGATTGAAGGTCACCACGTCGGCGTCGAGCCCTTCCAGGATCGCGCGCGCCTGCTTGGACGAGCCGGCATGCGACTGATCAACAGTCTTGCCAGGGTTCTTCGCGATATAGGCCTCGTTGATTTTGGCAAAAAGCTCGCGCGAGATGTCGTAGGAAGCATTGAGGATTTTGTCCGGCGACTGCGCGGAAGCCGGCCCGGAGATGAGAGCGGCAAGAGCGGCGCCGAGAAGGAGAAGACGCATGTGGTAGGTCCTGAAGCTAAGATGGGCTTCAACCTAGCCGACACAACCGTGCAAGAGGAGGCAAGCCGCCACGGCACCCCCCTCCCATCGGGAACATCTATCTAAAAAGATGTCGTTGAAGGAAACTTTGTTCCTAGACCTTCACCATGTCCAATCAGTCTGTGGGATAAAGATCCTTCGCGCGAACGCGATCGCGGACTTTCTCCTCGATCTTGTCCAACGGCTTTTCGTCGAACCGGCCGGCAAGTTCGGAAGCGATCTGCTTAACCGGGATCATCACTTCGCCATGGGCTGCGGCGTCGTCGACATATTGGTTGATGGCGGAAAGAAGTTCTGGGCTCGTCGTCATTGTCGTTCCTCCCAAAGACTGACGGGCCGAGTATGCCTCAGCCCGTCAGGAGTACAACAGTGAAAGCGGTGCTGGTCGCGTTTAGTCGACGAACTCGACCTTGGTCTTCTTCGCCTTCACCAGCTCGGCCAGGCGGCCGACATCCCAGTTCGTCAACCGCACGCAGCCATGGCTGCCGCTCTTGTTGACGAGGTTAGGCCAAGGGGTGCCGTGAATGCCATAGGTAGGCTTGGACAGGTCGATCCAGACATTGCCGACCGGGCCATTCGGGCCAGCCGGAAGCTCCATCTTTTCCTTGTTCTCGCCCTGCTGGAAGTTGATTTCCGGATTGTAGGTGTAGGTCGGGTCCTTCACCACGGCGACGACTTCAACCTTGCCGGACGGGGACGGCGTGTCTTCCGAGCCGATAGATGCGGGCGCCACGAAGGCCGGCTCCTTGGCGTCGCCAACATAAGCGCGCAACTCACCCTTCTTCTTGTCGACGAGGATGCGGGTAACTTCAGCGTCCGGCGCACCGCCCGGAGCCACGACGGTAATCTTGGTGCCGGCTTTCTCGAAGTCGGCATCCGGATTGAGCGCCTTCAGCAGGCCCTCATCCATATGGAAGCGCTCCGCAAGCATTTCGGTGACATTGCGGTAGCCGATCTGCTCGAGCTTAGCGAGTTCGGCATAATCCTCTGCCAAGTCCGGGAAGTAAGGACCCTTGATGTCCTCGGCAGTCAACTCATAGGACTGAATCGGGCTCGCCGTATCCTGTGCGAGGCTGTCCCAAAGCTTCTCGTCGAGCTCACCCTTGGCTGGCAGACCCTTCATCGCCCGGTAGGCAGCTAGGGCCTTTCTCGTGTTGTCGCCGAACATGCCATCGATCTCGCCAGGCGAGGTGTAAGCGCGGTCGAGCAGAACCTGCACGCGGATCAGAAAAGGATCGGCCTCGGCCTGCTTCTTGTCGCCGCCCTCCTCGCTCTTCTTTTCTTCAGCAGCCTTTTCCTCGGCGGCCTTCAGCTCTTTTTCCGCTTCCGGGTTAGCGGAAACCTGGGCGGCCGCTTCATCGGGGACGTCGGTGGACTGTTCTGGCGTTTCTACGACGGCATCCGGTTGTCCCGGCACCGCGACCTTCGCAGCGTCGGGCTTCGGCGCCTCAGGCTTGGCAGCTTCCACTTCGCCGGACTGCTGATCGATTTCCAGAACAGCCTCTTCGCCGCCGTTCTTGCTGTCGCCCTTGCCGCTCTTGCTTTTCTGCCAGCTGTCGAAAGTCGCATTGGCGATTGCGTCAGGCTCGATCGGCGCCCCATAGGCGAAGGAAGCAGCCAGCGGCATGATCGCGAGGATCGTTGCCAGTTTCAGCGTTGTTTTGGAAATCACCGTGCCCACCATCATCTAAATGACTTTGGGCTTCAACGATCAAGCGTGACAATGGCTCCATTGAAAACGCTTAAATTTCAAGATGCTATCAGAGGTTAAAGGAAGTAGCCCAGCAGGACGACGACGATCAGTCCCAGCAGAACGAAGGCAAGTAACCAGCCCAGCAGATTAGGCGGACCATCGCGGTGCCTGTCGTAGTCGCTCATTGCCCGTGTCTCCGTCGAGGCCGACCAAACGGCCCGGCGTATCCTCAGGGCAAAGCGATTCGATCCGCCCTCGTCACGTATTCCCGCCAGAAAAACGAAAGGAGGGCAAGACCTCGTCCCCGGCTAACTGTGTTTTGGTCTATTCGGTCGCGGCGTCGGCGGACGCTACAATCCCGGTTTCGTTGAACACGGACGTCCGTCCACCAGCGAGGAAGACAAGGACGATGGAGGCGAACAAGGCCCCCCAGATCATCATAAGGCGCATGGGATAATCATTCACTTGGTTGAGTGGCTGATTAACGGAATGCAACCCTGGCGGTTCCCGACGCGGGCTTAGGCGGGTGAATGCCGTTGCACAAAGACAACAGCGGATGGCGGCCAGGCTGTGGGGAGATCAGTGAGCTGAGCGTTTCGGGACCGCTAAACCATTGTTTCGACTGGTCGGAGTGAGAGGATTCGAACCTCCGACCCCCTCGTCCCGAACGAGGTGCGCTACCAGGCTGCGCTACACTCCGTGACCAGTGGCGGGCTTATAACTTTGCGCTTCGCTGATCGCAAGCGGGCTCATGGCAATTTGCAAAAGTTTCCAGACGAGATCGGCGCCCAGCACATCGTGACGGCCGTCGGCACCTGTCAGCAGCGCTGCAACCTCTGCGAGTTGTTATCGAGTACTTAATTTCAGGCAGCATCTAGTGGTTGCATGATCTAAGCTTTAATCGGCGGATGCATTGAGAATGCAAGCAAAGTGGATGAGCCTGTCTTCGCGTTTGTTCGCCTGTAACAAGGGAACGGCAGCGGTTGAGTTTGCCTTGCTGTCGCCGCTCTACATCATGCTCTTGATGGGGCTGATCGCCTACGGCATCTATATTGCGGCCGCTCATTCCGTGCAGCAGATTGCTGCCGACGCAGCGAGGATCGCGGTGGCGGGCATGGATGATGCCGAGCGCCAGAAGCTCGTCACCGACTTCGTGTCGGGTCATTCGCAGGGCTACGCCTTCGTCAAACCCGAAAAGCTGACCGTCGTGGTCAGTCAGCCCGCTGCGGGCAGCGAGTATTTCGTCGTGACGCTGACCTATGATGCGGGCGAGTTGCCGATTTGGCAGCTGGCCACCAACCTGCCTTTGCCGCAAACCGCCATCATCCGGCAGTCGGTGGTGCGGATCGGAGGGCTGTGAGCGATGCTGGCGCGGCTTGGCGCTTTCTGGCGTAATCGGAACGGCAACTTCTCCACGTTGACGGCGATCACCTTTCCCGTGCTGCTCTTGGGCGCGGGTCTCACCTTAAACGCCGGCGCTCTTTTTCTGCAAAAGCGCAACCAGCAGGCCATCACCGATCTTGCCGCCATGACGGCGGCGGCTCATCTGACGAAGGCCGAAGACGCCAGCCTCATGACGTTTGGCGATAACGGACTGTCGGGCATGAGCCTGATCGACGCCAAGGCGTCATCCGGCGCGGCAGTCGGCCCGACCGACACGGTGAAAGTGGAGCCCGGCCGCTACGTGCTCGACGCGGCCAAACCGTTGGCAGAGCGTTTCACGGCAGGAGCAACGCCGCCAAACGCGGTTAGGGTCACCGCGCACAGAAAGGGCGAGACCTACTTTCCGACGCCGGTTCTGTCCGACGCCGTGATAGGCACCACGGCGATCGCGCTGATAGCGCCGGAAGCGAGTTTCTCGGTAGGCTCGCGGCTGGCGGATGTGGATACGAGCGCCAGCCCAATCATTAACAGCGTCTTGGGCGGACTGCTTGGAACCAGCTTGAAACTCAGCTTCAATGATTACCGAGCGCTGCTGAACACCGAGATCGATGCCTTCGCCTTCATGGATGCGCTGGCCAGTGAGCTCAAGCTGACGGCCGGCACGTATCAGCAGGTTCTCGACAGTTCGGCTTCGGTTGGGACTATTCTGAAAGCAGCGTCAAAGGTTTCGGGGATCAGTGCCAACGCCAAGACAGCCCTGTCAGCAATTACCACGGCGCTGCCATCGAAACCGCCTGCGCTGGCGCTCAATAAGCTGATCAGCCTCGACAAGGCGGCTGCAAACAAGGTGGGGACGCAGCCGGTGCATCCTACTGCTTACAGGTCGCCGAAGCTTGCTCTTCTGGACCTCATCAATGCTGCGGCCGCGCTCGGCAACGGGAAGAACCAGGTGGCGGTGAACACCGGCCTGAACATCCCCGGGTTGACGAAGGTGACGGCGGACATTGCCATCGGCGAGCCGCCGCAGAACTCGGCCTATCTTACCATGGGCAGGCTTGGCACGGTTGTTTACACCGCGCAGACACGCGTTCGGTTGGTTGCCACTGTGGGCCTTCTTCCAGACATCTCCATCTTGCCGCTGCCAAAGGCGGAAATATCCGTACCGTTGCTGCTCGATGTCGGCAGTGCCCGTGGTGAGCTGACGGCCGTTTCCTGCCGCAGCAATGATGCATCGACCGCGTCGGTTTCGATCGCTGCGCGCCCGGCGATCGCACAGGTGTATATTGCCGATATCCGAACGCCCACACAGATCAAAGACTTCACTCGCCTGCCAACTTTGAACGATGCAACGCTCATCAATGTCAGCGCTACCAGTCTTCTGGGCGATCTTCTCAGCTTGAAGGTGACCGCAGGAAACGGTTCGGGTGTCAACGCAGCGATCAGCAATGTTCGCGACACGCCGCTGACGTTCAATGCGCTGGCGATACAAAGCCATACGATCAAGACGGCATCGGTCGAGAACTACTCGCAGACGTTGACCGCAAGCCTGCTCAAGAATCTCGCTTTGAACGTTGAACTCAAGCCGCTCAAGGTGGGGGTTGATGTCGGTGCGCTTGTTAAGCCGATCCTTTCGGACGCCGTCATCCCCCTCGACACCCTGCTCAACACCATCCTCACTGCGCTCGGGGTAAAACTCGGTTCGGTCGATGTGTGGGTCAACGGCGTGAACTGCAGCCAGCCCGTGCTGGTTCAGTAAAGCGCGTTGGCGACCGGCCTCTCGGCAGCGAGAACGACGCTGCGGGAGGGACAGGCCATTCGGCCTTCCTCGGCTTCCACGCCGTCGAAAGCTATCCAGAGCAAGTCCCCATGGTGAGGTAGGGCAAAGGTGCAGGGTTGGTCGGCGCCGTTGATCAGGATGGCGATTCGTGCGGCGTCAGTCTTACGGATCAAAGCGAGCTGGCGGTTCTGGCCGTCGTGCCAATCACCTTCGGTGAAGGCTTGGCCATCGGGGCGCTGCCAACTGACATCGGCGTCGCGCAGGAACGACGCGGCATTGATGTCGAGAAAAGAGCGGCGGAAGCGTGAGAAGGTTTGCGCGTGCGCAAGCAGTTCGGCGTCAGCGTGTTTCCAGTCGAGCCAGCTGATCTCGTTGTCCTGGGCATAGGCGTTGTTGTTGCCGCGCTGGGTGCGGCCCAACTCGTCGCCGGCGGTCAGCATGATCGTGCCGGTTGAGGCGAAAAGGGTGCCGAGCATGGCCTTGATGTCACGGCTGCGGGCGTCCTGGATTGCGGGATCGTCGCTCGGACCTTCGACATCGTGGTTCCATGACAGATTGTCGTCGTGCCCGTCGCGATTGTCTTCGCCATTGGCGGCGTTGTGCTTGTGGGCGTAGGCGGTGAGGTCGGCGAGCGTCATGCCATCATGGGCGGCGATAAAGTTGACGCTTCGTGTCTCGTTCGCGTCGCCGCGCCCAAAGATGTCCGAAGAACCGGACAGGCGCGTCGCCAGGGCGGCCAGGCTGCCGTCGCCGCGCCAGAAGCGCCGGATATCATCGCGATAGCGGTCGTTCCACTCCAGGAACGTTGTGGGGAAGTTGCCGAGCTGGTAGCCGTTCGGGCCGATGTCCCAGGGTTCGGCGATCAGAACCCGATCAGCCAGAACGGGGTCTTGCCGCATAGCCTGAAGCAGTTCGGCTTGCGGGGAAAAGCCCTGCGCATCGCGTCCGAGGATCGGCGCGAGGTCGAAGCGGTAGCCATCGACGCCGGCATAGAGAACGAAATGGCGCAGCGACTCCAGCACAAGCCGTTGGACGACCGGATGGTCGCAGGCCAGCGTATTGCCTGTGCCAGTGTCATTCACCAGCCGCCCATCCGCGCGATGCCGGAAGTAGGTTTGCGCATCAAGCCCGCGCAGCGACAGCGTCGGCCCCTGCTCGTCGCTTTCGCCGGTATGGTTGAAGACGACATCGAGGATGGTGCCGATTCCGGCCTCGCGCAGCGCCGCTACCGTTTCGTGTAGTTCAGTCAATCCACCCGGCGCGAGACGCGGATCGAGCGCGAAATAGGAAACGGGATTGTAGCCCCAGGCATTGCTTAGCCCCAGCGGCGGCAGATGCCGTTCGTCGATCCAGGCATGAACCGGCATGAGCTCGACCGCGGAAACGCCGAGTTTCTGGAGATGCTCAATGATGACGGGTTCAGCGAGGGCGGCGATCGTGCCGCGCTTGTGCTCCGGCACGGGTGGATGTTGCATGGTGAAGCCACGCACGTTCAGCTCGTAGATCAAGCCGCCCGGTTTGAAGATCGGAGCTTGTTGATCGAGTTCAGGCGGAAGCTTGATGACGATGCTCTTCGGCATCAGACTTGCGGTGTCGATACCCTCGTCACGCCGAGCGCCCAGACGCGGATCGTAGTGGTAGGGGCGGTCGATCGTCAGGGCATAAGGATCGTTCAGGAGCTTGGCCGGGTCGAACCACAAGCCGGCAGTGGGATCATACGGGCCATCTGCGCGGAAGCCGTAGCGCGCGCCTTCACCGATGCCGGCTACATGCAGCGCGAACACACCATCATCTCCGCGCGACAACTCATGCCGCGCGACTTCATGGTCGCCGCTTTCATCGAAGAGCGAAACCCAGATCCGCTCCGCCGCGCCGGACCAAACAGCGAAGCGTGTTCCATGCTCGTCTGGGATTGCGCCAAGCGTCATGCGCGCGGAAGCAGATGGATCACGTAATCACGCTTGGTTCGTTGCGGCCGGTCTTGGCGCGAATACCGGCGATTTCGTCTGCGGCGGCGATGAGGTCGGCCAGCGCTTCCGGGGTCGGCACGTCGTGCTTAGCGGCGTCGGGTTCGAAGCGCTCGATGTAAACGCGCAAGGTCGCACCTGATGTGCCGGTGCCCGACAGGCGATAAACGATGCGCGAGTCGCCTTCGAACAAGATGCGAATGCCCTGGTTGGCGCTGGTGGAGCCGTCGACCGGATCGAGGTAGGAGAAGTCGTCGGCGGCTGCGATCGTCATGCCCTGCACGCTTGTGCCGGCCAGGCGGTCGAGCTTTTCGCGCAGTTCGGCAACGAGGCCGTTGGCGGCTTGCGTGTCGACATCCTCATAATCGTGCCGCGCATAGAAGTTACGGCCGTATTCGGTCCAATGCGCTTCAGCGATCGCCTTTACGCTTTCGCCACGCACGGCCAGGATGTTCAGCCAGAGCAGAACGGCCCAGAGACCGTCCTTTTCGCGCACATGGTCGGAGCCGGTGCCGGCACTTTCCTCGCCGCAGATCGTAGCAAGACCAGCATCCAGCAGGTTGCCGAAGAACTTCCAACCGGTGGGCGTTTCGTAGGCCTTTACGCCGAGCTTTTCAGCCACGCGGTCGGCCGCGCGGCTAGTCGGCATGGAACGAGCGATGCCCTTCAACCCGCCGGCATAGGCTGGTGCGAGATGCGCGTTGGCGGCGAGCATGGCGAGCGAATCCGACGGGGTGACGAAGATGCCTTTGCCGATGATCAGGTTGCGGTCGCCGTCGCCGTCGGATGCCGCGCCGAAGTCCGGCGCATCGTCCGACATCATCAAGTCGTAGAGGTCCTTGGCATGCACCAGGTTGGGATCGGGATGATGGCCGCCGAAATCTTCCAGCGGCACGAAGTTCTTGACGCTGCCTTCCGCCGCGCCCAGCCGACGCTCCAGGATCTCCTTGGCGTACGGGCCGGTTACGGCATGCATGGCGTCGAAGGTAAGGCGGAAGCCGCCCGCGATCTTCGCCTTGATGGCGGCGAAATCGAACAGCTCTTCCATCAAGGCGGCGTAATCGGCGACGGAATCGATGATCTCGACATCCATGGTGCCGACCTCGACGCGACCGATCTGGTCGAGATCGACATCCGGCGTTTCGCAGATCTTGTAGGTGTCGATCACCCTGGAGCGTGCATAAATCGCGTCGGTGACCTTTTCCGGAGCCGGGCCGCCATTGCCGGTATTGTACTTGATGCCGAAATCTTCGTTCGGACCGCCGGGATTGTGGCTGGCCGACAGGATCAGGCCGCCAAACGCCTTGTTCTTGCGGATGACGTTGGACGCGGCCGGCGTCGAAAGAATGCCGCCCTGCCCCACGAGAACGCGGCCGAAGCCATTGGCGGACGCCATCTTGATCGCGATCTGGATGACTTCTCGATTGAAGAAGCGGCCATCACCGCCGATCACCAGGGTCTGGCCCTCGAAGCCTTCGAGACTGTCGAACACCGACTGAATGAAGTTCTCGACATAGTTCGGCTGCTGGAAAACCGGCACCTTCTTGCGCAGGCCGGATGTGCCCGGCTTCTGATCCTGGAAGGGCGTGGTGGAAACGGTTTTCATAGATGTGTTCCCCGAAGGAGCGAGCGATAAACGTCGATATAGCACTCGGCGCTGTGGTCCCAAGAGACGTCCGACTTCATCGCCTGGATCTGCATCTGCCGCCAATCCCCGGGCTCGCGATGCACGTTGAGCGCGCGGCGGATGGCGTTCAGGAAAGGCTGCCTTGCCAGCGGCTCGAACTGGAATCCGGTGGCGACCTTTGCCGTAAGCGCCGCTTCGTTGGCGTCAATGATCGTATCCGCCAGACCGCCGGTGCGCGTCACGATCGGCACGCAGCCATAGCGAAGGCCATGCAACTGCGTCAGACCGCAGGGCTCGAAGCGCGAGGGTACGAGGATAGCGTCGGCACCGGCCGTGAGTTGATGCGACAGCCCTTCGTCATAGCCAGTCACGACGCCGATGCGGCCGGGATGGCGGCCGGCTGCGGCATGGATCTCGCCTTCGAAGCGCGCGTCGCCATTGCCAAGCAGCGCAACCTTGGCACCCATGCCGACGATGTCGTCCAGGCAATCAACGAGAACGTCGATGCCCTTCTGCCAGGTCAGGCGGCTGACGAGGCACAGAAGCAGGTTGTCGTCCCGATCGAGACCGAAGCGTTCTTCCACATGGTGGCGGTTGCTTTGGCGATCATCGAGAGAGTCAGCGGAATAATGCACCGGCAGATGCGGATCGGTTTGCGGATTCCACTGATCGATATCGATACCGTTGACGATGCCAACTAGAGAAGCCGAGCGGCTGTTCAGAAGGCCTTCGAGACCCATGCCGAATTCGGGCGTGCGGATTTCCTGCGCATAGCTCGGGCTCACCGTAGTGATCGCCCAGGCGGACTGGAGGCCCGCCTTGAGGTAACCGACGCCGCCGTAATATTCCACGCCGTGGATCGACATGGCTTCATCGGGCAGTCCGAGTTCGGCAAAGATGCCGGCATCATACTGCCCTTGAAAGGCCAGGTTGTGGATGGTGATGACGCTCGGCGTTGCGACCGCCGCGCCATAGCGCATGTAAGCCAGCGTGAGTGCGGCTTGCCAGTCATGGACATGAACGAGGTCGGGCCGGTAATCGGCCAGCAAGCCGCCCGCGATATCAGCACCGGCGCGAGACAGAGCTGCGAAACGCCGCCAGTTGTCGCCCCAATCCACGGCGCCATTGCCGTAGATGCCGCCATCGCGCTCGAACAGATGCGGGGCGTTCAGCACGAACAGTTTCAGCCCGGCCACTTCCGCCTGGATGATCTCGGCCCAGCCGCCGTAGAACTCACCCCAGTTGAACACGCTGCGTGCCGTGCCTGACGCATGCACGCGTGCCATGACCTGCTTGTAACCGGGGATCAGCGTGGTGGTGCCGACGCCGTGGCGTTCAAGGGCCAGCGGCAGCGCGCCAGCCACATCGGCGAGGCCGCCGGTTTTGACGAGGGGGTAGATTTCAGAGGCGACTGCGAGAACTTGCATCAGCTGTATGGAAGCCTGTCGATCATTTCCTGGGTGATGAGGCACACGCCGCCTTCGGAGCGGCGGAAGCGGCGGGCGTCCACTTCCGGATCGAAGCCGACGACGAGACCTTCCGGCACTTCGACACCCCGGTCGAGAACCACCTTCTTCAGCTTGACGTTGCGGCCGACGATGCAGTCCGGCATCACCACCGCTTCTTCCAGCGAGGAGAAGGAGTTCACGCGTACGCCGGTGAACAGGAGGCTGCTGCGGAGCGATGCGCCGGAGACGATGCAGTCGCCAGAGACGAGCGAGGAGATTGCCGAGCCGCGGCGGCCATCCTCATCATGCACGAACTTTGCTGGTGGGCGCACCTCGGCATAGGTCCAGATCGGCCATTCGCGGTCGTAAAGGTCGAGTTCCGGCACGACATCGGTGAGGTCGATATTGGCCTCCCAATAAGCGTCGATCGTGCCGACATCGCGCCAATAGGCCTTGTCCTCGAAGCGCGACTTCACGCAGGAGGTGGAGAAGCGGTGCGCGACGGCTTTGCCGTGCTGGACGATGTAAGGGATGATGTCCTTGCCGAAATCGCGGCTGGAACCATGCGTAGCCGCATCGCGGCGCAATTGTTCGAACAGGAACTTGGTGCGGAAAACATAGATGCCCATCGAGGCCAGCGCCATGTCGGGCTTGTCGGGCATAGCAGGCGGATCGGCTGGCTTTTCGACGAAAGCCGAGATGCGGTCTTCGCCATCCACATGCATAACGCCGAAGCCAACGGCTTCCATGCGCGGCACTTCCAGACATCCAACAGTCACATCGGCGTTCTGGTCGACATGCTGACGCAGCATCAGCTCGTAGTCCATCTTGTAGACGTGGTCACCAGCCAGGATCACCATGAATTCTGGATGGTAGTCCTCGATGATGTCGATGTTCTGGAACACGGCGTCGGCCGTGCCCTCATACCATTGATGCTCCGAAACGCGCTGGCTGGCAGGCAGGATGTCGAAGCTTTCATTGCGTTCGGGGTGGAGGAAGTTCCAGCCCTGCTGCAGATGGCGGATCAGCGAATGCGCCTTGTATTGCGTGGCCACGCCGATGCGACGGATGCCGGAATTGAGTGCGTTCGATAGCGCGAAGTCGATGATGCGCGACTTGCCGCCAAAATAAACAGCCGGTTTCGCGCGCCGGTCCGTCAGTTCCTTCAGCCGGCTTCCTCGTCCGCCGGCAAGCACATAAGCCATGGCGTCGCGCGCCAGAGGCTGCTCACGATTCCTGCCCATTCTTCCCTCCCGCCTGCACGTCCAGTCTCATTCCAAGTTCAGTTTGCGAAGTTCAGTTCGCAGTGCAAGTTGCACCATTGTAGCTAGAGGGGGAATGGCGAAAGTCGCGAGCCTTTATGCTTTATTTTGTCGATTACGCATATGACAAAAAAGGGCCGGTGCATGCACCAGCCCCCTATCGTTGCGTCAGGATGCCCGGTCAGGCCGGGACGTCCCAGATCTCGCCGGCATATTGCCGGATCGTGCGATCCGACGAGAACCAGCCCATGCGCGCGGTGTTGTGAACGGCTCGCCTGTTCCAGTCGGCGCTATCGCGCCACAGGTCATCCACGCGGCGCTGGGCATCGGCATAAGAGTCGAAATCGGCGGCGCACATGAAGGTGTCGTGCTCATAAAGCCCGCCGATCAGGCCACGGTAGCGCTCCGGCTCGTCATGCGAAAACACGCCGGAGAGGATGGCCGACAAAGCTTGTGACAGCTCGGGCGAGTTCTCGATTGCCTCGCGCGGATTGTAGCCGTTGGTTCGCGCATCCTTCACCTCAGCTGCCGTCAACCCGAAGATGACGATGTTGTCGTCGCCGACATGCTCCTTCATCTCGACATTGGCGCCGTCGAGCGTGCCGATGGTCAAAGCGCCGTTGAGGGCGAACTTCATGTTGCCGGTGCCGGATGCTTCCATGCCGGCGGTCGAGATCTGCTCCGACAGGTCGGCTGCCGGCATCATGACTTCGGCAAGACTCACATTGTAGTTCGGGATGAACACGACCTTCAGCAGACCACGCACGGCCGGATCATTGTTGATGACGCGGCCGACATCGTTGGCGAGCTTGATGATCTTCTTGGCGTTGAAATAGCTCGGCGCCGCCTTGCCGCCGAAGAATTTTACACGTGGGACCCAGTCCCGCTCGGGGTGCGAGCGGATCTGGTCGTAGAGCGCCACGGCCTCGATAATGTTGAGGAGCTGGCGCTTGTATTCGTGGATGCGCTTGACCTGGATGTCGAACAAAGCCGACGGATCGAGGTTGAGCCCCATCCGCTCGCTCACGACACGCGTCAGCCGCTCCTTGTTGGCGCGCTTCACAGCGGCGAACTTTTCGCGGAACGAGGCGTCGTCGGCGAAACGGTCAAGCTCCTGCAAGGCTTCGATGTCGTCCATGAAGCGATCGCCGATCGTTTCGCGGATCAGCGAGGTCAGCGCCGGATTGCATTGGAACAGCCAGCGGCGCTGCGTGATGCCGTTGGTCTTGTTGTTGATGCGGTTGGGATAAAGCTGATGGAAGTCGGAAAACACCGTCTGCTTCATCAGGTCGGTATGCAGTGCCGACACGCCGTTGATCGAATGCGATCCGGCGAAAGCCAGATTGCCCATCCGCACGCGGCGCTCGCCATCCTCGCCGATCAGCGAAATGTTGCGGATCTGCCCATCGTCCAAGCCCTTGTCGCGGGCTTCGCGCAGAAGCTCGGCATTGATGGCGTAAACAATCTGCATGTGGCGCGGCAAAAGCTGCTCGAACACATGGATCGGCCAGCTTTCCAGCGCTTCCGGCAACAGCGTGTGATTGGTGTAGCCGAAGGTGCGGCGGGTGATGTCCCAGGCCGCTTCGAACTGGAAGCCGTGACTGTCGAGCAGAAGCCTCATGAGTTCGGCAACAGCAACAGCCGGATGCGTATCGTTGAGGTGGATCGCCGCCTTGTCGGGCAGAGAGGTCAGGTCTTCATACTCGCCGAGATGGCGGTTGATGATGTCCTGCAGCGATGCGGCGGAGAAGAAGTATTCCTGCCGCAGCCGGAGTTCCTGACCGGCGAGATGCGAGTCCGCCGGATATAGAACGCGCGTAAGGGCTTCCGCCTTGTTGCTTTCCTTCAACGCGCCGATGTGGTCGCCGGCATTAAAGGCGTCGAGCAAGATCGGGTCGATGGGTATGGCCGACCATAGCCGCAGCGTGTTGACGCGCTTGCCGCGCCAGCCGACTACCGGCGTGTCATACGCCGTCGCCAGCACGCGTTCCTGTGGGCGCCAGATATTTCCGGAGGGCTGGCCGAGTTCGTTCGTCTGCGCCTCGACCGTACCACCGAAGCCGATTTCATAAGCGCGCTCGCGCCGATCGAAATCCCAGGGATTGCCGTGTTCGAGCCAGGTTTCGGGCAACTCCACCTGGTTGCCGTCGTGGATTTCCTGGCGGAAAAGCCCGTGCACATAGCGGATGCCATAGCCATGCGCCGGCACGTCCACGGTTGCCATGGATTCCATGAAGCAGGCCGCGAGACGGCCCAAACCGCCATTGCCGAGTGCCGCATCCGGCTCCAGTTCGGCGATGACGTCGAGATCGACGCCAAGTGAAGCCAGAGCTTCACGCACCTCTTCCAGCATGCCCATGTTGGAAAAGGCGTCTCGCATCAAGCGGCCGATGAGGAATTCGAGTGACAGGTAATAAACGCGCTTGCCGCCGGCCTTGTAGGTGCGCTCGGTCGAGTCGATCCAACTCGTCACGATGCGATCGCGCACGACTTTGATCGAGGCATTCAGCCAGTCATGCCCGGTCGCCACATTGGCATTCTTGCCAACGCGGAACATCAGGGCCTTGAGAATTTCGTCTGCCAGTGTGCCCGGCGCCGCCTGCGGCGCGATCGGGTGGTGCTTCTTCGGAAGTATCTGTCCGCTCATCGCCTTTTCCAGGTTGCGTTCGCCGCTCCTCCGGCGAACATCCTCCCATCCTGCCTTTAACATAGGCTAAGCCGCCGACGGCAGTCCTAAAAGAAAAGGTTCGAAAAAGCTTATGCTGCGAGCGCGTCGGTTGGCGGCTGCGTGGCGCCCGTCATCAAGGCAACCGCATCCGACATCGAGATTTGCTTGGGATCCACCACGCAAAGGCGGCGCCCGAGCCGGTGGATATGAATGCGATCGGCGACTTCAAAGACATGCGGCATGTTGTGCGAGATCAGCACAATCGGCAGGCCGCGCTTCTTCACGTCCTGAATGAGTTCGAGCACGCGGCGCGATTCCTTGACGCCCAGCGCTGCCGTCGGCTCATCCATGATGACGACCCGCGAGCCGAACGCCGCAGCGCGTGCGACCGCGACGCCCTGGCGCTGACCGCCGGACAGGGTTTCCACGGCCTGGCCGATATTCTGGATCGTCATCAAGCCAAGCTCGGTCAGCTTTGCGCGCGCCTGGCGCTCCATGGCGCTGCGATCAAGCATGCGGAACCACTGGCCGAGCACGCCCGGCTTGCGGATTTCGCGCCCGAGAAACATGTTGTCGGCGATCGACAAAGCCGGCGACAGAGCGAGGTTCTGGTAGACGGTCTCGATACCGGCATCGCGCGCTTCCATCGGCGACTTGAAGTTGACCACCTGGTCTCCCAGTCGGATCTCTCCTTCGTCCGGGATGGTGGCGCCCGAAATCGCCTTGATGAGCGACGACTTGCCCGCGCCGTTGTCGCCGATCACGGCCAGGATCTCGCCAGGGTAAAGATCGAAATCGGCATGATCGAGCGCGGTGACCCGGCCATAGCGCTTCACCAGACCCCTAGCGGAAAGAAGCGGCTTCACGCCCGTCTCGTGCAGGATCTGGCTCATGCTGCAACCTTTCTGATCCACTGGTCGATCGCGACGGCAAGGATGATCAGCGCGCCGATCAGGAGGTAGGTCCATTGCGGGTCGGTGCCGATCAGGCGCAGGCCGAGTGAGAACACGCCAACGATCAAGGCGCCGAACAGCATGCCGAGGATCGAGCCTCGTCCGCCGAAAAGGGAGATGCCGCCGATCACCACAGCGGTGATGCTCTCGATGTTGGCGAATTGTCCCGCCGTGGGTGATACCGAGCCGATGCGCCCGATCAGGCACCAGCCGGCCAGCGCGCAGATCAGCCCGGACAGGACGTAAACCGTGACCAGCATTGGCCGAACGCGCACGCCGGACAGTTTTGCGGCTTCCGGGTCATCGCCGATCGCATGGAGATGGCGGCCCCATGCGGTGTGGTTCAGCACGTACCAGAGCAGCGCGACGAGTAGCACCATGGCAATGACGCCATAGGTGAAGACGGCATTGCCGATCTTGAAGGTCTCGCCGAAGAACTGAAGCAGCGGCGCCTGCGCGCCGATCTCCTGGCTGCGGATCGTTTCGTTGGCGGAATACAGGAAGTTGGTGGCGAGGAAGATCTGCCAGGTGCCCAGCGTGACGATGAAGGGCGGCAGCTTCATTACCGAGACCAGCACGCCGTTGATGTAGCCGCACAGCGCGCCAACCGCGAAACCGCACAACACGGAAAGTGCGGGTGGCAAGCCATAGCGAAAGGTGAACTGCCCCATCACCACCGAAGACAGAACCATGATCGCGCCGACCGACAGGTCGATGCCGGCGGTGAGGATTACCAGCGTTTGCGCCGCGCCGACAATGCCGACGATCGCCACCTGCTGAAGGATCAGCGTCATGGAGAAGGCGGAAAAGAAGCGCCCGCCGATAATCGCGCCGAAGATAACCAGCGACGCAACCAGCACGATTAGCGGAACGGCGGCGGGGCTGGAATGGAGGAACTGCTGGGCGTGCTGAAGCGCCGTGCGCCGTTCCGGCTCAAAATTCGCAACGGATGTTTCGCTGCCGGACAGAACGGATTCGAACTCCTGAGGTCTGTGCAGACCGGCCGATGTTTCGCTCATGCTGCTCTCTCCCGCGGCCTGTTCATTCGTCCGACGACGCTCGATGACGCGCCATAATGCCGATGGTGATGAGGAGGACCAGTTTCCCGGCCCTCCTCCTACGAGCCCGTTGTTAAACGGACCGCCTCCCCTCAACTGCTCAGCGCGGTGTCAGCCCCAGCACTTGCCGAGACCGGCCTTGGAGTCGATCGATTCGACGCCCGGTGCCGGCTTGTCGGTGACAAGCGTCACGCCCGTGTCAACGAAATCCTTGCCAGCAGTCGGCTTCGGCTTTTCGCCGTTTTCCGCAAAGGTCTTGATGGCTTCCACGCCCAGGGCCGCCATCTGCAGCGGATATTGCTGCGAAGTCGCACCGATCGCACCATCGGCGACGTTGCGAACGCCCGGGCAGCCGCCATCGATCGAGACGATCAGCACGTTGTCCTGGATGCCGAAGGCCTTCAGCGCCTCGTAAGCGCCTGCTGCAGCCGGCTCATTGATGGTATGAACGACATTGATGCCAGGATCCTTCTGGAGAAGGTTCTCCATGGCCTGACGGCCACCCTCTTCATTGCCGTTGGTGATGTCGTGGCCAACGATGCGCGCATCGTCCTCGTCGCCGATGCGGTTGCCGTCCTTCACGTCAATGCCGAAGCCTTCCATGAAGCCCTGGTCGCGCAGAACGTCGACCGAAGGCTGCGATGGCGTCAAATCGAGGAAGGCGATCTTGGCGTCCTTAGCCTTGTCGCCAAGGGTTGCGGCCGCCCACTGGCCAATCAGCTTCCCGGCGAGGCGATTATCGGTGGCGAAGGTCGCGTCGGCGGCATCGGCTGGCTCGAGCGGCGTGTCGAGTGCGATTACCAGCATGCCGGCATCCCTGGCCTTCTGGATCGAGGGCACAATGCCCTTCGTGTCGGACGCCGTGATCATCAGGCCCTTTGCGCCATCGGCGATGCAGGTCTCGATCGCCGCGACCTGGCTCTCGGAATCGCCATCGATCTTGCCGGCATAGCTCTTCAGGTTGACGCCGAGCTCCTTGGCGCGCGCCGTGGCGCCTTCCTTCATCTTGACGAAGAAGGGGTTAGTGTCGGTCTTCGTGATCAGGCAAGCGGTCACAGGCTCCTGCGCGGAGGCCGGTGTGCCCAGTGCGATCAGGGCAGCCGCAGCCGCGCCGAACACACCTGTCTTCAACAGGGTCTTCGTGGTCATCGTTCCTCCCAGCCAGCTTTCCGCATCATGGCGACAAAGCCTGGCAATTCTCCTCCGGCAGCCGCAAGCCGCGGCACCTTATGCGAGCAAACATCAGCGCTGCGACGCTGTCAATCTGCACGAATTTTCGTGTTGAGACCGCTGACACACACCGCCACAGCCGGATAGGAACTACGACCCTCGACCTTGCCGACCTGCTCCGCTAAATGCGGGTCAGCACAAGACCTTGCATGCCGCTTCGGTATGGCTTGATTGGGAGACCGGATGATGATCGTTTGCTGCGGCGAAGCCTTGATCGACATGTTGCCACGCAAGTCCACCGACGGCGAGGACGGCTATGTGCCTTATGTCGGCGGCGCGGTCTTCAACACGGCCATCGCGCTCGGCCGGCTCGACGTTCCGACCGGCTTCTTCACCGGCATCTCCACCGATTTCTTCGGCCAGCAGCTGCAGGATGCGCTTGCGGCCAGCCATGTCGATAACCGCTACATCCATTTGTCCGATCGGCCGACCACGATGGCCTTCGTGCGCCTGAAGGACGGCCATGCCAGCTACATGTTCTATGACGAGAACACGGCGGGTCGCATGCTGATGCCCGAGCACATGCCGATCCTTTCGCCGGATGTGGAAGCCCTGCATTTCTCCTGCATCAGCCTGATCCCGGAACCCTGCGGCTCGACTTATGAAGCGCTGATGCAGCGCGAGAAGAATGCGCGGGTCATCATGTTTGACCCCAACATCCGCAAGGACTTCATCCCGGATCGCGAGGCACACCGCGCCCGCATGATGCGGATGCTGGAAATGTCGGACATCGTAAAACTGTCGGACGAAGATCTCGCCTGGTTCGGCGAAACCGGCGACCATGCGGAAATCGCGGAGCGCTGGCTGCACAAAGGGCCGAGCCTCGTGATCATCACCATGGGCTCGAAAGGCATTTCTGGCTACACGCTGGAGCATTCCGTCCACATTCCAGGCGAGGCCGTGACGGTGCAGGACACGGTGGGCGCCGGCGACACCGTGAATGCCGGCGTGCTTGGTTATCTCCATGACAACCACCTGCTGTTCAAGAACTCCATCGTCGGCCTGACGGAAGAGCAGATTCGTGCAGCCCTCACCTTCGCCAATCGCGCCGCAGCGGTGACCGTGTCGCGCGCTGGCGCCAACCCGCCCTGGCGGCATGAGCTGAGCGCCTGAGCAGCAGCTTTCAGGCTGGCTTCGTATCCGCGATGAACCAGGGATTGGCGAAGTCGCAATCCTCGGCCTGGCCGCGCTTGCCGTAAGTGAGCGGCTCGCCGTCGACCCGTCGGGTCGTGCCACCGGCAGCTCGCAGGATCGCGTCGCCGGCAGCGGTATCCCATTCCATGGTGCGGCCGAAGCGAGGATAGATGTCGGCCTCGCCTTCGGCCAAAAGACAGAATTTCAGCGACGAGCCTATGGAAACCAGCTCAACCACGCCGCAGGTCTGGATATAGCTGTCGGTTTCTTCGGTGCGATGCGACCGGCTGGCTACGACGGTGGGGACCCTGGTCGGGGTCCGCACGATGATGTTGCGGCGCTCGCCGGGCTCATGATTGACCGTATCGATGCGAAACGCTCCTTCCGGGCTCGCACTATACAGAACACTGCGCGCTGGCGCATAAACCACGCCGATTACCGGAATGCCTTGCCGAATTAGCGCGATGTTGACGGTGAAATCCGGGTTGCGCTTGATGAACTCGCGCGTGCCATCGAGCGGATCGACCAGGAAGAACAGCCCGTCGAGTTCGGGCGGGCAGATGCCGGCTGACGCTTCTTCTTCAGCCACGCAGGGTATATCGGGATAGGCTTCGCGCAAACCGGCGAGGATGATCGCTTCGGCTTTCGCATCGGCCTCCGTCACGGGCGATGCATCCGCCTTGAGCTCGACTGGAAAATCAACCTCGTAAACGTCCATCACTGCCCTGCCCGCCTGCAGGGCCAGGGTCTCGAAGGTGGCGAGGATGTCGCGGTCGCTTGTCTGGGTCATGCCCTCAGCAGTAACCGCGTTCTCGCAGCCAGTCTTCCACTTCGATGGCTAAATCTTCAGGCGAACGACCGAAGGGCTGGAGATGGATGTCGGCATGCTCCGGCGCTTCATAGGGCGAATCGACGCCCGTGAAGTTCTTGATCTCGCCACGCAGAGCCTTGGCATAAAGCCCCTTGGGATCGCGACGGGCGCATTCCTCGAACGGCGTATCCACGAAAATCTCCACGAACTCGCCCTCGCCCATCAGCTCGCGCGCCATGCGGCGCTCGGCGGTAAACGGTGAGATGAAGGAGACGAGGACCAGCAGGCCGGCGTCGGCCATCAGCTTCGCCACTTCCGCGACCCGTCGGATGTTCTCGACGCGGTCCTGATCGGTGAAGCCGAGATCGCGGTTGAGACCGTGGCGGACATTGTCACCATCCAGCACATAAGTGTGCCGACCCTCCGCATTCAGCTTCTTTTCGACCAGGTTCGCCACCGTGGATTTGCCGGAGCCCGACAGGCCGGTGAACCAGAGCACGGCAGGCTCCTGGCCCTTCAAAGCCGCGCGCGACGACTTGCTGACATCCAGTGCCTGCCAGTGAATGTTTTCGGCGCGGCGCAGCGGATGCTGGATCATGCCGGCCGCCACCGTTGCATTGGTGATGCGGTCGATCAGAATGAATGCGCCGGTGGCGCGGTTTTCCACGAAACTATCAAACCCGATGGGCGCCTGCGTGGAGATATTGACGACGCCGACTTCGTTCAGCGCCAGCGACTTCGCCGCTTCCTGCGCGAAACTGTTGACGTTAACGCGATGCTTGAGGTCCGTGATCGTTGCCGTCGACTGATCGGTTTCGGTCCGCAGGATATAGGACCGGCCAGGCAGCAGCGGTTGTTCGGCGAACCAGACGAGGTTCGCGGCAAACTGGTCGGCTACATGCGGACGGGCGCTCGGCGCAACAAGCGCGTTGCCGCGCGAAGCCTCGACTTCGTCCTCGAGCAGCAAGGTCACCGCCTGCCCTTCCACCGCGCGGGTCAGGTCGCCGCGCGGGCCGATGATGCGCTTGATGCGCGACGGCTTGCCCGACTTGGCCACCACCACGGCATCACCTTGGCTGATCGAGCCGGACGCGATCGTTCCAGCAAAGCCACGGAAATCGAGATTGGGACGGTTTACATACTGGATCGGGAAGCGGAACGGCTTTTGCGCCGACCCTTGTCCGAGATCGATGTCTTCCAGATGCTCCAGCAAAGAAGGTCCGGCGTACCAGGCCATGCGGTCGGAGCGCGCAATGACGTTGTCGCCATAGCGTGCCGAAATGGGGATCGGTGTGATCGTGGCAAAGCCGAGATCGCCTGCAAATGCGCGATAATCGGCAGCGATCTGGCCAAACACCTCTTCGCTATAACCGACGAGATCGATCTTGTTGACCGCCAGCACGATGTGGCGGATGCCGAGCAGCGAGGCGATGAAGGAGTGGCGGCGCGTTTGCGTCAGCAGGCCTTGCCGCGCATCCACCAGCACGACGGCGAGATCTGCCGTGGACGCTCCCGTCGCCATGTTGCGAGTATATTGCTCGTGGCCCGGCGTGTCGGCGACAATGAACTTGCGCTTCGGCGTCGTGAAGAAGCGATAGGCGACGTCGATCGTGATGCCCTGCTCGCGCTCGGCTTCCAACCCGTCGACCAAAAGGGCGAAGTCCAGATCCGAGCCGGTCGTGCCGTGTTTCTTCGAGTCATTTTCGAGGGTTGCGAGCTGATCCTCGAAGATCAGTTTGGTGTCGTAAAGCAGACGGCCGATCAGGGTCGACTTGCCGTCATCCACCGAACCGCAGGTCAGGAAGCGTAGAAGCGATTTCTGTTCCTGAGACGCGAGGAAGGCGCGGACCTCATCGCGCGACGCATCTTCAGCCACATCCACTTCGCGCAAGGCAGCGACGGCGCTCATCAGAAATATCCCTCGCGCTTCTTCTTCTCCATCGACCCGGTTTCGTCGCGGTCGATCAGGCGGCCCTGGCGTTCGGAGGTGCGCGCAACCAGCATCTCGCGCACGATGTCTTCGGTAGTTTCGGCATCGGACTCTATCGCGGCGGTCAGCGGATAACAGCCGAGCGTGCGGAAGCGGACGAGCTTCTGTTGCGGGACTTCACCGGGCAGAAGCGGCATGCGGGCATCGTCCACCATGATCATCTGACCATCGCGCTCGACCACCGGCCGACGATCCGCGAAATAAAGCGGCACGATCGGGATGTCTTCCTGAAGGATGTATTGCCAGATATCCAGCTCGGTCCAGTTCGACAGCGGAAACACGCGGATCGACTCACCCGGCGCCACGCGCGTGTTGAAGATGTTCCACATTTCCGGACGCTGGTTCTTCGGGTCCCAACCATGCTTGGCATCGCGGAAGGAGAAGATGCGTTCTTTGGCACGCGACTTTTCCTCGTCGCGCCGCGCTCCGCCGAAGGCTGCATCGAAGCCGTATTTGTCGAGCGCCTGGCGCAACGCGACCGTCTTCATGATGTGGGTATGCGTGTTCGAGCCATGATCGAACGGATTGATGTTGTCGCGCACGCCTTCCGGGTTCTGGTGAACCAGAAGATCAAAGCCGTGCTGCGCCGCCATCCGGTCGCGGAAGGCGATCATCTCGCGGAACTTCCAGCCGGTGTCGACATGCAGGAGCGGAAACGGCAGCTTGGCCGGCGCGAAGGCCTTCAAGGCCAGATGCAAGAGAACGGCCGAATCCTTGCCGATCGAGTACAGCATCACCGGCTTGGAGAAGGTGGCTGCAACTTCACGGAAGATATGGATCGCTTCGGCTTCAAGCCGGTCGAGGTGAGTCAGCGTGGAAGGCATTGCTTGGGGTACGCCTGGCAGACAGAAGAATTTTGTTCTGCATACGCCTTCCCGAACTAAGCTCTCAAGAAATGCCGATCTAAGATTTGCGGTTCTCGTAGAACGTATCTACCGTCAGAAGCGTTTCGACGCTTTCATCCAACAAAAAAGCCACCGCCGTGAGGCAGTGGCTTCCTTGATGGTCAAATTCGACGACTTACTTGCAGCCGTTAGCCTTGGTCGCGGTTGCAGGCGAGCCTGCAGGGCATTCGGTCTTACCGCCAGAATTGCTTTCGGCCGAGCTATCATTGGTGCCACCAGCGCTGGAGCCGGACTGGTTCGAACCGTTTGCGTTGCCGCCAGCGGAGTCTGTGCCTCCACCTTGGCCACCTGCACCACCCGCGCCCCCGCCTGAGCCTCCGGCACCGCCTGCACCAGTGCCGCCAGAGTCATTGTCGTTGCTGCCCGAGCCGCCGGAATTATTCCCGCTCGAATCCTGCGCCCATGCGGCGCCGACACTGCCGCTAGCCATCATCAGCGCGACCATGCCGGCGAGTGCGATCTTCTTGTAGGCCATATCAGTTCCTTCCCAGACTCATTTGGACTTTCAAGACTACAAGCCGCGACAAGGAATAAAGTTTCCTCAGCTCGGAAACAAATCAGACGGTCCGATCTATTAGGACTTGGAAATACTTCTTCAAGCGTATGGCTGGGGCGCCTGGATTCGAACCAGGGAATGACGGTACCAAAAACCGTTGCCTTACCGCTTGGCTACGCCCCACCATCACCAACCGAGAATGGATCATCGGTCGTGAAAAGGATCGCCGGCCTATACACGCAGCGATCCCATCGATCAATCGGGATTGACCCAAGAACTCACAAATCAGGCGAGGCGTACGGCCTCGGTGACCTGTTCGATGATGTAGCGCTGCGTTTCCTCATCCAGATAGGGGTGCATCGGCAAGGCAAACACGTCCTGCGCCACGGTTTCGCTCACCGGCAAACCGGCCGAAGCCTGCGGATAGTCCTTGTAAGCGGTCTGCTGGTGCAGCGGCTTGGGGTAGTACACAGCGGTCGGCACGCCCCTGGAACTGAGATAGCTCAGGATCTTCTGCCGATCTTTGCCGGGTGCGCGCACGACATATTGCGCCCAGACCGAGGTCGAGCCTTCAGCGATCCGCGGCACCTTCACGACGTTTGACAGGCCGTTGTTGTAGCGATCCGCCACTTCATTACGCGATACGATTTCTTCGGGGAAGATCGCCAGCTTCTCGATCAGAACCGCAGCCTGGATCGTGTCGAGACGGCCATTCATGCCGATGCGGACATTGTCGTAGCGATCCGAGCCTTTGCCGTGGAACAGGAGCGAGCGCAGCAGATCGGCTGTCTCATCGTCATTGGTGTAGATCGCGCCGCCGTCGCCGTAGCAGCCGAGCGGCTTGGCCGGGAAGAAGCTGGTGGTGGTGAAGTCGCCGATCGTGCCGACCTTGCGGCCCTTGTAAACGCCGCCATAACCTTGCGCAGCATCGCACAGCAGCCACAGGCCGGCGGCGTGCACGATCGCCTCGATGGCATCATAGTCCGCAGGCTGGCCGAACAGATCGACCGAAATGACGCCGACGACGTTGTGACCGGCGGCCTTGGCTTCGCTCAAAGCGGCCTTCAGCTTTTCCGGATCGAGGTTGTAGCTGTCTTCGTCGATGTCGACGAATAGCGGCGTCGCATGCAGCTGGGCGACAACTTCGGCCGTCGAGGCGAAGGTGAAGCTCGGGCAGACGACGACATCGCCAGGACCGACATTCTTGGCCATCAGGCACAAAGTGAGCGCGTCGGTGCCGTTGGAACAGGCAATCGCGTGCTTCACGCCGGAGAATGCGGCCATTTCCTTCTCAAGCTGCGCGACTTCCGGCCCGAGAATATACTGGCCATGATCCAGAACCTTGGTGACTGCCGCATCGACCTTGTCGCGGATGCGCTTCTGCTGGGTGGCGAGATCGATGAAGGGAATGGTTGGATTTGTCATGGTCGTCCGCGTGCCCCAAGGTCAGTCTGAAACAACGCGGTTGATAGAGCCGCCGCTTGAGATTCGGCAAATCACCTGTTGCGTCACTCTGTTGCAAAGAAAAAGGTGGGGTTGCAAAGAAAAAGGCGGGACCGAAGCCCCGCCTTTTTGCGAACGTCAGTTTTGAACGCTTAGGCGCGCAACGCGCGGATCGCGGCAACGAGCGAGGCTGCAAGCGCAACCTTGATCGCGTCGGCGAGCAGGAACGGCACGACGCCAGCGGTGAAGGCCGTTTCCGAGCCGATCAGCATCGCCAGCCAAGCGAAGCCAAGACCCATGATCGCGATCTCGCCGGCAACCATGGCCGCGCCGATCTTGAAGGGATTGCGGTCCCAGCCGCGATCGGCAGCCAAGCCGACAACGGTAGCTGCGACGACATAACCGGCCAGATAGCCGCCGGTCGTGCCCATCATGTAAAGGAGGCCGACGCCCTTTTCCGGGCTCGACTGGAACACCGGCAGGCCGGCAGCGCCTTCCGCCATGTAGAGAAGGATGGTGGCGAGGCCGAGACGGCTGCCGAACAGGGCAGCAATCAGGAAGATGCCGAGCGTGCCCAAGCTGATGTCGACCGGACCGAGGAACACCTTGGTCTTAGCCGTCAGCGTCAGAAACAGCGTGCCGACAATGGCAAGGCCGACCTGCATCGCCAAGCGCGCGGTGCGATCCTCCGGCAAAAGGCCGGAAATGAAGGGTTTTGCTAGCGATGCCGTGGCCATATCCACTCCCCGAAACGGTTCCCGGCCCCCAAGGCCGGCTCGTCTTTCGGTATATTGGCTTCCATGCTAAGCGGCAACCGCCTTTGGACACTTGTTAGGTCTGCGGATGTCACTGGAATTGAGCATGGCCTTTGATGGCAAAGCGGGTGAGGCCATCGCGATGGCGCCGAAAGTGTTGCGCGTCACCGCCAACAATCCGAGCCCCTACACCTTTCACGGCACCAACAGCTATATCGTCGGCACCGAAACCCTGGCCGTGATCGATCCCGGCCCGGACGATCCGGCCCATCTCGGCGCCCTGCTGCAGGCAATCGATAGCCGGCCTGTATCGCACATCTTCGTCAGCCACACGCATCGCGATCATTCGCCGCTCACCCCTGCCCTGAAGGCTGCAACGGGTGCCGAAGTTCTGGCACAAGGGCCGCATCGTGCCGCCCGCCCATTGCGCGACGGCGAGGTCAACCCGTTCGCTGAAAGCTCTGATTATGCCTTTGCGCCGGATCGTGCCTTGGCCGATGACGAACTGGTAGAAGGCGATGGCTTCGCGATCCGCGCGATCTACACGCCGGGTCATTGCGCCAACCACACTGCGTTTGCCTTGGAAGGCACCGGGCTATTGTTTTCAGCCGATCACGTGATGGCCTTCGCGACGACTGTCGTTGCACCGCCGGACGGGTCGATGTCGGATTTCATGGCCTCGCTCGACCGGCTGCTGCAGCGTGACGACCGCCTTTATCTGCCGGGCCACGGCGGCAATGTTGAAAACCCGCTTCGCTTCGTGCGCGGGCTAAAGGCGCATCGCAAGATGCGTGAGCGGGCAATCGTGGAACGCTTTGCGGCCGGCGACCGCACCATTCAAGAGGTGGTGGCCGCCATCTATCGCGACACCGATCCGCGCTTGCATGGAGCGGCCGCTTTGTCGGTTTACGCGCATGTCGAGGATCTGGTCGCGCGCGGATTGCTGGAGGCCGAACCTGATCTGGCGCTCGACGCGTATTACCGGCCAGCCTGAAGTCCGCTTACTGGCTGACTTGCGGCATCGCTGCGTCGGCCAGAACCGTGGCATCGAGATCGTCGAAGAATTGCTCGATGCGCAGGGCGTTGTCGCCGAAGTCATGTCCGCCATAGCGCGAGGCCGAACGCATATCGACGTAAGCCATCGTTTCCTCGTCAGTAACGCGGATCGCCACATCGCACGGAAAGCCGAGCAGCAACGAGCCGGCCACCACGTTGATCGTTGCGGAAGGTCCGCTCACCTCAGGAAAAGCGCGCACGATTTGCCAGCCGCGATCCTCCACCAGCGTCACGATGATCTGACGAATGCGCTCGGGCGGCAGCGTATAGGAATGGCCGATCACGGTGGGATAGGCGGCAAGCTGTTCTTCGGCCTCCCCTTCGGTCATGGCGCGCGGTCTGTTCATCGCGGATGTCGGATTTGGCACTTGGCTCAGCAGCGGCCGGCTTTCCGTATCGGTGGTGATGTCGTGCAACATCGGCGTCGTCAGCCCGCGATAGGCCAGGAAGCCGACCGGGATCAGCGCGACGATCAGGAAGAAGCCGGCCACGACGAGGTTGGTGCCGACCTTGTCGCCACGCGTCCACATGCGATGAAAGGCAAGAAGAAAGGCGCAGAGCGACAGCACGATCAGGGCTGCCACTACGCCGAGTGTCATCAGGAAGGTTTCTGAATCGAGCCGGCCCAAGCGATGGGTCACCGCGGCCACAACGAATAGGATGACGGCAAAGATCGCGCTGCGGCGCGACCAGCGCGCCGCTCGTGATTGTCGCTCGGGATAGAGGGCAACCATGCAGGAGCTCAGGCCGTCGGCAAACGATAATCCTTGAACCGCTCGCGGAGCGTGATCTTCTGGATCTTGCCGGTTGCGGTGTGAGGAATTTCATCAACAAAGGTCACGTCATCCGGCAGCCACCATTTCGCGACCTTGCCATCCATAAAAGACAGGAGGTCATCGCGCGTCGGCTCCTTGCCGGGCTTCTTGACCACGACGAGCAGCGGCCGCTCGTCCCAGCGCGGATGCGCGATGCCGATCACCGCCGCTTCCGCGACATCGGGATGCGCCACGGCGAGATTTTCGAGGTCAATCGTGGAAATCCACTCGCCACCGGACTTGATGACGTCCTTGGCGCGATCGGTGATCTGCATGTAGCCGTCGGGATTGATGTGCGCGACATCGCCGGTGTCGAACCAGCCGTCCTCGTCGAACTGCTCGGAGCCCGCGCCACCATAATAGGACTTGGCCACAGAGGGGCCGCGCACCTTCAGCCGGCCGAACGTCTTGCCGTCCCAAGGCCGCGGCTTGTCTTCGTCGTCGGTCACCTTCATCTCGACACCGAAGGGCGCGAATCCCTGCGTCTGCTGGATGTCGAGCTTGGCCTCACCGTCCAACTCGGTGAAGTCGGCCTTGAGCGTGCAGAGCGAGCCCAGCGGCGACATTTCGGTCATGCCCCAGGCATGCACGACCTCCACGCCGTAGTTGTCCTGGAACTTCTTGACGATCACGCGCGGACAAGCCGAGCCGCCGATCACCACCTTCTTCAGGTAAGGCAATTTCTTGCCGGTCTCCTCCAGATGCTGGAGCAGCATCAGCCAGACGGTGGGCACGGCCGCCGAGAAGGTGACTTTTTCAGTATCCAACAATTCGTAGATCGACGACCCGTCCATCTTGCCGCCCGGCATCACCAGCTTGGCGCCGATCATCGGTGCACTTTGGCCGAGGCCCCAGGCATTGGCATGGAACATCGGAACGACCGGCAGGATCGTGTCGCGCGAGGAGAGCCCCATTGAATCCGGCATGGCGGCCATCATGGCGTGCAGGACGTTCGAGCGATGGCTGTAGAGCACGCCCTTGGGATCGCCGGTGGTGCCTGACGTGTAGCACATGCCGGCAGCCGTGTTCTCGTCGCCGTTGCAGTCATGCCAGGTGTAGTCGCCGTCGGCGCCACCGAGCCAATCCTCGTAGGCCACGACATTTGGCAGCTTGGTTTGCGGCAGGTTGGCGGCGTCGGTCAGCACCACGATCCGTTTCAGGGACGGCACGGCGGGCGCGATCTTTTCCACCAGCGGAAGAAAGCCGGTATCGACGAACAATGCCTGATCTTCCGCGTGGTTCATGATCCAGGCGATCTGATCGGGGAACAGGCGCGGGTTTAGCGTGTGATAAACGCCGCCCATGCCCATGATGCCGTACCAGGCTTCCAGGTGGTTGCCGGTGTTCCAGGCCAGCGTGGCGATGCGGTCACCCGGCTTGCAGCCTTCCCGTTCCAACAGCTGCGAAATCTTGCGGGCGCGAAGATGAATGTCGGCATAGGTCGTTCTGATAATCGGCCCTTCCGACGAGCGCGACACGATCTCGCGACGCGGATGCTGGATCGCAGCGTGATCAAGGATCTTGTGGCATAGCAGCGGCCATTGCTGCATCAAACCAAGCATAGTCACCTCCCAGTAGTCAGGCCGCCAGTAGAGCTATGAACAGGCTGGATGTCCAGCGCCTGGCTGGCACACGGCTCCGTTACGGAACTTCCATTTCGATGTCCCGTTCTTTTATGTCACTGCCGGCGCAAGACGCATGACACTGCACGCGCCTTATTTGTGACATCCGAACCGCCAAGGATCATCCGCGGCACGCAGAAGGCAAGCGCGGAGACCCAAGATGAAGGCGCAGCGAGTTTTGCAGGACGACTTCGACTTTTCCGATGCGTTGGAAACGATCGAGCTGGAACTGGCGCTTCAGGTTCAGGACGTTCCCGGCCTCGGCTTCGATGCGGCTGTCGATGCGGCCTTGACCAGCCTCGGCGGTCAGCTTTTGTTCCGCCTGCCCGCCGCCCCCGGAGAGTATGTGCGCGAGGTTGCCGCCGTTTCCATGCCGACGGGCGACGAAGGCGGTCGCAAGCTGTTGCTCGTGATCCTTGAGCAAGACGGCGAAACCATGCGCGTCGAAGATGCGAGTGACGGCCACAATCCCGTTGCTGATCTCGCCTGTTCCATGGCGGGTGTGCTTGATACCTTTGCCGTCAGCACGGCGCGCGAAGAAGAGCCGATCCTTCTTTAAACGTCTATGCACCGGGATCCTGCGACAGCCGCTCGCCTGCCTCGGATGGAACACGCCGCCTTTGCTCGCGTTCATCGCTCACACAGCAATGAACAGGGAGAGCGGATCATGGACAGCTTCGACGCTTCAACCGCAAACAAGCAGCCGGCCACGGGCGGCATCACAGTCGAGCCGTTCGACGGCGTCGTGACCGCAACCTTTGCGGACGTGATCATCGGCTCCTCGAAGGAAGCGCTTCTTCTTCGCGAGGAAGACCACGATCCCGTCTTCTATATTCCGTTCAAGGACGTTTACTTCGACTTCTTGCGAAAGTCGCCGACCGTGACGCATTGCCCCCACAAGGGCGATGCCTCGCATTGGAGCGTGTCGGCCAATGGCGAAGGCATGGATGATGTGGTGTGGGCGTATGAGACGCCCTTCGCCGGCGTGGCCGAAATCGCCGGCCATGCCGCATTCTACCCAAAGAAGGTCCGCATCGAAGCAGTCAACAACCAGACCGATCAGTCGATCGATCTCTGATTGCTATGCACGATCACGATGACCGGTGCTCCGCTCATCGTGATCGCGGCGGGCGGCGTTGTGATCCTGCCGCCCTGTTCCGGCGCCGATTACCGGCCATTTCCTGGGCCATGAACCCAGACCTCTCCCCTTCAAAACTTTCCCGTCGCACGTTTCTGGCTGCTGCCGGCTCGGCCGCACTGGCACCGCTCCTGATCCGTAACGCCGCAGCTCAGGACATGGCGTGGAAAGCTGCGATCCTCGATCGCGCCAACGGCTTCGATGCTTTGCGCTCCCTGATCGTCACACGAGGCGGCCAGCCGCTGATTGAGGAGGTTCTTCGCGGCGGCCCGCTTACGCAGGGCGTGAACATCAAGTCTGCATCGAAGACGATCCTCTCCGTGCTTGTCGGCATCGCCATCGACAAAAAGGCGCTGGAAGGTCCGGATCAGAAGATCGTGCCCTTGCTGGGCAATGCTGTACCATCTGACGCCGATCCGCGTCTGCGCGACGTCACCATCGGCAACCTCCTGTCGATGCAGGCCGGCCTCGAGCGCACGTCTGGTCCGAACTACGGCCGCTGGGTACAAAGCCGCAATTGGGTACGCTATGTGCTGGAACAGCCCTTCGTCGATCAGCCCGGCGGAAAGATGCTGTATTCCACTGGCAACACGCATCTGCTGTCCGCCATCCTCACCCGCGTCACCGGCAAATCCACACTGTCTCTCGCGCGTGAATGGCTGGCCGAGCCGCTCGACATCACCATCCCCGCCTGGTCGAAGGACCCGCAGGGCATCTACTTCGGCGGTAACGAGATGGTTCTGTCGCCCCGCGCGCTGCTTGCCTTCGGCGAGATGATCCGCAACGGCGGCAAGGTTGGCGACACCCGCGTCGTTTCGCAAGGTTGGCTCGATCTCAGCTGGCAGCCTCGGACGGCTTCGCCCTGGACCGGGCATCAATACGGCTATGGCTGGTTTCTGCGCGATGTCGGCGGCCAGCCGGTGCGCTATGCCTGGGGCTATGGCGGACAGATGCTGTTCGTGGCGCCGCAGGTCGATCTGGTTACGGTGATGATCTCGGACCCCAACGCACCGTCCGGGCGCAACGGCTATGTGCAGGAGCTTCACAGCCTCTTCGACGATATTCTCGTAGCCGCTCAGAAAGCAGCTTGGGCAACCGGCGTGCCGGTCTCGTCGCCTTCGATTCTGTCGAGCTTGACGAACTCCGCCCTCCGCGCCTTCAACGCCAGCAACCCGGCTGCGACGCCCGCGCCGGCCTGATGGGTCGGCTGGTTGATATGGGCAATGATGACGTCACCGTCCCTGGCGGCGGCGATTCGCTTGGTGGCTTGGCTCGCGCCGAGCAGAGAACCGCCATCACCATTCAGGGAATAGCCGGCGATCTTCAATCCCAACGCGTGAACCTCGCTGATCGCGCCCTGGCTGTATTTCGCAGTCGCACCGCGAAACCAGCGCGGATGCGCGACGCCGGCAGCAACCAAGGCATCCGCCCCGCCCTGCACTTCCACCTTCACCGCTTCGGGTGAGCCGGCAGCCTTCAGCCCATAAATTGTCGCCGCATGATCAACAGCGGGAATGTGGTTGGCGCCATGGTCTTCGATCTCGAACAGATCGGGATGCGCCTTCAACACTTCCAGAGCGGCACCATTGTGCTTCAGCCAGCGGCCTGTCGCAAAGATCGTTGCCGGAATGTGGTTGGCGACCAGCGTGTCGAGAATGCGCGCATCGGTCTTACCGCCACACGCATCGAGCGTCACAGCCACCCGCAGATGGTCGCTGTGTGGAAGATGCAGGGTTGGTTCAACCAGCTGCTCGGCCGAAGCCGCACCGAGGGAGACCAGAAAGGCAAAGACTGACAGGCTGAAGCGCATGGGACGGACTCAAGAAACGCAATCCGGTCCCGCTGCGCCCAGCCTGTGGCAAATGCGTGGCGCTACTTCTTACCTACCGCCGCCTGTGCAGCGGCGAGGCGTGCAATCGGTACACGGAACGGCGAGCAGGATACGTAGTCCAGGCCAACTTCCTCGCAGAAGCGAATGGAAGCGGGATCGCCGCCATGTTCGCCGCAGATGCCGAGCTTGATGTCGCCGCGTGTCCGCCGACCCTTCTCGGCTGCGATCCGCACCAGTTCGCCGACGCCATCGACATCGATCGACACGAAGGGATCCTGCTCGATGATGCCCTTCTGGCGATAGGTTTCGAGGAAGCCGGCCGCGTCGTCGCGCGAAATTCCAAAGGTTGTCTGCGTGAGATCATTGGTGCCGAAGGAGAAGAACTCGGCCTTTTCAGCAACCTTGTCGGCCTGAAGCGCTGCACGTGGAAGTTCGATCATCGTTCCGACGAGATAGTCGATCGGCATGTAGGCTTCGGCAATCACGTCCTTGGCGACCTGATCGATGCGCGCCTTGACGTAGTCCAGCTCGGCGACCAATCCGACCAGCGGCACCATGACCTCTGGAACGATCGGCTTGCCCGTCTTCCTGGCGGACTCGACAGCCGCCTCGAAGATCGCGCGGGCCTGCATCTCGGCAATTTCCGGATAGGACACGGCCAGCCGGCAGCCGCGATGGCCGAGCATCGGGTTGAACTCGTGCAGTTCTTCCGTGCGATGACGGAGCTTATCGGGTTCGACGCCCATCGCAGCCGCGACCTCGGCGATTTCTTCCTCGGTCTTCGGCAGGAATTCATGCAGTGGCGGATCGAGCAGGCGGATCGTAACGGGTAGACCGGCCATGATCTCGAACAGGTCAAGGAAGTCGGCGCGCTGCATCGGCAGCAGCTTGGCGAGCGCCTTGCGGCGGCCCTCTTCCGTGTCCGACAGGATCATCTCGCGCACCGCAATGATGCGATCCTCGTCGAAGAACATGTGCTCGGTGCGGCAAAGCCCAATGCCCTCCGCGCCGAAGGAACGCGCCATTCGCGCATCGGCCGGCGTTTCGGCATTGGTGCGCACCTTCATGCGGCGGATCTTGTCGGCCCATTCCATGATGGCCGCGAAATCGCCTGACAGTTCCGGCTGCAGCATCGGCACGGCGCCCTTGAGCACCTGACCATTGGAGCCGTCGATGGTGATGATGTCGCCCTTCTTGAAGGTCTGGCCCATCACGCTCATCGTGCCCGCACGCGCATCGACGCGCAGCGTGCCAGCGCCGGACACGCAGGGCTTTCCCATGCCGCGCGCCACAACCGCCGCATGGCTCGTCATGCCGCCGCGCGTGGTCAAAATGCCCTCGGAGGCATGCATGCCATGAATGTCTTCCGGGCTCGTTTCCACGCGAACCAGAACGACCTTGCGTCCCTGCTTCTTCAGGTCCTCGGCTTCATCCGAAGTGAACACGATTTCACCCGTGGCTGCACCGGGTGATGCCGGCAAACCGACGGCCACCACGTTGCGTTCAGCCGACGGATCGATAGTCGGGTGCAGCAGCTGGTCAAGCGACGCCGGATCAATGCGCGCCACCGCTTCTTCCTGGGTAATCAGCCCTTCGCTCGCCATTTCGACAGCCGTCTTGAGCGCTGCCTTGGCGGTGCGCTTGCCCGAACGCGTTTGCAGCATCCATAGCTTGCCGCGCTCGATGGTGAATTCGAGATCCTGCATGTCGCGATAATGCTGTTCCAGCACATCAGCGATGCGGACGAATTCGTTGAAAGCGTCTGGCATGACCTTTTGGAGCGACGGCTGGTCGGAACCGGCCGCAATGCGTGCTTCTTCGGTGATGTTTTGCGGCGTGCGGATGCCCGCCACCACGTCCTCGCCCTGGGCGTTGACAAGGAATTCGCCGTACAGCGCCTTTTCACCCGTTGACGGATTGCGCGTGAAGGCGACGCCGGTGGCCGAGGTCTCGCCCATATTGCCGAACACCATGGCCTGAACGTTGACGGCCGTGCCCCAGCTTTCCGGGATGTCATGCAGGCGGCGATAGGTGATCGCGCGCGCATTCATCCAGCTCGAAAACACCGCGCCGATTGCGCCCCAAAGCTGTTCCTGCGGGTCCTGCGGGAAAGGCTGCCCCAGCTCTTCTTCGACCTTTGCCTTGTAAAGCCCAACAATCTTCTTCCAGTCAGCGGCCTTGATCTCGGTATCAAGATCGACACCCAACCGCGCCTTCTGGTCTTCCAGGATTTCCTCGAAGTGCTCATGATCGACGCCGAGCACGACATCGGAATACATCTGGATGAAGCGGCGATAGCTGTCCCAGGCGAAGCGTTCGTCGGAGGCATCCTGTGCCAAGGCTTCAACTGTATCGTCGTTGAGGCCCAGGTTGAGAACGGTGTCCATCATGCCCGGCATTGACGCTCGGGCGCCTGATCGAACGGATACGAGGAGCAGCTTGTTCTTGTCGCCAAAGCGGCGCCCAGCGATCTCGCCAACCTTGGCCAAGGCGTCTTCGACCTGCCCCTTCAGCTCGGGCGGATAGCTCTGGCCGTGCGTATAATAATAAGAGCAGAGTTCGGTCGTGACGGTGAAGCCGGGCGGTACGGGAAGGCCCAGGCTGCACATTTCAGCAAGGTTCGCGCCCTTGCCACCCAGCAGGTTCTTGTCGCCGGCCCGACCTTCAGCCGCGCCATCGCCGAAGCTGTAAACCCACTTTGCCATTCGTCCCTCCTGCAGCGGCCGATCAAGCTCAAAAAGGCCGATAGGCTGTGGCTTCCCCAATGGCAAGACACCGCCCCCCTTATCCACCTCACCTCAATCGATTAGCAGCGCGATCTCTTCCGACGACTGGACAAGTCAGCGTCTTCATGTAAGAACATATCAGGAACATCATAGGAGGCAAGCATGAAGATGACGGGCAAGCTCGATTATCTCGAACTCCCTGCTTTGAACGGCACGCTCGATGCGACGAAAGCGTTTTATGCAGGCGCGTTCGGCTGGAGCTTCACGGATTATGGACCGACCTACGCGGCCTTCGATGAAGGGCTGGAAGGCGGCTTCCAGGCCGATCGCGAGGAAGCATCGGAGAAGCCGCTGCCGGTTCTTTATGCCGAACATGTGGACGCTGTTCTTAATGCGGTGAAAGGTGCCGGCGGACGGATCACTCGCGATATCTACGCCTTTCCGGGCGGCAGGCGCTTCCACTTCACCGATCCTGCCGGCAATGAACTGGCGGTGTGGGGCGCGTAAGCTATACGGCTTCCGCGATCTGTTCGGCGGTTTGCAGATCGACCGAAACAAGCTGGCTGACGCCTTGTTCGGCCATGGTCACGCCGAACAGCCGGTTCATCCGCGCCATGGTGATGGGATTGTGGGTGATCACCACGAAGCGCGTGTCGGTAGACGCCGCCATCTCATCCATGAGGTTGCAGAAGCGCTCGACATTGTGGTCGTCGAGCGGTGCATCGACCTCGTCCAGCACGCAGATCGGCGCGGGATTGGTAAGGAACACGGCGAAGATCAGCGCCATGGCCGTCAGCGCCTGCTCACCGCCGGACAATAGCGTCATGGTCTGCGGCTTCTTGCCCGGCGGTCGCGCGACGATTTCCAGCCCGGCTTCCAGCGGATCTTCCGATTCGATCAGCTGCAGCTCCGCCTCGCCGCCGCCGAACAGATGCGTGAAGAGACGCTGGAACTGTCCGTTCACAGTGTCGAAGGCGGTCAGCAGGCGCTCGCGGCCTTCGCGGTTCAGGCCCAGGATGGCCTGACGCAGCATGCGGATGGCTTCCACAACGTCGTCGCGATCTTTGACCAACGTGTCGAGCCGTTCGGTGAGTTCGCGCTGTTCCTCGTCGGCGCGCAGGTTCACGGCACCCAGCCGCTCGCGCTCGGCCTTCAAACGCTCAAGCCGCTGTTCAATCTCCGCTACCGTCGGCAGCGCTTCCCCATCCGTCAACCCGGCATGAGCAAGCGCCTTGTGCGGCGGCACGCCCAAAGCCTCGCTGATGCGCGCTTCGATCTCGAGGCGGCGGTCATCGGCGGCCGTGAGACGTTCTTCGGCACGGCCACGGGTTTCGCGCGCTTCGGAGAGTGCGGCGATCGCCGCCGTTGTCGCGCGGTCGAGTTCGAGCTGCCTGGCTTCGGCCGTTTTCATGGTATCGGCAGCCTGTGTGTGCGCCGCTTGCGCTTGCGCCAACTCGCCGCCCAAGGAACGGCGTCGCGCCTCAAGCTCTTCGGGTGCCGCCGATAAGGTCGCCTGCTCGGCCTGCGCATCGGCGCGGCGGGCTTCAAGCGCCGCAAGCTGCTTGCCGGCATTATCGTTGCGGTCGTGCCAAGCGCGGCGCTCATTCGCAATCGCGCCCAGGCGGCGCGTCCGCATGTCGGTCTCGCGGCGTATAGTCTCGACGGCTGCGCGCAGGTCGGCATGGCGGGTCCGTTCGGAAGCAGCGACGGCGCGCGCGGCATGAAGATCGGCATCGAGCGTGGAGAGTTCCGGCGCCGTGCCGATCGCGTCCGTTGCATCAGCAAGCGCGCGCTCGGCCTCGCTTCGGCTGTCGTTGATGCGCGCCGATGCCTCGCTGATTGCGGCTTTCCGCGCGGCAAGATCGCCGGCAGCGCGCTCGGCTCGCAGCAACGCGTCGCGTGCGCGCGCATTTTCCTGCTGCAAATGCCGCAAGGTGTCACGCGCCGATCGCTCGGCATCCACTGCCTGTTTCAAGCTGGCTTCGGCAACCTGTGCGTTTTGCTCGGCACCCTCAAGGCCTGAACGCGCCTGCTGAAGCTCTGCATCGAGTTCGGCCAGCCGGTTTTTCTGGGCAAGGCGTTGCGCAGCCGCCGTGGGCGCATCGGCGCTGGCGCGGTAACCATCCCAGCGCCACAAAGCGCCGTCACGTGTCACCAGTCGCTGGCCTGGCGCCAGTTCGCCTTGGCGACGCGCGCCATCTTCGGCCGTCACCAGCCCGATCTGCGCCAGCCGACGTGCCATCTGGCGGGGTGCTTTGACATGCTGTGCGAGAGGCACGATGCCGACTGGCAGGCTTGGATCATCCAGCCGGAACGGCGCGTCGCCCCAGAAGGCTGGCGCGTGCTGATCAACAGGCAGATCGAGGTCGTCGCCCAGCGCCGCGCCAAGTGCTGCCTCATAGCCGCGCTCGACTTCGATCTGGTTGAGCACGGGGGAGAAGTCCTGGCTAAACCCGGCATTCAGCACCTTGGCCAGCGTGCGCGCCTCCGTTTCGATACGAGCGAGCGCGGCTTTTGCATCGGCGAGCGGACCACGTGCTGCACTTTCCTCCTGCCGAGCGCCCACGACGCCAAATTCAGCCTGAGCCAGCGCGCTTTCAGCCTGCTTGATTTGTGCTTCGGCAGCAGCAAGGGCGCGCTTTGCCTCGTCAACGTCGGGCGCTGCCGTAAGCCTGGCATTCAGCGCTTCCGCATCGCGCTGGATGTCCGTTGCCTGGACATTCAGGCGCTGCAACCGCTCTTGGGCGGATCGAAGAGCGCGATCGAGCTCCGCTTGCTGTGCGGCCACTTCCGCGCGGCGCGTCGTGGCCTGGCCGAGCGCTGCTTCAGCAGCTGCTAAATCTGCACTTCCCTGCTCCACGGCCCCGTGGCTTTGTTTTTCGCGGAGATCGGCACCGTGGTCATCGGCTCGAAGGGCGGCTTCCTCCTCGTCCAAACGGGAAAGAGCGGCCGTGTTCTCGGCACCAAGCTGTTCTTCGCGCGCGAGGTCACCGGCCAATTGCTCAAGACGCCGCGCCAGCTCTGCCTGGCGCTCGCGCAGGCGCTTGGCCTCGTCCTCCACTTGCCCCTTGGCAAGCTCCAGTCGCTGGACGGTGGCTGACGCTGCTGCCGCCGCATCGCGCAACGCCGGCAGATGATGCGCGCCGATACCCTGTTGCTTTGCGGCTTCCATCTGCGCCGCCGCGCGCTCGGCCACAACCATCGTCGCCTGATGTAGCACGGTTTGCGCCTGCGCCGCTTGCTCCTTGGCCTGTGTCCAGCGCAAATTCAGCAAGGTGGCCTCGGCCTTGCGGATGTCGGCCGACAGGTTCTTAAATCTCTGCGCCTGGCGCGCCTGCCGTTTCAGGTTCTCGATCTGCGTGCCGAGTTCGCCGACCACATCATCAAGGCGTTCGAGGTTCTGCTCAGCCGCGCGCAGCCGCAACTCCGCCTCATGGCGGCGCGTATGCAGGCCGGAAATGCCGGCGGCTTCTTCCAGCAAAGCGCGGCGCGCCTGCGGCTTGGCCTGGATCAGCTCGCCGATGCGGCCCTGCCCCACCATGGACGGCGAACGGGCGCCGGTGGACTGGTCGGCAAACAGCAGCTGCACATCCTTGGCGCGCGCTTCCTTGCCGTTGATGCGGTAGATTGAGCCGGCTGCACGCTCGATGCGGCGCGACACCTGCAACTCGTCGTCATTGTTAAAGGATGGCGGCGCGGTGCGATCGGCATTGTCGAGGAAGAGCGTGACTTCGGCCGCATTGCGCGCGGGGCGCGTTGCCGAGCCGGAAAAGATCACGTCGTCCATGCCGGACGCGCGCATGTTCTTGTAGGAGCTTTCGCCCATTACCCAGCGCAGGGCTTCGACAAGATTGGACTTGCCGCAGCCATTGGGCCCGACCACGCCGGTCAGGCCGCGCTCAATCACGAACTCGGCCGGTTCCACGAAGGACTTGAAGCCGAGAAGGCGAAGGCGGGAAAAGCGCATCAGCTCTTTCCCTGCATGCAGACGGACGCGGCCAGACCGCGCCCGAAGAGCGGCTTAAAGCAGGCCGTCGATAACCGCCGACATCTCGTCGACCGAGAGCGCGCCGGAATATTTCTTGCCATTGATGAAGAAGGTCGGGGTGGCATCGACGCCAAATTCCTGGGAGCCGCGGGTCCGGACAGCCCTGATATCGTCGAGCAGCTTCTGGTCGGTCAAGCAGGCCTCGAAGCTTTCCTGTGTAAAGCCGGCAAGCTTGGAGATCTGAAGCAGGGCTGCCTTGGCGTCCTGAACCGGTGCCCACTGTTCCTGCTGCTTGAACAGAACGTCGACCATGGCGAAGTAGTTGTCGCCTGAGCAACGCGCCAGCATGAAGCCAGCTTCGGCGCGCGGATCGAAGGGGAATTCGCGCATGATCAGCCGGGCCTTGCCGGTATCGATGTACTTTTCCTTGATGGTCGGCAGCGTGGCTACATCGAAATGCGCGCAGTGGCTGCAGGTCATGGATGCATATTCGACGATGGTTACCGGCGCGTCATCCTTGCCCAGCACCTTCTCCGGCAGCGAACCGGCCTGCAGCAGCTTGGCCATGTCGACATTGCCGGTTGCGGCTGGGGCTGCGCCTGCAGCGCCGCCGGCAGGCGTTTGGGCATTGGCGACACCGCTTTCGCCGAAAGACGCCAAAGCGAGCGCGGCAGGAACGACTGACATCGAACCCAGCAGGGAGCGGCGTGTAAGCGAGGGCGTCATGATCGGGATCACCTGTAACATGGATCTGGTAGTGGGCATTTGGTAGCCGCCGCACCTTGATGCGGCAAATACGTCATTTCTGTCGTTAAACCAATTAAGTGAATGAGACAAAACATTCACGAATGCGCGAAAAATATGGTCACTTGTGGCGGCCAATCACCGCACGGCCCAAAGCCTCCAGGGATTTTCGCAAGCCTTCGTCTTCGATAACACTCACGCGACCTGCCAGCTTCTCGCTTTCGCGTGACGTCAATGGCCGCAGCTCTGGCTTCGATTTGGCATGCGGATGCAGGATCGGCTTTTGCACGATTTTGATGCGGCCTATTGCGGGAAAGCCGAGATAGCCGTTGATGCGCCCGATGATTTCCGTCGCTTCATGCTGAATGCGCATGGCAGCCAAGCCTTCGCAGGCAATGATCAGCGTGGCGGGCTGGTACGGATCGTCCTCATGCGCGCGGCGTGGCCATTGGATTTTTTCCGGACGCGAAGTCGCCGCAACCTTCGGCCCGACGATCTCTTCCCAGGATTGCACGAGGCCCACCGAGATGCCGGCGCGCCGTTTCAGCACCGGATCGAGGATCGCGGTGGAAAGATCGCTGACGGGCTGGGCGTTGTAGGAGCGACGTTTCTCTGCCATGGGGTGGGTTTACCGCTTCGCCACGCTGGATGGTAGCCGTCCTCCGCCGCATGACACTTCTTTCGACTGATCTGCCTCCCCTGTCGCCCAAGGCTGAGCGTCTGCTTGCCTGGTATGATCGCCATCACCGGGTGCTGCCTTGGCGCATTTCGCCCGCGGAGGCCGCGCGGGGCGTGCATGCCGATCCCTATCGGATCTGGCTGTCCGAGGTCATGCTGCAGCAGACCACGGTTGAAGCGGTGAAGAAGTATTTCCTGGCCTTTACCGAGCGCTGGCCCGATGTGCTGGCGATGGCTGCCGCAAGCGAGGACGACATCCTGCGGGCGTGGGCCGGCCTCGGCTATTACTCGCGCGCTCGCAACCTCAAGAAGTGCGCCGATGTCGTGGCGCAGCAGTACGGAGGCCACTTCCCCGACACGGAAGAAAGCCTGCGCGCCCTGCCCGGCATCGGCGCTTATACCGCTGCCGCGATCGCGGCCATCGCCTTTAACCGTCCGGCCGTGGTGATCGACGGCAATATCGAGCGCGTGGTGACGCGGCTTTACCGCATCGATACGCCGCTGCCGCAGGCCAAAGCAGCAATCCGTGCCGAGCTTGCCGGGCTTGTGACTGCCGATCGTCCCGGGGACTTTTCGCAAGCCCTGATGGATCTCGGCTCTTCCATCTGCACGCCGCGCCGGCCCACCTGCATCTTGTGCCCGTTCAAGGATGATTGCGAGGCGCTTGCGCTGGACGAACCCGAACGCTTTCCGGTCAAGAAGCCGAAAGCGGAGCGCCCGGTGCGGCACGGTGCAGCCTTCATAGCGCTGCGCGCTGATGGTGCGATCCTGCTGCGCAAACGGCCGGACAAAGGGCTGCTCGGCGGCATGGCGGAGGTGCCGGGCAGTTCCTGGGATGCCACTGGCGGGTTCGGCCCTGCTGACGCGCCGTTTGCCGCGGATTGGCAGCCAGCCGGTACGATAACCCACATCTTTACGCATTTCGCGTTGATGCTGGATGTGTACCAAGCGCAATTAGAGGGTCCGGCGCCTGCCGGCATGTGGTGGTCCGCACCTAGCGACCTCACCGGCGAGGCCTTGCCGACGGTGATGAAAAAGGCCATCGAAGCTGCCGTTCCCAACGCCTTCAGACGCCAAGCGAGATGAGGATATGGCAGAGATCAAGCACATCGTTTTCGACATCGGCAAGGTGCTGATCCATTACGACCCAAACATCCCTTTTTCCCGCCTGATCCCGGATGACGAAGAGCGTCGTTTGTTCTTCGAGACGGTCTGCACCAACGATTGGAACCTGGAACAGGACCGCGGCCGCTCTTGGGAAGATGCCGAGGCGCTGCTGATTGCCGAGCATCCGCACCACGAAGGCATGATCCGGGCCTTTCGCAAGCATTGGCACGAAATGGTCAGTCACCATTACGAAGACAGCGTCATTCTCCTGAGACGCCTGATCGCCGCCGGCTGCGACGTCACCATGCTCACCAACTTCAACTCCGACACCTTCGCGCAAGCCCGGACGATCTTCCCGTTCCTCAACGAAACGCGCGGCGTGACCGTGTCCGGCGATGTCGCGCTGATAAAGCCTGACAAGGCGATCTACGACTGCCATGCCGCCGACTTCGAGCTCGATCCGGCATCAACGGTGTTCATCGACGACAGCCTGAAAAACGTCGAAGGCGCCAAAGCTGCCGGCTGGCAGGCAATCCATTTCGCAAGCGCCGAGCAGTTGGAGAGGGATCTTAGGGGGCTTGGGGTGGAGTTCTGAGAACAGAACTCTGATCGCCGAAGTTGATTTTTCCAGCTGCTGCAGCTAGATTTCTGGAGTGAGGAGCCGAGCTTTCGCCCGGCCCCTCTGGTCTAGATAGTGAATTGGACCCGGAACGTCACTTGCCAGCTGGTCCGGGTCCGTTTTACTTCCAGAGTGATGCGCATTGGTTTGAACCGCATCGCATGCACCTCCAGTTCGAGAGCAAAGCCCCTTGCCTGGGCCGGAGTGGCTCATCCTCTCCGGTGCGCCGGCTGGATCGGCGCGTCTGCTTCTGCTCTCGAAACCGGTAAGTTGTAGGCCTTAAGCCCCCGCGCGCTCGATGCCGACACGCGCCACGCGGCGGAGCTCGTCGATTGGCGTGAGGCCGCCGGCGCGCTCGTAGTGCCAGAAGGTCCAGCCGTTGCAGGCTTCAGCTTCCTGCACCTGCGCGCCGACCTTGTGGATCGAGCCTGCCAGCGTTCCGCATGACAGCGTGCCATCAGCGCGAACAACGGCCGTATAGCGACGCTTCGAATCGTAGAGCTTGGTGCCGGCTTTCATCAGGCCGGCATCGATTAGGCTGACGAAGGCGATGCGCGGTTCGGAGCGCTTGCTCACGAGCAGTTCCAGCGCCTGGCGCTCGAGCGTCTTCACATCGGCAATGCGTTCCTGGGCGGCGTCGATATAGGCCTGTTCGCGCTCGATGCCGACATAATGGCGACCAAGGCGCTTGGCGACCGCACCCGTGGTTCCGGAGCCGAAGAAAGGGTCGAGCACGACGTCACCCGGCTTGGTGGACGACAGCATCACGCGTGCCAGCAAGGCTTCCGGCTTCTGCGTCGGGTGGATCTTGACGCCCTTGTCGTCCTTCAGGCGCTCATTACCGGTGCAGATCGGGAACAACCAGTCGGAACGCATCTGCACATCGTCATTGGCGGCCTTCATGGATTCGTAGTTGAAGGTGTAGCCCTTGGCGTTGCGGTCGCGGCTGGCCCAGATCATGGTTTCATGCGCGTTCTGGAACCGGCGCCCGCGGAAGTTCGGCATCGGGTTGGTCTTGCGCCACACCACGTCGTTGAGGATCCAGAAGCCGAGATCCTGCATGATCGCGCCGACGCGGAAGATGTTGTGGTAGGAGCCGATCACCCAGATCGTGCCGGTTGGTTTCAACACGCGTCGCGCGGCAAGGAGCCAGGCGCGGGTGAAGGCGTCATAGGCCTGGAAGCTTTCGAACTGGTCCCACTCGTCATCGACCGCATCGACCTTGGACTGGTCCGGACGGTGCAGCGCGCCTTCGAGCTGCAGATTATAGGGCGGATCGGCGAAGATCGCGTCGACGGAATGGTCAGGCAGGCGGTTCATGGCCGCCACGCAATCGCCTTTCAGGATCGAATCCAGCCAGGCCGGAGCGGGCTGGCCCTTGTAGAGGGGTGCGAGCGAAGTCTGATCGTCAACGAGACGCAAGGCGGTCATGGCGGGCACTCGAACAAACGCGTTACAGGGCTTTTACTGACCGTTATGGTTACCGAACGGCGTAAAAATTTGATGAACCTATCGCGCTATTTGCGTCTGCGTGCCCCTTGCGATAGACCCCGCCCCTTCCCGACCGTGTCCGATTGTCCTGGAGGTTCCTATGCCGCAACCCGATCTCGTGATCTTCGACTGCGATGGCGTCCTGGTGGACAGCGAGATCATCGCCGCGCGTGTGGATGCAGGCATCCTGACGGCAGCGGGCTTTCCGATCGAGGCGGAAGAGTTCGCCGAGCGCTATGCCGGCCTCACCTTCAAGGACATTCTTCTGCGTCTCGAAGGTGAAAGCCAGATCCCGTTCCAGGCGCGGATGATCGACGAGGCCGAAAAACAGCTGGATCAGCGTCTCAAGGCCGAAGTGCGTGCTCTGGAAGGCGCCCACGAAGCCGTTGCGTCGGTCAGAACCAAGCGCTGCATCTGCTCGAACTCCACGCTGCCCCGCCTTGAGATGATGCTGGATAAGGTGCGGCTCAAGCCCTTCTTCGAGGGTCACATCTATTCGGCGCGCAACAATCCCGGCATCCGCCACAAGCCGGCGCCGGACATTTTCCTGCATGCTGCCCAGAAGGAGGGTGCCAATCCCGCAGCCACCTTCGTGATCGAGGACTCCGTGCATGGCGTCACGGGAGCGGTGGCCGCTGGCATGCGCGTGATCGGTTACACCGGCGCCTCGCACAGCTATCCCGGCCATGCCGATCAGCTGACCGAAGCCGGTGCCGAAACGGTCATCCGGCGCTGGGTCGATTTCCCGACCGTGCTGGCGGCGCTCTCCGAATGGTCGGAGAACGCCTAGGCTCTTACTTCTTCGCGCCTTCGTCGAAGCCGATAAAGATCGAGACGTTGCGCTGCGGCGGCATCGGGATCGTGATGTCGGCATCGGTGAACATGAACTGCGTTGCCGCCGTCGTGTCGCTCACCGGCACCTGCTGCTGGTGCAGCTTGGAGTAGAGCACCTCGGAGCCGCGCACGACCGCCACGCGGATCGGCATGGTGATCGTACCCGGCCGCACTGCCGGCCCCGGCACGACCTTGCCGGCGGCCGCAACCTTGATCGTCACATTGTCGCCTTCATAGGTGCAGGCGCGCGTCGTGTCGGACAAGGACGCTTGATAGATCACCTTGGTCGCATCACCGTCGCCACCCTTGGCATAGGTGGAGAAGTAGGACGTGCCTTCGCGCAAGGAAACGCCCGGGCAATAAGCGCGCAGTTCCGACTCACGCACAACCGGCGGCTTGGCCATATCCGGAACATCGCGGGTCGGATTGTCGCTCGACTGACAGCTCGCGGCGATCAAGGCCAAGCCCATCACGAGCGAGCGGGCGAAAAGTCCACCAGTCTTCAACGGAACCCCCATCCAAGCTTTCAAACCGAACTGCCGTCCTATACACAGCCCGCGACTGAAATGCGACGGCCTGACGCAATCCTGGCTGTCGCGTTCCACAGCATGCGACAGTTCCAGAGCCACGGACACCCCGTCATGAACTTCATCAGCACCCGCGGCAACGCACCTCGTCTCGGATTTCGTGATGCTTTGCTCGCCGGCCTTGCCCGCGATGGCGGCCTTTATCTGCCCGAAACCTGGCCGCAATTCTCCGCAGCCGAGATCAAGGCCATGCGCGGCCTGTCTTACCCCGACCTCGCCGTTCGGGTGCTGACACCTTTCGTAGAAGGCGAGATCGAGGCCGAAACCTTTTCGCAGATCGTGCATGAAGCCTACGCCACCTTCCGCCACCCGGCCGTGTGCCCGCTGGTGCAGCTTGATCATGACCGCTTCGTGCTGGAACTGTTCCACGGCCCGACGCTCGCCTTCAAGGACGTTGCCATGCAGTTGCTCGCGCGCCTGATGGATCACGTTCTGGCCGAGCGCGGCGAGCGCGCCACGATCATCGGCGCGACTTCGGGCGACACGGGCGGCGCGGCCATCGAAGCCTTTGCCGGCCGCGACCGTACCGACATCTTCATCCTGTTCCCGGATGGCCGCGTGTCGCCGGTGCAGCAGCGGCAAATGACGTCGTCCACGGCTTCCAACGTTCATGCGCTGGCGCTCGGCGGTAATTTCGACGATTGCCAGACCATCGTGAAGGACCTGTTCAACGACCACGCCTTCCGTGACGGCGTGGCTTTGTCGGGCGTGAACTCCATCAACTGGGCCCGCGTCATGGCCCAGATCGTGTACTATTTCTCATCCGCTTTGTCGCTCGGCGCACCGGATCGGGCCGTGTCCTTCACAGTGCCGACCGGCAATTTCGGCGACATCTTCGCAGGCTACGCCGCCAAGCGCATGGGTCTGCCGATCGAGCATCTGGCAATCGCCACTAACGACAACGACATTCTGGCCCGTGCTTTGTCATCGGGCGCTTACGAGATGCGCGGCGTGACAGCCACGACCTCGCCCTCGATGGACATCCAGATTTCCTCGAACTTCGAGCGCCTCTTGTTCGAGGCCTCGAACCGCAACCCGGCGGAAGTTACGGGCTATATGAACGGGTTGAAGCAGTCCGGCTCCTTCACCATTGCACCGGCTACGCTGGAAGCCATCCGCGCCGAGTTCTCGGCCGGTCGCGCTTCCATGGCGGAAACCGACCGCACCATCGAAGAGGTGCTGGCCTCAACCGGCTACCTGCTCGATCCGCATACCGCGACCGCCGTCAAGGTCGCCAGCGAAACGACGTGCGAGGCGCCTATGGTGGTGCTTGCCACCGCTCATCCCGCGAAATTCCCGGACGCCGTGCAGGCCGCCAGTGGCCGCCGTCCGGAACTTCCGGTTTGGCTCGGCGATCTGATGGACCGACAAGAGCGCTTCACGACCCTTTCCTCGGACGTAAAAATGGTGAAAGATTATATCACCCGCCATTCGCGGGCAGCCCGATAATGGGCAGATAATGGGATTGAGTCTCTATGAATGTTGAGGTCAGCCGGCTGTCCAATGGTTTGACAGTCGCCACCGAAACGATTCCTCACATCGAGTCTGTTGCACTCGGAGTGTGGGTGAAATCGGGTTCTCGTCACGAGCACGAAGAAGAGCACGGCATCGCTCATCTGCTCGAACACATGGCTTTCAAGGGCACCAGCCAGCGCTCTGCCTGGCAGATCGCCTCGCAGATCGAGGATGTCGGCGGCGAGATCAACGCCGCGACCAGCGTCGAAACCACGTCCTTTTACGCGCGGGTACTCGATACCGACGTGCCGCTCGCGATCGACATTCTTGCCGACATTCTGAGCGATTCGAAGTTCGATGCGCATGAACTCGAACGTGAGCAGAACGTCATCCTGCAGGAAATTGGCGCGGCCTTCGACACGCCCGACGATATCGTTTTCGACCACTTCACCGAAACGGCCTTCAAGGGCCAGCGCGTCGGCCGCTCGATCCTCGGCACGCCGGAAACCGTGCAGTCCTTCACGCCGCAGCAGCTGCGCGGCTTCATGGATCGCCAATATGCCGGCGACTCCATGGTCGTGGTCGCTGCCGGTAATCTCAAGCATGAGGATTTCGTGCGCGAAGTCGAAAAGCGGCTCGGCCACTTCCGCCCGCATGCCGAAACCCAGACGCTCGACCAGGCGACCTATGTCGGCGGCGACTTCCGCGAGCATCGCGATCTCATGGATGCGCAGGTGATCCTCGGTTTCGAGGGCCGCGCCTATCATGCGCGCGACTTCTACGCCTCGCAGGTTCTGTCGATGATGCTGGGCGGAGGCATGTCTTCGCGCTTGTTCCAGGAAGTGCGTGAAAAGCGCGGCCTTTGCTATTCCGTTTATGCCTTTCACTGGGGCTTTTCGGATACCGGCATTTTCGGCGTTCACGCCGCAACCGGCAAAAGCGACCTTGGCGAACTGATGCCGGTGATCGTCGGCGAGTTGCAGAAGGCCGGCGAGCAGATCCAGCAGGAAGAGCTCGACCGTGCCCGCGCGCAATATCGCGCAGGCCTCCTGATGTCGCGCGAGAGTGCGGCCAGCCGTGCGTCGCAGATTGCGCGGCAGTTGCTTCTTTACGGCCGGCCGATCCCGACCGAAGAGCTGGTCGAGCGTTTATCCGCCTTGACGATCGAGCGCTTGACCGACCTGTCGCACCGCATGTTCTCGAGCACGCCAACAGTAACCGCCGTGGGTCCGGTGGAGCCGTTGATCTCCTACGACGCGATCTCGAGGAAACTCGGCAGCGCTTCGACACCGCGCAAACTCGCCATCGGCTGAGACACCGGCACCCATGCTCGCTTTGCCCTTCGCCCAAAAAGCCACTCCGGTGCTGAAGGGCGAACGGATCACGTTACGGCTGCCGGTCGGACGTGATTACGAGCAATGGGCGGCCCTGCGGCAAGCGAGCCGCTCCTTTCTGGAGCCTTGGGAGCCGCTCTGGTCCGTCGATGAGCTTGAGCGCTCGGGCTGGCGTTATCGGCTCGAACGCAACCGTACGGAGTTCAAGACGGGCAGCGGCATTGGTTTTCTCGTGATCGACAATGCGGAAAACCGCGTGACGGGCGGCATCACCATGGGCAATATCCGGCGCGGCGTCGCGCAGACATGCCAGATCGGCTATTGGATGGGCGAAAACTATTCCGGGCGCGGCTACATGCTGGACGCGCTGAATCTGGTTATCCCCTTCGCATTCCGCGAGCTGCGGTTGCACCGGATCGAGGCCGCTTGTATCCCTTCCAACGCGCGCTCGGTGCGTGTGCTTGAAAAAGCCGGATTCACGCGTGAGGGACTTGCGCGATCTTACCTGCGCATCAACGGCGCATGGCAGGACCATCTTCTTTACGGCCTGGTCTGCGACGACGCGCGCAGTTAACCGGGTAACTTCCAAGTCGACGGGGTGAGTTTGCCGCGCTTCATTCAAAACTCGATTCTGGCCGTTCTCGCCTTGGTCGCCCTTGTCATGGCGGCCATGCCTGCATCGGCCGTCGAACCGATCAAGATTACCCGCGATGATGTTGCGCTCAATCTGACCGGCGCGGTTGAGATCCACCGCAATCAGGGCAGCACGTTCCAGGTCTCCACGGCGCCCGGTCCCGACGGGATCGTGCGACGCATCGAAGTCGAGGCGATGAACCAGGGTTCGGCGGGCGACTGGGCCGTGTTTGCGCTTGCTAACACGACCGACCAGCAGCTCGACCGCCTGATAGTCGCGCCGCATTACCGACTTGTCGGATCCGGTATCCTCTGGCCGGATCTCGGCTCGACCCGCATTTCGGCCATCACCCCCAGCGAAGGCTTCGCGCTCGACCGTCAGGCCAGCGAAGATGCCGACGTGTTCCTCGTCACGCTGAACCCGAATACGGTCGTGACCTTCGTCACCGAAATGGCCTCGCCGCGAATGCCGCAGCTCTACCTTTGGGAAACCGAGGCCTACAAGGACCAGGTCAATTCCTTCACGCTCTATCGCGGCATCGTCATCGGCATCGCCGGTCTGCTGGCGCTGTTTCTGACCATCCTGTTCGTGGTCAAGGGAACCTCCATGTTCCCCGCCACTTCCGCCCTTGCCTGGGCGGTGCTTACCTATGTCAGCGTCGATTTCGGCTTCCTCAATCGCTTGATCGAGGTCGCGCCGGGGAATGAACAGATATGGCGAGCGGGAACGGAGGTGGCGCTGGCCGTCACCCTTGTCGTGTTTTTGTTCACCTATCTCAACCTCAACCGCTGGCACGGCCATTTCGCGTATGGCGCGGTGATCTGGATCTTCGGCTTGATGCTGCTGGCCGGCGTCGCCGTGTTCGATCCTGTCATTGCGTCCGGCATTGCGCGCATGTCGATGGCTGCCGCCGCCGGTATCGGCCTCCTGCTGATCGCCTACCTCACATTCCGCGGTTATGACCGCGCCATCATGCTGATACCCAGTTGGCTGATGGTGCTGGCTTGGCTTGCCGGCGCCTGGCTGACGATCACCGGCATGCTGAACAACGACGTCGTGCAGCCGGCCCTCGGCGGTGGCCTCGTGCTGATCGTTCTGCTGATCGGCTTCACCGTCATGCAGCATGCACTGGCCGGCACCGGCATGCATCAGGGTCTGCTCAGCGATCTCGAACGCCAGGCGCTGGCCGTGATAGGTTCCGGCGACATCGTGTGGGATTGGGACGTTCTGCGCGACCGGGTCGTCACCCGCCCCGACGTCGCGCCGCTGCTCGGCCTTGCCCCTGCCAGTTTGCAGGGCCCTGCCCGCAATTGGCTGCCGGTTCTCCATTCCGACGATCGCGACATGTTCCGCACCACGCTTGATGTCGTCCTCGAACATCGCCGCGGCCGCGTTTCGCAGGACCTGCGCTTGCGCGGCGCCGACGGTCACTACCGCTGGTTCTCGCTGAAGGCGCGGCCGGTGATCGGCTCGGACAGCGAGGTCATTCGCTGCGTCGGCACGCTGATGGAAGTGACGGATCAGAAAAAGGCCGAAGAGCGCCTGCTGCATGATGCAGTTCATGACAACCTGACCGGCCTGCCCAATCGCGAACTCTTCATCAACCGCCTGGACACGATCATCTCGGTTGCCAAGACCGAACCGACCGTGCGCCCGACCGTGTTCGTGATCGACATAGACCGCTTCGGCGAGGTCAATGATGCCCTTGGCGTTGCCGCCGGCGACACGATCCTGCTCACCATCGCGCGCCGTTTGCACCGCCTGTTGAAGCCGAGTGATGCTCTTTCGCGCTTGTTCGGCGATCAGTTCGCCCTCATGCTTCTGTCGGAACAGGAGCCTGCACGCATCGCCGCCGTCGCAGAAGCAATCCGCCAGGCCGTGCGCGCGCCGGTGACCTTTGCCAAGCGCGAGATCGTGCTCACGCCATCGATCGGGCTAATCTCATGGTCCGCGACACAGAACGCGGCTGAAGACATGCTCAAGGACGCCGAGCTTGCCATGCATCAGGCCAAGCGCTTCGGCGGTGACCGCATCGAGCCGTTCCGCCCTGCTTTCCGTTCTGTCGGCACCGATCGCCTGACGCTGGAAGCCGATCTGCGTCGTGCCATCGAGCGCAACGAGCTGTCGCTTGCCTACCAGCCGATCATCCGCCTGGAAGACCGCAGCCTCGCCGGCTTCGAGGCCCTGCTGCGCTGGGAACATCCCCGCCGCGGCGCGATCTCGCCATCGGACTTCATTCCAGTTGCGGAAGGCTGCGGGCTGATCGTCCAGCTCGGCCTTCTATCCATGACCCGTGCGGCCGAAGATCTCGCCGAATGGCAGAAGCATCTGCGCGACACGCCGATCTTCGTGTCAGTCAACCTGTCTAGCCGCCAATTGCTGCGCCGCGACCTCGTCAGCGATGTGCGCTCGGTGATCGCGCGCTCCGGCCTTCAGCCACGCCATTTCCGGCTGGAACTCACCGAATCGCTCGTGATGGATAGCCCTGAACAATCGGCGCATGTGCTCGGCAAGCTGAAGCAGCTCGGCATCGGCCTGTCGATTGACGATTTCGGCACCGGCTATTCCTCGCTCTCCTATCTCACCCGCTTCCCCTTCGACACGATCAAAATCGACAAGAGCTTCCTCGACGATGAAAGCCCGAAGCGTGGCGTGCTGTTGAAATCGATGGTCGCCATGGCGCACGATCTCGGCCTGTCGGTGGTCGCAGAAGGGGTCTCGGACGAGGAAGATGCGCGACTTTTACGGGAAATGGGCTGCGAATATGCCCAAAGTTTCCTGTTTGGGCCGCCAATTCCGGCAGAAATCGTCCAAAAAATCCTGCGCGAGCAGGCCAACACGGCTCAGCCGGTCAAAGCCTAGAAGCGTCTGAGAAGCGCATTGAGGATGGCCGCAGCGAATACCCCGGCCATCCCGCCGCACGCTTTCACCACAGCATCGAACATCCTTGCATGACGACCGGGGATGATCATCTGCAGGATCTCCAGCCCAACCGCCACGCCCACGACGATGATCGCGATGCGCAGGAGATGCTTGGGGTATGCCAGGCCGAACAATCCGCCAATCAACGCAAAAGCGAACAGCCGCTCATAGTTCGGCCCACCGACATGCGGGCGCAGGCCGATCGGCGAAAGCGTTGAAAACGCTATGAAGATCAAAACGATCCAAGCCGCGGGAACGGCCACACGGTGCAACGATGCTGCAGAAAAGCGCGAAATGGGTCTGACCTTGCTTGGACGTATCAGGCGTGCCCAGCCGTGTGGCTGAGATGCGCAAGGTCGATGCCGATCGAGCTCAAGATACGATCATATTTCTGCTCGATCTCGCTATCGAACAAAAGCTCGGCATTGGCCGGGCAAGTCAGCCAACCGTTCTCGATGATCTCGGTTTCCAACTGCCCCGCACCCCAGCCGGCATAGCCAAGCGCCATCAAGGTATGCTTGGGCCCCTTGCCTGCCGAAATCGCGCGCAGGATGTCGACAGTCGCCGTGAGAAAGATGTCTTCGGCAACCGGTGTGCTGGATTCCATCGTCACATCGTCCGAATGCAGCACGAAGCCGCGGCTGCGATCCACCGGGCCGCCATGGCGCACGATCAGATCACGCGCCGAGTCCGGCAGGCGGATGGCATCCTGTTCTTCGATGACGCCGATCTGAACCAGCAAGTCCGGAAAGCGCATCTGCTGGGGCTGATTGATGATCAATCCCATCGCGCCGTCCTCATTGTGGGCGCAGATATAGATCACGGTGCGCGCAAAGCGGTCATCCTTCATCGCCGGCATGGCGAGGAGGAAGTGATCATCGAGGTAGCCGTGTTCGGCCACGGTGCTTTTCTTGCCCAACAGTTCCATAAATCCAAGGGTAACGCGTTTTGAAAAGCCGTAAAGTGGCAACACGCGCGCCGGTTAAGAAAAAGGTCCGGGGGCACCGACCATTTCGGGTAAGCGCCCTGTCTCACACAAAGATGAGGCACTTGGCGATTGCGCCAGCGCTTGCAAGTTGGGAAAGAAAGACATGGTGATGTCCCAAAAAGCAGCGCTCGCGCTTGTCCTTCTGCTTGTCGCGCTGCCGGCGCAGGCCGCGTCCAGTGCCTGGTTCGAGACCGAAGGCGGCCGCATCAGGCTTGTGACGACGGGGGTCCCAGCTGCGGATGGCACGCTGCGCGCAGCGCTGCAGATCGACGTCGCTCCGGGCTGGAAGACCTATTGGCGCGATCCCGGCGATGCCGGTGTGCCTCCGCAGATCACCTTTCCCGCCGCGTCCGGTGTCACGACCGCCGAGATCGGCTTTCCCGTGCCGCAACGCTTCGACGATGGGGCGAGCCACTGGGCGGGCTATGAATGGCCGATCGCACTTGCGCTGACGCTGCATGCTGCACCGGGCAAGACAACGGGAACATTGGAAGCCGATGTCTTCATGGGTCTGTGCCAAAGCATCTGCGTGCCCGTTCAAGCGCAGCTGATCCTCGACCCCCACCACAACGCCGACGACATGTTCGACCGCGCAAGCGTAAATGCCGCCTTCGACTCTCTGCCCGCAAAGGCATCCGCCAGCTTCGGCGTCACGGCCGCGCGCATTGAAGGCGATATGCTGATCGTGGAAACGGCCGCTCCCTCCCGGGACCGCCTGACGCTGTTCTTGGCGAGCAATGGCGGCTTCGAGTTCGGCGTGCCGAAGCACGAGAAAGGCGGTGCTCGTTTTGCCGTTCCGCTTCTTGCCCGACCGAAGGATGCAGCAACCTCGGCATCCGTCGCCTACACGCTGAGCAGCGGCGATGCGGCAGTGGACGGTGCGTTCACGCTTCCATAGCCTGGACGTGGTGGACAGGCGGTCCATCACACCTACATCACGCGCTTCATGACTGCCAACAGATTGGAGACCGCAATGACGATTGCAGTAGGTGACAGCCTGCCGGACGTGAAGCTGAAAGTGGTGGGTCCCGAAGAGATGACCGAAGTCTCCACGAGCGAATTTTTCTGGAACAAGAAGGTGGTACTGTTCGGCGTTCCCGGCGCTTTCACGCCGACCTGCTCCAACAACCACCTTCCCGGCTACCTCGAAAATGCCGACACGATCCTCGGCAAGGGTATCGATACGATCGCGGTGATCGCGGTCAACGACGCCTTCGTCATGCGCGCTTGGGCGCGATTTACCGGCGGCGAAGGCAAGATCACCTTTCTTGCCGATGGCAGCGGCGTGTTTGCCAAGGCGGCCGGCCTTGAGCAGGATATGAGCGCCGGCGGCATGGGACTGCGCAACAAGCGCTTTTCCATGATCATCGACAGTGGCAAGGTCACCGCGCTCAACCTTGAAGGGTCGCCCGGCCAAGCGGTTGATAGCGGTGCTGCGCGCCTGCTCGAACAGCTCTGAGACAAGAGGGCTAGGCTGCTGCCGGCAGCCTCAATCCTCGCGAATGAAGGTCCGGTTCAGCTTGCGCGTCGGCGCGGCTGGCTGGACCGACGCGGCGGCCCGGATCGGATCAACCTTGGCAGCGCTTGGCTTTGGCGCACGCTGCGCCTTGAACGGCGCCATGCCCTGCCGCGCCAGGTCGTCAGCACGCTCGTTTTCCGGGTGGCCGGCATGGCCCTTGACCCAGTGCCACTTAACCTTGTGGCGTTGACGCGCCTGGTCGAGCTGCTGCCAAAGCTCGGCATTCTTCACCGGCTGCTTGGCGGCCGTCTTCCAGCCATTGCGCTTCCAGCCTTCGATCCAGCCGCCGATTCCATCCTTGACGTAGTTGCTGTCGGTATAAAGGTCGATTTCGCACGGCTCCTTCAGCGCGTTCAGCGCCGAAATAGCGGCCATCAGCTCCATGCGATTGTTGGTCGTATTGGCCTCGCCGCCCGACAGTTCCTTGGTTTTGCCGTTGTAGCGCAGGATCGCGCCCCAGCCGCCAGGGCCGGGATTGCCGGAACAAGCACCGTCTGTGTAGGCTTCAACCGTTTTCATGAGATACCGTAAGCTTCGGGCGTCGTTACACCGCGATGAAAGCGCAGCTTGGCGACATATTCCAGCGGATCGCGCTTTTGCACCAGCGCACCATCCGGGATCGTCAGCCAGTCATAAAGCCGCGTCAGCATGAAGCGCAGCGCGGATCCTCGTGCCAGGAGCGGTAGGGCCTGTTGTTCCGCAGCACTTAAGGGACGCACAGATTGATAGCCTGCCGTCAGCGCCGCGGCCTTTGCGGCATTGAAGCTGAAATCCGGCTCGAAGCACCAGGCGTTCAGGCACACCGCCACGTCGTAGGCATAGAAATCCTCGCAGGCAAAATAGAAGTCGATCAGTCCTGACAGCCGGTCGCCGAGAAAGAAGACGTTGTCAGGGAAAAGATCGGCATGGATGATGCCGCCTGGCAGATCCTGCGGCCAGTCGCGTTCCAGAACGGCGAAGTCCGCTTCAACTTCCGCCACCAGCCCGGGCACGACCGAGTCGGCGCGATCACGCGAGCCGTCCCACAGCGTGCGCCAGCCATCCACGGCCAGCGCATTGGCACGGTGCATGGGAAAGTCGGCACCGGCCAGATGCAGCTCCGCAAGTTCACGCCCGACTTCGCCACATTGTGCGACCGTCGGATGGCGCATCCACATCCCTTCAAGAAAGGTGATGATCGCTGCAGGCCGCCCAGCCAGTTCGCCGATCAGCTGGCGGTCGCGTCTTTCAACCGGCAGTGGACAGGTGATGCCTTTGCGCGCGAGATGCTGCATGAGGCAAAGGAAAAACGGCAGATCACTCTGGTCGACGCGCTTTTCATAGAGCGTCAGGATGTAGGAGCCGGTGTCGGTGCGAAGCAGGAAGTTCGAGTTCTCCGAGCCTTCCGCGATGCCCTTGTACGAACGCACATGGCCGATCTTGTATTCCTCGAGGAAGCGGGCAAGCTGCTCCTCGTTGACGTCTGTGTAAACGGCCATGGTCAGGCGTTTCCGTTCACAAAAGCCATGTCGGCGGGCACCAGCGGCATATCGCGCAGCACGCTGAGAACGGGGAAGTTCTCGTTCTCTATCGCGGTAACCGCAAGATCGATCGACACGTTGAACCGTGCATTGAAGGCATCGACGATCTCATCAACGATGATCTGCGGCGCTGATGCACCGGCTGACAAGCCGAGCGTACCGATCGTTTCAATCTCGTCCCATGGAATCTCCGCCGCACGCTGCACCAGCAGAGCGCGCTTGGCACCTGCCCGTTCAGCCACTTCCACCAGCCGCTTCGAATTGGAGGAATTCGGCGCGCCGACGATCAGGAAGAAATCGGTGCCCGCTGCTGTTTCCTTCACGGCTTCCTGCCGGTTCGTCGTGGCGTAGCAGATCGACTCGGCTGACGGCGCCTGGATGGCCGGGAAGCGCTCCTGCAGCCGGGCGATGATGCCCGCCGTGTCGCTTACCGACAGCGTCGTCTGCGTAACGAAGCCGAGCTGATCCGGATCAACCGGCATGAAGCCATGCACATCCGCCTCGGTTTCAATTAGCGTGACCGCGCCATCCGGCAACTGGCCCATCGTGCCGATGACCTCGGGATGACCGGCGTGGCCGACGAGCACGACATGGCGGCCGAGACGCTGATGGCGCATGGCCTGCTTATGGACCTTTGACACTAGCGGGCAGGTCGCATCGAGATAAAACAGGTTGCGCGCTTGCGCATCCGCCGGCACGGATTTCGGCACGCCGTGGGCCGAAAACACCACAGGCCGCTCGCGGTGCTCAGGCGGGATCTCGTGCAGTTCCTCGATGAACACGGCGCCGCGCTCTTGCAGGCCCTGCACCACGAAGCGGTTATGCACGATCTCGTGGCGGACATAGACCGGAGCGCCGTATTTCTTCAGTGCCAGAACCACGATCTGGATTGCGCGATCGACGCCGGCGCAAAAACCGCGCGGCTCGCACAGGCGGATCGTCAAAGCAGGCTTGGCGGGAGAAAACAGGGACATCAAAGCGCTCGCATAGGCCGGACGGACATGAGGTCTGGGAGCGGCTATGTCAAGGTTGGGCGGGTTAAGTGGGCTTGTTCCGGCGCACCCACATTGCCACGCAAACGCCGGCCAGCGCCAAGCCCAAACCATACCAAGTCACGGCATATTGCAGATGATTGTTCGGCAGATCGATGATGGTCACCCCGCCGATCGGCAGGCCGCCGGCGTTCGGCGCCTTGTCGGCATCCACGAAGAAGGGTAGCACCGGCTCGCCGAGCCCTGCACTCGCAGCCATGGCGTCGATATCTTTCCAGTAGAAGATGTTCTTGGCCAGATCGTTGGTCGGCACGAGCCAGGACGGCTTGCCGTTCAACCTTTCGCGCGCCAGACCGGTGACCGTCACATCGCCGCCGACCTGCCCTTCGGCGCGGCTTGCCGGCTCCTTGCGATCATAAGGCACGAAGCCCCGATTGACGAACAGGACGCGGCCATCAGCGAGACGCAGCGGCGTGTAGATGTAGAAGCCGGACTGGCCTTCATAGGTGGCGAAGAAATGACGCTCGCGATCATGCAGGAAAGTGCCACTGACTGTGACCGGGCGATATTCAATAGGATCGCCTGCGGCCTGAGCGGCTTCCACAGTAGCGAGCGGCACAGGCGGCTGGGACAACTGGCTGGTGATGCGCGCCATGAGCGCTTCCTTCCACGCCAGCCGCTCCATCTGCCATGTGCCAAGCGCAAGCAGAATAGCCATCGCAATCAGCACAAAGGCGCCAACGATCCAAAACCGCGCCTTCGAGGCCGGTCTGATGACCAGGGATGGTCCGTCGCCCTGCTGCACTGCCAAACCTTGAACCTCCGAAAACGAAAAAAGCGGCCGCTCGCGCAGCCGCCCTTTCCTTAGCATGATGGGCGTTTCAGTGTCCGGTTGCGATGGTCGCGCCGGCGGAGGCCCAGACATAGATCGTGGCAAACAGGAACAGCCAGACCACGTCCACGAAGTGCCAATACCAGGCAGCGGCTTCGAAGCCGAAATGTTGCTTCGGCGTGAAGTCGCCCTTCATGGCGCGGATCAAACAGACCAGCAGGAAGATCGTGCCGATGAACACATGGAAGCCGTGGAAGCCAGTCGCCATGTAGAAGGTCGCACCGTAGATCGAATCCGCGAAGGCGAACGGTGCGTGCATGTATTCGTAGGCCTGCACGAAGGAGAACAGCACGCCCAGAGCGACGGTGAACACCAGGCCGGACACGAGGCCCTTACGGTCATTGTGCAGCAGCGCATGGTGCGCCCAGGTGACCGTCGTGCCCGACAGAAGCAGGATCACCGTGTTGTAAAGCGGCAGGTGCCAGGGATCGAGCACCTCGATGCCTGCCGGTGGCCACTGGCCGCCGGTATATTCGGTACGCGCGACCTGCACCACTTCGCCCGGGAACAGGCTGGCATCGAAGAAAGCCCAGAACCAGGCAACGAAGAACATCACCTCGGAGGCGATGAACATGATCATGCCGTAGCGCAGATGCAGCGACACGACCCGCGTGTGGTGACCTTCGCGACCTTCCTTGATCGTGTCCGACCACCAGCCGAACATGGTGTAAAGGACCACCGCCAGACCGACCACGAAGAGCCAGGCATTGTTCAGCGGAATGCCGAGCAATCCAAACTCGTTGCCTTTCAGGCCCTGCATCCAGCCTACGCCGCCGAGCGCCATCAACAGCGCGCCGACCGAGGCCGTGAACGGCCACGGGCTGGGGTCTATGATGTGGTAGTCGTGATTCTTGGCGTGCGCCTCAGCCATATCAACCCCCGAGATTATCGCTGGAAACCCTGCTTCCCGCAGCACTTCCCTTTTCGCCAGCAGAGGTGTTGGCCGCGAGCGGCGCACCGGCTGGCAAGGGGAAGAACGTGTAAGACAAGGTAATTGTTCTGATGTCTTTGATGTCGGGATCATCGACGATCGCAGGATCGACGAAGAACACGACCGGCATGTCAAGGGCCTCGCCGGGCTTCAGGGTCGTATCCGTGAAGCAGAAGCACTCGACCTTGTTGAAATAAGCGCCGGCAAGTTCGGGCGTCACGTTGAACGTGGCCTTACCCGCGGTCGGCGTGGAGAACGGATTGGTGGCGGTGTAGCCGATCTGCGTAGTTTCGCCGATCTTGATCGTCACGTCGCGCTGGTCGGGCTGGAAGGTCCAGGGCAGACCGCCGCTGACATTGGCATCGAACCGCACCGTGATCTTCCGATCCAAGATCGTGTCCGAATACTGATCGACCCGCTGTGTGGTGCCACCGTAGCCGGTTGCCTGGCAAAACATCTCATACAGTGGGACGGACGCATAGGCAGCACCGATCATGGCCGCGAAGAACGTCGCGCAGCCGACCGCAACGCGGATATTGGCGCGGCGTTTCGGGTCAACAGGGGTGCTGGTCTTGGTCATGGATCAGAGCGGCCTGTTGAGCAGCGACGGGCCGAACTTTGCGATGGTCGCCACATAAAAGATCACGACAAGAATCGCCAAGCCGACAGCAATCGCAACCGAACGGCTGCGACGCGCCTTGCGCTGCTTGTCCGTCAGCTTGATTGTTTCCTCGAACTGGTTCCGTTCGCCGGCCATCAGAGAATACCCGCCTGGAGAAAGCGCGCGACCAAGCTGTCCGCTAGATAAGCGGCGAAGATGCCAAAAAGATAAAGCAGCGAGAAGCCGAACATGCGCTTGGCCGGCAGCATGACCCGATCAGCTGGCGCCATGCGGAACACGCCCCAGGCGTAGTAAACGAAGCCAACACCCAAAGCTGCTGCGACGATCCCGTAACCGGCGGAAGCATAGCCGAGCACCCAAGGCAGCACGCCGATCGGCGACACGATCAGGGTGTAGATGAAGATCTGCAGGCGGGTCGACGCCTCGCCAGCCACATTCGGCATCATCGGAATGCCAGCGCGGCCGTAATCACCGGACTTGAACAAGGCGAGCGCCCAGAAGTGCGGTGGTGTCCACAGGAAGATGATGGAAAACAGGATGATGCTTTCCAGGCTCACCGAGCCCGTCGCAGCAGCCCAGCCGACAACCGGCGGGAAAGCACCGGCGGCACCGCCGATCACGATGTTCTGCGGGGTCCAGCGCTTGAGCCACATTGTATAAACAACGGCATAAAAGAAGATCGTGAAGGCGAGCAGGCTGGCTGCCAGCCAGTTCACCAGCAGGCCGAGGGTCATCACGGAAAGGAATGACAGAACCAGGCCAAAGCCGAGTGCTTCGCCCGGCAGCATGCGGCCGGCGGGAACCGGGCGACGCGCCGTGCGGCTCATCAGGCGGTCGATATCGGCGTCATACCACATGTTCAAAGCACCGGACGCGCCGGCACCAATCGCGATCGACAGGATGGCGATCGCGGAGAACAGCGGATCGAAGGGGGTAGGCGCGGCCATGAGGCCGACGAATGCAGTGAACACAACCAGCGACATGACGCGCGGCTTCAGCAGAGCGATGAAGTCGCCTGCCGTTGCTTCCGACAGCCCGACTTCCGGGGTGGGCGTCGCGGTTTGTTCAACCATGCTCATTCAAATCGTATCCAATGCCTGGACCCGGACTGTTCAGCCCGGGCCGGGGTTCGTTCAACTGCCTTACTTGATGCGCGGCAGCTGCTCCCACTGGTGGAACGGCGGCGGCGAAGACAGCTGCCATTCCAGCGTGGTGGCGCCTTCGCCCCACGGATTGTTGCCGGCAATACGCTTCTTCGAGAAGGCTTCAAACACGCCATACAGGAAGATCAGCACGCTGAAGCCGGAAAGATAAGCACCGTAAGACGACACCATGTTCCAGCCGGCAAACGCATCCGGATAATCGATGTAGCGACGCGGCATGCCGGCGAGACCCAGGAAGTGCTGCGGGAAGAACACGAGGTTCACACCGATAAACATGATCCAGAAGTGAACGCGGGCAATCGCCGACGAGTACGTGTAGCCGAACATCTTCGGGAACCAGTAGTACCAGCCGGCGAAGATCGCGAACACGGCACCGAGCGACAACACGTAATGGAAGTGTGCGACGACATAATAAGTGTCGTGCAGCGAACGATCGAGGCCGGCATTTGCCAGCTGAACGCCAGTCACGCCGCCCACGGTGAACAGGAAGATGAAGCCGATCGCCCACAGCATGGGCGTGCGCATGGAGATCGAACCGCCCCACATCGTGGCGATCCACGAGAAGATCTTCACGCCGGTCGGAACCGCGATCACCATCGTAGCGAACACGAAGTAACGCTGCGTGTCGAGCGACAGGCCGGTGGTGTACATGTGGTGCGCCCACACGACGAAGCCGACGACGCCGATAGCGACCATGGCGTAGGCCATGCCGAGGTAACCAAACACCGGCTTGCGCGAGAAGGTCGAGACAATGTGGCTGATGATGCCGAAGCCCGGCAGGATCAGGATGTACACTTCAGGGTGACCGAAGAACCAGAACAGATGCTGAAACAGGATCGGGTCACCGCCGCTTTCCGGCGCAAAGAAGGCCGTGCCGAAGTTGCGATCGGTGAGCAGCATGGTGATGCCGCCAGCCAGAACCGGCAAGGACAGAAGCAGCAGGAAGGCGGTGATCAGCACCGACCACGCAAACAGCGGCATCTTGTGGATGGTCATGCCGGGTGCGCGCATGTTGAAGATCGTGGTGATGAAGTTGATCGCACCCAGGATCGACGACGCACCAGCGATGTGCAGCGACAGGATCGCCATGTCCATCGCCGGTCCAGGCTGGCCCGAGGTCGACATCGGCGGATACATTGTCCAGCCACCGCCAACGCCATGCGCACCGGGCGCGCTCGGCATGAACAAGGACAGAAGCAGCAGCAGGAAAGCCGGCGGCAGCAGCCAGAAGGAAATGTTGTTCATGCGCGGGAACGCCATATCCGGAGCGCCGATCATGATCGGCACCATCCAGTTGGCAAAGCCGCCGATCAGCGCGGGCATGACCATGAAGAAGATCATGACTAGGCCGTGGGCCGTGGTGAAGGCGTTGTACATCGACTTGCCGGCGTCGATCGCGGCGTCGCCGTCGATGCCGTAAACCATGCCTGCCAGACCGTGGAAGATCTGGATGCCGGGTTCCTGCAACTCCCAGCGCATCATCATCGACAAAGCGCCGCCGATAATGCCGGCCGTGATCGCGAAGATCAGGTAGAGCGTGCCGATGTCCTTGTGGTTGGTCGAATATACCCAACGCGTCCAGCCCGTGGGCCGGTGATCGCTATGGGCATCGTGGTGGGTTGCAGCGCCTGCCATGATTCCGCTCCGTCTCCTTCCGTCCGGCTGTTGCGAGTTACTCGCCGGCCGAAGCAATCTTGTTCTGGGCGTCGACCGAAGCCATCAGGGCGCGGTTGGCGCCACCGAGATCCGTAGCCGCTGCCGCAAGCCATGTCTGATATTGATCCAGCGCAACGACGCGGATGGCGATCGGCATATAAGCGTGGTCCTTGCCGCAAAGCTCGGAGCACTGGCCATAATAAAGACCTTCCTTCGTCGCCTTGAACCAGGTCTCGTTGATGCGACCCGGAACGGCGTCCACCTTCACGCCGAAAGCCGGCATGGCGAAGGAGTGAATGACGTCGCCGCCAGTGACCAGCATGCGCACCGTGGCATTCACGGGCACGACGACTTCGTTGTCGACGGCGAGCAGGCGCGGATAAGCGCCACGATCTTCCTTGCCGGCAGCAGCGCGGGCATCATCCGTCAACAAAGCCGAGTTGAAGGTCAGCGGCGTTTCGACCTGGTATTCGTAGTCCCAGTTCCACTGGTTGCCGATCGCCTTCACCGTCAAGGCCGGCTCTTCCGGCGGCGTGTATTGCGCCGTCAGCAGCTGGAAGGAGGGAATGGCGAGGCACAGGAGAATCACCACCGGTCCGACGGTCCAGATGATCTCGATGAGCGTGTTATGGCTGGTACGCGACGGGGTCGGGTGGGCATCAGCGCGGAAACGCACGATGCAATAAGCCAGCAGAGCCAGCACGAGCAGCGTGACGGGAATGATGAACCACAGCGTGTAGTTCTCGAACCACTCGATGCTTTCCATGATCGGCGAGGCTGCCGGCTGGAAATCGGTCTGCCACGGCGTTGGTTGGGCGGCAAAGGCGGCCGCACCGGACAACAAAACCATTGCGGCAGCCGCGCCTGTCACTTTTTTCATGGCGATCGTCATCTCCCGGATACCCTGACTAGGACGCGCGTCAGCATGCGGCATGCACACGCACAGACTCCCAGTTCTCTCCAGCCCGTTCAAATCATACTCTCTTGGCGTCCGCAAGAAAGCCACGATTCTGCTGGATGCGGCATTTTGTTCGTGCTGGATCAACAACCTGCCATTGCGTTATGAAGCAAAGTAGGAGCTGCCCTTCAGGCTGATTCACACAATTCTGTGGTGGTCGCGTGCTGATCTGCCGCTGACAGCGCTTTGTTTTCCATGCGAAGGCTGCAGGCTAGATCGCGATGATTCGGTTGGAGACCTTCCCCTGATGCGCTTTTTGAGGCCGCTCGCCTTCAGTCTGCTTCTTGCTTCGCCTTTGGCAAGCGCCCTTCCCGCCAGCGCTCAGCAGCCGGCCCCAACCGGCGCCGTCCGTTCCAGCCATGGCGCGTGGTCGATCATCTGCGACACGCCGGCGGGTGCGACGGCTGAACAATGCGCGATGATGCAGAATGTGGTCGCCGAAGACCGGCCGGAGATCGGCCTTTCTGTCGTGGTTCTGCGCACCGCCGACAACAAGGCCGAGATCCTTCGTGTTCTGGCGCCTCTTGGGGTGCTTCTGCCGAACGGCCTTGGCCTCAATGTCGACGGCAAGGATATCGGCCGCGCTTATTTCGTGCGCTGCTTCCAGGACGGTTGTTATGCCGAGGTGATCCTGGAACAGCCGCTGCTCGACACTTTGAAGACCGGTAAGGCCGCGACCTTCATCGTGTTCCAGACGCCGGAAGAAGGCATCGGCATCCCTGTCGAACTGAACGGCTTCGGCGAAGGTTTTGCCGCACTGCCCTGAGGCCAAGTGTTGGGTGAACCAGCCTAAACCGAAGCGCCTGGTCGCTTCGGCTGGATTCTTGCGACGGCAGCCCCTACTTCTCGGGCATTGCTTCGCAAAGTGAGTCCGCTTCCATGTCCAAGTCCCTGATTAGCCAATTCGATTGTTCCGAAGATCGGCTGCGGCAGATGCTTGCCGACACGGTTCAGGGCGCGGATGACGGCGAGCTTTATCTCGAACAAAGCGAAAGCGAAGCGCTGATGTTCGACAACGGCCGCCTGAAGACAGCCAGCTACAACACGGATCGCGGCTTTGGTCTGCGTGCGGTTGCCGGCGAGGCCACAGGCTACGCCCATGCCAGCGAACTATCGGAAGCCGCCGTGTTGCGTGCTGCCAGTGCGGTCTCCGCTGTTAAAGCCGGCTATTCCGGCACGCTTGCTGATGCGCCGCAGGGTACCAATCGCAAGCTCTACGGCGACAACAATCCGCTGACCGAGCCGGCCTTTGCCGACAAAGCCAAGCTGCTTCAAGAGATCGACGCCTTTGTTCGCGCCGAAGATCCGCGGGTGCGGCAGGTGACGGCTTCACTCATCGCGTCCTGGCAGCAGATCGAGATCATGCGCGGCGACGGCCGGATGGTGCAGGACATCCGGCCGCTGGTGCGCATGAATGTGTCCGTGGTGGTCGGCGAAGGCGACCGGCAGGAAAGCGGCTCTTACGGGATCGGCGGGCGCAAGGGCTTTGGTGAATTCATCGCCGACGATTCCTGGCGCTTCGGTGCCAAGGAGGCGCTGCGTCAGGCGCTGGTCAATCTCGAAGCATCCCCTGCCCCGGCCGGCACGTTCGACATCGTCTTGTCGTCGGGCTGGCCCGGCGTGATGTTGCATGAAGCCGTTGGCCATGGGCTGGAAGGCGATTTCAACCGCAAGAAAACGTCGGCCTTTGCCGGGCTGATGGGGCAACAGGTTGCTGCCAAGGGTGTCACCGTCGTAGATGACGGTACGATCGCCGAGCGCCGCGGCTCGCTGACCATCGACGACGAAGGCACGCCCACCAATCGCACCGTGCTGATCGAAGACGGCAAGCTCGTCGGCTACATGCAGGATCGCCAGAATGCGCGGCTGATGGGCATGGAAGCCACCGGCAATGGACGCCGCGAATCCTATGCGCACCAGCCAATGCCGCGCATGACCAACACCTACATGACATCGGGCGACAAAACGCCGGAAGAGATCATCGCTTCCGTCAAAAACGGCATCTACGCCGTATCCTTCGGAGGCGGACAGGTGGACATTACATCCGGCAAGTTCGTGTTCGGCTGCACCGAAGCCTATATGATCGAGAACGGCAAAGTGACCCGGCCGATCAAGGGAGCCATGCTGATCGGCAACGGCCCGGATGCGATGCATCGCGTATCCATGATCGGCAACGACATGAAGCTCGATACCGGCATCGGCATGTGCGGCAAAGCCGGCCAGGGCGTGCCGGTTGGCGTTGGCCAGCCGCATCTTCGCATGGATCAGATGACGGTGGGTGGGACGCAGGCTTGAGGGCCACCGCTCAAGCGCGCTGTAGCTGGTCCATCTGGTTGTTGGCTCAGCGCGCTTGCCATTTCCGCATGTGCGAGGCGTAGTGAAGGTAGGAAGAGGCTGATCATGGCCTTGCCTGTCTTCAACCATGCCAGCGCGTCGCCAGCGGAGAATCAGTGAATGTCCTTCTCCTCCATCGTGATCCTCACTGGCGCTGGTATCTCTGCCGAGTCTGGCGTGGATACGTTTCGCGACAAAGGCGGCATCTGGTCGAAGGTGGATCTGCAGGATGTGGCGACACCGCAAGGCTTCAAGCGGGATCCGGAACGCGTTCATGCTTTTTACAATGACCGCCGCGCCGGGCTGAAAACCGTCCGGCCCAACGCCGCTCATCGGGCGCTGGCGCGGTTGGAAGCTGAGTTCATAGGCAGTGTCCTGGTCGTCACGCAGAATATCGACAATCTCCATGAACGGGCCGGCACCAAGCACCTCCTCCACATGCATGGCGAACTCACCAAGGTGTTCTGCACGAAGTGCGGCACCCATCGCGACGAACACGGCGATCTCACGACCTTCGATTATTGCAGCCAGTGCGGCGCAACCGGCACGTTGCGGCCGGACATCGTCTGGTTCGGCGAGATGCCCTACCACATGGACGAAATCCACGAGGCGCTGCACCGCTGTGATCTGTTTATCGCGATCGGCACCAGCGGCAGCGTTTATCCGGCCGCCGGCTTCGTGGAGGAAGCCCACGCAATCGGCGCACATACGGTGGAGCTCAATCTGGAGCCGACCGAACACGACAGTGCCTTCGACGAAGTGCGCCGAGGCCGCGCCACCGAACTGGTGCCGGCCTATGTCGAGGAATTGCTGCTGTCCTAGCGGCGCTTCTTGGGCTTTTCCAACAACGCGACAGCTTCCACATGGCTCGACCAGAGAAACTGATCGACGGGCGTGACAGACGTGATGCGGTAGCCGCCGGCGGTGAGGATCGCCAGATCGCGCGCGAGCGTGAGCGGATTGCAGGATACAGCGGCGACTTTCGGCACCTGGCTTTTGGCGAGCTGCTTGCACAGGAACTCGGCGCCTGCGCGCGGCGGATCGAACACCACGGCGTCGAAGCGGTCGAGTTCCTTCGTGGTCAATGGCCGTTCGAACAGATCGCGCTTTTCCGTGGTGACGCGCTTGAGGCCCGGCGTGAAGCGGAAGGCACGATCGAGTGCGGCCAGGGGTGCTGCATCCCCTTCCACGGCATGAACTTCAGCGCGAGCCGCCAACCTCAGCGAGAAGGCGCCCGATCCCGCGAAGAGATCGGCAACGCGCTTGGACTTGCCGATGTGATCTAAAACCAGAGCCGCCATCGCCCCTTCGGCCGACGCGACCGCTTGCAGGAAGCCGCCGGGCGGCACGGTGACCACCGATGCGCCCATCGAGACCTGCGGCTTGGTTGGCTCGACGATGATCTCGCCATCAACGGACACGCGGGCGAAACGGTTGGCGAGCGCGAAGTCGGCGATGGTCTTTCGCGCGGCGTCGTCCAGCTTGCCGCTTTCCAGCAAGGCAACGTCCAGCCCGGCCGCGGTAGCGGTTACGGTCATACGAAAAGGCTTGTTGGTGGAACAGCTTAGCCGCGCCACTGCGCGCAGTGATTCAAGCGCTTCAACGATCGGCGGAACGCTGATCGGGCATTCCACGATGTCGATGATCTCATGCGACAGATGGCGATTATAGCCGAGCAGCATGCCCGCTTCCACCTTGCGAAGGGCAAGGGTGACACGGCGGCGGCTGTGCGGCGCGCAGGGGATGATGTCGCCGACTTCCGGTGTCAGCGCCTGCGATTTCAGCGCCTGCACGACCTTGTTGCGCTTCCAAGCGAGATAGTCGGGCATGGCCATATGCTGCAACTGGCAACCGCCGCAGGTTCCAAAATGCCGGCAGGGCGGCTCGACGCGGTTGGCTGCCGGCTCCTGGATGGCGATCAGATCGCCGCGATCCTTGTTCACAGCGGCGGTGACAGTCTCGTCAGGCAACGTGAACGGGATATAGACCGGGCCGCGCTCGGTGTTGGCGATGCCGTCGCCCTGCGCACCGAGATGGTTGATTCGATATTGCGTGCTCATAGGTATTTCTCGGCTCCGAGAAGCCATTCCTTGTTGCCGTCGCCGCCTTCGATCGGACTGGGCGTGAGTCCGAGTGCTTTCCAGGCCAGCTGACTGTCGAGCCAAGCGCGCAATCGCTCGGCAGTGCGAGGGCCTTCTTCCGGGTCCTTCAGCAGGCCGCCTTTGCCGATCGCATCGCGGCCTGCTTCGAATTGCGGCTTCACCAGAAAAACCCCTCTCGCCCCGGCAGCAGCGAGATCGAGGGCGCGCGGCAAGGCGAGCGTCAAAGAGATGAAGCTGACGTCACAGACGATGAGGTCGATCGGCGCGCCGCCGAGATCCTCGGCCTGCAGGTCACGCGCGTTCTTGTTTTCGAGAGAGGTGACGCGTGGATCATCGGCTATGCTGGGATGGAGCTGACCATGGCCGACATCGACGGCGAAAACACTGGCAGCACCGCGTTCCAGCACGACCTGCGTGAAGCCGCCGGTGGAAGCACCGAGATCGAGCATGGACTTGCCGCTGACATCAATGCCGAAATAATCAAGGCCGGCGATCAGCTTGAGGGCTGCGCGGGACACGTATTTCTGAGCAGGATCATCGACGCAGAGCGTTGCATCGGGGTCGATCAGTTGACCCGCCTTGGTCACGACTGCATCGCCCACGCGAACGGTTCTGCGCTTCACGGCATCGCTGGCGCGCGATCGGCTGGCGAACAAACCGCGCGCAACAAGCACTTCATCGAGACGCTGGGTAGATTTGCCTGGCATCCCCGCTCCATGGCCGAAGCGGGCTGCGATAGCAAGCTCAGGCGCGCGCGGCGTTCTGACCGCGTCCGAGCGCGCCGAAAACAGAGCGCACGATGCCTGCGGAATCCAGCCCCGCATCGGCATACATCTTTTCCGGCTTGGCGTGATCGACGAAGAGGTCCGGTAGAACCAGAGGCCGCACCTTCAGCCCGTTGTCGAGCAGACCTTCCAGCGCAAGGAAATGCAGCACTTGCGTGCCGAAACCGCCGATCGCGCCTTCTTCCACCGTGATCAGCACTTCGTGGTCGCGCGCAAGACGGCGCACAAGATCCTGGTCGAGCGGCTTGGCAAAGCGTGCGTCCGCAACCGTGGTGGACAAGCCAGCAGCATCGAGTTCATCGGCAGCCAACAGGCAATCGGCCAAACGCGTGCCGAAGGACAGCAGCGCGACCTTAGTGCCCTCGCGGATCACCCGCCCTTTACCGATCTCCAGCACCGAACCCCGCTCCGGCATGTCAATGCCGACGCCGTTTCCGCGCGGATAGCGGAAGGCGATTGGGCCGTCGTCATATTCGGCAGCCGTGCGCACCATGTGCTTGAGCTCGACCTCATTAGCAGCTGCCATCACTACCATGCCCGGCAGCGAGCCGAGATAGGTGGTGTCAAACGCACCAGCATGAGTCGCGCCATCCGCCCCGACGAAACCGGCGCGGTCGATCGCGAATCGCACCGGCAGGTTCTGAAGTGCAACATCATGCACGACTTGGTCGTAAGCGCGCTGCAGGAAGGTCGAATAGATCGCGCAGAATGGCTTGTAGCCTTCGGTCGCCAAACCGGCCGCGAAGGTCACGGCATGCTGCTCGGCAATGCCGACATCGAAGATGCGCTTCGGAAAGGCTTCCCCAAACAGATCGAGCCCGGTGCCGGTGGGCATGGCCGCAGTGACGGCGACGATCTTTTCGTCGAGTTCGGCTTCCTGCATCAGGCTTTCGGCGAAGACGCGCGTATAGGCTGGCGCGTTGGCAGGGGCCTTGGCCTGCGCGCCTGTGATGACATCGAACTTGTTGACGCCGTGATATTTGTCGGCCGCAGCCTCAGCCGGCGCGTAGCCCTTGCCCTTCTTGGTCACGACATGGATCAGCACCGGGCCATCACCATTGTCGCGCACATTCTTGAGCACCGGCACGAGGTGTTCGAGATTGTGCCCGTCGATCGGGCCGATATGGTAGAAGCCGAGTTCCTCGAACATCGTGCCGCCGGTCACGAAGCCGCGTGCATGTTCAACCGCGCGCGTCACCGTGCGCTCGACGCGGCGGCCGAGATAACCGGTCAGCTTCTTGCCGATATCGCGGATTTCCGAATAGGCCTTACCCGAAGCCAGCCGCGCCAGATAGGCGCTCATCGCGCCCGACGGCGGGGCGATCGACATATCGTTGTCGTTGAGTATAACGATCAAACGCGCATCCAGCGCACCGGCATTGTTCATGGCCTCATAAGCCATTCCGGCCGACATGGCGCCGTCGCCGATCACCGCAATGACGTTGTTTTTGCCACCCGAAAGATCGCGCGCGACAGCCATGCCGAGGCCGGCCGAGATCGAGGTCGAGGAATGGGCCGCGCCGAACGGATCGTACTCGCTTTCCGAACGCTTGGTGAAGCCGGACAAGCCATGCTCCTGGCGCAGTGTGCGGATGCGGTCACGACGGCCGGTGAGAATTTTGTGCGGATAGGCTTGGTGGCCGACATCCCAGATGATCTTGTCGTCTGGCGTGTCGAACACATAATGCAGCGCCACCGTCAACTCAATGACGCCCAAACCTGCGCCAAGATGGCCGCCGGTCTGTGACACGGCATCGATCATTTCCGCGCGCAGTTCGGACGCGAGCTGCGGCAGCTCGCCTTCGGGAAGCGCGCGAAGATCGGCGGGAAACCGAACCTTGTCGAGAAGCGGGGTCTGGGGAGAAGGCTGCACTCTTGTTACCTTGCCGGCATCGTATGCCCGGAAATAGGGCCGCATGCGCGCGTTGTAAACGGGTGCTCCAGTTTGCCTATGGCGTAGTGCATTGATGATGGAGCTGGTTTCAAATCGCCAAGGAGCTAAAATGACCTCTGGGTCATTTAGCGCCATGTAAGAATGGATGAGTCGTACTTTGCGACTTGTCTGTCCGCCGAAACGAAGGTCAAAGCCTCAACGAGAGATTGAGCGATCATCAATCTGTCGAACGGATCGTGATGGATGAGCGGTAACTGATCGACCATCGCAGCATGGTTTTCCGTGACAGCCAAGATCTCAAAGCCGGCATCCTTGAACCGACGGATTGCCTCCACTGCGGGATAAGGCATTTGATGCTGTCGCAGCTTATATTTGATGGCGACTTCGAAGACGGACATTGCAGAGACATATACGTCATTTTCAACGTCTGAGAGAAGCTCGTAGACATGTCGTGGTAGGCGTTCGTCGTCAGTCGTTGCCCAGATGGCAACGTGGGTATCGAGCAACAGCCTCACTTACTATCCTCAGGGAAGATCGAGCTGGCATAGAAGAGTTCCTCGACTTCCTTGTCGAGTGCTTGGAAAGCCTCGTAGTCAAACGGTAATCCCTTAGCCAATCCCAAGCGACGGTGACGCTTCGGCGTTGATGTCAAAGGAACCAGCCGAGCAGCCGGCCTCCCATTGCGGGCAATGATGACCTCCGTCTCAGAGCCTGTTTCCACGGCTTCAACAAGCCTGGACAAAGACGTCTTTGCTTCCAGCATGTTGACGGTTTTCAGAACATCACCTCCTTAGTCAGGTCTGGCTAAGATAGGCTATGCTCGTGCTTTCAGCAAGAATGATCGTGCTTTTTGTCGGAACGCACCGGCTTGCTTCGTCCTTGTTCTTGCACAACAAGGGAGGAGCACTGCCATTATGTCGACGGATTTCTACTGGCCGTACCGAAGGACAGGCTGGACGACTACAAGCAGATCGCCGAAGCAGCTGCCGGGCTCTTCATGGAATGGGGCGCGACGTCCTATATGGAAGCCGTTGCCGATGATGTGCCTTACGGCGAACTGACCTCTTTCCCGCGCGCCGTCATGGCAAAGGACGATGAGGTCGTCATCTTCTCCTACATCACCTACCCTTCAAAGGCGGTGCGCGACGCGGCGCAGAAGAAGATGATGGAGAATGAGCGCATGAAGCCGATGATGGAAGACATGCCCTTTGATGGAAAGCGCATGATCTTCGGCGGCTTCAAGGCAATCGTGGAGCGCTAAGGCTTCGGTTCAGCCTTACTCTGGATCGAGCGGCTCAACGCCGAGCGGCTTGCCTTCGCGCGACAGGCGGATCTTTTCCACCTTGGCTTCGGCTGCCTTAAGCAGGCGGTCGCAATGATCCTTCAACGCTTCGCCGCGCTCATAGATGCGGATCGACTGGTCGAGCGGCACGTCGCCGCGCTCCAGATCGTCGACGATCTGCTCAAGCGCGGCCAGCGCCTGCTCGAACGTCATGGCCTTGATGTCTTCGTTTTCGGCCATAGGCTCAGCCCTTCATCAATCGTTTTACATGCGTCGCCACGGACGACGATAAGCCTTCGAGGTCATAGCCGCCTTCGAGCAGGCTCACTAGACGGCCGTTGGCGCTGCGATACGCCACATCCATCAGCTTGCCCGTCGCCCAGTCGAAATCGTCTTCCACCAGGTTGATCTCGGCGAGCGGATCGCGGTGATGGGCGTCGAAGCCGGCCGAGATGATGACGAGGTCAGGCCGAAAGTTTGCCAATGCCGGCAAAACACGGCTGGTGAAGGCGTCGCGGAACTGGCTGCCGCCGTCGCGGGGGCTGAGCGGTGCATTGACGATGTTGCCGACGCCCGTTTCCCCTTTCGCACCCGTGCCTGGGAACAGTGGCAGCTGGTGCGTCGAGCAATACAGCACGCTTGGATCGCTCCAGAAGATGTCCTGCGTACCGTTGCCGTGATGGACATCCCAGTCGATGATCGCGACGCGCTCGGCACCGTGCGTCTTCTGAGCATAGCGGGCGGCGATTGCCGCCTGGTTGAAGAAGCAGAAGCCCATCGCCATTTCCGCTTCGGCGTGATGACCGGGCGGACGGGCTGCAACAAACACGTTGTCGGCCTTGCGGCCGAACACGTCATCAACGGCAGCATTGGACGCGCCGATCGCGGTCATGACCGCTTCAAACGAGCGCGGGCTGAGCGTCGTATCAGAATCGATCCGCGTCAGCCCTTCTTCCGGGATGGCCGCCTTGATGCGCTCGAGGTGACTTTCGGGATGGGCGAGGAGAACCAGCTGTTCGTCGGCGGCAGTCGGTTCGACACGATCGAGCCCGTCGAAGTCTGGATCCTCAAGGCGGCGCGCAATCGCCCGCAAACGGTCAGGCCGCTCGGGATGACCGGGCGGCGTCAGATGCTCAAGAAAGATCGGATGGGAATACAGGCGCGTGGTCATGGCTTCCCTTATAGGCTGAAGCGCCGAAGCGCGACACGCACCTCAGCCTCGATTTTCCCTACGCTTATCGCAGGGACCTTCAAATTCGGCCAGTCTGGCCGCGATGGCGCAGATAGTGATCGGCGATGGCGCAGGAGACCATGGCTTCACCGATCGGCACTGCGCGGATACCGACGCAGGGATCGTGGCGGCCCTTGGTCATGACATCGACTTCCTTGCCCGTGCGATCGACGGATTGGCGCGGCGTCAGTATCGAGGAAGTCGGCTTGACGGCGAAGCGCGCGACGACCGGCTGCCCTGTCGAAATGCCGCCAAGGATGCCGCCCGCATGGTTGGCGAGAAAGCGCGGCTGGCCGTCATTGCCGCCACGCATTTCATCGGCATTCTCCTCGCCGGTCATCCTGGCCGTGGCGAAGCCGTCGCCGATCTCAACACCTTTCACGGCGTTGATCGACATCAGGCCGGCTGCGATATCCGCGTCGAGCTTGGCGTAAAGCGGTGCGCCAAGGCCGGCCGGCACGCCTTCCGCAACGATCTCAATCAAGGCGCCGACCGAAGACCCATTTTTGCGGATGCCGTCGAGGTAATCGGCGAACACGGGTACGGCTGCGGGATCGGGCGTGAAGAACGGGTTGTCCGCGCTTTCCACGAAGTCCCAGTCCCAGTTGGCGCGGGTAATTTCTTTGTCACCCATGGCGATCAGCGCGCCGCGCACTTTCAGGCCGGGCACAACGAGCCGGGCCAGAGCGCCGGCCGCAACCCGCGCCGCCGTTTCGCGCGCGGAGGACCGGCCGCCGCCGCGATAATCGCGCACGCCATATTTCACGTCATAGGCATAATCGGCATGGCCCGGACGATATTGCTGGGCGATGTCGCCATAGTCCTTGGAGCGCTGGTCGACATTCTCGATGAGCATGGAGATCGGCGTGCCGGTGGTAACGAGGTGGCCATCGTCCCCGTCAGGCAGAACGCCGGAAAGCATTTTAACTTCGTCCGGCTCGCGGCGTTGCGTCACGAAACGCGACTGGCCGGGCTTGCGGCGGTCGAGTTCGCGCTGCACGTCTTCCAGCTTGAAGCGGATGCCGGGCGGGCAGCCGTCTACCACGCAGCCCAGAGCGGGACCGTGGCTTTCGCCCCAGGTGGTGACCCGGAAAAGGTGGCCGAAGGTGTTGTGCGACATGGAAATTCCGCAGACGGCAAAAGGAGGCTGTCGCGCTTCTAGGAGTGAATCCGGCAGGGGTCAAACCGGCCACCTGCTCGCCTGCCTTTTATTTTTGACACATTCTCTTCGTTCTTGTCTGCTTAGAGGGCGTCGACTTGGCCTCTCAGCTTCTGCCTGTCCCAATTCAAGGAATCCCATGAAGACCGGTTTCGCTGCCGCCTCCATCCTTTTGCTGTCGATTGTCGGCGCTTACGCTGCCGATACGGAAGGCGAGATCAAGAAGATCGATCGCGACAACCTGACGATCACGCTGTCGGACGGTGAAAAGTTCAAGCTTCCCGGCGAGTTCGATGTCACTGCGCTTGAAGAAGGCATGGACGTCGTGATCGCCTATGACGAGGTCGACGGCGAAAAGCTGATCACCGACATGCAGCTGCCGGATCAATAAGCAGCTGGGACCGGCTTAGAGCCAGCTGAGCCGGTCATTTTCCATCCGCAAGATCCGGTCCTGCGGAATGTCCATCTCGCTGGCGGCCACCTCATCAGCCTCCCCCAACAGATGAAACAGTGTGCGAACGATGCCGCCATGGGCGACGCAGATCGTTTGCGTGCTGAGCTCGCGGAGCCATCCGTTGAATCTTTGCGCTAGAAGCGCGTAGCTCTCCGCTCCCTTGCCCGGCGGCAGGTAATTCCACTTGTCCTGGTTGCGCTGGGCGCGCAGGCCCGGTGTTTTTTCTTCCAGCTCGGCGAAGGTAAAACCCTGCCAGTCGCCGAAGCTGAGTTCCATCAACCGGCGATCGGTGCGGTAGGCTTGTGGATCGAGCCCCATGGCCTCGCGCAATCGCTCCATCGTGTGACGCGTGCGCTGCATCGGGCTCGACACGAAGTCGAACCCTGCTGCATCACCGATCAGGCTCTTGAGCTTGACCCCGTTGCCGGTCGCTTGTGCCCTGCCCTTTTCCGTCAGGTCGCGGTCGGCCTGGCCCTGAAGCCGCCCTTCCGCGTTCCAGTCGGTTTCACCGTGACGGATGAAGTAGCAGAGCGGTCGCACCACGTTCGGTCTTATTCCTTGACGACGGAGATGTCCGGGGCATCGACTGACTTCATGCCGACGACATGGTAGCCGGAATCGACGTGCATGACTTCGCCGGTCACGCCGCGGGAAAGATCCGACAGGAGGTAAAGCGCGCTGTCGCCCACTTCCTCAATCGTCACGGTGCGCTTGAGCGGTGCGTTGTACTCGTTCCACTTCAGGATGTAGCGGAAGTCGCCGATGCCCGACGCAGCCAGCGTCTTGATCGGGCCGGCCGAGATCGCGTTGACGCGGATCTTCGAGCCGCCGAGATCGACCGCCAGATACTGCACGCTCGCTTCGAGAGCGGCCTTGGCGATGCCCATGACGTTGTAATGCGGCATGACTTTTTCGGCGCCGTAATAGGTCAGCGTCAGGATCGAACCGCCATCCGTCATCAGCGGCTCGGCGCGCTTGGCGATGGCCGTGAAGGAATACGCGGAGATGTCCATCGTACGCAGGAAGTTGTCGCGCGTCGTATCGACGTAGCGGCCGGTCAACTCGTCCTTGTCGGAGAAGGCGACGGCGTGCACGACAAAGTCGATTTTGCCCCACTTTTCCTTTACCGCGTCGAACACGGCGTCGATCGTGGCCATATCCGTCACGTCGCAATGGCCGACCACGGTCGCGCCGAGTTCGGCAGCGAGGGGCTCGACGCGCTTGCGCAGCGAATCGCCCTGATAGGTCAGCGCGATTTCCGCACCCTGGTCCGCGAGTGCCTTGGCGATGCCGTAGGCGATCGAACGATTGTTCGCTACGCCAAAAATCAGACCGCGTTTGCCAGCCATCAGGCTATTTCCGACCGCCATTCCCGCGCTCCTGTTCAATTCAATTCGTTGGCCGCCCTATTGCACAGCCCTACAGCCGCTTCAAGCAGCCACGATCCCGTTCGCTGACACACGGAGGGCTTGGCTGGCTCTTGCTTAGGCGTTCTGCACGCTATTTGATGGCCAGCCAAGTGGTTGGCGGCTGATAGCCGTTTCGTTGCACGAACATGCTTGAGGAGGCGTGATGACGGGGTTTGGAGGAGACAAACCGTTGGCTTATGAGGATGTGCTGGCCGGGTTCAGCGCAGACGATCTGGCCTCGACGCTCCAGGGCAACCTGGAAGGCGGCATCAATGCCTGCGTCGAATGCTGCGATCGCCATGTCGGCGCGAACCGGCTGGCGCTTGATTACGAAAGTCAGGACGGTCGCCGCGAACAGCTTTTCTTTGAGGAACTGCGCGACCGCGCGGCTCAGTTTGCCAACTACCTCCAATCCATCGGTCTTAGCGCCGGCGATGTCGTCGCGGGCATGCTGCCGCGTACGCCGGACCTTTTGACCACCATCCTCGGCACTTGGCGCGCCGGTGCGATCTATCAGCCCTTGTTCACGGCTTTCGGACCAAAGGCGATCGAACATCGCTTGAAGATGAGCGAAGCCAAGCTGGTCGTGACCGACGCCGCCAATCGTCCGAAGCTCGCAGACATTGCCAATGCGCCGCGTATTGGCGTTTTCCTTCGGGCCGACAGAGGCGAGAGCGTCCAGGCCGGCGACGATGATCTGCGCGCCAAGCTCGCCGAACAGAGCACCGACTTCGCGCCGATCATGCGGCGCGGCGACGATCTGATGATGATGATGTCGACATCCGGCACCACCGGCCTGCCGAAGGGCGTTCCGGTACCGATCCGCGCGCTGCTCAGCTTCGACGCTTACATGCGCTATGCGATCGATCTTCGGCCGGACGACATCTTCTGGAACATCGCCGATCCAGGCTGGGCCTATGGCCTGTATTATGCCGTGACCGGCCCGCTGCTGCTCGGCCATGCTACGACCTTCTACGACGGTCCTTTCACGGCCGAAAGCACCTACCAGTTGATCCAGAGCCACGGTATCACCAATCTGGCTGGCGCGCCCACCGCCTTCCGCCTGCTGATTGCGGCCGGCGAAGACGCGGCAGCACCGCTGAAGGGCAAACTGCGGGTCGTGTCCAGCGCTGGCGAGCCGCTCAACCCCGAAGTCATCCGCTGGTTCGCCGCCAATCTCGGCGCGCCGATCTTTGATCATTATGGCCAGACCGAAACGGGCATGGTGGTCAATTCGCATCACGGCCTCAGCCACGAAGTGCGCCCGGGTGCAGCCGGTCTGCCGATGCCGGGCTTCCACGTCACGGTGATCGGCGAAGACAATGCGGAACTGCCCGTGAACACGCCCGGCGACCTCGCCGTCGATCTCAGCCGCTCACCTCTAATGTGGTTCGAGGGCTATTACCGCCAGGACACGCCGGCGATCGATGGCGGCTTCTATCGCACTGGTGATACGGCCGAGCGCGCCGACAGTGGCCATATCAGCTTTGTTGGCCGCAACGACGATGTCATCACCTCATCCGGCTATCGTATCGGGCCGTTCGACGTTGAAAGCGCGCTGGTAGAACATCCGGCCGTGGTGGAAGCGGTTGTCATCGGCAAGCCCGACCCCGAGCGCACCGAGATCGTCAAAGCCTTCATCGTGCTGAAGCCCGGCCTGTCCTCAGACGGCCTTGCCGACGAACTCTCCACTTTCGTCAAGAAGCGGCTATCGGCCCACGCTTACCCGCGCGAGATCGAGTTCGTCACCGAACTGCCGAAAACCCCAAGCGGAAAGGTCCAGCGCTTCATCCTGCGCAATCGGGAAAAGGAGCCAGGGCAGCCGGCGGGATGAAGCTAACCGGTTTACGCCTGCCGCACCCGCAGCAGATGCTCCAGCTCATGATCGCTGGCATCCAGCATGATGCGGACGTGGACATAGAGGTCGGCATGGCCGCCGGTTTTCACCGGCAGGCCGCGGCCCTTGAGGCGCAGGACCTTGTCGGAGCTTGACCAGGCTGGCACCGACACGGCGAGCTTGCCCAACGGAGTTTCCACGGCAACCTTGGCGCCGAGCACGGCGTCGCTGAGGGCGACAGGCAGGTCGACATGAAGATCACGGCCTTCGATGCTGTAGCGCGGATGGTGCGCATAAACGATCTTGACCAGCGCATCACCGGGCTCGCCACCATAGGGTGACGGATCGCCCTGCCCTTTCAGGCGGATGGTCTGGCCGTCTTCCACATAGGCCGGCAGCTTGACGGCGATGCGCCGTCCGCCGGGAAAGACCGCCTCGACCTTGGCGGCCGCGACGACATCCTCGATGGAAACCTGCATCGTTGCGTTGAGATCGGCACCCTTGGGCGCAGGACCGCGCGCACCGGCACCGGCCGCGCCGCCACGACCAAAGGCCTGGCCGAAGATCTCGCTGAAGATATCGTCATTACCGCCGCCAAAGCCGCCGGAGCGGAAATGCGCGCCGCCGCCGCTCTGACGGAACTGGCCGAACGGATCGCCGCCAGCGCCCGCACCTTCGAAGCCCTGGAAGCGCGGCTTGCCGTCGCCGTCGATCTCGCCACGGTCATACTGGCGGCGCTTGTCGTCGTCGCCGACGATTTCGTAAGCCTGATTGGCGGCGTTGAACCGCTCCGTCGCCTTGGGATCATTCGGATTCTGATCGGGATGATACTTCTTGGCGAGCTTGCGGAACGCCGATTTGATGTCTTTGGCCGAGGCGTCCTTGCTGACGCCCAGCACTTCATAAGGATCGCGCATGGTGATTAAACCGGGTTAACGGAAGTTATCGCCAATATGCGATCTCGAAACCGTGAATTAAAGAGTGCTTGTGGAACGGAGCACCACTTACATGCTCTTGAAGGCGCGCAACTGCCAGGCGCCGCCGTTCACCAGGCAGGCGTCGCCGTCATACAGGCTGACGCCACTATAGCTTTCGCGCGACACTACAAATTTGCGGCAGGTCAGACCTGAATTGGATTCGGCATATTCGGAGATGCTGGAGATCGCGCCGCGAGAGCCGGTATCGGTATTGGCCCAGGATACGCCGCCCTGCCCCACCGACTGGAGATCGGTTGCCGAAACCGCGTTGCGGATGATCGACTGGTCGGAGGCCATCTGGGTATCGGGTGCAGGCGTTGCCGGTACGCTCGACGTGGTCAGGCCAACATCGGCAGCCTTGTTCACAGACATGCCGCAGCCCGCCAGCATCGTGGTCAGCGCAAGACAGCCGAGCAAGCCTGCCGAGCGTCCTCTGGCCGACCGCTTCAGGCGAAGTGGTGCGTGGCTGGTGCTCAAACTGGTGCTATCCCTATCGGCGGGTTGCGCGAAACGCGACAATCGGCAATCTCCGTTTACGGATTTCGAGTCAGGACAGAATAGTGAACGATACACCGTTAACAAGCAGTGACTTTGCCGCAACGCAAAACCCCTTCGAACTGTTCGGCACGTGGCTCGATGAAGCCACAACCACCGAGATCAACGATCCCAATGCGGTTGCCGTTGCCACGGTCGATCCGACAGGCATGCCGAATGTGCGCGTCGTGCTTTTGAAGGAATTCGATGCGCGTGGCTACACCTTCTATACCAATTATGAGAGCGCGAAGGGTCAGGAGATCCTGTCAGCCCGGAAAGCCGCGATGTGTTTTCACTGGAAGTCATTGCGACGGCAGGTCCGCATTCGCGGCGATGTCGAGCTTGTGTCGGACGCGGAAGCCGATGCCTATTACAACACCCGGCCGCGTGGCAGCCGTATCGGCGCCTGGGCTTCGCAGCAATCGCGCCCGCTGGAAAGCCGCGACGTGCTCGAAAAAGCTGTGGCTCAGATCACCAAGCGCTATGGTGACGGCGACATCCCCCGCCCCGCGCACTGGTCAGGCTTCCGCATCGTGCCTGATGTGATCGAGTTCTGGCGCGACATGCCGTATCGCCTGCACGACCGCATCGTCTTCACGCGCGATGGCGAGAGCTGGACCACCGAACGGCTTTACCCCTGATCGAATTAGGCGGCGCGGCTGTCCGAAGGCCGCGCCGTCATCGATCCGTCATCGCCACGTTCAATCCCTGTCATTTGAAAGACCTATCCCCCGCCGCGTTGATCATCCGACTTTCTGAAGGGGGAAGTTTCATGACGCTCCGCGCCATTCTCGCATCCGTCGCGCTTTGCGCGATTACCGCTTCGGCCCATGCCGAACAGACGTTTCCCGCCAAGCTCGCAGGCCACGCTTATTTCCCGGCCATGACGCTTATCGCGCCGCCTGCAGACGCGCCGCGTGACGCCTGGACCTCCGGCAAGTTCACGGGCAAGACCCGCAACGAAAAGCCGATGACCGCACCCGGCGACGTGGGCGCTGCTTATGGCAGTCACCCGACAGGTTTGTCGCTGCCATTCTTGGGCCAGCCCGTGCAGGGCATGTCGGGCTTTGCCATGAATCTGGCCGAAGACGGCAGCATCTACACGCTGACCGACAACGGCTTCGGCGCCAAGGCCAACAGCGCCGACGCGCTGCTGTTCTTCCACAAGATGAAGCCGGACTTCGCCGGCGGCAAAGTCGAGCGCCTCGACTCCATCTTCCTGCACGATCCCGACCACAAGGTGCCCTTTCGCATCGCCTATGAAGGCACGGAAAGCCGCTACCTGACGGGCGCGGATTTCGACCCGGAAAGCATCCAGGTTCTGAACAACGAAGTCTGGATCGGCGACGAGTTTGGCCCTTACCTCATCCACGCGACACTCGACGGTAAGGTTCTTGCAGTTCATCCAACCAAGCTCAACGGCAAGCCGTTGCTCGGGCCCGACACGCCCGGCGTCACCGTTCCGGCTTCTGCGGGCAAGGATTTCCAGGCGCAGCGTTCCGGCGGCTATGAAGGCATGGCGCTTCAGCCCGGCACGAACCTGCTTTGGGCCATGCTGGAAAAGCCGCTTTACAGCGAGAGCGGCCAGCCCGAAGGCAAGGCACTGACCGTGTTGACTTTCGACCCCGCTAAGAATGACTGGACGGGCGACAGCTACAAGTTCCCGCTCGGCGAAGGCGCCACTAATATCGGTGACTTCAACTTCATCGATGACACCCGCGCCCTGGTGATCGAGCGCGATGCCGGCGAAGGCAATGCTAGCCTGGAATGCAAAGCCGACAGCACAGACAAATCGGCATGCTATCCTATGCCGGCCAAGGTCAAGCGCATCGTGCTGGTGGATACCGCCCAGATCGACCAGGATGGCGCGATGCGCCGCATCGGTTCCATCGACCTGATGAACATCGATGATCCGGACGGCAAGTCGATCAAGGAGATCGTCAAGAACGATCCGGACGGCAAGTTCACCTTCCCGTTCCAGACGATCGAAGACGTCATCAAGATCGACGACACGCATATCCTGGTCGCCGACGACAACAACCTGCCCTTCTCGGGCGGTCGTGAGATCGGCAAGGCTGCCCACAACGAGTTCATCCTGCTCGAAGTGGCCGACTTCCTCTCCGCCAAGTAAGCAACGATCCAAATCAAGCAACGGCTGGCGCAAGCTCGCCGTTGCTTGGCAAACAGCAGGCGCCTGCAAGTTCATCTGGATGTGACTCAGCTACAATGCTAAGCGCAGCCTATACAGGGGGACACAATGCAGGCACTTCTTGCAACCATGGCCGATTGGCCGCCGATCGCCGTTTACGCGCTGGTTGGCGCTCTAGTCGGCCTCATCGGCTTCCTGGTTGCCTACCCGTTCAGACAAGCGGGATACAAGTTCGCTCAGTTCATACCCATCATCTTGGTGGCTTCGACGGTGCCGTTGATGCCGCAGTTATTGCCGCCCTTGCTGATCGAGGCAAAGATCAACGCGTCGCTGCCGCAGAAGATCGATGATGCGACGACCCTGCAGTCAGCCAGCATTTCGGAAAAGGAACTTACCTACTTCTTTACGATCGAGGGTGAGCTTCCTGCTGATTTCGACGTGTCGGTCATCAAGGCCGACAACCTCTCGACCTTCTGCAGCACGTTCCGTTCTTCGTTCGAGAACAGGTTCTACACCAAAGTCATCTATGACTATCAGACACAGGCAGGATCGAAGCAGTTCACGGTTACGCCTGACGATTGCCGGTAAGCGGCTTGTCCGGCAAGTTGGCTGCGGAATGATGGCCTGGGATGATCCGGCTCAATGAAGACAATGAACCTCATTCATAACGAGCGTACGAAACTAACTGCTGGTGCGTTGGATCGAACATCAACAGCGTTTTTCGCTGTCGGTGTTCTCGGGCAAGCCTTCTCGCTCGTTCCGAGCAACGAAAGCTCTCTCGGCGTCATTGGCATTTTAGTTTGGTTTTTTGCTGCAATCTGCCTACATGTTGCAGCAAGGCACGTTCTAAGGAGCTTGCAGGAATGACGTTCGATATTTTCTTCTGGTACGTATTCCCGCTGATCGTCGGCGTCGGCGCCCTTGGCTGGGTTGCGTTCGATCGCCGCAAGCAGCATCGGATGCATCCCGGCGAGTAAGCTCGGGCACAGCATCGCGATTGTCGGCGGGCCCTCAGGCCCGCTTTTTCATATCAGCGCCGACGGCTTAGCTGAAGCCGACAACAGCGTGCGGAACATAGGGCGCATCGAGTGAGGCTAGCTCGTCCGGCGTCAACTTCACCGACAAAGCCGCCACTGCATCGTCCAGATGGTTCGGCTTGCTCGCGCCGACGATCGGGGCCGTGATCGGCTCCTTCTGCAGCACCCATGCCAAGGCTACCTGCGCGCGCGAAATACCACGCTTTTCAGCAACATGGGCTACGGCTTCCACCACCTTGCGGTCGGCTTCGGCGGTCTTTGCATAGAGCGTCTGGCCGAACTTGTCGGTGTCGGAGCGGAAGCTGCTTTCTTCCCAGTCGCGCGTCAACCGACCACGGGCCATCGGGCTCCAGGGAATGACGCCAATGCCTTCCGCCTTGCACAGCGGCAGCATCTCGCGCTCTTCCTCGCGATACAGCAGGTTGACGTAGTTTTGCATCGTCGCGAACCGCGCCCAGCCCTTGCGCTCGGAAAGAGCCAGCGCCTGCGCGAACTGCCACGCATACATGGAAGACGCGCCGATATAGCGTGCCTTGCCTGCCCGCACGACATCGTTCAACGCTTCCAGCGTTTCCTCGATTGGTGTGGCATGGTCGAAGCGATGGATCTGGTAGAGGTCCACATAGTCAGTGCCAAGGCGTTTCAGACTGTGATCGATCTCCGTCAGGATTGCCTTGCGCGATAGGCCGGCGCCGTTCGGGCCGGGGCGCATGCGGTTATACACCTTGGTGGCAATCACCACCTCGTCGCGATTGCTGAACTCCTTCAGCGCACGGCCGACGATCTCTTCGCTGGTGCCGTCGGAATAAACATTGGCCGTGTCGAAGAAGTTGATGCCGAGATCGAGCGCCTTCTTGATCAGTGGCCGACTGTCAGCTTCCGGAAGCGTCCACTCATGCGAGCCGCGACCGGGCTCACCATAGGTCATGCAGCCTAGGCAAATGCGTGACACGTCCAGGCCGGTGCGTCCGAGTTTGACATAGTCCATGCGGGTCTCCTCGATACTTGTTGCCGCTCGAGATAGGGTAAGCCACAACCTTTGCAGGGCCGTTTCGTTCAGGAGCCTGATGATCAAGACGCTCAGGGCCGATGTTTGTAGTCCGGTTCGTCGGAGTCCGGCACTGCGTCGCAACTGCCGCCGCCAGTCCAAGTGCTGTCGTAGCACCGGCGCAGCGCATAGAAGTTCAAACGTTCCAGCCGATCTTCCGCAAGAGCACGCCACCACAATGGCTCGATCTCCGCGCGTCGCTCGGGTGCGATCGTGCAAACCTGCGTACGCAAATCGCCGTCACAGGCCAGCGGAAATTCGTATACCCCGCGATCGACTACACCCAGCAGCGCCCGTGCGCCGCGCTCATCGGCAGGCGGCGGATCGGTGATCGCCTGCGTGACACCCCAGCGCGCATTGCTGCGTGTCGATTCATCCGTACCCGCCACCTCTTCGATCGGCACCGACCGGATGATACGCCCGCCGTTTGAATATTCGTTCGTGAAGCCGGCCTCCATCTGCGGCCCACGATCCTGCTCGTCGGTGCCGATGATGCTCAAGGTCTGCGACACATAGGACTCGCGCTTCTCGACGCCATCGATCGGCTGGACGCGGTAGGCGTAGTCGCTGCCTCGAAGGAAACGGAACTGCACGACGCCGTAGCGCTCGTTCAACCGAACGATCGTCGCCGGATTGCTTGCAGCGATCTTCTCCCATGCCTTCGGATCGGTCGGGATGGGATAAACAGTGATCACGCCACCATGCTTGAACACGTCCGGACCAACTTCGATGATCAGGTCAGGCTCCGCGGCGTGAGCAGTGCTCGTCAGAAGCAGCCCTGCAATGGCGGCGGTTGCGAGAGCCAGTCCTTTCGGAAGGATCCTCACGGTTTCTTCTTGTTCAGGAAAGCCGCGAATGCGGCGCGCGCTTCGTCCGACTTCAAGCCGGCCCGCACCGCTTCGGCTTCCTCGTCGATGCGCTGCAGCAGGTCGGTGCGCGATCCTCGGATCAGCTCGCGTGCGATCCGCAGCGCATTTGCCGGTTTGTCCGCCAGCCGGTCCGCCGCAGCGAAGACCGACGCTTCCAACTCGTCTTCACCCACCACAGCATGAATCAACCCGCCTTGGCGGGCGGCTTCGGCTGGGAGCGGATCCCCCATGACAAGCAGCGCGAACGCGGGTTGATGACCAAGCCGCGCCGGCACGAGAAGGCTGGAGCCGGCTTCCGGGACGATACCGAGGTCGACGAAGGGCGTGCGAAACTCTGTGCGTGGTGTGGCGTAGGTTAGGTCGCAGTGAAGATGCAGGGTCGCGCCGATGCCGACCGCGATGCCATCTGCGCCCGAAACCAGCGGCTTCTTGGCGGTGGCGAGCGCGCGCAGAAAATCGAAGATCTCCTCGCCCTGGCTTTCCCCGGACGCGATCTTCACGAAATCCGCGAGATCGTTGCCAGCTGAAAACGATCCCGGCACGCCGAGAATGACATGGACGCGCACGGGATCATCGGCATCCCCCGCCCGCAAAGCTGCGGCCATGGCGGTATACATGGCGAAGGTCAGCGCGTTCTTCTTGTCGGGACGGTTGATGCGGATGACGTTGACCGCGCCGCGCTGTTCGATCTGAATGTGCTCGCTCATCGTGAGTCCCTCTTCAGCCAAGCGCGACACGGGCAGCGGCAAGGCTTTCCGCACCCTCGATCACCCGCGCCTTTAATGCAGCACTCTCGCCTACAAGGTTTTCTGCAAAGAAGCGGCAGAGCGCCCGTCGCGCGGCACCGGTATCCGCCACCGCCGCACGGGCCAGATAAGCACCGCCGGCGGCCAGACCAAACAGGCGGAGGTAGGGCGTTGCACCCGCCAGCGCCTCGTTCATCCGGCCTTCGGCGAGCGCCGATTGAAGCCAGCTCGTCGCGTCATCGAGATCATTGATCGCGCTGTCCAGCCGATCAGCCGCGTTGCCGAGATCGGCCGAGTTCGACACACGCAAGGCCGCAACATCCTCGCGCAGTTCTGCGATATAGCCTGCCACCTGAGCCCCGCCGGATTGCGGCAGCTTGCGCGTCATGAGGTCGATCGCCTGAATGCCATTGGTGCCTTCATAGATCGGCGCGATCCGGGCATCGCGATAGAAGATTGCCGCGCCGGTCTCCTCGATGAAGCCCATGCCGCCATGCACCTGCACGCCGATCGACGCCACTTCGACACCGACATCGGTGGAGAAGGCCTTCGCGACCGGCGTCAAAAGATTGGCGCGTTCCTGCCAGTGCCTGGCTTCATCACCGTCAGACGAGCGCGCGCGATCGAGCGCGTTGGCACAAGCGTAGCAGATCGTGCGCGCGACCGACGTCAGCGCCTTCATGGTCAAGAGATTGCGCTGGATATCGGGATGCTCGATGATCGCGCTCATTCCCTCAATGGCACCACCCGCAGCCTTGCCCTGCCGACGCTCCTGCGCGTACTCTTTGGCCTTCTGATAAGCCGCTTCCGCGATGCCCACGCCCTCGATGCCGACATTGAGGCGCGCATTGTTCATCATGGTGAACATGCAGGCGAGGCCGCGATTTTCCTCGCCAAGCAGATAGCCGATCGCGCCAGCCTCACCGCTGTCTCCCTTACCGTCGCCAAAGATCATCGTGCAGGTCGGCGAGCCGTGGATGCCGATCTTGTGCTCGATGGAGGCACAAAACACATCGTTGCGCGTCCCAAGCGAGCCGTCATCCTTCACGAGGAACTTCGGCACCACGAACAGCGAGATGCCGCGTGTGCCGGCCGGCGCATCAGGCAGCCGCGCGAGAACGAGATGCACGATGTTGTCGGTGATGTCGTGCTCGCCATAGGTGATGAAGATCTTCTGGCCAAAGATGCGGTAGGTGCCATCTTCTTTGCGCTCGGCGCGTGTGCGTAGCGCCGCCAGATCTGATCCCGCCTGCGGTTCGGTCAGGTTCATCGTGCCGGTCCATTCGCCCGACACCAGCTTTTCCAGAAAGGTCGCCTTCAGCGCGTCCGAGCCATGCTTGTCCAGCGCCTCGACCGCGCCCATGGTAAGCAGTGGCCCGAGCCCGAAGGCCATGGAGGCCGCGCTCCACATCTCGTTAGCGGCAACATTGATCATCACCGGCAGACCTTGCCCGCCGAACTCTTCCGGCCCGGACAATCCGTTCCAGCCGCCTTCGCGCCAGCGATGATAAAGGTCCGCCCATCCGGCCGGCATGGTCACCGTGCCATCCTTCCAGCGCGCGCCTTCCTGGTCACCGGAAAGGTTCAGCGGCGCGATCTCCTCGCCCGCAAAGCGCCCGGCCTCACTTAGGATCGCATCCACCAGATCATCCGAAAGATCGCCATAACGACCCTTTTCGAGATCAGGTGCAAGCCCCGCAACCTGCTTGAGGGTAAAGGCGATGTCGTCGACCGGCGCGCGATAGGTCATGGTTCCTCCGTCCAATCCCGGCAGCGGCGCCGGGCCGACGAAGTGCTAACGCGTTTTGGCCGTTATTTGAAGGCGCAACGGCTTTGCTTGTCACAAGGACCCGCTTGCCAAGCCGCCGCACGATGTTACTGCTCAATGATCGGACTTCGAGGGCAGAAGCAGCAGCGCCGAGCCAGCCGGCGCGACCGGGAGGATGAGCCATCCCGGCTGAGGCAAACAGGCTTTGCCCTTGAAACTGGAGGTGACGATGATGTGGTTTCTACCACTGAGTGTCACCCTGGATATGAAAAGAACCCGGACCGGCTGGCAGCTGAAGATCCGGGTTCAATTCATGCTCTAGGAAAAGGAGGCTGGGCGAAAGCTCAGTCTCCGCTCCAGAAATATAGCAACGCTGCTGTAACGCGTCAAACCGACCCGCGATCGATCTCGATCGCCCGCCACCCAATATCGCGGCGGCAAAAACCTTCCGGCCAGTCGATGCGGTCAACTGCCTCGTAAGCCATGGTCTGTGCTTCGCGCACAGTCGACGCCTTGGCAGTCACGTTGAGCACACGTCCGCCACTGGCCACGAGCGCGCCATCCTTCAATGCCGTACCGGCATGAAAGACCTTCGCGCCTTCGCCGGCTGCCGTGTCGGCGCCCTTGATCACGGTTCCCGTGCGGGGCTTGGCCGGATAGCCTTCCGCCGCCATGACCACCGTCAGCGCCGTATCCTGGCTCCAGGACAGCGCCTGATCCGCCAATCTGCCTTCGGCCGCCGCATAAAGCACTTCAAGAAGATCGCTATCCAGCCGCATCATCAGCACCTGGCATTCCGGATCGCCGAAGCGAACATTGTATTCGATGAGCTTGGGACCATCCTTCGTAAGCATCAGGCCGGCAAACAGCACGCCCGAGAACGGCATGCCGATCTCGCTCATCCCCAGCAGCGTTGGCGCGATGATGTCGTGCATCACGGCCGTTTCGACTTCATGGGTGAAAGCAGGCGCCGGAGAATAGGCGCCCATCCCGCCGGTGTTCGGTCCCGTATCGCCGTCGCCGACGCGCTTGTGATCCTGTGCCGCGCCAAAGGCGAGAGCAGCGCTGCCGTCGCACAAGCAGAAAAAGCTGACTTCCTCGCCTTCCAGAAACTCCTCGACCACCAGCTCTGCACCCGCTGCGCCGAAGCTGCCGTCGAAGCAGGCGTCCACCGCGTCCAGCGCGTCCTGCGCGGTCATGGCCACCGTTACGCCCTTGCCCGCCGCCAGACCATCGGCCTTGACCACGATCGGTGCGCCCTGGCTCTCGATGTAAGCGCGCGCATCCGCTGCATTGTCGAAGCGACCATAAGCAGCGGTCGGAATGTCAAAGCGCGCGCAAAGATCCTTGGTGAACCCCTTCGAGCCCTCCAACTGCGCTGCCGCCTTGCTTGGCCCGAACACCTTGATGCCGGCTTCGCGCAACGCATCAGACAAGCCATCCACCAGCGGCGCTTCCGGCCCGATCACGACGAGTTCGATGGCCTTGTCGCGGCAGAAGGAAGCAACCACGGCATGATCCGTCACCGAAAGCTCAACCAGTTCGGTATGCTCGGCAATGCCGGGATTGCCGGGCGCGGCGTACAGCTTCGTCAACTTAGGCGACGACGCGATCTTCCAAGCCAGCGCATGTTCGCGGCCACCGGAGCCGATCAGGAGAACGTTCATGAGAAACAAAGGTCCGCAGGAGTCTTGAGTTCTCGCCTAAGGGTGGGAGGGCGGAAAGGCAAGATTGACGCTAGCGTTCGTAGTGGAAACGGCAAGCGGAGATCTCAACGATCTGATCTTGGCCTTTGCCCGTCACGCGATAGATAATGCGGTGTTCGTGCGAAAGCCGCCTCGACCACCAACCGGAAAGCTCACGTCTGAGCGGCTCTGGCTTGCCGGTGCCTTCGAAAGGGTGCCGACGGATTTCCTTGATGATCTCATTGAGGCGCGCGAGCATCTTTGGGTCGGCTTGCCAAAAGAGGTAGTCGCCCCAGCCGCGTTCGGTCCAAAGAACCTTCACTTCATTTTCGTCTCAGGCTCGATCAGATCGTGTTCAAAAACATGACCGGCGTTCGCCTCAGCAATGGACTGACGAAGATGTTCGGCATTGGCCGGATTGCCGAGCAGGTAGAGCGTTTCTTGCATGCTTTCCCAATCCGCCAGAGGCAGCACGACGACCGCCTCATTGTTCTGGCGCGTTATCACCAGTTCAGTTCGGTCGGCTGTAACTTCGTCCAGATATTTTGCGACATTCGCACGGAAGTCGCTAACGGTTGCATAGCCCATCTCGGCCTCCAAAGCTGAACGTACATATACACGTACATGTGCAATATAACAACCGTCTTGACGCCCCGCCTCGCCCCTGCCACTCCCGATCCCTATGGAAACCATTCAATCGTCGGGCGTGCGCGGGCGCGTCAAGGATGCGCCGTCGGGGCACTGGACCTATCGCCTGCTTCCGCGCGCGATGTGGCCCTATGCGCAGCTGGCCCGTTGGGACCGGCCGATCGGCTGGCAGTTGCTGCTTTGGCCTTGCTGGTGGTCGGCAGCGATGGCTGCTGCGGCCAATGCTCAGGCTGGCGATCCGCTGCTGAGCGTACTGCCCTCGCTTTGGCACATCGTCCTGTTTTTGGTCGGCTCAATCGCCATGCGTGGTGCCGGCTGCACCTATAATGACATTGTGGATGTCGACATCGACGAGAAGGTCGACCGAACCCGCTCGCGCCCGCTGCCGGCTGGTCAGGTCAGCCGAAAGCAGGCCTGGGCGTTCTTGGTTGCGCAGGCGCTGGTCGGACTGGCCGTGCTGCTGCAGTTCAACACATTCGCGATCGTCACAGGTCTTTGCGCGCTGATCCCGGTCGCGATCTATCCATTCATGAAGCGGATCACCGACTGGCCGCAGCTCTTTCTCGGCTTCGCTTTTTCCTGGGGCGCGCTGATGGGATGGGCAGCGTATTTCGGCCGGCTCGATGCCGCGCCCTTGCTGCTCTACTTCGGCGCGATCCTGTGGACGATTGGCTATGACACGCTTTACGCTCATCAGGACAAGGAAGACGATGCGCTGGTCGGTGTGCGCTCAACTGCGAGGCTGTTCGGCGATCGCACCAAGGAAGCGCTTGTCTATCTCTATGGCGGCGCGCTGATCCTATTCGCTTCGGCCTTTACCTTGGCCCAGGTGCCCCTGCCCGCCATGGCCGGTCTGCTTGCGGCTGCCGCCCATATGTTCAGGCAGATCCGCGTGCTCGATATCGACAATCCCGATCAGTGCCTGAAGCTTTTCCGGTCGAATAACACTGTGGGCTGGCTCATTTTCATCGGGCTGATGGCGGGCGGCGCGTGGGCCGCTCTGCGCATCTATCTTTGAACCAGGGCGTTAGTTGCGGGCGATGATCTCTTCGCCGTCCACAACGAGACGCAGGCCGAGATTGCCGATCTTGCGGCGGGCGAGGAAGCGTGGCCGGCGTGGCGCGGAGGTCGCCCGCTTGCGGCGCGGCTTCGGTTCGCCATTGGTCACGCCGCCGATCGAGTCTTCCAGCGTGCGGGCCACGCCGTCGGATTCCACCAACAGCATCGGCAGGCGATAGGCTTCCGCCCAGGCGCGCCAGTCTGCGGCCACGTCGTCGAGATCATGTGCCACGAGCAGCGGCACGGAAAGCTGCGGGTCGGCATGATGCAGTTCGAGCGTCACCGTCACATGGCCGGTCTCGTCTTCCATCGCGCGCGCTGCGACGCCCTGGAAAGCCGGTGCCGGCAGCGCGATCGTGACGGGCAAACCGCTGCGTTCCAGCCAGCGGCGGATGACGGCGCCGCGCTTGTCGATCGTGAAGTGAACATCCCCTTGCTCATCGCGGCTGGCATAAGTTACCGCCTGCGGCAGGTGGAACGGGTCCAGGCGCATGTTGCTGCTTGCCCAAACCGGCTTCAATCCCGTGTTCATCATCTCTCGCCTTCCTGTTCTTCCTGAGAGCCTCTTCCGGCTGGCCGGTTCAGCTTCCGGGCCGGTTTTCCGGGCCTCGTTGAAGTGGAAGGTAGAGCGCGGTCCTTACCGCCGCACTTAAGAAGTTGGGTTAAGCAATTTCGGCTTTGCCGATGGTTATCGGAATGCAACCGTAATACATAAATCATCAAGCTTCGTATCCGAAGCATTGATGCTTAGCAGAGTGTGAAAATTGTTTGAGCTTTATTGCGCGCGAGGCGCGGCAGCGCGGCTAAGGCGGTCGTTGATGGCTGTGCCAAGCCCATGATGCGGGATAGGCTCCACCGCGATCATGCGCGCGCCATAGCGGTCCAGCGCTTGAAGATCGGCATAAAGATTGGCGGCTGCTTCCCGCAGATCGCCTTTTTCCGAGAGGTTACGGATAGCCACGGCCTGATCAGCCCCGATGCCCCGGTTTGGTCCGAAGGCCAGCAGCGCTTCGCCCGGTTCGATACGCTGCGCATTCAGACGCACAGACGCGTCAGGCGCATAGTGTGAGACAAGCATGCCCGGTGCTTCAATAGCAGGACCAGCACTGCCCGTTACTATCGGCCGACCGATGGCCGCTTCGATCTCTTCCGACGTCAACCCGCCCGGTCGCAGCAGCCGAACTGTATCGCCCTCCACTTTCAGGATCGTGGATTCCACGCCTACATTCGTGGGTCCTCCATCGAGGATGTAAGCGAGCTTGGAACCGAGATCGTCCTGCACGGCTTGCGCGCTGGTCGGGCTGATGCGTCCGGACGTGTTGGCGCTGGGCGCAGCGATCGGGCGGCCGAGTGCGGCGATCACATCACGCGCCAGTCCCTGCGGCATACGCAGGGCCACCGTGTCGAGCCCGACCGTCACCAGCGGATGGATGCCACTGCCTGGTTCCAGAGGCAGAACCAGCGTCAGGGGGCCGGGCCAGAAGCAATCGGCGAGGCCGGCTGACAGAGGGCCGAAGCGCGCGATGCGTTCGGCCATTGCACGATCGGCGACATGGACGATCAGCGGGTTGAATCGCGGACGGCCTTTGGCCTCGAAGATCCCCGCCACCGCCTCGCCATCCGTGGCATCGGCAGCGAGGCCATAGACGGTCTCCGTCGGCACCGCGACGAGCCGGCCGGCGGCGAGTTCGGCAACGGCCCGCTCTATTGCCGCGCGGTCCGACATCGATCAGCCCGCGATGCGCGAGAAGTCCGCGACCTGACCGGTGGCGGCGCGGATGCGCTGCAACAGCGCGAGACGATTGGCCCGCACGCCTTCATCCTCATCATTAACGAGAACGCCGTCGAAGAAGGCGTCGACCGGCGCGCGCAGCTGGCTCAACGCCTGCATGGCGGCGGAAAAGTCTTGTGCCTGAATCGCTTGCGCGGCGTCCTTCTCGGCCTGGTTCACAGCGGCAAATAGCGCTTCTTCCTGCGGCAGCGTGAACTTTGCGGCATCCACGGTGGCGGCGACTCGTGTGCCCTTCTTTTCTTCGGCGGCCAGAATGTTCGCTGCACGCTTGGTGCCGGCCAGCAGGTTCTTGCCGTCTTCCGTGTCGAGGAACGTGCCCAGCGCTTCGACGCGGCGGACGATCAGGAGGAGATCGTCGTTGGCCGAGTCCGTCGCCAGAACGGCGTCGATCAGATCATGCCGCGCGCCACGATCACGGAGGTAGACCTTGAGGCGATCGTGGAAGAAGGAGAGGAGATCCAGACTGTTCTGATTAACATCAAGGCCTTTGTGGAAGACGGACGCAATGGCACGGCCAATCGCGTTGATCGTGCCATTCGACTGATCGGACACTGTGGGGATGTTCTTGCCAGCAAGACCGTCATGCTGCTCCAGAAGAGGAAGCAGCTTCAGCTCGACCCCGTTCTCCACCAAAATCCGGATCACGCCCAGCGCAGCGCGGCGCAGGGCATACGGGTCCTTGCTCCCCGTCGGCTTCTCGTCGATCGCCCAGAAGCCAACCAGCGTATCAAGCTTGTCGGCAAGCGCCACCGTCACTGAAACCGGATCGGTCGGCACATGATCGGACGGACCTTGCGGCTTGTAGTGTTCTTCGAGGGCCGCAGCGACGGAAGGCTGCTCGCCTTGCAGAAGCGCATATTTGCGACCCATGACACCCTGCAGTTCCGGAAACTCGCCGACCGCTTCGGTGGTGAGATCGGCCTTGGCGAGCACCGCCGCGCGCTTGGCCTGCGCGGGATCGGCGCCGATGATTGGCGCCAGTTCTTCCGCCAATGCCGCGATGCGGCTTACGCGTTGCCCTTGCGTGCCGAGCTTGGCGTGGAAGGTCACGTCCAACTTGTCGAGGCGCGCCATGCGCTGGTCGAGCGGCTTGCTGAGGTCGAGCCCAAACTTGTCGCCGGACGCACGCAGGTCTTCCGGGTCCGGCATATCGGCCTGGTCGGTGTTCCAAAAATACAGCGCATCGGAAAGGCGGGCGCGCACGACCTTGCCGTTGCCGTGCACGATCTCCACCCCGCCATCGCTCGCCTCGATGTTTGAGGTCAGGATGAAGCGGTTGGCGAGTGCCCGCTGATCCCCCTCCCCCTTGAGGGTAAGGGGTGGGGGTACTGAAGCGCCGAGCGTGTCATCACCCCCACCCGAACCTTCGGTTCGACCCCCCCTCAAGGGGGTGGTTGAAGAACACACAAAGCACTTCTGGTTGGCGCGAATGGTGAGGCGGATCACCTCGCCTGGGATCTGCAGATAATCCTCTTCAAACTCACCCATCAGCACGACGGGCCATTCCACCAGCCCGGAAATTTCCTCGAGCAACGCATCGTCTTCCACCAATTCCAGCCCGCTGGCGAAAGCGAGGTTGTTGGCGTCGTGGCGGATGATCTCCTTGCGGCGTTCGGCATCCAGCACGACCTTGGCGGCAAAGAGCTTGGCGACATAATCGTCGAAGCGCTTGACCGTGATCGCATCCGGCGCATGGAAGCGATGGCCGTAAGTGACGTTGCCCGAACGAATGCCGTCGACCTCGAAGTCGATCACCACCGGCTCGGCGCCGGTTTCCGGCCCGAAGGTGCACAGGATCGATTGCAGCGGCCGAACCCAGCGCAAGGATCCGGGCTTCGCCGACGCCTTGCCCCAGCGCATCGACTTCGGCCACGGGAAAGCGCGGATCGTGGCCGGCACGAGTTCGGCGATGATCTCCTCGGCGCTGCGACCCGGCTTGACGAGATGCGCGACGTAGAAGTCACCCTTCTTCGGGTCCGAATGCGTATGCGCCTGCGCAATATCGGTCAGGCCCGCCTTACGCAAAAAGCCCTGTACCGCCGCATCGGGTGCCTTGGTGCTCGGCCCCTTGATCTCCTCGCGCACGTCCTTGGAACGCGCCGTCAGCCCGCGAATGTCGAGCGTCAGCCGGCGCGGCGTCCAGTATTCCTGCGCGCCCTCATAGGTCAGCCCGGCCTCAACGAGACCATCGGTGATCATCTTCTTCAAGTCGCCCGCAGCCTTGCGCTGCATGCGAGCTGGGATTTCCTCGGATCGAAGTTCGAGAAGCAGGTCGGGCATTATTTCACCAGCGCATCTGTTTTGCAGATGATCGAGAAGCGGTCGGAGAGTGCGGCGAGTTCGGCCTCGTGCAGGTCGGCAGCTGCAACCACGCCTGTGCCATCCGGGCGCGGCAGGTCGCGGGTCGCGCTGGCATCGGACACGACGGTGGTGCCGAAGCCCAGATCGAGCGCAGCGCGCGCGGTCGAGGACACGCACATATGCGTCATGAAGCCAGCCAGAACGAGCTTCTTTCGGCCGAGACGGTCGAGCGCGTCCTTCAGGTTGGTGCCGGCAAACGCGTTCGGCAGGCCCTTTTCCACGATCGTCTCGCCGTCCACGGGTGCGGCCTGATCCGCGATGGCAAAGCCGTTGCCGCCCGGATCGAAAGCGCCGCCGGCCTTGCCCTTGTGCTGAACATGGATCACCGGCGCATTCGCTGCCCGCGCAGCTTTCAAAAGTTCGGCGATGTTGGCCAGCGCCGGCTGGACGTTTGGCAAGGCAAGCGCGCCGTCGACATATTCACGCTGCGCGTCGATCACGATCAACACGGCGTCTGACAGGTTCGGCGGCGTCAGGTCGGCGCCGGCCATCTGCAACAGGGTCTTGGCCATCATGCCGCCTCGCGGTTGGAATTAAAGCCGCCGGCATCGGTGAGCAGGAAAGCCTCACCGCAAGCCTTGGCAAGGTTGCGCACGCGCAGAATGTAGTTCTGGCGCTCGGTGACCGAGATCACGCCGCGCGCATCGAGCAGGTTGAAGACGTGGCTAGCCTTGATTGCCTGGTCATAGGCCGGGAACACCACGCGCTGCGGGCCGCCATCGCGCGGAGCGCCTGCCGCGAGCAGCGCCTTGCACTCGCCTTCCGCATCCTCGAAGTGGCGCAGCAGCATGGCCGTGTCGGCATGCTCGAAATTGTGGCGGGAATATTCCTGCTCGGCCTGGAGGAACACGTCACCATAGGTGACCTTCTCAGTCCCTTCGCGGCCATTAAAGTTCAGGTCATAGACGTTGTCGACGCCCTGCACATACATGGCCAGGCGCTCCAAACCGTAGGTCAGTTCGCCCGCCACCGGCGCGCATTCGATGCCGCATACCTGCTGGAAATAGGTGAACTGTGAGACTTCCATGCCGTCGCACCAGCATTCCCAGCCAAGACCCCAGGCGCCCAGCGTCGGGCTTTCCCAGTCGTCCTCGACGAAGCGAATGTCGTGCAGCAGGGGATCGAGGCCGATCGCCTTGAGGGAGCCGAGATACAGGTCCTGCAGGTTGGACGGGTTCGGCTTCAGGATGACCTGATATTGGTAATAGTGCTGCAGCCGGTTCGGGTTCTCGCCGTAGCGCCCGTCCTTCGGTCTGCGCGAAGGCTGCACGTAAGCCGCGTTCCAGGGCTTCGGTCCCAGCGCGCGCAAGGTCGTGGCGGGATGGAAGGTGCCGGCGCCCACTTCCATGTCATAGGGCTGCAGCACGGCGCAGCCGTAATCCGCCCAGTAAGCGTGGAGCGTCAGGATCAGGCCCTGAAACGAGCGTTTGGGATCGTTGTGAGCAGACAGTGCGGAAACGGACAAGCGAGCCTCGGGCTAACATCGGCGGCAGAGGCTGCCGTCCTAAGACGGGGTCGGGCAAGCGTCAAGGAGCGGAGGCTGTGCGGCGGGTCTCACCAAGCTTTGCCATTGTCAAAGAACGCGGATCACAGAGGCAATCCCCTTCACGCCTCGTCTTGCAGACACGGCTTCTCGCCTTCCCGCCCTGCAAGGTTCGGGAAGCGGACGCAAGGTTCCGCGCCTTTGTTTGATTTTAATACGGCGCGGAAACACTCGCGTCCGTCGGTGCTCTTGCCGCGGCACCGGGGGGCTGTTCGGATGGCTTTCCCCCTGGAAAGGTCCGAAACAGCGCTGAACCGGCTCGTGGCCCGGGCTTGGAGAGGACTGATTACCTCAAGATCACGCTACCGCAGCGCAACCAGCCCGGACACCGCCGCCCTCCTCTGATCCCCGGTGCGCACCAGAGTTCCCAACGAGGGCGATGGGGGGGGGGAGAATAGAGGGATGGGTTGAGGGCGTGGATAAGATTTCCAGCGAAAGGATAAGTGCAGCGGCAACATCAAAGGGTTAGCCGCACCCCCGCAAATTCGTCATCCTCGGGCTTGACCCGAGGATCCATGCCGCGACGGTGAATGAAGCTTGGGTGGGCCGATCGGCACCATGGCACGGCCGGGACCGTTCAGGCATGGATCCTCGGGTCTGCGCCTACGCGTGAGCTACGGCTTTGCCCAAGGATGACGAAGAGGATGCGAGGGTTGAGCGTGTAGCCTTCTCCCCGTGTGGGAGAAGGTGGATCGGTGCGTAGGGGCGGGATGGATGACGGTTTTCATCCGAGGCGGCGCCAAGCTGGAACACCCCTCATCCGACTTCGCTTTTGGCTCAGCCACTGCCCGGGGCGAGTCGCGGGCCTCGCCCGCCCTTCGGGCCCCACAAGGGGAGAAGGGAGAGCAGCACCCTTACCGCTTCGTCATCCTCAGGCTTGACCCGAGGATCCATGCCATGACGGTGAATTAAGCTTAGGTAGGCTGATCGGCACCATAGGAAGGCGTGGGGCGTTGTGCCCTCACCCCTTCTTGTCAGCGTCCGTCTTGGCGGGCTCGGGCTTGTTCTGGTCGGCATCGGCCGCTGCTGGTGGTTCGATGTCCGGCAGGCCGTTGGCCAGCTTTTCGCGGATCTTCGGCAGCTCGATGTCGGTCGGCTTGCGATCGACCGCGTGGCTCCACTGGAAGGTCGCTTCCAGCTTGCGGCCGACGCGCCAATAGGCGTCGCCGAGGTGGTCGTTGAGGACCGGATCATCCGGCTTCAAGGACACGGCTCGCTCCAGCTCGGTCACGGCTTCCGGGAAGCGGCCGAGGCGGTAATAGGCCCAGCCCAGCGAATCCACGATGTAGCCGTCGCTCGGGCGCAGCTCGACGGCGCGCTTGATCATGGTCAAGCCTTCGTCGAGGTTCTTGTTCATGTCGACCCAGGAATAGCCGAGATAGTTCAGGACCTGCGGCTGGTCGGGGAAGAGTTCAAGCGCCTTGCGGAAGTCCGGCTCGGCCTTGTCCCACTGCTTCAGACGCTCATAAGCGATGCCGCGCTGGTAGAAGATATTCCAGTTGGCGCGCTCGGGCGCGGAAAGCGTTGCAACTGCCTCGTCATAGACTTCCGACGCGGCCTTGTAGTTTTCCTGGCTGGAATAAACGCCGCCAAGGGCAAGGTAAGCGCGCATGTCGCTTTTGTCCTGCTCAAGGGCCAGACGCAGATGCTTGATCGCCTCGTCCTTCTGGTCGAGGTCGGCGAGGTTCAAGCCGATCTGCAACTCGGCCGCGCGCTTCAACGGCGAGCGGTTGGAGATCTTGGAATAAAGGTCGATCGCTTCCTTCGGCAGCTGCTGCTGTTCGGCGACGCTGGCGAGCTGCAGCAGGATCATGTCGTTGGTGGGGTTCAACGCCCTGGCGAACTGCAGGTAAACGCGAACGAAGTCCTCGCCACCCGACTGGTTCAGCGCGGATGCGATGTTGTACATCGCCTCGCCCGCACCCTCGGCCGGGTTCTTGACGAGCTTGCGCACTTCCTTGCCATCGCGCACATCGTTGCGCAGCGACAGGATCGGCAGGCGGCCGCTGATGAATGTGTCGGCATTGTCCAGCACCTTGAGCGCGGCATCCTTCTCACCCTTGCGGGCGAGGAAACCGGCATAGGCTTCGGCTGCGCGCAGATAGGTGTCGGGTGCTGCACCGCCGGCATCCTGGTTGGCGAGCGTCGCTTCAAAGGTCTTGCGCGCTTCATCATCCATCTTTGCCGCTTCGGCGATCAAAGCACGGTGATAGCTGACGAACAGGGCAAACCACGGCGGGCCATCGAGGCGGTCCAGCGTGTCGAGCGCTGCCTTCGGCGCATCGGTGCCAAGCTTAGCCCAGGCGGACAGGAGGCCGGTGACCAGCTGGTCGAGGTCGGATTCGTTGTTGCCGGCGAACAGCGTGTCGGCCTGCTTGTAATCACGCTTGCGCATGGCATCGATGCCGAGCGCGATCGTGCTGAAGCGGGACACGCCGCGCACCAGCTTGAGCTTTTCGGCATACTTCAGCGCCTGGTCGAAATCGCCCTGCGCGATCAAACCGAGAAACAGGCTTTTTTCGACATCCTGATTGTTGGGGTCGAGCACCAGCGCGCGCTTGTAATAGATCGTCGCGCTGGTGAAATCCTTGTCGATCTCGGCGGTGCGGGCGGCCAGAAACGCACCGGAAAAGGAGCTGATCGTCAGCGGATCGACGCGCTTGGCGCTTTCGGCCGGCGTTTCCTTGGCGAAAACCGGCTGGATTGCGGTGGACAATCCGGCCGCCAGAATCAGCGCCGTCACCGCGCCCTTTGCCATCTGCCGCATCGTAAAACCCTTTCCGGGCGCAAGGCCCGCTCCCGTTCTTCGAACCGGCATGCCGCCTGATCGTGAAATCAGCGAACCAGTTGTCGCGCAAGCATGGCCTTTTTGCGGTCGGCGATCAACGCGCGATGCACGTTGACACCGGCTGAATCAAACCACGCGGCTGATGCAGAAATCGATGACGTCGAGAAGCGCCGTCTTGTGGCGCGAGTTCGGCATCGGTGCCAGCGCATCCCGGGCAATACCACCGAAATGACGGGCGCGACCGATCGTGTCGGCGATGGCATTGTGCTTCTTCATCAGGCCGAGCGCCTTTTCCAGGCCGGCATCGTCGGCATTGCCGCCCTCGATCGCCTGCCGCCAGAAAGCACGCTCGTCCTCAGTGCCACGGCGATAGCTCAGGATCACTGGCAGCGTCACTTTCCCTTCGCGGAAATCGTCGCCGACATTCTTGCCGAGATCCTTGGTGGAACCGCCGTAATCCAGCGCATCATCCACCAGTTGGAACGCGTAGCCGAGATTGGTGCCGTAGGAGCGCAGCGCCGTGCGGTCGTTGCGCGAGGCCTTGGCGATCACCGGGCCGACTTCCGCCGCGGCCGAAAACAGCGCGGCGGTCTTGGCTTTGATGACTTCGAGATATTCGTCTTCGGTGGTTTCGAGATTCTTGGCCACAGACAGCTGCAGCACCTCGCCTTCGGCGATCACGGCGGCAGCGTTGGCGAGAATATCGAGGGCTTCGAGCGAGCCGACATCCACCATGGTGCGGAAAGCCTGGCCGAGCAGGAAATCGCCGACCAGCACGCTGGCCTGATTGCCCCAGATCATGCGCGCCGTTTTCTTGCCGCGACGCATGCCGCTTTCGTCCACGACATCATCATGCAGCAGGGTCGCCGTGTGCATGAACTCGACGCTCATCGCGAGCTTCACATGACCGTCGCCCTCGTAGCCGAACAGCTTGGCGGCAGCCAGGGTCAGCATCGGCCGCAACCGTTTGCCGCCCGATGAAATCAGGTGATTGGCGACTTCCGGGATCATCGTCACATCGGAGCCGGCCTTGGACAGGATCAGCTCGTTGACGGCCTTCATGTCGCCTGCGGTCAATTCGACCAGCGCGGCGATGGAAGCTTCCGGCTTCTTGCCGTCTTCGAGGTTGACTACGACACCCACAAACACACTCCCGGACGCGACTTCCCTTGGTTGCGCGCGTTTTACGTTGGCTCCTCCTTGGGGAGCAAGAGGGCAAATAGCGCGCAGGGGCGCAAGTGACAGGTGTATCGCCTGCCCGTCCATGCACGTGGCGGTTTACATCCGTCCTTAGACCTGCCAGCAAAGGTGCATGATCGAGCTCCTGCGCACCAACGACCTTGTGGTCATCTCCTTTGTCGAATCGCTGATGCGCGATGCGGACATCGCCTGCTTCGTGGCCGACCAGAATATGAGCATCATGGAAGGTTCGCTCGGCGTCTTGGCGCGCCGCGTCATGGTCGATGCCGACGAGGCCGATGCCGCACGCAAGCTGCTGGCCGATGCCGGCATTGAGGCCGAGATCAAGCGCGACTGAGGTGTTTGACCGCGCCCACTGGCCGCCGCATACGATCGACGCCTTTCATCGCGGCGCATTTCACCTCGTTCAGCCGCGTGACCAGGGCCACCGCGCCGGCACCGATGCGCTAATGCTGGCAGCCGCTGTGCCCAGCGGCTTCAGCGGGACGGTTGCGGATCTTGGCGCAGGCGTTGGCGCTGCCGGTCTCGCCGTGCTCGCCCGCTGCCCGCAGGCCAAGGCGGTTCTGGTGGAGCGTTCGCCGGAGATGGTGGAGTGGGCGCAGCGCACCCTTGCGCTGGAAGCCAATGCCGCACGCGCTCCACGCGCCACGATTCTACAGGCCGACGTCACGCTCACCGGCGATGCCCGTCGCGCAGTCGGTCTCGCCGACAACAGCGTCGATATCGTCATCCTCAACCCGCCCTTCAACGCCCTGCCCGACCGCTCCTCGCCGGATGTTTTACGCGCGGAAGCGCATGTGATGACGCCCGACCTGTTCGAGCAGTGGCTGCGCACCGCTGCGGCGATCGTCCGATCTAAAGGCCGCGTCGCAGTGATTGCCCGGCCGCAATCTTTGCCCGACATTCTGCGCGCCTTTACCGGCCGGTTCGGACGTGCAGAAATTCTGCCGATCCTTCCGCGTCCCGACAAAGCGGCCACGCGGATCGTCGTGCGCGGCGAGCTTGGTTCGCGCGCGGCCCTCTCGCTTTTGCCGCCGCTTGTGGTTCACAACGCCGCCGGCAATGGTTTTTCGGTCCGCGCCGACGCCATCAACAACGGCCGCGCCAGCTTGTTCGGCGACTAGGATGCCATTGCGTGCTTCAAGCGCGCACCTACATGGGAGGCACTTGTCCACCGGAGAGTACCCTCGTGAAACGCATGCTTCGCCGCCTCTTGCCCAAGTCGATGCGCAAGGAGGGTGTCGTTATTCCGGTGGTCCGGCTCAACGGCACGATCATGGCCGGCGGCTCGCCGCTTCGCCCTTCGCTGAACCTTGCCACCTGCGCCGGTTTGCTCGAGAAGGCGTTCGGCATGAAGGATGCGCCGGCCGTTGCGATCTCGATCAACTCGCCCGGCGGTTCGCCCGTGCAGTCGCGCCTGATCTACCAGCGCATCCGCGATCTCGCCGTTGAAAAGAACAAGCGCGTGCTGGTGTTCGTGGAAGATGTCGCGGCATCCGGCGGCTACATGATCGCGATTGCCGGCGACGAGATCATCGTCGACCCTTCCTCCATCGTCGGCTCGATCGGCGTCGTGTCCGCTTCCTTCGGCTTCCAGGATCTTATCGCCAAGCTCGGCGTCGAACGCCGCGTGCACACGGCTGGGCAGAACAAGGCCGTGCTCGACCCCTTCAAGCCCGAGCGTCCGGAAGATGTCGAGCGCCTGAAAGCCTTGCAACTTGAAGTGCACGAAACCTTCATCGACATGGTGAAAACCCGCCGCGGCGCCAAGCTTGCCGACGATCCCGACCTGTTCACCGGCCTGTTCTGGGCCGGCAAACGGGGCGTTGCGCTTGGTTTGGCCGATGCGCTGGGCGATCTGCGCGGTACGCTGAAGGCCCGCTTTGGCGCCGACACAAGGCTCCGCGTCATCACGCCACCAAAGGGCCTGCTCGGCCGCCGCTTCGGCCTGCTTGGTGCGCAGGATGCCGGCCTCGCTGGCAGTTTCGCGGCCGCAGCCGGTGCCGGCCTGATCGAAGCAGCGGAAGAACAAGCGCTGTGGGCCCGTTATCGCCTTTGATCTGCCACGAAATCCCTTGTAGATTTAGGCTGAAACATTCGCGCCAAGGAGCGCTTGAACCATGCCGCAGATCGTCTTCTTTGCCGTGGTGGGCGCGCTTGCTTATGCCGGCTACAAGAAGTTCGTCGGTGAGGCCGAAAAGGTCACGGCCCGCATCAAGCGGCAGGAGCAGGAAGCCCGCGCCGGCAGCCAGGGAACGCTGATCCGCGATCCAAAGACCGGCGTTTACACCGTCGCCAAGGATTGACCGCCCCGCATGAAGCCGGCGCGCTGAGCCAGTTCGCGCCCGCCAAGATCAACCTCGCTTTGCATGTCGTGGGCCGTCGCGCCGATGGCTACCACCTGCTCGACAGTCTAGTCGCCTTCGCCACGTCAGGAGACCGCATTACGGTCGAGCCCGCCGCCGAAGACGCCTTCACCGTTTCCGGTCCATACGCCGCCGGCGTACCTCTCGACACCGGTAATCTCATTCTGCGCGCCCGCGATGCGCTCCGAAGCCGTATCGGTCCCACTGCCTTCCCCATCCGCATCCATCTCGAAAAAAACCTGCCGATCGCCTCCGGCATCGGCGGCGGCTCCAGCGATGCGGCGGCCACGCTGAAAGCGCTTTGCGCGTTGTGGCAGAGCGACCCGCCTCAGTTGGATCTCGCCGCCCTCGGCCTCTCGCTCGGCGCGGATGTCCCGATGTGCCTTCACGCCCAACCCGCGCGCGTCACCGGCATCGGCGACGGCATCACGCCGATCAGCACCCTGCCCGACCTTCCCGCCGTACTGGTCAACCCCGGTGTCGCCGTGTCGACGCCCGCGATCTTCAAGCAGCTCACCACGAGCGACAACCCGCATTTGGCCCCGCCGCCTGACGACAGCGCCCCGCAAACCTGGCTCGACTGGCTGGCCAACACACGCAACGACCTTCAGCCGCCCGCCATCGCAGTCGCGCCGATCATCGCCGACGTCCTGCGCCACATAGCAAACACAGGCGCATCCTTCACCCGCATGTCTGGCTCGGGCGCTACCTGTTTCGGCCTGTATGCCACGAAGGCTCAAGCGGATGCGGCAGCGGCGCAGCTGTCGCTCGATCATCCGCAATGGTATGTGCAGGCAACACTGCTCAAGGGATCGGACAGCGCATCATGAACCGCCCCGCCTATCGCATCGACGAGACAAAAGCCTTTTTGCCCGTCGGCATCGCCGTGCTCACCGTGTCCGACACCCGCACATCGGAAACCGACAAATCCGGCGACACACTGGCCGCGCGCATCGAAGAAGCCGGCCACCGCCTCATCGCCCGCGCCATCGTGCGAGACGAAATCGAAGCCATCCGCGCCCAGGCGCTAGCCTGGACAAGCGATCCGGCAATTGACGTCGTAATCACCACCGGCGGCACAGGCTTCACCGGCCGTGACGTCACCGTCGACGCCCTGCTGCCCTTGTTCGAAAAGGTCATGGACGGCTTCTCAGCGATCTTCCACCGCGTGTCCTTCGACAAGATCGGCGTCACCACCATCCAGTCCCGCGCCACCGCCGGCACCATCAACGCCACCTTCGTCTTCGCGCTCCCCGGCTCCCCCGGCGCCTGTAAGGACGGCTGGGACGAGATCCTCAAACCGCAACTGGACTACCGGCATCTGCCCAGCAACCTGGTGGACCTCATGCCGAGGCTGAACGAGCATCGGGCAAAAAGCGGCGAGTGAGCGAAGTGGGGCCTTCGAGGCTCGCTACGCTCACGCCGCAGGATGAGGGGGGTCGTTCCCGCTCGCTCAGGGGTCTGCGCTCGAAAAAGGAACCTCGCGGCTCTTTTTTTGGCAGCGCGGGGAGCCAGATGCCCTTCCACGATAGCGGCGTTCACCACGGTCCTTATCCTGAAGTGCGAGCATAGCGAGCCTCGAAGGACGCAAAGCACCAAATGCAGCCCTTCCCTTCTCCCCCTGTGGGAGAAGGTGGCTGAGCCAGAGGCGAAGTCGGATGAGGGGTGTTCCAGCTTGGCAACTCCGTGGATGAAAAACCCTCAACCGTCTCGCCGCTGCCGCGTCGATCCACCTTCTCCCACAAGGGGAGAAGGCTACGCACTCCACCGTCGCGCCATTAAATTTTATCCACGCCCCCAGCCACTCCCCGTATCCTCCACCCATCGCCCTCGTTGGGAACTCTGGTGCGCACCGGGGATCAGAGGGGGGCGGCGGTGTCCGGGCTGGTTGCACAACGGTAGTGCGATCTGGAGGTAATCAGTCCTCCCCAAGTCCGGGCCACGAGCCGGTTTAGTGCTGGTTCCGAGGGGCCTCCCAGGGGGAGGACGAACGGATCAGCCCACCGGTTTCGCGGCAAGAGCACCGATGGACGCGAAACCACCCGCGCCGTATCTAAAACAATCAAAGGCGCGGGATTTCGCGTCCCCTTCCCAAGCTTGGCGCGCGGGAAGTCGGACGCGTATGCGCCACAGCAGGAGCCATCCGGCCACCTGCGTTCTTTGACAATGACCGAGGAGACCCGTTGAAGCTCGCTCGATCACAAGCAGCAAAACTGGAACAGTGAGGTGCGTCCTTCGAGGCTCGCTGCGCTCGCACCTCAGGATGAGGACCCCTGGCAGATGCCACATTTTAATCAGACGGCGCCTCTTCCCCAACGCTCCTCATCCGGAGGTGCGAGCCCGCATAGGGTTAGATGGTGTTGAGCCAACCCATCGGGGCGAGCCTCGAAGGACGCACCTCGCCTACTCGCCTAATCACCAGCCAAGATCCCCGCATCCAGCCGCCGCGCCCGCACTGTTCGCGCCAGCGTCAAACCATCCCAGTCCTTACGCATCACAGACAGCGCGTCTGCCTTGGACACAAGGAGCCCCGCGCGTAAGCCCGGGCGCTTTAACGACAGCCGCTCCCAGAAACCGAGCCGCGTCGGCGTAAAACGCGCCGCACCGCCATCCATCGCAACGTGGCGCCGCACTTCATCGGTCCAGCCATCGACCAGCCGTGCGCCCAGTTCGATCAGCAGCAGCCAATCCCCTCGCGCGCGTTGCATCCCATCACTCAGCGACGCTTCGGCCAAAAACACGCAGCCCGCATGATCTGCCACACGGCTCGTACCATCCGTCGAGCCGCGATCCAGAACGATGACCTCGCGCACCATCCCTTCCACGGCGGCACTCACCAGCGAGGCCAGTGTGCGGGCCAAGGCTTCCTCGTGGTTTCTGGTCTCGATCAAAACGGACAGCATCACTGACATTTACCGGAAGCCGTGCGCAGACGCCATGATCACGGGGAACGATTTTGTTCTTGCTTCGTTCTGTTTGCGCCTCTAGGAATACATTCATCCACACCACGCGATTCGACCGTAGCGTCGATCATCAGGAGCGGGTTTGATGCAGAGTTTCGAACAGATTAGCCGAGCCGACCGGGCAGCCTTCACCAATGGCGGCGCTGCCTTGGCCAATGCCATTGTCGGCGAAAGTGGCATGCGCATTGCGCCCGATCGGCGGCGAGGCCGCTCAGCGGGGATCAATCCGTCCGGGCGGTTCGAGCCAACCAGCCGCCATGTCTTTGACGACGGCTGGAACACGCTGGAAGAGCTACCGCCCTTCAAGACGGAAGTGCAGGTCGAAAAACCTCGCACGATCATCACGCGCAATGAATCACCCGACATCTCCTTCGATCGCTCGATCAATCCCTATCGCGGCTGCGAGCATGGCTGCGTGTATTGCTTCGCGCGACCGACGCACAGCTATATGGGGCTATCCGCCGGGCTGGACTTCGAAGCCAAACTTTTTGCCAAGCCGGATGCGGCCAAGCTCCTGGAAAAGGAGCTCGCCAGGCCGGGCTACGAGGTCCGCACCATCGCAATCGGCACCAACACCGATCCCTACCAGCCGATCGAGAAGACGCATCGCATCATGCGCGAAATCCTGGAAGTGCTTGATGCGCACAACCATCCGGTGGGCATCGTCACCAAGTCCGCGCTTGTCATGCGCGACATCGACATTCTGCAGCGCATGGCCGAGCGCGGTCTCGCCAAGGTCGCCTTGTCAATCACCACGCTCGACCGCAAGCTCGCCCGCACCATGGAGCCGCGTGCGGCCACTCCGACGCGCCGGCTCGAAGCCTTGCGCGCGCTGAACGAAGCCGGCATTCCCGTATCCGTTCTGGTTGCGCCGATCATTCCCGGTTTGAACGATCCGGAAATCGAGCGCATCCTCGATTCGGCGGCGTCGCTCGGCGTGAAGGAAGCAGGCTACGTCTTGCTGCGGCTGCCGCTCGAAGTCGCGCCAATCTTCAAGGACTGGCTGCTGACGCACTACCCCGACCGTTATCGCCATGTGATGTCGCTGGTTCGCTCCATGCGCGACGGCAAGGATTACGATGCCGAATGGGGCAAGCGTATGAAGGGCAGCGGTCCTTATGCCTGGCAGATCGGCCGTCGCTTTGAGCTTGCCGCCAAGCGCCTCGGCCTCAATGCGAACAAGCGCCCTTTGCGGACCGATCTCTTTGAAGCGCCTGAGCCTGCCGGCAAGCAGTTGCAGCTGCTTTGAAGTCGCGCTCGGCCGGCGGGATCTAGGCCGACATGATGCCATTCCGTTTGGCCGGATCGTTCCCTTGGCGGCCAGCGGTTTCCTTTCCGGCAACGCCCCTTATGCCGGGAAGGACTTGCGGAGAATCGGGGGTGGTGCGAGCTTCGCCGCAACATGGCTCGCGCGCGTTCTGATTCTCCGCCCCTCTTCGAGGTTGTCTCGACCCCCGACTTCGCGCGCGAAAAGCGTGCGATCAAGGCCGAGCAGTGGCCGGTCGCCGGCGTCGATGAAGCGGGCCGCGGCCCCCTCGCCGGCCCGGTCGTTGCCGCGGCCGTCATTCTCGACCCTAAGCGCATCCCGAAAGGCCTGGACGATTCCAAGCGCCTGTCCGCCGACGCGCGCGAGGCCTTGTTCGCCAAGATCCTGAAAGGCGCGCTTGCGGTCAGCGTGTCGTCGATCTGCGCGGAATGCGTCGATGACATCAACATCCTGCGCGCCAGTCTGACCGCCATGAAGCGCGCGGTGGACGGCCTGATCCTTCAGCCGAAGCTCGTGATTGCCGATGGACGCGATGTCCCGCCCGGCCTGCCCTGTGCTGGCGAAGCGTTGATCAAGGGCGACCAGCGCTCACAATCCATTGCCGCGGCATCGATCGTCGCCAAGGTCATGCGCGACCGCATGATGACCCGATGCAGCGCGCATCATGATGCCTACGGCTTCGACAGCCATATGGGCTACGGCACCGTTCTCCATCGCGACGCGATCACCGCGCATGGACCCATCTCGCGTCTTCACCGCATGACCTTCGCTCCGCTGAAGGCTGGTCCCGATGTCGGCATTCAAACCGACTTCCTGCCGGAGGAAGAGCTTGCTGATGTGCAGCGGCGCGTTGCAGGCTAGGGCGCGAGCTTAGCTCAGCTCGCCGAAGCGAACGGTTTGGCCACTTCCCGTTAGCACGTGCTGAGATCGTCACTCGACAATCCATCCACGTCTCAACGTAGCCTGAGCTTGAGTGATCTTAGATGATCACTCCAAGACCGGTATGGTTATGTTGCAGCGTGGAGGGCGGCGTCCTCCACCAAACAAAAAGGCCGCTGGATCACTCCAACGGCCTTTCTTCGTTACTGTAAGCTGAACCTTGTCAGTTCAGCTTGGTTTTCACTTCTGCGAGCGACGCCTGGAAGGCATTTGGTGCGGCATCGCCCTGCTGGGCGAGAACCCGTCGCGCGGCTTCAACGGCAATGTCCACCGCGCTGGAGCGAACCGCGTTGACGGCTTCCCGCTCAGCCTGAGCGATCTTCTGCTCGGCCATCGTGGTGCGGCGAGCGACGTATTCGTCGGCCTTGGTCTTGGCGTCCTGGCGCAGGGCTTCCGCCTCGCGACCGGCTGCCGCGACGATGTCGCCTGCTTCCTTTTCGGCTTCCGTACGCTTGCGCTGGTACTCGGCGAGCAGCTGCTGCGCTTCTTCGCGCAGGCGGCGAGCTTCCTCGAGTTCGTCGCGGATGCGATCGGCACGTTCGTCGAGCGACTTCGTCACCAAACCCGGGACCTTGAGGTATACCATCAAGGCGAGAAAAAGGATGAGACCAACGGTTGCCCAGAATGTTGCGTCAAAATGCATGGCGCTCAGCTCCGTTCAGCAGCAACAGCCGAGGCGATTGCAGCACCATCGGCGCGCCCGCCCAAAGCTTCCACGATCGCGGCAGCGGTTTCCTCGGCGATTGCGCCGACTTCCGACATGGCGGCGTTCTTGATCGATGCGATGCGGGTTTCGGCCTCGGCAAGCCTCGTGTCGAGACCGGCTTCGGTCGCGCGACGGCTGGCTTCGGCTTCGGCCTTGGCGCGATCACGCGCTTCCTGGCCGATCACATTGGCCTTGGCGCGGGCATCGGCAAGGTCCTGCTCGTATGCGGCGACGGCCGCATCGGCCTCTTCCTTCATGCGAGCAGCCGTGTCGAGATCCTGTGCGATTCGATCGCGACGGACTTCGAGGATATGGCCGAGGCGCGGCAGAACCACCTTGTTCAGGAACAGGTAGAACAGGCCGAAAATGATCGCCAGCCAGAGAATCTGCGAGGGGTAGAACGTGCTGTCGAAGGGTGGAAACCCTGCGCTATGCTCCGTACCCGCTTCATGCACCGTCGTGCCTTCCATGGCAGGCGGCGTGTTGGTCAGCGGCTCGTTATGCGTGCCTGGTGCTTGTTCTTGCGCAAAAGCGGGCGCGACGAACATCGGCTTCCCCTGTGAATTGAAACCCGACCGCGGTTATCGCGATCGGGAAAGCCTCCGGTACGTCTGTCCAGAACCGCCCCATCAAGGACGGTTCGTCTTCGATCTCAACCGAAGAGCAGGAGCAGAGCGATGAGGAGCGAGAAAATGCCCAGAGCTTCCGTCACCGCGAAGCCGAACACGAGGCGGCCGAACTGGCCGTCAGCAGCCGACGGATTGCGCAGAGCGCCCGAGAGATAGCTGCCGAAGATGTTGCCGAGGCCGAGTGCCGTACCGGCCATGCCGAAGCAGGCAAGTCCTGCGCCGATTGCCTTTGCTGCTTCCACTTCCATTGTAGGCTCCTTTTGAGGGGTCTTTTGTCGAGGATAAACTGAGGCGGGATCCGCCGGTGAAGGATAGCGGCCGTTTAGTGGCCGCCGGGATGCACCGCGTCGTTGAGGTACATGCAGGTGAGAACGGCGAAAACGTAGGCCTGCAGGAAAGCGACGAGGAACTCAAGTCCGGTCAGCGCAACCGTCATGGCCAGCGGCAGGATGGCGCCACCGATGCCCACGGCGCCCATCGCACCAAGCGACGCGACGAAGCCGGCAAAGACTTTCAGCGTAATGTGGCCGGCCAGCATGTTGGCGAACAAACGAACCGAAAGGCTGATCGGGCGCGACAGGAAGGAAATGACTTCGATCAGCGCAACAATCGGCACGATCGCGGTCGGAACGCCGCTCGGGACGAAGATCTTGAAGAAGCCAACACCGTGCTTCATCAGGCCATAAACGATCACGGTCAGGATCACGAACAGCGCCAGCATGAAGGTGACGATGAGGTGGCTGGTGACGGTGAAGAAGTAGGGGAACATGCCGAACAGGTTCGCGACCAGCACAAACATGAACAGCGAAAACACCATCGGGAAGAACTTCATGCCCCCGCTGCCGGCAGAATCCCGCAGCATCCCCGCAATGAACTCATAGGACATTTCGGAGATCGACTGCAGCCGGCCGGGGATCAGGCCGCGGCTGGACGTCGACAGAAACAGGAATGCGCCAGCCGTTGCGACCGTCAGCGCCATGAAAAGCGACGAGTTGGTGAATGAGAAATCCAGCCCGCCGATCTCGATCGGAACCAGGCGGGAGATCTGAAACTGGTGGATCGGATCGTTGGCCACCGCTACCCCTTGCTCTTCCATCGGGCCCGAAGGCCAGTTCACATGATGCGGCGGATGCCGCGTCTTATCGAAATACGACCGAAGCCGCTACTTGCGATCCGTGTCGGCCGGCGGCGCATCCGACGAGTGTAAGCCCGCATCCGCCACAAGCCCCGCAGACCGCAGGACATTCAGAACACCGGCACCAAATCCGAGAAGCAAGAAAATGATCAAGCCCCAAGGAGACGTACCGGCAAAGCGATCAACGATCCAGCCTAGCCCAGCGCCAACGACGATCCCCGCGATGAACTCGCTGGAAAGCTTCATTGCCTGGCCATAACCGGTCGCGCCACGCGATTTTGCATCTCCGGCCCCGACTTGCGTCTCGGGGCGCCGCGACGCCAGTTTGGCGCCAAGGTCGCGCCGACGTCTATCGAGACCGTCGTCGCCTGATGCGTCGGCACCGCCCGTATAGGCCCGCTCGTTGGAAGGATCTTCAGGCCTGTTGTTTCCGGCCATCCGCGTCCTCCCGTCAGAGCAGGCACCCGATAGGACCGCCGCTTCAAAGTCGGCCGCACCATAGTTAGGTCACAATCCCCCGTCAAGCCGCGAAAGTCGCGCTTCACACATGCTTTTTCAGGTTCGAAAACAGGCACTTAGCTTTGTGCGACAATGCGCCCGCAGCGATCCTCGACGCCTGGAACGCGAATCCCCCTTTTCGCGGTCAGCTCCAACCGCCTCCATAGGTGCGGTAGAAGATGTGCAGGCCGATCTTCTTCATCTCTTCCATTGTCTTGTTCCAGCGCGGATTGACATAGGTTGCGTGGTAATGGGTCGATGACCCCACCTCGGGAATGAAGATCTTTCCAGCCGTCACCGCCAGCGCCACTTCCTCCGCCATGCGGTAATGCGAGCGGCTGGTGATGATGTCGGGAATGCCATCGCAGGCAAAGGAGAATTGGCAGCGATTGCGCCAGTTCTTGTTCTGGTAGACGACGCCGCAGATGGTATTCGGGTAGGTCGGGTTGCGCACGCGATTCAGGATCACCTGCGCCACGGCCGCTTGGCCCTTTTCGCTTTCGCCGCGCGCTTCGAAATAGACACCGGTGGCCAGGCACTTCTGCTCGGCAGCGGAAAAGACTTCCGGCGGCAGCGGCTGGCTCATCCAGTCATGATCGCCATCGGCGATTGGCGGGATGAAGCGCCCATCATTGGGATTGCTGCCGCGCAGAAGCGATTCGAAGGGGGATGCGGACGCGTAATCCGGTTCGACAGGCGCGTAAGCCGTTGCGAGAATGTCGGCCTTTTCGTTGGTCACGAGTGCTGCAAGGGCAGTCGGCAGCATCGGATCGGGCTTGCGCACGGCATGCGGGTGAAACTCGGCGGCGATCTGGATCTCCTTGCCGCCGAGATCAGGCTGCACGAAAGCCATCTTGTGATCGTCACCGTTGGTGGAGCGCAGGATCATGCTGGTGCGCTCGAACACCGAACCGGCGGTAAAGGCTTTGGGCGGGGCGACCGGCGCAATGCGCACAATGCGCCCCTTCTTGTCGGAGCGCGTGACGCGATCTTCGTCCGGTGCGTCCGATTTGCCGGCCTTGCCGTTGAAGGCGACGATGCCCAGCGCCTTGGTCTTGCGGCCGGCACCCGAAAGGCTGGCATTCATGACGCTTGCGCCGAACTTCATGTCGGCCTGCTGAACCGATCCGGCAGCGGCTTTTTCGAGATAGGCGTTCCAGCGCGAGCTTACGGCCTCGGCGCCCGAAACCATGCTGGTCATGTCCTGCATCGCGATCTCGGCCGGAAAGCCGACCCAGATACCGAGACCCACGATCAGGGGAGACACAAAGGACCGCAGGCGGTCCGACGCAGCAAACCGCCGCGGCAAAACTCGATCTAGCACCGACCCACTCTCCAGAAACGCAACCGACCCGTTCCCGAAAAGAAATGATCGATTAACCTTGATGAGCGGTTAATTTTGCAGGGTCGCTCAAAGCAAAGCGGCCGGCGCATGGCACCGGCCGCTTCAGAAAAGCGTGATCGTAGGTAACGCGACGAGCCTAGCGGCCTTTGGGCGCAAACGGATTTTCAGACGCGCGCAGCATCATGCGGATCGGCACGCCGGGCATGTCGAAGGCTTCGCGCAAACCGTTGACGAGGTAACGGACATAGGATTGCGGCACGGCTTCCGGCCGGGTGCAGGACAAAACAAAGCCCGGCGGACGCGCCTTCACCTGCGTGATGTACTTGATCTTGAGGCGACGACCGGCGACGGCGGGTGGCGGATGGTGGCCGACCACGCCTTCCAGCCAGCGGTTGAGACGGCCGGTAGAGATACGGCGGTTCCAGACCTCGTGAGTCTTGACGATCCCGTCCATCAGGCGATCGATGCCGCGGCCCGTCTCGGCCGAAACCGGAATGGCGAGCAGCCCCCTCACCTGCGGCAGAAGCCGGGTGGTCTTTTCGTGAAGCTCGATCAGATAAGCCTGCTTGTCTTCGATCAGGTCCCACTTGTTGAAGGCGAGAACCAATGCGCGACCTTCGCGGATGATGAGGTCGGCGATCTGCAGGTCCTGCTTCTCGAACGGGATCGTGGCGTCGAACACGACAACCACCACTTCGGCAAAGCGGATGGCGCGCAGGCCATCGGCAACCGAGAGCTTCTCGAGTTTTTCCTGAACGCGCGCCTTGCGCCGCATGCCGGCGGTGTCGAACAGCTTAAGCTCGCGGCCCTTCCATTCCCATTCAACGGAGATGGAATCGCGGGTAATGCCAGCTTCCGGACCGGTCAGCAGGCGCTCTTCGCCGATCATCTGATTGATCAGCGTCGACTTGCCGGCATTCGGGCGCCCGACAATGGCGATGCGCATCGGCTTGGTTTCGTCATAGGCTGGTTCGGCGTCGGGATCCGTGATGTCCTCGCCGATCAGTACCTCGCCGAGTTCGGCAACCAGCGCATCCGCTTCGTCTTCCTCGAAAGCGCGTTCCTTGCCTATTGCTTCCACTACGGCGTCGCGCAGATCGGCCATGCCGAGACCATGCTCGGCGGAGATCTCGATCGGCTGGCCAAGACCCAGTTCCCAGGCCTCCATCGCGCCTGCCTCGGCAGCGCGGCCTTCGGTCTTGTTGGCGACCAGCACCAGCGGCTTGCCGGCGCGGCGCACGATGTCGGCAAAGGTGCGATCGTCCGGCGTGAGGCCGACGCGCGCATCGATCATGAAGAGGATGACATCGGCTTCTTCGATCGCGATGTCGGTTTGCGCGCGCATGCGGCCGGCCAGCGACTCGTTCGGTGCGATCTCGAGGCCGGCCGTATCGACGACTTCGAATTGCAGATCGTAGAGCTTGGCATCATGAACGCGACGGTCGCGCGTCACGCCCGGCGTGTCATCGACGATCGCGATCTTGCGGCCAACCAGGCGGTTGAAAAGCGTGGACTTGCCGACATTCGGGCGGCCGATGATCGCGAGGGTGAAACCCATGATGCCGGCCTAGTTGACGCCGGAGCCGCGGATCAGCTCGACCATCATCGTGGCGCGCTGACGCAGATTGCCGGGGGCGGCCTGATCGTCAATGATCTGCTGGAACATCGGCAGGGCATCTGCCGGACGGTTTTCCTTCCAGGCCGACAAAGCGAGCGCTTCGCGCGCCGAGTGGCGCAGCGGGTTGGTGTCGGCGTTCAACGGGCCGACGCGCGCTTCCACATCGGCAAAGCTGCCGTGATCCACGAGCACAAGACCGGCGCGCAGCTTGGCGACATCGCGCAGCCCTTGCGGAATGGCGCTGTCGGCAGCCACCTGGTCGAGGGCAGCGACCGAACCGGTGAAGTCGCCCTTCTGAGCAAGCACGGTTGCCATGCGCAGACGCGCGAGCAGCGGATAAGCGCCGACGCCATTGTCTTCGAGCGTTTGCAGGGCGGCAGCGGCTTCATCCGTCTTGCCTTCGCTGGCGAGTTGAAGGGCCTGCGAGAACTGGTCGCCCGACGCGTTGGCTTTGTTGGTCGACCACCAGTCGTAAAGAACCCAGCCGCCGGTCGCGAGAACGATCAGCAGCGCAACAACGATGGCGATCGGGCCGAAGCGGGTCCAGATCGCCTGAGCCTGCGCCTGCCGCATCTCTTGATTGACTTCGCGGAAGAAGGTGTCCGACATCCGTTTCGCTTTGCTCGATTGGCCGGCAAAGAACCGGCGTCCGGCGTAGTGCCGGCTTTGATTGAAGTTCTGCGTTTTAGCGAGTTTTGGCGGGCATGGAAGAGGCCGCGCGAAAAAGCCCAACCCTTCTCTTCAAGTTGGCGTCAGCCGGCGAGCTGCGGCAGGGGATAAACGCCGATCAGCCAGTAATGCACGCGCCACAGGAACAGAAGGTAGAACACGAACGCAACGATCACGGCGATGAGGTCCCACTTCGCCGGACCGGGAGCCGGCGTGCGGACATGACGGCGTTTCACCGAAATGCGGTCGAACACCGCCCAGATGAGAAACGTACCAAACAGCAAGACCGAAGCAAGGTCGCCATTGGCGAGAAGATGCGCGAAGGCCCAAAGCTTGATGGCCACCAGCATCGGATGCTTGAGCTTGGCCTTCAGCTTGCCAGCCGGAAGAGCGTAAACGGCGAGCGCGATGAAGGAGAGCAGCATCAAGAGCAAGGCGACGTGCCGCAGGCCCATTGGCGGCTCATAGAGCACGACGCCCTCGTTGCGTGCCGCACCATAGCCCCAGATCAGCAGGATCAGGCCGAGAAGGGCGAAGACGGAATAGATGCCTTTCCAGGTCCCCTCGCCCATGCGCTCGACTTGGCGCTGCCGCCAGGCGGGCGCGACGATGTCGACGGAATGGATTCCGAGAAACAGGATGATGCCGAGAAGAAGGATCGTCATGAGGCTGGCTTTCAGGCTGGCGCGACTACTTTCCCTAGCACCAAGCAGTGCGGCCGCCCATCCCCTTCGCGTCCGCATCCCCGCCATATTCGGGTTCTAGCCCGCAGCCTCCTTCGAGAGGGGATCGATGTTCGTTCAACGCCATGCCGCTGTCGCCGCCATTCTGGCTGCTGCTTTTCCAACCGCCCTATTCGCTCAGGAGGCGGCGCCTCAGGCTAATCCACAATATGTGGTAATCTCGTTCGATGGCGCGCATGACAATGCGTTGTGGCAGCGAAGCCGCGCGCTGGCGACCCAAACGGGCGCGCATTTCACCTACTTCCTGTCCTGCGTTTACCTGCTTTCGCCGGAAACCAAGTCCGCCTACCAGGCACCGCATCATTCACGCGGCCGCTCGAATGTGGGCTTTGCGGAAACACGCGAGGATGTCGTCGGACGGCTCCAGCAGATCTGGACAGCCCGAAGCGAAGGTCACGAGATCGGTAGCCACGGCTGCGGCCATTACGATGGCAAGGACTGGTCGAAGGCCGATTGGCTGACGGAGTTCGACAGCTTCAGCAAGATCGTGCGCGATGCCTACACCATCAATGCGATCGACGGTGAGCCGGCCGAGTGGAATAGCTTTGCCGAAAACGAAATCAAGGGTTTTCGCGTGCCCTATTTGTCCACCAGCAAGGGGTTGGACGCGGCACTGGCGCAGGCCGGCTTCCAGTATAGCGCCAGCGGCGTCTCGGACGGCCCGGTTGAAGCCGACCGCAAGCCCAAGGTGCCGCTTTACTCCCTGCCGATGGTGCCGGAAGGCCCCAAATCGCGCCGCATCATTGCGATGGACTACAATCTTTATGTTCGTCATTCCGGCGGCAAGGAGAAGACGGAAGACAGCGCGGCCTTTTCCGAGCGCACCTATCAGGCTTTCAAGACCGCCTATGATGCCGAGATAGCGGGCAAGAAGCGCCCCCTCCAGTTCGGCTTCCATTTCGTCTTGATGAACGGCGGCGCCTATTGGGATGCCCTCGAGCGCTTCGCCCGCGAAGTCTGCGTCCGGCCCGACACCAAATGCGTGAGCTATCGCGAACTCGAAGCGCTCACCAGCGCGGCGAAGAGCGCTGGCGGCTGATCGATAGCCTTCAGATGCGGGCTAAGCGCCCCGCCGGGTTGGAGAAGCCGCAGGTTTGACGCCCGACCAGAAGGCGATCGCGCCCGATAGAAGCAGCAGCACTGCGGCGCCTAGCGAGGGTACTAGGAAGCCTCCCGTCCAGGCTGCAACGTAGCCGGCGGCGATGGGTGCGAGAACCTGACCGATCCCAAAGGCGGCCGTCATCACAGCCAGAGCCTTACGCGGCGCTGTTGGCGTGGAGATGCGGCCGGCTGCAAGACCGTAGGCCGTAATCACCATGAAAGTGGAGCCAAGCAACGCGCCGCCGATCAAAGGTCCGACCGCGCCGGGGATCGTCACGCTTGCCAGAACGCCGAGGCTTTCGATCAGGCAGGCGGCGACATAGGCGCCGACCACGCCGACGCGCGCAGCAGCGATCTTCCAGACATGCAGCGACAGGAAGGCCGTGACGCCAGTCACCAGCCAGACACCCGCTTCCATCAACGCACCGCCATTGCCGGCGCGCACGATGGCAATCAGGAAGGTGGCCGTTACCACATAGCCGGCACCGAAGATGCCATAAGCGAGGGTCATGGCCCAGAACGGCCGGGATTTTGGCAGAGGCGGCTCGCGCTCGGCTACCGAACCACCTTTCGCTGCAGGTTCCAGCAGAAGAAAGACAACAAGGGTGCCGGCCAGCGACAAGGCGCCGGACGCGAACCACCCCGACCGCCAGCTGGCTTCCTCGACATAAACGATGCCGGTCAGAACCGACGACAGGGCAATGCCCAGCCCCACGCCGGAAAACACGGTTGCCTGGAGATCCATGCGTCCGGCCTGGCCAAGGCGCGCAAAAACAAGCGTTGTCGTGAAAACCAGGCAAAAGGCGCTTGCCAGGCCGGCTACGAACCGGATCAGCATGAAAAGAAGAAAGTCGTTGCCCAGGCCCATCGCCGCCGCCAACAGGCTGGAGGCCAGGAGGGAGCTCAGGGCGATGACGCGTTCCTTCCCGTGCGCCCAGCCGCCCGCGGCAAGGATCGCCCCCAGCAGGTAACCCACGAAGTTGGCCGATGCGACCCACCCCGCTTGAGACACTGTGAGACCGGCGCCCGTCATCATGGAAGGCAGGAGCGGCGTGAAGACGAAGCGCCCTATCCCCATCGCCGTTGCAAGGCTGGCCATGCCGGCCAAAGCGGTCAAGAGAGCTTTGTTGTGCTGCAAGGCTTGTGCCTACGAATGAGAAGCCGGATCGAGGTGCTTCGAACATATATAAGACATCAACGAGACACCAAAGGAACAAAGTGCCTGAAGCGGCGTTGCGGTGGCGTTCGTAACAGAAGGTCCAGTCTTTTTCATGCGAAGCATTCTCTACATCATTGGCGTGGTGGTTATCGTTCTCTTTATCCTCTCCTACGCCGGTTATCGTTGATCGCTTCACGGAACTTGACGGAAAACCTGCTCCACGACTGATCCTGGAGCAAGGAGAGGGAAGTACAAACCATGTCTTTGGGTGACACAACATCGGGCGTGACCATCGTCGAGACGGGAGCCGGCGAGAAGACCGGTTCTTACGTTGATTGGGCTGCCATCATCGCAGGCGCCGTTCTGGCCACTGCCATTTCATTCGTCCTGATCACATTCGGATCGGCGCTCGGCTTGTCGCTGACTTCGCCCTACGAAGGCGAAAGCACGTCGCTTTGGGGCATCGCACTTGCTGCCGGTCTTTGGCTGCTGTGGGTTCAGGTTTCGGCTTTCGGCGCCGGCGCTTACATCACGGGCCGTCTTCGCCGCCGCGCTTATGATGCGACCGAGCATGAGTCCGACATCCGCGATGGCTCGCACGGTCTGCTGGTCTGGGGCGTTGGTGCCCTGCTAGGTGCTTTCCTTGCCGTGTCCAGCCTCGGCGCTGCGACGAGCACGGCAGCCAATGCCGTTTCGAATGTTGCAGGCGGCGCGGCCAGCGCTGTTGGCGGCATCGCTTCGGGCGCAGGCAATGCAGCGGACAATCCTGCAATTGCCGGCTATGTCGATCGCTTGTTCCGCGGCCAGGCCGGTCAGCCGATCACGCCGGAAACCCGTTCGGAAGTTGGCCGCATCTTCACGTCCTCGATTGCGGACGGTGAGTTCAAGAACGAAGACCGCGATTATGTCGCTGGCTTGATCGCTCAGAACGCCGGCATTCCGCAGGAAGAGGCCCGCGCTCGTGTCGACCAGGCTGTGGCTACGGCTGAGCAGGCTGAGCAGGCTGCTCGTGATGCAGCGGAAGCTGCACGCAAGACGGCGCTCGTAGTCGCCTTCTTCACCGCCGCCTCGTTGGCCGTCAGTGCAGCCGTTGCATTCTTCGCAGCCGGTCTCGGTGGTCGCCACCGCGATGAAGGCGTCATCATCGAAGGTCTCGGCATTCGTCGATAATGCTTCAAGGGAAAAGGCGGGCAGCCGCCTTTTTCCACAGCAGTGTCGGTGTTCGTCAGGAACTCCTCATACACATCAGCGTTACTTCATAGATCCGCTAATCTGAAAGGCTCATAAAATGAACGGTATCATCTATCTCGTCGGTCTGGTCGTCGTCGTTCTCGCGATTCTGTCCTTCCTCGGTCTTCGTTGATCGATTGAACTTTTCGGAAAAACGCCCTGCTCTCAACCGGCGGGGCGTTTTCGTTTGCGCTTGCTAGAATCGGATTTGACAGCAAGCAGCGGGAAGCTGACGATCATCGCCTTGCCTATGATGCGCGGAGCCTCATAAGGACACGCCATGTCGCTCTCTTCTCAATCCACGTTCGATCCACTTCAGGACTCACGCTGGAAGGCTGTGGTGGAACGCGATGCGATCGCCGACGATCATTTCGTTTATGCAGTCCTGACTACCGGCATCTTTTGCCGACCGTCTTGCCCCTCTCGCCGCGCCAAGCCCGAAAACGTCCGGTTCTTCGCAAGAGCTGACGAGGCTGCCGAAGCCGGTTTCCGTCCCTGCCTTCGCTGCAAGCCGCAAGCTGCCTCACTTAAGCAGACGCAAGCACAAGTCATCATCGATGCCTGCAAGCAGATCGAAGCCGCGGAAGAGCTTCCGCAACTGGACGCCCTCGCCTCCTCTGCCGGCCTCAGCCCGTTCCATTTTCACCGACTGTTCAAACAGCATACCGGTTTGACGCCGCGCGCTTATGGAGCCGCCCGCCGCGCCGAGAAGCTCCGCGCCGCTCTCGACGGTGGGAGTGACGTAACGACAGCCATCTACGAAGCCGGCTTCAATGCCAGCAGTCGCGCGTACGACCAGGCGAATGAGGTTTTGGGTATGACACCGGGCGCGTATAAGCGTGGCGGAACGAGTGCGTGCATCCACTTTGCCATCGGCACATGCGCGCTGGGGCACATCCTTGTGGCGCAGAGCAAACGGGGTCTTTGCGCGATTCTGCTCGGCGACGAGCCCGACGCCTTGCTGAAAGACCTGCAAGACCGCTTTCCCAAAGCCGAACTGATTGGTGCCGATCCCGCTTTCGAAGAAACCGTAGCCGCCGTAATCGGCTTCGTAGAAGCCCCGCGCATCGGTCTCGATCTGCCGCTCGACATTCGCGGCACCGCCTTCCAAGAGCGTGTCTGGCAAGCTCTGCGCAACATCCCCGTCGGCAAGACGGTCAGCTATGCGGACTTAGCCGCGCAGATCGGCCAGCCAAGCGCAGTCCGCGCCGTTGCCGGTGCCTGCGCAGCCAATGCACTCGCCGTCGCCATCCCCTGCCACCGCGTCGTTCGCACCGATGGCAGCCTGTCCGGCTATCGTTGGGGTTTGGAGCGCAAGCGCGCGCTAATCGATCGGGAGGCACAAGCGGCGCGGTGAGCGGCCTCTTCCCGATCAGCAGAAATCGCTGGACGGAACAAGGACGCAGAACGCTTTGGCGAAGAGCGACTTCTGCCGCTTATTCCCACTCGATCGTGCCAGGTGGCTTCGAGGTCACGTCATAAACGACGCGGTTGATGCCGCGGACTTCGTTGATGATGCGGGTGGCGGCGCGGCCGAGGAATTCCATGTCGTAGTGGTAGAAGTCGGCGGTCATGCCGTCCACCGAGGTCACGGCGCGCAGCGCGCAGACGAACTCGTAGGTGCGGCCGTCGCCCATGACGCCCACGGTCTGCACGGGCAACAGCACGGCGAAGGCCTGCCAGATTGCGTCGTAAAGGCCGGCCTTGCGGATCTCGTCGAGATAGATCGCGTCGGCTTCGCGCAGGATCTCCAGCTTGTCGCGGGTGATGCCGCCGGGGCAGCGGATCGCGAGGCCGGGACCGGGGAACGGGTGGCGGCCGATGAAGCTGTCGGGCAGGCCGAGTTCCTTGCCCAGCACGCGGACTTCATCCTTGAAGAGTTCGCGCAGCGGCTCGACCAGCTTCATGTTCATGCGGTCTGGCAGACCGCCGACATTATGGTGCGACTTGATGGTGACGGACGGCCCGCCGGTGAAGGATACGCTCTCGATCACGTCGGGATAAAGCGTTCCCTGCGCCAGGAAATCGGCGCCACCGAGCTTGGCGGCTTCTTCCTCGAACACTTCGATGAAAAGCCGGCCGATCGTCTTGCGCTTCTTTTCCGGGTCAAACTCGCCTTCCAGGGCGCCGATGAAGCGATCGGAGGCGTCCACGAGGATGAGGTGGAGATTGTAGTGCTCGCGGAACATTTCGACGACATCCGCCGCCTCGTTCTTGCGCATGAGGCCGTGGTCAACGAGGATGCAGGTGAGCTGCTCGCCGACGGCTTCATGGATCAGGAGGGCAGCAACGGACGAGTCCACGCCACCCGACAGCGCGCAGATGACCCGGCCTGAACCCACCTGATCGCGAATGGCCTGTACGGCATGCTCGCGATAAGCGCGCATGGTCCAGTCGCTCTTGATGCCGGCGATGTGGTGAACGAAGTTGCCGAGCAGCTTGGCGCCGTCCGGCGTATGAACGACTTCCGGATGGAACTGCACGGCATAAAAGCGGCGCTTTTCATCGGCGATGGCCGCATAGGGTGCGCCTGCGGAGGTGCCGACAACACGGAACCCTTCCGGCAGTGCGGTAACGCGGTCGCCATGGCTCATCCAGACCTGATGGCGGGTGCCTTTGGCCCACAGCCCCTCGAACAAGGCGCAATCATCCTGGATTTCCAGGAAGGCGCGGCCGAATTCGCGGTGATGGCCGGCTTCAACGGCGCCGCCGAGCTGAGCGCAGATCGTCTGCTCCCCATAACAGATGCCAAGCACCGGGATGCCGGCGTCGAAGATCTTCTGCGGCGCGCGCGGGCTGCCGATCTCCGTGGTGGAGGCCGGGCCACCGGAAAGGATCACGGCCTTCGGCGCGATGCGGTCGAAGGCTTCATCAGCGGATTGGAAAGGAACGATCTCGGAATACACGCCAGCCTCGCGGACGCGCCGCGCGATCAGCTGGGTGACCTGGCTGCCGAAATCAACGATAAGGACTGTGTCGGGGGCAAGTTCTTCGCTCATGGCGAGCGTCTAATGACATCCTGCGCTTTTCGCAAGCTCAGACAGCGATCGCGCCGCTTTTCAACGCCTCTTCCAGACGATCCACCGCGTAGGCAAGGTTCTCGTCGACGATGTGCAGATAGGCTGTCCAGTCGCCAACATGGGTCAGCTCGGCGGCTCCATCCGAAATCCCGCGCAAGGCGATCAGCGGAATCTTGTAGCGCGTGGCGGCGCGCAGCAATGCAAAGGTCTCCATGTCGACCATGTCGGCATCAATCCGGTCGTAAGCTGCGCCCGACACGATGTTCGCGCCGGTCGACAAGGTGGCCGTTGGAACGTCAGGAATCTGGGAGGCCAGCGGCAGAACGGCCGGCAGATCAAGGAGCGGCGTGACGCCGGCCGGGAAGCCGAGCGGCGAGGCATCCATGTCGCGGTAGGACACGCTGCTGGCCTGATAGACCTTGGTCTGCTCGAGCACACGGCTGCCGGCGGAGCCGAGCGAGACGATGAGGTCGGGCAGCAGGCCGTCATGGTCCAGTTCGGCCAGCGTTGCAGTCAAGACAATGGCCGCTTCAACCGGACCGATGCCCGTCATCAAAGGCTGGAAGCGGGCCTGCAAATACGGACCATATTCCGCCTGCGCCGCCATCACAAACAGCACGCGACGGCCGGCAATGCGCCTGAAGCGTTCAGCCCGCAATGCCGTCTCGGCCTACAACCGTCATCATCGTGCCTGTCATGGTGGCGATCAGCTTCGCTTCGCCATCGGCGCCGAAGGCGTAGGCTTGACCATCTGCCACGATAATGGTGCGGCCGGGCTTGGTAACCTCGCCGCGAAACAGGAAACGCTCCCCTTTACCCGGCGCCAGCAGGTTCACCTTGAACTCGATGGTCAGCACGGCGGCATCGGACGGCATCACCGTGTAGGCAGCATAACCGCAGGCCGAATCCATGGCGATGGAAATGACGCCGGCGTGCAGGAAGCCATGCTGCTGGGTGAGCTGGTCGGCAAAGTCCATCTCGATCTCGACGATGCCCGGCGTGACACTCGTCAGCTTAGCGCCGATCGTGGTCATCACTTTCTGACGGGCGAAGCTTTCGCGAACGCGATCTTCGAAATCTGCCCCTGCAACGAGCTTGCTAGCTGCCATCAAACCTCACGCTCCCCATTGGGCAGCTATGGCAAATGCCAGCCAGTGACGCAACGCCAAGAACTAGTTCGGCTAATTCAACACCATGAGCGAAATGTTGAGATAGGTCGCGAAAGCGGTCCAGAGCGCATAGGGCACGAAGAGCCAGGCCGAAAGCCGATCAACACGCCAGCTCAGGGAAATGAAGGCTAGGATCGTGGCCAGCAGCGCGAAGATAACGACAAGCGCCAGCGCCATCTGCTGCAAGCCGAAGAACATCGGCATCCATAGGAAGTTCAGCACCAGTTGCGCCCACCACAGCTGCATACGGCGGCCGGTCGGTTGCGCTTGCCAGCAGCGCCAGCCGACAAAGGCGATGAAGAGGTAGAGGATGGTCCAGGCCGGCGCGAAGAGCCAATCCGGCGGATTGAAGGGCGGCTTGGAAAGCCCCTGATACCATTCGCCCGGCCGATTGGTGGCGCCGATCAGCAGGCCGCCACCGACAACCAGCAGCAAGAACAGAACGAGAGAGACGATACGCTTCATGATGATGAAGGTAGCGCCTCCCCTTCCTGCGTCTAGATAGTATCAGGCGCGGCGTTCGAGCGCGGCGAAGAAGAAGCCGTCGGTGCCTGTGGTCAGCGGGCTCATGACGATGCCGGAAGCCGAGAAGCGGGCTTTGCCAGTCTCAAGACGTTCATTCCAAAGCGCTTCCTGATCGACGCAGGCGAAGTCCGGATGGCGTTGGAGGAAGGCTTCGACCTGATCCGTGTTCTCTTCGGCGAACACTGAGCACGTCACGTAGGCCAGGCGGCCGCCGGGCTTTACGAAACGCGCGGCGTTATCGAGGATGGCGGCCTGTTCGCCGATGCGGACATCGAGCTGCCGGGTGCTCAGGCGCCATTTCGCGTCCGGGCGGCGGCGCCAGGTACCGGAACCGGTGCACGGGGCGTCGATCAGAACGAGGTCGAGTTCGCCTTCCAGTTTGTCCAGGCTATTCAGGGAGGTAACGGCTTGGACGTTGCGGGTTTCGGCGCGTTTCAGGCGGTCGAAGATGGGGGCCAGGCGGGATTTGTCGGAATCATAGGCGAAGATCTGGCCGCGGTTCTCCATTTCGGCGGCGAGCGCGAGCGTTTTGCCGCCCGCTCCTGCGCAGAAATCAAGGACTTGCATGCCCGGTTTCGCGGAGGCCAAAGTCGCGGCAATTTGCGAGCCTTCATCCTGAATTTCGAACCAGCCCTTCTGAAAGGCGGGTTCGACCTGCACATTTGGATGACGTCCGGAGCCCTCGATCGGGGGGATGCGGATGCCGTTCGGCGAAATGGCAGACGCCATTGCTCCTGTTTCGCTGATATCAGCGAGCACTCGATCGCGGTTGGATTGCAGCCGGTTGACGCGCAGGTCTAGTGGCGGTCGTGCGGCAAGGGCGGCGGCTTCAGCAACCCAATCCTCGCCAAAGGAGCGTTCGAGATGCGGCTGACACCAGTCGGGGATGTCGGCCCGAACGACATCGGGAGCGTCGATCAGTTTCCGAGAAGCGATAGCCAATTTTTCCGTCTCGCTCAGCCGCTCGGGCGCGAAGCGATCGCCATCAAGGGTGCGGTCGAGGCTATCCGCTGTTTCGCCCCATTCCAGCAGCAGGGCACCGAAGGCTGCGGCACGGGGGCTCTCTTCGTCAAGCTGCCAGGCGGCGGAACGACGGCGGCGCAGCGCGTCATAGACGATGTTGCCGATCGCGGCGCGGTCGCCGGCTCCGGCGAAACGATGGGACAGGCCCCAGTCCTTCAAGGCGTCAGCCGCGGGGCGGTGGCGCTTTTCCATGTCGGACAGGACTTCAATTGCTGCCGCAAGTCGACCGCCAAGACGCATATCGGTATTTCCCGTGTTCGGATTGACCCGTTCGCGACCTTGCTAGCGAGATGGCGGGCAAAAGAAAAGGGCCAGGATTGCTCCCAGCCCTTTCAACTTGGTGGACGAAAGCCTCAGCCCTCGAGGCGATCCGGCTTCTGGATGTCGAAGCGGTCCGCGTTCATGACCTTGGTCCAGGCCGACACGAAATCCCGAGCGAACTTCTCCTTGGAGTCGGCTGTGGCATAGACTTCCGCATAGGCACGCAGATGCGAATGCGAGCCGAAGATCAGGTCGATGCCGGTTGCCGTCCATTTCGGCGCCTTGGTCTTGCGATCAACGCCCTGATAGACACCGTTGGCATCCGGTGCCTGCCACTCGGTTGCCATGTCGAGCAGGTTGACGAAGAAGTCGTTCGTCAGCGTGCCTGGCTTGTCGGTGAAGACGCCGTGTTTGGTGTCGGCATAGTTCGCGCCGAGAACGCGCAATCCGCCAAGCAGGACGGTCATTTCCGGACCGGTCAGCGTCAGCAACTGCGCGCGGTCCACCAGAGCCTCTTCCGACTTCAGGAACTTAAGCTTGGTGGAATGCGTGTAGTTGCGGAAGCCGTCATAACGTGGCTCCAGCGGTGCGAAGGACAGGACGTCGGTCTGCTCCTGGGAGGCATCGCCGCGACCGGGTGCAAACGGCACCTTGATGTCGAGACCGGCATCCTTAGCTGCCTTTTCGACGCCCGCAGCACCGGCCAGAACGATCAGGTCGGCGAGAGTCACCGGCTTGCCGAACTCAGCCTTGATCGTCTCGAGCTTCTGCAGAACGGCCTGCAGCTTCGCGGGCTCATTGGCTTCCCAGTTCTTCTGCGGCTCCAGGCGAACGCGCGCGCCATTGGCACCGCCGCGCTTGTCGGAGCGACGGAAGGTCGAGGCCGACGCCCAGGCGGTGGAAACGAGCTGCGCGACCGAAAGGCCGGACGCCAGGATCTTCTCCTTCAAGGCTTCGACATCGCTGTCTGCCAGAGGCTGATTGTTGACGGGAACGACGTCCTGCCAGATCAGCTCTTCCTGCGGCACCCAGGGTCCGAGATAACGCACGCGCGGGCCCATATCGCGATGGGTGAGCTTGAACCAGGCGCGGGCAAAGGCGGCGGCGAACTGGTCCGGGTTTTCGTAGAAGCGACGCGAGATCTTCTCGTAGATCGGGTCAACGCGAAGAGCCAGGTCGGAGGTCAGCATGGTCGGCAGATGCTTCTTCGAGGGATCGAAAGCATCCGGGATCGACGGCTCAGCGTTCTTGGCAACCCACTGCTTGGCACCGGCCGGGCTGGTGGTCAGTTCCCATTCGTTCTCGAACAGGTTCTTGAAGTACAGGTTGGTCCACTTCGTGGGTTCCTGCGTCCAGGTGACTTCGACACCGGCGGTAATGGCGTGGGTGCCGTGGCCGGTCTCGTACTTGCTTTTCCAGCCGAGACCCTGATCCTCAAGCGCACCGCTTTCCGGCTCGGGACCAACGAGCGACGGATCGCCCGCGCCGTGCGTCTTGCCGAAGGTGTGACCGCCGGCGATGAGCGCGACGGTTTCCTCGTCGTTCATGGCCATGCGAGCAAAGGTTTCGCGGATGTCGCGCGCCGAAGCGAGCGGATCGGGATTGCCGTTCGGGCCTTCCGGATTGACGTAGATCAGGCCCATCTGGACGGCGCCCAGCGGCTCGGAAAGCTGGCGCTCACCGCTATAGCGCTCGTCGCCGAGCCAGGTGCCCTCAGGCCCCCAATAAAGCTCTTCCGGCTCCCACACATCGACGCGACCACCGGCGAAGCCGAAAGTCTTGAAGCCCATCGATTCCAGCGCGGCATTGCCGGTCAGGATCATCAGATCCGCCCAGGACAGCTTGCGGCCATACTTCTGCTTGATCGGCCACAGCATGCGGCGCGCCTTGTCGAGGTTGGCATTGTCCGGCCAGGAATTCAGCGGCGCGAAACGCTGCTGACCGGCACCAGCGCCGCCACGGCCGTCGGTGATGCGATAAGTGCCGGCCGAGTGCCAGGCCATGCGGACCATGAGGCCACCATAATGGCCGAAGTCGGCCGGCCACCAATCCTTGTTGTCGGTCATGAGGGCCTTCAGGTCCGTCATCACCGCATCGAGGTCGAGCGTCTTGAATTCTTCGGCGTAATCGAAATCAGCGCCCATCGGGTTCGACAGGTCGGAATTGCGGTGAAGCATCTCGATGTCGAGCGCATCCGGCCACCAGCCGCGATTCGACGGCTTCTTCTTGTCGCCAGGGGCACCGTTCTTTCCACCACCGCCATGGGCTACGGGGCACTGGCCCTCGGTCTTGTCGTCGGTCACTGCATCCATGATTAAACTCCCTGGCGAGGCTGCTGGGTTTGAAGGATCGGCGATCGCCCATCCTCGTTCGGCCTGTGTGGTAACGCGCATCAGCGATAATCGCAAATTGCCATTTCTTCTTGTTTCGATAAGAAGGAGTGATGATCCGAACGAGCCTGCGTCAGCTGGAATATTTCGAGGCGCTTGCCGAAACGCTGCATTTCGGGCGCGCAGCCGCCTTATGCGGGGTAACGCAGCCGGCGCTTTCAGCACAGATCGCGGAGCTTGAGGAGGTACTGGGTTGCCGCTTGTTCAATCGCGCACGACGTGCGGTCAGTCTCACCGAAGAAGGTCAGATATTGCTGCCGCAGGCGACCGGCATCCTTCAATCGACTCGCAGTTTCGAAAGCAGCGGGCGACGCCCTTCCACCATGCAGGGGCGCTTTCGGCTCGGGCTTATTCCGACCATCGCGCCTTATCTGCTGCCCCCTCTCCTGCCCGTGCTGCGGCAGAGTTTTCCAGCGTTCCAGCTGGAGTTACGGGAGGCGCTAACGCCGCATTTGACCGATGCGCTGCTGGCCGGCGAGATCGACGCCTTTGTTGCCGCGCTGCCGATCGAAGACCGGCAGATGATGGCCACGCCACTGTTCGACGAAAGCTTCTTTCTGGCGGTGCCGGCTTCCGATCCTGACTTCACCGCGCCGCCCGTGCCGCCGGACAGCCCGGCGCTTGAACGCCTGATGCTGCTCGAGGAAGGGCATTGCTTGCGCGAACAGGCGCTGGCCGTCTGCACGCAGGTCAAGCCCGTGGCCATGAAGCGCTTCGGCGCCACCAGCCTCACCACGCTCCTGCAAATGGTGGCGAACGGATTGGGCGTGACGCTTATTCCTGAAATGGCGGTTGCGTCGGCCAACACGATTGCGGGGCTGAAGATCGTGCCTTTCGCCAAGCCGGCACCGACCCGTGCGATCGCGCTGTTCCAGCGCCGCAACGGATTGCGCCGCGACGAATGCGAGAAGCTTGCCGAACTAATCCGTGAAACATGGGGCGGAGAAACAAAGCAGACTTAAGCCGGTTTTCCGCTAAGCCTGCCGCGGCTTGTCCGCGTTTGCTTCGCGGCGTGCCAGCACGCTGAGCGCCGCAATCACGATCAGCCCTATGCCGAAGAAGACGTGCTTCAGGATCACGAAGACCGATGCCGTGCGGATCAGTGAATGGCTGACGCCGACGGGATCGACCAGCATGGCCGAGATCATGATGTTCTCGCCGTAATCGACGATGAGATAAGGCAGGATCCAGAGCACGCAGAGCTTGCGCAAAGTCGAATCGGCCAAGCGGCGGAAGAAGGACACGCGGCGGGCGGCATAATAGGTGAAGCCGCCTAGCGCGAAGCCGACAAGAACCGGAAACAGCAGGTCGGCGGTCAGATAATGCCAGACCAGCACCGCCTCGCGGCCGCGGGGCCCGAGTGCGGTCAGCCAGGACAGCGCTTCCATCGGCTTGAAGCCGTCGAAGCGCCAGTCGAGGCTGGCCTGCCCGCCGGTCAGCGGGCGCAGATACAGAAATTCGAAGGCAAGCATGACGAGCGCGACCGGAATGGCCGCGACCGTCAGAACACCGGGATTACGCAGAAAGCGCATCGCCTCGCTTACATCACGCCGGGATAGTTCGGGCTTTCGCGGGTGATCGTCACGTCATGCGCGTGGCTTTCACGCAAACCAGCGCTGGAAATACGCACGAAGGTTGCGCGATCACGCAGTTCGCCGAGCGTCGGTGCGCCGACATAGCCCATGGCGGCACGCAGGCCGCCGGCAAGCTGGTGCAGCACGCCGGAGACTGGCCCCTTATACGGGACCTGGCCTTCGATGCCCTCGGGTACCAGCTTCAGCGTGTCGCGCACTTCCGCCTGGAAGTAGCGGTCAGCCGAACCGCGTGCCATGGCGCCGACCGAGCCCATGCCGCGGTAAGATTTAAAGGAGCGGCCCTGGTGCAGATAGACTTCGCCGGGGCTTTCTTCCGTACCGGCAAGCAGTGACCCGATCATGGCCGCACCTGCACCCGCAGCCAGCGCCTTGGCGAGATCGCCGGAATATTTGATGCCGCCATCGGCGATAATCGAGACGTTCTGCTTATCCGCTTCTTCAGCCGCAGACATCACGGCCGACAACTGCGGCACGCCGACGCCGGCGACGATGCGCGTGGTGCAGATCGAGCCCGGTCCGATGCCGACCTTGACGGCATCCGCGCCGGCATCGATCAGCGCCTTGGTGCCTTCGGCGGTCGCGACATTGCCGGCCATGATGCGCACCGAGTTCGACATCTTCTTGGCCGCCGTTACGGCGTCCAGCACGCGCTGCGAATGGCCATGCGCGGTGTCGATCACCAGGAGATCGACGCCCGCTTCGATCAGGCGTTCAGCACGCTCCATGCCATCCGCGCCGACGGTGGTAGCGGCAGCGACGCGCAGACGGCCCTGCGCGTCCTTGGATGCGTGGGGATTAAGCTGCGACTTTTCCATGTCCTTGACGGTGATCAGGCCGACGCAATAGCCCTGATCGTCCACCACCAAGAGCTTTTCGATGCGGCGCTGATGCAGCAGGCGCTTGGCCTCGTCCTGGCTGACATTATCCTTCACCGTGACGAGGTTTTCCTTCGTCATCAGCTCATGAACCTTCTGGCTCGGGTCGGACGCAAAGCGCACGTCGCGATTGGTGAGGATGCCCAGCAGGCGGCCAACGCGTGGGCCGCCGAGGCCGGCATTGTCCACCACCGGAATACCGGAAATGCTGTGCGTCTTCATGAGGGTCAGGGCATCGGCCAGCGTCGCGTCCGGGCCGATGGTAACGGGGTTCACCACCATGCCGGACTCGAACTTCTTGACCTGGCGGACCTGTTCGGCCTGTTCGATCGGCGTGAAGTTACGGTGGATGACGCCGATGCCGCCGGCCTGCGCCATGGCGATCGCAAGGCGCGCTTCCGTCACTGTGTCCATCGCGGCCGACAGGATCGGCAGGTTGAGTTCGATGTCGTGGGCGATCTTGGTGCGGATGTCGGTCTGGCCCGGCATTACCTCGGAATGACCGGGCTGCAAAAGCACGTCGTCGAAGGTCAGCGCATGTGCGCCCGTGATGGTTTCGATGATGCGCGCCATTATGCCAGTCCTTGCAAAGCGGAAATGAGAAACCGGGCTACACCATAGAGGCGTGCCTGATCTCTTCTTCCGTGTGGAGAATGGCAGTGGCTGCTACCACGCCGACAGGCGAAAGGGAAGACGCCGCCTTGCGTCATCCCCTGCGCTGTCGGCCGTCGGCTCAGACCTGGAACTGGTAGGTTGCAGGCACGAAGCGGAAGCCTTCGGCCAGCGGCTCGACATAGCCGACGGACGGATGCGGCATGTGATAGCCGATAAAGGGCATCTTTTCGGAAGCCAGCATGCCGAAGATCGTCTTGCGCGTAGCAGCCGCCTGCGCCTTGTCGACGTCGAACGACACTTCCCAATCCGGCCGCTGCAAGGACGCGACGAAGTGGTTGGCGGTGTCGGCCGTCAGCAGGAGCTTGCGGCCCTGCGATTCCAGCATAAACACCATATGGCCCGGTGTATGACCCGGTGCCGCCATCGCGGTGATGCCGGGCGTGACGGTCGCCTTGTCCTGGATGAACGTCGTCTTGTCCTTCAGCGGCACGACCTTGGCCTGCACCGCCTTGGCATTGCCTTCGGCCGGCGTGCCCTTGCGGTCCGGTGAGGTCCAGAAATCCCATTCGGTTTGCCCGGTGACATAGCGCGCGCCGATGAAGGCCGGCTGGTCACCTTCGATCAAGCCGTTGATGTGGTCGCCATGCATGTGGGTGATCACAACGGTGGTGATATCCGCTGGGGAGTAACCGGAATCGGCGATGCGGCGCGTCAGCTGGCCCATGCCGGCCTGGCGTCCATCCGGACCCATGCCGGTGTCGAACAGCACCAGCTCGCTTCCGGTATTCACCAGCACGGGGTTGAACTGGTTGATCATGCGCTTGGGCGGCAGGAAATTCTCCACCATCAGCGCTTCCACGTCTTCGGCCTTCTGATCCGCGCCAAAGGTCGGATATGGGCCATCGCCCGGCCGAATGCCATCGAGCAGCACCGTCACCTCGAAACTCCCGAGATTGAAGCGGTGGAAACCGGCATTGCCGACTTCAGGGCGTTGCGGCGCGTCTGCAAAGGCCGCGCGCGTCATGATCTGCGGCGCAACAAGCGCTGCCGTTCCCGCGGCAGCACCCAGTTTGAACAGCGATCGGCGGTCGAAGGCATTGGTCATGGAACTCTCCTGTAACGATAAGGGTTGGCAGCAATGAGGGTCGGCAGAAACAAGGCATGACAGCGGGTATGCTCGGTAAGCTGGCCGAACAGAACGCGCCGGCAATCCCTTTCACACCAACGTTATGCCTTGCGAAGGGTTCGATGCCGGTCCAAAGAAGCCCGGACAACAAAGATAGCCATCTATGGATCGTGTTTCTTCCGCCGAGAACCAGCCTCCTGTGAAGACCGCCGGCTTCAATCGCGCGCTTCCCATCGTGCTCGCCGTCGCCTTGTTCATGGAGAACATGGATTCGACGGTGATCTCGACCTCCCTGCCAGCCATCGCCCGCGACATAGAAACGAGCCCGATCGCGCTCAAGCTGGCGCTGACGGCCTATCTCGTGTCGGTCGCGATCTTCATCCCCGTCAGCGGCTGGATGGCAGATCGTTATGGCGCAAAGAACGTCTTTCGCACGGCGATCGCCGTGTTCGTGATTGGCTCGATCGCCTGCGCCTTTTCCGGTTCGCTCAGTGCCTTTGTCGGAGCGCGCTTCCTGCAAGGCATGGGCGGCGCGATGATGACGCCGGTCGCCCGCCTCGTTCTGGTGCGGGCGACATCGAAGGCCGATCTGGTGAATGCCATGGCGCTCTTGACCATCCCTGGCCTTATCGGCCCGCTGGTCGGACCACCGGTGGGCGGCTTCATCACCACCTACTTCTCCTGGCACTGGATCTTCCTGATCAACGTGCCGATCGGCCTTGCGGGCATCTATTTCGCAGGCCGCATCATGCCGGAAATGCCGGGCATCAAGGGCGCGCGCATCGATGCGGCCGGCTTCGTCATGGCGGGGCTCGCGGCATCCGGGCTGGTGTTCGGCCTGTCAGTTACGAGCCTTCCAGTTCTTCCGATGTGGGTGGGCCTGCTGACGGTCGGCGTCGGCCTCGTTTCAGGCCTGTTCTACATTCGCCACGCTCGACGCCACGCCGCGCCGATCATCGACCTGCGCATGTTCCGCAACCCGACCTTTCGGCGCGCGATCATGGGCGGTACGCTGTTTCGCTTCGGCATCGGCGCAATCCCGTTCCTGCTGCCGCTGTTCTTCCAGCTCGTTTTCAACCTGACGCCGTTCCAGTCCGGCCTGCTGACCTTCGCGTCTGCCGGTGGTGCGCTGATGATGAAGATGCTGGCACCATCACTTTTGCGGCGGGGCGGTTTCCGCACGGTGCTAATCAGCGCCGGCCTGATCGGCGGCATCCTGATCATCGCCAACGGCTTCTTCACCGCTGCCACGCCGCATCTGGTGATCACGGTCGTGCTGCTGTTTGCCGGCTTCTTCCGCTCGCTGTTCTTCACCTCCGCCAACGCGCTGGTGTTTGCCGAAGTGGAGAACAAGGATGCCGGTCAGGCGACCGCGATTGCAGCGGCCTCGCAGCAGATTTCCGTCGCGATCGGTGTGGCCATCGCTGGCGCCATCCTGGAAATTGCACCGATCTTCACTGGCGTTCAGCTGGGGCAATCGACCTTCGTGATCGCCTTCACCATCGTCGGCCTGATCTCGATGCTAGCGATCGTGCCCTTCTTCTTTATGGACCGTAACGCAGGCAGCGACGTATCCGGCCACCGCCGACCACCGCCGCCGGAAGATCCCGTGGCGCAGCAGCCGCCGGTGGTTTAGCCTTCGTTTTCGGCGTCTTCCGCCTCTTCCACGATCTCCGGCGCCCGACCCTTAAAGTCGCGCGCAAGAAGATAAAGCTCGACGGACTCGGCACGCGAGGCAGCCGGCTTGACGTGGTGGACCGACTTGAAATTCTTCTTCAAGCGATCGAGCAACTCGTTTTCCGTGCCGCCCTGGAACGTCTTGGCGAGAAAATGCCCGCCCGGCTTCAGTACGGAAATCGCGAAATCCGCCGCCACTTCGCACAGATGCATGGTGCGGATGTGATCGGTCCGGCTGTGGCCTGTCGTGGGTGCTGCCATATCCGACAAGACGATGTCCGGCGACCCGCCCAATGCCTCCATCAGCCTCGCTGGAGCCTCATCATCCAGGAAATCGAGTTGCAGAAGTTTGACGCCGGGCAGCTCGTCCATTTCGAGATAATCGATACCAACGACACGCTTGTCTTCGTCGCTCGAAGTGACGCGCTGAACCGCAACCTGGCACCAGCCGCCCGGAGCCGCACCAAGGTCGATCACCCGCAGTCCCTTTTTCAGGATGTGGTAGCGGTCGTCGATCTCGATCAGCTTATAGGCCGAGCGCGCACGGTAGCCTTCCATCTTGGAACGATGCACGTAGGGGTCGTTGAGGTGCCGTTCGAGCCAGCGCCGCGACGAATTCTTCAGCTTGGTCTTCTTGATGCGGGTCTTCAGCGCACGCGCGCCGCTTCCCGCCGTAGAACTGCCCGGACGTTTGCTCGGCGGTTTCATCGCGTGCCCTGCCGCTGATTGTTGGTGTTGGTTTGACGGCGCCAAGCGCCATCGTCGCCCATCAGTTCACTTAAAATACCTTCGCGCAAACCGCGATCGGCAACCCGCAGCCGCTCGGAGGGCCAGACAGCGCGGATCGCTTCCAGGATCGCGCAACCGGCGAGCACGAGATCGGCACGGTCCGGCCCGATGCATGGATTGGCCACGCGCTCGGCGAAATCCCATGACACGAGCTTGGCGATCATGGCATCGACATTCGCGCGGTCGAGCCAAAGACCGTCGACACGGCGGCGGTCATAGCGTTCAAGGCCAAGATGCACGCCGGCCAGCGTGGTGACCGTGCCGGAGGTCCCGAGCAGATGGAAATCCGGCCCATTCGCGAGGGCGCCAAGCTTGCCGCGTTCATCGAAGCGGTCGAGCATGCCGGCCACATCGGCAACCATGGCCTGGAAGATCTCAGGCGTCACCGTGCGACCGCCGAAGCGCTCAGCCAGCGAAACGACGCCGACCGGCAAGGAGGTCCACGCCACGATATGGCGCGCCAAACGCGGCCGCCGCTCGCCCGACACATCTACCAGCGCGATCTCGGAAGAGCCGCCGCCAATATCGAACAGCACGACCGCTTTCGTGCCGCGCTCCACCAGCGAGCCGCAGCCGGACACGGCCAGCCGCGCTTCCGTTTCGCGGTCGATGATCTCGAGCTGCAAGCCCGTTTCGCGCTTCACACGATCGAGAAACTCCTCGCCATTGGCTGCCGAACGGCAGGCTTCCGTGGCGATCAGCCGAGCCTGCTTGATGTCGCGCGCGGCGAGCTTGTCGGCGCAGACTTTCAGCGCTTCGACCGCGCGCGTCATTGCGGCATCGCCAAGCCGCCCGGTCGCGGTCAGCCCCTCGCCCAGCCGCACGATGCGCGAAAACGCATCCACCACGCGAAACTGCCCGGAGCGCGTCGGCACCGCGACGAGCAGCCGGCAATTGTTGGTGCCAAGATCGAGTGCTGCATAGGCGGGCTGCGGTGCAGACTTGCGCTCGGCCTGTTCGGGCAGACGGATCTGCACCGGTGCAGGAACAGGTTGCGCAGCAGCGGGTGTCTGGCGGCGCTGGTCCGGCTGGCCTGCGTCGGCACGAACAAGCGCACCGTTGCCGTTCTTTCCGCCCCGGGAACGACGCCGTCGCTTTTTGGCCGACGGCGCCTGTGACTGACCTTCCGCCGGTCGCGCAGACTTGGCGGCAGGCTCGCTCACCTTGCCCGCGCTCTGCGCCTTGTTCTCGTTCTGCGATGCGGCCGACGATTGGACAGGGGCCTGACCGCCCTTGCCGGAGCCCTGCCGGCCGCGCTTCCTCTTGCGCCGCCGCTTGGACGATGGCGGTGACGGCGGCTGCGCCGGGGACCTTGCGGATCGAGAACCAACCCCTTGAGAAGAAGATTCGGCCTCGGCCGGACGTGCGCCCTGCCCCGATCCATGCATCGATCCCCTGTTCGCCGACGCATGGGCGTCGGGATCGGGATCCTTCACGTTTAATCCTTCCGCACCGCGCGCCAAAAGGCAGCTGCAGGTGCATCATGTCTTTGAGTTGGCACCAGCCTAACAGCGAATCGGCCGATCACCAAGGCCGCATATCGAATGTCCGCGCCTGGACCTCATCGCGACGGCTGAACTACGCAATTCCCGGGCTCTAACCGCCTCGAAGCACCATGCAAAGCAAGCACAACCTATTCCCGATCCTTGTCCCGCGGCTTGGCATCTTCGCCCGCATCCTGCGGTTCATCCTGCCAATGATCGATCCCGTCCCCATGCAGGGACAGATCTACCGTCTTGATCTTGCTTAAATCACCCTGCCCCGGCGCATCCAGCGCTTCTTGCACCGCAGTCGCCTCCGGAGCCTCATCCTTCTGCTTCGCCATTATCCTGCTTCTCCCGCTTGGTTGGGCTGTTGCTGGGACAACCGATGGCGGAGTGGTGAAGTTCCCGAGGAGTGCGGGCTCGTGGAAGCTCGGCCGCCGTCCTACTTGGCTCCGAAGCCGGTCAGCATCGTCTTAATGGTTCGAAGAACAATGACAAGATCGAGCCAGGGCGAAAAGTTCTTGATGTAGTAGAAGTCGAAGTGAAGCTTGCTCAGAACGTCATCGACGCTGTGCACATGCCCTTGATTCACCTGCGCCCAGCCCGTGATGCCCGGTCGCACAATATGCCGGTAGCGATAGAAAGGCAGCTTCTCCTCATAGAGTTCGGACAGGGCCATGGCTTCCGGGCGCGGCCCGATCCAGCTCATTTCACCCCGCAGGATGTTGATAGCCTGAGGCAGTTCGTCGATGCGCGTGCGTCGCAGAAAACGTCCTAGCCGCGTGATGCGGGTGTCATTATCCCTAGTAATCGCGGCTTCCCTGCGCTCACCGCGAGGCTGCTCTGCCCGCATTGTGCGGAACTTCACCATCTGGAAAGGCTCGCCGCGATAGCCCATGCGTTGCTGACGGAACAAGGCCGGGCCGGGCGAATCCCATCGAATGGCCAGACCGATCGCCAGAAGGATCGGCGAGAGCACAACCAGCATACTCAGCGCCGCAATCCAGTCGATCGATTGCTTGACCTTCAGATAGAGCATGTTGGGGTTCAGTGACCCCAGCGTGTTCTCCGAAAGATGCTCGATCTCGGTGCGACCGGTGAGAGACTCGCGCACCTGCTTGAAATGATAAACGGGAATGCCCGCCAGCGCCGCATCTGCGATGTAGCGCTCCCAATCATCCGAAAGATCCGCGCGCAGATCGACGACAATTCCGCTGACGCCAGACGGGCGTCCGCTTGGCTGTCGAACCCGATGCCAAATGATGTCTGAGATTTCGGTGAGAACTTCGACGGCACCGCCGGGAATGATCGCGAGTTCGCGCGGCGCCATCCGGCGCGACACCACGCTCATGCCGAAGTACCAAAGCGTCGACATGACGAAGCTGCCGGCCGCCTGGAAGCGGCTGTAATCCAGGCGCCAGAAGAAGATAATCAGGAAGATCGTGCCGTATGACCAGGCAAAGGTCGGCAGAATATAGCCTGCCCCGGCGATCCCAGGCACGGCCCCAAGCCGGCGATAAACCATGTAGCCTAGTAGATGGGCGAGGAAAGCTGCCGCCAAGGTCGTGCGGATGTTTGATCCGGCAAGAACTCCCACACCACCTTCGCTCATCCTGACAAGTGCTGGCAGCAGGATCGCGAAGATCAATCCACCAAGAAGCTGGAACCGCTTCATGCCAAACAAACGACGCTGCGCGCCAAGCCTGGGGATCGACTGGTCAAGTGACGGCATGAATGATTTTCGGGGGCTGTTTCGGCGGCCTGCAACGTACACCAACACCTATATCACGCAACCCTGATATTGAAATTGTCATACAAGGCGTTGTAAGTGCGTGTGGCGACGGTGCTTCGTGTCCGCACTTGTAGGCAGGTGTCGCTCTTGATGGCGCAGGAAGCGTCGCGTACAGCAAGGTACAGACTTTCAGACGAGCCACCATGCTCGTTCAAGCGTGTAGAGCCAAAGGTCGACCTTAAGCCACACCGCGCAAGATAATCAGGTGAACCAGCTTGTTGGCGTTCAGCCGTGAGTTGGCTCGCTTCAGGAGCATGACTGCATGAGACGTATCCTCGTAACGGGCACAGCTGGCTTCATTGGCTTTCATCTGGCCAAGCTGCTGCTCGCCGAGGGTTTTCGCGTCCATGGTTATGACGGCATGACGGACTATTACGATGTCCGCCTCAAGCAGCGCCGCCATGCCATGCTGCTTCAGAACGCAAACTTTTCGGCCACCGAAGGCATGCTGGAGGATCAGGCGCGCTTCGATCAGGTCGCGAATGACTTCGCACCTGATGTGATCGTGCATCTCGCGGCACAGGCCGGGGTTCGCTACAGCCTGGAGAACCCACGCGCCTATCTCGACGCCAATGTGATCGGCACCTTCAACGTCATGGAGGCTGCCAGGCGGCTGCAGGTTCAGCATCTGTTGATGGCGTCAACCTCATCGGTCTACGGCGCCAATGATGAGATGCCGTTTACCGAAACCGAGAAAGCGGACACCCAGCTTACGATCTACGCGGCGACCAAGAAGGCCAATGAGAGCATGGCGCATGCTTATGCTCACCTCTGGACCCTGCCGACGACGATGTTCCGCTTCTTCACGGTTTACGGCACCTGGGGCCGGCCGGATCTCGCGCTCTATAAGTTCGTCGATGCGATCCTGGATGATCGTCCGATCGACATTTACAACCATGGCGACATGTATCGCGACTTCACTTATGTCGATGATCTCGTGCGCGGCATTCGCCTCCTGATCGATGCACAGCCGGTGCGTCCCGCATCCAAGGATGAGATCGAGCCGGGTGACAGCCTGTCGCCGGTTGCGCCGTTCCGCATCGTCAATATCGGCAATTCGGAAAAGGTCAGGCTGCTCGATTTCATCGACGCCATCGAAGACTGCCTCGGGAAGAAGGCGGTGCGCAACTACATGGACATGCAGCTGGGCGACGTGCCGGCGACATGGGCCGATGCCGATCTTCTGCAGCGCCTCACGGGTTACCGCCCACAAACCGATTTCCGTGACGGCATCGCGAAGTTCGTAGCCTGGTTCAGGGATTACTACCAGAAATGAGTGAGCTTTCGCGCATGCTGCCCAAGGATGATGCTACGCTGGCCGTGATCGGCCTCGGCTATGTCGGCCTCCCGCTTGCCGTGGAGTTCGGGAAGCATCGCAAGGTTCTCGGCTTCGACATCAACCAGTCGCGTATCGCCGAACTTCGGGGCGGCACCGACCATACGCTGGAAACCTCGCCCGAAGAGCTGGCGGAAGCCAGGCATCTGAGCTTCACCGCCGATCCGGCCGGACTGGCGGCGGCACAAATCTACATCGTCACCGTTCCAACCCCGATCGACGACAGCAAGCGCCCCGACCTGACCCCGCTCATCAAGGCTTCGGAAACGCTCGGGCGCGTGCTGAAGCGCGGCGATATCGTGATCTACGAATCCACGGTCTATCCCGGCGCCACCGAGGAAGACTGCATTCCGGTTCTTGAGCGTGTTTCGGGTCTGAAGTTCAACGTGGATTTCTTCGCCGGTTACTCGCCCGAACGCATCAATCCGGGCGACAAGGCCCACCGACTGACCACGATCCGCAAGGTCACGTCTGGCTCAACGCCGGAAGTCGCCGACTTGGTCGACGCGCTCTACGGTTCGATCATCGAGGCCGGCACCTACAAGGCTGAGTCGATCCGCGTGGCCGAAGCGGCAAAGGTCATTGAAAACACGCAGCGCGACCTCAACATCGCGCTCATCAACGAACTCGCCATCATCTTCAACCGCATGGACATCGACACGGAAGCCGTGCTGAAGGCTGCCGGCACGAAGTGGAACTTCCTCCCCTTCCGCCCCGGCCTCGTGGGCGGCCACTGCATCGGCGTCGATCCCTATTACCTCACGCACAAGGCCGAAACCCTCGGCTACCACCCGCAGGTCATCCTGGCCGGACGCCGCATCAACGACGGCATGGGCGCCTATGTCGCCGGCCAGATGGTCAAGGCCATGCTCAAGCGCCGCATCCAGGTCAACGGCGCCCGCGTGCTGGTGCTCGGCCTAACCTTCAAGGAAAACTGCCCTGATCTGCGCAACACGCGGGTGGTGGATGTCGTTGCCGAACTGGAAGAGTTCAACATCGCGGTGGATGTTTACGATCCTTGGGTGGATGCGCAGGAAGCCAAGCATGAATATGGCATTGATCTGATCACGAACCCGGCTGCGCAGAGCTATGACGGTGTGATCTTGGCCGTGGCGCATCGCGAATTCGGCGCGATGGGGGCGGACGGAATCCGCGCTTTGGGGGCGGAAGAGCATGTTCTTTATGATCTGAAGCACCTGTTTGAAGCCGCCGAAAGCGACCTGAGGCTGTAAGCTGTCACTCCGAATGCGTCCAAGATAGGTCTTACGGACTTTCCGAGCCCCAATAGTGACATGCTAAAACGCCTCTTCCATGCCGATCCACATACATTCGGTGCCCAGCTTATCCGAGGAGGCCTCGCAAGCCTCGTAGTTCGTATTCTAAGTATAGTTGCCGCCATGGCGGCATCTATAACCCTTGCGCGCTGCCTAGGTGCAGAACAATTCGGCACCTACTCCTTTATTTTCTCAATTATCTCCGTGCTCGCCATTCCAGTACAGCTGGGCCTACCAACTCTCATAGTGCGTGAAACGGCAAAAGCCGAAGCATCAGAGGACTGGCCGCTTGTAAGCGGTTTATGGCGCTGGTCTACGGCGGCAATACTATGCACCTCCTTGATCATGATGGTGTTGGTCGGTGCATGGTATCTAACGCTAAGCCAAGAGATGGACGAAAAGCGAGCATCTGCTTTGTTATGGGCTTTACCCCTGATCCCGATTATAAGTCTGGGACAGGCGAGAGCAGCTGCACTGCGTGGACTTCGTCGCATGTTCGTTGGTCAGTTACCCGATCAAGTTGTAAAACCATTTATGCTTGCTGGGGTGATTTGGATATTATCTGCAAGCAGTCAGATTGATGCAAAGTCTTCCTTGCTCATTCACGCATTAGTTGGCTTTCTTTCATTCATATTAGGAACATTTATTCTCCTCGGCTCGAAGCCAAGTGCGTTGACGAGAAGAATATCGCCGCGAATGGAAGTTTCATCATGGATGAAATCACTTCTTCCCTTATCCTTGATGAGCGGAATGATGTTGATAAACCAGAACGTTGATCTGGTGATGATTGGCTTCCTAATTGATGATAGAGAAGTCGGCATATATCGGACCGCAGTTGCAGCAGCTACCTTTGCAGCTTTCGGACTTATGACAGTTGAACTTGTTGTACAACCCCACATCGCCAGGTTACATGCTCAGAAAAATACGCGCGCGCTTCAGAAATTAGCATCTTACTCGGCTGCGATATCGTTTATTTCTACAATACCGGTCTTTATCGCATTCCTCCTCTTCGGCAAACAGATTATAGCTGTTATATTTGGGGATGAGTATGTTCTTGCTTACACTCCCCTCGTAATCTTGACTCTTTCTCAGTGCTGTTACGCATTCTTTGGCTCCGCTGGAAACATTTTGGCAATGTCAGGAAATGAGCGGGAAAACATAAAGGGTCAGGTTTTAGCTATGATAGCCAATATTTTCTTTAACTTCTTGCTTATACCAATTTTTGGTATTAAAGGCGCTGCAGTTTCTTCTGGTATTGCATTATTTGTCTGGCGATTATCCTATTGGTATTCGGCAAAAAAGATCTTGAATATCGACAGTTCTCCGAAGGCAATTTTATTAAAATAAGGCATCTCGTTATTGATGATATTTGCTTCCATCTAAAAGCGATAAGGATGAACTTGTCCAGCAAAAAGCTTTCTACTCTCTACCTAACCCGAAATGGGCTGATGGAACCGCTTGGGCAAAGTCAAGTCTTCGCCTATCTGCGCGGGCTTTCAAAAGATTATGATATCACTTTGATCACTTTCGAGAAGGCGGAGGATCTGGCAGATGAGGCGGCTTTGGAAAGAGCGCGGAAAGACTGCGCGCGCTACGGCATCCGGTGGTTGCCACAACGCTTCCACGGTCGACCCAAAGGCATTGCTCATGTCTGGAGCATGCTCATCTTCTTTTGGCTTTGTGTGCGTGTAACGTATAGCCGAGGAGCCCAGCTTATTCACGCTAGATCATACATTCCCGCTGCTGTAGCGTTAGTGGCAGGAGCCATTACCCGAACGCCCTTTATCTTTGACATGAGAGCGCTCTGGCCGGAAGAAATGATTACAGCTGGCCGCTTGAGGAGGGGGTCGCCGGCACATCGCGCTATTGCCGCCACAGAGCGCCTTTGTATCAAACGCGCTGCAGCCGTTGTTTCCTTAACTGAGTCTGCCGTTGTACATCTTCAAGAGATTTATCCGCGCGAGATGGCGGAACAACGTCTTGCCATAATACCAACCTGCGCCGATCTCAACCGGTTCGTTCCTGCGCCCTTCCATGACAGCCCTCGCATTTACGGATGCTTGGGAACAATCCTAAGCGGGTGGTTTCGGCAAGACTGGTTGGCGGCGTTTTTTCAGGCCGCTGCTAGGCGTGATGTCAATTCGGAATTTCACATCATCACGCGCGACGACCCGAAAAAAGTGCGCGAGGCGATGGGCGGGAACCCTGCTTTCCAGAGCCGTTTGCAAATCTACTCCATGGCGCCGCACGAGGTGCATAAGGCAGTGCAACGCCAAAGCGTCTCCGCAATGTTCTTTACCGAGGGTTTAAGCAAGCTTGGCAGTTCGCCTACCCGGCTGGGTGAATTGCTCGGTTGCGGCATCCCTGTAGTCGCCAATGCTGGGGTCGGCGATGTCGCGCAGATCATCGAACGAAATTGCGTGGGGGTTTTAGCGCGATCATCCGCTACGGAAGACATGGACGAGGTACTGGACGCCTTGGAAAGGCTTACCGCCGATCCCCATTTGCCATCGCGTTGCCGCAAAACAGCCGAAGAGGTGTTTTCGCTTGAAGCGGGCACACGTGCCTATCGGGAGCTTTACGCCTCCATCCTGCCTCTCCAGACAAGCAAGACTACATGACTCACCTTCTGATCCTCTCTCGTTACGATCGCCAAGGCGCGTCGAGCCGACTACGGACGATGCAGTACATTCCATACTTGCACGAGGCCGGGATGGAGGTGCAGGTCTCCTCTTTGTTCGATGCTAAGTATCTCGCCGGGATGTATCGAGGCGCACAAAGCCCTACTAGCGTCGCAAGCTATTACCTTAAGCGTTTAATGGGTTTGCAAGGATCAAAGAAGCCGGATTTGATCTGGCTTGAGAAGGAAGCATTTCCTTGGCTTCCGTGGTTTATAGAGCAGCGAGTTATCCCGAGAAACGTACCGTTGGTCAGCGATTATGATGATGCAATCTTTCACCGCTACGATCAGCACACCCGCAAACTCGTGAGACGCTTGCTAGGGTCCAAAATCTCCGCTGTCATGTCCCACTCAAATATTGTCACGGCTGGCAACCACTATCTCGCCGAGTATGCACAACAAGCAGGCGCCAAGCGCGTAATGATCGTTCCAACGGTTGTCGATGTCAAAGCCTATAAGCTTAGAACATCTGTCGATCATAACGTTAAAGCCCGGATCGGCTGGATCGGAACCCCGCAAACGTGGCGGACTTTCGGGCAGCCTATTTTTGATCTGGTTCGCCAGACAGCACGCGAAAGCAAGGCGGTCTTCCGAGCAGTAGGTGCCGGTCACGGCTACTCTACCACGGACGAAGTAGAGTTTTTTGATTGGAGCGAAGCTCGGGAGGTCTCCCTGATCCAAGGTATGGACATTGGCATTATGCCCCTGGATAATACGCCTTGGGCTCGCGGGAAATGCGGTTACAAGCTGATCCAATACATGGCATGCGGCCTACCGGTTGTCGCATCGCCTGTTGGGGCCAACAATGATATTGTAGAACATGGTGTGAATGGGTTTTTTGCCAGCAACGATCTGGAATGGAAGCATGCACTCGGGGCTCTTTTGAGAGATCCCGAATTACGCTACCGCATGGGACAGGCCGGCCGTAGAAAAGTCGAACAGTCGTATTCATTACAAGTACACGGTCCGCGAGTTGCCCAGATTTTACGCTCAGCTGCCCGGGCTAATTAGAATGACTAAGTTCCTTCTCAAGGGTCGATATTCACTCATGAAAAACTAGCAAGCGCGACGCATGTTATTATTTTTTGACAATGCCTGGCATGTTTTCGCTGCTTTTATTATTTTTTTCCTCGGAATTCTTATAGCGACAGTTCAACGCAAGGCACTTCTTCTTCCGTCATATCTTTCGATAAATTTATATTTCTTCCACTCTTTGCTTTGCATTGTTTATTACCTGTATTCCTTATCAAATCCCGCCGATTCCACTCGCTATTTCCTTTCTTCTATTAGCTACGAAGGCGGCATATCATCCGGAACTTGGGGTGTAATTTACTTTACATCTATTTTTTCAAATAACCTTGGACTCTCCTATGGGAACGTTTTTCTAATCGCTAATCTCCTAGGTTATCTCGGTTTACTTGGCTTGGCGAGCAGCTTTATGCAAGTCACGACATTTTCTAATCGACGGGCACGCCAACTTTTCATGCTAGTCCTCTTCCTACCTAGCGTCAGCTTTTGGAGTTCAGGATTAGGAAAAGATAGCCTTACCTTCATGGCAAGTGGATTGCTCTGCTGGGGTATCCTAGACGCGAGGCGAAGAGTGTTTATCTTCGTGATTGCAGTTCTCTTGTATCTTTTGGCCAGACCTCATATTGCAGGCATCTTTCTGATTTCACTGGCATTCCCAGCTGTAATACTTTCTAGAACCAGTCTATCGCAAAAAATTATTCTGTCTTGCTTTCTATTTCCATTTGCGTTAGCGGGAATTTTGGTCGGACTTAGCTACGCTGGCTTAGGAGAGGCATCTGATCTCTCAGACGTAGGGGATTATATTGAAAAGCGACAGGGATATAATCTTGGAGGTGGCAGCTCGATTGACATAGCGTCGATGCCGCTTCCTGTGCAACTTTTCACTTACCTTTTTAGGCCGCTTCCTCTAGAGGTTGGAGGGGTGTTCGGCCTAATCTCAGGCCTGGAAAATATGTTTCTTATCGGCTTGTTCCTGTATTTTATTCGTAACGCGATATATGGGCGCAGCATCCTTCCAGCCTTCCCGCGCTACTTCCTGATCATCTTCTCAGGCACCACCCTAGTGATCCTGGCACTGACCACGGCCAATCTTGGCATTGCCCTAAGGCAAAAGTGGATGTTCATGCCCATGTTGCTGCTGTTGGGTTTCTCCTATGTGCCGCGAAGCGCTTATGCGCGGTATCAGGAGCAGGTGAGACGGTTTCAGCATAGACGAGTCCGGCATTTCCCATGAAGCTTGTAGAGCAGCATTCGCTGTCCGCCCGCGGTGCGGTGCAAGAAGCGCCCCGCATGCACATCCTCATCCTCGCCTCCTATGCCCCTTCGCTCCTGAACTTCCGTGGCCCGTTGATCCGGGACATGCTGGCCGCCAAGCACCGGGTTTCGGTTGGAGCGCCGGATATTTCGACCGAACTGCGTCGCCAGTTAGTCGAATTGGGCGCTGAAGTGCATGACACGCCGATGGAGCGGAACGGGACGGGGATGCTGGCTGATCTCCGCTACTGCAAGGGCTTGCGGCGGTTGATCGGCTCCGTTCGGCCGGATGTCGTGCTGACCTATACGATCAAGCCGAATATCTGGGGCGCCTTTGCCGCGCACTCTGTGGGTGTCGCATCGGTGGCGATGGTGACGGGGCTGGGGTATGCTTTTACCGACACCGGCGTTGCGCCGTCGCCCACACAGCGTGTGACTGGGTTGATTGCACGCAGGCTTTATCGCGCTGCCACGAGCCGCAACCGTCGCGTTCTTTTCCAGAACCCCGATGACAAAGCGGATTTTATCCGCGCCGGCTGTCTGGCGGATCCGAGCAAGGTCGGTATGATCAATGGTTCGGGCGTCGATACCGAACATTATGCGCGCCAGCCCCTGCCCTCCGATCCGGTCGTTTTGATGATCGCGCGGCTGCTAGGCAACAAGGGCGTGCGCGACTATGCCGAGGCAGCGTTGCGCTTGCGCAAATCCCATCCTCAGGCGCGCTTCCAGCTTGTGGGCCCGTTCGATGGCGGACCGGATGCGATCGCCGAGGGCGAAGTCGCCGCCTGGACCGCGCAGGGGCTGGAGTATCTTGGTGCAGCCGAGGACGTGCGGCCGCATATCGCGCAAGCCCGCATCTATGTTCTGCCATCCTATCGCGAGGGCACGCCGCGCTCCGTGCTCGAGGCGATGGCGATGGGACGTCCGGTTGTCACGACGAATGCGCCGGGTTGTCGCGAAACGGTTGAGGACGGGGTCAACGGCCGTCTGGTGCCGGTGCGTGATCCGTCTGCCTTGACCGAGGCCATCGCTTACCTGCTCGACCATCCCGCGGAAGCTGAAGCCATGGGTGAAGCCGGTTTCCAGCTCGTTGCCCGCAAGTACGATGTTCGGCAGGTCAACCGTGCGATCATGGAGCTGATGGGATTGCCACCGGCACCTCCCCATACAGCAACTTTTATGCCATAGGGGCGCATAGCCTGAAAGATTGACCTGATGATCGACACGGATACGACGGACAACCTCATCGCACTTGTGCGGGAAATCTTCGGCGAGGGCTTCATCCCACTGCATCGTCCGGTGTTCGAGGGCAATGAGAAGCAGTATCTGATCGACTGCATCGACTCCAACTTCGTTTCCTCCGTCGGCGCGCGTGTGACGGAGTTCGAGGAGCGAATTGCGGCGTTCAGCGGTTCGAAGTTTGCCATTGCCACGGTCAACGGAACGGCCGCGCTTCATGCGGCCTTGATCCTGGCCGGTATTGAGCGTGGCGACGAGGTTCTGAGCCAGGCGCTCACCTTTATCGCCACCTGCAATGCCATCAGCTATATCGGCGCCAAGCCGGTCTTTATCGATGTCGACGAAGACACGTTGGGCATGAGCCCTGTCGCGTTGCGCCGCTGGTTGGAGGCCAACAGCCGGCCCGAACAGGGACGCGCCGTCAACATCACGACAGGCGCGCGGATTGCCGCTTGCGTGCCGATGCACACCTTTGGCTTCCCGGTTCGCATCGCGGAAATCGCTGCGATCTGCGAAGAGTTCGGCATCGCGCTGGTCGAGGATGCCGCTGAGTCGCTCGGAAGCTATGTCGGGGAGCGGCACACCGGGACCTTTGGCAAACTCGCGACCTACAGCTTTAACGGCAACAAGGTCATTACCACTGGCGGCGGCGGCATGATCGTGACGGACGATCCGGAACTCGCCAAGCGCGCCAAGCATCTCACGACCACCGCGAAAATCCCGCACCCTTATGAATTCGTCCATGATGAGGTCGGCTACAATTACCGCCTGCCGAACCTGAATGCCGCTCTTGGCTGTGCGCAGATGGAGAAGTTGCCGGCGATGCTGGCGATCAAGGCCGATATCGCAGCGCGATACCGCACCTTCTGTGCCGAACATGGCTTGCGCTTCGTGGATGCCAGGGAGGGCACGACGCCGAACTGGTGGCTGAACGCGGTCATTCTCAACGACCGTGACGAACGTGACGCATTTCTGTCCTACACAAACGAACATCAAACCATGACCCGGCCCATCTGGCGGCTGATGAGCGAGTTGGACATGTTCTCGTCCTGCCAGAGCGACGGGTTGGATACTTCGCGCTGGTTGTCGGACCGCATCGTCAACTTGCCGTCAAGCGTTCCGGAAAGCGAGTTTCACAGGATCACCAATGAACGTTCTTGACCTCATCGGCCGCGAAACCCCGCTGTTCGACAAGGATGTCGCGCAGCACGAAGCGCATCTCGCCGACACCATCGGCGCCTCGCGCTTCCTAGTTATCGGCGGTGCCGGCTCCATCGGGCAGGCGGTGACGCGCGAAATCTTCAAACGCAACCCGCGCGCGCTCCATGTGGTCGATATCTCCGAAAACAACATGGTAGAACTGGTTCGCGATATCCGCTCAACCATTGGCTACAATGACGGTGATTTCCGTACCTTTGCGATCGACTGCGGCAGCCGCGACTTCAACGCGCTTATCGCGGCTGAGAAAGGCTACGACTACGTTCTGAACCTGTCCGCGCTCAAGCATGTGCGCTCGGAAAAAGACCCGTTCACCCTGATGCGGCTGATCGAGGTGAATATCTTGAACACGATCTCGACGCTTGCTGCGGCGCGGGCGGGCAACGCGAAGAAGTATTTTTGTGTGTCGACCGACAAGGCGGCAAACCCCGTCAACATGATGGGGGCATCGAAGCGCATCATGGAAATGTTCCTGATGCGCGAGAGCCTGAGCCAGCAGATTTCAACCGCGCGCTTCGCAAACGTCGCATTTTCCGATGGTTCGCTCCTGCACGGCTTCAACCAGCGTTTCGCCAAGAACCAGCCGATTTCGGCGCCGAACGATGTTCGCCGCTACTTCGTGACGCCACAGGAATCTGGCGAGCTATGCTTGATGTCCTGCATCCTTGGAGAAAACCGGGACATCTTCTTCCCCAAGCTGTCGGAGACGCTGAACCTGACGCGCTTTTCCGACATCGCGGTTCGCTATCTTCGCGCCCGGGGGTATGAACCCTACGAATGTGGAACCGAAGACGAGGCTCGCGATCGAGCCGCCGAACTCATCGCACAGCGACAATGGCCGGTTTATTTCTTCGCGTCGGACACCACAGGTGAGAAGGATTTCGAGGAGTTCTTCACGAACAAGGAAGTGCTCGACATGGAGCGCTTCGACAACCTCGGCGTGATCAAGAACGAGCCTGTGTTCGACGCCGCGGCATTGGACGATTTCCTCAAACAGATTGAGCGCATCCGTGTCGGCTTGACATGGGACAAGCCTGAGCTGGTCGCGCTGTTCAATGCGATGATCCCGGACTTCGACCACAAGGAAACCGGTCGTTATCTCGACAGCAGGATGTGAGCGGAATGCAAAGGCTTCTTGATATTCTGTTTTCCGGCATTGCCCTGATTGTGCTGTCGCCGCTTCTCATTCCCATCGTCATCTTGCTGCGCCTGACCGGTGAGGGTGAGATCTTTTTCCGTCAGAACCGGGTCGGTCGCGGTGGGAAAATGTTCGGACTGCTGAAGTTCGCCACCATGCTCAAGAACAGCCCTAACCTCGGCACCGGAACTGTGACGGTGCGGGGCGATCCGCGCGTTTTGCCGGTCGGGCGTTTCTTGCGGAAAACCAAGATCAATGAGCTGCCTCAGTTGATCAACATTTTCCTCGGGGACATGAGCATCATTGGCCCACGCCCGCAGACACAGCGCTGCTTCGATGCTTTCCCGAAGCGCTCACAGGATGTCATCGTTGCAGTTCGTCCTGGCCTTTCGGGCATCGGCTCCATCGTGTTTCGCGGTGAGGAAGAGATGATGCACGCCGCAAAAGATCCAAACCGCTTTTATGATCAAGTCATCATGCCCTACAAAGGCACTCTGGAAGAGTGGTATGTCCGGCATGAAAGTGTGTGGCTCTATCTTAAGCTGATCGTTCTCACCGCCTGGGCTGTGGCGCTACCGCGATCGAAAGCGGTTTGGCAGGCCTTTCCAACTTTGCCTTCTCCACCGGCGGAACTGGCGGAAGAGGTAAACTGGCCGGGAGCAGCCGCGCATGCCGTTTGAGCGGGATGTTCATCGGCAGGTTGCTGCATTGCACGTGCAATGTCTCGATCAGGGTTTTCTGTCGAGCCTTGGCCCAGCCATCCTTACCCAGCTTTATCGGGCGATCGACGAAAGCGACGACAGCGTTCTTCTGGTCGAGAAAGACGGCGATAAGGTCATCGGCTTTGTTTGCGGCAGCAGCGGGATGCGTCCGGTTTATCGCCAGATGCTGCGCCATCCAGTTGGTTTAGCGGGAGCCGGTGTGCCCCTGCTGTTCAAGCCCAGGAAGGTCTTGGGCATCCTCGAGATCCTTCGTCACGGCAGGAAGAAGTCGGCGGGGTCTGCCCTCCCCGATCATGAGCTCCTGAGCATCGCCTTGCTTCCTGAGGCTCGGGGCAGCGGACGCGCAGCAGCCTTGTATGCCAGGCTGGCGGACCACTTCCGCAGCCGTCAAATTGGAGCCTTCCGCATTGTGGTTGGCGACGCCTTGGCTCCCGCGCATCGATTTTACCAGAAGATGGGTGCGACGGTCGCTGCGAAGGTTGAGATCCATGCCGGCAAAGGGTCGACCATCTATGTTCAAGACCTCGGAAACGGCGCGTCTTAGCTGACAGGCTGCCGGTCTGTTCGTCCCATTGCGTCTTGAGCCATGCCGCTGAGATGCCAGCCGCATGAGGTAGACGATCAACAAGTTCTACGCGTTCAAGCGCATGCTCGTCATAGAAACAGGTCTGTCCGATCCCGCCCTTCATGTGCTGATCGGCCTAGGCCTTTTCCTGGCAGCCTACGCGCTCAGCCGATCGCCTTGGCGCGCGCTTGTTCTCGTCGGGCTGATCCAGGCGGGCAATGAGATCAACGACTACACGGTGAAGGGTCATCGGGATTTCACCGCTTACCTGATCGACACTGCATTTGACAGCGCGTGGACCCTGGCCCTGCCGCTTGGCCTGACGGTGATCGTCGCAATTGTCCAATATCGCAGAAGGAAGCGATAAGGCTTCGCGCGCTGCTATCGGCGTAGCAAGCTTAAGATCCCTGAACAGGCATCGTGACTGTCTTGCCATTGTGGCGGACGGCGATGCGGCGTTTCTTCATTCCCGATTGAACGCGGAAGTCCGCATGGAAGGTAACGGCGTTGAGCCAGACGAAGGTCACGGCTAGCGCCATTGTTCGCAGCGGGTAATCTACAGCCGAATGGATGAGCAGAAAGACGATGCCGAGAAAGGCCGCCTTCTGGAACTGATTGAAGCGGATCAGCGCGCCTTGCCGAACAAGCAGCAGGCAATACGCGACGATCAGGACGGCCGCCACGATGCCGCCCTCGAAGACAAGCTCGGCATACTCATTATGGGCATGATTGACGAAGCTGCCGAAGATCATGTTCGCGTCTTCATAGACCTGGTAGGCGCGCGGGAACGTACCGTAGCCTACGCCGAGCAGCCAATTTTCCCTAATGCCTTCAAGCGTCGTGCGCAGGAACTCCCAGCGTCCGAACACAACGTCCAGTTCCTTCTGCTCGACAATCGTCCACGTTCCCATGGCGTAAACGCCGAGAACCACCAGCGTGCCAAGCACAGCGGCTACACTCGCGCGCGATTGTGCTCTGAGGAACACGATTGCAGAGATCACCGCTGCAGCACCGATGATCGCTCCGGCGCGCGATCCTGCCGCCAGCAAGATCAGCAAGGTCAGGACGATCGCCAGCCCGGCTGCAAGCCCGCGGTTCTTGAAGGTGGCAAAATAAACAAGGAACGGCAGGGTGAGATAAAGCAGGGAGGCCAAGTGATTGCGGTTCGCAAAAAGTCCCGAATAGATCGAAAACGGGAGGACCCCATCGATCACCTGCCGGCTGGACGCCGAATATTGCACGAAAACGAAGGCTGCATTGCAGGCCACGCCTAGGAGCATGAAAGGCAGAAGCGCGTGCACGAACGGCCCAGGCATCCGCATGATCGCGAGGAAAAGAAGCCCGAGCACGGCCACATAACTGAAGCTCAGCAGCGTGCTTCCGACACCGGTGCTGATCGTCAGCCAACTGATAGATGAGCCCTGAGGCTGCCGGAACGGCTCGATCCGCAGCCATTCTATGAGACCTGAGGGAAGTGGCAGAAGCTGAACAAGCGGTGCCAGCATAACAAGGCCAACGACGATAAGGACAGACCGGTCGATCGGAGCGCCGTCGGATGCCATGAGCACGGGAACAACCGCAAGAAGAATGCAGACCTGCAGCAGCGCATCCGACCACAGGCCGGCTTCGGTCCCTCCCCCCAGAAGGAGAGACAAGGTCATTGCTGTCCCGACAAGGGTTTTGTGCACGTTGTCCCGGCTAGCTCGCTTCATTGGAGCCGCTCGATGGAAACGTTGTGGAAGGTCACCCGGCCCGAATATCGATAAAGCCAGCTGTCGATGGTCAACCCTGAACGGAGTTCCAGACTTTGCGCGGGACAATCACCGACATCAAATTCCACGGCGTTCTCCTTGTTGCGGTAGGTGCCTTCAGCAACATCAAGCCGTGTGATTTCAGTGCCGGGCTTCAAGCACCGCAACCGCCAAAACAGCCCTTTCGGCGCCTTGAGCAGCGCGCCCGATGCATCGACCTTCAGGCGGTAACGCCCAGGCTCCAGAACCAGCGTCTGCCGTAGCTCGACCTCACGAGCCGGCTTGTCGAGGAAACGAACATTCATGCCGTCCTGCGGCGCGACTGTCGAGCTTTCGAGATAGGCTGCCGCCGTATTTCGATAGATCCAGTCAAACGGAACTGGCGTGCCGCCGCTCGGCTCGAAAGACGCGTTGAACACCAGTCCTGCCCGGTTCCAGTCTTGATCGGATAAGGTGAAGAGAAACAGGCGATGAGCACCCTGATAGTCCCCGGCCCGCACAAGCGCGCTCAACACGGTGCGAAGTTCGACCGGGGTGGCGGGAGACTTGCTTGTGCTCAGATCCAAAACGAGCCGGTTCGCCAAGGGTAGTCCGCCATCACTGGTGACCAGCGATCGTATCAAAGCACCGCGCCAAGGCGGGTTGGCCTGCAGCGTCGTCAGCATTTCCGCGTAAGCGGCTGGATCCTGCAGAAGCGGGGCGAGGATCGCAGCCGCGTCGGGGAACTGGTCGCGCCATCGCCGCACGAACAGGTCGATATAGCGCACCGCTTCGGCAGTCTGGCCCTTGTTCAGCGATGCCGTGATCAGGCGCCGCAAAGCCAGCTTCTCGGTCTTCGAGATACGATGAGCAGCAAGGAACTGCGTTTCCGCAAGGGCCTGCTCGTTGGATCGCAGTTCCACCTCGCCGAGTAGCGCACGCAAGCGCGCGTCGACCGGATCACGCGCGATTGCGGCACGCGTTTCCGCATCAAGCCCCGCTAGTTGAGTGGGGTCTGAAGGATTTTGGTTGAGAGCGGCCGTAATCGCTTCAACACGGGCGTCGACATTAAGTGGATCGACGCCCAGCGCGGCATTCGGCTCAGCCTGTAACAGTCTGCCGAGAGCGCCCAGACAAACGAGCAACAGCAGCGCGAAGGCGGCGACGCAGGCCACCGCCCGACGAGGCATGGACATCGGAACCGGATGCGCCGCTCTGCTGGTCATGAGGTCCCTCTAATTGCTCAGCATCGCCTCCATAGGAGTAGTACTGATTGTTCATGTAGCTGTAGGCGTATTTGTAATCGTATTTGCCGACGCTGAACTTGGACATCGCTGCGCCGATCACATGAGCGCCGGAAGCCCGCAGACGCTTCAATGCCAAGGAGGCAGCCTTCCGGGTGACCTGATTGGAGGACACCACCAACAGGGTTCCGCGCGCCAGACGGCCGAGAATCGGCGCATCAGACAGGCCGATCACGGGAGGCGAGTCGATGATGACGAAATCGAAGCGCTCAGCGAGATGACCAATCAGCAGCGCCATACGCTGTGACGACAGAAGGTCGGCTGGGTTTGGCGGGATCGTGCCCGAGGTTATCGTCCAGACGTTCTCCGCGCTGGTGCGACGGATCACCTGCGGCAGCTTTTCCTTGGAAACCGTGTTGGTAAGGACGTTGCTCAGGCCAACGGTATTATCGAGGCCGAACTGGCGGTGAACGGCCGGCTTGCGCAAGTCGGCATCCACAACGACCACCTTGGATCCAAGCACACCGAAATCGCGGGCCAGCTTGTAAACCGTGGTCGACTTGCCTTCGGCCGGTTCAGCGGACGTGACCATCAGGATCTTCGGCGCACCGTCCGCACCGGCAAACTGGATGGCCGTGCGCAAACTGCGATAGGCTTCCGACAATCCAGACGTTGGATCTGTCGCACTTGCCGCCAGCTCCGCCGGCTTCACCTGCGGCAAGATCCCCATGACCGGAAGCGCGAGTTCCTTTTCGAGCTGTTCCGGATTGACGAAGGTGTTGTTCAGCAACTCCAGCACATAAACCACTGCAGCCGCCAATGCAGCAGATAAGGCTAGAGCGAGCGCAAGGTTGATCGGCAGACGCGGCCAGACCGGTGACTGCGGCATCGGCGCAAGGTCGACGATCGAGGCATTCTGCTGCCGCAACTCGGTCGCCACACCGACATCGTTCAGCTTGCCAATCAGACTGTCATACTGGCTGCGGTTGGAATCCACCTCGCGCTTCAGGATCGTATACTGGATGTTTTTGTCCTGATAGGCGACTTGCTCGGCCTGAAGCTCGGTCTGTTTTTGCTGAAGGTCGGCTTCGCGCGATTGCGCTTCCTGCAGTTTCAAACGGACGCCATCCGTGACAACCGCAACACCGCCCTCATATTGCCTGCGCAACTCGCTGATTTGCGCCTGAAGCTGCTGCATTTCCGGAAAACCGGGTTTGAACGTGCTGAGCTTCTGCTGGTACTCGGCCGAAAGACCGGCGATCTCCGAGCGAAGTTTCTGTAAGCCCTCGCTGGACAGAACCTGTTCAAGGCTGCCGCCACGACCCTGGTCGATCTGCTGCACCAGCCGCTGATAGTTCAAGCGCTCTTCGACCGCCTTCGATTGCGCAGCGTTGATCGCCTGGATGCTCGTTTCGATCAGAGAACTGTCCGTGCCGGTCATGGTGATGCCGGCTTCCTTCGCATAGGCGACCAAGGCCTCCTCGGACTTCTGCAGCCTATCCTTGACCTGTAGAACTTGATCCTGAATGAACTGCCGCGCCAGCTCTGACGTTTCGCCAGTTTGATCCACACGCGAGTCGATATAGCTTTGCGCCACACGGTTCGCGACTTCCTGGGCAGTGACCGGGTTTTGATCGCGGAAGGAAATTGTCAGCAGGCTGGTATTCGCAAGGAGGTCAACCGACAGGTTGTCCATCACCCGCTTTATGGCGATCCCTTCCCGCTGTTCCGGCGCGTAGTCAGCCATATCCTCGGAGAAGCGCATGCCGAACGCCCGACGAACGATATTGGTCGGCGCAAAGTCTGGCGCGGGGAACAGAAAGGCGGCTTGTTCGGAAAGGCCCAAGCCAAGCACGACGCGCTGTGCGATTGCACGGCTCTTCAAGCGCTCGCGGGCAGTCAGGAATGCGCGCACGTCAGACGCCTCCGCGACCATTTCCATTTCCTGGAACACGCGGGCAGACGGTGTCATGACTTCCAGCCGGACCGCTGCCTCGTACTTGGGCGTCTGCATCATGGTGATAGCAAAGCCGAGTACGAGACCAATCGCGAGCAGACTTACGATCAGCCAGCGATATTGCAGAACGTAGAAAAAGATTTGCAGCGGGTTGAACGAGTCGCGCTCGTCAACCTCCTGATACCGTCCGTAGCCATAATCGTAGGGAGCAAGATCCGGGCGCAGAGCACCGCCCGGAGCGGCCTGAAGGGCGTTTGGCGAGTAGGGAGAAGGTCGGTCAAGCATGATTGTCTAACTTACCCTCTGCGGCTTAAAGACCGACGCCAATGCGGCTGGCGGAACTTGCCACGCCAAGCGCTTCCTTCAGGTTCTGGAACGCGACCTTGTTGGAAGATGAGAACACAACAACGACGTCACCACCGTAGATGCGGGGATTGGCCCGCTTGCCGGCGCGGATCTGCGCAACATCATACAGCGCGACCAGTTTCTGCCGGCCCACCTGGCGGAACACATAGACCTTGCCAGTATCTGCGACTTTGCTGAAGCCGCCACCGAGCGCAATCGCGTCGATCAATGACGCCGTGGGCGGCAGCTGGTAAACGCCGGCCTTGTTGACTTCACCGTCGATCGTGACCCGACGGGAAGAGGACTCCTTGATCGTGACGCTGACCTGCGGGTTCTGCAGGTAGTTCCGCGCGTAAGCACGCGTGATTTCCTGTTCCAGCACCCGCACCGGCTTACCGGCCGCCTGGACATTTCCGATCAGAGGCAGGTTGATGTTGCCGCTGGGATCGACCTGCACGGCGCGTGACAGGTCGGAGACCTGAAACACGAAGACTTCGAGCGTGTCGGAGGGCGCGATCGGCACTTCCGTTCCACCTGCCGTTTCGGGCGGCGCTGGCAGTTCGGGTACTTGGCGCAGGTCGGCGTCGCCCGGCAGCGCGGCCGATGCGTATCCTGAGGAGGCTGGGGCGCCTTGGGCTATGCCCATGTCGGTTGGTGACGAGGTGTTACAAGCCGCGATGAAAGCAGACACCGCGAATACGACTGCGATACGCAAAGTCTTACAACCCGCCATGATCAACGCCCCTGAAACATGCGCCAGAACTTGCCTGCCCGGCTTTTCGAGACCGCTTCGCGCTTCGCACCGCGTGCAGCGTCCATGCCCACGGCTCTGATCTGCGCATTCCGCAAAATCCGCGCAGGCGTTTCAACGAACAAATTGCGAGCGGTCTCCGCGCCGGCTTTCTCTTCAACAAGCGCATAGGCGGTTGAGAGCACGGGAGACCGGCCCGACACATTGTGTGCATCACTGGCCACCAGATCGATGCGGCCTTCTTCGAGCATCCGGTCCGATAGAGCCTTGGCCTGCGTGCCGAATTGCCCAGTCAAGGAGCCCGCGGTAATCTGCATCAAGGCTCCAAGTCGCCCGACGCTTTCGATCAGATCGTAGTTCTTTGTCACCCAGGTCAAGCGCTCCGGATGCGTGACAACCGGGATATAGTCGGCCTCGATCAGACGCTCGACGAAGGCAACGAAATTCGGCGGCACGACGTGATGCGGCGGCTCAAGTAGAAAATAGCGTGACCCATTCAGGGTCGGCACAACCTTGTCGGCAAGCTTCTGCAGCAGATCAGGCGCGATATGAACATCAGCCCCTATAACAAGCTGAAGGTCGATACTCTCGTCCGACAGAACATTACGCAGAGCCAGAACTCGGCGACCGATACCGGCCGCATCATTATGGTAGAGGCCTGGCAGAATATGCGGCGTACAGGCGAGAATCCGTGTGCCATCAGCCACAGCGACCCTCGCCATAGCGAGGGAAGCAGCGGCATCCGCGGCACCGTCATCACAGCCAGGCAGAATATGGGAATGCAGGTCTATCACTAACCCTGCCAACCCCTCATCAACAAGACCAGAACGGCGAAGAACCGAGCCGCGAACGGCCCGATCGAAGCTTACTGGCTTACGCGGTTATCCGAGTCCGAAGTCGCGGTAGCGATTGCCGCACCACCGATAAGAACAGCCGCCGCAGCCGGCACAGCGTAGGAGGCAACACCGGCGCCACCAGCAGCACCAGGAACAGCGCCATTGTTGTTATTGCGAACCTGGCCCGTTGTGTTCACGGCACCCGTATCGTTCACGGCAACGCAGAGGTTTTCACCCTGCCGCTCGAAGCGCAATTCCTGCTCGCCAGCAAGCGATACCTGGCAGCCACCAGCAACAACCACGGCCGTGCTCTGGACGCTCGTTGCAACGCGATCGGCAGCCGAAATCGACTGGCCAGCCGCCGCCTGCCGTGGGCCCTTGGCGCCAACGATCACAACACGGCCTTCAGAAGACTGGATCGTGCCGAGCGCTGCCGACTGAGCGCCGCTAACGGCGCAGCCGCACGTGGAAGGCTGAGCCTGAGCAACACCGGCTGCCGTCGAAAACATGCCGGCAGCCAACGCACCAGCAACAATCAGTCGAACCATCATCGTCTCACCCGTCCCAAAAGCGTGTTTCGCTTAGCGCCTATATGCCACATATAGCCCAAATGTCTATGAAAAGTTGACTGTACACACGAGGGTGTGCGCAATGCTGACAAAGCTCAAGCGGTATATGCCTCGCTGTAGTGGCCTCAGGAAGCGCCAAAAGCCAAGTCCAGGTTGAAGCGTCCAACAAGACGTTGCACAAAGGCATCATGTTGAAACACTTTGCCTTGTGGCTGTTTTTCGGATCGGCCGCTTGTGTCGCAGCGATTCTTTTTGTTCCCCAAGGGCGGCTCGCCTGCTCAGAGCCATATCTTCACGAAACCAGTCCGGATGGTCGATGGACCCTGACTCTTTGCAGCCGACCGTTGCTGTTTGCCATGCCGGGCGGCGGCAGCGATGCGCCGGGCTGGATCGTTCTGCGCGATCGTGACGGAGCCATCCGTGGCGTGTCCGACCTCAGCATGCTGCAGATGTATGGCGGCGCGGCGCCGGGCACTCCACTCATCTGGGGGCCTCGCCGGGTGGTCAAACCAATGGTTCTCGATCTGCCTATCAGATCGGCAAGTTCGCCCTTTCGACAATGGCTTGATGATCGGATCTGGCGTTGGCGGGCACTTCTAGGCCTCACGCCAACCGACGACGAGCTGCATTGAAGCCTTATTCGACGTGCGGCAGACGGGTCATTGCCCGACGTCGTAGATCGCTGTCGCCAGAACCTGCACGCGATCCTGTCTCCCGCCCGCCTCTTTCGCGCGACTGACGACCAAGATGAATTTCGGCTCCTCGCGAGACCGGAAGCGCGTGGAGATCATCTCGCCCTCGCCTTCCTTACTGACCTGCTCCCATTGCTCGACAAACCCGGGAGAAGAAAGAACCGCTTCCACAATGGGTTGAAGGTCCGCGTCTCCGCCACCGGTGATGTGGCACATGGGGATCTGGTCGGACACGACGAGGACATAGCCGGCATCGAGCTGCGAGTTGATGCGCCAATAATGATTGGCCGTGCGCAAGCCCGGTGGCGGCAGCGATTCGTCTGCAACAGACTTCAGGAGCCCGACCGTGTTGCCGAGCCCCATTGCGGCGAGGAAGGGCTTGGGTCCATCGGCCCAGCTTGCCGGGCGCAACACCCATTCCGTACAGCCGCGTAAAGCGCCAGCCAATCCAGCCTCTAGCGCCGGCTGCGTGTGGGCCGGCAGGGTGACAGCGAGGAATGCGCCGAGCGCCATCAGACATTTGTTCATGCAGAAACCCTAGCGGCGGAAAAAGCGGGCGTCATCTTATTCTCGCGACGCGAAGTGAGACCCGGTTGTTACAAAAACTTGCACGCGGCTCCAGCCTGAACCATCCTCTTGCCAAGGCGCGGAGGATGGCGCTGACTGGAGGATAGTGACGAGATGACAGCGTGACGGAGAGTTCCACCTCGGCCAAGAACCGGTCTGCGCGCGCCGCGGCGTCTATCGGTTCAAGCGTCATTCCCCTGAAATTTGGCGACGATCCGCAAGTCTGGGCCTGCTGGCTTTACTACGAGGACCGTCTCACGCAGAGCGAGATCGCCGAGGCGATGGGGATCTCGCGAGCAACCGTCAACGCCTATCTCGCGGATGCCCGCGAGCGCGGCATCGTCAATATTACCCTAGATCCACAGCGCCTGGCCTCCCTTACGGTGGCACAGGAGCTCAAGCGGCATTTCGGTCTGCATGACTGTCTTGTGGTGCCGAGCTCGGAGCCGGCAGCGTCGCTGATCGACAGGTTGGGTGCGGCGGGGAGCCTTGTGCTTCGGCAGTTCGTGAGGTCCGGTGACACGATCGCCGTGGGATGGGGGCGCACGATCCTGTCGGTGGCAGCGGCCACCACTTTGACAGGCTTGCAGGATGTGCGGGTCGTGCAGGCGACGGGCAGCGTTACCACCGGCCAGCCCGACTCGCCGGAAATCTGCGCCGCGCGTCTCGCCTCCGCAATCCAGGCCGAATGCGTGCCGATTACGGCGCCCAGCATCGTGTCATCATCGGCCATGCGCGACATGCTGATGGCCGAGCCGCTGATCCAGTCGCAATTCCAGGCGCTCAGCCATGCCAGCCGGGCCGTGTTCGGCGTGTCTTCGCTGCGCCCCAACTCCACCATTCATTCCAGCGGCTTTTTCGATCACGCGCCGCTACAAACCTACCTTGGGCTGAATGCCGTCGGGGTGATCGCCGGTCGTTTCATCGACGTTCAAGGGCGTTCGGTGCGCGGGCCGCTGGGTGATCGCACCCTCGGTATTTCGCTGGAATCTTTGCGGGGCATCGAACGGCGCATTGCCGTTGCCGGTGGGATCGACAAGGTGCCGGCGATCCTTGGCACGCTGCGGGGCGGCTATGCCGACATTCTCGTCACCGATGCTGCCACGGGCAAGGCGCTGCTGGAAGCCGATGGGGTCAAGGGTCTCACCCGCCCCACGCAGCGGCCGCAGACAGAGCCTTCAGCCCCGGCTGAAGTGCAGCGTCGTCACGTCAAAAAGTTCTTGAACGATCCGGACGACATCGTCGACGAGATGCTGGACGGCGCGGTGCGTGCGCATGGCGCGTATCTGGAGCCTGTGCCCGGCACGCGACGTGCCTTCATGGCGCGTGAAGCGCCACGCGAAGGGAAAGTTGGCTTAGTGGTCGGCGGCGGCTCAGGGCATGAGCCGTGCTTTCTCGGCTATGTTGGGCCGGGAATGGCCGATGCGGTGGCGGTCGGCAATGTGTTTTCCTCCCCTCCTCCCGATCCGATTGCCAGGGCTGCACAAGCCGTATCCGGCGGCGAAGGCGTGTTGTTCATTTACGGCAATTATGCCGGCGACACGATGAATTTCGAGATGGCCGCCGAGCTCGTTCAAGCCAACGGCATCCCGGTGCGGACGGTCGTGACCACGGACGACATCGCGTCATCGCGCGCCGAAGATCGCGATGGGCGGCGCGGCGTGGCTGGTAACGTATTGATTTTCAAGGCTGCGGGTGCGGCGTGCGACAAGGGCTGGTCGCTTGACGCCTGCGAACGCGCGGCGCGAAAAGCCAATCTCCAAACCTATACGATGGGCGTGGCGCTGGAGCCCTGCTCCATGCCGCAAACGCGGCGCTACAACTTCAGCATCGGCCCGCAGGACATGGAAGTGGGCGTCGGCATCCATGGCGAGCCTGGCGTGGCGCGGGAGCCGATGCAATCGGCGGATGCCGTGGTGGATATGGTGATGAACCGGATTTTCACGGAAATGCCGAGCCAATCGGGGGACCGGGTGGCAGTGCTCGTGAACTCGTTCGGTTCGACGCCTTTGATGGAGCTTTATGTGCTTTATCGGCGGGTGGAACAGCGTTTGAAGACCAAAGGGCTGACTGTTGCAGCGCGGTGGGTCGGGCATTATTGCACCTCGCTCGACATGGTCGGCGCGTCGATTTCGGTGATGCATCTCGATGATGAGCTTGCCGAATTGCTGGCACATCCGTGCGATACGCCGTTTTTCCGAGTTGGGAAATAATGATGCCACAACAATGGCTTATGGGGCTTTCGCCTCAGTCTGCGAAAGAGACTTCATGCAAGATCTAGGATCAAAACGCCTGATCGCGATGTTCAGCCAAGCCGCAGCCGCGATCGATGCGCAGCGGGATCATCTGTCGGATCTGGATGGGGCGATTGCCGATGCGGATCATGGGATGACGATGTCGCTGGGCTTTCGGGCGGTGACATCGGCGCTGGCGAAGCTCGATGCGGAGGTGAGCCCTTCGGAGGTGTTCAGGACGGCAGCGAGTGCGTTTCTGGACGCTGTCGGGGCTTCGACCGGGCCGCTTTATGCGAGCGGATTTCTCAATGCGGCCAAGCGCTTGGATGGTTCAGACGTGCTGGATCCTGCGGCGATGCTGGAGGGGATTGCGGCCGGCATTGCGGCGCGGGGCAAAGGGAGCCGGGGGGAGAAAACGATGCTGGATGTTTGGCTTCCGGCGGCGGAAGCGGCGCAGCAGGCACTTCGAGAAAACCCTGCGGATTTATGGACTTACGTGCTCGGCGCCGCAGCCGATGGGGCTGAATCGACACGCGCGATGATGGCTGTGCGGGGGCGTGCGGCGCGGGTGGGCGAGCGGTCGATCGGGCATATCGACCCTGGCGCGGTGTCGGCCTTGCTCATCGTGGAGGCGATGGCCGACACGCTTGGGAACGAGCCTTCAGAGGGTTAGAAGGCTCAATTCTGCGCACGACTTGCCCAAGTCGCAGCGCAAAACGCGTGCTTTAAGCCGCGCTGCCGTGGTATTTTGCATCGAGCGCGTCGATCGCCTTGACGTTGTCCGCTGAGCGACCGTTCGGATCGAAGTCTGATGCGAGGTAAGCGTCGGCGACGGTCTTCGCGAGCTCGGCCCCGATCACGCGCGCACCCATGGTGATGATCTGCGCATTGTTGGACGACGCTGCCTTTTCCGCTGAATAAGCATCGTGAGTCTGGGCGGCGCGGATGCCGGGAACCTTGTTGGCCGACAGCGCCACGCCGATGCCGGTGCCGCAGCAAAGAATCGCGCGGTCATAGGTACCGTCGAGGATGCCGCTGGCGACACGCTCCGAGAGGTTGGCGTAAAGCTCGCTGGAGCCGGCCGGCGGCGTGCTCAGTTCCGAGACTTCCAGACCGTCACGGGCGGACAGATGTTCGGCCAAAGCCTTGGCGAGGGGAGCGCCGGCGCTGTCGCCGGCAATTGCGATCTTCATGGGTTTTCTCCGTCGATTGAACGATGCCACTCAGGAGGGCATCGTGATCTGGATCTTGACGTCGGTTGGGCGCCCTTCGGCAGCACGGTCGAAAGCTTCAACCGACTTGTCGAAGGTGTAGGTGTCGGAAATCAGCGGCTTCAGGTCGACCTTGCCAGAACCGAGCATCTGGATGGCGCGCGGATACTGGTGGGCGTAGCGGAACACCGTCTCAAAGCGCACTTCCTTCGTGGAAGCCAGCGACCAGTCGACCGGGGTGGGTTCGACCGGCAGGCCGACGACGACGACGCAGCCGCTCGGGCGCGGCAGCTCAAGCAAAGTCGACCATGCCTTGGCCGAACCGCTGGCCTCGAACACGACATCGGCGCCCCAGCCCTCGGTCAGCTTGTCGACGACTTCCTTGACGCTTTGCGAGCGGATGTCGACCGGCACGATGCCCGGGTACTGGCCGGCAATCGCCAGCTTCTCGGCCGACAGATCGGCGATCACCACGGTGGCGCAACCGCCGGCCAGCGCCGCCAGCGCGATCATGATGCCGATCGGGCCGGCACCGATCACCACGCCGACATCACCGGGCGCGATCTTTGCCTTCTGCGCGGCCTGGAGGCCAACGGCAAAGGGCTCGATCATCGCGCCTTCGGCGAAGGACACGTTGTCCGGCAGTTTGAAGGTGTAGGACGCGGGATGCACGACCTGCGAGGTCAGCACGCCATGAACCGGCGGCGTCGCCCAGAACTGAACGGCCGGATCGACATTATAAAGTCCGAGGCGCGAGGCACGGGAATTGCTGTCCGGAATGCCCGGCTCCATGCAAACGCGGTCGCCAGCCTTGAGGTTGGTGACGTTCGAACCGACTTCCACGACCGTACCGGCAGCTTCATGGCCGAGCACCATCGGCGCGTTGACGACGAAAGGTCCGATCTTGCCGTGGGTGTAGTAATGAACGTCGGAACCGCAGACGCCGACGGTGTGGATTGCGATCTTCACGTCATTCGGGCCGACTTGCGTCGGCAGGTCGATCTCGCGCAGCGCAAGCTCGCCTTTGCGTTCAAGAACGAGAGAGCGGGTTTCAGTCATGGAAGCTCCGGTGAGACCCCTTGGTCTCGCATCTGGAAGATAAGGAGGTCTGCCGAAGGCGGTTGCCGCAGTGGCGGAGATCCTGCTGGTATCTATGTAAGATGCCGGCCCTTCTTTCGGAAGAACCGGCAGGCAAGAAAGCGTTGGCTCAGGCTGGTTCGGCGAGACGCTCCTTGGCACCCTCGGCCAAGGTCGTCAGGATGATGGCGCAGGAGGTCGCACCGGCATCAAGCACACCGCGCGAGCGTTCGCCCAAGCGGCTGGCGCGGCCAATTTTAGCAACCATGTCGACCGTGGAGTCCCTGCCCTTCTCGGCAGCAGCGGAAAATGCGTCGAGCGCTTCGCCGAAGGATTTGCCGTCGGCAGTGGCGGCATCGAAGGCTTCGAGTGCCGGCACGAAGGTGTCGAGCAGCGTCTTGTCGCCGACCTTGGCCGAGCCGACCTCCTGGATGCCAGCTAAGCCCTTGTGCAGCATGGCGGAGAAGGTGGCGGGATCGATCTGCTCTTTGCCTTCGATGACTTCCGAGAACTCGGTGAACATCATGCCATAAAGCGGACCCATGGAGCCGCCGATCTCGCTCATCAGAACGTCGCCCAACGTGTTCATGGCTTCGCCTAAGCCGGCATTGCCGTCCTTCAAGCGATCGGCGGCCATGCCGAAACCCTTGGCCATGTTCACGCCGTGGTCGCCGTCACCGATCTTGCCGTCGATCTCGCTGAGATAGGCGCGGTTTTCGACGATGCGGTCTGCCATGCTCAAAACGATGGCACCGGAAGCGGAATTGCTGAAGCTCTGCATGTTTTCGTTTCCTGATCTCAGAGCATGGCCGGGCAGCTGGCGTCGGCATCGAGGAGACTTTTCAGCTCCTCGTCCAAGGCCAGAACCGTCAAGCTCGCGCCGACCATTTCGAGCGAGGTGAAGTAGTTGCCGATAAAGGTGCGGTAGATGGTGAGACCGCGTGCGGTGATCTCGGCTTCCACCGTGTCGTTGAGGATGTAAAGCTCGTTCAACGGCGTTGCGCCGAGACCCGATACGAGCACGGCCACTTCGGTGCCTTCGGCCAGATTGTGGTCGTCGAGCACGATCTGGCACATGTCGCGGGCAACTTCGGCGGCTGTCTTCAACGGCTCGACACGGATGCCGGGTTCGCCATGATGGCCGATGCCGACTTCCATCGTGCCGGGCTCGATGGTGAAGTTCGGATGGCCGACGGCCGGCAGCGTGCAGGGACCGAGGCCGACGCCGATGGAGCGGCAATTGTCGATGGTCTTCTGCGAGGTCACGCGGACTTCTTCGAGGCTGGCACCCGAGGCTGCCTTGGCGCCGCCGATCTTCCACAGGAAGATCTCGCCGGCCACGCCACGGCGGCGGTCGCGCTCTTCCGGCCCGGCCGAGCACACGTCGTCATTAGCAACCACTGTCGCGACTTCGATGCCGTCCTTGGCGGCGAGCTTGGCCGCCATCTTCACATTCATGTTGTCGCCGGCATAGTTGCCATACAAGCAGATCACGCCCGCGCCGCCATCGGCTTCCTTGATCGCTTCATGGAAGCTCTTGGCGGTCGGCGACGAGAACAGTTCGCCGATAGCAACGGCGTCCAGCATGTTGCGGCCGGTATAACCGACAAAGGCCGGCTCATGGCCGGAGCCGCCGCCGGTGATCACGCCGACCTTGCCCTTGACCGGGGCTGCGGTCGAAACCACGACGCGACGGTTCTTGTCCGACAGGCGAACCAGGTCCTTGTGCGCCTTTACGAAGCCGCGAACGCTGTCGTCGGCCACATCATCGGGATTGTTGATGAAACGCTGCATGATGAACTCCGACGCGATAGAAATCTGTGCTGTGGGGAATGCGGATCAGATGATGGTGTAGCCGCCATCGATCAGGAGATCGGCGCCGTTGATCATCTGGGCGCCGTCGGAAGCCAGAAACACGGCTGCGGCTGCGATTTCTTCCGGGAAAGCAAAGCGGCCGGCGGGAATGCGCTTCTTGGCGTCTTCGCCCTTCTGGCCGCCCCAGGCCTGCTTGCCGAGTTCGGTTAGAACGATGGTCGGCGAAATGGTGTTGACGGTGATGCCGTGCTTGCCCCATTCGGCGGCGAGCGTCTTGGACAGGCCGATGACGCCGAACTTGGATGCGCAATACGCGACATGCTCGTCGATCGCGACCGTGCCGGCCTGCGATGCGAGATTGATGATGCGGCCCTTGGTGCCAGCGGCGATCATGGCGCGCCCGACAGCCTGAGACAGAAGGAACGTGCCCTTCAGATTGATCGCGATGGTCTTGTCCCAGGCGTCGAGCGACAGCTCTTCGGCAGGCGCGAGTGCGACGATGCCGGCACTGTTGACCGCAATGTCGATCTGCCCGAAGGCGTCGACCACGGCCTGAACGGCTGATTGGACGGAAGCAGGGTCGGACACATCGCAGCGGAACGCCTTGGCCTCCCCGCCGAGTGTATCGGCCTGGCTTTGCGCCGCGGCTTCATTGAGGTCGAGCAAGGCCACCCGCGCACCCTTGGCGGCCAGCGCCGACGCAATCGCCGCGCCGATGCCGGAACCAGCACCCGTGACCAGCGCCACGCGATCCGTCAGCGGGAAATTGAGGTCGATTGTGGGGGCGACGTCGCTCATGCGCTTGGTCCTTGGCAGAATACAGAAGAGATTGGAGCGGCCTCGAGAGGGCGAGGCCGCTCCTAGTTTCGGCTTAGAGCTTGCTGCGGGCTTCGAGCAGCTTGTCAGCGTTTTCGGTGGTTACCGGGGTCCAGGGAACGAGGTAGTCCTTGCCGGTGCCGTCCTTCCATTCCATCTGGGGATATTGCTTCCAGATTTCGGACTGCGGCTCGTAATCCTTCTTCACAGCCTTGATGGCGATGTCGAGGGCGCCTTGAGCCTGCGCGTTCGCGTCCTGCAGGATGGAGGCCATCTGGCCTTCCTTCACCGCGTTGATCGCGTCGGTCACGCCGTCGACGCCGGCAATCGCGAAGTCTTCGACCTTGAGGTTCGCAGCCTTGATGGCTTCGATCGCGCCGAGCGCCATTTCATCGTTCTGGCCGATGACGCCGTTGATCTGGCCGGGATGCGAGGTCAGCCAGTTTTCCATCAGGGTCTGGGCTTCAGCGCGCGACCAGTTGCCGGTCTGCTGCTCGAGAACCTTGACGTCCGGGCAAGCGGCAAGCGCCTTCTGGTTGCCTTCGAGGCGCTGGATCTGGCCGGACTGGCCGATCGGGCCTTCGAGGATCACGACATTGCCCTTGCAGCCCATCTTGTCGAGGACGGCCTTGGCTTCCAGCTCGCCGGCTTCCACGTCGTTGGACCCGACATAGGCGGTGAGCACTTCGGAGTTGACGCGGGCGTTGGAGCCGACAACCGGAATGCCGGCATCGACGGCAGCCTGAACCGGAGCAGCAGCGGCTTCGACGTCCATCGGCACGATCAAGATCGCATCATACTTCTGCGTGATCATCGTGTTGAACTGTTCCTGTTGGACCAGCGCATCATAACGACCGTCGAAGATCGTGACCTCGACTTCGCCTGCCTTCACGGCAGGGTGCTGCTGCAAAGCGGACGTCCAGATCTGCATGAACTCGGCATTGAGACCGTAAACGGTCGCGCCGATCTTCAGCTTTTCCTGCGCCATGACCGGCGAGGCGAGCAGCGACGTGCCCATGGCAAGCGTCAGCAACAACTTTTTCATAGGTAGTTCCTCCCTAGGAGCGTTTGGGCGGGCCGGAATTGGCCCGATTTCGTTTGGCAGTTCCCCGCGATCAGGCGTCCTGATTGCGTTTCTGGTCGAGCATCACGGCACCCACGATCAGCGCACCCTTGAGGATCTGCTGGTAGTAGGACTGGATACCCATGAGATCGAGGCCGTTGTTCATGACGCCGATAATCAGCGCGCCGATCAAAGTGCCGGTGACGCGGCCGACGCCGCCGGCAAGGCTGGTGCCGCCGATCACCACGGCTGCGATGGCATCGAGCTCATAAGCGATGCCGGCCTGCGGCAGCGCCGAACCGGTACGGGCCGACAGGATCATGCCGGCGAGACCAGCCAGCGCGCCCGAGATCACGTAAACGGAAAAGCGGATGCGCGTGACGTTGATGCCGGAGGTCTTGGCCGCATGCGGATTGCCGCCAACGGCATAGATGTAACGGCCAAAGCGCGTGCGGGTGAGCACCCACCAGGATACGGCGAAGACGATCGCCAGGATCACCACGGGCAGCGGAATGCCGAGGATGTTGCCGGTGCCGATCCAGCGGAATTCCGGAACCAGTGCGGGCACCGGACGGCCGTTGCCGTAGATCAGCGTGAGGCCACGGGCGGCCGACAGCATGCCGAGGGTCGCCACGAAGGCAGGCACCGCAAAGCGCGACACGATCGCACCCACCACGCCGCCGCAGGCCACGCCCACTGCCAGACCCACCGCGATCGGCACGAACACCGGATAGGGCGCGCCGGATACGGCCGCAGTAGCCGAAGTCGTCGCGAAGCTCGCGCTGACGATGCCGGCGAGTGCCACAACAGAGCCAACGGACAGGTCGATGCCGCGCGTCAGGATCACGAAGGTCATGCCGATGGCCAAGACGCCGTTGATCGAGGTCTGCAGCAGCACGTTGGAAATGTTGCCGGCCGTCAGGAAGTACGGGTTCGAAACCGACAGAACCACCACCAGGATCAGGAAGGCGATGAAGATGCCGTATTCCTGAATCAGCAAACGACGGCGTTCGGATCCCATCAGGCCTTCCGCAGGCTTACCATTCACATCGGACATTAAAAGTTCCCCATTGCGTCGCGTGGACCGCAAGTCGTCAGGTCGAAAGATGCACGAGGGATTGCGCGTTGGCCTCGGTGCGTTCCAGAATGCCGGCCGAGCGGCCGCCGCGCATCACCATGACGCGGTCGGACATGCCCAGCACTTCGTCGATTTCCGACGAGATCATCACAACCGTGCCGCCAGCCGCCGCGTAATCGCAGATGATGCGGTAGATTTCGCGCTTCGCGCCAACATCGACGCCGCGCGTCGGTTCATCGAGCAGCAGCACGCGCGGATTGCGCAAAAACCACTTGCCGAGCACCACCTTCTGCTGATTGCCGCCCGACAGGCCGGACACCGCCATCGTGTCGCGTGCGGCCTTGATGTGGAAGCGCTCGATCATCGCCTTGGCCGCAGCCGCTTCTTCGCGCCGGCGCATGACGAAGGACGGGCTCATTTCGGGCAGGCTGGCGAGGCCGATATTGCCGCGCACCGAGTCCGTGAGGTTGAGGCCGGTCTTCTTGCGGTCCTCGGTGACGAGCGCGATGCCTTCAGCCATCGCATCCGACGGCTGGCCGATCTTCACCGCCGTGCCGTCCAGCAGGATGCGGCCGGTGGAATGGGGATCGAGGCCGAAAAGGCTGTCGAAGATTTCGGTGCGGCCCGAGCCCATCAAACCGTAAATGCCGAAGATCTCGCCCTTGCGGACCTGGAACGAGATGTCCGCGATCTTGGCCGGGCTTTGGAGTTGCTGGACTTCCAGGCCGATCTCGGCGGTCGGCTCGTTGGTCTTGATATATTCTTCGCCCAGCTCGCGGCCGACGATCATGCCGATCAGCGCCGGGCGATCCACATCGGCGAGATTGCCGCTCGACACGTAAGCTCCATCGCGGAACACGGTATAGGCGTCGGCGATCTGGAAGATTTCCGACAGGCGGTGCGACACGTAAACGATGCCGCGCCCCAGCGCCTTCAGCGTTTCGATGGCAGCAAACAGATGCTGGGCTTCGCGCTCGCCGATCGCCGAGGTCGGCTCGTCCATGAAGATGACTTCGGCATCATGGGACAGCGCCTTGGCGATCTCCACCAGCTGCATTTTGGCCACCGACAGGCTCGCCATCTGCTGGTCGGCGCGGATGTCGAATTCGAGATCGTCGAGCAGCTTTTGCGCGGCACTGTTCATGGCGCGGAAATCGATGCCGCCGAAGCGCTTCAGCGGTTCACGGCCGAGATAGATGTTCTCGGCCACCGTCATGAAGGGGATCGGGCTCAGTTCCTGCTCGATGATGGCGATGCCGGATGCCAGCGCTTCGGCGGGGCTGGAGAACTCCACCAGCTCGCCATTGCGCCAGATCTTGCCGCCGTCGCGGCGATGAATGCCCATGAGGATCGACAGGAAGGTGGATTTGCCGGCGCCGTTGCCGCCGCACAGCGCGTGGACCGAACCGGCCGCCAGTTCGAACTGGCCGTTCTTCAAGGCGTGGACACCACCAAAGGATTTACGCAATCCCTCGACCTTCAGCAGTGACACCAAACTCGCCTCCTCGCCGACGCCCACAAATGCAGCAAACGCCGGCCACTACCAGCCACAAAACACGCTTGCGGCTAACCTCTCGACAATTCTCGAAGATCACTCGACATTTGTCAATCTGGCACTCTGCTGGCGAAGTGCCGCTGCATGGTTTTTCAACTGCAAACGACCATTTCGGCGGCAGCGCAGAGGTGCGAGCGGCTTCAAGCCACAGCAAATGTTGACATCTTTACTCTTCTTCGGCACGGCGAAGGCAGGGTGCCGCAGAGGGTGTCGATTGTGAAGAACGTATCGCCGTTGAAGGTTACGCGCCGCGCCGTTCTCGGCGGCATGGCTGCCTGCGCCGTTGTTCGCCCCGCTTTCGCGCAAGACGAAATCCGCTTCACCCACGCGTTCGGCGAAACCGTACTGAAAGCCCCGGCCAAGCGCGTCGTGTCGCTCGGCTACACCACGCATGACACGCTGCTGGCGCTGGATGTCGTGCCGGTCGCCACCCGCTACTGGTTCGGCGATCAGCCCTTCGGCGTCTGGCCTTGGGCGAAATCCAAGCTTGGCGATGCACAGCCCACGCTGATCTCCGGTGAGGTCTCGATGGAGACGGTCGCGTCCTTGCAGCCTGACCTCATCGTCGGCATCGGTTCGGGCATTTCGCAGGCGGAATATTCCGTGTTGTCGCAGATTGCGCCGACCCTGATGCAGGCGCCGGACCAGCCGGCTTATGGCACGCCCTGGAACGAACTGACGCTGACGCTCGGACGCGCCGTCGGCAAGGAAACGCTGGCCAACGGGCTGATTGCCGAAACGCAAAACACATTCGCCCTGTCCCGTGCGCGTCATCCCGATTGGGCCGGCAAGTCCGCCGTCGCCGCCTATAACTTCGCGGGCGAAACCGGCGGCTTTACGAGCCACGACTCGCGCGGCCGGTTTCTGGCCGAACTCGGCTTCCAGCCGGTGCCGCAGATCGACCAGCTCGGGAAAGGCAACTTCTATGCCGCCCTGTCGCCGGAAGACCTGTCGGCGCTCGATGCCGACCTTCTCGTTTGGGTGTCGTCCTTCAATTCGGTGCCGGATCTCGTCGCGCTTCCCATGCGCAAGATCCTGAAAGCGCATCGCGAAGGCCGCGAAGTCTTTGCCGGCGAAACGATCGCAGCCGCCCTTTCCTTCGGCAGCATCCTGTCCCTGCCCTTCGCCCTTGCCGAACTCGAAGATGGCATCGCGCTCGCCCTTGATGGCGATCCGAAGACAGCCGTCCCCTCATCTGTTGCGGCAGGCATCGCACCTTGAAGACAGGCGTCGGCCTTTTTGCGCTTCTCCTTGCAGCGGCGTTGCTGACGCTGTGTGTCGGCGTGCGCACAATCGGGCCGGCCGAGTTCTGGGGCGTGATCACTGCTTACGACCCCAGCAATCCCGTGCATCTCACCCTCGCCTCGATCCGCTTTCCGCGCCTAATCGCGGGCCTCATCGCGGGGGCGTCACTGGGGATGGCGGGAACGGTGATGCAGGCGCTGACGCGCAATCCCCTCGCCGATCCCGGCATTCTCGGCGTGGGTGCCGGTGCCGCTTTTTCCGTGGTGCTCGGCGCGCTGCTGCTCGGCCAGGCCGATAGCGGCGTGGTGGCAGCACTGGCCTTTCCCGGTGCGGCGATCGCGGCCGGCCTTGTTTTCGCGCTTGGCGGCGGTTTGCGCGGCGATGTCGGGCCAGTGCGCCTGACGCTGGCGGGTGCCGCCATGAACGCGCTGCTTCTGTCCTTGGTGTCGGCGATCGTTCTCACCCGCAGCGACTCGCTCGATGTTTACCGCTTCTGGGTCACCGGCTCGCTGGCGCAGGCTGGCGAGCGCCCGCTGCTTGCCATGGGCCTGACGGCCTTGGCCGCAACCGCGCTCGCCATCGTTCTGGCCCCGGTAATCGAAACCCTGTCGCTCGGCACCACACTCGCGCGAGGCCTCGGCACGCGGGTGGTTCAGGCACAAGCCGGCGCGCTTGGCGTGGTGACGCTGCTGACCGGTGCCGCCGTGGCCGTTGCCGGCCCGATCGCCTTTTTGGGCCTGATGGTGCCGCCGCTCGCCCGCCGCCTGTCCGGCCATGATCTCAGACGCGAAATGCTGGCCTCGGCCGTTCTCGGCGCAACCATCCTGCTTCTCGCAGACACGATCGGCCGCCTCGTTCTCGCACCGGCGGAAGTCCGCGTCGGGGTCATGACAGCGCTGATCGGCGGGCCGGTTTTCGTGTGGATCGCCCGCACGCTGCAACGCGAGCGCCACGCATGAAAAGCGGGCTGCTTCTTGTCATCCTGCTGCTGGCAGCGATTCTCCTTTCGCTGATGATCGGCGAAGTTGCGATCGGCCCGGCTGCGCTCTGGCACGGTCTTGTCAGCGGCGAAGGGCCCGGCGCGCTGACGATCCGCGTTCTGCGCGGGCCGCGCATCGCCACCGCACTCGGCGCCGGCACGCTGCTTGGTTTGTCGGGTGCCTTGCTGCAAACCCTGCTGCGCAATCCGCTTGCTGCCCCGGATGTGCTCGGCTTTAATTCCGGCGCCGGTCTGGCCGTGATCTTTGCCGTATCGGTCGGGCTCACCCTGCCGATGCCGCTGCTTGCGGCGGGCGGTGGTTTGATCGCGGCGCTCGTGATGGCCGCTCTGGCGTACCGCCCCGGCCACCCCACCTCGACCCTGACGCTGATCCTGGTTGGCCTCGGCGTCGGCTTCACCGCCGCCGCGATCGGTTCCTTCCTGCTGCTCACTTTGCCGAACAGTGAAGCCACCGAAGCGCAGCGCTGGTTGTCCGGCTCGCTGGCCGCGCGCGATTGGGGCCATGCCGCGCAGGTGTGGATCATCGGCGCGGTGCTCGCTGTGGCGGTTGCCGCGCAGATCCCCGCCCTCAAGCTGCTCGAACTCGGGCATGACCTGTCCGCCGGCCTCGGCCTTCATGTCGAGCGCGCGCGCTGGAGCCTGGTCGGTACGGCCGTTCTGCTCGCTGCCGCCGCTGTGGCCGTCGCCGGACCAATCCCCTTTGTAGCGCTGATGGCGCCGCCACTCGGCGCGGCATTGACCGGCGCGCGCCTACCTGCCGCACGGCTCTTCGCTGCCGCCGGCGCTGGCGCGCTGATCTGCGTGGCGTCTGACCTCGTGGCGCGTGCGGCCATCCCAGGTTTGCAGCTGCCGATCGCCGTCATGACCGGTCTGCTCGGCGCGCCTTATCTCCTTTGGCGGTTGTCGCGCGAAATGGAAAAGGGCGAGCTGTGACAAACAAGATCCTCAGGACAGAAAACCTGACGCTCGGCTATCCTGACCGCCGCGTGATAAACAATCTCACGCTCGACCTGCCGACCGGCTGCATGACATCGATCCTAGGACCGAATGGCTGCGGCAAGTCCACGCTCCTGCGCGCCTGCGCCCGGCTGCTTCCGCTCACCGGCGGGCGTGTGACGCTGAACGGCAAGGACATCCGCAACGAGAACACGCGTACGCTTGCCCGCGACATCGCCATCCTCCCGCAAGCGCCGCTGGCGCCGCAGGGCATTTCCGTCGGCGAGCTGGTGCGGCGGGGGCGCGCGCCTTGGCGCGGCTTTCTGGCACCCTGGACCCCGGCAGATGAAGCCGCCTGCACGCAGGCGCTCGATGCGGTTGCCATGACCCAGAATGCCGACCGCGCGCTGGACGAATTGTCGGGCGGGCAACGCCAACGGGCCTGGATCGCGCTGGCACTGGCACAGGCCACGCCCATCCTGCTGCTTGACGAGCCCACTACCTGGCTCGACCTGCCGCACCAGATCGAAGTCCTGTCGCTGCTGCGCCGCCGCAACCTGCAAGCCGGCACGACGGTCGTCAGCGTGCTGCACGACCTCAACCTCGCAGCACGTTTTTCCGATCATCTAATCCTGCTCGGAAAGGAAGGGCTGGTGGCGGAAGGCCCGCCGGCCGCTGTGCTGACACCGGAGCATCTGCTGAGCGCCTTCGGCCTTCAAGCGCAGATCATGGCCGATCCGGTGACCGGCACGCCGATGGTGATCCCGCTCTAGGGCGGACAATCCGTCCACCCCGTACCCGGCAGCCAAGGGCTCGCAGACCTTTCATCTCGCGCCCGAGATGCTATGCTTTGCGCATGTGCCCCGTGTGGGTCAGCCTCCATGTCGAACCTGTCTCCCCTCGACGGGAAAGCGGTCTCACACCCCTCGTCCCGGTTTGAAGACCTAGGTGAAATCATGGACTCCATCACGCCCCGTTTGACGGATCTCGCCCATGGCGGCGGCTGCGGCTGCAAGCTGGCGCCCGCCGTTCTGCGCCAGTTGCTGGCTTCACAGCCTGCCGCGCAGCCCTTTTCGCAGCTGCTGGTCGGCAACGAGACCGCCGATGATGCCGCCGTCTGGCAGGTCGACGACAACACCTGCGTGATCGCCACCACCGACTTCTTCATGCCGATCGTCGACGATCCTCGCGACTTCGGCCGCATCGCCGCGACCAACGCGATCTCCGACATCTATGCCATGGGCGGCAAGCCGATCATGGCGCTGGCGCTGGTCGGCATGCCCATCAACAAGCTGGAACCAGCCACCATCGGCAAGATCCTCGAAGGCGGCGCGTCGATCTGCGCGGAAGCCGGCATTCCCGTCGCCGGCGGCCATTCCATCGACTCCGTCGAGCCGATCTATGGCCTCGCCGTGATCGGCATCTGCCGGCCGGAACAGGTGCGCCGCAACGATGGCGCCAAGGCCGGCGATGCGCTGATACTGACCAAGGGGCTGGGCATCGGCATTTATTCATCGGCGCTGAAGAAGAACGCGCTGCCGGACGGCTGCTATGACGAAATGGTGGCGTCCACGACCCTGCTGAACCACGTCGGCACGGAACTCGCCGCCAACCCCGATGTGCATGCCCTCACGGATGTGACCGGCTTCGGCATTCTCGGCCACGGGCTGGAAATGGCGAAGGCTTCCAACCTGCAACTCACCTTATCGCTCGATGATCTGCCCTTCCTCAGCCAAGCCAAGGCGCTTGCGGAAAGCGGCTTCATCACCGGTGCTTCCCATCGCAACTGGGACAGCTACGGCGCAGACATCACCTTGCCCGCGGGCATGCCGGACTGGCAGCGCCTGCTTCTCGCCGACCCGCAGACCTCGGGCGGGCTGCTGGTTGCCTGTGCGCCGGACAAGGCGGAAGCTCTGCTGAAAACCATTCGCGACGCCGGTTATCCGCTGGCGACGATCATCGGCAAGGCCGAAGCTGGCTCAGCCGGCATCACCGTCGCGGCCTGATCGACGAACGGTTCGGGAACAAGCGCCCCGGCCCCTTCGTTATTGAGGTTGAATAGGAGATTGTCATGCGCGATCAAACCGCCCTTCGCCGTGTTCTGCTGGCTTTGACCACCGTCGGTTTCATGAGCGCGGCACCCGCTTTCGCTCAAACGCCCAACGATGTCAGCCGGCCAGGCGACAAGACGAACTGCACGCAGGCCGCAAGCAAGGCCGAGCCTGCAACGGCGCCCGATCGCAACTCGGCTGACGGCACGGCGCCGGGCAATACCGGATCGACCGGCTGGAGCGGCGGCACGGGTGGTGCCTATATCGGCACCAACCCGCAAGGCGCCACAGCCGCGTCGCCGACGTGGCAGCCGCCCACGGCACGCGGCATCGACCTTGCCGGCGTGCCGGAAAAGGTGACGCCGGCCGCGCAAGGCCAGTCGGTGCCTGCTACTGCCGGCTGTTGAGGACGGCATTCCGTGGAGTCGAGGCGGTCAATGTAGGCTGACTTCCTCGATCGCCAGCCGCAAGCCATCGGCATTGAAGAACTCGCCATCCCGGATGATCGAGCGGTCTTCGTGCAGCTTGCGGATCAGCGACCCAAGCCGCGCCTTGGCTTCCTCATCCCGCACGATGCCCTCACGCCCCGCCCGGAAGAACACGGCGCCCGACCACTGGACACCCGCGCCTTCAAACACCTTCAACATATCCGGCCAGCGCAACTCGTCGCCGATGACGTGCAGATAGGCCGAGCGCAGCAGATCGACATTGTTTTCGCCGATCCGCACCAGCACGAAGATCATCGTGAAGGAGCCGGTTTCGCGGAAGGTCGCCGTGATCCAATCGTCGAAATCGGTGTCAAGGGTTTTGTCCGTCAAGGCGTGCTTCCCCGTGGCGGAAGTGAAGGGCTGATGGCGGAAGAGAATGGGAGTCGAACCCACCCAGGACAGCCTCGCTGCCCCACCCGGATTTGAAGTCCGGACGCCCCACCGGGGACGATTCTCTTCCATACCGCCTTCAGTGGGTGATTTCGGCCGAAGCCGCAACCGCGAAAACAGGACGGCCGGCGTGAACTCGCGGCAGCAACGTGACGTCAATCGGTCGCCCGACCCCGTTCTAGGAACTAACGGCAGTCGCGTCCGCTTCAGTCTTTGCCAGACACAACGCCGGCTGTCGATTCCGTCTCGCCGCTATACAGGTCGAGACGATGCGGATTGATGCGGCGCAGATCGCCGCGGCGGATGGTGATGCCCTGGCGGTCGAAGAATTCGAGGATCTCGATTGCGACCTTGCGGCCGTTGTTGACCCGGTCGCGAAACAAGGCTGCGGTAAATTCGCCGCGCTCGGTCTTGGCGGCGACGTCGCGGATAATCTCGACCATCTCGGCGGTCGTCTGGCGGGTGAAAAAGTGGTCGTGGCGGATCTGGTCAAGGCGGCCGAGGCGGGCGCAGAGTTTGAGAACGCGGCGGATTTCGCGCTCGTCGAGACCCAGATTTTCGGCAAAATCCCGGACGCGAAAGGGTCGAAACCGGTCTTCTCCTTGCAAAAACGGGAGGATCTGACCGTAAATTTCCTCTTCCTGACCGGTTAATCGGACCTCATGACCGGGTACCCGAACGAACGCACCCTCCAAGATGATGCGCCCGGCTGCCTGTTCGGCGCGCAAGGCGGTAAGGAAAGCGGGAGCTGGGAGCCGGGGCGTTACCTGTAGCCGAAGCCGTTCGCGACCCATGCCCTGGAGGTCGGGATTGTCGGCGTGGAAGGTTGCGAGGAGGGTTTGCACCTCGTCCGAGAACTGCTGGCGGTGCGCAGCCGAGAGGGCATGGCGGCCGGAGGGGCTTTCGATGATCTCGGCGGCTGCGGAGGTAATCGCTGATTGAAGCTGTGCTTCTGAAAGGGCGCGGTCTTGGGCAAAGGCTTGCAGATCAACGAGATAGGGCGAAGTGTCGAGCATCGCCCGCAAGGCTTCGCCGGCATCTGAAAGTGCTGCGGCATCGAGGAAGCTTAGGCGTTCCGGCGTGCGGCGTTTGCGTAAGGGGGCGCGCAGATCGAGAAGGCGCCCGCCGCCGATGGTGCGTTGGGCGGAGACGTCGCGCAGGATGAAGCGGTCGCCGACGGTTGTGGCGATCGGGCGGTCGAGGACGAGTTGCACCTTGCCGCGACTGCCAGGCGCAACCGGACCCTCCAGAGGCACGATGCGGGCGCCGGTTTCTGCGCTGGCATGGTGGAAACGGGCGGAGAACCAGTCACTGAGCGGCTTCGGCTCGCTGTCGAGCACGCTCAATTCGACGTCGATGCGTGTGGTGGGGGCGTGCAGGGTGGGATCGAGCACCATGTCGCCGCGGGTGATGGCGTCCTTGGAGATGCCCTCGCCTGCGAGGTTGAGGGCGCAGCGCTGGCCGGCGACGCCGCGCTCGGCTTGCTGGTTCTGGGCGTGGATGGAGCGGATGCGGGCAGAGAGGCCGGGGGGCGAGATCGTGACGCGATCGCCGACGGCAACCGAGCCGGACAGAACGGTGCCGGTGACGACGGTACCGGCGCCGGACAGGGTGAAGCTGCGGTCGACGGCGAGGCGGAAGCGGCCTTCGGCGCTGGCGGCGGTGGTTGCACGTTCGGCGTCCGCCAGTCGCTGTTTCAGCGCATCGATGTTCCAGCCGGATGCGGCTGACACCGGCAGGATATCGATGTCCTTGAGGGTCGTCGGGGCGAGCAGAAGCTGGATTTGCTCTGCCAGTTCGTCGAGGCGCTCGGGCGGCGCGAGGTCGGCCTTGGTGATGCAGACCAGACCGCGGGATACGCCAAGGAGATCGAGGATGGCGAGGTGTTCGGTGGTTTGCGGCTTGATGCCGTCGTCGGCGGCCACCACCAGCAGGGCGTAATCGATACCGCCGGCGCCTGCGAGCATGGTGTGGATGAAGCGCTCGTGGCCGGGAACATCGATGAAGCCGGTGATCGCTTCATCAGCAAAGCGGGCATAGGCGAAGCCGAGATCGATGGTGATGCCGCGCGCTTTTTCTTCCTTGAGGCGGTCGGCATCGGTGCCGGTAAGCGCTTTGACGAGCGTCGTCTTGCCGTGATCAATATGACCGGCGGTGCCGACGATCATTGTGCTGCCTCGGTCAAAAAGGCGGCGGCGCGGCGTTCGGCTTCCTGGATCTCGTCAGACGAAAGGCTGTCGCGTACCGGGCCGACGAACGGTCCGGCCAGCGTGCTGCCGCCGCTCACTGCGCGGATCAGCCAGGCCAGAGCGGTGATGCCGTCGCGCTCCGTGCCCGCACCCATGTGGTAGGCGGCGCCGAGCATGGCCTGGGCATCGGCATCCCCTGCACTCGCACCCTTGCTCCACCAGTAAACGGCCTGATGCGGCTCGCGGTCGACGCCGAGCGCATTGTGGTAGAGCATGCCGAGACGGGTCATGGAGGACGCGATGCCGCTTTCGGCGGCTTCATGCGCCCAGCGGCGGGCTTCGGCGGGATCGGCTGGCATGATCTCGCCTTCGAGCAGCATCCAGCTCAGCATGTCCTGCGCGGGAGCGTCGCCTTGGTCTGCGGCGCGGCGGTAATAGTCGGCGGCGATGGCGTAATCGGGATCGCTGCCGGTGACGCCCTGCATGTGGAACGCGGCGTAGTTGCGTTGGCCGACAGGATCGCCGGCTTCGGCTGACCGGCGCAGAAGGTCTCCCGCGTGCTGGCGGTCTTTCGGCACGCCGAGGCCTTCGGCATAGCAGGCACCGAGATTGTTCTGCGCGCGGGCGATGCCGTCTTGGGCGAGCCGTTCCCAGATCGACAGGGCTGTCGTGTAATTGCCAGCTTTCGCGGCGGCAAGCGCGTCAGCCATTGGGTCGGTTGGGATAACGGCCGCAGGCTCAGGCTTGCGGCCGAAGATGCGGTCAAGCAGCCGCATGTGTCGCGCCTTGGCTGAGGCTGTCGAGGAAGGCCACTTCGTCGGTGAGGCAGCGCAGGTCCAGGACGAGCGCGCCATCCTGCAACCGGCCGAGGATTGGGCGCGGCAGGGAGCGGAACAGGGCAGCGAGCGCTTCGAGTGCCGTGCCGCTGGGTGCCGAGATGCGCAGGCCGGCGCTGGGGATGGTGTCCACCGGCAGCGCGCCGGAGCCGATCTGGCTGGAACAGGCTTGTGGTTCGACATGATAGCCTTTCGGCGCGAGCACGGCGCTGACCTCAGGCGCAAGGCGCTCCGCCTGGGCGCGGATTTCGGCTTGGCCTCGCGACAGCATACGGAGCGTTGGCAGGCGGGCGCCGAGGCGGTCGGGATCGCGGTAGAGTTTCAGGGTGGCGAGCATGGCGGCGATCCGGATCTTGTCGACACGCAGAGCGCGTTTCATGGGATTGCTGTTGATGGCGGCGATGAGGTCCTTGCGGCCGACGATGAAGCCGGCCTGCGGACCGCCGAGCAGCTTGTCGCCGGAAAAGGTGACGAGGTCGGCGCCCTCTGCTACCGCTTCGCGCACGGTGGGCTCCTTGGCTAGGCCGTAGCGCGAGAGATCGACCAGCGTGCCGGAGCCGAGATCGTTGAGGAGCAAGACGCCGGCTTCATGCGCGATGGTGGCAAGCTCGGCGCCCTCTACCTCGGCCGTGAAGCCTTCGATGCGATAGTTGGAGGTGTGGACCTTGAGGATCAGCGCCGTTTCGGGATTGATCGCCTTGATGTAATCCTTGGCATGGGTGCGGTTGGTGGTGCCGACTTCAACCAGGCCAACCCCTGCCCGCTCCATGATATCCGGCATGCGGAAGGCGCCGCCGATCTCGATCAGCTCGCCGCGCGACACGATCGCCTGACGACCGGCGCCGACGGCATTCAGCGCAATTAGAACGGCGGCGGCGTTGTTGTTGACGATGGTCGCATCTTCGGCGCCGGTAAGTTCGCAAAGCAGTTCGCGCAGATGGCTGTCGCGTTCGCCGCGCTTGCCGGTATCGAGGTCGAATTCGAGGGCTGCGGCTTCGCGCATGGCATCGACGGCGGCGGCAATCGCTTCCTCGGCCAACAAAGCGCGGCCGAGATTGGTGTGCAGCACCGTGCCGGTGAGATTGAACAGCGGGCGCAGGTTGGAACGGCCGCGATAGGCGAGACGGCCGAGCAGCGATGCGACGATGCCGTTTGTGTCCGGCAAAGCCCCGCCCTCGCGAACCGCGCTGCGGATTTCGCTGAGCACCGAGCGCAGCTCTTCCGTGACGATCGTGCGGCCGTGTTGTTCCACCAGCGGCAGAACGGCTTGCGCCTTCAGCAGCTGATCAACGGAAGGCAGCGCGCGCAAATCGGCATAGCCGGACACGGTTCAGTATCCCATCAAGAAGGGATTAAAGCCCGCTCGCTTGTATTCCGTGTCCTTCATCAGGAGGTCGAGTCCGAGGCTCGCGACATCGTCAGCGACGATCTCGAGCGATGGGTTCTTGTTCTGGTAAAGGATCTTCACCCAGCTATGGCAGGTGTCGCAGACTTCGGCCTTAACGGTGGCTTCTTCCGTGCCGCTTTCCACGGCGCGGTAGCCGATGCCCTTGGTGGACCCGCAGGCCAGGCATTTGACGCGGACTTCGTTCCATAGCGTGCCGCAGCAGGAACAGCCGGCATAGCGCGTGCCTTCCGCGCCCTGGAAGCCGATCACCATGGACGCGATCGGCTTGCCGCCGCAGGTTGGGCACACGCCGACCTGGATCGGCACGAGCTTGGCTGCATCCAGACCGCTTGCCAGGCGCGCGGCATGGATCTGCGTAGCGGCAGCGACATAGAGATGCTGCGCCAGCGCTTCGATCGGCAAATTGTCGGCCGCGATGTTTTCGACCATCCACTCCAGCGTGGCCTCGTCGGCCAGCTGAACCTGCGCGAGCGCTTCGGCGGCCGCAGCCGGCTTGTCGAGCGCTTCGGCGCGATCGAGAAACTGCTTGAGGGTCTCGCGAAAAACGGCGGATTGGCCGATGGCCGAGCGATCGAGCGGCGGCATGGCGGCGTTGCGGGCGCGTTCGACCTGCTCGTTCGAGATCGGGTCGAGTGGCGGTAGGGCCTCCACCAACTCGCTCTGGATGCGGGTCAGACCGGCAAGGAAGGTGAGGTAGGGCGCGAGACGGCTGCCTTCAGCGAGCCGCTCGAAGCGCACGGCGCGCTCTTTGAACAGGCGCGCCGTGTTTGGCATGAAGGCTAGGGGTGCCTTCGGTATGCCCCCGATCGCTGAGGGATCGGGTTGGATAGGAGACGTGGTCATTTCACCTCGCGGGCCGACCGGCCACAGCTAGTCGCTTTTATTCTGCTGGATCAACCCGGCGGCGCTGCGCGAGTTCCTTGAACCATTTGCGATGGTGCCGGAACGCCCATCCACCCGTCACCGTGCCGCGGGTCATGGCGCGAAGCGTGCCGCGCGTCCAGATTGCCGCGTAAACGTGGAAGATGAAGATGCAGATGATCGCAACCGCCGCCAATGCATGCACGAGAACCGCGATGCGCTTGGTGGGAATGGCGGTGGCTTCCAAGAAATACTGATCCCAGATGATGACGCCGGTGATGATCAAAGCCATGATCAACAATGCCATGCCCCAGAAGATCATCTTCTGGCCGGCATTGTACTTGCCGACTTCAGGCAGCTTGTCTTCTTGCGCAGTGAGCACTTCCTTGACGCTCATCAGCCACTTCACATCCGTGCGCGTGAACAGGTTCGCCTTCCAGAGCTGGAAGAAGAAGATGTAGAAGCTGATGAACAGGACGACGCCGATCCACGGGTGAATCCAGCGCGTGGTCTGCCCGCCGCCGAACAAAGCGGTGAGGAAGAACAGCGAGGGGTGGAACAGCGCCAGGCCGGAAATCGCCAGCAGGATCAGGCTCAGCGCTGTGATCCAGTGGTTGACGCGGGCGGCCGGGCCGTAGCGGTCCACCGTGATCGGTGGACCCATGTGGATTTCATCGCCGGGCTGAACGCGCTCTGCTTTTACCATCAGGCACGCTCCTCGGATTGTCCACCGAGCTTGTCTTTCAAGACCTCCTCGGCACCCTCCTCGTCTTCATGGCTGACGCGGTTCGGCTTGGCGAAGACACCATGCAGGGCAGCACCCACGGCCAGGAAGCCCATGGTTGCGAGACCGACATATTTGGTGGCGCCCTTCCAGGCCTGAACCACGCCGGAGATCTTGGGATCGTCCGGCAGGTCGGCATAGATATGCGGCTTGTCGTTGTGATGCAGAACATACATCACATGCGTGCCGCCCACGCCTTGCGGGTCGTAAAGGCCGGCATTGGCGTAGCCGCGAGACTTGAGGTCGGCAATACGTTCATCCGCATGCTTCTTCATGTCGTCCTTGGTGCCGAACACGATGGCCTGGGTCGGGCAAGCCTTGGCGCAAGCCGGGCCCTGCCCCACCGCCACGCGGTCGGAACACAAAGTGCATTTGTAAGCGCGGTGATCGGCCTTCGAGATGCGGGGAATGTTGAAGGGACAGCCCTTCACGCAATAACCGCAGCCGATGCAGTTCTCGTGGATGAAATCCACGATGCCGTTGGAATATTGCACGATCGCGCCCGGCGCGGGGCAGGCCTTGAGGCAGCCCGGATCCGCGCAATGCATGCAGCCATCCTTGCGGATCAGCCATTCGAGATTGTCCGTCTCGGGGTTGATCCACTCGGAAAAGCGCATGAGTGTGAACATGTCTTCGGTAAGATCGTGGGGGTTGGTGTAAACACCCACATTCTCGCCGACGCCCGGATGGGTGTCGTTCCATTCCACGCAAGCCGACTGGCACGCCTTGCAGCCGATGCATTTGGATACATCGATCAGCTTGGCGACGGCGGTGAGCTGCCGCTCGGGTGGCGGCAGATCACTGGTGGCCGAGCGGCGAACGAGATCGCGTTCGCCGAGGTTCGAGTCCATCGCCTGAACCGGTGGATTGCTGACGGCTGTACGAGGGCTGTCCATCTGGAGGCTGTTCGTCATGATACCAGCTCCTTGTCCTTTGGCGCCGTCGACGGCTCGATGTTCACCAGGAAGGCCTTGGATTCCGGCGTATCGATATTGGCATCACCCACGAAGGCGGCCAGCGAGTTCGGGCCGAAGCCCTTCTTCGCCGAACCGGTGAAGCCCCAATGCAGCGGAATGCCGACGATATGGACGGGCTTGCCGTCGCAGATCAGCGGACGAATGCGCCTGGTGACCACAGCCTTGGCCTTGATCGAGCCGCGCTTTGACCAGACGCGAACCCAGCCGCCATTGTCGATGCCCTTTTCTTCCGCCAGCTCAACCGAGATTTCCACGAAGAACTCCGGCTGCAGCGCCGAGTTCACCCTGTTGTGCTTGGTCCAGTAGTGGAAATGCTCGGTCAGACGGTACGAGGTCGCCGCATAAGGGAACTCGGCCGACGTGCCGAGCTGATCGGCATCGGTCTGGAAGATACGTGACACCGGATTGCCGCGCATCTTCGGGTTGAAGACGTTGGCAACCGGGGACTCGAAGGGCTCCATATGGGCTGGGAACGGTCCATCGCGCATCAGACCACGCGAGAACAGGCGTGCCGTTCCCTCCTGGTTCATGATGAACGGGCCGACCTCGCCCGGCTTCGCCGTCGGTGCAATATCCGGCACGTCATAGCCGGACCATTTGGCGCCATCCCACTCGATGATCTTGCGGGTTGGATCCCAGGGCTTGCCGTTCAGATCGGCCGAGGCACGATTATACAGCGTGCGGCGGTTAAGCGGCCAGGCGAAGGTCCAGTTGAGGTACGCGCCGGTGTCATCCGGATCGTGGTTGTCGCGCCGGGCCATGTTGTTGCCCTGCTCGTTGAAGCAGCCGGAATAGATCCAGCAGCCCGACGCCGTCGATCCGTCATCGCGCAGCTGCGAGAAGTTCACGACCTGCTTGCCGGCAGCGACCAGCAGCTTGGTGGGGTCCGTCGGATCCATCAGATCCGTCAGGGCGCGGCCGTTGATCTCCTTCGCCAGTTCTTCCGGCGTCGGCTCGTTCGGGTCGGCATAATCCCAGGTCAGGTCGAGGACCGGATCCGGGAAGGCGCCGCCTTCGGTCTTGTACAGCTCACGCATGCGCAGGAAGATCTGCGCGACGATGTAGGTGTCGTGCTTGGCTTCCGCCGGCGGCGTGCCGCCTGCCCAGTGCCACTGCAGCCAGCGGCCCGAATTGGTCAGCGAGCCCTCTTCCTCCGCAAAGCAGGTGGTGGGCAGCTGGAACACTTCGGTCTGGATGGCGGCGGTGTCGACGTCGTTGAAGTCGCCGTGGTTTTCCCAGAAACGCGAGGTCTCGGTTTCCAGCGGGTCCATCGTGACGAGGAACTTCAGCTTGGACAGGGCCTCCGTGTTCTTAGCCCTGTTGGGGAAGGCAAGAAGCGGGTTGAAGCCCTGGCAGATATAGCCGTTGACCTTGCCCTGATACATAAGTTCGAACATGCGCAGGACGTCATAGGCCGGGACGTCGAGCTTCGACAGATAGTTGAAGCCCCAGTCGTTCTCGGCCTGCGCCTTGTCGCCCCACATGGACTTCTGGAAGGAGACCATGAACTTCTTGTAGTTCTGCCAGTAGCTGGTCTGACCCTTCACCAGCGGCTTGAACTCGCGCGACTTCATGTAGGTCGTGAAGTCGACGTCCTTTTCCGACGGCATCGTGAGATAGCCGGTGAGCAGGTGCGACATCAAACCGAGATCGGTCAGGCCCTGGATGTTGGAATGGCCGCGAAGCGCGTTCATGCCACCACCGCGCACGCCGATATTGCCCAGGATGAGCTGCAGCATGGCCATGGCGCGAATGTTCTGCGAGCCATGCGAATGCTGCGTCCAGCCGAGCGCATACATCGACGTCATCGTCTTAGTCGGCGTCGAGCATTCCGAGATCATCTCGGCGACCTTCAGGAACTTGTCCTTCGGCGTGCCGCAGATGCGCTCGACCATTTCCGGCGTGTAGGACGCCAGATGCTCCTTCAGCAGGTTCCACACGCAGCGCGGATGCTGCAACGTGGGATCGGACGTCACGAAGCCTTCTTCGTCCAGCACATAATCCCAGCTCGACTTGTCGTAGTCGCGCTTTTCCGGATCATAGCCGGTGAACAACCCGTCATGATAGGCGAAGTCGTCCTTGACGATATAGGCGGCGTTGGTGAACGCCTTCATGTACTCCCACTGCACCTTACCGTTGTCGATGCAGTACTTCATCACGCCGTTGAGGAACGCGATGTCGGTTCCCTGGCGGATGGGAGCGTAATAGTCCGAAACCGATGCGGTGCGCGTATAGCGCGGATCGACCACGATCAGCTTTGCACCACGATGATGTTTGGCTTCCGTCACCCATTTGAAGCCGCACGGATGCGCTTCCGCCGCATTGCCGCCCATGACGACAACGAGATCGGTATTCTTAATGTCGGTCCAGGCGTTCGTCATCGCGCCACGGCCAAATGTTGGGCCCAAACTGGACACCGTAGGGCCGTGTCAGACGCGTGCCTGATTATCGAAACCGACTATTCCCAGGCTCTTGGCGAATTTGAAAGTCGCCCAAGCCGTTTCATTGGTGGTGGCAGATGCCGCGAGCATGCCGGTGGTGGACCAGCGATTAACTGGAAGACCCGCATTGTTCGTCGCCGTGAAGTTGGCGTCGCGATCGTCCTTCATCAGCCGCGCGATGCGGTCGAATGCCTGATCCCAGGAGATGCGCTCGAACTTGTCGGAGCCGGGCTTGCGATGCATCGGGTATTGCAGGCGGGTCGGGGACTTCACGAAGTCCTTGAGGGCCGCGCCCTTCGGGCACAGCGTGCCACGATTCGTCGGGTGGTCTGCATCGCCCTCGATGTGGATGATGTCGGCCTTTTCACCCTTGCGAAGGTCGCCCTTCGAATACAGGATGACGCCGCAGGCAACCGAACAGTACGGACAAGTATTGCGCGTCTCGGTGGTTGTGGCGAGCTTGAAAGGCCGGACATGCGCGGCTTCCGCCGCTTCCGCCTCACCAAAGCCCATCGCACCGACCGACGTCGCCGCAACCCCTGCCCCGGCCAGCTTCAAAAAGCTGCGCCGCGAGAGGTCCAAATTCACAGGAGTGCCTCCGTTTTAAGCTCCTAAACTTGCAGTAGTATACGGCAAGAGACGAAGGTCAAGGTAGTGTACTGTGACTGACCTAGCGGCAACATTGTGTGCCGCCATGAGCAAGGGACACAACTGCGTGAGTTGGAACGGTCGACCTGACCGGATCAGGCCATGCGACGCTGAGCCGATTTCCAGCGCACCAAGGCCACAACCAGAGCAGCCAGGATCGTACCGACGATGAAAAGGAAGGCAGCCGAGGCGATGGCCGGGCTGATGTTTTCGCGGATGGTCGAGAACATCTGCCGTGCCAGCGTGCGCTGATTGGGTCCGGCCACGAACAGGGTCAGCACCACCTCATCGAGCGATGTCGCGAAGGCAAACACCGCGCCCGACACGATTCCGGGAATGGCCAGCGGGAGGGTCACGCGCCGGAAGGTGGTGATCGGCGATGCCCCCAAGCTCGCCGCCGCGCGCTCGACGCGGGTATCGACCCCTTGCAGGGCAGCCGCGACGTTTACGAAGACGAAAGGCACGGCGATCACCGTGTGGGCGAAGATCACGCCGAGATAGCTGTTGGCGAGCCCCATGCGCACGAACAAGAGCTGCATGCCGACGCCCAGCACCACGGCCGGCACGACCATCGGCAACAAAAACGCGGTGCGCAAGACGCCCGAGAATGGCAATCGACGTTCGCGCAGGCCAAGCGCTGCCAGGGTGCCGAGCACGGTTGCCAGGACCGTGACGCCGAGGCCGATCACCAGGCTGTTGATGATGGCGCGGCGCCAGACATCGGCGGTGAAAAGCTCCGCGAACCAGCGCGTGGAATAGCTGGGTACGGGATAGTTCAGGAACACGCTGGAGGTGAAGGCCAGCGGCAGAATCGCGACAAGCGGCGCCAGCAGGAAGGTCATGGCGGCGACGGCAAAGACGATTTTCAGGACACGCAGCATGCTCATGCCCTTTCCGTGCCGGACGCCGATAGGCGATCATACACGACGTACAGCGCGATCGTGGCGACGAGCAGAACGATGCCGAGCGCGCCCGCCATGCCCCAGTTGGCCGTGCCGGTCGCGTAGAAGGCGATCACCGAGCTGATCATCTGGTCGGTCGGGCCACCGATCAAAGCGGGCGTAATGTAATAGCCGATCGCCGCCATGAAGACGAGCAACGAGCCCGACACGACGCCGCGCAGACTGAGCGGCAGGAGCACTCGCCAGAAGGCACGCAGGGGGTGAGCGCCAAGTGAGGCGGCTGCCGGCAGGAGATTGGTGGGGATGGCGATCAACACGCTGAAGATCGGCAGAACCATGAAAGGCAACAGCACGTGGGTCATGGCGATGATGACGCCGGTGCGGTTGAAGAGGAGTGCCAAGGGCGCGTCGATCAGGCCGAGCGTTTGCAGCAGACGATTGATGAGACCGTTGTCCTGCAACAGGATGAACCAGGCGGCGGTGCGAACCAGCAGCGATGTCCAGAGCGGCAGAAGCACGGCCGCCAGCATCACCTGGCGCTTCCAGCCCGTCACCGAAGCGGCGACCATGGCATAAGGAAAGCCGATGAGGATGCAGGCGAGCGTGGTGCCGGCGGCAATGACGAAAGTGCGCTGCAGGATCGCCAGATTGGCCGAAGCGCTGGCCGGCAAGGCGGTGATCTCACCGGTCGGCGAGCGCGCCATGTCGATGGCCGCCAGCAGGTTGCGGTCGGTGTAAGGCGATGCGGTTGCGGCGGCGATGGCCTGCCAGAAGCTTACGTCCTCCCACCGCTGGTCGACTTGAACGAGATCCACCGCACCTTGCTCTTCGCGCACGGTGCGAACGGTTTTTGCCATCAGGGTGCGGAAGCCGGATCTGGCGCTGTTGAGCTGTCGGGTCAGGTCACCGATGAGCTGATCGTCCTGGGTGGTACGCAGATCATCGACAAGCGCGGCCTGCATCTCAGGTGTCGGCGGTGACGACCGATCCCAGTTGCTGAGCGCCGCTGCCGTTTGAGGAAGTGCCCGCCCTGCCCCGGGATCGGACACGGCGTTCGACATCATCGTGACCAGCGGCCAAACGAAGAACAGGACGAGGAAAAGGAGAAGCGGCGCGACAAGGCCGAAGGCTGCCAGTCGCTTGCCGCACGCGATGCTCACGACCGCACCAGCCAGCAATCCGCCGGATCGAAGGACGCGACAGCCTTGCTGCCGGGCTGCAGGTCGCCGAAGCGCCGGTCGGCCTTTGCGATCAGCCTGGTGCCTTCGGCATCGAGCACCATGCGCAGGTGATCGCCATGATAGACGCTATCGAGGATCGTGGCGGGAATGCTGTTGCCGGAACTTGAAGATGGGCCTGCATCCGCGCCGAGGCGGATCTTTTCCGGCCGCAGCGAAACGGTGACGGTTTTTCCCGCTGCTTCGTTCGAACCTGCCGCCACACGGATGCGTTTGCCGCCGGGCAGGCTCAATGTCAGCCCGCTTGCATCCGACGTTTCGATCGTGCCGTCGAGAAGATTGGTTTCGCCAATGAAGTCGGCCACGAACCGCGTCGTGGGATGATCGTAGATCTCGTTGGGCGTGCCGATCTGCTCGATGCGGCCCTTGTTGAAGACGGCGATGCGGTCCGACATGGTGAGCGCTTCGGACTGGTCATGCGTCACGAAGATGATGGTGAGACCGAGCCGCTTGTGCAGATCGCGGATGTCGAGCTGCATCTGCTCGCGCAGCTGCTTGTCGAGCGCGCCGAGCGGTTCGTCCATGAGAACGACGGCGGGTTCGAACACCAGCGCGCGGGCTAGAGCCACGCGCTGCTGCTGGCCGCCGGACAGCTGAGAGGGCTTGCGGTCGGCCATCGCGCCGAGCTGGACCATGTCGAGGGCGCGATCCACGAGCTGCTTGCGATCGGCTTTCGGGACGCCGCGCATTTCCAGCGGAAAGGCAACGTTGGCGGCAACCGTCATATGCGGAAACAGCGCGTAGCTCTGGAACACGACGCCCATGTTGCGGCGATGCGGCGGCAGCTGGTCGATGCGCTTTTCATCAACGATTACCGCGCCGCGCGTGGGCGGCTCGAAGCCGGCCAGCATCATCAAAAGCGTGGTCTTGCCGGAGCCGGAGGGTCCAAGCAGGCTGACGAACTCGCCCTTGGCGATGTCGAGATAAAGGTCTTCAACGACGGTGAAGTCGCCATAGGCCTTCGTCACCTTGTCGAAGCGGATATAAGGCTGGGTCATGGCTCGTGCCGCTGCATATCGTTCCCCCTGAGCCCGCCCCTGTATGAGAGCGGGCCCGTCTGACGCGGCTTGAGACAACGTCAGATCAGGTGAGGATGCCGCAGCTTACTGCGCGAGCCAAGCATTGAAGCGCTGGGTGAGCGCTTCGGCATTGTCGACCCAGAAATCGACATCGAGCGGGATCGCCTGTTCGAGGTTCTCGGCCGAGGTCGGCAGGTCCTTTTTCAGTTCAGCCGGAACGGCTGCGGCGGCTTCCTTGTTGGGAAGGCCGTAGGCGATGTATTCCGGCAGCTTGACCTGGTTTTCCGCCTTGCTGGTGAAAGCGATGAAGTCCATCGCCGCATCCTTGTTTTCGGCGTCCTTCAGCACGACCCAGCTGTCGACGGCATAGATGCTGCCCGGCCAAACGACCTTGAAGTTCTTGCCTTCCGTCTTGTTGATGCCGGTGATGCGGCCATTATAGGCGGTGGTCATGACGACATCGCCGGACGACAGCAGTTGCAGCGGCTGAGCGCCGGACTCCCACCAGACGATGTTGGGCTTCAGCTCGTCCAGCTTCTTGAAGGCGCGGTCGACGCCTTCCGGCGTACCGAGCACGTCATAGACCTCAGCCGGCTTCACGCCGTCCGCCATGAGCGCAAATTCCAGCGCGTATTTGGGTCCGCGGCGAAAGCCGCGCTTGCCTGGGAATTTCTTCGTGTCCCAGAAGTCTGCCCATGAGGTCGGCGCCGTCTTCAGCTTGTCGGCATCATAGGAAAGACCGGTGGTCCAGACGATCTGGCCCACGCCGCAATCGTCGACAGCAGCCGGCAAATACAGATCCTTGCCCCCCAGCTTGGCCCAGTCGATCTTTTCGTAGAGGCCATCAGCACATCCAAGCGCAAGCTCCTCGGACTCGACCTGCACGACATCCCAGTTCGGGCTGCCAGCCTTGACCTTGGCCGTGATCACGCCGATGCCGCCATCCCAGCTTTCATCGAGCACCGGCTTGCCCAGCACCTTGGAGAAGGGCTCGAAGTAGATCTTGCGCTGCGCATCCTGATAGTTGCCGCCCCAGGACACGACGGTGAGATCGCGCGCCGCAGCGGCGTTCATGCCGAGCGCCAAAGTGCTGGCGAGCAGCGTCGATACGGTGAAGAAACGTGATGGCTTCAGCATGGCTTTGTTCCCCTGTTTATTGATGCCGTAATGCAGTCCAGCATATTTCCCTTGGCGCGTGACCCCTGTTTTGAGGGCACCGGTGAGAATAGTGACCGCTTGCTAGTAGGTCGGCGGGGTGACAGCGCTCAGGATCTCGCTTTTTTCGTCCGCAACATTGCGGAAGCGGTGCGGCAAACGGCTGTCGAAGTAATAAGCGTCACCTGGTTTGAGAACGCGCTGTTGTTCGCCGACGGTGAGTTCCACGGCGCCCTTAGTGACAACGCCGGCTTCCTGCGCGGCATGGGAGAAGGCCTGGCCGGTATCGGCGCCGACGGCATAGGTTTCGTGCAGCATCAAAAGCTGGCGATTGGGATGGTTGATGCCGATCATGCGATAGGAAATCGCATGCGCCTTGCCGATCTCGACCAGCTCTTCCGCGCGGTAGAACGGCGTATAAGGCGCACTCGCCTGCAGGTCGGAGAAGAAGCCGGGAAGCGTGGTGCCGAGCGCATCGAGGATCGCGCTCAGCGTATCCACGGACGGGCTCATGCGGTCGCGTTCGATCAGCGAAATTGCGGAATGGGAGATGCCGGAGCGCAGCGCCAATTCCCGCACGCCAAGATCACGGCGACGGCGCAGCTCGCGAAGCTTGGATCCCACCTGCGCCATGAACGCCCCTCCCCACTCAGCCGCTAGCCCAGCAGCAAAGATCGTAGCACCGGTGAGAATACTGAACAACAAGCCTGCATGGCGTTGTTTGCGTTGACGGCCTGGGGAATGGTTCGCGCAACGTATCGCGCAAGTGAGGAGACCGTCTTTCATGGCACAGAGTTTTGGCGGCAAGGTCCACCACATCAAGGAACCGAAGCGCGATACCGCAGCCGATACGGCGGCGATCGAGACGACGGTGAAGGATATCCTGTCGGCCGTTCAAACGCGCGGCGATGCAGCCGTTCGCGAGTTCTCCAACAAATTCGACAAGTCCGAGCTTGATCGTTTCGAAGTGACGGCTGAAGAGCGTCAGGCGGCACTGGATGGGCTCGACAAGCAGACACGCGCCGACACCGAGTTCGCCATCGACAATGTCCGGCGGTTTGCGCAGGCGCAGCTGGCTACGATCCTGCCGCTAGAGGTTGAACTCATGCCGGGCCTGCATCTCGGTCATCGCGTGATCCCGATCGAACGTGTCGGCGCTTACGTGCCGGGCGGTCGTTATCCAATCCTTTCGGCGCCAGTGATGACGATCGTGCCGGCCAAGGTGGCGGGCGTGGACGAAGTGATCGCCTGCTTGCCGCCGACCGCCCATCCGGCCATGATCGCGGGCTGCCATCTGTCGGGTGCCGACCGCATCTTCCGCATTGGCGGGGCTCAGGCCATTGCAGCGATGGCGTTCGGTACGGAAACGGTGCCGGCGGTGGACAAGATCGTCGGGCCGGGCAACGCCTTCGTGAATGAAGCCAAGCGCCAGGTGTTCGGCCGCGTCGGCATCGATCAGCTGGCGGGTCCGTCAGAAATCTTCGTGGTTGCCGATTCCACTGGCGATGCGTCGATGATCGCGACTGACCTGCTGGCTCAGGCCGAACACGACATTCACACGCGGGTCGGCCTCATCACCACCGATGCGAAACTTGCGGAAGACACGGTGCGCGAGGTGGAGCGCCAGCTGGAAACGCTCTCCACCGCCGATGTCGCCGGTGTTGCCTGGCGCGACTTTGGCGAGGTCGTTGTTTGCGCCGATGAAGCATCCATGATCGCCTATTCCGACTTCATTGCCGCCGAGCATCTGCAGGTTCACACCGCCGACTCCGCCGCAACCGCAAAGAAGCTGCGCAATTACGGCTCCTTGTTTATCGGGCCGCTGTCCTCGGTGGTTTATTCCGACAAATGCTGCGGCACCAACCACACGCTGCCCACCATGGCGGCCGGCCGCTATACCGGCGGTTTGTGGGTGGGTTCCTATGTGAAGATCTGCACGCATCAGACGCTGGATGCGCGCGCCGTTGCGGCCGTGGCACCGCCGGCCGTTCGTCAAAGTGCGACGGAGGGCATGGAAGGGCATCGACGTGCTGCGGCCTTGCGCATGAGCGAGGTGGGGTGAACATAAACGCGCGGCGCTGATCCCTGGATGTCAGGACGCGCCGCGTGGACCATCGGCTTGTCCGCCGTAGCCTTTGCTTAAGCCGATAGGGTTTCGTAGAGCTTGTATCAGCGCTCGACCTCAGCCCGTCCCAGCCACTGGAGCCTGTTCATGACCATTGCGCCGAACTCGATCGAAGCCCGCGACATCGCCTATCAGATGCATCCCAACGTCAATCTTCGCACATACGAGAAGAGCGGCGGGTTGGTGATCGAATCCGGCGAGGGCATCTATGTCACGGACAATAGCGGCAAGCGCTATATCGAGGGTCTTGCCGGCCTGTGGTCGGTTGCCGTCGGCTTCGGCGAGAAGCGCTTGTCCGAGGTCGCGAAGGCGCAGATGGACAAGCTGCCTTATTACCACACCTTCGCCTACAAGACGCATGGGCCTTCGATCGAGCTGTCGGAAATGCTCATCAGCATCGCACCCGTGCCGATGTCGAAAGTGCATTTCACCTCGTCCGGGTCTGAGGCCAACGATCTTGCGGCCAAGATGGTGTGGTATCGCTCGAACGCACTGGGCAAGCCGGACAAGAAGAAGATCATCGGCCGCATCTACGGCTATCATGGCGTGACGATCGCGGCCGGTTCGATCACCGGCCTGCCGCGCAATCACCAGAGCTTCGACCTGCCGCTCGACCGGATGGTGCATACGTCCTGCCCGTCTTATGTCCATTTCGGCAAGGACGGCGAAAGCGAGGCGGACTTCACCAAGCGCATGCTCGGGGATCTCGAAGACCTGATCCAGCGCGAGGGCCCGGATACGATCGCGGCCTTCTGGGGCGAGCCGGTGATGGGTGCGGGCGGCGTGCTCGTGCCGCCGGTTGGCTATTGGGAAGGCGTGCAGGAAATCCTGCGCAAGCACGACATTCTGCTGGTCGTGGACGAGGTCATTTGCGGCTTCGGCCGCACCGGCAAGATGTTTGCCTGCCAGACCTATGACATCAAGCCCGACGTTCTCGTGCTGTCGAAGCAGATTTCGTCGTCCTATCTGCCGCTGTCGGCGATCCTGATGAACGACGCCTTTTACCAGCCGATTGCCGATGAATCCGAGCGGATCGGCGTGTTCGGCCATGGCTTCACGGCGTCGGGCCATCCGGTTGCCACCGCAGTCGGGTTGGAAAACCTGAAGATCATCCAAGAGCGCGATCTTGTCGGCAACGCGGCGGCGCTTGAGGAGAAGTTCCTCGGCAGGCTCAACGAGCTGGCTCAGCATCCGGTTGCCCATTCCTCCAGGGGTGTGGGGCTGCTCGGCGCGTTGGAAATCAAGCCTTTTGCCGATGGCAAGCCCGGCGATGCGGCTGCTGCCGTCGCTGCCGCCTTGCAGGAAGAAGGCGTGATCTGCCGCGCGGTGATGGAGGCCGTGTGCTTCTGCCCGCCGCTGATCATCACCGCCGAACAGATCGACGAGATGTTCGATGCGCTCGGCCACGCCCTCGACACGGTGGCCGCAAGTCGCGCCTGACGGATTGCGGATGCTCGCACAGATGAAAGGGAGCGCGAGCGGACTGGGCGCCGAGTTGAACACCGGCGCCACGGCCGTTCCGCCTGAGCAAGCCGAGCAGATCGCGCGCGAGCTCTACAGTCTCAGAGGCAAGGCCGAATGGCTGTGGGGCGAAAAGGACAGCAATTATCGCCTGACCTTGCCCGACGGCACGGCCATGCTTCTGAAGATCCTCAACCCCGCGGAAGACCCTGCTGTCACCAACATGCACAGCCTGGCGCTGCTGCATGTGGAAGCTGAAGACCCCAGCATTCCGCTCCAGCGCATCATCCGCACACGAGACGGCCGGCCGGATGCGCGGATCGTGGCGGACGATGGCGGATCGCGTGGGGTGCGGATGGTGAGTTTCGTGCCGGGCGTCGCGCAGCGCACGGCACCGCATTCCCCTCTGCAACGTCGCCGGGTGGGTGCTCTGCTTGGGCGCATGCAGAAGGCGCTGAAAAGCTTCCACCATCCGACGGCCGCGCATCGCATCACCTGGGACATGACGCATGCCCACGATCTGCGCGCGCTCGTCCCAGCCTTTCCCGATGCCGAGCAACGGGCGCGGCTGGAACAGGCGTTTGATCGCTTCGATGCCGAGATCGTGCCGGTGATAGCGAGTCTGCCGGCGCAAAGCATCCACAACGACTTCAACATGGAAAACATCCTGGTGGATGCCGACCATCCCGACGAGATCGCGGGCATTATCGACTTCGGCGACATGGTGCATGCGCCGGTTCTGTTCGATGTTGCGGTGGGCGCTGCCTACCAGATCGGCGTGGCCGATGATCCGGTTGAAGCCATGTGCGATTTTCTGCGTGGCTATCGCACGGTCAGCCGGCTGTCGGAAGATGAGATCGGGCTTCTGCATACGGCCGTGGTGATGCGGCTCGTGATGCGGCTCGTTATTCCGCAAAGCCGCGCGCAGTTGTTTCCCGATCAGGCCGAGCGCTTGACGATCCGCAGCCGGGATGTGTGGGCGCAGCTGGCCCGCCTCGATGCCATTCCGCGTGACGAGGCCATCGCTAGGCTTCGTCAGGCCCATGCCGAAGGGACGCCGCAATGACGCGCCTGGTTTCCGCCCGCCCCGCGCCTGCGATGATCAACGGCTTCGATGGCGGCAAGTTGGCCGACCTGCCGGAGCGCGAGCGCACGATGATCGAGCGCCGGCAAGCTCTGCTCGGCTCGTCCTATCGCCTGTTCTACGAAACGCCGGTGCATCCAGTGCGTGGCGACGGCGTCTGGCTCTATGACGCCGACGACAATGCCTATCTCGACGCTTACAACAATGTCCCCTCCGTTGGACACTGTCATCCCCACGTGGTGGAGGCGATCGCGAGCCAAGCGGCGGTGCTGAACACGCATACGCGCTATCTCGGCGAGCAGATCCTGGATTATTCGGAGCGGCTGCTGGCGACGTTCCCGGCCGAACTGAACCGCGTGATGTATACCTGCACCGGCTCCGAAGCGGTCGATCTGGCGCTGCGGCTTGCACGCTATTACACCGGCGGCACCGGCATCATCATCACCGAAAACGCCTATCATGGCGTGACGACAGCAGCGGCCGAAATCTCGCCGGCGCTCGGGCCCAATATGCCGCTCGGCCAGCATGTTCTGACCGTGCCGGCACCCGACAATTACCGTGGCGACGGGCGCGATGTCGGCGACGTGCTGGCGGAAAATGTCGCCAATGCTATCGCCTTCATGCGCCGCCACGGCATCAAGCCGGCCGCCTTTATCGCCGACGGGATCTTTTCCACCGATGGTATCTTCTCCGAGCCGGCCGGCTTCCTGAAGAAGACGCTGGATGTGCTGCACGAGGCCGGCGCGCTTTACATCGCCGACGAGGTTCAGCCGGGCTTTGGCCGGTTGGGCACGGGCATGTGGGGCTTCATGCGCCATGGCATCACGCCCGACATCGTCGTCATGGGCAAGCCGATGGGCAACGGCATGCCGATTGCGGCTGCCGTGATGAAGCACGAGATCGAACAGAAATTCGGCGCTGATATCCGCTACTTCAACACGTTCGGCGCCAACCACGTGTCCATCACCGCCGCTTCCGCCGTGCTGGATGTCATTGAGAACGAAGCCCTGATCGAGAATGCGCGCGTGACTGGCGATCACCTGCTGGCTGGCATGCGCGCCTTGCAGGAAACCGTGCCGTCGATCGGCGACGTGCGGGGTATCGGGCTGTTTCTCGGGTTGGACTTCGTCAAGGATCGCGAAACGCGCGAGCCAGATGGGGCGCTCGCCCTTAAGGTTGTCAACGGTTTGCGCGACCGGCGCGTCCTCATCAGCGCGTCTGGACCAGCCGGCAATGTCCTCAAGATCCGGCCGCCGCTGCCGTTCAAGATCGAACATGCCGACCTGTTTCTCACAGCGTTGAAGGACGTGCTTGAGGATGCGGGCGCGGCGGCGTGAGCGCCTGACCGTTTCTCTGGTTTGAACGTGCTTTCCTGCGTTGATCAGGACAGCGCGTCGACCCACCAGGACAGCCGACTGAGCTGTGGGCGGGTCGCCTGCTTGTCTTGCACTTTCCCCTAAAGCCTTGATACTGCGCTGTGGAGGAGTGGAGGAATGCCCAAAAACGACATCGCCGCCGTGCGCTTGAACGGCGTCGCCATCAGCTTCGACCTGGCTGACCGGCGCCGATACGAGGCGGTTGCGCCTACCGATCTAGCCGTTGGTGAGACCGAGTTTGTTTCCATTGTCGGGCCGACCGGCTGCGGCAAGTCCACGCTGCTCAACGCAACCGCCGGTCTGCTGCGGCCAGCGAGCGGTTCGGTCGACATTTTCGGCGCGCCCTTGACCGGGCTCAACCGTCAGGCCGGATATCTCTTCCAGCAAGACGCTTTGATGCCGTGGAAGACGGTGATCGACAATGTTGCGATCGGGCTGGAGATTGCCGGCACAGCTCGCGCCGAAGCTCTGTCGAAGGCGCGGCATTGGCTGGAGCGCGTCGGGCTTGGTGCGTTTGGCGATCGTTATCCGCAGATGCTGTCGGGTGGCCAGCGCAAGCGCGTGGGCTTGGCGCAGGTGCTGATCCGCGATCCCCGCCTGCTCCTGATGGACGAGCCCTTCGGTCCGCTCGATGCGCAAACGCGCCAGATCATGGGCGACCTCCTGTTGAAGCTGTGGTCGGAAGACCGCAAGGCGGTGATGTTCGTGACGCATGATCTCGACGAGGCGATCGCGCTGTCGGACCGCGTCGTGATCATGTCGGCCGGACCGCGTTCGCACATCATCGGCGACTTTCCCGTAACTCTGGAGCGGCCGCGCAACGTCGCGGAGATCCGGCACGATCCCGAATTCATTCGGCTCCATCGCGACATCTGGGACGCGCTGCGCGATCAGGTGATGACGGCTTACAACAACACGGCCGGAGCCGCCGCATGAACCGCAGCCTGCTCGTTCTCCTGCAAATCCTGGTGGCGGTCGTGGTCGTGGCCTTGTGGCACCTGGCTTCCGCCACCACTCTGTTCGGCAATCCCAAGACGATCGCCTTCTTCTTCGCCAATCCTGTTGGAGTGGCGCAGCGCATCTGGACCTGGTTCAGCAGCGGCTCGATCTGGTATCATCTCGGCATCACCCTGGCGGAATCGGCGCTGGCCTTCCTGATCGGCTCGCTGGGCGGCGTGGTGTTCGGCTTCTGGTTTGCGCGCAAACCGCTGGTTGCGGCGGTGTTCGACCCTTACGTCAAAGCCGCCAATGCTTTGCCGCGCGTCGTACTCGCGCCGATCTTCGCGCTGTGGTTCGGGCTCGGCATCTGGTCGAAGGTCGCGCTCGGCGTCACGCTGGTATTCTTTATCGTCTTCTTCAACGTGTATCAGGGCGTGAAGGAAGTGAGCCAGCCGGTGCTCAACAATGGCCGTATGCTCGGCATGAGCGAACGCCAACTCTTGCGCCACATCTACCTGCCATCTGCGCTGTCCTGGGTGTTTTCCAGTCTGCACACCTCCGTCGGCTTTGCCGTGGTGGGCGCGGTGGTGGGCGAATATCTGGGATCGGCGGCGGGCCTCGGCTACCTTATCCACCAGGCCGAAGGCGTGTTCGACGTGGTCGGCGTTTTTGCCGGCATGTTCGTTCTGATGGCTTTCGTGCTGTTGGTGGACGGTTTGGTGACGCTGGTCGAGCGCAGGCTCCTGGCCTGGCGTGCTTCATAGAAACGACAGATAACGGGAGGAAGCGAAATGAAACGCAGAACGGTTCTGATGGGCGGCGGCGCGCTGGCGCTAGGCGCGGTGGCAGGTGCCTGGCCGGCTTTCGCGCAGGAAGGCAAACCGGAAAAGACCGATGTGACGCTGGGCGTCGGCGGCAAGCCATTGCTTTATTATCTGCCGCTCACGATCGCGGAAAAGAAGGGCTTCTTCGAGCAGCAGGGCCTCAACGTTTCCATCAACGACTTTGCCGGCGGCTCCAAGTCGCTGCAGGCGCTGGTGGGCGGTTCGGTGGATGTCGTGACGGGCGCCTACGAACACACGATCCGCATGCAACACAAGGGTCAGGATGTCGTCGGCATCTGCGCACTCGGGCGGTTTCCGGGTATCGTGATCGCGGTGCGCAAGGATCTTGCAGGCGAGGTCAAGACGATTGCCGACCTCAAGGGCCGCACGGTTGGCGTGACCGCTCCCGGATCGTCCACCTCCTTGATGCTGCAATATGCGCTTTTGAAAAACGGACTTCAGGATACTGACGTTTCGATGATCGGCGTTGGTGGTGGAGCCGGAGCGGTCGCCGCCATCAAGCAGGGCCAGGTCGACGCGGTTTCGCATCTCGATCCGGTGATCGCGCAGCTGCAATATGACGGCGACATCGAGATCCTGCTCGATACCCGCACCGAAGCCGGTACGCGCGACCTGTTTGGCGGTCCTAACCCGGCGGCGACGCTTTATACCACCGGCGCCTTCGTTGAAGAAAACCCGGTTACCACGCAGCGTCTGGTGAACGGCATGATGGCCGCACAGAAGTGGCTGCAAACGGCCTCGCCGGATGAAGTCGCCGACACCGTTCCCGAGGAATACCTGCTGGGCAATCGCGACCTTTACAAACAGGCCTTCGGCAATTCGCGCGAAATGTTCTCGCCGGATGGGCTGGTTTCGCGGGAAGGCTATGCTTCGATGATGGAGGTTTTGAAGACCCTCGATCCTGAGTTGAAGAATGCCGATGTCGCTTATGAAAAGACCTTCAACGACAAGTTCGTGAAGGCGGCTTAACAGGTCACAGGATCGGCAAGTCCATGGCACCCCCCTCGCCATGAGCTTGCCGGCTTTGCTGCGTAACGGGCTCATCGATGATCGGTTTTTCGGCAGGAGTTTGATCCAGTGAGTGTGGCTTTCGCCAAGGAAGACAGCGCGGAAGCCGCATCGGAAACCGTTCTGCCGGCACGACCGATCTCTGATCGAGCGAACCTGGTGACGGAAGCCGGGCTTGCAATGCTGCAGGCCGAGCTGGCGAGTGCTCAGCAGGCGCTGGAAGCCGCCAACCTCCTCGAAGACATCAACGAGCGGCGGAGACAGTCTGCCGTGCCGGTCCGTGATGCCCGTTATTTCGCCGAGCGCGTGCGGACGGCTCAGCTTACCCCCGCAACCGCCTCAACGGATGTCGTCGCCTTCGGTCACACCGTCACCTTCGAGCGCGATGACGGGCGCACGCAGACGTTTCGGATCGTCGGGGAAGACGAGGCCAACCCCGCGCAGGGCTCCATCTCCTACGCGTCGCCGGTGGCCGCTGTTCTGCTTGGCAAAGCGATCGGCGATGTGGTGCTGCTTGGCCCGCGCGAACTCGAGATCCTGTCCATTTCCTGATCGACCCCAGCTGCGCATCACGGCTGCCAAAGCGGCTGATGGCCGGGATCGAGCAGGCGGTCGGTGAAGAAGGCGGCGCTGATGAAGGCGAGGTGGGTGAGGGCTTGCGGGAAATTGCCGAGCGGCAGGCCGCGCTTGTCGAGTTCCTCCGAAAACAGGCCGAGCGTGTTGCCGTAGGCCAGGCCCTTGGCGATAACCAGTTGAGCTTCGTCCAGGCGCCCTGCTCGCGCCAGGCATTCGGCGTACCAGAAGGTGCAGGTGGTGAACGCACCCTCGCCGCCTTCCAGGCCGTCGGCATTGCGATAGCGATAGATGAGCCCATCGTCGCAAAGCTGCTCGCCGATCGCGTCCAGCGTTTTCAGCCAGACCGGGTCGGTTGCCGAAACGAAGCGGACGAGCGGCATCATCAGCAAGGCGGCGTCGAGTTCGGTGCCGCCGCGTTCCTGAACGAAGTAGCCATGTTCGGGATGCCGGAAGTTCTCCCAGATATCGGCCGAGATCGCATCGCGGCATTCGGCCCAGACAACCAGCGGCGCTGGCAGAGAGCGCTTCTTCGCCAACCGGATTGCACGATCAAGCGCCACCCAGCACATCAGCCGTGAATGAAGGAAATGGCGCGGCTGCGTGCGCATTTCCCAGATGCCGGCATCGGCTTCCTGCCAGTGCTGCATCACATATTCAACGATGCCGCTGATGTGCTGCCAGCCTTCGTGAGAGATAGCCCGGCCGTATTTGTTGGAGAGATAAACGCTGTCCATCAGCTCGCCGAAGATATCGAGCTGGCTTTGTGCATGAGCGGCATTGCCAATCCGCACCGGCCGACTGTCGGCATAGCCCTTGAGATGCGGAAGCTCCTGCTCGTCGGCGGCCTCCGACCCGTCCAGCGCATACATGATGCGGATGGGGTGATCGACATCGGCAGCCATCACGCGCTGCCCGGCCCAATGGCGGAAGTGCTCGGCCTCCTCGATGAAGCCCAGCCGCATGAAGGCATAGACCGTGAACGACGCATCGCGGATCCAGGTCGCGCGATAATCCCAGTTGCGTCCCGCGCCCGTCGCTTCGGGCAAGGAGAAGGTGGCGGCTGCCGCGATCGATCCGTGGCGCGCCGAAGTCAGCAGCTTCAAGGCAAGCGCCGAGCGCAGCACCTGTTCGCGCCAGCGGCCTTTGTAGGTGGCCTGTGACAGCCAGCTGCGCCAGGCGGCGGTTGTTGCGGCGATCTCCTTGGCGATAGCCTCGTCGTCGGGACAAGCCAGCGTTTCTTCGCCGAGGATGAACCAGGCGCTTTGTTTGGCTTCAAGGGTGAAGTGGGTTGTCGCCGCGCCGGTCTCGCAGGCAAGCGGCACGGACGAGCAGAGCTTCAGGCTGATATCGCGACCCTTGAAGGAAACGCCGCCATCGGCCCGGCTGACCTCAGGAACCTCGCGGGCGTAATCGAAGCGCGGCGCGCAGGTGACGGTGAAGGTGACGGTTCCCCGTGTCGCCGTAACGCGACGGATCAAACAGCGCGCGTCAGGGCCAGCCAACGCGCTCGCCTTGGGATGCGGCATGAGATCGACGATCTCCGCGCTGCCATTTTCTGCCGTCCAGCTGGTCAGCAGGACGTTGGTGTCGGGGATGTAGAGCTGGAGATGACGCGGGTTCTCGAGTTCGGGGGTGATCGAAAACGCACCGCCGCTGCCTGCATCGAGCAGATCCGCGAAGATCGACGGACTGTCGAGCGCCGGCCAGCAAAGGTAATCGATCGTACCGTCGCTGGCGACCAGGGCGGCGGTTTCGAGATTTCCGATGATGCCGTGTTCACCGATGGTGCGGCGCGGCTCAGCCATTGTCGCGGAACTCGGGATAGAGTGACATGCCGCCATCCACGAACAGGGTCGTGCCGGTGATGTAATCGGCCTCATCGGAGGCCAGCCAGACGGCGGCACGCGCGACATCCTCTGGTTCGCCGATGCGGCCATAGGGGATCAACCGCAGGAGCTTGGTCAGCGCTTCCTCGCTGTCCCAGGCATCCTTGTTGATCGGTGTGCGGATGGCGCCCGGCGCGATCGCGTTGACGCGGATGCCGTCGCCCGCGACTTCCTGCGCCAGGGATTGGACGAGCATGCGCAAACCGCCCTTGGCAGACGCGTAGTTGATGTGCCCGGCCCAGGGGATGATCTCATGCACCGAGCTCATGGCGATGATCGTTCCAGCACTGCGTGACGGCCGTTTTTCGCTTGGCTGGGCGCGGAAGCGGCGCACGGCTTCGCGCGCGCACAGGAACTGGCCGGTCAGGTTGATGCCGATCACCGCGTTCCAATCGTCGAGCGACATATCGGCGACAGGGGCATCCTTCTGGATGCCGGAGTTCGACACCAGCACGTCGACCCTGCCGAAATGCTTAACTGCCGCATCGAATAGGCGAAGCACCTCGCTTTCCTCCGAGACGTCAGCCTGCACCGCAATCGCGCGACCGCCTTGCGCCGTGACACGCTCGACCAGTTCATTGGCGGCGTCGCCATGGGAGTGAAAGTTGGCGACGAGTGCAGCCCCGGCACCGGCCAGAGCTTCGGCAACGGCGAGCCCTATCCCTGAGCTTGCGCCGGTGACGATTGCGACATGATCCTTTAAGGACCGGCTGTTCTTTTGCAAAAAAGGCCTCCGATTATTCGCCGCGGCTGCCCGTGAAGTAGGGAGCGAGCCGCGGATAACCAATGGCAATCGTCGTTCTAGGCCCTGCGCTCGGCGGTCAGCACGAAGAAGCGGATCATCTCCTGCGAGCCGGGGTCATACATCGTGCCATAGAGATCATCCGGCAGGAGGTGCTGCCAGGCGGTACCATCGCTGAACCCTGCACGCTCCAGCATGGCGCGGGCGTTGTCTTCGGTCAGGCCGTTGATGAAAGGCAGCTCGGCGCCGAACTCTTCCGCGCTTGTATTAGGGCTGGACCGCCATACGCCGTCGGACAGGAGAATACGGCCTTCGGGACGCAGCAGGCGGTAGGCGAAGCGCAGGGCTTCTTCGGGCTGTTCCAGCGTCCACAACACGTTGCGGATGGTAACGATGTCCGCGCAGGCCGATGGTAGGTTGGCTTCGTCCATCGTTTTTCCGATAAAGCGGATGTCGAGACCGCGCTCCTTTGCTTGGGCGCGCGCATAATCCAGCATGCCGGATGCGCCATCGACGGCCGTGACGCGGTGGCCGAGCGTGGCGCAAAGCAGCGCGCAGGCGCCGGTGCCCGTACCGAGATCGACCACGTCGCGCGGCTCTTCACCCAAGGCTTGGCCGAACAGGTTCAGCCAGCCGTCGAAATGCTTGAGATGGGAGGCGGCACCGTCGAAGCGGTGGGCGCGCGCTGTCCAATGGTCGGACATGGCTTTCGCAGTCTGTGGTGCAACGCGCTTCATGTCAGAGGCCGGCTTGTCTTGCCGTATCGATGATCTTGTCGAACCGCTTTTTGGCGCTCGGCGGCAGCTTTTCGGGCAGCTTGACCGCGTCGGCCTTGCCCTCTCCGACCTTGATCAGCATCACCATGCCCATGTCGAAGTGCGGCGAGCACTTGATGCCGTAGGTGCCTTCCTTGTCGAGCGTGACTTCGAATTCCTGGTTGATCTTGCTGAGGAAGGGTTCCGCGCCCTCGGGAATGAAACCGTCGATCGTCGCGGCATTGTGGCCCTTCACCGTCGGCAGAAACTTCACGGTGTCGCCGGGCTTCACCACGAGAAAAGCAGGGTCGTAATCCATCGGGCCGTTCGGACCGCGATTAAGCATCTTCACCTTATGCGTGTCGGCGAAAGCGAGGCTGGGCAGGCTACAAAGCAGGGCTGCGGCAAGTGCTACGCGGATCATGAATGGTCCTCCTTGATGAGCGTCGGATTAACCGCCGGTGTGCCCAGCGGCTGAAAGCGGATGACGCGGCTGTTGTCTTCGGGATCGACAAGGAAGCTCGCGCGGACGTTGAAGACCTCGCGCATCAGCTGAGCCGTCAGCACCTCGGAGGGTGGGCCGATCTGAACGAGACGGCCGCCGTCGAGCACCGCGACCCGGTCGCAATTCATCGCCTGGTTGAGATCGTGCAGGGCCACCACGGTTGTGATCGGCAGCGCGCGAACGAGGCCGAGGATCGCCAGCTGATGCTCGATATCGAGGTGGTTGGTAGGCTCGTCGAGGAGCAGGATGGTCGGCTGCTGCGCCAGCGCACGGGCGAGATGCACGCGCTGCTGTTCGCCGCCCGATAGCGTGTGCCAGAGCCGCTTGGTCATGGCTGCCATGTCGACGTCGGCAAGTGCACGACCAACGATGGCGTCATCGCGCGGCGACCATGGCTCGATCGCCGACAGCCAAGGCGTGCGGCCGAGTTCAACCGCATCCTGCACGGTGATCCGCTCGGCCGTGCCGGCATGCTGTTCCACAAAGGCCAAGATCTGGGCGATGGAACGGCGCGGCAGGGCGGCCATCGGCTGACCCTTCAGCGTCACCGTGCCGGAGGATGGTGCGAGAATGCCGGCCAGCATCTTCATGAGCGTGGACTTGCCGGAGCCGTTGGGCCCGAGAATGCCCAGCATCTCCCCTTCCCGCACGCTCAGACTGATGTCACGCACGATCGCCGTGCTGCGCACCGTCCAGCCGAGGTTTTCTGCCCGCAACATCATCGCATCCGCCTTCCGCGAATGAGGATGAGCGCAAAGCCCGGGGCGCCCACCAGCGCGGTGATGACGCCGATTGGCACGACCTGACCGGGTATGGCGGTGCGTGACACGATATCGGCGATGACGAGGAACACGGCCCCGGTGAGCGCGGTGACCGGAAGGAGGCGTCCGTGGCGCACGCCGACGAGGAAGCGCGCGGCATGCGGGATGACGAGACCGACAAAGCCGATCGAGCCGACGAGGCTCACCATCACCGCCGTCATCAGCGCGGTGATCGCGATCAGCACCACCTGTACGCGTCGCACGGGAATGCCGAGGGAGGCCGCAGAATCGGCACCAAAAGCGAAAGCATCGAGCGCGCGCATATGCCAGATGCAGACCGCAACGCCGCCAACCGCAACCGGCACGGCCAGCCAGACATCATCCCAGCGCACGCCGCTCAAATTGCCGAGCAGCCAGAACATGATGCCCCGCGCTTGTTCGGCATTGGCCGAGCGCGTGATGATGAAGGAAGTGAGCGCGTTGAAGAGCTGCGAGCCGGCAATGCCTGCGAGGATGATCTGGCCGGTGCCCTGCGCGCTCACACCGCCGCCAGCCGCTTTCGCAAGAAGCGCTACAAGGCCGAAAGCGAGTGCCGCACCCCAGAAGGCGCCGACGGACAGCGACACCATCCCACCGCCGATGCCGATCACCGTGACCAGCACGGCGCCGGTGGACGCGCCGGCCGAGAGTCCCAGCAGATAGGGATCGGCCAGCGGGTTACGAAGCAGCGACTGGAGCACCGCGCCACTCACCGCCAGTGCGGCACCGCAGCTGGCCGCAACAATGGCGCGGCTGATACGGTAGCTCCAGACGATGCCTTCCTCGATCGGATCGAGCGTGTAGCCCGCACCAAAGATGCGGTTGGCGACGGTCTTGCCGATCACGTCAAGCGGGATCGCCGTTTCGCCAATGGCAGCGCCCATCGCCACGGCCACCAGCAAGAGCAGCAGCGCGCCGAGGCAATAGAGGACTATCCGGCGCTTGTAACCGGAAACCCGGTTTGCCGGCGCTCGATCCGATACGAAGAAGCTCATTTGGCCGCGTAAGTCTTTTCCAGCCCGTCGACGATGGCCTCGATCCCCATGGGGATGCGGATGCCGGCGTGAACGGCGTGGGCGTCAACCACCACGATTCGGTTTTCCTTTACAGCCTTCATCTGGCTGGTAACCGGATCGCGGCGGAGGAAGTCGAGCTTGACCTGATAATCATCGGCCGGAAAGCGGCGGCGATCCATGCGGGCGATGAAGATGATGTCCGGATCGGCCTTGGCCACCGTTTCCCAGCCCACCACCGGCCATTCCTCATCGGATTGCACGATATTCTTCAGGCCGATCTTGTTCATGACATAGGCCGGAATGCCCTTCTGGCCGGCCATATAGGGATCGATCTGAATATCGGCGCTGGAGAACCAGAAGGCCGCCGTTTTGCCTTCGAGCCCAAGCGCCTTCGCCTTTTCGCTGGCAGCGGCTTCGCGGGTCTTCATGTCGGCGAGAAGCGCTTCGCCCTTGTCCTGCACGTCGAAGATTTCCGACAGTTCGGTCACGGCCTGATACACGCTGTCGATCGTGAACGCCGTCGAACGCGTTCCGTCGCCGCCGGTGTCATTGTCCTTGCCGACGCAATCGGCGGGCATGATGTAGGTGGGGATGCCGAGATCGCTGAACTGCTCGCGCGTGGCGGTCACCCCTTGGGGGCCGACATGCCATTCGAACTGGCTGGTCACGAGCTGCGGCCGCTTGGCGACCACGCTCTCGAAGCTGGGATGATTTTCGGCCAGCCGCTCGATCTTGGCGTTGGCCTCCTTATAGTCCGGCAGAACCTCGTTGAACCAGACGGACGTGCCCTTCACACGCTCGGCAAGACCGAGCGCGTAGAGCATTTCCGTGCCTGTTTGCCCGACTGTTACCACGCTTTCGGGCGCATGGTCGAAGCGGATGGCCTGGCCACAATTGTCGAGGCTGAGCGGGTACTTTGTGGGCTCGGCCGAGGCTTGGTGGCCAAGAACGACGAGCGTGGTGGCGGCAAGCGCCAAACGAACTGAAATCATGGTCTCCTCACGTAATGTGATAACATCACCTACTCTGTCTTTGCCGCTTTGGGCAAGCCTGACAGCCAGCTTTCAGTTCTTCTTCGTGAGATCGGCCTTTTCCAGAGCGTCCGCCAGGACCTCGATACCGTTGATCGTACGGATCGTGGCATCCATCGCATGCCCGTCCATGACCACGATGCGTCCGGCCTTGACGGCTTCCATCTGGCTGGCAACGGGATCATTCTTGAGGAACTCGAGCTTCTTCTCGACGTCATCGGCCGGGAAGCGGCGACGATCCATCCGAGCGACGACGATGAAGGTCGGGTTTGCCTTGGCAATGGTTTCCCAGCCAACCACCGGCCATTCCTCGTCGGACTCCACGATGTTGCGGATGCCCGTCTTCTCCATCATGTAGGCCGGCCCGCCCTTGCGGCCGGCGACGTATGGGTCGATGTTCATCTCTGCGCTGGAGAACCAGAACACGGCGGAAACATCGTCGCGTGCAACAGCCTTAGCGCGCTCGATCGCTTTCTCTTCCCGCGCCTTCAGATCGGCGACGAGAGCCGCGCCCTTGTCCTGCACGTCGAAGATTTCGGCCAGTTCGCGCACACCCTTGTGGATGCTGTCGGTGGAAAACAGCTGCGTGCGGGTTCCATCGATGCCGACCGAATTGTCCTTGGCCACACAATCGGCGGGCATGACATAGGTCGGGATCTTCACATCATGGAACTGCTCGCGCGTGGCGACGATGCCCTGCGGGCCGACATGCCATTCGAACTGGATTGCAACAAGACCGGGCCGCTTGTTGACGACGCTTTCGAAGCTTGGATCATTGTCTGCCAAGCGTTCGACCTTGGCATTGAGCGCCTTGTATTCCGGCAAAACATCGGTGAACCAGACCGATGTGCCCTTCACCTTTTCGCCGAGACCCAGCGAATACAGCACCTCGGTTGCCGCCTGACCCACGGTGACGGCGCTGTCCGGCGCGTGATCGAAGGTGACGGTCTGGCCGCAATTCTCCAGCGTCAGCGGATATTTGGTGGCTTCAGCCTGCGCGGCAAAAGTGGAAAGCCCGAGGCCGGCGGCCACGAGCAGGGAGCGATTGATCATCATGACGGGCGGATCTCCGTTGAGGCCAGGTGCCAGCGCGAAGACTCCAGGTCAGGACGGCAATGAGGGCATCCGGCATGCGCACGGATCCACGGCAGCTGCTTTATCAGCAGGGCAAACGTCATCGACAACCTCCCCGGACACCCCGTCCGGCTTGTTTCGTTTCCGTGTGCCGGCAGGTCTCCTGACTGGCGGGTCGCCGCATGATCCGGCCTTCCCAAGCCTTTCGGCTCAGTGGCTTTCCGGACATGCTCGCCGCCTACAGTTGCGGGGGCAGTTTCGTTTAACGGGCTATGAGCCCGCTTCGAATTCCCTGTTCGTCGCTTTCGCGAACCGACACCAGGCTTTCCTAGCGGCAAGCGCAGCATTGAGCAAGAGCAGCCAACGCACCTTTCGCCGCGTGCAATGCTTGACTCTCCCGCAAGATGCCCCTCCCATCCCCTCGCCCGGACTGGCACCCTGTCCGGCGATGCTCCAATCTGACCCGATGGAATCATCTGACGAACGGGTTGACCCGGAGGCTCCGTGCCCCGTCGCATCTTGATCACCGGCGCCAGCGTCGCCGGCAACACTGCTGCCTTTTGGCTTGGCCACTCAGGCTTCGACGTCACGGTGGTTGAACGCACGCCCGAATTTCGGGACGGCGGTCAGAACATCGACATTCGGGGCGTCGGGCGCGAAGTGTTGCGCCGCATGGGTCTGGAGCAGACCGCACTCGATCATGGAACGGGAGAAGCCGGCACAGCGTGGGTGAACAGCGACGGAGAGGTCGCCGCGGAGTTCGTCACCGACGAGATGGATGGTGATGGTCCAACGGCGGAAATGGAGATCTTGCGCGGTGATCTGGCACGTCTCCTATATGAGCCTACACGCGAGGTTGCCGACTATCGCTTCGATGACAGGATCGAAGCCATGGAACCGGGCGAAGACGCAGCGCACGTGACCTTTGCCAGCGGCCGTTCGGCGTCCTTCGATGCCGTGATCGTTGCCGAAGGCGTGGGATCGGCAACACGGGAGCTGGTGTTTCCCGGCGAGAACGATCCCCGCTGGATGGATCTGACCATCGCCTACTTTACGATCCCGCGCGAAGCAGACGACGACCGGATGTGGCGCTGGTACAATGCCACCAACGGCCGGAGCATCTCGCTGCGCCCCGACACGCACGGTACGACGCGTGCGATGTTGTCGATCCAGAAGCCGCCGGAAGTTGAACAGGACTGGGACGTCGCGCAGCAGAAAGCCTTTCTCCAGGAGACGTTCAGCGATGCCGGCTGGCAGGCCCAACGCGTGCTGGACGGCATGAACAACAGCGACGACTTCTACTTCGACGTCCTGCGTCAGGTTCGCATGCCCAGTTGGTCGAAAGGCCGCGTCGTGCTGACGGGTGATGCGGCCTGGTGCGCCACGCCGCTTGCTGGCGTCGGTGCCACGCTGGCGGTGACGGGCGCCTATGTTCTTGCCGGTGAACTTGCCGGCCAGAACGATTTTCCCTTGGCCTTTTCCAACTACGAGAAAGCCATGCGTCCGATGGTGGAGGAAGGACAAGGCGTACCCAAGATCGGTCCGCGGCTGATGAACCCGCAAAGCCGTTTGGGCATTGGTCTTCTGCACACGGCCTTGAAGATCGCCAGCCAGCCCGCTCTGCGCAAGGGGGCAGGCAAGCTGTTCTCGCGCGAACCGACAGCGCCGGATCTATCGCCTTACCCGAAGGCGCCCGGCTCAACCACCAACTCCCAGCTTGCCTAAAGCGGCTCCGCGATACAGAACGCGTTCAGAGCCAATCCAGCCCTAGAGGTCGCCTTGAAAAGCATTTTGCCGATCCTGATCGCCATTGTTATCGCCATAACGGCAACGCTGGGCTGGCGGTTCTACGCCTATGCCACGAACACCGAGAGCCCCTATGATGAGGTCGGAATCGAGTTGAACTCGCGCGCGCCCCGCCCGCTCAACGATTGGGCCTGCGGACGGCTCAAGGCGAACTTCCCGAACGCTGTTCCACCCTACGGATGCAACCGGGACGATGGCACGGTTGGCTGGCGCTAAGGGTTGTGATCGCCGGCACTCGTCAGACGCTGGGAGCGCCGGCCTTCCAGCCCACCAACGCCTTCAGCTTCGACAGGTAGGATGGCTGCTCCTGAACCAGCCTGATGCCCAGATTGTGCGGCGCCATGCCGGCCGCGCAGCCGCCGCTCTTGCCGTCGCGGATGAAGAAGGACATGTAAGCGCGGTGCTTGCCGCCGGCGACGCGGACGCCGCAGTTTTCGACGCTCTGTTTTACGCTGCCCCCGGCGTCGAGGGTTGAGCGGTTGTAGCAGGTCGAGGTCCAGTCCCAGACATTGCCGCCAATATCCGCAACGCCCTTGCTGTTTGTGCCAAAGCTGCCGCGCGGCTTGGGCTGAGGATCAGGTGCCGCGTTCTCGGACTCCTTGCGGTAGCGCGCAAGCCAGCGCGTAGCCGGATTGGCATCGTCGCCGTTCAGCTTGAGGGAATCGTCGCGCACGCGCTCGGCGGCCATATAGACCCACTCCGCGTCACTCGGCAGACGCCATTGCTGTCCGCTCTTTTCGGAGAGCCAGGCGGCATAATCATTGGCGTCGCGGAAGTCGACGCCGGTGACCGGGAGATCAGAGGCGGCCTGATTGCCATCCGCCTTCTTGCAGCGCGCCTCAGTGACACACCGCGCATAATCGGCGGCCGTCACCTGATATTTCATGATCTGAACGCCACGCCCGACGCCCATATGGCGCAAGGGCGCATCGGTGGGTTTATTGGCGGCGATATATTCGCCAGGCAGGCGGTAAGCAAAGGTGCCCGGCGCCACTGCCACGACTTCCGCCGCCCATTGCGGATCGACTTCGGCGGAAGCCCGGATGCCCGGCAATGCGAGGGCCGCAACTGCGAGGGCAACAACCGGTGCTACGGCGCACAGAGCGAAAGCGCGTTTCATGATGGTCTCGATGAGGTTCGATGACCCGCTGGAGCGCGGGTCATCGCATGTTCGTCAGACCGAACGGGTCAGAAGTTGACGATCGGCGCGGGCGCGCTGACCTGGGTCATCAGGTCGTCGTTCCAGTCGCCATCCACCACGAAGTGTGCCGTCGCGCCGAGTTCGGCTGCTTCGATCAGGTTGTGGTTGACATAGGCATACACGCCCGGCTGCTTGAAGGTGTAGAACGCCGCTCCGGCCGAGCCGCCCCGGATGAACCAGGTTTCCAGATCGCGAGCAGGCTCATTGGCGAACTTGCCTTCTTCCCAGACATAATCGCCATGGCCGCCGATCAGATGCGGACGGGTGTCCCGGTTAGCCTGTGAGTGGACGATCAGGACCTTCTCGCCGACCTTTGCCTTCAGGGCGCTCTCGCCGGTCAAAGCGCCTGCCTTGCCATTGAACACGACGTGGGTGGGCACGAGGCCGCGCATGACTTCAAGCGTTTCGGCGAAGCTTTCGCCGAGCGAGTCGAACTTCTTGAAGTTGCCGGCTTCGTCGCGCGGCACGTAGAAGTCGCTTTCACCGACATAGAACACCGTGTCGTAGGTCAGCGGCTTGCCTTCATGATCCTTGAGGCCGTCGCGGGGCAGAACCATGATCGTGCCGCTCATGCCCGACACGACGTGCCAGGGGATCATGCCTTCCGGTGCACAGTGGTACACGAAGGTGCCCGTGCGATCGGCCTTGAAGCGCAGCACGACCTGTTCGCCAGGATTGACGCGGGTCAAAGCACCGCCGCCCAAACCGCCGGTGGCAGCGTGGAAGTCGATATTGTGCGGCATCTCGTTGGTTTCAGGGTTCACCAGCGTCAGCTCGACATAGTCGCCCTGGTGCACAACCATCATCGGCGCGGGGATCGAGCCATTATAGGTCATGGCCTGCAGAACCGTGCCGTCGCCATCGATGACGACCGGTTGTTCCTTGACGGTCAGCGTGAACTCGATGACCTGCGGACCGACGGACGCGACCTGCTCATGGGCGTGAACGAAAGGCGGAGCAACGAGGTCGACCTTCTTCCTTGCCAGGTTGGCCATAGCCTCAGGCTTGGCCTCTGCCAAAGCAGGAGTTGCGGCTACCGCTGCAATCAAAGCGGCTGCCATCACGCCGGCACCCGTGCCCCGGAGGGCTTCGCGCCTGGTCAACATCGTCGTTCTCCTTTTAGACGTCCGCGACGTCTTTCGTTGCGATGGCGTGACCTTATTGACGTTGCGGGAGGGTTCTTTGATCTAGATCAGATTTGCCGGGGCGTGGGCCTGGAGACCGCCTGGGAGTTTGTTCTGGAACAAACTCCCAGGCGGATCATGCAGCGGCCGATCGGCAAGTCAGCGCGAAGACACGAAACGTTCGAGTTTGGCTAGCGTTTGCTGCCCGAGTTCTTCGGCACCAAAGCCTTTTGCCGTCTGGTATTCGGCGGCCGTGCTGAAGACCATTGTCAGCGTGACCTTGGTTGCACCGCCCGCGTCCTCCAGGGATACGAGGGCATCGGCATGCTTGGGTCCGTTCTCACCCCATAGCAGCGCATAGCCGATACGCTCTTCGGGCTGGACGTCGTTGTAAATGTGGTGGTTAGGGAATACCGTGCCATCCGGCGCGATCATGTCGAAGATCCATTCGCCGCCGCTGCGCAGGTCGATCTTCCTTGTGCGGCAGGAAAACCCTTCCGGTCCCCACCAAAGCGGCAGCGTCTCCGGGTTCATCCAGACACCCCAGACGGCCGCTCGCGGCGCCTGGATGATCCGCTGCAGCACCATGGTCCGTTCCGCTGTGGTTTCGCTTTCGTCAGTCATTCCTCACGTCCTTTCATCGCCTGCATCACAAAAGCATCCAACCGATTGAGCTGTGCTTCCCAAAGCGCCCGTTGCTCATCGAGCCATGTTCGGGCGGGAACGAGAGCCTCCGGCACGATGGCGCAGGTGCGAACCCGCCCATCCTTGGCTGTGGTGATCAGCCCGGCTTCCTCAAGCACGGACAGATGCCGCATCACGGTGGGAAGGCGCAGTCCCGTTGGGCCTGCCAGATCGGTGACGCTGACCGGAGTTTCAGCGAGCTTCGTCAACATCGATCGACGGGTCGGGTCGGCGAGCGCGTGGAACAGCAACGAGAGATCGGTATCATGCTTAGCCATAATGCTAAGTAATACTGATCGTGAATCGAACGCAAGAGAAACTTTGCCGTTTGGCTAAGTGTTCTGTGTTCGGTGATCTGCCGATGGTTGCCGACTAGGCACGGCTGGTGAAAACCGCCAGTTGATCGGCAAAGGCGCGTTTATAGGCAGGGCGTGCCTCGGCGCGGGCGATATAGGCGAGCAGGTTGTTGTGATCCTGCAGGAGGCTCGATGTCGCCAGCCTGCGTAGAACCGTGACCATCAGGAGATCGCCGGCGCTGAAGGCGCCGTCCAGCCATTCCGCGTCGCCGAGCCTGCGGGCAAGCTGATCCAGCCGCTTTCGCACACGTTCATCGAGCATGGGCAAGCGCTCGGTATGCCAGGGTTTGTCGCGCTCGAGCAGTATGGCGGTTTCGCGATCCAGGATTGGCGGTTCCACCGTGTTGAGCGCGCCGACCATCCAAGTGACCGCTCGTGCCCTCCCCTCAGCATTGTCCGGCAGCAAGCCGGCATGGGTTTGCGCGATGTGCCAGACGATCGCGCCGGATTCAAACAGAACGAGGTTGCCTTCCTCGTAGGTCGGGATCTGCCCGAAGGGCTGCAGCTTCAGGAAGGCGGGCTCCTTCATCTCAGTGAAGGAAACGAGGCGAACCTCATAGGGCAAACCGACTTCCTCCATCGCCCAGCGCACGCGCATGTCGCGCGCCAAGCCTCGGCCTCGATCCGGAGAGCTTTCGAAAGCGGTGATCGTGATGGTCATCCTCGTCTCCGGTGCTTGGCCTCATCGAAATCTACAACGATCTCCGCAGATCAGGAATGGAGCGCTCGGCTGTCGTCAGGAGCTTGTTCGCGTTCAGCCATGCCGTAATCGCGAAGGACATCGGCGATCCGCAGGCGATAGTTTGCAAAGACGTGGTCGCGGCCTGCTGCCTGTGCCTTGCGATGGTCCGGCAGGTTGCGCCATTGCGCAACCGCTGCCTCATCGCGCCAGAACGAGAGTGACAGAACCTTGTTCGGCACCGTGAGGCTCTGGAAGCGCTCGATCGAGATGAACCCGTCGATCTCGTCCAGCAATGGCCGGAGATGGGCGGCGATGTCCAGGTAGTCCGCCTTGCCGGATGCGGAGGTCTCGGCTTCGAAGATCACGGCGATCATGCGCCCTCTCCGTGCGGCGCGGAAGCGAGCTTCACGAACAGGCGGTTTTCGCTGCGGATAAAGCCTTCTCGCTTCGCAAAGTGGTAGTTCTCACGACCCAGGGGATCGGCAGCCAGTCGCGCGCGATAGGCTTCGTATTCGGCCAGCGACGCGATCGAATAGATGCCGTAGGCCCTTGTTGCCGAGCCTTCGTGTGGGGCGAAGTAGCCGATCAGGTCGGCACCGCAGCGTGGGATGCATTGGCCCCAGTTGCGGGCATAGATCTCGAACAGCTCGCGGCGGTTCGGGTCGATTTCATACGTGATGACGCAGGTGATCATGTCTGGCTCCTTGATGGATCGAGACTAGCGATTGGCTTCAATGAATGGTTCGACTATGATCGAACCATGACGCATGGTCCCGACATCGCTCGCATCGCAGCTCTGGTGGCCGATCCTGCCCGCAGCGCCATGCTGCTCGGCCTGATGGACGGGTGCGCGCTGACCGCAACCGAGCTTGCAAGCCTCGGCGGGATCACCAAGCAGACTGCGAGCAGCCATCTTGCCAAGCTGGTGGATGGCGAAGTGCTCAGCGTAGAAGCACAGGGCCGCCACCGCTATTTCAAGCTGGCGGGCGCGCATGTCGCGGCGCTTCTGGAAGCGCTGATGGTGTTTTCCTCCGACGCCGTTCCGCCCCTGCGAACAGGTCCGAGAGAGCCCAGCCTGCGCAAAGCCCGCATCTGCTACGATCATCTGGCAGGCGAAATGGGCGTGGCGCTTTACGACCACATGCAGGAAAATGCCTGGGTGGACGACGGCTTGGCTTTGACTGAGAAAGGCTGGCGGCACCTTGCCGTTATCGGCGTGACGCAGGCGGAGCTGCCACGCAGCAATCGTCCGCAATGCCGCGCCTGTCTCGACTGGAGCCAACGGCGGCATCATCTGGCGGGCACAGTCGGCAAGCTGATCCTCGATCGGTTCTTCGCGCTGTCCTGGGCACGACGGCTGCCGAACTCGCGTATCATCAGCTTCAGCCCGGAGGGCGAAAGGCGTTTTGGCGAATGGCTGCGTTGAGGATCACGAAGCGTTCGACCTTCCCCGGCGCAAGGCAGCTGGCGGGGAGCTAGACGGCGGTTCAAGGGTACAAAGCCCTCGTTGGATCCCGTGGCGGCTTTCAGCTGTTCGGATCCTTTGCGGCTCAGAACGGTTTCACCTCCGCTCAATCAAATACGGAAGGTGATTTCGATGGAATTACGCAATGGTGCTCTGGTTGCGGTCGTGGATGGAAATCATCTGAAGCTGTTCAAGAACGCCGGCGATGCCGGGTCGCTCAAGCTGACCGAGCAAAAGACAGGCGACGTCTCATCCGAGAACAAGGGTTCAACCGGGCATGCCAGCAGCTCGGCCAATCCCGACGACAGCCAGCAGGAAGAAGATTCTTTCGCCGCCGGCGTCGCTGAGTTGCTCAACAAGAAGGCTTTGGGTGGATCTCTCGACCAACTGGTCGTGATCGCAGCGCCAAGAACTCTCGGCGAACTACGCAAGCATTATCATAAGACGCTGAGCGCGAAGCTGGCTGGCGAGGTTGCGAAGGATCTGACCGGGCATTCCCTGGCCGATATCGAAAAGGCCGTACAGTCGGCCTGACAAAGGGACCGGTAGTCTTTCGACGTTAGCCGCCGCTCTTCTTTTCGGGAAGGGCGGCGGTGACGCGTTCTGGCCTGGCTTTTTTTAGCCGGTAACCGTATCGCTGGTTTCGCGAAGGGCTGCTTCGATCTCTGTTTGTGACGCTTCAGGGTGCCTTTCCAAAAGCTGCAAAGAAGCTGTTTCCACATCCAGGGGCGTGTCTGATTGGTCGGCTTCCTTGGCGATATCAGCGATTTTTATCGCCAGCTGAAGGTTGGACATAGTTCCCTCCCAAGCGTCATCGAAATGATGCGCGCATTCAGACCTGATGTGTGATCTTCGTGACCAGTTCGGCTTCTTTGTACGGCTTAGCTATAAAGCAGCCCGGCTCGGGAAGCTCCTCGTCACCCGGTCTCAGCCGACCGGATGTGACAACGAGAAGGATGTGCGGCCAACGGTCGTGAACGCAGCGCGCAAGCTCCAGCCCATCGAGCTTGCCCGGCATCTCGATGTCCGTGAACAGAAGTTTGACGTCCCTCGTCGTGGCAAGGATCTGAAGTGCTTCATCGGCTGTGGCAGCCTCCAGCACTGTATACCCATTCTCTTCGAGAACTTCTGCTGCGTGCATGCGCAGAAGTGCCTCATCATCCACGATCAATGCAGTCGGTTTGTCAGCAGCGTTTTCCATCCCGATCAAATGTCGGGGAGGTCCACAGGTTGCAACGTAACTTAACTTTTTCTTAATGTTTGTTAGCTGCCCAATTTTTGCGAGGCATTTATGCAACGCTGAACTTGCGCAGCTACCCCGCATTCTTGCTGAGGCTCAGCGATGATCAATCGTCCCTGTCAGGAAGTTCAGCAGACTACCTTTGATCACAGAGCCCGCACCTTTGGCGAACCAGGCTCGTCCCACGAGGCGGAAGCTGCTGAGGGCAGCTCCCGCCGGTTGACTTATTCGATCTCTTTCGAAGCCAGATAGGCAGCGAGTTGTCCCGTGTCGGTCAGGCCGCTATGCGCCGTCTTGCCTTGCAGCTCGGCGGGAACCTTCCAGCCGGGATCGACGCCTTCCATGTTGGGAAGCTCGTGGGCGATACCCTTGTGGCAGTCTATGCAGGTTGCCTTGTTGGACAAAAGATAGCGCTCGTGAATTTCCGCCGCACGCGTTGTCTGCTTGCTCAAGTCCATGGCCGCGGTGGAATGGCAGTTTCGACATTCCAGACTGTCATTGGCCTTCAATCGCGCCCATTCATGCTGGGCGAGTTCCAGGCGGTGATCGAGGAACTTCTCGCGCGTGTTGATCGTGCCGAACAGCTTGCCCCAGACTTCCTTCGACGCCTGCATCTTGCGGGCGATCTTGTCGGTCCAGTTGTGCGGCACGTGGCAATCGGGGCAGGAAGCCCTGACGCCGGATCGGTTGGAGAAGTGGATCGTGCGCGTCATTTCTTCATAGACGTTCGCCCGCATCTCATGACAGCCCGTGCAGAAGGCTTCCGTGTTGGTCACTTCCAGGGCGGTGTTGAACCCGCCCCAGAACATGACGCCGCCGACAAAGCCGCCAAGCGTCAGGAAGCCCAGGCTCAGAGTGGACGCCGGCGTGGAAACAATGCGCCAGGCCCAAACAAGGATGGACTTGATCCAGCCGATCATTGCTCAGCCCCCGCCGGCTTGACGCCAAGATCGCTCATGTCCTTGAAGACGTTGTCGACCAAAGGACGGCTTTCCGCCTGCGGCACATGACATGCCGTGCAGAAGTAGCGGCGCGGCGAAACGTCCGCCAGCATCTGGCCTTCACGCGTCATGTAGTGGGTGACGCTGATCATCGGCGCGCCCGAGCCTTCGGTCATCTCGCGCCGGTGGCAGGACATGCAGCGGTTGGTGTTCACCGACAGCTGATAACCATCGATCGAATGCGGGATAATCGGCGGCTGATCAGGATAGTTGCGCATCTTGCGGATGTCGTCGACGATCCACTTTGGCATGGGCTTTGCGCCCGCCGTTTCCATGGGGTTCGGCTGGCCGGAGAGTTCCGGCACCGACTGAGCCAGTGCGAACGTCGTCGTCAGCACGCACAAGACCACTGCCGCAAGGGCCCAGCAACGCCGCGCGATCATGCTGAGAGAATCTTGACTGCGCATTTCTTGAAGTCCGTCTGCTTGGAAATTGGGTCGGTGGCGTCCAGCGTGACCTTGTTGATCAGCTGGCTGGCGTCGAACCACGGCACGAAGATCACGCCATGCGGCATGCGGTTGCGGCCCTTGATGTCGACGCGGCTGATGATCTCGCCGCGACGCGATTGGATCTTGACCTGAGCGCCCTGGTTGATGCCGAGCCGGCGTGCGTCGTCGCCGTTCATGAAGCAACGTGCACCGGGGAACGCCTTGTAGAGCTCCGGCACGCGCATCGTCATCGAGCCGGAATGCCAGTGTTCCAGCACGCGGCCGGTGACGAGCCAGAAGTTGAACTCGTCGTCCGGCGATTCTGCCGGCGGCTCATAAGGCGCAGCCAGAATGACGGCGCGGCCATCCTTCTGGCCGTAGAACTTCACGCCCTCGCCTGCCTTCACATAGGGGTCATAGCCCTCGCGATAACGCCACTTGGTTTCCTTGCCGTCGACAACCGGCCAACGAAGGCCGCGCACCTCGTGGTAGGTGTCGTAGGGTGCTAGGTCGTGGCCGTGGCCCCGGCCGAAGCTGGCATATTCCTCGAACATGCCCTTTTGCAGGTAGAAGCCGAAAGCCTTGGATTCACGGTTCTCGTAATCTGGTGAGATTTCCGACAGCGGGAAGCGATCGACCTGCCCGTTCTGGAACAGCACCTCGTACAAGGTCTTGGTCTTGTAGTCGGGGTTCGCGTCCAGGATGTCGGCAGGCCAAACATCCTCGGTGTTGAAGCGCTTGGAAAACTCCACCATCTGCCAGAGATCGGAGCGCGCTTCGCCCGGTGCGTTGACGAGCTGGTGCCAGGCATGGGTCCGGCGCTCGGCATTGCCATAGGCGCCTTCCTTTTCCACCCACATGGCGCTGGGCAGAATGAGGTCGGCGCACATTGCGGTGATGGTCGGATAGGCGTCCGAAACCACGATGAAGTTGTCGGGGTTGCGGTAACCCTTATAGGCCTCGTTGCTGTTGTTCGCGGTTGCCTGCATGTTGTTGTTGACCTGCACCCAATAGAAATTGAGCTTGCCGTCATGCAGCATGCGGTCCTGTTGGACGGCGTGGTAGCCGGGCTTTTCCGGCAACAGTCCGTGCGGCAGCTTCCACAGCTCTTCCGCGTGCTTGCGGTGTTCCGGATTGGTCACCACCATGTCGGCGGGAAGGCGGTGGGCGAAGGTTCCGACCTCGCGCGCCGTGCCGCAGGCCGAGGGTTGACCGGTGAGCGAGAACGGGCTGTTGCCCGGCTCGGAGATCTTACCGGTGAGAAGGTGGATGTTGTAGACCATGTGGTTGGCCCACACGCCGCGAACATGCTGGTTGAAGCCCATGGTCCAAAGCGACATCACCTTGGTCTTGGGGTCTGCATAGAGTTCCGCGAGCTGTTCGAGGTAGCCGCGATCGGCGCCGGTCAGCTCGGCGACCTTGTCGAGCGTGTATTCGGAAACGAACGCCTTGAAGGACTCGAAGTCGCTTGGCGCCATCTCGGCTGCGGTCGCAACGCCCTTGGCCTTCGTCTGAAGCTCGTTGTCATCACGCAGGCCGTAGCCGATGTCGACGGTGGCCGTCATGAACTTGGTGTTCTTGTCGATGAACTCCTGGTTCACCCGGCCGGTCTGGATGATGTGGTTGGCGATGTAGTTCAGGATCGCCAGATCCGTGCCCGGCGTGAAGATCAGCGGAATGTCGGCCAGATCCATGCTGCGATGGGTAAAGGTAGAAAGGACGGCGACCTTCACGTGCTCGTGGCCAAGGCGGCGGTCTGCCAGGCGCGACCACAGGATCGGGTGCATCTCGGCCATGTTCGAGCCCCACAGCACGAAGGCGTCGGCATGCTCGAAGTCGTCATAGCAGCCCATCGGCTCGTCCATGCCGAAGGTGCGCATGAAGCCGTAAGCGGCCGATGCCATGCAGTGGCGGGCGTTGGGGTCCAGATTGTTGGAACGGAAGCCCGCGCGCATCAGCTTGGTCGCGGCGTAACCTTCATGGATGGTCCACTGGCCGGAGCCGAACATGCCGACGGCTGTGGGACCCTTTTCCTTCAGCGTCTTCTTGGCCTTTTCGGCCATGATGTCGAAGGCTTCTTCCCAGGTGATGGGCTCGAACTCGCCTTCCTTATCGAACACGCCGTTGCGCTTGCGCAGCATGGGCGTCGTCAAGCGGTCCTTGCCGTACATGATCTTGGACAGGAAGTAGCCCTTGACGCAGTTGAGGCCGCGATTGACCTCCGCTTCCATGTCGCCATGGGTCGCAACGACCTGGTTCTCCTTGACGCCGACCATGACGCCGCAACCCGTGCCGCAGAAGCGGCAAGGCGCCTTGGACCACTTGATTTCGAGGCTGGACACGCCGCCCGGCACGGACTGTGCCGCGGCCGGCATGGCGATGCCTGCGGTCGATGCCGCGATCGCGGCTGCCTGTGCCTTCAGCACGTCACGCCGCGTGAGTTCTGCCGTCATGCGACATCTCCTTCTTCTGCAATGCTTTGTTCGAAGACCATGTGGGCGGCGATGACGTCGTCCATGGCCGAAATCTGGATCAGCGTGTCGCCAAGGAACCCGGATGTCGGTCCCTCGATCACGGTGACGATCTTGTTGTTTCCGCTGGCATGGACTTCCACGCCTTCGAGTTCACCAAGGCTGGCCGAGATGCGCTCCACCGCCTCGGGCCGCACGACAACCACCGCGCTGGAAATATGATGCACGGCGTCACGCATGGGCTGCTTCCGTTGTTCGCGCCGTCATGGTGATGGCTTGCGTGGGACAGACCGAAATGCAGGCACCGCAGCCGGTGCAAGGATCGGCCTCGATAGAGGGCACGAAGGGGCCGCCGAGACGCGGCTTGAAACGGATCGCCGCCGTCGGACAGGCGTCACGGCAAGCCATGCAATCCACGTAGTTCATGGCCAGGCAGGACGTCGCGATCACCGCGTGATGCGCAAACTGCGTCGCGCGCACGGCCGGAAACACGGGCTCAGGGCAATGGTTCGCGCATTCACCGCAAAACGTGCATTCGCCAGCATCGAAATCGAGCGCCGGAACGCCGTTCTGCATCGAGATGATGCTGGTCGGGCAGGCAGCCGCGCAGTCGCCGCAGTTCGAGCAATCCCGGATGGAGCGATCGGTCACGCCTGGCGGATAAAAGATCGGCCGCGCCCTGACGGATCGCCCCGTCAGGAACCCGCGCCGGGTACTGACAACGTCACGCATGGCTGTCACTCGGCGGAATTCGGCTGGGCCCGAACGATCTCATGCGGGCCGGGAGGGCCGTTCAGGATCTGGTACATCCACACGGAGAAGCCGTAAGTGCCGACCACGGCGACCGCTACGAGCGGCCAAATGCCAAATGCCAGAACGACGAATGTCAGCAGCTCGCGGCGCCGCTTCTGGCGAAAGGACGGGCGCTCCGTCGTATCTGTTGTCTCAACCATGCCTGCTTCCGGTTCATAGAAGGGGTGAAGTGGGTGGGTTGATACAGGCTCTACAAAATACAGCGTGCGATGTCATTGCTCTGGCGCAAAGCGCGACAATAAAGCGCTGAATTAAGCGTCATGGTGATGAAATTGTAAGCACACCCTCATGCAGAGGGCGAGCGCAGCGAGGCTTTGATCTAGATCAAAGCGAAAATATAAAGGCCGATTAGTTTTTATGAGACCGCACTATAGCGCTTGGCTATTCCAGTAATTATTAGAGATATCGTTTTCGCTACTCGAAAATCGAAAAACATCCCGGCTAATCTTTGACACACGACGGATACTTGTTCGCAGTAAGAGCTGACGGCGACTGGCTGGAAGCCAAGTCCGTCGACTTTCGGGTTGCATTTTGGCACCTGAATCCCCTGCAACGACCTCGCTGAAAAAGACGGCAGTGATCTTCTGGTGCTCAGCCGGCCGAAGGCCGGCGATGGGGCAAACGTACCATCCCGTGGCAGCAATCGGCCGCTCATTACGCATTTTTTCGAACGCCGCGGAGCGAATCCATTTCGCAAGAAAGCCGCCATCAACAGTCTGGAACGACCGCTTGCGTTCAAGTCGTCGCAGGTTTGATGCGCATTGATCGCCGCCCGACACGAAGCCAGTTCCAAAAGATATAAAAGATATGATATTAGGACCTGACCTTCGCTGGGTAGGGTGGGCCGCGAGGATGCTCTTCCAAGACAAGACGGCAGATCAGGGGATTGATCTGGAAGCAGAACGAACAAGGGATTGCGGTTGTCGGCGGCGTTTGCGGAACCCGTTGAAGGATCCACGGCCTTAAACGAGCGCTACAGCGGCCCTGCCCGCTGTTTTCAGTGAGACACCATGGTTCAAGTGCATTCTCCTACACCGCTCTACCATCGCATCTATGCGGTGCTGCGGGAGCGGATCGTCAAAGGCTATTATCCGGACGACCGTGCGATCCCCAGCGAGGCGGAGCTGTCGGAAAGCTTTTCGGTCAGCCGCATCACGATCCGCAAAGCCATGGAGATGCTTACTGCCGAGCGGCTCGTGACCCGTACTCGAGGGCGCGGAACCTTTGTCACCAAACGCACGAAGGAGGACGAGTTCAACAAGGCCGTTGTCTCGAACGTCAACAGCCTGTTCAGTTACCTGAACGACGTCGGCAAGAGTACGCGCTTGAAGGTGATCAGCCTGGATCACGGCGAGGCGCCGCCTCGCGTTTGTGCAGAAATGGGTATCGCACCGACCACGGAACTGGTTCGCGCCGTCCGTGTGCGCCTCTTGGAGCGCCGTCCCTACTCGCTGTCCACGGCCTACATCCTGCCTGAGTTTGGAGGGATGCTGAAGCGTCAGGATCTGGCGAAAACCAACATGATCGATCTCGTGCAGCAGGCGGGCGCCACTGTGGAACAGGTCGAGCAGACCATGACGGCGACGCTTGCTGACGACTATGCAGCAAAGCATCTGGAGATACCCGTCGGGGCACCCTTGATGCTGGTCAAGCGCCTGTTCTTCAATGCCGAATTGAAGCCCTTTTACGCGGCCGAAATCTTCTACTGCGCCGACCGCTACGAATACCGCGTTTCGCTTAAGCGCGAAGACGGCAAGGACTTTTCGCTGGGACGGACCTGATCGTCAGGTCCGGCCACCAGGCGGCACAGCTGGACAGGCTCAGCCCTTGGCCGCGTTTTCCGCTGCAGCACCGGCCTTCATCATGGCATGCACCATGTCGAGCCGCGGTTCGACCGGCGCCGGATAAACGTCGCGGCCATGGGTGAGACCGAGGGCCAGGAACGTTTCCATGAGCTTGTAGGTCAGCGGGCCGGGATTGACGACCGGCACCGGCAGATTGGCGGCAAGGTATTCGCCGGCCTGATGCATTGTGGTCGAGCCAAGGCAGATCACCTCCGCGCCGTCTTCCTCGATGCAGCGCATGGCGACATCGCGCATGCGCGGGAACACCTTGTCTTCCTTGCCGTCGAGAAGGTTGGAGAAGTCCGGCGGCTGGTCGAAGCTCCGCACGGAAGCGCATTGCCGGTCGAAGCCATATTCGCGGATGGCCTTGCGATAGCGCGGCAGCGCCGGCTCCCATTGCGCGAGAACGGAGAAGCGCCCGCCAAGCGTCAGCGCGTAAAGCATGGACGCCTTGCCGGCCCCAATGACCGGGATCGACAGCACGGAGCGTAGCGCAACCATGCCGCTGTCCGACATCGTGTCGATGCAAACGGTATCAAACCCTTCGGCTTCGGCATTGCAGCCGGCTTCGAAGATGGCGAGATCCATCAATCCCCAATCATGGGGCGACATGAAGGAGGTCGGGCCGCAGGTCACCGGGCGATAGATGAGTTCCCAACCATCGGGCAGCGGCACATAACCGGATTGCGCTTCACGGTTCCTGACGCCTTCGGCATCCAGCGCGAAGGGAACGATGACGAGGATGCGGGTCATGGGCGTCCCTCCAGATAGGCCGCGCCTGCCGCGCCAATGGCGCGGATCATCTCGTGCTTGGGCGCCAGCGGCGTCGGCCAGGTGGCCTTGCTGTGGGTGAGTTTGAGGTCGACCGCAATCGAGGCAAGCTTGTAGGTCAGCGGTCCCGGATTGATCACCGGTACGCCGATCTGCTTCGACAACCAGCCATGCGCCTCATGCATGGTGGTGGAGCCCAGGATCAGCACCTGCGCGCCATCTTCTTCCACGCACTTCCTTGCTGCGTCGAGTAGCAGCGGGAACACCTCTTCTTCCTTGCCGGACAGGAGGCTCTTGTTGTCCGGCGTCACGCCGATGGAGCGCATGGACGCGCATTTGTGCTCCATGCCGAGTTCGCCCAGCGTTTTCGTGTAGAGCATCTTCCAGCGATCCCACATCATCAGGATCGAGAACTTCTCCCCCAGCATCTGCGCCACGAGCATGGCGTGGCGGCCGGGCGCGATGACGGGAATGGTGAGGACCGAGCGCAGCATCGCCATGCCGCTGTCCGACATCGTGTCGATGCAAACCGCATCGAAGCCGTCCTTCTCCGCGTCGAGCCCGGCGTCAACGATGGAGATATCCGCGAGCACCATGTCGTGCTGGCTGGAATAGTTCTTCGGCCCGACCCGAACCGCCTTGTAGTGGAACTCGATGCCCGGCCCGAGATCGACCGCCTTCATCTGTGCCTGCCGCCGGGCGAGGTCTTCCTCACCCATCGGAAAAGGCACGATCACCAGAACCTTCTTCATGTTTCCTCCCTCGTCGCGTTTGTGGATCAGGCGTCAGCTGCTTCGGCAATTCGTGCAGCGCTCATGCCGGCGAGCCTGCCGAAGGTCGTGGCTGTCAGAAGACCGTTGCCCGATAGGTAGCCGTAGTTGGAATCACCCGAGACTCCGCGCGCGGCACCGCCGCCGGCGAACAGGTTCGGCAAAGGCTCACCGCCTTGTCGCAGCACCCTTGCCTGGTCATCGATGACCAATCCGCCCTGCGTATGGAACAGCGCGCCATTGACCTTCACGGCGTAAAAAGGCGGCTTCAGGACGTCACTTTGGGCGAAGTTTCTCCCGAAACGATCCGGTTTTCCGGCAGAAATCGCCTCTTCAATGGCCTGAAATTCCGCTTTTAGGTGAAAAAGCGGAAGCCCCGTGACCTCGGATAGCTCTTCCACCGTGTCCGCCGTCTTGACCGCGCCAAGCTTGCGAAGCTCGCGATAATCATAAAACCCTTCCGCAGCCTCATGGCCGGACGCGCCGAAGATGTCCCATGCGATGTGATCCGGCTGCGCCGCCACTTCGGCGCCATGCTCGGAATAACCGCGCATTTCATTGGAGAAGCGCTGACCATCCTTGTTCACGAGAATGCCGCCCTTGGTGATCACGGCCCAGGTTAGCGGCAGGGAATGCGGATGGGCGACCGAGCCGTGGCCCTGATACGCGCCCATGTCAGCGGTCGCCGCGCCAAGTGCTGTTCCCCACTTCACGGCATCGCCGGTGTTCGACAGGTGACCGCAACATTCGGCATCGGCAATTTCGGGAATGTATTGGCGCACCATCTGCGCATCGCCCGCAAAACCGCAGCAGGCCAGTATCAGCGCTTGGCAGCCGAGATCTTCGGTTGCACCATCAGACCGGCGGCAGCGCACGCCGACGACGTGACCTGAAGCGTCTGCATAGATGTCCTCGACCGAAGCGCCGGTGATGAGGTCGATGCCGGCATTGGAAACGGCTGCCAGCAAGGCTTGTTCGAGATCGGCGCCCGTGCGGCTCTTGGGCCCATGCATGCGCAGTCGCGAATGGCCGGGATATAGGAAGCCGGTCACCAGCTCGAATTCGATACCATGCTTTTCCATCAGCCAGTCGATCATCGGCCCGGCAGCGCGGGCAGCAACCAACGCCTGATCGTGGGGCGTATGGTCGTGCGTCTTGGCGACGATGTCCGCGGCAAAGAGTTCAGGACTGTCCTCGATGCCGGCTTCTTTCTGAAGCCGGGTGCACGGCGCCGGGATCAGGCCCGCGGAAAGCGAGGTCGACCCGGTCGGGTTCTCGTCCCGCTCCAAAATGATCACAGACTGCCCGGCATCATGGGCCGCCAGGGCGGCGACGAGGCCGCAGGCGCCTGCGCCCACCACCACAACCGGAACTTCGAATTCGAACGTTACGCCTTCGGGACTGAGAAGCGCCATGATCAACCTCTTGTTCGACGGGCGGAGGCGCGCTGCGCCTCCTTGAAAAGCCTCAGTAGCCGGTGCGGCTGTTTTCCGGCGTGCCGTAGCGCGCTTCCAGCTCCTGAACCTCAGCCATGCGTGCCGTGTCGAAGAACTGCTTGAAGCTCATGACGTTGGGGGCAACCGAGGCGATCGACTCTTCCGTCTTCATGATCTCGAGGGTCTTGCGCGCGGCCTCCATCGCCGAAAGCAGCAGCCAGTTCGGATAGATGATCAGCTTGAAGCCGAGTTCCTCGATTTCCTCACGCTTCAGGAACGGCGTCTTGCCGGAGGTCGCCATGTTGTAAAGCAGCGCAATACCGGGAAAGCGCGGCGCGATATGAGCGAGGTCGTCAGGACCGGGGCTTTCGATGAAGATCACGTCTGCACCCGCGTCGCGGTACATTTCAGCACGGTCGAAGGCAGCATCACGGCCGTCCACCGACAAGGCATCCGTCCGCGCGATCACCACGAAGTCCTGGTCGATGCGGGCGTCGACGGCTGCCTTCACCTTGGCGACCATGTCGGCTGCTGGAACGAGCTGCTTGCCCGAAAGGTGACCACAACGCTTGGGCAGCACCTGATCTTCCAGATGGATCGCGGCAACCCCGCCACGCTCGTAGAGCTGGATTGCGCGACGCACATTGAGCGGTCCGCCGAAACCGTTGTCGGCATCGGCGATCAGCGGAACGTCCGAGGCATCGGCGATGCGCGTGGCGTTGTCGACCATCTCGGTCATGGTGAGAAGGCCGACATCGGGGTAGCCGAGACGGGTCGCCGACGTGCCGGCGCCGGTCATATACATGGCCTCGAAGCCTGCTTCCGCGACGAGACGGGCATACATGGCGTCAACCACGCCGGGAGCCATGACAGCTCGCTTGCCTGCAAGCGCCTGCCGCAAGCGCTTTGTGCGCGTTAAGGACATGGTGTTCTCCAATTCATTGTAGAGCCAGGCTGTGATTGCGCGTCCGGCGCATTCACATGCCGAGATAAGCCTGCCGCAGTTGCGGATCGGCAAGCAGCGTTGCCGCCTCGCCTTGCATGACGAAGCGGCCCTGTTCGAGGACGTAAGCGCGCTTGGCGACACCGAGCGACTGCATCACATTCTGCTCCACCAAAAGCACTGCGACGCCATCGGCGTTGATCTTGGTGATCAGCGCAAACATCTCCTCCACCATGAGCGGGGACAGGCCGAGCGACGGTTCATCGAGGATCAGAAGGTCGGGCTCCGACATCATGCCCCGCCCGATCGCCAGCATCTGCTGCTCGCCGCCCGACAGTGTTCCGGCCGACTGGCCAAGCCGCTCCTTCAAACGCGGAAAGATGGTGCAAACGCGCTCGAAGTTCTGCTCGACCCTGGCTGTTGCGCGGCGATAGGCGCCGAGCCGAAGATTTTCGCGGATCGTCAGGTTCGGAAAGATCTTGCGGCCTTCCGGCACCTGGGCGATGCCCGCGGCCACGATCTCGCTCGGCTTGCGGCCGTTGATAACCTCGCCCTTGAAGCTCACGGAACCGGCTGTCGGGCGGATGAAGCCGGAAATGACGTTGTTGAGCGTCGTCTTGCCGACGCCGTTGGAGCCAAGCAGCGCGACGATTTCGCCGGCTTTCACCTGGAGATCGAGCCCCTGAAGAACCGCCATCGAGCCGTAGCCGGCCTGGATACCCGAAATCTCAAGCATGGTGTTCATCCTGCAGGCGTGCGGCCGCGCCGTGGCCGAGATAGGCTTCGACAACGGAAGCGTCCTTGACCAGGTCGCGCGGCGGTCCGTGTGCGATCAGCTTACCCTGGTTGAGGACGTAAGCCGTTTCGGCGAGGCTCATCACCGCCTGCATCACGTGCTCGATCATCAGGAAGGTGTGGCCTTCCTCGCGGATCTGCCGGATAATGCCCACGATCTCGTTGATCTCGGAGGGAATCAGACCCGCCATGACCTCGTCGAGAAGCAGCAGCTTGGCGCCAGTGGCCAAGGCACGGGCGAGTTCCAGGCGCTTGCGCCCGGCGATGGTGAGCGAAGATGCAGGTCGATCGAGCATGTTGCCCATGCCGAGCCGCTTGCCGACGTCGCGAGCGAGCGCCATGGCTTCCTGGCGCTCATGGTGGTGCAGATAAGCGCCGACTGCGATGTTTTCCTGCACCGTCAGCCCGGCAAAAGGCTGCACGATCTGGAACGTGCGGATCATGCCGCGTGCGCAGATCTGGTGCGGCGGCAGGCCTGTGATGTCCTTGCCCTCGAATGTCACGCTGCCTGCATTGGGCTTGGTGAAGCCCGCGATCATGGTGAAGCAAGTGGTCTTGCCCGCACCGTTAGGGCCGAGCAGCCCGACGATCGATCCTTCCGGCACATCCAGCGAAACATCGCTGACTGCTTGCAGCCCGCCGAAGCTCTTCGAAAGATTACGGACCTCAAGCATGGTCGTCATCCTTCCGGCTGTTGAAGGTTCCAAAAAGGGCGGCCAGGCCCATCAGGCCGCGTGGGAGAAGACGCACCGCGCAGATCAGAACAATGGCATACAGCACGAAGTTGAGGCCCGGCGCATTTGGAAGGAGATGCTTGGCGCCTTCGCTCAGGAGATGCAGGCCCAGCGTTCCGATCAACGGTCCCCAGACAGTCCCGGCACCGCCAATGATGGGGCCGATCAGCGCTTCGATCGACACGGCGCTGCCGTAAACAACCGTGCTGTCGATGAAGAGGAAGAGTTGAAGATAAAGAGCGCCGGCGAGGCCGCCGAAAGCGCCCGAGATCACCATCGCCTGAACCTTGATCTTGTAGGTGTCGATGCCGAGCGCGCGGGCTGCATCCTCGTTTTCGCGAATGGCGACCAGATAGGCGCCGAAACGGGACTTCTTGATGAGCAAGGTGAGGAGCATCACAAGCGCCACGACAACCAGAAGGATCGTGTAGAACACGGTGCGATCCGGGAACTGCAGCGTTCCGACGCCTGGGTCGAGCCGCAGCTGCAAGCCGCTGCCGCCACCGGTGATGGCGAACGACGAGGCGCAGATGCGCAGCACTTCGGCGAAAGCCAGCGTCACCAGGGCGAAGTAGGAGCCCTTGAGACCGTAACGGAAAGCCAGCGCCCCGATAAAGCCGCCCATCGCCGCGCCGGCAATGATGCCAAAGCCGAACGCGATCCAGGCATTGACGCCGAACTGCACCTGAAGGATCGCGGATGCATAGGCGCCCGTGCCGTAAAGCGCGGCATGGCCGAAGGAGGACATGCCGCCGAAGCCACCGGTGATGTTCCAGGACAGAGCGATAATCGCGACGATGAGCGCGTTGATCGTGAAGCCGATCCAGACCGGCGAGGACATCAGGTAAACGCTGAGGAGGTAGGCGCAGGCAGCGACAACCAGCGCGATTTGACCAGCAGACTGAAGTTTCATCAGCGTCCCACCTTGCCCAGCAGACCGGACGGCTTGAACAAAAGGATCAGGATAAAGGCGACGAAGATGCCGATCTGGCCGAGGCTCTCACCCAGGAAAAGACCGCAAAGGGATTCGATCACGCCAAGCAGCAGGCCGGCGATGAGCGCACCGAGCAGGCTGCCCATTCCACCGAGAACAACCGTGGTGAACGCGACCAGCACGAAGGTGTAGCCCACCTGCGGCGTGACATAGAAGGTCGGCAGAAGAAGGCAGGCCGCCAGGGCCACACAGGCCGTGCCGATGCCGAAGCAGACGGCATAGGTGTGGTTGACGTCAATGCCGACGAGCTCGGCGCCGCGCTTCTCGATCGCCACCGCCCGGATCGCCGATCCTGTGCGAGTGTGCGCCATAAAGAGCCACAGAAGCGGTGCTGCCGCCAAGGCCGCACCAAAGGCGATAACGCGGCCGAGCGGCAGAAAGGCGCCGAGGATCTCGACCGTGTCATAGGCATAAGGGATGTCGACGGATCGGGTGTTCGAGGTCCAGAAATACAGCGCGAGATTGTCGATGATCATCGACAATGCCAGCGTGATCAAAAGAACGTTCTGTTCCGAGCCGCTGCTCATGGGCGAGATCAACCCGCGCTGCAGCGCATAGCCCAGGGCAAAGAAGACCGGCAGCACGATCGGGATTGCCAGATATGGGTCGATGCCGAGATAGAAGTTCAGGAAATAGACCGCGAACAGTGCCAGCATCAGCAGGCTGCCATGCGCGAAGTTGATGATATGGAGCACGCCATAGATGAGGGTCAGGCCCAGCGCTATCAGCGCATAGACCGCCCCCATCATCAGGCCGCTCAACACGGCAGGCAAGATCAGACTCGACATCAGGTTCGCTCGAAAAAGTTGCAAATGAAAGCTCCGGCGACGATTGCCCGCCGGAGCTTCGAGCCGGCTTTTACTTGGCCGGGATCGGGAACACCGGCTCGGCGCTTGCGAATTCCTTGGGGAACACAAGCTCGATCTTTTCGCCACGGATCTGCGTGTTCACGGGCCGTGAGTTGACGTTGTCGCCGTTGACGAACTTGGTAGGCCCATAAGGCATGATCGACTGGTCGAAGGTGGAGGCGGCAAGGGCTTCCAGCATCTTCTTGCGATCGTCCGAGCCGCTGCGCTCCAGCGAATCGGCAATGACCTGCACCGTGGCGTAGGACACCATGACATCGTAGGTCAGATCCAGACCCGCTGCGGAAGCCGCCGCAGCGAGGGCTTTCGAGTCCTCCTTGTTCGGATCGTACCAGTGATTGCAGTCCATGACGTACTGCGCAACTTCTTGGTTTTCGCGGACGAACTTGATGTTGGAGGCCGCCCCGCCGAGGATCGAATAGATCGCCTTCAGTTCCACGCGCTGCTGGCGCAGCGAACGAGCCATCAGCGTGTATTCGTTGATGTAGTTCGACGGGATCAGGATATCGGCCTTCGAGGCCTTTACGCGCAGCGCAATGTTGGAAAAGTCGCGATGCGGCGTCGGATGCGAGATGGTTTCCACGACTTCGATGCCCTGCTTGGGCAGCTCCGCAGCCATGATCTTCGCCATGTTGGAACCGAATGGGCCGTCTTCATGGACGATCGCCGCAGTCTTCACGACGTTGCCGGCGCCCTCGTTCAACAGCTTTAGGTTTTCAAGCGCGACGCTGGTGCACTTGTTCACGCCCGGCGTGAAGCGGAACACGTTGGGAAGTCCGCGCTGGACGATATTCTCGGCGGTGCCGATGGAGAAAACCTGCGCCAGATCATATTTCGCGGCTGCTTGCGAGGAGGCCAGACCGAGCGCGGAGGCCGTTGCGCCGGTAAAGGCGACGACACCGGCCTGAGCAAGCGTATCGACCGATGAAGCGGCGACTTCTGGGCGGCTTTGCGCATCCACCACGACCAGCTCGATCTGAGCGCCGTTCATGCTCTTGATGCCGCCGGCAGCGTTGATCTTGTCGGCAGCAAACTTTGCGCCGGCCGCACTCTGCGTGCCGTTGTAAGCGAGGTTGCCGGTGAGCGGCTCGAGCACGCCGACCTTCACGGTGGCGCCTTGTGCACGCAGGATGGACGGTGTCGCGAGCGTCACGGCCAGCGCACCAGAGGCTTTCAAGAGGTCACGGCGATCAATTCTGAAGTTCATAAACAGTCTCCCATTGTTCGACGGCGCTTATTTGCGCTGGTTCGTCCGTCAGCGACCCAGCCATGGATGAGATGCAATCCGCGCTTGTTCGAAAGCCTGGATCTGCTCGGCGTAAGTGAAGGTCATCTCGATCTCATCGAGCCCGCGCAGGATGCCCTCGCGCGCAAAAGGATCGATGCTGACGGGATGGGTGCCCAGATTGGCTGGAAGGATCACCTCGCTTTTTTCGAGGTCGACGGTCACTTCCGCATCCGGGAACTCGGCGAGATGTTCGGCAAGCGCGTCGCACAGCGCGAGCGGCAGACGAACCGGCACGACGCCGTTCTTCAGGGCATTGTTGTAGAAGATATCGCCAAAGCTCGGCGCGATCAGTGCGCGAATGCCGTGATCGACCAGTGCGTAGACCGCGCCTTCGCGCGAGGATCCGCAGCCGAAATTGTCTTCGACGAGCAGGATGGTCGCGCTGTCTGCACCGGGCTTGTTCAAGGGGAAGGCAGGGTCGAGTTCACCGCTTTCATCGCGACGAATGTCGTGGAACAGGAACTGGCCATAGCCCTGCGCACGATCCGCCTTGAGGAAGCGGCCGGGAATGATCTGGTCGGTGTCGCAGTTCACGCCGGGAACGGCGACGAACCTCGATGTCTCACTGGTGAAGGCTTTCATCCGATCCGCTCCCTCACATGCGCCGCACATCGGTGAGACAACCGCTGATGGCAGCGGCTGCCGCCATTGCGGGGCTGACCAGATGCGTGCGTGCGCCTGGACCCTGGCGGCCGACGAAATTACGGTTCGAGGTGGAGGCACAGCGCTCGCCCGGACCGACCACGTCGCCGTTCATCGCCGCGCACATGGAGCAGCCGGACTCACGCCATTCGAAGCCTGCTTCCTTGAAGGTTTGGGCCAGTCCTTCGACCTCCGCCTGTTCCTTCACCTGCGTCGATCCGGGCACGACGATTGCGGGGATCACCGCTTTGCGACCCTTCAAGACGGAGGCTGCAGCGCGCAAATCCTCGATGCGGCTGTTGGTGCAGGAGCCGATGAAGACCTTGTCGAGCTTGAGCCCGTCGAGCGGCGTGCCGGGGGCCAGTTCCATATATTCAAGCGACTTCGCGGCAGACTTGCGCTTGTCGGCATTGTCGAAGATCGTGGGGTCCGGCACGCGGCCGTTGATCGCAACGGCATCCTCAGGGCTTGTGCCCCAGGTTACCATCGGCGCGATCTCGGCGCCCTCCAGCACCACTTCGCGGTCGAAAACAGCGCCTTGGTCGCTGACGAATTCGCGCCAATGCGCAACCGCCGCATCCCATTCCTGTTCGGACGGCGCATAATGCCGGCCTCGGACATAGGCAAAGGTCGTCTCATCGGGCGCAACCATGCCGAAGCGGGCGGCGGCCTCGATCGACATGTTGCACAGCGTTAAGCGCGCTTCGATGGAGAAGTTACGGACCACCGGGCCGGCGAACTCGATGGCATAGCCGCCCGCACCGGCCGCACCGATCTTGGCGATCAGCGCCAGCATCACGTCCTTGGCGGTGACGCCCTGACCCAGCACCCCATTCACGGTGACCCGCATGGTCTTTGGCTTCAGCTGCCACAAAGTCTGCGTCGCAAGCACATGGGCGTTTTCGGATTGACCGATGCCAAACGCGATCGCGCCCAGCGCGCCTTGTGTCGACGTATGACTGTCGGAGCAGACGATCGTCAGGCCTGGGAGCGTGATGCCTTGTTCGGGTGCCACGACATGGACGATGCCCTGCTCCCGGCTGGTCAGGCCGAAATGGCGCAAACCGCCCCATTCCATGTTTTCGTCGAAGGTGTCGATCATACGGGCGATGGCCGGGCTGGCGGCATCTTCCGAGCGCCGACCGAGCGTCGGCACATAGTGGTCAGCAACGCCGAAGATCTGCTTGGGACGGCGCGGTTTCAGGCCGCGACGCTTGAGATCGGCGAAGGCATGGAAGCTGCCTTCGTGGATCATGTCCCGGTCGATATAAAGCAGCGACGGCCCGGCCGGATGGCGCAGGATCTCATGCTCATCCCAGATCTTGCCTAGCATCGTGCGAGGTGCGGCATTGGCTGCCATGATCGTCTCCACTTGAAGGTCCGGCGCTGGCAAAGGCTGGCGCCGAAACCCTGATGCGAGCTCAGTTCGACGCGCGAAACGCCGCACAGATCTCGCCAGCCGGTGCGTTCCACACACCGTCATGCGAAAGGATGTAGTCGAGGACTTCCCGCAGATACTCGATGCGGTAAGGCATGCCGGACACCCAGCTATGCAGCGGCAGGCTCATCACCCGACCGCCGCCTTCAGCGCTTTCGCGGTAAAGCACGTCGAAGCGATCCCTGACCTGCTGAACCCATTGCGGCTCGGACTGGAAATACTCGTCCGCCACAACCCGATCGTCGGTTTCATAGGCGAGCGGCATGGCGACCAAAGGCCCTGCCCCGGTCCGCATCTCGTAGGGCAGATCGTCATTGGCCCAGTCGAGGCCGTAGGCGACGCCGTTGCGGGCAAGGATGTCGGGCGTGTTGAAGCTCTGAGCCCGGCCCGGCGACAGCCAGCCGGTGACCGCCTGCCCGCTTTCCTCGCGCAGGAGGCGCAGGGCTTCGACCACGATTGCGTTTTCCTCCTCCTCGGACAGGCCGGAATGATGCACCTTGCCCATGTCGAGGCCGTGGGCGACGATCTCATGGCCGCCTTCAACAACGGCGCGCAGCAAAGCCGGATAGCGCTTGGCGATGATGCCGTTGATCGCGAAGCTGGTCTTCAAACCCTTTTCGGCCAGGAGACGCAGCACCCGGAACACGCCGACCCGATTGCCGTAGTCGCGATTGGTATAATAGCGGAAGTCCGGATAAGGCATCGACAGCGCGCCAGGCGCCTTGAAGGGCTTGGACGGCATGTCGAGCGGGAAATACTGGACATGCGTGACCAAGGACAGCGCGATCCGCGCGCCGTTCGGCCAGGCAATCGGCTTGCGCTGGAACATGTCCGACCAATCATAACGGTCGTGATCCATGCCGTAGCGGCGATGCGGGTATTCGAGATAGTTGTCGGGCAGCGGCATCAGCGTGATCCCCCTTCCGCCTTATGCGCCGCCATGGCGGCGTTGAAGGCGTCGTAAGCGCCTGATGCATGATAGGCTTCGGCGATCTCGCGACCCGTCGTCTGCCAAACGCCGTCATGGCCAGCGATATATTCGATCGCTTCGGCAAAGGCATCGATGCGGTGCGGCTGGCCGACAAGGTATGGATGAAGCGGGATGCACATCACCGTGCCGCTTTCCGCACCTTCCTTGTAGAGCTGGTCGAACTGGCGCTTGATGATCTCGCCGTAATGGCGCGGCGTCACCTTCTGGGTGTTGTAAACGATGACGTCGTTCATCTCGAGCGAATAGGGCATCGAGATCAGTCTGCCGCTCTTGACCTTGACCGGCATGGGCTGGTCGTCATGGAACATGTCGCAGGTATACTGGATGCCGGCTTCCGACAGGATGTCCATGGTCCAAAAATTGTTCGACAGCGCCGGCGACAGCCAGCCGGCAAGCTCCTGACCAGTATGCTTGCGCACCGTATCGAACGCGTCGCGGATGATCTCCCGCTCCTGTTCGATCGTCATGTTGTAGACGTAGCGCGTGTTGTAGATGCCGTGAGAGAAGAACTCCCAGCCGCGATCCGCACATGCCCTTATGATCTCGGGATGGTGGTCGCACAGCGCGACGTTGAGCGACACTGAACCTCGAAAACCGGCGCGATCCATCGCCGCCATCATCCGCTGCCAGCCGACGCGGTTGCCGTAGTCGCGGTGCGAGTATTGGAGCACGTCCGGGTTCGGCCGCGCCCATGGGGTGCGGGTCGGATTGTTCGGCGGATCGTATTCATAGAACTCGATGTTCGGCGCAATCCAGACGGCGATCTTCTTGTTGCCCGGCCAGACGATCTTCGGTCGCTCGTTCCAGGGCAGATAGTCGTAGAGACCGAGATCGGATTGCATAGGTTTTGCGTCAGCGGCCATCTCAGCGCGCCTCCGGCTGGTACGCCTCGTACCAGGCGATCGCTTCGGCAACCGGGATCACGTCGCCATACTTCACCGAAATGTCGTAGAGATTGGCGAAGTGCGGGCTTTCATGCTTGTCGGCGACGCATTCTTCCGGGACCACAACCCGGTAGCCGCGCGAAATCGCATCCACCACACAGGCGCGTACGCAGCCGGAGGTCGATCCGCCCGTGATCACCACCGTGTCGCACTGATGCCAGACCATGAGAGATTGCAGGTTCGTCTCGTGGAACGGCGACGCCATGCGCTTGTTGATGACGATGTCTTTCACATGGTCGATCTTGAGGCGCGGATCGAACTCCGCGCGGCGCGAGCCGACCTTGATGTTCTGCAAGGAGTCCGGCGTGTCGGTGCGCGTTCCCCACACACCGCAATCCTCGCCCGAATCCATGTAGGCGACATAGGTCCAGGTGATCGGAAGGCCCTTCTGCCGCGCCAGATCGGCCAGCGCGTTCACATAATCGAGCTGCTTGGGATCGGTCTCATAAGCCGTCGCGAACTCACCGACGGCAGTGTAAGCACATTGAAGGTCGATATTGATCAGCATCGGCTTACGCCCGAAACCGAAACGCCTGCGCGTCGGGTTGGCCTTGGCATGCTCGAAAAGCTGGCGTGCCGTGAGCGATGACGTTTCCATTGCTGACCTCCTGTTCCTCCTGAGCCGGCATCCGCGCTCCGACCGGAAAGATGTTCCAGGCCGGCGCATGCAAGCGCATCAAGATTTTATTGTTATCACTTTATACCATTTGTAAAGTTCAAAAATGAGCCTGTTCAGTGCTTCTCTCAACCCGCATATTTTGCGTGCATTTGGCGCTGAGATGGGCACTTGCCATGGAAGATTGTCGCGCTTGCGGGACTGGATCTAGGCGGCTTTTCGCAGCCGTTCCCTGGCGGCTTTATCAGTCGCACCACGCCTCTCAAGTCGCCCGCTATGCGGCCAATTACCATCGTTGTGGATAGCTTTTGTTGCGGAAAGAGCATCTCCGACGGTAGATGATACGTTACCAAACGGCGGCGTGGTGTCGGCAGAGGAGATATCGAGATGAACAGAACCCTTGCTGGCATTCTGCTTGCTTCAGCAGCGATGGCGATGCCTACAGCAGCCTTCTCGAAGACGTTTGTTTATTGCTCGGAAGCATCCCCCGAGGGCTTCGATCCCTCGCATTATACTGCCGGCACGACTTTCGATGCCTCGGCACATCCCATCTACAATCGCCTGCTCGACTTCCGGCCGGGAACAACGGAGATCATTCCCAGCCTGGCGGAACGGTGGGAGGTTTCGCCAGATGGCAAGGCGTACACGTTCTACCTCCGCAAAGGTGTGAAGTGGCACTCCAACGAGACCTTTACGCCGACCCGCGAGTTCAACGCGGACGACGTCATTTTCACCTTCGAACGCCAGGGCGACCCGAAGAACCCCTGGCACGAATACCTGCCGGGTACGAGCTATGAATATTACCACTCGATGGAGTTCGACACGCTGATCGAGGCCATCGAGAGGGTCGACGATCACACCGTCCGCTTCAAGCTGAGCCGTCCGGAAGCGCCCTTCCTGTCGACGGTGGCGCTGCACTTCACGTCGATCATGTCGAAGGAATATGCCGACCAGCTTCAACAGCTTGGCAGGCAGCCGGACTTCAACACCCAGCCTATCGGCACTGGACCCTTTAAGTTCGTGGCCTACCAGCAGGACGCCGCAATCCGTTACCAGAAGAACCCGGATTACTGGGGTGAGAAGGCAAAGGTCGACGATCTGCTGTTTGCGATCACGCCGGACGCCGCGGTGCGTCTTCAAAAGCTGAGGTCAGGCGAATGTCACCTCATGCCTTACCCGGCGCCTGCCGACATCGAGGGGATCAAGGCCGATCCTCAGCTCAAGATTGAGGAGGAAGCCGGCCTGAATGTCGGCTATCTCGCCTACAACACGCAAATGGCGCCGTTCGACAACCCGAAGGTCCGCAAGGCCTTGAACATGGCGATGAACAAGCAGGCCATCGTGGACTCCGTGTTCCTCGGAGGTGCGCAGCCTGCCAAGAATCCAATCCCGCCGACGATGTGGTCCTACAATGATCGTGTCGTCGATGATCCGTATGATCCCGAGGCGGCAAAGAAGATTCTGGAAGAAGAGGGCGTCCGCGACCTGAAGATGAAGCTCTGGGCCATGTCGGCGCAGCGCCCCTACATGCCGAACGGTCGCCGCACGGCCGAGATCATGCAGGCCGATCTCGCCAAGGTCGGCGTCACGGCCGAGATCGTCAGCTTCGAATGGGGCGAATATCTCGCAAAATCGATGGAGCCTGGACGCGACGGCGCCGTAATCCTGGGCTGGACGGGCGCGAGCGGCGATCCGGACAACTTCCTTTCGGTACTGCTGACCTGTGCAGGCGCCGGCAGTGGCGGTGCAAACCGGGCCTTCTGGTGCAACGAGGAGTTCTCGTCGCTGGTGGCAGAGGCCAAGGTGAACGCGGATATGGGCGCCCGGACACGCGCTTATGAAAAGGCGCAGGAAGTGTTCAAGAAGGAAGCGCCGTGGTTCACGATCGCCCATTCCACCCATTATGTGCCCATGCGCAAGGAAGTCGAAGGCTTTGTGGTGAGCCCGCTTGGTGACTACACGTTCGAGACCGTCGATCTGGCGGAATGATGCCCTGCCTGATGCGAAACCTGCAATGCGAGTAAACCATGTCTGACTTCGCCAAGGATCTCGAAAGCCGCTTCGTGCGCTATTGCGCGATCGACAGCCAGGCCGACGACAAGAGTGGCACGCATCCATCCAGCGCCGTGCAGATCGAGATGGGCAAGGTTCTGGAGCAGGAGCTTCGGGACATCGGGGCAAGCGATGTGACGCGCAACGATCACGGCGCGGTGTTGGCGACGATCCCCGGCAACAGGAGCGGCCCGACGATCGCCTTTATGGCGCATATGGACACCACACCGCAGTTCAATGCGACGGGCGTGAAGCCGAGGGTGATCCGGAACTATGATGGCGGTGACATCCGCTATCCGGACAACGCTTCACTGGTTCTTTCGCCGGAACAGGTTCCTTATCTCAGCGAGAAAGTCGGCGATACAATCGTCACCGCGTCCGGAACCACGCTGCTGGGTGCCGATGACAAGGCGGGAGTCGCCATCGTCATGACGGCTGCCAAGCACCTGATCGACAATCCCGATCTGCCGCATGGTCCGATCAGGATCTGCTTCACCACGGACGAAGAAATCGGCAAGGGCGTGTACCCCGCTTTGGTGCAGGAAGTCGGGGCCGACTTCGCTTATACGTTCGACGGCCAAAAGGTCGGTGAGATCGAGTTCGAGACCTTTTCCGCCGATGAGGCGATTATCCGGATCGAAGGCGTTTCGATCCACCCCGGCCTGGCCAAAGACCAGCTCGTCAACGCCGTCGTGCTGGCGTCCAGGTTCGTTGCCGCGCTTCCGCGGGACATGAGCCCGGAAACGACCGAGGGGCGTGAGGGCTATGTTCATGCCACCGAAATCAGCGGCGGCTCGTCCGAGGTCGTCATTCGCGTCATCATCCGGGACTACGAGCTGGATGGATTGGCAGCCGAGGGACAGCTGATCCAGGACCTCGCCGCCGAGCTGCAGGCGTTTGAGCCGCGTGCGAAGATTTCCTGCAGCATTCGCGCGCAGTATCGCAACATGCGCTACTGGCTGGAAAAGGACAAACGCCCCGTCGATCTGGCGGAGCACGCCATGATCGAGATCGGCCAGACGCCCAAGTTCACGGCGTTCAGAGGCGGCACGGATGGCTCGCGGTTCACGGAAATGGGCCTTCCTTGCCCGAACCTCTTTGCCGGCATGCAGGAAATCCACGGACCTCTCGAGTGGGTGTCCGTGCAGGATATGGAAGTTGCGGTCGCGTTGATGCTCAAGATCGCGGAACTTGGTGTTAGGACTTCGGAATGAGTGCCCCTGTTTACAAGTCGTTCGACCAATCGCTGGCCGAGTTCGAGGATATTGCGGCAGCGGTGGCGCCGATCTCCGTGCAGGAGCTAAAAGCGCGAATTGCCAAGCTGCAGGGGCTGATGCGCGAGGAAGGGATCAAGGCGACCTATCTCGATACTTCAACCAGCCTCACCTACTTCACCGGCATGACGCTCGGCGCGAGCGAGCGTCTGCATGGCGCGATCATACCTGTCTCGGGGGAGCCGATCTATATCAGCCCGGCTTTCGAAGAACCCAAGACACAGACGCTGATCCAGATCGAAGGCCAGATCGCGGTTTGGGAAGAACACGAAGACCCCGCCTCGCTTGTCGCCCAGCTTCTCTGCGACTTGAGCGCCGAGGGCGACAGCTTTGCCTTCGACCCCATGACGCCGTTCGTTTTCTCCAGCGCGATCACCGACCAGGTCGGCGATCGCTTGAAGGTCAGGAGTGCGAAAGCGATCATCGCCACTTGCCGGCAGATCAAATCGGCGACGGAGATCGCCATCATTCAAGCCGCGATGAGCGCAAGCCTGCGCGTCCACAAGGCTGTTTGGCAGGGGCTTCGTGAAGGGATCTCGACCACGGAGGTGACGGACTTCATCGCGGCCGCGCACGCAAAGCTTGGAATGCGACACATCTTTTCGGCCGCGCAGTTTGGCGAGGCTACCGCCTACCCCCATGGCGTGCCCTACCCGCAGACGCTCAAGAACGGTGACATGGTGCTTATCGATCTGGGTGCGCACATTCACCGTTATTGTTCCGACATCACGCGCACCTATGTTTTCGGCACGCCGACCGAGCGACAGCGGGAACTCTGGACGCTGGAGCGACAAGCGCACCACGCTGCTTTCAACGCCGCACAGCTAGGCACCCCTTGCGAGGAGGTCGATTTCGCCGCGCGTGGAGTTCTGACCGATGCGGGCTTCGGTCCAGACTACAAGGTGCCAGGCCTGCCGCATCGCACCGGGCATGGGCTGGGCATGGACATGCACGAGGAGCCCTACATCGTGCGCGGCAACAAGACCGTGCTCGAACCCGGCATGGTGTTCTCGAACGAACCCATGCTCGCCCTTTACGGCGAGTGCGGCGTGCGGCTCGAAGACATCATCTATATGTCCGACATTGGACCAGTCTTCTTCACCGAGCCATCGCTTTCGATCGATCAGCCATTTAGCTGAGCCGCGTTGCGCAACTTGGGTGAACTAGCGAGCAAAGCGTTCTTGCTTCTAGGCTTCATCTTCCAACAAACACCATCATACTGCAAATGCATGATGCGCTGAATTGACGGCGACGCGATCCTCCCTGGCAACATCGGGGAGGATCGACGCATCATGTGGCAGAGTTTGGCGGTGCAGGCGGAGGCGTCGAGCCTTCTTGGATATGCCGCAGCCTATGCAGCCATGCTTGTCACGCCTGGACCGAGCTTTGCCGTGGTTTCGCAGACAAGCCTTTCCGCCTCGCGCCGGGAAGCAACGACAGTCGCCATCGGACTTGCCTGCGGCGCCAGCCTGCTGATCCTGCTTATCCTGCGCGGCACGACGAGTTTGCGGGTATCGCAGGCGCTTGGGAGCATCGGTCCCTTTATCGGTACGGCCTTGCTGCTTTTGATCGGCTTGCGGACGGTTCGACGGGCGCTTCTTGCCGAGGCAGCAAACGGCTTGCCGACGAGACAGGCCCGACAGGGCAACCACTTTACAATCGGTCTGCTGACCGCACTGACCAATCCGATCAGTTTTGCGTTCTTCTCCAGCATCGCCTTGGCGGCGCATTCGGCAAAGATCGGGATGATCGATACGGTTTTGCCAGCCGGCGTGTTTCTGATGGCGCTGTCTTGGTTCGGGCTGGTGGCCGTGCTGCTCTCCCTTCCTTCGGTCAAGAAGCTTTATGGGCGAGCCTCGCGCACGCTGGATGTTATGACCGGAATGATCCTGATCATCATCGCCCTGTCCTGGCTGGCAACTTAGCCGTAGGGCCTACTTCGGGAGCATGGTTTCCAGTTCGTCCAGCACGCGGGGCCAATGCTGGAAGAACAGCAACTGGCCTGCATCCTCGACAATTTCGATATCGAGATGTGGGAAGACCGGCATGAGTTCGCGCACGGTTTGCGCTGGTGTTTGCGGGTCTTCCGCCCCTTGCAACAGGCGCACTGGCACAGAACAGGCACGAACCAGATCGGCCCAATCACTTTCGCTGTCGATGCACTCCCTAGCAAAAACATCGTGTGCGGAATGCTCGGAGCTGAGGCAAATATCTGATCCCAGCAGGATGGCTGCGCGGATTTCGGGATCGGAAAAGGTGCGCAGGTCGGCCGGCGAACTTGCATTCACCGACCGGAAGAAGCTTTCCTTGCCGACCGAGCGGGCAAGCGCAAAGCCTGAGCGAACGAGGAAGGGGAGGATCCGCGGCGCATAGCGCGCATTGGCAAGAATGAAGCGGTGCCATTTGCCCATGCGCTCATATTGACGCGCATTCACCACCGGCAGTGCTGCAGAACACCCGAAGATGCCGGTCAAACGCGTGGGATCAAGACGCGCAAGCGCCATGGCAAAGCGAAGATCGGCACCCAGCACGAGGGCTGCGGCCTTTTCGATGCCGAGATGATCGAGAAGCCCTCGCAAATCGGCGCCTACCCCTTCCCGGTAGCTGACCTTGGCCGGCAAGGGTGCCGAGAAGCCATAGCCCGGTCGGACAACTGAGATGACGCGGATGCCGCGTTGTTCGGCAGCAATTTCAGCCTGTCTCGACCACCGGATCATTCCGTAATCCAGGGGCAGGAACAGGAGCGGACGACCACCGGGATCACCGAACTCGATCCAGTCGGAGCGGCGGCCATCCGGCGTCAGGCGAGACCGGAAAGGGATCGGCAGAAGCGTGGAGGCGCCCAGAGATCCGTTGCGCGAGGCCGGGATCGTTCCAACCACATCCATGAGACCGAGCGTCAACCGGATCAGCTCAGTTTGCGAATGCGTTTCCGTCTTGGCCAGGATCGCGCTGATCTGCGTCCGCACCGTTGCCAGGGATCGGCCACGCTCCTCTGAAATCTCCCGCAAGGAGCGACCTTCCGCCAGCGCGCGGACCACTTCCACTTCAGCCGCAGTCAGGTTGAACGCCTCGCGCATGGTCTTGGACAGATGCGTCGGCCAGCCGAGTTCTGTTGTCCGCACAAGAACGAACGGCGTTTGCCCATTTCCCGGCAGATAGAGCGCGACATGGAACAGGATCGACCGATCACTGCTTGCTGACGTGAAGCGGAGCAAGGTCGGCTCGGGCGTCTTTGCCGGAAGCTGACGCCGAATGGCAGCCTTCAGCTTGGCAACATCATCAGAATGGAGCGGCAGGCCGTCGAGCGCCCTTCCCGGCGCGAGCCCGAGCGTCGCACGGGCGGCCTCGTTGACGCTGTCGATGCGCAGAGCTTGATCGACCAGAAAGGCAGCCTTGGCTTCCAGGTCGAGGGGAGAGCGCCCCGCATCCGCCTGAAGGTCGAACAAGCGCTGGAGAAAGATGTCGGCGCGTTCGAGATGGGCTTCGATGCCTGTATCGGCCTCGATCGGCAGGCTGGCTTCCTCATCCGCCTTCAGCCGAAGCACGGACAGGCGCTGCTCCCAAACATCGAGCATCGCTTCATAGCGCGAGGGATCGACGGCAACGTCGTAGATCCGCTCGATAATTTCGGACGTCTCATCTGGCTTGGCCATCACCCGCCGCCACAGTTCGCCAATTTCCCTTGCGTAACACGATCCAGCGGAGGTGGACATAGGCCTGTACGTGCCTAGACGTTCGATCATACCCGTTGACATATATGCAATATGCGTTTAAGTAATGCTCACAATGTATATTAGGGGGTGAGCGATGACCCAGGACGACTTCCTTGCAAGCTATGATCCGAGCGCGTTTCCCCAGCTGGCAGTCACCGTTGACCTCATTCTTCTTGGCCTTCGCAATCAGGCTCCAACCGTGCTTGTGCTCCAAAGGAACGCGCAACCGTTTGAAGGTTTCTGGGCCCTACCCGGCGGCTTTGTTGGCGAACGGGAAACGCTGGAAGCGGCGGCCTTGCGCGTCATGCAGGACAAGGCCGGGATTGAAACTGCGCATCTGGAACAGCTCTACACATTCGGTACGCCGGATCGCGATCCGCGTATGCGCATCGTCAGCGTGGCCTATCTGGCGCTGTTGAACGAGGCGGCCTTCACTGCTGCTTTACGGCAAAACAAGGCGCTTCTGCCTGCCCGTATTGAGGCGCCGCTTTCCCACGAAGATGCTGTGGCGATCTCGGTGCGCAACGAGGATGACGAAGTCCTCCAACTCGCCTTCGACCATGCCGAGATCCTCGCAACCGCGATCCATCGCCTGCGCGGCAAGCTCGATTATTCGCCCGTCGGCTTTGCGCTTCTGCCCGAGCAGTTCACCCTGCGCCAGTTGCAGGACGTGCATGAAGCCATCAGCGGGCGGGCGCTGAACAAGCCGGCCTTTCGGCGGCGCATGCAGGACAAGGGCTGGATCAGCCCAACCGGCACGCGGGAAGAAGGCACCTCCTTCCGACCCGCAGAGCTCTTCCTTTTCAATGACAGGCCCCAAGGAGACTGACATCATGGCCACCATCCGCAGCTTCGGCTTTCTTTCCCAGCTCAGAAGCGAGGCGAGCAGCCACATCGTTCACTTCCGCAAGGGCACGATCAAGCGCAGCGGACGCGGTTTGGTGTTCTGGTTCAATCCCGAAACCGCCAGCATCGCCGAGTTGCCCATGGACGATCGTGAAATGATGCTGTTCGTGCGCGGCCGTTCGCAGGACTTCCAGACACTGGCCGTCCAAGGCACGATCGGCTGGCACGTGGCTGAGCCAGAGAAGCTGGCCGCCCGTGTGGATTTCTCGATCGACCTTTTCACCGGCCAGCTTAAAGGCGAGCCTATCGAGAAGATCGAAGCGCGCCTCGCCGGCATCGCCAATCAGGCCGTTCTGCAGCGCCTTGCGCAAGCACCCGTTCGTGCCCTGCTGGATGCCGGACCTGAGACTTTGCGCGAAACGCTCGAAGTGGTGCTTGGCACGGATCCGGCCCTGATTTCGATCGGCATCGCCGTGGTGTCAGTGCGCCTCACCAATCTCGCGCCCTCCAGCGAACTCGAACGCGCATTGCAGACGCCGACCTATGAAGCGCTCCAGCAGAAGGCGGATGAAGCGACCTTCGAGCGCCGCGCTCTTGCGGTCGAAAAGGAACGCGCCATCGCACAAAATGAGTTGGCCACGAAGACCGAGCTTGCCCGGCGCGAAAAGCTGCTGATTGCCGAAGAAGCCGAGAATGCCCGCAATCGCGCCGCCGGTGTCGCCGAAGCCAGGCAGGTGGAGGCGCAGGCCGAGGCCGAGCGCATCCGTTTGGTGGAAGGCGCCAAGGCCGATGCGGAGAGCCAGCGCATTGCGACCTATCGCGATCTGCCGCCTGCAATCCTGCTTGGCCTTGCCGCCCAGGAACTTGCCGGCAAGCTTGATACGATCGAACATCTGAACGTGACGCCGGACCTGCTTGCTTCCGTGCTTGGCGAGTTCCGCAAGGCGCCTGTTCAGATCACGGGACGCTGAGCCATGGGCGGGGCGCTTACCCCACGCGCGGTCTTCGTGACGCGCGAAACCGACTACGAACTCCTGATCGCGCGCCATGCGACGCGCGGTCAGGCCCGCTTCTTTCTTGAAAGGCGTGTCCAGCGCATCGAGGATGTCGAAGCACGGCATGACCGCTTCCATGCGGTTTTGCTCCGAGCGCGGGCGAGCGTTCCAGCCGACTGGCGTCAGACACTTGTTCGCCGCTCCGATCTCGATCGCTTCCAGTTTGCGTCCGATGACGTAATCGTGCCGGTGGGCCAAGATGGCCTTGTCGCCAATGTCGCCAAGTATCTTGACGGCCAGCCTGTGCTGGGGGTCAATCCCGCACCCGATCTTTACGACGGCGTGCTGGTCCGCGTAGCGGTCGACCGCCTCGCCAGGCTTCTGGTTGCAAGCGCCAACGCAGCGGTCGAGATCGAGCACCGGACGATGGTGCAAGCCATGCTGGATGACGGGCAGCGGCTGACGGCACTCAACGAGGTCTTCGTTGGTCATGGCAGCCATCAATCCGCGCGCTACCGCATCGAAACGGCGGAAGCGGCCGAAGATCACTCTTCCAGCGGCTTGATCGTCGCTTCCGGAACAGGCGCGACGGGCTGGGCGCGTTCGATCGCCGAAAGCACGCATCTGGCGCTCACCCTTGGCCGAGAAGAACACGCCGTCGGCTTCTGGGTCCGCGAGCCCTTTCCAAGCATCGCCACGGCAACGACCCTGCGCGCGGGCAAGCTGACCGATATGCCGCTCACCGTCACGTCGCGCATGAACGAAGGCGGCGTCATCTTCGCCGACGGCATCGAACAGGACCGCATCGCCTTCGACTGGGGCCGCACTGTTCACCTTTCGGCGGCAGATAAGACGCTCAACCTGGTGAAGGGTGCTTGAGTTGTCGAATGGGGGCTCAAGCAATGGAAACGCCTTGTTTCAATGATCAAAACAAGGCTTCCTTGTTTGCGCCTAGCTCAAACCGACGCAACCATGTCCTTCAGGCGAGCGCAGGCTTTTTCGAGTTCCTCCTCCGACGCTGCCATGGACAGGCGGATATATCCGGGGGCTGCAAAGGCGGTGCCGGGGACGCTGGACACGCCAAACTCCTTGAGGAGCAGCTGTGCCACGGCGGAGTCATCGGTCAGTTCGACGCCCGACTTCGTGATGCGGCCGATCAGCTTGCTCACGCCGATGAAGGCGTAGAAGGCGCCATCGGGCGCGAGGAAGTCGATGCCGTCGGTCCCGGCGAGCTGCTTGGCTACGAGATCGGATCGGTGGCGGAACTTGGCGGTGCCTTCCGCGACAAAGGCTTGGTCCCCCTCGAGCGCCGCAGTTGCCGCGGCCTGCGCCACCGGGCAGACCGAGGTCACGCTTTGTGACTGCATCTTGTTGATTGCCGAAACCAGCGCCTTCGGTCCCGCCGCATAGCCGACGCGCCAGCCGGTCATGGCATAGGCCTTGGAGACGCCGTTCACGATCAGCGTGCGGTCGCGCAGCCGCGGACAGGCTTCGCCGAACGAAACGAAGGGCACATCGCGCAGGAGGATGTGTTCATAGATCTCGTCGGACAGGACGAGGATCTGCGGATGCTTGTCGAGAACCTTGCCCAAGGCCTCGAACTCAGCTTGCGAATAGATCGCGCCGGTCGGATTGGACGGCGAGTTGAGCATCAGCCAGCGCGTACGCGGGGTGATCGTTGCTTCCAGTTGGGCAGGCGTAATCTTGAACCCGCTTTCAGGCCCGCACAGCACATAGATCGGCTTGCCGCCATGCAGCGAAACGATATCGCCATAGGAAACCCAGCAAGGTGCTGGAATGGCGACCTCGTCGCCGTCTTCCAGCGTCGCCAGGAAGGCGTCGAACAGGATCTGCTTGGCGCCATTGGCGATGGTGAGTTCGTCCAGCGCGTAGTCCAGACCGTTGTCGCGCTTGAACTTGGCGGCAATCGCCTTGCGCAGCGCTTCATTGCCGGCCGCTGCACCATAGCGGATGCCCCCTGCCCGCACGGCATCGCAAGCGGCGTCTAGCACATGCGCGGGCGGCTCGAAGTCAGGCTCACCGAGCGACAGGTCGATGATGTCGCGGCCCTCCGCCCGCAGCTTCTTCGCCGCCATGGACACGGCCATGCTCGGCGAAGCCTGGATGGCAGACGACCTTTGGTTTTCATAGTTCATCGCGGATGTTCCTTCGCAACAAGAATGAAGCCGCCCGAGGGCGGCTTCGTGGATGGATGGCCTCAGGCGGGCACGTAATCGTAGTCGCGATCGCGTTTGGCCGCTTCCGGCTCGCGTTTCTCGACCGGCCCATAGCCACCGCCGCCCGGCAGTTCCAGGATGAGCCTGCGTCCGGCTGGAACATGCTGCCGACCCTTTGCCTGCAGCACTGTTCCGTCATCGAGCAACACGGCTCCGGCAGCACCATCCTCGCCGCCTTCACGCCCGCGCGCCGGATGCTTGACGCGATCGAACATGGCGTTGAAGTAGATTTCGTGGCCCTCGGTCGGGGAGATTTCGACCACCTGCCCGAGGCCGCCGCGGAACTGGCCGGCACCGCCCGACCCGTCACGCAGTTCCTTGCGCCAGAAGATCACCGGGCCGACATGCTCGGTGGCCTCGATCGACATGGAATGCACGCCGCTGGGAAACGCCGTGGCGCTGAGGCCGTCGAGCGTGGAACGCGCTCCGGCGCCACCGCTGTTGAACAACAGCACTTCGGCGCGCTGTCCGCCATCCTTCGGCGCCTTTTCGCCGGTAAGAGGGCGAGCGCTGACATGCAGGTTCCAGAGTGCGCCCGAGCCTTCCGCCGGAACGCGGCCGGGCAGCATCTTGTGGACGGCGCCTAGAACGGCATCGGGCACGAGATGGCCGAGCACGTGACGGACGGAAACAGGAGCTGGACGCTGTGCATTGAGAATGCAGTCGGTCGGCGCCGTTACCTTGAAAGGTAACAGCGACGCATGGTTGTTGGGAATTTCCGGTGCCAAGGAACACTTCAACCCGTAACAGGCATAAGCGGCCGAATAGATCAGCGGGCAGTTGATGCCCTTCGGGCTGGGCGCCGAGGTGCCGGTGAAATCCGCCAGGATGTGGTCGGGATAAACGTCGATCCGTACTGCGATGTCGATCGGGTCGCCATAACCGTCCACACGCATGGTGTTGGAATAGGTGCCGTGCGGCAGATCCTTCAGGGCGTCGATCGTGGCGTCATAGCTGCGCTTGAAGATGAACTCGGCGAGACCTTCGAGATCGTCGAGATAGAACTCGTCCATCATGTCCATCAAGCGGCGGTGACCGATCTCGTTACAGGCAGCCAGCGAATAAACGTCACCCACCACCTGATGGCTTTCGCGGACATTGTTGCGCAGGATGTTGACGAGGTCCTTGTTGACCACGCCGCGCTCCGCGAACTTCATGATGGGGACGAAGATGCCCTCTTCATAGACTTCGTTGGCGTCCGGCCCGAAGCCGCGGCCACCGACATCAACCACATGCGCGGTGCAGGCGAAGAAGCCGGTCAGTTGACCGTTGCGGAAGCTGGGTGAAACCACCGTGAAGTCATGAAGGTGGCCGGTGCCCTTCCACGGATCGTTGGTGATGAAGACATCGCCTTCAAAGATATTGTCGCGGCCGATATCGTTGATGAAGTGGCCGACAGCTTCAGCCATGGCATTGACGTGGCCGGGCGTGCCGGTGACGGCCTGTGCGATCATCAGGCCGGCGCGGTTGAAGACGCCGGCGGAAAGATCGCCGGACTCGCGCACGCTGGTGCTGAAGGCCGTGCGGATCAGCGTGACTGCCTGTTCTTCCACGACGGAGATCAAGCGGTTCCACATGATCTGCATGTGGACATCGGAGAGCAAGGACTTGGACATGGGTTCAGCTCCTCAAGCGGCCTTGGCGCGCAGCAGCAGGCATCCGTCTGCCTGCATGATGGCGTCGCGGCTCGATGTGACGATGGTCGAGGTTTCGCGTTCGGTGATGACGGCCGGTCCGGCTACCCAGTCACCCGGCTTCATGGCCGAGCGCTCGACCACGGCGGCGTCGAGGAAGCGCTCTTCCAGGACGTCGAAGATCTGGCGGGTTTCGCTGGAAACGGCTGCAGCCTGTTTGCTGACGGGGGCAGCAGGCGACGTCGGTGCTGCTTCCGCGCTGGCGCGCAGCGACCAGCTGACGATTTCCACATCGAGACCATCGATCACCCGGCCGAAGAAGCGCTCATAGCATTCATCGAACAGCTTGCGGAAAAGCTCGGCATCGGCATCCGCGTAGTCGCGCACGTCGATGGCCACCGGCACTTCCCAGCCCTGTCCGACGTAGCGCATGTAAGCGGTGCATTCGAGGGAAGGGTCCGCGTCAGGCGCGCCGGAGCGCACGAAGGACGTGGCCTCCGTGACAAGATCGTTGATCACCGCATTGATGGCGGCACCCTCGAACTTGCTCAGGCGGCTGTAGGCACTGCGGACCGATTCAAAACCGAAGGGCGCGCGCAGGAACCCGATGGCGGAACCGACGCCGGCACCGGGCGGGATCAGCAGGTCGTTGACGCCGAGCTTCTCACAAAGCCGTGCCGCGTGAACGGGTGCGGCACCGCCAAAGGCGATCATGGTGAACTCAGACAGTTCCTTGCCGTTTTCCACCGCATGCATGCGCGCGGCATTGCTCATGTTCTCGTCAACGACCTCGCTCAGACCATAAGCAGCCGTCGCGACATCGGCACCGAGCTTGCTGCCGATATCGGCATCCATCGCGCTTTCGGAGGCGGTGCGTGACAATTTCATGGAGCCGCCGGCGAAGCTGTCGGGATCGAGCCGGCCGAGGATCACGTCGGCATCGGTGACGGTGGGGTGCGTGCCGCCACGATCATAGCAGGCCGGCCCGGGTTCGGAGCCGGCGCTGTGCGGGCCGACGCGGATCTGGCGCATCGTATCCACGGTCGCGATCGAGCCGCCGCCGGCACCGATCTCGACCATCTCGATCACCGGAATGGAGATCGGCATGCCGCTGCCCTTCTTGAAGCGCGTGGTGCGCGCCACTTCAAAGGTCTTGGACGTCTTGGGCGTTTGCTGCTCGATAAGGCAGATCTTGGCCGTGGTGCCGCCCATATCATAGGACACGACCTGATCGAGGCTATGATTGGCAGCGATATGGGCGGCAAAGATCGCGCCACCGGCTGGGCCGGATTCTAGCAGGCGGACGGGGAACTCGACAGCGCTCTCGACGCTGATGATGCCGCCACCGGAATGGATCATGAAGACTGGCGAAACCAGGCCTTCTTCGCGCAGACGCCCGACCAGACGATTGAGGTAGGAGGCCATCAGCGGCTTTACGTAAGCGTTGGCGCAAACCGTGTTGAAGCGCTGGAACTCGCGCATCTGTGGCGAGACTTCCGAGGAGATGGAGACTGACTGGTCCGGCTTCTTTGCCAACAGGCGATCGCGGAAGCGGCGTTCATGCGCGCCGTTCAGATAGGAATGGATGAAGCCGACCGCGACGCTGTCATAACCTTTGGCGATGATCTTGTCGCACAAGGTATCGACTTCGGCATCATCGAGCGGCTTCAGCGGCTCGCCATTGGCACCCATGCGCTCATCGAGCACAAAGCGGTCTGCACGTCCCACCAACGGCGCCGGCAGCACGATGTCGAGATCGTATTGCTCAAAGCGGCTTTCGGTGCGCATCTCGATGACATCGCGGAAACCCTTGGTAGTGACGAAGGCCGTCTTGGCACCACGGCGCTCGATCAGTGCGTTTGTGGCCAGCGTCGTCCCGTGGATCACCGTATCGATTTGCGACACTTCAATCCCGGCTTTTTCCACCACTTCGCGGATGCCCTTGACGATCGCGGCTTCCGGAAAGGCGTAGTCCGTGAGGACCTTGGTCGAATGAAGCACCGAGCCCACCTCCAGCGCCACATCGGTGAAGGTGCCGCCGATATCGACGCCGACCCTGATCAGTTCACCATCTGTCGTCATGTTGATGCGTAACTCCCGAGATGAGATCGTTGTTTAAGGCGGTCGCTGAAGGTTGATCTTCAGGCGCGCGTGAGGGTTCCCGCGGTCATGAGTGCCGCGAGTTCAAGTTGGTTGGAAAAGTTGAGAGAGGGGTGCGGGCGCGATGTGCGCCCGCCGGATGCGATTACTGCTTGCCGGTGAAGTCGATGCCTTCAAGCGTGGTGGGCAGCTTCGGACGATCGAGGCCGATCCACTTCTTGTAGAGCGTATCGAGCGAACCATCCGCCGTGCGGCGCGTGACGAAATCGTTCAGGAAGTCGAGCATCTCCTGCTCGCCCTTGCGAACGGCCATGCCCTGAAAATTGTCGGCGAGCTTGTACTTGCGGTTGTACTTTTCGGCGTTGCCGGTCTTTTCGATCACCAAACCATAGGTCAAGCTGCCTACGATGGCATCGACCTGGCCGGACAACAGCGCCTGCACGGTGGTGGCGTCGTCATCGAAGCGTTTGATCTCGGTGCCTTCAGGCGCTGCCTTCTTGAGGACGGGATCGAACACGCTGCCGCGGTTGACGCCGATCACGAACTTGCCGAGATCCTCATTGCCCTTGATGTCGGCGTCGGTCTTCGCCCAGACCGTGATGTCGTTGGCGGAGTAAGGCAGAACATATTGAACGACCTTTGCGCGTTCCGGCGTGATGGTCATGGATGGAACGAGGAAGTCGACCATGCCGCCGGTCAGCAAGGGGATGCGGTTCTGGCCGGTGATGCGCTCGAACTGCAGTTTGACCCCCAGTTCCTCTGCGATGAGCTTGGCGACTTCGACGTCATAACCATCGTTCTCGCCATTTTCGTTGATGAACCCCCAGGGAAATTGATCCATCTGCACGCCGACCACGGCGACACCCTTGGCCTTGATTTCCTCCGGCGTGATGGCTTGAGCAGCGCTCATCATGGATGCCGACATGACGAGTGCGGTGACCACGCCGAGTGCGGGCTTTGCGAAAGAGAAAAGCTGTTTGATCATGTTCTTACCTCTGGTTTTGTTTCTTGGTTTATTCAGTGTCCGGCATTCAGGCGTCGTTCGATCCGACCGCTGGCGTAGGTCAGCGGCAGGCAGATAATGAAGTAAAGGAAGCCGACCGCGCCGTAGACCTTGAGCGGCTCGAAGGTGATGTTGGCCATCAACTGGCCGGATCGAGTGAGTTCCACCACGCCGAGCAATGCGGCCAGCGCCGTGCCCTTGATGAGGTTGACAAGGAAGCCAATCGTGGCGGGCAGGCCGATGCGGAAGGCCTGAGGCAGCACCACATCCTTCATCAGGCTGACATAACCGATGCCAAGCGCCCGCGCTGCTTCGCTCTGGCCCGAAGGAACAGCCTGGATGCTGCCGCGCCAGATCTCACCCAGAAAGGCGCTGGTATGAAGCGACAGGCCGATGATCAGCGCGACCCAGACATCGACCTTGATGCCGAGCAGCGGCAGGCCGAAATACACGAAGAACAGCTGGATCAGGAGCGGCGTGCCCTGGAAGATCTGGATGTAGACCGTGGCTGCCCAACGCAGCACCTTGCTGTTGCTCGTGCGGGCGAGTGCAACCATCAGGCCGCCGCTGCCGCCAACGATGAAGGCCAGAACGGACATAAGGATCGTCCATTTTGCCGCTTCCAGGATGAACAGGAATTCTGAGGTACCGAAACTGCGGATCATCGGCTCGAACTCACTTTGTCGGATAAGAGAAGTAGGCTTTGCCGATGAGCTGCAGAACGATGGAGAAGAACTGCGACAAAGCGAGATAGATGACGCCGAGGACGAAATAGACCTCGAAGCTGCGGAATGTTTCCGCATCGATGCTCTGGCCGACATAGGTCAGCTCTTCCGCCGAGACCGAGGCCACCAGGCTGGAGTTCAGCATCATCAGAATGAACTGGCTGCACAAAGCGGGATAAACCGCGCGGATGGCCGGCCGGAAGATGATGTAGCGGTAGACATCGAACGTATGGAGCCCAAGCGCACGACCCGCCTCGATCTGTCCTTTTCGGATCGACTCCACGCCGCCACGCACAATCTCCGCCGAATAGGCTGCGCAGTTGAGCGTCATCGCCAGGATGGCTGCCTGTTCCGCCGTCAGCGTGATGCCCAGGGACGGCATGCCGAAGAAGATGAAGAAGACCTGCACCAGGAACGGCGTGTTGCGGATCACCTCGATATAGGCGAGCGCTACCGCCGAGACGGCTTTGACAGGGCTCATGCGCATCAGCATGAAGATGATGCCGAGACACAGCCCCAGCGCCATCGAGATGCCGGAAATCTTCAGTGTCTGGAGTGCGCCTTGCAGCAGCGCCGGCCAAGCGTCCAGAACGGGGGCAAAATCGAATGTGTGTTGCATGCGCGCTGCCTTTTCTTGTGCCCGTACGATCTCTCTTTCGCGTCAGTGACTGAGGATCTGGCCGAGGAAGGCCTTGGCGCGTTCGTGCTTGGGATTTCCGAAAAACTCGGTGGGCGGCGCGCTTTCGATGATCTCGCCGCGATCCATGAAGATCACGCGATGCGCCACCGCACGGGCGAAGCCCATTTCATGCGTCACGCAGATCATGGTGATGCCGTCATCGGCCAGCGAGATCATCGTATCCAGCACTTCCTTGACCATTTCCGGATCAAGGGCGGATGTCGGCTCATCGAACAGCATGATCTTGGGGCCCATGCAAAGTGCGCGCGCGATGGCCACGCGCTGCTGCTGGCCGCCGGACAGCTGTGCCGGATACTTGTTCGCCTGCTCCGCAATATGAACCCGATCCAGGAAGTGCATGGCCTTTTCCTTGGCCTGCGCGCTGGACGCCTTGTGTACGCGGCGCGGCGCCAGCATGCAGTTCTCCAGCACCGTCATATGGGGGAACAGGTTGAACTGCTGGAACACCATGCCGACATCGCGGCGAATATGATCGACATTCGCACCTGTATGTCCGAGACGCGTCCCGTTGACGTCGATCGTACCTTCCTGGATTTCCTCAAGGTGGTTGATGCAGCGGATGAGCGTCGACTTGCCCGAGCCGGACGGGCCGCACAACACGATGTGCTCGCCTCGATTGACGCTCAGATCGATGTTCTTGAGAACATGGAGCGGACCGTACCACTTGTTGACGGCGCTCATCTGGATGGCGTTTTCAGACATCTATCTCTCGCTTCGTAGAAATCAGCTGAAACGGCTCGGCCCTTTAGGGCTGAACCTCAAAAATGGCATCGACCTCGACCGCGAAACCGCGTGGCAAGGAGCCCGCTCCAAGGGCGGTACGCGCATGCCTTCCCTTCTCTCCGAGCACTTCAACCAGAAGATCGGAAGCACCATCGATAACCGCTGGATGATCCTTGAAGGCGGGGATGGCATTGACGAAACCACGCAGTTGCAAGACCGCCGCAATACGATCGAGATCGCCATCCAAGGCAGAAGCGGCTCTTGCAAGCAGATTGAGCGCGCAAACTCTGGCAGCCTGGTAGGCTTCAGCAACATCCATATCCTGACCGACCACCCCGAGATAAGCGTCCACACCATCGATGCGAGGAACTTGTCCTGATATGTAAAGCGTCTGCCCGCTCAATCTGAACGGCACATAGGTCCCGCTCGGCAAGGTGATTTCAGGCAGGCTCAGACCAAGCTCCGCCATCCTGGATGAGACAAGTCCCATTGCATGTTCCCTTTGTAGGCTCAGTCTCCAAGCATGCTTGGAGATCAATGTGATATTATCACTTGCCTTTCTTATGACGGTAAATTTGCGGATATAATACGAGTTGTCAAGGCTGATCTGTACGAGAGTTGCTCGCACCATACGGCTCAACAAAACTTTCTTATCCTATTGCTATCAAACATTTCTTTTCCGTTTCAGCTTGTGTAAAGTGGAAGGGGGTGCGAACTTTCCAGAGGTTTTTTCCTGCACAGGGGATAAGAAAGAACGCCTGCAGATACGGCAGAGGGGGATGATGTGCGCACACATTAAGAGCGTTCACCCGTGGCACCTTAATGATATTATCTCTTCCGCAGTGATGCTATCTTGCGCAGCCGATCAGTGAGCGATATCAAGCGATCAATGAGCGTCACCGCCGGATGAACAGATTGAAATCTCTGACCTCACGCACGATCGACAGTCTCAAAGCCCTGATCAGCGATGGGACACTGCAGACCGGAGATAAACTGCCGACGCTAGCCGAACTGGGCGACCAGCTGGGTGTCAGCCGTACGGTCATCCGCGAGGCCGTTGCTTCGCTTCGCTCCGAAGGTGTTCTGGATGCCCGCCACGGCGTTGGCATCTTCATTCGCGACCACAGCAAGGCTGCCGCTGCCGAACCACACGCCTCGGTGCTGGATCCTCTGGCTCGCTTGTCGCTCCCCTTTCTGGATCTACTGGAGTTGCGCATGGCCTTTGAAGTGCATGCGGCCGGGCTCGCAGCTCAGCGTCGGTCCTGGGCTCAGGAAGCGAATATGTGGGATGCCCTGAAGCAGTTCGAAGCAGCCGTCGAGGAGGAAGAGGGTCTCGACGACCATGACTTCGCCTTCCACCGTTCGATCGCAGAAGCGACCAACAATTCCGCTTTCACCGAATTTTTCAGTGTCATGAGCCGAAAAATCATGCCGCAGCAGACCTTTTCGCGCAATCTGCATCCATCACTCATCACGCGTGACTACATTCACAACACAGTGGTGGAGCACCGCGCGATCTGCGATGCGATCAGCTCCGGCGACGTCGAAGGCGCCAGGAAGGCCATGCAGGCGCATTTGACCCGCAGCCACCGCCGCTATCGCGGCTTCAACGGCACGCAGGATGGCGCCAACGACATTCAAGCCAAGTGAGCATTTGGCAACTCATGCCGGGATGCTCAATGAGCACATCCTACGCACCCTCCCGTTGATAAGTTGCGACTTGGCTGCTCTTGTTGACGCAAAGCAGGAACGGTGAAGATGCTGGGCGTATCGCCGATGTGCCCGGCCACGTGGCAAACACTGCCGCGATCTAAGTTCGTGCGGTATGCGCAGAGATCGCGAATGTTCTGGATCCGTCCAGACCTGACACCGCTCACGCAAAGCGCTGACAATTTATGCTTGATCGCGTTGTGATCTTACGAAGGCTGCCTAGCTTAGGCTGATGCCTTTGCCACCCATTCGCGTGATTGATCTCGAGACCGCCGGAAACGGTCCGCATCATGTCTGCGAGATCGGCTGGCAGGATGTTGCACAGGGCAGCGATGGGCGCTGGCATGTCAATGAGGAGCGTGGCGCGCTGCTGGTTAATCCGGGTCGTCCGATCCTGCCTGACACCATGGCTGTTCACCACATCATCGATGCCGATGTCGCCGATGCGCCGTTCTGGAAGACCATCGCATCCAGCGTTCTGCGGCCCGAGAAGGGTGTCCTTGCCCTTGCTGCCCATCGCGCTGCCTTCGAGCAGCGCTATTGCACGCCGAGGTTCACCGGGAACGCCGACTGGATCTGCACCTGGAAATGCGCGCTGCGTTTATGGCCGCATCTTCCTCGCTTTTCCAACCAGATGCTGCGTTACCAGCGCATGCCCGAAGGGCTTGTTCGTGAAATCGGCCTGCCAGCCCATCGAGCCATGCCGGACGCCTATGTTACCGCGCACCATCTGCGCGATATGCTGAACGAGGCATCCGCCGAGCAGCTCATCGCCTGGAGCAGGGAACCTGGTCTGCTGCCGCGCGTGCCCGCTGGACCCGAGCGTGGAAAGTCCTGGAACCGGCTCTCCTCGGATGTGCTGCAAGCCTTCGCTAGGGATCGCGACACGGACATCCGTTTCACCGCCCAAACCGAGCTTACCCGCCGCGGCGAGTTCACCGGACCGGCGCAGAGCCAGCCCGATCAGACCAGCCTCTTCTAGGCCTCCAGCGAGCAAAGTTCGCGCCCCTTCCTAATCTCTCCTGTTTTTACCCGCAGTTCTACAAACATCGAAGTATCATGTAGGAGAGGAAAATTATTCCTCCTCTCATGCACGCCTGGCGGCCAAGTGTATTTTCTACCCTCCGCCAGCAGCAGAACAAGTTTTTCGCGCCCTCGACTATCCAGGGATTGTTCGTTTTCGACCACTCTGTCCGCTATGGGGAGCGGCGTTGACGAAGCGCTTCGATTGAATGTCTACTAATCTCATAGACAAATCCGCGGAGTGCATTTGTGACCCTAGTTTCCTTTAATCGCCGGCGTTTTCTTCAGGTCGGAGCCGCAGGCATCGCCGTTGCTGCGACCGGGCGCCGTGCTTCCGCAGCCGAGACTTTGCCCAAGCAAATCCGATTCTTCGGCAATCCGGCGGATTATGGCCAACCCTTCACCACCGGCATTCTTGGAATTGCCCATTCCGGCGGGTTTTTGGCCAAGGAGTTCGAGAAAGACGATGTCGAACTCACCTTCACCTATCCTGCCGGCAGCGGCCCGGCCATCAACGAAGCCATTGCCAATGGTCAGGTCGACTTTGCGCGCTATGGCGGCTTCCCGCACATCACCGGCAAGTCACGTGGCCTGCCGACCAAGCTGCTTGCCTCGGTCGGCATCGGTCATTCTTATCTCGTGGTTCGCAACGGGTTGGACGTCAAGACGGTCGCTGACCTCAAAGGTCTCCGCGCCGCGATCGGCCGGGGAACGGCACCGCACCTCGCTTTCATCCGGGTGCTTGAGCAGCACGGCTTGAAAGAGTCCGACGTCGAGCTTTTCGATCTTGAAGGTGGTGACGAGATCGGCGCGATCGCATCGGGTGCTGTGGACATCGGCTGGGGTGGTGCCGGCTTCCTGAAGCTTGCCGAGGACGGCAATGCCAAGCTGATCTATACGTCGAAGGGCCAGATCAGCCCTGCAAACAACTTCGGTGGCTTCTCCGTCACCGAAGATTTCGCTGCCAAATATCCGGAAACAACGCAGCGCGTCGTCAACGCCTATCTCAAGGCCGCGCAGTTCGCGGCACAGCCGGAGAATTTCGCGGCCGTCTTGTCCCTTTACGAGAAGGCCGGCGAGAACCGTGCCGCGCTGGAGAAGGATCTGGCCGGCGTCGCCCTAGGCGAAGAACTGACACCCGTCATCGACGACTATTTCCTGTCGCAGTTCCAGGGCGGCATCGACTTTGCAAACGAGAACAAGCTGATCCGCAGCGATGTCGACCTGAAGAGCTGGGTCGATCGCAGCTTCATCGACAAGGGCATTGCGGAGCTTGGTCTTCAGAAGACCTGGCCAAACCGCAAGGCTGACGGCAGCGTTTCTGCCTGAGCATTCAAGGACCGGGCTGCGCCTTCCAAGCATTGCCTGATCGGGACGCCGTATGACTATCGAGAGCCTCCGCGAGACTGCCGCGCTGCCTCATTCCCTGAGGTCGCGCTTTCGCATGCGTGGGAAAGCAGTCGGCTTAGCAGGCGTCAATTGGGCGGCAGCACTTATCCTGCCGCTTTTCATCCTTGCGCTTTGGCAAGCCGCTGCTGCTTACGCATGGGTTTCGCCGCTGATCCTTCCAGCACCGGCGCTTGTGCTCCAGTCTGCAACAGAGCTGTTCGGATCGGGGCAGATCTTTGCCGAAGTCGGCATCAGCTTCATGCGCGTGCTTGTCGGCCTGGCGATTGGCGGTAGTCTCGGTCTGGCATGCGGCGTGATGATGGCGCGCTCCGAGAGCTTCGAGGCCTATGTGGGGCCGACGATCCGAATGATCTGGCTGGTGCCGACACTTGGCTGGTTGCCATTCCTGATGTTGATCCTGGGTGTCGGCGAGTCGCTGAAATTCGCGATGATCGCGAAGACCTGTTTCTTCCCGCTGCTTGTCACAAGCTACGAGGGCACCCGCGCGCTGCCGCAACGCTACCTGGAAGTCGCCCGGGTCCTTGAACTGCCTCGCGGCCAGACCCTGCGCAAGGTCATCATTCCGGCCATTCTTCCTTCCTTGTTCGCCGGCTTCCGCCTCGCTCTATCCAAAGGATGGCAGGCGCTTGTGGTGGTGGAACTGATCGCCTCCTCGTCGGGCATAGGCTACCTCATGAATTGGGGCCGCAAGCTGTTTTATCTCGACGTCGTCATCGTCACGATGATCCTTGTCGGCCTAATCGGCTGGACGCTCGACCGACTGATGTTGCGTGCTGAGAAGCATCTCACACTTTGGCAAGCACGGTCGGCCGGATGAGCATGCGCACCCGCACTCGCCTCGACCTGCGCGGTCTTGTGCTGCCGGCGACCATCCTGTTGGCTTGGTGGGTCGTTTCGGCGAACGGGCTCGGCAACAACTATATTTTCGTCAGCTTCAGCCGCATCGGCGCCGCGATCGCGCAGTTCGTCAATGACGGCACCTTGCTGGCCGGAACAACCGCCACCCTGCTGCGCCTGCTGATCGGCTTCGCGCTCGGCGCGGCTTCAGGTCTGGCGATCGGCCTGCTGATTGGCCTGTCCTCAGCCGCTGGGCGTGTCATCAGTCCGACCTTCCACGCCTTGCGGCAGATCGCTGTCTTTGCCTGGATGCCGCTGCTGACCGCATGGCTGGGCATCGGCGGCCAGACGATGATCGCCCTGATCGCGATCGGTGCGTTTTACCCGACCGTCGTCAATGTCGAAGCCGGCTGCCGCGGCGTGCCTCTGCCTTACCTCGAAGTTGGCCGGGTAATGGAGCTTTCCCGCTGGCAGACCATTCGCCGGATCATCCTGCCTGCCGCAGCCCCCTCGATCCTGGCAGGACTGGAGCTGGCCGTCGCAACCGCCTGGCTATCCACGATCGGCGCGGAATACTTCATCTCCGCAGGAGACGGCCTCGGCATCATCCTCGCAGCATCCCGGATGCGCGGCTCGATGGACGGTGTGATCGTCGGCATCCTCGCCATCGGCCTTGTCGGCTTCGCTCTCAACCGCCTTCTCGCTTTTGCCTCGCGACGAGCCTTCAAATGGCGAGCACCGTCGACATGACCGCATCCAGCCAAAGCAGCCAGAACCTGATAGCCGACGTTCTTGTTATCGGCGGGGGACCAGCCGGGTGCTGGGCGGCCCTGTGTGCTCGCGAAGCAGGCGCCACCGTTATCCTCGCCGAGAAGGGCTATGTCGGTACGTCTGGAGCAACGGCTGCCGGTAATTCCTCGATCATCGACGCGGCACCAGGGGCTCCACGCGACAAGGCGATTGCCCAGCGCGAGGCGAAAGGCCTTGGCCTGGTGCGCGCAGATGTGGTCGACCGCGTTCTGGAAGAAACCTACATCCAGCTTAACCGGCTTGCCGACTGGGGTTATCGCTTTCCCACCATCGAGGATGGCACGCCTTGGCGCGGATCGATGCGCGGCGTGGATTATCTGCGCTTTCTGCGTCAGCGATTGATCAAGAACGGCGTCACCATCCTCGACCAGAGTCCGGCGCTTGAGCTGCTGACGTCAGATGGCATCGTGAGTGGTGCCCGTGGCGTGCGGCGCGTGGATGGTGAAGGCTGGCAGGTCAAAGCCGGCGCGGTTGTGATCGCGTCGGGCGGCTGCGCCTTTCTGTCCGGCGCGCTCGGCACCCGCAACCTCACTGGCGACGGTTACCTGATGGCTGCAGAAGCCGGAGCCAGCTTCTCTGGTATGGATTTCACCGGGCAATACGGCATCGCACCGCTTCATTGCTCGGTGACCAAGGGCATCGTCTATTATTGGGCGACCTTCACCGATGAAGCCGGCACGATCATCGGTGGCAAAGGCGATCGGCAGGATGCAGTTGCAGCTGGACTGAAGAACGGGCGGGTCTTTGCGGTTCTTGATAAAGCCTCGCCTCGGGTCCAATCGGGCATGCGGGGCCAACCCAATGTCTTCATGCCCTTCGATCGGCAAGGCATCGATCCTTTCACGCAGCGTTTCGAAGTCGGCCTGCTTTATGAAGGCACCGTTCGCGGCAATGGCGGCCTCATCGTCGGCGACGATACTGCAACAGAAATCCCCGGCCTCTTTGCGGCTGGCGATGCGGCCTCTCGTGAAGCGATGGCTGGCGCGTCAAGCGGTGGCGGTGGTCCGAACTCTTCCTGGGCCGTCGCAACGGGGCGGTGGTCCGGCGTCAATGCCGCCAATTTCGCGATGAAGATCGGCTTGATGCAGGCCAAGCGCATCTCACGTGGTGCCGGCGGTGCGGACTTACGAGCCGTTGGTTCAGCACAGGCTGACGCAAACGAAGTTGTCATCGCCATCCAGGCTGAAACACTACCGCTGGATCGGGGCTTCTGGCGCACAGCCGACCGGCTGAACGCGTCGGCAGCAGCGCTCGACACGGTCTGGCAAGACGCGTTGGATCTGCAGCACCGGATCGATCCCATCAGGGCACGGGAAATCCTGGCCATGGCGGCCACGGCCCGCTGGATCAATGCCAGTGCCCGTCAGCGGAAGGAGACGCGGGGCATTCAAAGGCGAGTCGACATCCCAGGCACTGATCCGGAGCAAAGCGGCAGCATCCTTTCGGGTGGCCTTGGCGCGATCTGGGCGGGGTCCTCACGAGCAAAACGGCAGGAAAGCCGGCCATGATCGAGCTCGTGAGTGATACCCGCTGCATCGAATGCAACATCTGCGTAAAGGCCTGTCCGGACAACGTCTTCGATGCCGTGCCAAACAAGCCGCCGGTAATTGCGCGCAAGGCGGACTGCCAGACCTGCTTCCTGTGCGAACTCTACTGTCCCACCGATGCGCTCTATGTTTCGCCCATCATGGATGCGGATGATCCGGTTGTCGAACAGGACCTGATCGAGGCAGGCTTGATGGGTGGCTTTGCCCGCGCGATGGGCTGGAGCAATGCCAAGCCTCGCGGAACCCATACCGACCCCACCTACCGCATGTTCGAGGACCGCAATCCATGAGCCTGGCAGCCTTGTCTCATCCTGAACAAGCAGTCGCCATCGAGGTTCGGGGCGTGTCGCGCACCTTCACGACGGCCGGCGCCGACGTTCCTGCGTTGCGGGATGTTTCGCTAACCGTGGCAGAAGGGGAGTTCGTCAGTCTGATCGGTCCGAGCGGTTGCGGCAAGTCGACCTTGCTGCGCATGCTGGCCGGGCTCGACCAGCCCGATCGCGGCACGGTCTCGGTTGAAGGCGATAAGGTTGCCGCCCCTTCCCTGTCGCGCGGCATCCTGTTTCAAGATCACCGTTTGCTGCCTTGGCTGACGGTGGAGCAGAACGTCGATCTCGGTTTGCACAAGTCGGGGCTGACAACACAGCAGCGGCAGCAGCGGGTCAGCGACTTGATCGCCCTTGTCGGTCTCGCCGGCTTCGAGCGCGCGTTTCCCTACCAACTCTCGGGCGGCATGTCGCAGCGCGCTGCCATCGCGCGCAGCCTGGCCCCGCAACCCCGGGTGCTTCTGCTGGATGAGCCACTAGGTGCCCTCGACAGCCTCACGCGCTCAAAGCTGCAAACCGAGCTGCTGCGCATCTGGAAACATGAGCGCATCACCATGCTGATGGTCACGCACGATGTCGAGGAAGCCGTTTTTCTGTCCGATCGCGTCGTCGTCATGGAGCCGCGCCCGGGCCGTATCGCCGATATCGTCGACATCCCGCTTCCCAAACCCCGCCACCGTGGCGACCCGGCCTTTGTCGACATCAAGCTGCGGCTGCTCACTAGTCTCGAGGTCGAAACAGATCCACCCGCCAACATCGTAGAGCACTGAGTTCTGGCAGCCAGTCGCCAAGACCTCGTGCGTCTGGATCATACTCCTCTATGGTGCAGAGGCAGACCAAAGGAACAGGCCGAGGCCACCGAAGTGCCTCAGCGCGAGATCATAGGATCGCTGTGGCAGACCAGTCCTGCGCATCACGGATGATGGTCACGCCACCTGCCGCAGCGCCTGGGTGATCCGGTTCAGGTCCACCGGCTTTTCACAGCGGGTGATCTGTTTGAAACGATCGGGGATGGCCGAGTCCTCATAGCCCGTGGCGAAGGCGAAAGGCACGTTGCGCTGTGTCAGCAAATCGGCGGCGGGAAAGACCATTTCGCCGCGCAGATTGATGTCGAGGATCGCGCCGTCCATCGCCGTCTCGGCCGAAATCAGTTCGAGCGCATCTTCAATCGTGCCGACAGGGCCAAGCACGATCGCGCCAGCATCGAGCAACTCGCTTCGCAACTCATCGGCCAGCATATATTCGTCTTCCACCACGAGGATGCGGCAGTCACGCAGGGTCGCTTGATTCATGCTCGTTACCTTCCAAGGTGGTGGCGGAAACCGGCACCGAGATCGTGCAATGAACTCCATCAGGCAAAAGCTTGTATGAGGTCTTGGCATCGAGCTGATAGGGTAGTGCCTGCTCGATCAGTTCGCGACCTTGACCCGAACCGCGCGGAGCCGAACCCGGTGGCTGCATCACGATCCCAGTCTCACGCCAATCTATGTGGAGCCACGGTTTGTTCCCTGGGCCTGACGGTTCCAGCGACCAAGTGATCGTCAGCTGCCCGGAGCTTTGCCCCAAGGCACCGTATTTGACGGCGTTCGTGGCCAGTTCATGCAAGGCCATTGCTAGGGTTTGAACCGTCATGGAGCGCAGGCGCACGTCCGCCGGGCCTTCCACGATGGTCGAGCCGTAATGGCCCTCCGTCACGCCATGGGCCGCAAGCTCAGTGTGGATCAACTCGTCGAAGGTTACGCGATCACCTTCCTTCAGGCGAGACAACAAGCCTTGCACGCGCGCCAGCGCATCCAACCGCTCACGGAAGCGGCTTCTGAAATCCGAGAGGTCGCCGCTGCTTCGCAGGGTCTTGTCGGCCATCGACCGCACGACGGCGATGAGATTGCGGGTGCGGTGCTGAAGCTCGGCGACCAGGACCTCCATGCGCTTGGCCGTCGCACGTTCATCGGTGATGTCACGCCCGATGCCGCCGATCTGCCGCACGGTGCCGTCGGCATCGAAGATCGGAAAGTCCGTGTTCCGCAACCACCGGATCTGTCCGTCGACAGGACGGCGGACGCGATATTCGAACGCCGCCCGCTCGCCCTTCCTGACGCGGCGGATCTCGCCAATGGCGTGCTCGCGGTCTTCCGGCAGGATGAGTTCGACCCAGTTGCGCAGATCGTTGCCGCTGGTCGCCTGCTCGCGATCCAGGCCATAGATCGTCTCGAAGGCAGGCGTCAGATAAACCCATTGGAGGGTTTCGGCGTCGCGCAGCCACAGCACGTCCGAAGACGCTTCGCCGAACTGGCGGAACTGCTCCTCGCTCGCCCGCAGCCTCTCTTCCGCCGACCGCGCATCGGTGACATCTTCCATGATGCCGATCATGCGAACAGGCTGACCGTCCGCGTCGTAGAAGAAGATGCCGCGCGCATACAGGAAGCGGATCGTGCCATCGGGGTGAAGAGAGCGGAAGCCGTGCTCGTAATCGGTATGCTTGTCGCGTGCCGTTGATAGGGCTTTTTCGGTCGATGCCCGATCGTCGGGATGGACGCGCGCGATCCATGTCTCGTAAGTCGGAACGACCTCCCCGACCTCATAGCCTTCCATCCTGTAATGCGCTTCGGACCAGTTGATCACGCCGGTCAGCATGTTCCAGTCCCAGCTGGCCAAGCCGCCAACGGTCAAGCCAGACGCAAGCGCTGTTCGCTTTGACGAAGTGCAGCTTCCGCCTTGTAAGCGACGGTGAGGTCCATGAAGGTGACCACGGCGCCGCTGATGTAATTGTCGACGCTGCGGTAAGGCAGCACACGCGCTGTGAAATGACGCCCGGCAGCGGGATCGCTCACTTGGCGTTCCACCACCGACAGCGTCTTCAGAACACGGCGGACATCGTCCTGCAGTTCGGGATAAGCAACGCGGGAAACGACATGGTCGAGCGGACGGCCGACATCCGTATCGAGCAGGTGGAAGATCTCGGTCGCCGCCGGCGTAAAGTTGCGCACGCGCAGATCGTTGTCGAGGAAGACCGTTGCGATCTGGGTCGCTTCGAGCAGGTTCTTCAGGTCGGAATTGGTGCGGCCGAGTTCCGAAACGCGATGACCGAGTTCGCCATTGACGGTCTGCAGTTCCTCGTTGACTGATTGGAGCTCTTCCTTCGAGGTCTCCATTTCCTCATTGGCCGACTGCAATTCCTCGTTGATCGACTGATATTCCTCATTGGAGGATTTCAGTTCCTCATTGGTCGACTCCAATTCCTCGATCGTGGCCTGGAGGCGGTCGCGCGTAACGCGCAGGTCGGTTTCGAGGCGCTGGACATGTTCGTCGGCCGTCAACCACCCACCATCGCCCTTGGAACTGCTTTCCGCCACCTGCCCGGCATCCTGGAACAGGACGATCAGGGACGTCACGTCTCCGTTGCCCAGCGGCTCGATCACGACGTTGACGGCGTAAGCGCGATCATCCTGGCGGATCACGACGCGCGGCACCTCGATGCGTGTTCCTTCGGCGGTGGCACGGTGCAGCGCGGAGCGAAGATCGAGGCGAAGGTCGCGATGCGCGAGGCTCAGAAGATTGAGCGTGGCAGCGCCGGCGGCGGGTTCAAAATACCGCCCTGTTCGGCCCGAGAAATGCAGCACGTCTCCATGCGTATCGACCACGACATAGGCCGGCGCATAGCGCTCCGCGACCGCTTCAGCCTGGCGGTTGATCGAGCTGGTCAGCCGCGGTGCCGGCAGCCCCGACAAGGGCGCCATGATCTGAGGATCGATGCTGCGGGTGCGCGGACTGAGCGGAAAATCCGGAATGATGCGGGTCGCGGTTTCCAAACGCCGGAACACGCGGTTCTTACGGTCAACCGGCGCGAACAGCTTGGCGTGGCGCGTGACGTTCTCGGACGAACCCAGAAACAGCACGCCTCCCGGCCTTAGCGAAAAGTGAAAGATCGGAATGACGCGGTTTTGCAGGTCGCCGTTGAGGTAGATCAGGAGATTGCGGCAAGACAGGATGTCGATGCGCGAAAAGGGCGCGTCCTTGACGACGTTGTGCGGCGAGAAGATGCACATCTCGCGCAACTCTTTGGATACGCAATAGGTGTCGCCCTCGCGCACGAACCATCGTGACAGGCGGTCGGGCCGCACATGCGCGGCAATGGTGCTGGAATAGCGCCCAGCCCGCGCAAGGCCAAGGGCGCGCGCATCCAGATCAGTTGCGAAAATCTGGACTTCCGGCGGATGGTCGAGCGTCGCCATATGCTCGCGCAGCAGGATGGCGATCGAATAGGCTTCCTCGCCGGTGGCGCAGCCCAGCACCCAGACGCGAAACTGGTCGCCGGCTTCCTTGCCTTCGAACAAACGCGGCATTTCCTGCTCAAGTGCTTCGAACTCGGCTGGGTCGCGGAAGAATTGCGTGACGCCGATCAGCAGATCCTGGAAAAGGTTCTGCACTTCCTCACGGTCGGCGCGCAGCCTTTCGACATAGGCTTCGACGGTTTCGATTTGCAGAACCTGAAGGCGGCGGTGAACGCGCCGGGTGAAGGTGCCGCGTTTGTATCCATGAAAGTCGTGGCTGGTGACGTTGCGCAGAATGGTGGTGATCTGCGTGATCTGCCCTTCAAGATCGGCCGAAATTTCATCATCCGCGCCGGTCTCGATGAGCTGAGACAGATTCCTGGCGTAAAGAAGAATGTGCTGGGCGATCTCGTCGGCGGGCAGTTGGAGATCGGCAGCACCAAGCGGCCCGACCGCAGCTTGGCTGGCCTCCGCTTCATCTTTCGCCAGTTCCGCGATCGACAAGCCGCCGAACTTCTTGGTTGCGGTTACGCCCGCCGTGCCATCGCTACCAAGGCCGGACAGGATCACGGCAATGGCGCGGTCATGGGCATGTTCGGCGATCGAGATCAGCATGGAATCGATCGTGCCGCGCTGGCCGACAGGCTCGGCAGCCGGCCGGATATGGACGTGGCCATCCTCGATCGTGATCATGTCGTCGGGGCCACCGACGAAAACCTGGTTGGGCTTTAAAAGCTCGCCGTCGGCCGCTATGCTGACAGGCATGGAAACCTGTCGCTTCAGCACCTCAACGACGGTGCCGACATCAAGCCCTCCTGCTGGCGCACGGCGACGAGATAAGCCGTGCCAAGTTCAGGATCGATATCGGCAAAGACCTGTTCGAACGAGCGAAGCGAGAGCGCGCAGACGCCGATCCCGACCACTGCAATGGTCTCTTGTTCGTCGGCGGCCTCGGTTGGCGTCAACTGTTTCTGCATGGGACGGTCTGTTTCAGCTGCGAGTCAAAGGTCAAAGGCACTAGCAATGCTAATCGCTTCTGCCGGCCGTAAGAAGCGCGTCCGTCAGATATCTTCTTAGGTCGAGCGACCGTGATGCAGCGAAAGAATGGCGGCCTGCCTGAGGGTCGCTGCGTAGCGTCGATATTCTTCTCCCCGAGTTTCATAAAGCTCGGCGACCGTGGGGCGGCCGGTGTCGCGGGCATCACGGGCCATGCGATCAACAAGGGTCACGCGCTCTTCCATCACGCGCATCGCAACCCTGATCGCCTCGTCCACTTCCGTGATATGCGAGGCAAGCGCTTCGGCCGTGTAACCGTGACCGATCTGACACCGGAAGCGAAGCGGTCGCGAACCGCGCACTTCCGACAAAACGCCGTGACAATCCGGGCAGGACAGGGCGCTGGGTTCGGCGATCTGGAGCAGATTGGCGCTGCCCAGCCTTCGACCAGCCGCGATATCGACTTCAAGCTGCAACTCGTCGGACAAACATTGAGATCCGTCCGTGCTCTCGCCCACAATGCCCGCAATGACCCTGCCGAGATCATCGGCCGACGCGACATGATCGGCATCGACGCTCTGCAAGGCCGCGAGCGGCATTTCATCTGCCTCGGCATCGAGCGGATGCTGGACCACCGCCGTGCCACCACAGGCCTTGATCGCATGAAGGTCGGATGCGCCATCATTGAGCATGCCGGTCAGCACCACACCCACAACACCCGAGCCGAACGACAAGGCGGCCGAGCGGAACGTCGGATCGATCACCGGCCGGACCATGTTCTCGCGCGGCCCCATGCTCAGCCGGATCGTGTCGCCGATCAGCAGGAGATGGCGATCCGGTGCGGCGACATGGATCTGGCCTCGCTCGATCGGCTGACCATCCAGCGCTTGTGACACTTTTCGCCCGGCGGCATTGGAAATGCCTATCCGAAAGGTGGCCGAGCGAATTTGCCGGAATATGGGTGCTGATGAACACACTTGCCGCCAGATCCTGCGGCAGTTGACCGATCAGCTTTCGCAGCACCGCGCCGCTGCCGGCCTAACCGCCGATCGCGACAATGTCCTTTTTGGCCGGTGCTGTCATTCGGTAGTCCTTCCTGAACGGTTCGTATGGGCGCACACAGGTTCCTCAAGACCTGCCGCCAGTGTCGTCAGGCTCTGAGCCTCAAGCTTCTCGAACCGAGCCGATGCGAGGCGGCAGGGGAAGACGGATCGTGCAGCGGAGGCCATCGGCCTCCACGGCGAGCGCCGTGGTCGCCTTCATTTCATAGGCCAACATTTGCGTCAGCACTTCCGTGCCAAAGCCTTTATGGCGACCTTCGCTTAGCCCCGTCTGACCGCTTTCCTTCCACGTGAAGGTGACCAACATCTCGTCGCCGTCGCGATCGACCTTCCACGCGACATCGACGCGGCCTTCGCCCATACCCAGAGCACCGTGCTCCACGGCGTTCACTGCCAATTCGTGGACAGCAAGCGCGAAGACCTGCCCTGCCGTGGGCTCCAGCAGCAGGTACGGCCCATCCAGTTTGACTTGTTCGCCTTCCTTCGCTCCGTAATGGAGCAACTCGTTGGCTAAGAGGCTTTGAAGCTCGACGCCACCATGCTTGTCAACGGCAGCATGGACATGCGCTACCGTGGAGATGCGGTCCTCGATATGCCCGACATAGGCGTCGAGGTCGCGCTTGGTTTCCGCTGATTTGCGGATGATGGTCCTCAGCATCGCCAAGGTATTGGCAAGCCGGTGCCTTAGTTCGCCCGGCGCGTCACGTTGATCAAGCAGCCGACGCAACCGCGCATTGTCTGCTTCAAGTTCCGCGCGCTGCTTAGCGTCTTCAAACGCAGTCATGAAGAACCCCTCTTAGTGAACCGTCCAAACAACCCGAACGCACGAAAGTTCACTTAGGCCTGTGTGTAGCTTTGCAAATAGGTGGGATCGAAGAGTGACGTTGATCGCAAACCTTCCAGATTAAGGATCGTTACACGCCGGCCATGCATGGTCACCAGGCCTGCCGCCCTCAACTCTTGCAGTGAGCGGTTGACATGCACGGTCGACATGCCAAGCAAATCGCCAAGATTAGACTGGGTGAGCGGCATCTCATATCCAAGCCCATCCACCAGCCCGACTTTGTCCAGCCGAACATGCAGCTCGCAGAAAAGGTGACCCAACCGCTCAGAGGCCGAACGCCGCCCGAGGGTCACAATGCTTTCGCGTCCCATCGCCATGGCGAGCAAGAGATCCCACCACAACGCTTTTTCGATTTGCGGCCTTTCACGTGCGACGGCCTTGATAACCTCCGGCGACACGCGCGCGACCGTAACCGGTGTGAGCGTGCCAAGCGAGTGATCCATGAACTGCGGCAGCGTCATGTAGGGCTCACACATGTCGCCGGGTAGAAACAGTGAGATGATCTGCCTTTTGCCGTTTTCGAGGAGCTTGTAGCGGCACGCCCAGCCTTCCAGCACAAGCTTGATGCTTTTTGGCTTATCGCCTTCCATCGTCACATCGTTTTGGGGGTCGAATTTGTCGACATTCATGCAAAGCGCGCGAAGCGCCCGTTCGTCGTCTTCGGACAGAGAAGCGCCATGTCGCAATTTTTGGACAAAAAAGTCGGACAAGATTTCTCCCTACGACCGCATTCAGTCGATATAAGTTCAACTAATAAAGCGTGTCGATATGCTTCAACCTCTCCTACCCACATCATTATATACGGCTTTAACATATGTTATGTTATTTTCTTGAGAGGGAACCTCCTCCATGCTTGCAGGCTCATAGAAACGCATTCGACATCGCTTACTTCGATTGAACACCTGAGCCGCCAACGTTTGCACGGTTTGATGTTTGCTGCATCAGGCTTCACCTGAAGCTCTGCGGCATGGGGTGTAAAGGCAAGCCGGCGCGAAAACCGCAGCCGCATCTTCGCCGAAGCCGCAACAAGCTGAACGGCATACACAGGCAAGCAATTATTGAACCGCTACGGCTGCGGCAGCTGCCATGAGCCGCAGGGGGTCGATGGCGCGTTCGTTGGTGTGGGCGTTCCTTTAAGCGCCACCGCGACGATGGAGCTCGAAGCAGAATAGCGGGGCGGACCAGTTTGCCAGTTGCCGTATGCCTACCATTCGGAACGCAGCCGCTATTTCCTTCTCGTGCTGGGTGGTGTGCCGTAAGCGCGCTTGAAAGCAGAGCTGAAGTGGCTGGGATCGGAATAGCCGGCAATGAATGCAGCTTGCGCAATCGTTGCGCCTTCTTCGTTCAGCGCTACCGCAGCACGTGCCAGACGTTGATCGCGGATGAAGCCGAAGACGGTGGTGCCGAAGCAGTCGCGAAAGGCGCGCTGGGCGGCCGAAACACTCATGCCCACCGCCTCGGCGATCTCCTTGATGGTAACCTCGCGGTCGAGCGTGGCAAGCACATGGTCCCGGATGCGCTCGGCCTGACGTCGTTTCAGGAGCTTAGGTCCGGCCTGCTCAACTGCTTCCTGGGTGAGTGCGCCGCAAGCCTCCGACATGATTGTGAGCCCGCGGGAATGCCGGTGCAGGCTCAACAATTCACCGTCGAGACCTGCGGGAGGCGTCATGATCTGCTCGGCAACCGTGAGGATGTGCTTGCCGGGTCGGAATGTGAACTGCGCAAGATGGTGGGAGAAGAAAGAGCGTAGCGGCGATGGTTCACCACTCCCGGGCTGAGCAAGCTTCTCGATCCACGGCAATGGCGCCGAAATGTTGATCTTGCGCAGCGGCACGTTGCTTTCATTGATGAAGCGCAGTTTGGCATAGCGCGCCACATTCAGCATCAGGATGACAGGCTCGCACCTGTCACCGAAACCGGCATCGATCTGGAACGACGCATTGTCGATGAGAAAATGCTGCGCCCCTTGCAACAGCACGATCGTCAGGAACTTTGGCCAGATGTCATAGACCTGCTCATCAGGCGTGCAGGTCGACGGTCCGTCCATGACACCGACAAAGAGATGGGCCGGCATATCCGGCTTAATGTCCGTGTGCTTCATCACGGCCCTCGCCTGAACTGATTTCGATCGTGCCGTTTACGCGCCGCTGACTGCCGTTTGCGCGCTTGTCATGCGCGTCGACAGGTCTAACCGTCTAACGATACATGAGCGGCATCGTCAACATTTCGACGACGCTCCTGATCGGATTTCCAAATGACCGGCCATCCCCTTCCTCTTCTTCGTGCCTTGCGCCTGTTCAGCCTCGTTTCCATGACGAGCGCCCTAGCGATGTCGACTGCCCTGGCACAACAGGCTGATGTGACCGAGTTGGAGACGGTTGTGGTGACCGGCAATGGCGAAGTGGGCGATGGTCCTGTCGGCGGCTATGTCGCTTCCCAAAGCCGTTCGGGTTCGAAGACCGACACGCCGATCGCCCGCACGCCGCAGACCATCGCCGTTGTTTCGAAAGAGCAGATCGAGGATCAGCAGGCTGAATCGGTTGCCGAAGCGCTGCGCTACACACCAGGCGTTTTCACGGAGTATCGCGGCGCATCGAACCTGCGCGATGAGCTCTTCGTGCGCGGCTTCTATTACACGCCGCGCTTCCTTGATGGCCTGTTCCTTGCCAGCGATCAGTCCTATGCCAAGGTCGATCCCTATCTTCTTGAACGCGTCGAGCTGCTTTCCGGACCAGCCTCCGTTCTTTATGGCCAGACCAATCCGGGCGGCATCGTCAACATGGTCAGCAAGAAGCCGACAGACGCGCCCTACCGAGAAGTCGGCGTGAAGCTCGGCACCGACAACCAGTATGGCGCCTTCTTCGATGTGAGTGACAAGGTGGCGGGTTCGGACACCCTGTCCTATCGCATAGCAGGCACGGGTGACGTCCGCGATCTGCAGGAAGATTTTACCAAGGAGCGCATCTTTGCCATTGCGCCATCGCTTACCTGGACGCCGACCGACCAGACCACGCTGACAGTGCTGGGCGGCTACCAGAACGAGCCGGATGCCGGCTTCCGCAACTTCCTGGACCGCGCCGGCACGATCGATCCGATCGAAGGTTTCGGCTATGTGCCGCGTGATTTCTTCGTGTCCGACCCGAACTTCGAGAGCTTCAAGCGCGAACAGGCCTGGATCGGCTACCAGTTCGAGCATCGCTTCAACGACAGCCTCGCTGTTCGCCAGAACGCACGCTACCACCATGTGGAGCATGACCAGCGCACGCTGGTTTACGGCAGCCTGTCGGCCGATCCGGCGACGGGCTATGATACGGTGATCAGCCGTACAGCGAGCGGCGGCCCGGAAAGCTGGGGCACCTTCACCATCGACAACCAGGTGGAAGGAACGGTCGCCACGGGGGCCGCGGACCATACGCTCTTGGCCGGCTTCGATTATCTCCACCGTAAGCGCGACTATGTCTGGGGCCGCAACCGCTCCGCGCCCTCCATCAATCTTGCCGATCCGATTTATGGCGACTTCCACTACAGCTCGCTCGTTCTGGACAAGACGGACGATCAGGAACTGACCGCCCAGCAGGCCGGCCTTTACCTTCAGGATCAGATCGAGATCGGTGGGCTGACACTCATGGCCGGCGGGCGCTATGACTGGGCCAAGACCGATATCGATGACCGCCTCGGCACCAACGACCAGGCCTATGACGACGGCGCCTTCACCTGGCGCGCCGGCGCAATCTACAATTTCGCCAATGGTCTCGCGCCTTACCTCAGCTACTCCACCTCCTTCGAACCCGTACTGATCGCAGCACCAGAAGGCGAAGGTGCTTTCTCGCCGACCAAGGCCGAGCAGATCGAAGTCGGCGTCAAATATGCGCCTGAGGGGATGCCGATCCTGTTGACGGCCGCCTATTACGACCTGCGGCAGAAGGATGTTGTCTGGGGGGCTTGGGACCCCGCCCTCGCCCGCACGGTTTATTCGCAGATCGGCGAAATCCACAACAAGGGCTTCGAACTGTCCGCCCGCGCCGAGGTCAACGCAAACCTGTCTCTGATCGGCAGCTACGCCTATATCGACTCGACCGTGGAAGACTCGCCAACCGCCGGCGAAATCGACAAGACGCCAGCGCGCATTCCCGCCCACCAGGCTGCTCTCTGGAGCAAATACAGTTTCACGAGCGGTGCTCTGGACGGGCTCGCCGTCGGTGCCGGTATCCGCTATGTCGGCACCAGTTGGGGCAACAACACGAACAGCTTCGAGGTGCCTGCGGTGACGCTTGTTGATGCTTCGCTGAGCTACGACTTCGGCGCACACAGCCCGGATCTCGAAGGCCTGACCCTTCAGGTCAACGCCAAGAACATCGCGGATAAGACCTATGTCGCGTCCTGCGCCAGCGCCTATGCCTGCTTCTATGGATCAGGCCGTAGTGTCACCGCAACTCTGAAGAAGACATGGTAAGAGCGCTCCTGTCGTTCGCCTTGTGCCTGGTGGCCTCGCTCAGCTCAGCGCAGGATGTGAGCATCATCCGGGCTGAGAACGGCTGGCAGGAACTCACACCTGACAACGAGACCCAATTAGAGGCCGAGCTGGATGTGCGCTTGGGCGACTATGTCGTCGGCGCGGTTGAGGCAGGCGACGGTAAGGCGACCGTCGATCTGCTGGATAAACGCGGACAGCATCTGCGTCGGCTCGTCGACAAGGCCGGCGGCACAAAGGACTTCCGCTTTGTTGCCGCCAGTGATCGACCGCGTGTTCGCGTTGCAGCACAGGCAGCGGTAAAGCTTCGCATCACTGAGATCGTACCTTCCAAAGCGCAGGTGCTTCCTGCACCGGGGTATCTCAGCCCTGCCATCAGCCGGCTTGCCGACGATCTCGCCGCAGGCAAAGACACCACAGGCTTCTGGAACGAGCGGCTGCGTGAGGGAACGCCGATGGTGGAGCCGTCGGAAAACGGCCAGTCCATCGTGACCTTCCTGGCACGCGGAGCGGAGCGCAATGTCCGCTTGTTCGGCGGCCCCTCAGGCGATCATGAAGAACTGGAGCGGCTCGGCCAGTCCGATACCTGGTACAAGAGCTTCATTGTCCCGAACGAGACGCGGCTTTCCTATCAGCTCGCTTACGACGTTCCCGATCTGCCCGGAACGCCGCGCGAGCGCCGCGTCGCCATTCTGGCGACTGCGAAAGCTGATCCCTTCAACAAGACGCCGTGGCCGGCAGATGCGCCGGACGCCTTCAATCAGGAGTCCGTCCTGGAACTTGGCGATGCGCCATTGCAGCCCGGACTTGAAGAAACCGACGCGCTTAAAGGCACTCTTTCGACGTTCCAGCTCGCAAGCAAGCGGCTCGGCAACGAACGCGACATCACGATCTACCGTCCGGCCGCCTTCGATCCAGCTGATCCCAAGGTCCAGCTCCTGTTCCTCTTCGACGCCGATAAGTACCTGACGGCAGTTCCCACACCGCGTATTCTCGACAACCTGATCAGCGCCAAGGTCATCCCGCCCACCGTAGCCGTCTTCGTTTCGGAGATCGACAGCAAGACGCGAGCACGCGAGCTCCCGGCCAACGACGCTTTTGCTGACTTCATGGCCGGAGAGCTTTTTCCCCGCGTGATCGCCGAGACCGGTTTGAAGGCCACCGCCGAGCGCACCACGCTTGCTGGCTCCTCCTATGGCGGCCTCGCAGCGGCAACCATCGCACTCCGCCACCCCGACATCTTCGGCAACGCAATCTGCCTGTCCGGTTCCTTCTGGTGGCATCCGGCTACGGCGCCGCAAGATCAGCCGAACCACGTCGCGCACCTCGTCGCGGCAACGCCGGCCAAGCCGGTCCGCTTCTTCCTGACCGCCGGCTTGTTCGAAACAAGTCGTCCCGGATCAGCCGGCATTCTCGACACATCCCGGCACTTACGCGATGTACTGCTGGCCAAGGATTACGCCGTCACCTACCGCGAATATGCCGGCGGGCACGATTATCTTGTCTGGCGTGGCGCTCTCGCAGACATGCTGATCGCAAAGGCTGGGAGGCAGTTTGTTCGGGCAAGGTAAGGCAGGGAGGTCGATTGCGTGAGGTCTGTGAAGCGCAGAGCGCCCTTCATTGACCGCCCTCTGGAAGCTCCCGTCTACTGCCTGCTACTCCTTAACCGTTGCTCCATTCTGCACCCCATTCCTGCACATGATGCCCTTGCGACACCTCTTGCAGCACGCGATGCGGCGCGACGTAGTCTACTGGTCGCACAGGGCTTTTCAGCTCAGACACTTTGAGTTCAGGACGGCTGGTGCGGCGCGCCGGATCAGGCACAGGCACGGCGGACAGCAGCCGCTTGGTATAGGGATGCTGCGGGTTGCCGAAGATGTCCGCGCGATTGCCGATCTCAACGATCTCGCCAAGATACATCACCGCAACGCGATGGCTGACGCGTTCAACAACCGCCATGTCGTGGCTGATGAAAAGAAACGCCAGGCCCATATCCCGCTGCAGATCAAGCATCAGGTTGATAACCTGCGCCTTGATGGACACGTCGAGTGCCGACACAGCCTCGTCAGCGACGATCAGCTTGGGACCCAACGAAATCGCCCGAGCGATCGAAATGCGCTGGCGCTGGCCGCCGGAGAATTCGTGCGGGAACCGGTCACGGGTTGCCGGATCAAGCCCAACCTGTTGCAGCAACTCGGCCACCCGCGCTCGAACACTCGCTCGCGGGATCGTGTCATGCGCCAACATCGGCTCGGCGATGCATTCGCCTACGCGCATGCTTGGATTGAGGCTAGCGAATGGATCCTGGAAGATCAGCTGAAGCCGTTGGCGATGTGACCGGAAGCTGTTTTCGTCCAGTTTCACGATGTCTTCGCCGTTCAAGCGGATTTCCCCGCCGCTCGGATCCGTCAAGCGGACGATGGCTCGGCCGGTAGTTGACTTGCCGCAGCCGGATTCACCCACCAACGCCAGCGTTTCGCCTTCCCGGATGTCGAAGGACACGTTTTCGACGGCATGAACGCGACCGGAGACCTTGCGCAGCACGCCGGAACGGATGTCGAAATATTTGCTGAGGTTGCGAACCTCGAGTACCGGCGGTGTTTGCGGATCCGGCTGCTTGGCTGTCACTTCCTCGCTCTTGACGATGGCGATGCCCGTGGCGCGATCGATTTCTTCGAACTTCTTCGGCACTGACACACCGGCCATGGAACCAAGCCGCGGAACGGCGGCCAAAAGAGCACGGGTGTATGGATGCTGCGGGGCGCCAAAGATCTGCTCGGTCGCGCCGTTCTCCACGATGCGCCCATGCAACATGACGATGGTTCGATCCGCGATCTCGGCCACCACGCCCATGTCGTGGGTGATGAACAGAACCGACATGCCTTCTTCGCGTTGCAAATCGCGGATCAGGTCGAGGATCTGCGCCTGGATTGTAACATCAAGTGCCGTCGTCGGCTCGTCGGCGATCAGGAGCTTTGGTTTGCAAGACAATGCCATGGCAATCATCACGCGCTGGCGCATGCCACCGGACAAGCGGTGTGGATAATCCTTGAGGCGGGCTGCGGCTGAGGGAATGCGCACACGGTCCATCAAGCGCACGGCTTCGGCTTCTGCCTGCCGTTGGCTCATGCCATGATGGGTAATCAGCACTTCCGCCAATTGGCGGCCGATCGTCATGCTCGGATTGAGCGAAGTCATCGGCTCTTGAAAGATCATGGAGATCTCGTTGCCGCGAATGCGGCGCATGCCAGCGTCGCTCAAGGTGGTCAGGTCTTGGCCCGCGAACCGGATAGTGCCCTCGATCTTTGCGCTGCCGCTTTGCAGGAGACGCATGATCGCAAGCGAGGTGACGCTCTTGCCGGAGCCCGACTCGCCGACAATAGCAACCGTTTTGCCAGCTTCTATGTCGAAGGAGACATCGTGCACCACGGGTGCACAACCGTCGCTGCCCTTGAAGGAAACGCGAAGATTTTCGACGGAAAGAAGCGCGGTTGTCATCGGTACCTTTCCCCGGATCATTCGAAGAAGCTGAGAACGAAGCGCAGACAAATGAGCAGCAGGAAGAGACCGAAGGCAACTTCCAGCCTGCGCTTCGACAGACCATGCGCAAGCTTCACCCCAAGCGGGGCGGTGAGCATGCTGGTGGGAACAAAGAGCGCCAGGCCGATTAGCGATACGTAGCCCAAAGCCATCGGCGGCTGGAGGGCAGCGACATCGGGATATTCGGCGGCGCGTGGCCAGCCGGCATAGATGTAGCCCAGCATACCGGGAACGGAGATGAGAATGCCGAGCCCCGAGGAGGTCGCCACGGCCTGATGGATCGGCCGGTTGTAGAATGTCATGAACAGGTTGGACAGCTGGCCGCCGCCAATCCCCATCAGCGAGGACAGGACGCCAATTACGAGACCCGTGATGCGGATAGCCATCTTGCCGGGAAGGGTTTCGCCGAAGCGCCAATGATCCTTGCCGGACAAGAGCCGGATGGCGGAGATGCCGGCAACCACGACGAAAACCGTCTTGAACAGCTCCGCTGGTGCGTAACGAGCGACGAGACTGCCGATCAACACGCCCAGTACCACCGGCACGGCCCAGATTTTCAACAGGTCTGTATCGACCGCCCCACGCGCGAGATGCGCGCGGTAAGAACGGATCGAGGTCGGGATGATGATGGCGAGCGATGTGCCGACACAAAGAGGCATGCGAACATCGTCGGGCACGCCGAGATAGCGGAACAGCTCGTAGAGAATCGGCACGATCACCGCGCCGCCGCCGACCCCGAACAGACCCGCAAGAAGGCCTGTGATGCCGCCGGCTGCGAGCAATCCAAGCCCGAGCCAGACCATTTCCTGCAGGCTGATATCCATGCTCAGTGTTCTTTCTGGATGAGAGGCGTGTCAGCGACCAACCGCATAGGCCTGCATTAAGCGCGGTGTTGCGGCAGCGTGCAGCAGCCCGTTCGGTTCGCGCTCGGCAGCGGTCAAGCGGCCCACCGTCCATTCGTCCACCACTTCCACGTCGTGGCCGCGCTTTCGCAGATCCGCAATCACGCCTTCGCCAATGGTTTTCTCAATGACGAGGCGGCCTGGAATGGCTTCACGCGGATAGAAGGAAGACGGGAAGTGCATCGTGTGGAACAGCGGCAGATCGATGCTCTGCTGCAGGTTGAGGCCGTGATGCACGCGGCGCAGGAACATCAGCAACTGCCATTGATCCTGTTGATCGCCACCAGGTGTGCCGAACACCATGCGCGGCTTGCCCTCGAAATCGGCCAAGGATGGCGTCAGCGTTGTGCGCGGACGCTTGCGCGGAGCAAGGCTGGTCGGCAGACCTTCTTCCAGCCAGAACATCTGAGCGCGCGTGTTCAAGGCAAAGCCGAGTTCCGGAATGATCGGCGAGGATTGCAGCCAACCGCCGGATGGGGTGGCCGAAACCATGTTACCCCACCGATCGATAACGTCGATATGGACGGTATCACCGCGCTTTTCGGTTCGCAGATGCGCCATGGTCGGCTCGCCTGCACCAGGTCCTTCAACCTTGGTCTGGCCGGCATAGCGGAACTGACCAACGCCGCGCTGGCGCTGGTCCTCGTAGCCGGGAACCAAGCCGGGGTTAAGCACGGTGGACGCCTTGTCGCCGATCAACTTGCGCCGTTCGGCAGCGTAGCCGTCGGACAGAAGATGCTCCATCGGCACGGTGACGAAGTTCGGATCCCCGTAATAGATGTCGCGATCGGCAAAAGAGAGCTTCATCGCCTCGATCGTGGCATGCACGAAGTCCGGCCCTCGCGTATCCATGGACGCAAGATTGATGTCCTTGAGCAAGGATAGGCTTTGCAGGAAAGCCGGACCTTGGCCCCAAGGCTGCATCTTGGACACCGTCCAGCCATGATAGTCATAGGTCAGAGGCGCTTCGTAGGTGGCACTCCAACGCGCCATATCATCGGCGGTCAGGATACCCTTGTGCCGCTGGCCGCTGGTGTCCATCGCTTCGGTTTCGCGGCAAAAGCGTTCGATCGCTTCCGCAACAAAGCTGCGGTAAAACAGATCGCGCGCTTTGCCGATGATAGCCTCGCGCCCCCCGCCGGCTTGTTCCGCCTCATCGACGATGCGGGTGTAGGTGTTGGCAAGCGCCTCGTTGCGGAACAGTTCATGAGCCTGAGGCAAGTTGCCGTTGCGTGCCCAAAGGGCATAAGAGGTCGGCCATTCCTTCTCAAAGAAGCCGGCTTGATCACGAATGGTGTTGGCCACGCGCGGCAGCATGGGATGACCATTCGCCGCGTAATAGATGGCAGGTTCCAACACTTCGCGCAGGCTCAATGAGCCATGATCGCGCAGCATCAGCATCCAGGCGTCGAATGCGCCGGGCACCACCGTCGCCAGCAAACCGGAGCCCGGAACGAGATCGAGCCCCTCAGCCTTGTAGTGCTCGATCGTAGCCGCGTCGGGCGTCACGCCCTGGCCGCACAGAACCTCGGTTTTTCCGGTTTTGGTGGAATGGAAGATGATAGGCACTTCGCCGGAAGGGCCGACGAGATGGGGTTCGACGATCTGCAGCACGAAGCCCGCTGCCACGGCCGCATCGAAGGCATTGCCGCCACGTTCGAGCATCGCCATACCCGCCGACGATGCGAGCCAGTGGGTTGAGGTGACAACACCGAAGGTACCGAGAATTTCCGGTCGCGTCGTGAACATGCAAATTTCCTTCTTACCAATCAGTGTTCGCGCGGATCGATCGCGTCGCGCAGTCCGTCGCCGAGCAGATTGAAACCAAGCACGACCAGGAAGATCGCGGTGCCGGGCCAGATCGACATCCAGGGGGCCTGCGAGATGAAGTTCTTCGAACTGTTCAGCATCGATCCCCAGGACGGGTTTGGTGGCTGCTGCCCAAGACCGAGAAAGGACAGGCTCGCTTCGGCAATGATGGCAGCCGCAATGGTCAGCGTTGCCTGAACGATGATCGGCGCGACCGCATTGGGAACGATGTAGCGCAGGATGATGCGGGGATGACGCAGGCCGATGACCCGCGCGCCTTCCACATACTCCTCCGAGCGCACCGACATGACCTGACCACGGGTCAATCGAGCGAAGATCGGTGCCGCAGACAGGCCGATAGCAATCATCGCATTGGTGAGGCTCGCACCGAGAAACGCGGCAAGCGCGATCGCCAGGATCAAGAACGGGATCGCCAACATGGCATCGATAACCCGCGAGATGACGCTGTCGATCCAGCCGCCGAAATAGCCTGCTATGATGCCGAACGGCACACCAAACAGAAGGGCGATCAGCACGGAAACACCGCCGGCCAGCAACGACGTTCGCGCACCATAGGTTATGCGGGCGAACAGATCGCGGCCAAGCTCGTCCGTACCCAGCCAATGCGCCGCCGACGGCGCCTTGCGAACAGCCGTGAAGCTCGTCTTGAACGGGTCCTCCGTCGCGATTACCGGCGCGAAGATCGCGATCAGAACGAAGAAGCCCACCAGAATGGCACCAAGGACTGCGGCGCGGTTCTTGACAAATTTGCGAACGGCGCTGCTGCCAAGGCGCTTTGGCGCTGCCGGAAGAGGTACGGCGTTGCTCATGTTGCGTCCCGCAAACGTGGATTGACGAGGATGTAAAGGATGTCGGCCAGCAGGTTCATGAGGATGAAGCCGACCGCCGTGCAAAGGACCACGCCCTGCACCACGGCATAGTCACGCGTGAAGACGGCATCCACGATCAGCTTTCCGAAACCGGGGATCGTGAAAATCTGCTCGGTCAGCACCGCACCGGCCAGCAGTTCACCAAACAGCAGTGTAGATAGGGTGATGATCGGCACCAGCGCGTTGCGAAGCGCGTGGCGGATGATGACCGTGCGCTCGTTCAGCCCTTTGGCTCGGGCTGTGCGAACATAGTCGGAGCGCAGCACGCCGAGCATGGCGGAGCGCGTGTGACGCATCAATACGCCTGCCAGACCAGTGCCGAGAACCAGTGCCGGCATGATCATGGTGCGAATGTTTTGGCCGAGATCTTCCAGCGGCGAGGTGTAACCGGACGATGGCAGCAGTTGCCATTGAACGGAAACAACCAGGATCATCAGGATGCCCAGCCAAAAATTGGGAATCGAAAGCCCCGACAAGGCTGCAACGTTGATCGAATAGTCCGTCACTGTTCCTTTGTGCACGGCCGAGATGATGCCGGCGGGGACGCCGATCAAAAGCGCCACAACCATCGCGAAGGCTGCAAGCTGGATGGTTACCGGAAGCTTTTGAAAGATGAGATCGGCCACAGGCACATCGGTGCGCACGGATACGCCGAAGTCTCCGGTCACGATCTGCTTCAGCCAAACCGCATATTGCACCGGGATCGGATCGTTGAGCCGGTATTTTTCCTGCAGATACGCCATTGTCTGCGGATCGCGATCCTCGCCGGCCAAAGCCAGGATCGGATCCCCGGGCAACAGCTTCTGCATCCCGAACACCAGGATCGAAACGATAATCAAAGTCGGCAGCACCACAAGGCAGCGCCTGGCGAGCAATCCTAACATGGGCACTATCCCCATTGCCTGAACCAGCCAATTTCCGGCGGTCGTTCAAGCGTCCCAAAATAACTGCACGTGTAAGCGTGGGCGGGAAAGCACGGGGGCAACGTGCCCCCGGCCAAGCTTTGGTTCAGCCGCCGAGCGATACGCCCTTCAAGCGGATCATCCCATCTGGATAAGCGGTGAAGCCCTTCAGGTCAGCACGCGCCGCAAAGGGCCAAGGCTGATAGTAGAGGTAGACGATCGGCATTTCGTCCGCGAGGATAACCTGGACCTCGTCATACAGGGCCTTGCGCTCGGCCTGATCGGAAATGCCTCGTGCCTTGTTCAGGAGCTCGTCGACCTTTTCGTTGCAGTATTTCGCATCGTTGAGGTTGCCCTCGCAGGTGACATGCTGATGGATGTTACCATCTGGATCGGCACGGCCTGACCAGCCGCTCTGGCCGACTTCAAAGGCGTTTTCCTTCAAAGCGCTCTGCAGCGCAGCGAACTCGGTCGGCCGCAGCGATATGTCGAACCCTGTTTCGGATGCCATCGCCTGGATCAGCTCGTAGACCTGCTGCGAGGTCGAATTGTTGCCATAGGCGATCTCGAAGCTGACGCGCTCGACCCCAGCTTCGGCAAGAAGCGCTTTTGCTTTTTCCACGTCGCGCGTCGAGGTTTCGAACTTCTTGTCATAAGCGAAGCTGCTCGGTGGGAACGGCTGATATGCCGGTGTGAACACGCCCTGCCCGACCACTTCGTTGATCGCGTTGCGGTCGATCGACAGTTCCAGCGCCTGGCGGATTCGCTTGTCGTGGCCGATCGGGAAGCTGTCCTTGTCGCCCTTCTTCAGGTTGATCGTGAGGGCCTGGTAGCCGGTACCGGTCACTGGATAGAAGGCCAGCTTGTTGTCCGACTTGGCGGCCTCGATATCCGACGAAGCGATACGCTCGATCAGGTCAAGCGAACCGGAGCGAAGGTTGGCGAAGCGAACGGTGGTGTCCTGAATGGGCAGGAACGTCACCTTGTCGAATTTGTAATTGGCCGCGTCCCAGTACCCTGCGTACTTCTCCAACACGATGCGATCGTTCTGGACGCGGCTGACGAACTTGTAAGGGCCGGAGCAGATCGGGTTCTGGCCGAAATCGCCATCAGTAAAGGCTTTCGGCGAAAGGATCATACCCGCACGATCAGCCAACTGCGACAACAGTGACGCGTCCGGGCTTTTCACCTTGATATCGAGGGTCGTAGCGTCGATGGCGTCCACGGACTCAATCGATGCGACCTCGCTCTTGCGAAGCGAGTCCGGCAGCGACTTGGCCCGTTCCAGATTAGCTTTGACGTCAGCCGCGGTGATTGGCGTGTCGTCATGGAATTTCGCATCGTTTCGCAACTTAACATGCAGAGTCTTGCGGTCTTCCGACCAGTTCCATTCCCTGGCGAGCTGCGGCTGAATCTCCAGCTTCTCGTTGATGTCGAACAGCTTGTCGCACATCGACGTAAAAACGATGCGGCCGACAAAGGTTCGTGCACGATGTGGATCGAGGACGTCCGGATCATCCTGCAATCCGATCCGCAAATCGGCGGCGAATGCCGCTGTTGTACCGGCCACAGCGCAAAACAACGCTGCGCCGCCTAGTAGTTTCGAAACGAATTTCATGCTGAGTTCCCTTCTTTGCTTCTTATGTCTTGAGATGCTGCATCGACATTTGTCGGCCGCGCAGCAACCGACTTGCGTGATGCACCACCGATCTCCGCCAACACGGCATCTCGCAATGACAAAAGATGCGCTCGCATGGCATCTTCTGCGTCGAGCGCATCGAGGCGCCTGATTGCGTCTATGATCGCCGCGTGTTGTTCTACAGACAGCAGGGTGCGACCCGTAGCGCGGACCCTGGATCGAAATTCCTGCCATGGTGCATCGTGGCGGATCCCGTCGATCAACTCCATGATCGCGTTGAAGAGCCGATTGCCGGAAGCAGACGCGATTTTGGCGTGAAAAGCAGCATCCCACTGCTCCCATTCGGGCGTATCGGCAGCAAGAGCTGCCTTCTCTGCAATCGCTTCAAGCTGCTGAATCAGCTTGGGTGTCGCACGCGCCGCAGCCATCCGAGCAAGCGCAGGCTCGATCTCGATCCGGACGTCCATGACTTCAAGTGGGTTGGTATGCTCAGAAAGCAGGCGGGAGGTCGTGGAGCCAGGTCGACCACCAAAGGTGCCTTTACCTTGCTGACGCCAGATACGACCCTCGTCCTCGAGGGTGTTCAGCGCAGCACGAATTGCCCGGCGTCCGACGCCGAACCTTGCCGCAAGATCTCGCTCTGAAGGCAAGCGGTCAGTCTTTCTTGCGTCCAACAACTCACGCAACTGCTCAGCGATGTAATTCAGGCCCGCTTCAGACATGACTGTGAAGATCTACGAACCAGCAGGTAAATTGGTTCGGGCCTAATTTCTCAGCAGACTGCACAGATTTTGACACCGACTTTCCCCAGAAACAGCCTCTTTTCTCGAATTCTCGGCTCTTTCACAGCGGATACTAGACGCATGTTTCCGTAATCATCAAGTCGGAATTTCTGAACCAGATGGTTAAAGCCGGCCAGCTTGGTTCGTCGGCGGTTCGCGCGGTATGTTCGCAAGAACGAGCATTGTTAAAACTGAACATGTTATGCGCGACCTCTTGCGCGGCAGCGTGTTGGATGATCTGAGGCGGCTCCCTCCTCCCGTCGACCTGGAATTCCCGCATGATCCGCCTCGAAAGCATCGGCAAGCAAAACGGCAAGCAGATCGTCTTCATTGAGGCGTCGGCGGCACTCCAGCGCGGAGAGAAGATCGGTCTTGTTGGCCCAAACGGTGCAGGCAAGACGACGCTGTTTCGCATGATCACCGGTGAGGAACTGCCGGATGAGGGTCAGGTCTCCATCGATCGTGGCGTGACCATCGGCTATTTCAGCCAGGATGTGGGCGACATGGCGGGGCGCAGCGCAGTGGTCGAAGTGATCGACGGCGTTGGACCGGTCAGCGCGCTGGCAGCCGAAATGGCAGAACTGGAAGCGGCCATGGCCGATCCAGACCGCGCCGACGAGATGGACGAGATCATCACCCGCTACGGCGAAGTGCAGGGCCGCTACGACGAACTCGACGGCTATGCGCTGGACGGGCGCGCCCGCGAAGTGCTTGACGGCCTCGGCTTCAGCCAGTCGATGATGGATGGCGATGTCGGCAAGCTGTCGGGCGGCTGGAAGATGCGTGTGGCGTTGGCGAAGATCCTGCTGATGCGCCCCGACATCATGCTCCTCGACGAACCGTCAAACCATCTCGATATTGAAAGCCTAATCTGGCTCGAAACCTTCCTCAAGGGTTTCGACGGCGCCGTTCTGATGACGTCGCACGACCGTGAATTCATGAACCGGATCGTCAACAAGATCATCGAGATCGATGGCGGCGCGCTGACGTCCTATTCCGGCGACTACGAGTTTTATCGCCAGCAACGCGCCATCGCGGAGGTGCAGCAGCAGGCGCAGTTCGAGCGACAGCAGGCGATGCTGGCAAAGGAGGTTGCCTTCATCGAGCGCTTCAAGGCGCGCGCCAGCCATGCCGCGCAGGTGCAGAGCCGGGTCAAGAAGCTCGACAAGATCGAGCGCGTCGAGCCGCCCAAGCGCCAGCAGACGGTGCGCTTTGAGTTCCAGCCGGCGCCCCGCTAGGGCGAGGACGTTGCGACGGTCAAGGGCGTGCACAAGCGCTATGGCGAGCGCACCATCTATGACGGTCTCGACTTCCAGGTGCGCCGGCGCGAACGCTGGTGCGTCATGGGCATCAATGGTGCGGGCAAGTCGACGCTGCTCAAGCTGATCGCCGGTGCGTCGGAGCCGGATAGCGGCACGGTCACGCGCGGCCCAAGCGTCAAGATGGGCTATTTCGCCCAGCATGCCATGGAACTGCTCGAAGCCGAACGCACAGTGCTGCAGTCGCTGGAAGACAGTTTTCCGCAGGCAGGTCAGGCTGCTTTGCGCGCGCTGGCAGGCTGCTTCGGATTTTCCGGCGACGAGATCGAGAAGAAGTGCCGCGTGCTGTCAGGCGGCGAAAAGGCGCGGCTGGTCATGGCCAAAATGCTGTTCGATCCGCCGAACTTCCTCGTGCTCGACGAGCCCACCAACCATCTCGACATCGCCACCAAGCAGATGCTGGTTGAAGCCCTGTCGCGCTTCGAAGGCGCCATGCTCTTCGTCAGCCACGACCGTCATTTTCTGGCCGCGCTATCTAATCGCGTGCTGGAGCTGACACCGGAAGGCCCGCATCTCTATGGCGGCGGCTATACCGAATATGTCGAGCGCACAGGCCAGGAAGCGCCGGGACTGCGGACTTAAGCCGACGTCGGCATGAGCGGATCAGGAAGCAAGAGCTCGCAAGGTCATCGACCAGAACACAAAGCTCGGGTCCATTGTTGATGTGCCCTAACTCTTCCGGCTCGTGAACTGGAAGCTTGCACTAGTTGATGGTTAGACCAGAAAGCCTTGTCTAAGTTGAACTAGTGACGATAGATCTCGAAGCCCATAAGGCTCAAATTATTATAGCACGCCTCATTGCTGCGGCCCTATTTCAAGTAAGCTCAACATCAGCTCTCAGGCAACTTGGAGAGAAGAGCAAACAGGCGGCATCAACCCTGTCTTTTATAGCCAAAACGTTTCCACTGCCACTCAAACCGTATCGTGCGTTTGGATACACGTATGGTAGAGCTTGAGGGTTAGGCGCTGAGCCAATCTCACCGTCTAAGAGTTGTGTTGCGTAACCGACACACGCTGACGACTGGCTTCAAAGATGCCCTGGTCGAACCGCTTTTCAGGGCCCATCCAAACTTGATAACTTTTATCAAGTTCTCTAAGAGCCGAATTGTCGAAGGGTCGGATAGAGCCGCCTTCTACCCTCGCATGTCCAGGTAGCCACTGAGGTCTCGCGTCTCGGAAGCCAGTGTTTTGTCGCGCTATCTGAGAGATCTCCTATGCGTTCCCTTCCTCGTCGCTCTCTTCTCGCCTGCACATTTCTCGTTTCTCTTGCCAGTCTCGAGGCTTCTGCCCAGTCTCCAATCATTGCAGATGGCGCGGAAGGTAGCACCACTCAGTTGGGTACGGTCGTCGTCAGCGGGCGAGCCGCTTCGACGCCAGGCGGTGTCGCCGATACGCCTCAGGCCAGTACCGCCTCACGCCAGGAAATTGAGCAGAAGCAGATCACCCGCATCGAGGATCTGGGCCGCAGCCTTGAGCCGGGGGTCAACTTCAATCGTAACACCGGTGCCGTTAACATCCGCGGTCTTGAGGGGCCGCGTGTGCTCACCACGATCGACGGGATACCGGTTCCTTATCTCAACGACACCACGCGCGGGTCTTCCGGCGGCGTCGATCTGTTCGATTTTTCGTCATTGGCCGGCGTCGACATTGTGCGTGGAACGGATTCCAGCCGAGGCGGCAGCGGTGCGCTTGGCGGCGTGCTGGGTCTTCGCACACTGGAACCTGAGGACCTTTTCCGCAACGGACGTAACTGGGGTGCCTATACCGGGATCTTGTATGATGGATCGGACGACAGCATCCGTCCGAGCGGCGCATTCGCGCTTCGCCAGGGAAGCACCAGCGCCTTGTTCCAAGGCTCCTATGCCAAGGGCCATGAGCTGGATACCAAGGGCAGCTTAGACGTTTACGGTCCGCTCCGCACCAAGCCCAACCCGTCCGACTACGATCAGCATAATCTTTTGTTCAAGCTGAGGCACGATCTCGAAGGCGGACATCGGATCGGCGTGACGGCCGAGCGGTTTCGCCGCGATCGCGATACTGATGACAAACGCATGCAATCGCTTACGGGCAACTACCGCCCCGGCGATTACACGGGACGTAACGAAGGCGCGCGCGATCGTGTCTCGCTTGATTATTCCTATGATGGCGGCGGTTTCCTGAATTCCGCGACCGCATCGCTCTACTGGATCGATCAGATGCGGGGCACGGGCTATGACGGATACAGAACAACATCTGTGATCGGACCGGCCGCACGCTGGAACACCTATGATGAGACCACTTACGGGTTCATCGGGTCGGGCGAAAAGCTGTTTGATACCGGCACGCTCAACCATCGTGTCACCATGGGACTGGACGTGGCCGCGTCGACCTCGGAGCAGTATACCGGAGGTTACGACAACTGTTTGATCCGCTACGTGCCGGCATGCGCCAACCTGCATACGAACCAGGCCGACGAGCCGAAGGTTGATGGCAAGAGGTTCGGCCTGTTTGTCGATGATGAAATCGGCCTAGGAGAGAGCAACTTCTATATCACGCCGGGCGGTCGCTTCGACTGGGTGGATCGCAGTCCGAAGATGACCGATGCCTTTGGAGAGAACGCCTCCAATCCGGAGCTGCCTTCTTCCTTCACTGACAGCGCGTTTTCGCCGAAACTCCGCATTGCCTATCGTCCGTCGGACACGCTTGAAGTCTATGGGCAGTGGGCGATGGGCTTCCGCGCGCCGACGGCAGGCGAACTTTACAGCAGCTTCGGAGGCCCCGGCACCTATCTGCGGCAAGGCAATTCCGATCTCGAATCCGAAACCAGCCACGGGTTTGAACTCGGCGCACGTTTCGGCGACGATGATCTTGGGTTCCGCGCCAGCATCTTCCACAACCGCTATAAGAACTTTATCGAGGCAACCACAGCGGCCGTGCAGGACCCAAGGAACTACCCGTTCGGGATAACGCAATTTGACAACCTGGACAGGGTTCAGATTTCGGGCTTCGAGTTTGCAGCGCATAAGCGCTTCAACAACGGCTTCAATGTCGCAGGTTCGATCGCCTTCGCCCGCGGAGAAAACGACGAGACTGGCGCCTATCTCGGATCCGTTCCGCCGATCAAAGCCGTTGCCAGCGTCGGTTATGCTACCGAATATTGGGGCACCGACCTGACCTTCATCGGCGTCCAAGGCGTGTCTGACCAATCAGATGCGACCTTCAAGGCGCCCGGCTATGGGATCGTGGATGTCAGCGCATGGTGGAAGCCTGAACAGGTGGATGGCCTGACCATCCGTGGCGGTGTCTACAACCTGTTTGACCGGACTTATTACGATGCAATCAACGTTCGATCGACAACCGTGACGAGCGCGACCGACTCCTACTTCTCGGAGCCAGGCAGGCACTTCAAGCTGTCAGTTGCCAAGCAGTTCTGACACCAAACCGCGCCGGCTTCTCCGAGACCGGCGCGATCATTTCTTGCGTGTAGTCAAAACCCGTTTTGGTCCCGCACTGGCCGCAGGCCTTACCAGCAACGATTTAAGCTCGATGATCAGGACCAACAGATACCTTTGTTAAGAGCCGAGCTTAGTGTCTCAGGGATTTTCTGCAAAGGTTCGTACAGCCGATATCACCTGTATCGGGTCGATGGGCTTGGCGAAGAACTTGGCGCGAACGGGCAGTTGGATGCGTGCGCCATCGACTCTCGAAGCCGTTAGAACGATCTCGATAGGCGGCCATCGGTCTCTTATGGCTGCCGCGATCTTCACACCGTCGACGCCTCTTGGCATGTCGAGGTCCATGTAAACGATGCGGATGTCCAAGCGCGTTTCTAGGATCGCGATCGCGTTCTCGACGCTGGTGGCCTCAACCACCCCGAAACCGTCGTCCTCGAGCATGTCGACGATATCGATGCGGAGAACCGGCTCGTCCTCGATGACGAGAACGATCGGCTTATTGTCCACCGGCCTTGGTCTGAAACTGCTCGCCACTCGGGTCACGCCTGCTGCATCTGCGACAGCGATGCACTCATCGCAGCCTGGAAGCCCTCTGGTTCGTAACTGAGCTCGACGCCGCCTGTTCCAATCAAGCCCATACGAATGATGCGCGAGCCAAAACCGCGCCCGCTTGGTTGAGACGGCGCGGGGCCATCGCGCTCACGCCAAACAAGGTGAAACTCATCTTCTCCTTCCCGAGGGTAGATCTCCCATTCGATCTCCACCCGGCCATGCGGCACCGACAGGGATCCGTACTTGACCGCGTTGGTGCCAAGTTCATGCAGCAGCAGCGACAGAGAAAGTGTTGCTCTGGGCCCGATCTCGATGTTGCGTCCCGACAGAACGAAACGATTACCCGCCTCGAACACCTGAAGGACGGCATTTGCAACATCCTGCAAGCGAGCTGATGACCAGCTTTGCTGCATCAACACGTCGTGGGCGTGCGACAAGGCGCGCAAACGCAGATTAAGGGCATCAACAGCATCGCGCTCTGAAACAGACTTGAGCGTCTGGGTCGCGATTGCCTGAACCATCGCAAACGAGTTCTTCAAGCGGTGCGACAGCTCCCCATTGAGAACCCGCTGGGTCTCTTCGGCCCGAATGCGAGCAATGGCCGCATGAGCTCGGTCGCCGATTTGCCGCACGAACTGCAGTTCATCCATTGTCCAGCTGTGCGGCATACGGGCGTGCGCAAACACGATCAGAACGAGACGCCCGCCTTCCATGATAGGAAGGTTCAACAACGAACGCGTTTCGATCGCCGCGAAAGAAGTCAGGTTGTCGCGCGTTCTCGGATCGGTTCGGACATCCTCGATCTCGACCGTTTCGCCGCGTTTCAGGTTGGCGATGTATGAACCGAACGAGCGGAAGTCGTGCTTGCCAGCCACGCTTGTGATGCCCGGCGCGCACCAGTCTACAGGTACGTCAATAGTCTCAGATAGTTCATCGACCGGGCCAAAGCCGACACGGTCGACGGCAAGCCCAGAAGCCACGCATTGGGCTGCTGCAAGCGTGATGTCAGGCACGTTGCGGACGTCCCTGAGCTTGTCACCGAGTTGCAGAAGCGCGGCTTGCCGCCGCTCATGTGCAATACGGTTAGTAACTTCCAGAAAGATCACCGTGAAGCGGTCGGAGCCGATTGGCTGCGCCACACCATCGTACCACCGATCAAGAATGCCGACCTGCCGAGTAAAACGGACCGCCTTGCCAGTTTCTACGACATCGGCAAACTCGTTGACCCATTCATCCTCAATACCGGGAAAGACTTCGCGGATGGTACGCCCGACCGCAGTTCCCGCCGGCACGCTGACGAGATCATACCAAGCGGCGTTGACCTCCTCGTAGCGCCAGTCGATGATCTGTCCCGCAGCATCCCGGACGACTCGACCGAGTACGAATCCTTCCTGCAAACTGGCAAAGAGCGTCCGCCACCGGCTCTCGGAGATACGAACTTCCATTTCCTTCTCGACCGTACGTGCGATCGAGCGCAGGCGGCGCATGTCTGCGTCGGACCAGGCACGGGCTTCGCTGTCGATGGCTGCCAGTGCACCGACCACCTCTCCGTCTGGCAGGGTCAGCGGCACGCCAAGATAGGCAATGACGCCAATATCACCAATGGCTTGATTGTGCTTCAGCAGATGGTCGAGACGAGCATCGGGCACGACAAGCGGCGCCGCTCGGTCAACAACGTGCTGGCAGAACGAATGGGTCATCGGGGTCTCGCCCCGTTCGGCCCAGGGAGAGGGCAATCCACTATGTCCGGCGAAGACCTGCCTGTCCTCATCGACCAATGTCACAATGGCGACGGGAACGTCCAAGACGTCACGGACGTGGTCGGTCAAATGACCAAACTGCTCTTGCGCGGTTCGGTCAAGAAGACCGCTTTGGCGAAGCGCGCGAATGCGAGCGGACTTTTCTAGAACAACATCTGAATGAAGCATGCGGATGCACCGGGTAACGACTTCGCGCCGGCTCCCTCGGAAGCAAGGGCGCCAGCTTCTCTAGCGGATCAAACCAAGCTCGTCACGATGACAGACAATGACAAAGCGACGAGATTTGACCTCGCAGGTGCTGCGGACGACGAGGTCGTCGAGGCAGCAGAGCTACAGTCTTTCAGTCACGAGGGTAAACGTGATGAGACTGTAAGCCCTTCCGGGCGAGATCTGCTGCCCATCCGACACAGGCCGATCTTTCGAAAACATCGTACGAACCGCTACCTTGAGCAAACGCATGTGTTCGGCAGTTAATGCAAGCGGTGCACTCTGAAAGGTTCGCTCAACAATGTTACCCAAAGTATCAGTGCGCAAATAGCATGCGGGAGACTTTTCAGATCCTGTATTGAAGGCACAAAGAAGCAGGTGGAAGTGCCTGCATCCGGCAAGACAAAAACATTCGAATGTAGGAACAGAAAACCTCGGAACAGTTCGGAGGATCCACGGTTGGGTTGACGGTCAGCCAGCGAGGTCGAGATGTCATCCAACCCTGCCAGCCCGCCGAACGGTGTCAGTCGACGCGGTTTTTTGAGCGGAAGCGCAACACTTGCAGTCGCAACACCTTTTGTCGCCCATGCCGCGGAACAGGCGGCGCCTGGGGCTGCGGCGAAAGATCCTCATGCCAAAGTCGCGGTTTCCTTCAACATCAACGGCAAGCCCTATCAGTTGGGGCTTGATGCGCGCACGTCTCTGCTTGATGCGCTGCGTGACCATGCTGGGCTGACCGGCACCAAGAAGGGCTGCGACCACGGTCAATGTGGCGCCTGCAGCGTGCTCGTGGATGGACGTCGCGTTCTATCCTGCATGAGCTTTGCCGTCATGCAGGAGGGCGCCGAGATCACGACGATCGAAGGCCTGGCATCGACCGACGGCGCCTTGCATCCCATGCAGCAAGCCTTTGTCGATCATGATGCGTTTCAATGCGGTTATTGCACGCCCGGCCAGATCATGTCGGCGGTGGGCTGTGTTCAAGAAGGCCACGCGGAAAACGACGATGACATCCGCGAATATATGAGCGGTAATCTTTGCCGCTGCGCCGCCTATCCCAACATCGTCGCAGCCATTCGTCAGGCCCGCGACGACATGAAGGAGGGCTGAGATGCGCGCGTTTTCTTATGAACGTCCGTCCGATCTCCAGGCAGCGATCAAGGCAGCCGGCACGAGCCCCGATAACCAGCCGCCGACGCAGGCAGCCGCCCAATTCATTGCCGGCGGTACCAACATGTCGGATTACATGAAGCTGAACGTCAATCGGCCGGAGCGGCTGATCGACCTGAACAAGCTGTCTGAACCGGCGATGACGGCGATCCGTGTGGACGATGCCGGGCTTCACCTGGGCGCCCTGGTGCGGATGGCCGATGCCCAGGAGCACGAGGACGTCGTCCGAATGTTTCCGGTGATCTGCGACAGTTTGCGGCTCGCCGCGAGTGGCCAGATACGCAACATGGCGAGCCTCGGCGGCAATCTTCTCCAGCGCACCCGCTGTGAGTATTTCCGCGAAGTTTCTTGGCCGTGCAACAAGCGCGAACCCGGCGCGGGCTGTTCGGCGCTCGACGGCGTCAACCGACAGCATGCCGTGCTCGGCGGAAGCGAGGCCTGCATCGCGACCTATCACGGTGATTTCGCCCAGGCGCTGATTGCGCTCGATGCGGAAGTGGAAATTGCCAGTGCCAAAGGCAGCCACCGTATGCCGTTTGCCGATCTGCACAAGCGGCCGCAGGATACGCCGCAGATCGAAACCGCACTATCGCCCAGCGACATCATCGTGGCAATTCATGTGCCCGCCGGCCCGTGGAGGCGGTCACGCTATCTCAAGGTACGCGACCGTGAATCTTATGCCTTCGCACTGGCATCCGCTGCCGTCGCGCTGGACATGGATGGCGATACCGTGCGCGGCGCGCGCATCGCGCTCGGCGGCGTTGCGACCGTACCTTGGCGAGCGAAATCGGCCGAAGAGATGCTCACCGGTCGAAAGCTCGACGAGGCTGCTGCGAAGGAAGCCGCAGACACCGCTTTCGCCGAAGCCAGTGGGCGCAAGCACAACGCCTACAAGATACCGCTCGGCAAGCAAACGCTGGTGCGTGCGCTGCTGGAAACTCAGGACATGAAGGTCTGACCATGAGCGATGCCGCCCCTCGGCCCAATGAAAACATGGGCGAACCGTTCCCGCGCATCGATGCGCGCCTCAAGGTCACGGGCCAAGCGCCCTACCCTGCCGATGCGCCGATCGCCAACCTCGCTTACGGCACATTCGCCGTCAGTTCGATCGCGCGCGGCAAGATCAACGCCATCGACATCGAGCCTGCCAAAGCTGTGCCAGGCGTGCTTGCGGTGTTCACGCATCGCGAAATGGCCGGTCAGCTTGAACATCCGAAGTTCGGCAACGCGGCCGCGTCCTCCATCGCGCCGCTCGACACGACGGATATTCTCCATGATGGCCAGCCGCTTGCGCTGGTGATCGCCGAGACCTTCGAGGCGTCGCAGGAAGCCGCGCAGGCAATCCGCGTTGATTATGCCGCCGAACAGCCCAGCGCCACCTTCGACGCACAAGGGACTGAAACGGTCGCTGCCAAGGAAGCGAGCGAGCAGTTCGAGGAAGATGTGGCCGCCGGCGATTTCGAAGCAGCCTTCGCGGCAGCACCCGTAACCATCGACCAGCGCTACTCCACGCCCACGCAGCACCACAACCCGATCGAGCTGTTTTCGACGACCGCAGTCTGGGACGGCGACGGGCTGACCGTTCATGAACCCAGCCAGAACGTGACCGGTTGGAAGGTGGAACTTGCACATCAACTGCGCATGGAGCCGGAAAAAGTCCGGATTGTCAGCCGCTATATCGGCGGCGCCTTCGGCTCCAAAGGGCCGATGACGTCGCGAACCGCCATCGTAGCCTGGGCTGCGAAAAAGGTGGGCCGGCCGGTGCGCTGCGTGGTCAGCCGCGAACAGTCCTGCATGACGCAGACCTACCGCGCTGAAACCCGCCACCACATCCGCATGGGCGCGGACCGCGATGGTCGCATCACCGCTTTTGCCCATGAAGGCTGGGAGGTCACTTCACGGCCGGACCCTTACGTGGTCGGCGGCACCTCCACTACCGGTCGCATGTATGATTACGGCTCGGTGCTGACCAAGGTGTCGATCGTGAAAGCTGATCGCAACACGCCCGGCTATATGCGGTCGCCGCCGGAAACGCCCTACGTCTATGCGCTGGAAAATGCCATGGACGAGATGGCGGTCGCGCTCAACATGGACCCTGTCGAGTTCCGGCGCGTGAACGATACGCAGGTCGAGCCCATCGGCAAGAAGCCGTTTTCCAGCCGTTCGCTGATGACGTGCTATGACCAGGCTGCCGAAGCCTTCGGCTGGAAGGAGCGCAATGCCGCGGTCGGGTCGATGCGCGACGGCGATTGGCTGATCGGCATGGGCTGCGCCACCGCTATCTATCCTACCAATGTCGCGCCGTGTACGGTGCGGTTGCGGCTCAACGCGGATGGCGGTCTTCGCCTTCAGTGTGGCTCCCATGAAATCGGCACAGGCGTGCGTACGATCGCGGCTCAGATGGCGTCCGAGCGGCTGGGCATCCCCATGGACAAGATCGAGGTGGAAATGGGCGACTCCAGCCTGCCGCCTGCACCTGTTTCCGGCGGATCCGTTTCCACGGCCAGCGTTTGTTCCGCAGTGATCAAAGGATGCGCCTCCATCCGCGGCAAGCTGTTCAGCGCGGTGGTGTCGGCAGATGGTCCGTTGAAGGGAGCCGAGCCGGCCACTCTCGACATGAAGGACGGTGCCATTACGTCAAGCGACGGGCGCTCGATGCCCATGAAAGAAGCCTTTGTCGCCATGAAGACCGGCGTGATCGAGGACTATGCCGAGTTCGCGCCGGATGGAGCGACACCGGAAGCTGTGTCCAAGCTTTATGGCGGGCAATCTGAGATGAAGGGCGGTGAGAAGGGCGAGAAGGTGAAATACGCCTTTGGTGCCGAGTTCGTGGAAGTGCGCATCAACACGCGCACGAGGGAAGTGCGCGTGCCACGCATCGTCGGCGCCTTTGCCGCCGGGCGCATCATGAACACGCGCACAGCCCGCAGTCAGCTTATGGGCGGCATGATCTGGGGCATCAGTTCAGCGCTGCATGAGGTGACCGAGATCGACCCCCGCGCCGCTCGCTACGTCAATCGCGATTTGCAGGATTATCTGGTGCCGGTGAACGCCGACATTCGCGACCTGCAGGTGATCCTCGTGCCGGAAGTCGACATGGACGTGAATCCTGCCGGGGTAAAAGGCCTAGGCGAATTGGGAAATGTCGGCACGGCCGCCGCCATCGCCAGCGCAGTGTACCACGCCACCGGCAAACGCATCCGTGACCTTCCCATACGGCTGGAGACCCTTCTTACATAAAGCCAACCAGCTTGCGTGATCGGCCATTAACGCTGCCGTCGCGTCTTTCTTCAGATGCAGAACCGGAACAACGCACAGCGTTTGTCCGGAACAATCGGGCGGCGCACAGGTTAGCAAAGCAGGTCGGTTCCTTCTGACCGACCCACCAAAAGACATGATATGGAGGAAACATCATGGCTAGGGATTGGGATGATCGCGGCCGCTACGGTCGTGGCGGCAGTGACTACGGACGCGGTGATACCGGCCGCAGCTCCTATCGCGGCGGTGACCGAGATCGCGATTGGTCGGATCGAGCGGGAGACGAAGTTCGCTCCTGGTTCGGCGACGATGATGCGGAACGACGCCGCATGCAGGACGACCGCGCAGCCGGGCGTGATTATTCAAGCAGCTACGGCAACCGCGGCAGCTACCGCGACGATGATTATGCACGAGGCGGATCTTCCGGCAATTACGGAAGCGAACGCTCGCGCAATTTCGGCGGCGGATATGGCGACTACGGATCGTCTGGGTCTGCTTTCGGCCGAAACGAAGGCTCGAACTACGGCTACGACAATCGCGGCTCCAACCGAGCTGACTACAGAAATCAGTCTGGAACCGGCGAGCGCTACGGAAGCGGCCGTGGATACGAAAACAACCGGTATGGCCGGAACGAAGAGCGCGGCTTCTTCGAGCGCGCCGGTGATGAAGTGTCTTCCTGGTTCGGCGACGAAGACGCAGAACGACGCCGCGAAATGGATGCGCGTCATCGCGGGCGTGGTCCCAAGAACTACACGCGTTCGGACGACCGCATTCGTGAGGACGTCAATGACCGCCTGTCAGACGATCAGCACCTCGATGCATCCGACATCGATGTGACGGTCAAGGACGGCGAGGTCACGTTGGGCGGCACCGTGCAGGAGCGTTTTGCCAAGCGTCACGCCGAGGATCTGGTGGAGCGTGTATCCGGCGTGAAGCATGTGCAGAACAACTTGCGTGTGAGCTCACAGCAACAGGGCTACGGATCGACTGACACCTCCGGTCGAGCCGGCACAACCGGTAGTTCTACAACGGGTTCCACCACATCCGGTGTCGGCACCACCGGGACAACCGGATCAACGCGTACCTGATCCAACGCGCAGCCAGAAAGATCCGTCGCCCACACAGGGGACGGATCTTTCCAATCCTTTGCTTCGCCACTCCACCTACCGCGGTGAGCGATGCCCAGTCCGCCAGAAGATTGACGGGCCGCGGGCATCAGGTGCCGAAATGCGGCATCAGCCAGTTGCGGGTCAGAAGATCGAGCAGGGTCAGCGACAAGAGGATCGTCAGCCAGACGAGCCCTGCCAGAACTGCGAGCCGCACGGCCCAGCCTTCGCGGCGGAAGCCCATGAAGAACCAGACGATCAGCAGCGCCTTGGCCATGGCGATGCCGAAGCTCACCGCCGGGCTGGCATGGCCGAGCGGCAGGAAACTGCCCGCGACGGTCAGCGCCAGAAGCGCGAGCAGGCCGAGGTAAACCAGAGCAAGCGGGCGCAGTTCGCTTCTCATCTCAGCGCACCAGATACAATGCTGGAAACAGAAACACCCAGATCACGTCGATCAGGTGCCAGTACAGCGTTGAAACCTCGATCGTGGTTGCCTGTTCGGGCATTCGCGTCGCGCGGGTGGCGATCCGCGCTGCGATAAACAGCAGAAGGCAGACGCCGATCGTCACGTGAACGGCATGAAGCCCGGTCGCCATTAGATACAGGTCCATGAACAGGCGCTTGCCCGGTTCGCCGAGCTTCGCATCGCCACCGGCCAGCGGCAAAAGGCCTTCGCCGTATTCCAGCGCATATTCCCATCCCTTGAGGCCGAGAAAGGCAAGGCCCAGCGCGGCGGTGACCCCGAGCAGCCAGCCTGTCGCCTTCCCGTTGCCGGCCTTTGCGGCGGCAACCGCCAGCGCGGCGAACAGCGAAGAGGTCAGCAGCACCACCGTATTACCGGTCGCGATCCAGATGTGGAGTTCGCGCGAGGTCTCGACAAAGATCTCCCGATGCGCCGCCTGATAAAAGATCAACGCCGCGAAGATACCGCCGAACAGCAAGATTTCGGTGGCGAGGAAGATCGTCATGCCGAACAGTGCGGCGCGGCGCTGCTGCTCCGGATCGGAAAACGGCTCCTCGACCAAGCCTGAGCGCGTCATGCCCCGCCCTCCTTCTCGACCTCATAGTCGTAGGGCTCGCGCGTCACGACCGGGATCTCATCGAAATTGTGCTTGGGCGGCGGCGAAGGCACGGTCCATTCCAGTCCCGTCGCTTCCCATGGATTGTCGCCGGAAGGCTTGCCGTAGCGCAGGGCATAGAGGAGGTAGGCGAAGGGAAACAGATAGGCGAAGCCGAGGATCGTCGAACCGGCCGAGGACAACACATGCAGGACCTGAAACTGCGGGTCATACACATGGTAGCGGCGCGGCATGCCGAGATAGCCGAGGATGAACTGCGGGAAGAAGGTCATGTTAAAGCCGAAGAAGATGAACAACGCCGTCAAGCGGCCCCAGCCGATCGAGAACATGCGGCCCGTCATCTTCGGCCACCAGAAATGCAGCGCTCCGAAGAACGCCGAAACCGTGCCGCCCACCATGATGTAATGGAAATGCGCGACCACGAAATAGGTGTCGTGGACATGCACGTCGAGGGCCAGCATCGCCAGGATCAGGCCGGTCAAACCGCCCACCACGAACAGGCCGATGAAACCCATCGCGAACAGGAAGGGCGGATCGAGCGAGATGTGGCCTTTCCAGAGCGTCGCGGTCCAATTGTAGACCTTGATGCCGGAAGGCACGGCAACAACGAGGCTCAAGAAGGAAAACACCGCGCCGACATACATCGACATACCCGACACGAACATGTGGTGGGCCCAAACGAGAAAGCCGACAGCCGCGATGCCGAGCGACGAAAACACGATAAACCAGTAACCGAACACCGGCTTGCGCGCTGCCGCCGCGACCAGTTCGCTGACCACCGCCATCGCCGGCAGCACCATGATGTAAACGGCCGGATGGCTGTAGAACCAGAACAGGTGCTGATACAGCAGCGGATCGCCGCCCAGCGCGGGGTCGAAGATGCCGAGCCCGAACAGGCGCTCGGCCACGATCAGCGCCAGCGTCACCGTCAGCACGGGTGTCGCCAGAACCAGGATCACGGAGGTCGCGTAATGCGACCATACGAACAGCGGCAAGCGCCCCCAGGTCATGCCCGGCGCGCGCAGCGTGTGGATCGTCACGATGAAGTTGAGCCCGGTCAGGATGGAGGAAAACCCGACCACGAAAACGGCTGCGGCGGCCATCACGACATTGCCGTTGGCGAACATGGACGACAGCGGCGTGTAAAAGGTCCAGCCTGTATCGACGCCGCCGGCCAGCAGCACCCAGAGCGTGAACAGCCCGCCGATCCAGTAGATGTACCAGCTTAAGAGGTTGAGGCGTGGAAAAGCGAGATCGCGCGCGCCGATCATCAGCGGGATCAGGAAATTGCCGAACACGTTCGGGATCGACGGGATCAGGAAGAACCACACCATGATCACGCCGTGCAGCGTAAAGGCGCGGTTATAGCCCTCATTGCTCAGCACGTCGCCTTGCGGGGTCAGGAGGTCGGTGCGCATCAGCCCCGCCGCCATGCCGCCGATAAAGAAAAAGAAGGTGACGGAGATCAGGTACAAAAGCGCGATGCGCTTGTGGTCGGTGGTGAAGAACCAGGAGCGCAGCGTGTGGCCGGCGCGCAGATAGGACACGCGCTCCGACTGCGTTTCGTTGACGGTTTCCTCGCGCGACGCTTCTTCCGAACCACCGCGTCCCGTGACTGTTTCGCTCATGGCGCGGTGCCCTCTGGTGCGAGATTTTGCGGCGCCAGTGTACCGGCGGCGACCCCCTGCGGCAGAACGGGCGATGCGCTTCCCAGCGACTGGATATAGGCGACGAGCCGCACCAGCCCTTCCTCGTCCACGACATCCTTGAAGGTCGGCATGATCGGCGGATAGCCGGCTGTCACCTGCGCGTTCGGCAGCAGGATGGAGTCGCGGATATATTGCGCATCGGCCACCACCGTGGACCCATCCGACAAGGCGACAGGCCGCCCGTACAAACCATGAATCGATGGAGCGCGCCGGGTCGAGCCGCTTTCATGACAGCCGGAACAGCCCAGCGTGCGAAACAACCCCGCGCCCTGCGCGGCCAGCGTGTTGTCGGTGGCGAACTGCTCGAGCCATGCGGCGTAGTCCGCCTGCGTCTGCACAACCAGGCTGCCGCCCATCAGCGAATGGTCGGTGCCGCAGAATTCCGCGCACGCAAGACGATAGGTTCCGGGCTTGTCGGCCGAAAACCAAAGGCTCGTATAGCGCTCGGGCAGCACGTCCTGCTTGATGCGCAGGGCCGGCAGGAACAGTGAATGGATCACGTCCTGCGAAATCATGTTCAGCCTGATTGGCTCCCCGACCGGCACATGCAATTCGTTGATCTCGCCCTGCCCGCCGGGATGCTGGAACTTCCACATCCAGCGCTTGGCGACCACCTGCACTTCCATCGCATTGGCGGGCGGCTGATGCAGATCGAAGTAAAGGCCGGTAGACCAGACATAGAAAACGAGGATCAGGAAGAACGGGATCAGCGCCCAGGACGTTTCCAGCCAGACATTGCGGTTCATCGGGTGCTGACGGTCGGCCTTGTGGCCGCGCCGGTATTTCACCGCGAAGTACACGATCAGGATGAAGACCGGCGCCGAAAGCGCGATGATCAGCCCTGTTAAGGCAAGGATCAGAAGGTCCACGGAATGAGCATAATCCGACGCCTGCCCCGGCCAGATCTGGATGAAGTCGCTCACTGGCCACCATCCGTCTGCCGCCGGCGCTCGCGCAGCACGGCGATGCCGATAAAGCCGGCCAGGGCCACGACCATGCCGCTGCCGCCGATCCGCAGCATGGACCAGATCAGGGTGCCATAACGGCCGGTTACAGGGTCATAATGATAGCAAAGCAACCGAACCGCGTCGGTCCAGTCGCCGATCTTGCCTTGGCCCGCTTCGGTGAGCGCCAGCCGCAGATCAGTCGGACTTGGCGCCAGTCCGTAAAGCCAGCGCGACAGCTTGCCGTCAGCCGTCAAAACGGCGGTGGCGGCGAGATGGGCGTATTGATTGACGTCCGGGTTGAAGCTGTAGCGATAACCCAGTGCCTCGGTGACGGCATGGATGTCCGCTTCGCTTCCGGTAAGGCCGTAAACGCCGCCGGTTGCAGCCAGTTCGGGAAAGGCCTTGCTCCATTCCGCCAGCGAGCGCGCCGCCGCTTGCCGGTTTTCGCGCGGGTCGATGCCGAAGGCCACCAAAGTAAAGTCGCGTCCGGGGCGAAAGCCCTGTGCCTTGATCGCCTGCGCCACGCCTTCCAGCGTCACGCCGCAGATGTTCGGGCAATCATGCAGAACCGGAATGAGTATCAGGGGCTTACCCGCACCGAGCTCGGCAAGCGTCACGGTGCGGCCCGCCTGATCCACGAAGGGCGCATCATCAGGGATCTGCGTGCCGGAGCGGTTGTCGATGCCGGTTTCGGCGAAGGGGTCATAGGCCCATGCCGGCGATGCGGCGATCAGGAGCAGAAGGAGAGCCAGCATTTTCATCGGCCGCCCTCCTCGCCATCAGGCCAGCCCTGATCCGCGACCATCTCCATGGCACGGCTGATCGGCACCTGCGCGCGTTCATGCTCCACATCGAGCCAGCGATAGCGCGTGAGTTCGGCTGCCGCACGCGCATCAAGCGCGGGACGCTCACCCAAGGCCGATATTTCCAGTTGCGGTCCAGCCGGCTTGGGCTGCGCCGCCACCAAAGGCGGTACGTCCGGCTGCGTGCGGTTGCCGGCGAAATAGAACAATAGGCCCATCACCAGCAGCGCGGAAACGCCGATGCCGGCAAGCAGGCCGAACATCGTGGCGAGAACGCCCCGCGCGGGGATCTGGTCGGGCTGCGCTGCCGGCACCGGCGTTTGTGCCTTCGATCCGTCTTGCGCCCGGTTCTGCATTTCCGCCTTGGCCGTGCTCATCGCGCGACTTCCTTCGCCCTGGCGGCGCGGCTTGCGAGACGCGGAGCGGCAAGCAGGGTCAGGCCGAACAGCGACAGCAGCGCCCAGGGCAGAACGGCGGTGCCATGTCCGCCGGCCGGCGCGATCAGCCACAGCGTTTCCAACGCATTGCCGAATAGAACGGCTGCCGACAGCCAGAACAGCCAGCGGCGGCTTTGCCGGATCGGCGTGGCCAAGAGCAACAGAAGCGGCGCCAGCCGCAGGGCGGTGAATGCGACTTCCAGAAGGCCCCACAGGCCCGCGCCACGCTCCCCATACCAGCGCACACCGAAGGGCAGATTGTCAGACCAGGTGATGAAATACTGCATAAAGGCGAAATAGGCCCAGGCCAGCAGCGCGGCCATGAGCAGGCTGCCGAGGATCTCCGGCCGCTTCAGTTTGGCCGCCGAGCTGACGGCCATCATGATCGACACACACAGCGCCCCAAGGAATTGCACGGACATGCGGGTCAGCGAAAAGCCGGAAAAATGCGCTTCCGGATCAAGAAACAAATACCAGTCGACCGCGATCACCATGAAACCCGCGGTGTAAATAACCAGCGCCGTGATCGGCAAAGCCGGTTTATCCGTCTGACGCCGCACCATAAGAAGCGCTGACACAGACGCGAAAAGCAGGAACAGAATTGCGCGGACCGTCCAGAACGGCAGCGTCATCCAGAGTTCGCGGAATACGCCTTTGTCGGCGGATGCCTGCCAGTCATACAGCCACGCAGCACCGATCAAAATGGGCAAAAAGGCGAGTGCCGCGAACGGCAGAAGAGCTGCGACAGCATCCGAAAAGCGCTCCAGCTCGTCATCCCACAGGCCCGGGATCAGCCGCATCATGGAAGCGAGAATAAGGCCACCGAAGGCGATGTCGGACAAGAAGCAGAAGCCGGTGAGCCAGCCCTGCAGCGCAGCTTCCGGCTGCAAGACCATGCTCACCAAGGCTACGGCCAGGCAGATCAGCCCGGTCAACAGGCCAAGGCGGCTGCGGGTTGTAACGGGGAATGCCGTGATGCTAGCCGCCACGATCGCCCCCCAAGGCTTCGCGATCGATAGTGCTCAGCTGCGCGGCCGAAGCGTTCCGGCTCGTTTGCAAGGCGCGGATATAGGCGGCAATCGCCCAGCGATCCGCCGGCTCGACGCGGTCGGCATAGGAATACATCACGCCATGGCCGTGGGTGATGACATCAACGAAATAGCGGCTCGGCGCCTCCACCAGACGCTGCTCATGAAAGCTCGGCGGCTGCGGAAAGCCGCGTGCTGGAACGGTGCCGTGACCATCGCCCGCCGCATCATGGCAGGGCACGCAGTTGATTGCATAGCGCTCCTGCCCCCGCTTCAGAAGCGCAGCACTCATTGCAGGACGATTGCTCAGCGCTCGGTCGCGCTGCGGCTGATCCTGCGCCACCGTGCCTTCGGGCGGCGCCTGCAGTACCTTGCCATCGGCAAACAGCGCGCTCGGCTCCGCATTGTCATAGCGCGGCTGGCTGCCCATTTCGTTGCAGCCGGCGAGCAGGGCAAGCGTCAAGCAAAGAAGAAGCGGCCAGCTCATTCCGGCTCCTCCGTATTGCGCAGCGTCTCGACCTTGGTCGCTCCAAGTGTCTTCATAAAGCCGCTCGTTTCCTCCTCATGGAAACGCGCATCATTGCCGAACACGACCAGGAAAAATCGGTCCTCGGCATGAAAACCGAAGCGCTCGGCCTCGAACACCGGATGATGCAAACGCGGCAGGCGGTTCAGCAAAAGCATGCCCAGAATACCCGCCAGCACCGCGCCCAGAACCATCATTTCGAAGGTAATCAGCATGAAAGCCTGCGGCGCCACCAGCGGCCGGTTGCCGACCGGAATTGGATAAGCGTGATTGGTATAAACCTGCATGAGATAGCCCGCGGCCGCGCCGACGATGCCGCCGCCCAGCGTCAGCCAGGGAACGCGATTGTCGTTGAGCTCCAGCGCTTCGGTCAAACCGAGCATGGGAAAGGGCGTATAAGCGTCGAGACTGCGATAGCCTTCCTTCCGCGCCGTCTTGGCAGCTTCGATCAGGTCCTCGCCGGACGCGAACTCGGCCAAAACGCCGAAGGTCTCGATATGGGCGCCCGGCTCAATCACCCTGGCGCTCCCCTTGATCCTCGAACTGCGATTCCTTGATCTCGAACGCCGAAATGGCCGGGAAAAAGCGGATGAACAGAAGGAAAGGCAGGAGGAAAACGCCGCCGATCATGCCAATAAACAGCGACCATTCCCAGAAACTTGGCGCATAGGAGCCGTAGGAAGACACGAGATAATCGCGATACAGCGTGGTCACGAGCAGCATATACCGCTCCAGCCACATGCCGACCGTCACCGATAGGCCGATCAGGAAAAGCGTCACCGGAAAGATCCGCATCCGCTTCCACCACAAAAGCTGCAAGGGCAGGAAGTTGAGGATCACAGCGCCCCAATAGCTCCAGGCATTCTCGCCTGTGAAGCGATCGAACAGGGTTTGCAGATCCTGTTTCTCGCCGGCGTAAAGCGCGTCGAAGATTTCCGCGACATAGCCGAATGCCGTCATCATTCCGCAGGCAAGCAGGAGCTGGCCAAGAAGATCGAGATGACGGTCGGTGACGATCTCCTCCAGCCGGAAGGCAAAGCGCAGCACCACCGCGATCATCGACACGACGGCGAAACCGGAGAAAGCCGCACCCAGCACGAAATACGGAGGGAAAACGGTGGAGGTCCAGCCGGGAATCGGGCCGGCCGCAAACAGGAGCGAGATTTCCGAATGGACGGACACCACCAGCGGCACGGCGATCGCGGCCGTGATCCGGTAGCTCTGGTTCCATCGTGCCCAATGCCGCGCCGAGCCGCGCCATCCCAGCGCCAGAACGCCGTAAAACACCTGCCCGCCCCGTTTCTTGGCGCGGTCGCGCATCGTGGCGAGGTCCGGCACGAGGCCGATATACCAGAACAAGAAGGACACGATGAGATAGGTCAGGACGGCAAAGAAGTCCCAGGTCAGGGGGCTCTTGAATTGCGGCCACAGATCCATCGTATTCGGATAGGGCGCCATCCAGTAGAAGCGCCAGAAGCGGCCGAGATGCAGGATCGGGTACAGGCCCGCGCAGATCACGGCCACCAGCGTCATCGCTTCGGCAAAGCGGTTCAGCGCATTGCGCCAATGCTCGTTGAGCAAAAGCAGCATGGCCGAAATCAGCGTTCCGGCATGGCCGATGCCGACAAAGAAGATGTAGTTGGAGATCGCCAATCCCCAGTTCACCGGGATCGTGTTGCCCCAAACACCGACGCCGTTGCGAAACAGAATGACGACGGAAACCAGGAACAAGACGAGGAAGCACAGGCAGATGAGGAAGCACAGGTCCCACACCCATTTGCCGGGATAGCGCGTGGGAATGCGCATGATCTGGCGGGTGACACGCGAACCCTCCGCGCGTCGCTGGCTGCCGGGATGATCGACCGCCTCGCTCATATGCGCTGCGCCTCGTCATCCAGGATGCGCGCCAGATAGGTCGTGCGTGGCCGTGTGTTCACCTCTTCCAGAAGCGCATAATCGCGCGCCTCAGCCTTGCGCCGCGACACTGCGGACTGGTTATCCATGACATTACCGAAGGTGATCGCGGTGGTCGGACACGCCGCCTGGCAGGCGGTGACGACCTCGCCCTCGGCGATTTCGCGACCTTCCTTCTTGGCCTGAATGCGCGCGCCTTCGATGCGCTGGATGCAATAGGTGCATTTTTCCATCACACCGCGCTGGCGCACCGTCACTTCGGGATTGCGCATCGCCTTCACCGATTCCGCATCACCTTGCGTGAAGTCGAACCAGTTGAAGCGCCGCACCTTGTAAGGGCAATAAGACGAGCAGGTGCGCGTGCCGATGCAGCGATTGTAGACCTGAAGATTGAGGCCGTCATAGCTATGCACGGCGGCATTCACCGGGCAGCCCATTTCGCAGGGCGCTTGTTCGCAATGCATGCAGGGCACCGGCTGGAAAGCCATGTCGGGATCGTCCGGATCACCCTCGTAATAATGATCGACCCGCAGCCAGTGCATTTCCCGGCCTTGCGCAACAAGATCCTTGCCGACAACCGGAATGTTGTTTTCGGACTGGCACGCGGTCACGCAGGCATTGCAGCCGATGCAAAGGTCGAGATCGATCGACATGCCCCAAGACGGCGACGAAGCTTCCGCGGCAGGATAAAAGCTCGGCTGCTTCGTCTTCAGGGGCTCCAGCGCAGCCAGCTCCGCGCGCTGCACCTTGCGCACGAAGTCGAAGCCATCCATCGCGTGCTGCGGCTGGGTGGTGACAATCGTCTGCTTCTCACCGGTGGCCTCCAGCGTCACACCGGCTATCTGACAAAGCGCATCCACGCGGCGCAGTTGGTAAGCGTCGAAGCCCAGCTTGCCGGCCAGCCCACTCTGCTTGCCATAGCCGAGGTGAACAACAACCGTGTCGCGCGCCTGACCCGGCACGATCCAGATCGCGCCCTCGACACTCGCATCGCCCGCCGACACCCGCACCCCGTCGCCATTCGTCCATTGCCGCTCAGCCGCAAGCGCCGGACTGACCAGCACGGCATTGCCCCAGCAGATCTTGGTGATCGGTTTCGGCAGTTCCTGCAGCCAGGCATTTTTCGAGAAACGGCCGTCGAAGATCGTGGGATCGGGCTGGATCAAGAGGGTCAAGCCCCCGCCTTGCCCCTGCGCAACACCAAGATTAACCGCGCGATTGACGACCGGCGGCACCTCCGGGCGCGGCGCACTGCCGGCGACAAAGCCCTCCAGCAGCGCCGATCTCCAGTTTGCGTCGAAGGCGATGCCCCAGTCCGGCAGCCAGGTCTTGCGCACGACGTCCTGATCGCCGACGCCGTTGAGCCGGCCGCCGAGATTTTCCAGCACGGTGTGGATCGAGCGCACCGACCAGAACGGCTTCACCAGCGGCTGGACGATCGACACCGTGCCATCCACGGCGCGCAGATCGGTCCAGCTTTCCAACTCATGCTGCAAGGGCGCGTGCCAATGGCAGCGATTGGCCGTGGCGTCGACATGCAGGCCGGCATGGATGCGCAGCTCGACCCGGTCGAGCGCTTCGGCAAAGGACAGATCGCTCGGTGCGGTTGCCACGGGATCAGTGCCGAGGATTGCCAGCGTCGACACGCGCCCACCGCGCATATCCTCCACCAGCGCCTCCAACGAGCGGTCGCCGTCCGGCGGAAAGGCCGCGATCGGAGTCGTGAAGGCAAGCGTCTGGCCGAGATTGCCGAGCCGCTCGTTGATGAGCAGCGCCAGCGCCTGCATCTCGGGCGAGAGATGCGTGCCGACACTCACCAAAGCGCGGCCGCGATACGCCTGCAGCCGCTCAGCCGCAGTCTGGACCCAGCGCCGTTCCTGTTCCGAAAGATCGGACACGGAGCCTGCTTCGACACCCAGCGCATTCGCCAGGTTGGCGACAAGCACCGAAAAGCGCGCCGGCGCTGCAATCAAGCGATCACCAGCCGCAATGCCGGTCAGGCTCGGCGTGGGCTCCGCCACAAAGAGAAGGCTTGCGCCCTCGCCGCGCTGCGCCGCCATACGCCGGTCCGACCAGCCTTTCGCTTGGCGGACCTGACGCGGCCCCGGCCCCAGCAGATCGTCATCGAAGGAAACGATGACCTCCGCTCGATCCAACCGCAGATGCCTGTCGAGCGGACGTCCGAACACAAGCCGTGTGGCGGCGTGCAGGGCACGGTCATCGACCGGCTCATGGCTGTGCCAGCGTGCTTGCGGCCAGCGCGCCATCATTTCGCTGATCTGCCGCTGCAGGGTCGGCGAGGTCAAGCGGCCCGTGAGCAGCCGGAAACCTTCGCCGCCGGTGCGGTCGAGCATAGAGGCTCGTTCAACGGTTGCGCGCTCCCAGGCGGACCAAGACGAGACCTCTCCAACCAAGCGCGGAGCCTGGCTGCGACTGGGATCATAAAGGCCAAGAAGTGCCGCCTGCGTGAAAGCGTCGATTGCCCCTCGGCTTGCCGGGTGGCTCGCATTGCCTTCCAGCTTCACCGGCCGGCCGGAATAGGTCTTGCCGAAAACGGGCTGCGCATAGCCGGCCAGCGAAACGGCCGTCGCATAAAAGCGCGCGATGCCCTGCGTTTCGCCTTCCGGCATTTCCACGTAAGGCAGCGCGGTTTCATCGGCTGTGGAACTGCATCCAGTCAGACCGGCAAGCGCCAGCGACGCGCCCATGGCCTGCAAAAGCGAACGGCGATTGATGCCGTCGGCTGCCGGCGCGATCGAAGGGAACTCTGCTTCGAGCAGCGCCTTGAAGCTCTTGGTGCCCAGCCATTCGTCCAGGCTGCGCCATACGCTTGCGTTCCGTTCGCGGGCTTCAGCACCTTGCGTTTTGTCGGCTGGCTGGCTTCTGGACAAAGCTTGCTCGCTTGTCATCACCGGCGCGTCAGCGATGACACGTGTTGCATTGAACGAGCTTGTCAGGCTCGATGCCGTAAGCCTGCACCATCAGGGCACCGTAGTCCTTATGGGCTTGCGGGTCACGCTCCCAATCCGACCAGTCCATCTGCGTCACCTGCTCGGGCGGACGAAGATGCGGCGCGGGATCGCGATGGCAACTCAGACACCATTGCATCTGGAAAGGCTGCGCACGCGCCGTCAGCGGCATCTCGTCGATGCGGCCGTGACATTCCACGCAGGGCACGCCGCGCGTCACATGAATGGAGTGGTTGAAGTAAACGTAATCCGGCACTTTCGCGACGCGGTTCCATTCGAGCGGCGTGCCGCTTGCAAAGCTCTGCCGCACCAGAGCCAGTAAGGGCGCGCCGGTCCACACCTGGGAATGGCAGGTCATGCAGACATGCGTTGCTGGCAGCCCCGCCTGCGCGCTGGTTTCCACGCCGGTGTGGCAGTAACGGCAATCGATGCCGAGACCCTGCACATGATGCTGATGGCTGAACGGCACGGGCTGGTCGCGAAACCATCCGACCATCGTAACATAGGTGGAGTCCGCAAGCCCGCCCGCAAAGGCTGCCACCCCGAGCACCACCAGCAGCATGATCAGAAAAAAAGCTCGCAGCCGCGTGTCGGCCGACGCGGTGAAAATCTGCGCCATGCTCCTCCCGCACCTTCAAAATGTTCTCGGCGAGCCGCGTGAAAAGAAACTAGCATGCGGTTGTGGCCGCCACCATCGACCTTTTTGCGGTGGAAGCGGAATTAGAACGGCTCCACCTGAGAAGCCACAGCCAATATCTGACTGAGCAGCTATGCTGGCCTAGAATCAGCCCGCCGAACGGTACTGCAGGGCCTAGTTCATCTGCCGCCGCAATCGGCGGTAACCCCGGTCGCCAGCTCGTCGAGAGCGTCGAGCAGGCCTGCGAAGCCAGTGTTCTCCTTCCTTCTGATCCGCGTGGCGGTGCGCTCCGCATACTCCCGGGCGTCCGCGTCCAGTCTTTCCCTGAGGAACGGCATGCCGCGGAGGAGCTCCTCGTTTGACGGAAGGTGGACTCCTTACACGGCAGCGCGCTGGCGGCGCTCGAAAGGCCGCCTGACCTTTTCCTGCGAAGACATCGCGCTGTCAGCCTGCTGAAGCGCGCTGCGGAACCAGGGCGCTGCCGAACTTGACCCGGAAAGCCTGTTCCAGGGCGGCGAAGCCCGTCACCGACCGCGATGCGCTACGCTGCTGGGCTTCTCGGCAAAGCGCCATCCAGGCCAAAGCTGTCGCCATCAGCTCGCAGCTTCTGGCGGGCGCCTGCGAGAGGCTGAGCATCGCCAGCTCCGCGGCAACGTAGGCCATGTGCCGGGGCACCCGGTAACGGGCGAGGTAAATGCGCGCCCGCAGCAGGCTCGGCCGCGTCTCGCTCTCGTACCACGCAAGCTCGGGATCGTCTGCCGCCAGCAGCCTTTCGACGGCGCCTTCGCCAGGATTCATGACGAGGCCGTCGAGCAGCCGCAGGTGACGCCTGACAATGTCGCTGTCGGCCATCTCCCTTAGCGTCTCGGCGCCCGTGCGGCCTCAGGCGGCGATATCGCTGTTGATGGCTCCTTCGAAGAAGGGCATTCCCGTCATCAGCTCGGCGTCGTCCGGAAGGTAGTCGCCCACCAGCGAAGCCGCTGACTTCTTGAAGAACTCCGGGACAAGATCCGTGTCATGCATGAGGCGCTCCAACCTTCGCTAAGAGTTCGGCGAATCACCCCATGACCGCCGTTGCGAACCTGGATATGGCGTCTTTCACGAAGGCGTCTAGAGCGCATGTTGAGACGTCGTAGACGCCTTAACATGAAAGAGCCCGGGGATATCGTTCTTCCAAGGATTCGTTCAGTGGAGCAAGCCTTGCCCGCGCAGTACGAGGAGCCATGGACGTACCTGGCGAACTCCTGCGCACGGCCGGCGTCGCACTCGACATGAAGCAGAGCGAACTCGCCCGTATGTCGGGCGTGGCGCAGCGCACGATCCTGCGCGCCGAGCGCTGCGATCTCACGGTCTCGCTGGAGAGCCGCAGGCGCCTTCAGGAAGCCTTCAGGACAGCCGGGGTCGCGTTCGTGCCGGATGACGGGACGTCGGGACCGGGCCTGCGGGTCAGGCGCGACCTCCTCGTTCAGGAAAACCTGAGGTTCTAGCGACGATTCTGGAAGTCCATGTTGGAGGCTTCCCGCCGTAACAGGCCGACCGCAGCAATGCAGGTCCCTAGCAGAAGGCTGCATTCACGCGAATCGGCAAAGCTATGTCAAAGATCGCCGATCTCAGATTGCGGCCTTGTGTGGTGGCGGAGCTGGCCAAATTGGGTTTCGTCACGCCTGCTGACCTGGATCATCTCTCCAATGCCGAGATCCTGCGCATGCCAGGCGTGAGCGGAAAAGACTGGAGAGCGCTGGCCGCCGCCATGGGACGCGATCCCTGTTCCGGCGCTTCGGCAAAGTCCTGACCGCCTCGACCCAAAGTCAGCCGCTCAACCGCACATGGCAGTCATAGGCCTGCTGCTTCGCTAGATAGCAAAAAGCCCCGCGAGGCTTCCGCCTGCGGGGCTGTATAAGCCGGACATTCAAGCTGGCTGGTTACGCCATCCCAAGTGCATTCATATAAAGATCAAGCAGCGCCTCGGCTTCCTCGCGCTCAGCCTGGTCCTGCTTACGCAAGCGTATGATCTGTCGCACTGCCTTCGTGTCGAAGCCTGTGCCCTTGCACTCCGCGTAAACATCCTTGATGTCGTCCGAAATGGTCTTCTTTTCCTCTTCGAGGCGCTCGATGCGCTCGATGAAGGCGCGCAGCTGGCCAGCCGCTACGGTTTGCGAGGAATCGGTGACTTCATCGGCCATGCTGATCTCCAGAAATTCGGGAAGCGACTCGGAGGCGTTACCGGGGGGTCGCGGGGCGGTTCGATGCCAAAGCCGGGCGAATGGGTCAACCCCGTTAGGCCAGGCAAGGGGAACCAGCCCATCAATGATCGTGCGGACGTGCAGCCTCGAAGGCGGCTTTCTGCTCAGGCGAGGCTTCGGTCTGGTTCCGCGCCTGCCAGACTGCGTAAGGCATGCCGTAAACGATTTCGCGCGCCTCATCCTTCGACAGCACCTGCCCCGCGCTTTCGGCGGCATCACGATACCAGTTGGCGAGGCAGTTGCGGCAAAAGCCCGCAAGGTTCATCAGGTCGATGTTCTGCACGTCGCTACGATCAGACAGATGCGCAAGCAAACGACGGAATGCAGCCGCTTCGAAGTCGCGCTGCTGCTCAGGTGACAAATCAGGCGTCATAATCAACCTTTCCGATGATCCACTGACCCGGTGCGGGAGCCGAAATGCTGGACGTCGTGGATATCGGGGCGGGCATTGATCGCGTCAAGGATCGGCACGAGCCGCTCCACCCAGCCATCGACACCCTCTTGATCGGCAATGAGATCCTGGCGGATTTCTATCAGCGCATGCGCAAAGCCTTGGGTAATCGCATGGCTGTACATCGTGTCACCGCGCAAGGCGCCGTCATAAGGCTCGTTGTCGCCGACACGCAAAGCAGGGTCGGCAGCTAGCATCTCGATCAGCGGCCAGGCCACGCGGTGATCCATGTCCCAAAGCACGCCAACATGCCACGGACGCACGATACCCTGCATCACCGGCGTGAACGAATGAACGGAAAAGATGAACGGTGCCCGACCGCTGGCCTGGGAAACGCGTTCTACGGCCTCAGCCACTGCCTGGTGGTAGGGGCGATAGAAGCTGTTCAGCCGTGATTCGCGCTCAGCAGCGCTCATCGGGTAATTACCGGGAATGACGGTGCCATCATAAAGCTGGCGGATCAGCGTCGGATCATCGTCACCGCGATTGGGATCGATCAGCAGGCGGGAAAAATGGCACAGCACCGCGGGCACGCCCAGCACTCTTGCCAAACCGCGCGTGGTGGCTTCCACCCCAATGTCATAGGCAATATGGCGCTCGAACTCCGAAGGTGGCAAGCCGAGGCTATTATAGCGCGAAGGCAGCTTTCGCCCGGCATGATCCGCCACAAGCAGCAGACCCTTGCTCCAATCACCGTCGATCACTTCAAAAGGCTGGAAATCCGGATCGGTCATCATGCGGCCAAAGCAGAGAGATGGAACAGCCTGCATCCCATGCAAGCTTGCTCGGAGCAATGCCGTGGTTTCGACATTGTTGCAGCCCAATCCACCGAACTTCCAGTGAGAAGAGATTCAAGCGATTAGATCGAGGGCTTCCTTTCGTTGACACATGCGCCGACTTCTTCGAAAAGGAACGTGAACCACGACGATTTGGCTGGGGCTGGAAAATTGACGCTGAGGCGCTTCGCATCGTTGCTGTCGGCGCTGGGGTCTCTGCCGCGCGGTTTGCGTGTCAGCCTGGCCATGATCCTGCTTTCACCGCTGGTGCTGGCTGCGGGAACGCAGGCGGCCAAGGCGGATTTCCGGGTCTGCAATGCCACGCAGAACCTGGTGGGCGTGGCGATCGGTTATCGCGCCAATGCCGGCTGGGTGACGGAGGGCTGGTGGCATGTGGAGGGATCGACCTGCAAGACGCTGATCGAGGGTCCGCTCTCGTCGCGTTACTACTATCTTTATGCGGAGGATGCCGAGCGTGGAGGACGCTGGGACGGCCAGATCAATATGTGTGTGGCCGAACGAGAGTTCAAAATAGCCGGCGTTAACGACTGCTTCGCTCGCGGTTTCCAGCGCTCCGGCTTTCAAGAATATGACACCGGTGATCAGGGAAGCTGGATGGTTCAGCTGACCGATGAGCCGGGAGCCGACGGCGCCAACGCCGTCACCGGAACAGGTACGCCATGAGACGCAGCCGCAAAGTCAAAATTCTCGCAACGCTCGGACCCGCATCGTCCGACGAAGCCATGATCCGCAGGCTCTTTGAAGCGGGGGCTGACGTCTTCCGCATCAATATGAGCCATACCGATCATCCATCGATGCAGGAACTGGTGCGCCGCATCCGTTCGGTCGAAAAAGAAGTCGGCCGCCCGATCGGCATTCTTGCGGACCTACAGGGCCCGAAGCTGCGTGTCGGCAAGTTCGCCGACAAGTCGGTTGCGCTGGAAGTCGGCCAGACCTTCACGCTCGACGATGATCCGACGCCGGGCGACGCCACGCGTGTGCATCTGCCGCATCCCGAGATCCTCGCATCCGTGCAGGCTGGTCACCGCCTCCTGATCGACGACGGCAAGCTCCAGCTTCTGGCTGAAGAGGCCGATGGCAAGAGTATCATCTGCCGTGTGGTCGCCGGCACCAAGATTTCCGACAAGAAGGGCGTCAGCCTGCCCGATACCGACCTGCCGGTTGGTGCGCTGACCGAGAAAGACCGGCTCGACCTCGATGCCGTTCTAACCACGGGGGTCGACTGGATCGCGCTGTCCTTCATCCAGCGTCCGGAAGATCTCGCCGAAGCGCGCAAGGTGGCGCGCGGACGCGCTCTGCTGATGTCCAAGATCGAAAAGCCGCAGGCTGTCACGCGGCTGGCCGAGATCATCGAACTGTCCGACGCCTTGATGGTGGCGCGTGGCGATCTGGGCGTGGAAATGCCGATCGAAGCGGTCCCCGGCATCCAGAAGCAGATCACGCGTGCAGCACGCCGAGCTGGCAAGCCGGTGGTGGTCGCCACTCAGATGCTGGAATCGATGATCGAAGCACCGGTGCCTACGCGCGCCGAAGTGTCCGATGTCTCGATCGCGGTGTTTGAAGGCGCGGACGCGATCATGCTTTCTGCCGAATCGGCCGCGGGCAAATATCCCGTCGAAGCGGTCAGCATGATGAACAAGATCGCCGAGCGCGTGGAGCGTGATCCGACTTACTCCGGCATCATCAACGCCCAGCGTTCGGAACCCGAAGCCACCGGTGCCGACGCTATTTCGCTGGCATCGCGCCAGATTGCCGAAACGCTGAAGCTGGCCGCGATCGTCACCTACACCGCATCGGGCACCACCGGTCTGCGAGCGGCCCGTGAGCGTCCGCAAGTGCCGATTATCGCTTTGTCGCCAGTCGTGGAAACGGCCCGCCGCTTGTCGCTGGTCTGGGGCACGCATTGCGTCGTAACGCCGGATGCCGCGGATCTCGACGACATGGTGAACCGCGCTTGCCGGATCGCGCATTCGGAAGCGTTTGGATCGCCGGGGGATCGGGTGATCGTCACGGCCGGTGTACCCTTGCGTACACCGGGTGCGACCAACATGCTGCGCATTGCTTATATCGGCTCCGACGGGCTTCGCGGTCTCTGACCGGGGAAGCTCATTCATCCGGCTGAAAAGCGTTAAGCGCCATCGCCGGCTAGTTTGTCGGCGAGGCGACCGACTTCATCCTGCGCACTACGTAGCGCGGGATACACATCCAGAACACGCTCATAGGCCCGCAAAGCCAGTTCTTCGCGTCCCGTATTGTCCATGATCTGCGCTAGTCCGCTCAAAGCGCCGAAGTGACGCGGTTCAAGCGTGATGGTCCGTTCGATGTCCGCCATCGACTTGGAATAGTTCTGCATGGCGAAGTGAACGGTCGCGCGGCGATTATAGGCTTCCGCATAGCCTGGCTTCAAAGCGATGACCTGGTCGAGGTAATCGAGCGCAAGGTCGAACTTCTTGTCGGTCAGAGCCTTGGAAGCCCAGCCCATCATCAAATCGATGCTGGCGCTGCCGGATTGTCCAAAAGCTGCGCCGATATGCGCCGCAGTTCGCTCGGCCTCGACCTGATTGCGCTGCCGTTTCAGCGAATCGAACAGCTCATCCAGGGCTTTCTTCTGCCGCTCCGCTTCGCGTGCGGAGGGCTCGAGAACAAGGCGCGCGCTGACTGTCTGCGCACTTGCAGGCACGATGCTGAAAACGGATGCGCCAAGCGCGAGACAAACGAAAACGTTCCGCATGATGCCAATTCTAGCGGCAGCATGCGGAACGTCAAACTGATATCTATGTGAGCCGGCCAAAAGCCAGCTCAACATCAACCCTGACGAGCCTTGTAGCGCGGCGCCGTCTTGTTGATGATGTAGATACGACCCTTGCGACGGACCAGCTGGTTGTCGCGGTGACGGGCCTTGAGAGCCTTGAGCGAGTTCTTGATCTTCATCGATTCAATCCGTCAGATGCGGCCTTGAGGCCGAAATGAAAGACGCGCCCGAAGACGCGCCGAAACTGTGGGGGTTCCTTAGCCGAGGCTTCCCCGACGTGTCAACCGCCACTTGACCTTGTGGATGAGGAACCCCATTGCACCGACAGGTGAGAAAAGGAAATGCGATGCCGAAGCTTCGAGCCACACTGCCGATCATGGCAATTCTGATGATTGCAGGCGCGACAGGCACTGCCACGGCGCAAGATTGCAATGACGCACCCACCCAAGCTGAAATGACGGAATGCGTGGCGAAGGCTTATGAAGAAGCCGATCGCAAGCTCAACGAGAGTTACGGCAAGGTGACAAGCCGCCTTTCCGATCTGCCTGAGGTCAAGACCAGGCTGACCAAGGCGCAACGCGCTTGGATCAGCTTCCGCGATGCGGAATGCGAGTTCTCCAACGCTCAGGCAGGCGGTGGCACCTTGTATGCAACGCTGATCAATCAGTGCCTGACGGATATGACCAATCAACGCATTGAGGCGCTTGAAGGCTTTCTTCAGTGCGAAGAGGGCGACATCAGCTGCCCCGTACCGCGCGACTAACCGTCAGCCGCGCTTGAGCCTGGTCGCATGCCCCATCTTGCGGCCGGGTCGGGACTCGGCCTTGCCATAAAGATGCACGAGCGTATCGGGTTCAGCCAACAAGTCCGGCACCCTCAGCACGTCGTCGCCGATCAGGTTCTCCATCAAGCAATCGGAGTGGCGGGCAGTCGATCCCAGCGCCTGACCGGCGATGGCACGAATGTGCAGCTCGAACTGAGACAAGACGCAGGCAGCTTCCGTCCAATGACCGGAGTTGTGCACGCGTGGCGCGATCTCGTTGACCTTGAGCGTGCCATCGGCGAGCGCAAAGAACTCAACTCCGATGACGCCGACATAATCCAACGCCTCAAGAATTTGGCCAGCAATGGCCTTCGCAGCTTCCACGACATAAGCGGAGACATGAGCCGGCACCGTCGACGTCCTTAAAATCCCGTCGCGGTGAACATTTCCTGCCGGATCAAAGGCGACGATTGCGCCGTCCTGGCCGCGACCGGCAATGACCGAGATTTCCCGTTCGAAGGGCACCAGCGCTTCCAGGATCAGCGGAACACTGCCCATATTCGCATAGGTACCAACAGCGTCAGCGGCTTCCGCATTGCGGAACAGCCGTTGCCCTTTGCCGTCATAACCAAGCCGCCGCGTCTTCAGGATGCCGCTGCCGCCGAAGCGCTCGAGCGCGGCAGCAAGCCCGGCATCGTCGTCGACAGCCACGAACTCAGCCGTATCGATGCCGATCCCGTTCAGAAACTGCTTTTCCGTCAGACGATCCTGAGCCACTTCCAGCGCTCGTGCTGGCGGAAACAGCGAACCGTGAGCGGCCAGCCGCTCACCCGCTGGCAAGGGCACGTTCTCGAACTCGTAGGTGACAACGTCCGAAGCCTGCGCGAGCTCGTCCAAGGCCGCTGGATCGTCATAGGCCGCCACGATCTGGCGATTGGCGACCTGCGCGGCCGGGCAGTCTGCGGCAGGCTCAAGAATGATCGTTTTGTAGGATAGCCGTGCCGCAGCCATGGCCAGCATGCGGCCAAGCTGCCCGCCGCCGACGATGCCGATGGTTGATCCGGCCGGCAGCGCGCTCATGCGTCATCCGAAGGGGCTGCGGCCACTTTCGCGGTCTGTTCGGCGCGGTAGGTATCCAGCCGTTCAGCCAGAGCCGGATTGGTCAAGGCGAGAACGGCCGCGGCCAGCAATGCTGCGTTCACCGCTCCCGCACGGCCGATCGCCAGCGTGCCGACCGGGATACCCGCCGGCATCTGCACGATCGACAAAAGCGAGTCCTGCCCTGACAAAGCCTTGGATTCCACCGGTACGCCGAACACCGGCAAGGGTGTCATGGCCGCCGTCATGCCCGGCAGATGCGCAGCGCCCCCTGCCCCGGCGATCACCACCTTGAAGCCGGCCGCTTTCGCGCCGTGAGCGAATTCAACAAGGCGATCGGGCGTGCGATGTGCCGACACGATCCGGTCGTCATGCGAGATACCGAGTTGATCCAGCGTTTCGGCTGCGTGCTTCATGGTCGCCCAGTCGGACTGGCTTCCCATGATAACAGCGACATCGGCGGGCTTCCCGTCCATGCGGCGTCCTGTTCCTGTTCGCCTGAAGTCAGGCGATGATATCGGGGATGATCTTGTCGTTGGCCTGAGACAGGCGATCCTTCAGCGCAAGCTTTTTCTTTTTCATGCGCTGGATCTGAAGCGGATCGCATCCGGTGGCCATCATGGCATTGATGGCCGCGTCGAAATCAGCGTGTTCCTGCTTTATGCGGGCATACTCCAGGCGGTTTTCGGCCTGATCCTGATCGGGCATAAAGAAACAACTCCGATATCCATACGCGGGCGAACATGGCTCAAGCCACTACCCGGCTGCTTGCTCGCGCATAGCATACCTCAACCGCGGATAAAATCCGTCTCCCTCAAGAACTACACGACACACGCTAGCAAATAGACCGGGCTTATCCGGCATCGCTCGGCTTTTTAGAAAAAGATTCCGATCACATTCAGCATCGTGAGAATCTGACGTTCGACATCCCGGTTCTTTGGTGGCAAACTGTCATCGAGCTGTCACGGAGCCTGTTCCGCGGTGGAACGGGCCTGGATGGTTCAGAGGAACCAGAAGGGAGACTAGTTGATGTCTTTGACTTCCCATCTTGAGGTATTGGAACGCAAGCATGGCGATCTCGAGCGCGAGATCGATCAGGCGCAGGCAAGCCCCTCAGTTGACGACCTCCAAGTTCTGACGTTGAAGCGGCGCAAGCTCGCGCTGAAGGATGAGATCACGAAACTCAAGGTGGCGCACACGACCCATTGATCGTGCGCAGCGGCCCTTAGGGCCCAACGAAGCAGACGTCTTCAACGCTCCGCGCCGCCCTCCGGGTGGCGCGGTTTTCGTTTCAGCTAGTCTCCAAGTTCCCAGAACTGATCCACCCAGACATTGAGCTTGAGAAAGCCCGGACCGCCGGCGGCATAGATGCGCTTGGTACCCTCTGCCTTGACGGTTGCCAGACCCGCATCCAGCAGGACCCTAAGATGCTGCGACACTGCGGGCCGCGAAACGGTGAGACCCGCCGCTAGCTGACCGACCGTCTTGGGTCCGCGTCGTAGATCTTCGAGCAACCGGCGCCGATTGGGATCGGCCACCGCAAGGAAGGGATCATTGTCCGCCATTCAGGCAGAAGACACGAGTTCCCGCTCGTTTTCAACGTCCGATACCGTGCTATCCGATGTCTCCGGCTCCGGCTCTGGTTCCGGGTCGTCCGGCCCACGAGGATCAAGCAGACCGGCCTGGGGTGTTACGGCACGCTCGGCCGGCAAGGCGTTGAAGGCTTCCTTGTTTTCGGGCGGCACGGCCGCGCGTTGCGAGACACGGACTAGCGTGTAACAGCCAAGCAGGAAGTGCGGCAGCGCGGTGGCTAGAAACAAAGCTTCCGGGCGCAGGCGCGCCATCAGAAACGAGCCGAGCAGCGGCCCGATCATCGTACCGAAACCATACAGCAGCAGCAGCCCGCCGGATATTTTGACGAAATTGCTGGAGTCTGCGTGGTCGTTGGCATGCGCTACGGCCAGGGAATAAAGAATATAGGCCATCGCTCCGTAACAAGCGGCCAAGGCGATCACCACACTGCCGGATCGCGCTTCGACGGAAAAGGCAAGTACGCCAATGAGTGCGGCCAGAAAGCCGGCGCCCGCCAGGATATAGCGGCGGTCGGTTTTGTCCGACAGCCTTCCTGCCGGCATCTGCATCGCGGCACCGGCAATGACCACAAGGCTCATCATCAGCGCGATCTGTGCCGTGGAAATGCCGATCCGCGCACCATAAACTGGTCCCAGCGTTCCCCAGGCGCCGTTCGCGACGCCGATCAAGAGGCAGGCCATGAACGAAACCGGGGAGTTCGCGAACAGCCCACGCAGATCGAGCGAAACTTCCTGCAAGGGGCGCGGCGTCACGGCCGTGGAAATCGCTGTCGGGATCAGCGAGCAGCAAAACAGGATGCCAGACACCATGAACAGCGAGCTTTGCCGGACATCGAAGGCCGCCACCGCCATCTGCCCCGCCATGATCGAAGCATAGGTCACCATCATGTAAAGGCCGAACACCGTGCCGCGGTTCTCGTTGGTCGCCTTCTCGTTCAGCCAGCTTTCAACGACCATGAAGGCGCCGGCCATGACGAAGCCGGTGCAGACCCGCGACAGGATCCAGGCGGCCTCGTTGATGAACAGGCCGGTAATTAGAACGATGATCGCAGCCGAAGCCGCGAAGGTACCGAAAGCGCGTACATGGCCAACGCGACGCACCAGGCGCGGCGCAAAGATGCAGCCGGTAACAAAGCCCCCTGCCCAGGCCGTGCCGAGAAGACCCAGCGCGAAGGTCGAAAACCCCTCCGCCTGCCCGCGCAGAGGCAACAGGAGGTTATGAAGACCGGACGCAGCCAGGAGAAAGGCTGTGCCGCGCAGCAGCGAAAAGATCGGGCGGTAAGTAGCAAGCATCAGAGAACCGTCGGCACCGCTTATCAGACATCGCTTATGCGATTCGGTTTGAGCGAAAGCGACAGGTCGCGCCTAACTGCGGCGGAAAAGCGCCTCGGCGGCAGATTTCGTTTCGCCCTTTGCGTCGATTGCGCTCTGCAACCGTTCAATTTCAGCCTTCAGCGTGCCGATGCGCTCGTTCAACTCGCCAATCGACAAGAGGCGGAGATCTTGTCCGATCTCGTGGGTCTTGGCGCGCTTTGTCGGTTCGTCGTCGAAGATGCTCATGGGTTCCTCCGATTGCCCCCGCTTGTTCCAGGGATAGATAATCGGAACACAAGAAAGACAACCGGCAAGAACCAAGCTTGGAGAAACAAGATGGACGACACGGCGACACAAACGGATTTGCCTGAGGTCATGACGGCAATTGCCATCACCGAACCCGGCGAGCCATCGGTGCTCAAGCCCGAACAGCGTCCTCTCCCCGAACTCCGTCCCGGCGAAGTCCTGATCCGCGTTCGCGCTGCTGGCGTCAATCGGCCGGATGTGGCGCAACGACAGGGCACCTATCCCGCTCCGAAGGATGCGTCCGATCTGCCAGGCCTAGAAGTTTCCGGCGAGATTGCGGCGCTCGGCCCGGACACGCCGCGCTGGCGGGTGGGCGATGCCGTCGTGGCCCTGACGCCGGGCGGCGGCTATGCCGAATATTGCCGCGTCCACGGCTCCAATGTTCTGCCGCTGCCCGAAGGATTCACCTTCATCGAAGGTGCCGCGGTGCCGGAAACCTTTTTCACCGTCTGGCATAATGTTTTCGAGCGGGGCGGCTTGCAACCGGGCGAGACGTTTCTGGTGCATGGAGGCACATCGGGCATCGGCACCACCGCGATCCAACTCGCCAAGGCTTTTGGCGCCAGGGTGATCACGACGGCGGGTTCGGCCGAGAAATGCGCCGCTTGCGAAAAGCTCGGTGCCGAACGCGCGATCAACTACCGCGACGAAGACTTCGTCGAAGCCGTGAAAGAGTTTACGGGCGGGAACGGCGTCGACCTCATCCTCGATATGGTCGGCGGCGATTATGTCGGCCGCAACTACGATGCGGCAGCGGTCGATGGGCGCATCGTGCAGATCGCCGTGCTGCAAGGCGCCAAGGTCGAGATCAACGTCGCCAAGCTTATGATGAAACGGCTGACCCATACCGGCTCAACCTTGCGGCCTCGCACGGTCGAGTTCAAGGCCGCCGTCGCCGGAGCGCTGGAAGCCCATGTCTGGCCTTTACTCGGCTCACGCCAGGTCGCGCCCGTCATGGACCAGGTCTTTCCGCTCAGAGAGGCTTGGCGCGCGCATGAGCGGATGGAAGAAGGCAACCATATCGGCAAGATCATTCTCGATGTTGCGTAGTTAGGCATCGGAGCACAAGGAGACACCAATGGACTATCGCCTACTCGGCCGTTCCGGCCTGAAGATTTCAACCCTGACCATGGGCACGATGACCTTTGGCGGCAGCGGCACTTTTGCCAAAGTCGGCAGTACCGGCCTTGATGAAGCGAGGCGCCAAATCGACCAATGCCTCGATGCCGGTATCAACCTGATCGACACCGCAAACATCTATTCGGCCGGCCAGTCCGAAGAGATCGTCGGCGAAGCGCTCGGCGGAAAGCGCAAGAACGATGTGCTCATTTCCACCAAAGTGCGCTTCCGTACGGGTGAAGGGCCCAACGAAGAAGGTTTGTCGCGCTACCACATCATCAGGGAATGCGAGAAAAGCCTCAAGCGGCTGAAGACCGATGTGATCGACATCTACTTCCTGCATCAGTGGGACGGCCTCACGCCGCTGGAGGAAACGCTGGCTGCGCTCGACACCTTGGTTGAGCAAGGCAAGATCCGCTACATCGGCTGCTCCAACTATTCTGGCTGGCACATCATGAAAGCGCTCGGCATTTCAGAGCGCGAAGGTCACCCCCGCTTCATCACGCAGCAGATCCACTACACGGTGGAAGCGCGCGAAGCCGAATACGAGCTTCTGCCGATCTCAGTCGATCAGGGCCTGGGCATCATGGTGTGGAGCCCTATCGCGGGCGGTCTGCTATCGGGCAAATATAGCCGCGACACGGAAAGCGCACGGCGGTTGGCCGGCTGGAGCGAGCCGCCGATCCGCGATGCCGACAGGCTGTGGCGTATCGTCGATGTGTTGAAGACGATTGGCGGGGAACACAATGTTTCGGCCGCGCAGGTCGCACTTGCCTGGCTTCTTACCCGGCCGGTCGTGACGACCCTGGTGGTCGGCGCCCGCAACCAGGAGCAGTTCGCCGACAATATCGCGGCCGCATCCCTGAAGCTAAGCGATGAAGACCTACGCCGCCTCGACGAGGTCAGCCGCCCGCCAGTGCTCTACCCCTATTGGCATCAGGGGCAAACGGCGAGCGGTCGTTTCGGCGAGGCCGACCGGGTTCTGGCGCGCGATTGATCCCGCGCCAGAACGATCGGTTTTACTTGGACTTGGATGCCGGCTTGCCGGCATCCTTGCTTTGCGAACCCAAAATCGGCGCAGACGGCTTTGCGACGACCTTTTCCTTCTTGGGTTTGCGGACTTCCTTGTTGCTGCGAACTTGACCCTTGGCCATGTGAACTCCTCCTGGCAGATGGTCAGCATGAACGATGTTCGAAGGACCTGTCCAGCTTTATCGCACAGGCTTGTCACTCGGCCGGCAGCCATTTCCGTTGCGACTTTGCTCCGGCTTCGCTATATTGAACGCGATTTCCCAAATCCGGTGGCTTAAACCACCGCCCGCGAGAGAAGCGCGGGCGAACGAGAGGATGCACCTTATGGCCAATACCCTCCTGATGCCGAAGGCGACCGCCGTTTGGCTCGTCGACAACACTGCTCTGTCCTTCGACCAGATCGCGCAGTTCTGCTCGTTGCATCCGCTCGAAGTGAAGGCAATTGCCGATGGCGAGGCCGCGCAGGGCATCAAGGGCATGGACCCGATGATCAGCGGCCAGCTGACCCGCGACGAGATCGCCAAGGCCGAAGCTGACCAGAACCATCGCCTCAAGCTCTCCGAACCCAAGGTTCGCGTGCCAGAAACGAAGCGCAAAGGCCCGCGCTACACGCCTTTGTCGAAGCGCCAGGATCGTCCCAATGCCATTCTCTGGCTGGTACGCAACCATCCAGAGCTGAAGGACGCGCAGGTTTCGCGCCTCGTCGGCACCACCAAGGCGACGATCGAGCAGATCCGTGACCGCAAGCACTGGAATGCCGCAAACCTGACGCCGATGGATCCGGTCACGCTGGGTCTGTGCTCGCAGATCGATCTCGACCTCGAAGTCAGCCGCGCATCGCGCGACAAGCCGGCTGCGCCGTCGACCGGCGAAACGCTGCTGCCGGCTTCGATGACCGAACGGCTCGAGGTCAACCAGGAGCAGAACGAGGAAGATCGCGAGCTCGATGCAAACGCAGTGTTCGCAAAGCTGTCGTCCTTGAAGAACCGCAACCAGGACGAAGACGAAGAATAAGCGCTGATCAGAGCGCAACAAAAAAGGCGGCCCCGGGCCGCCTTTTTCATGTCTGCATGGTTCAACTCAGGCGGTGTAGCGTAGCCCCATACCGCCCTGCTCGATCTTGCGCTTTTCCATCGCGCGGTAGAAGTCGCTGAGCAGCTTGCCCTTTTCCGGTTTGAAACGACGCCCAGCCTGGCCGATGATCTTGATGCGGTCGATCCGGAACGTGCGGAAATCACCGCGCAGCTCGCACCAGCAGGCCAAAGTCCAGACGCGACCCCAGAACCAAAGGCCGAGAGCGCGCACTTCGCGCTGCGAATGCTGGCCCTGTTCATCCTGATAATCGACTGTCAGCACGTCGTGCGATTCCACGGCCCGTTCGATGACGTCGATCGCCGTACGATCTGCATCAGACACGACCCACATAGGAGAGTGAATTTCGGTACGGTCGATGCGCATGCGCTCCGCTTCCGGCAGCACGGCGCCGATCTTGACCAAAGCCTCTTCCGCCGCCCGCGCCATGGTCGATCCACCAAACGCGCGCACCATGCGAGCACCCGCCACCAGCGCCACGATCTCATCGCGCGTGAACATCAGTGGCGGCAGGTCGAAACCCTCGCGCATCATGTAGCCGACACCGGCTTCACCTTCGATGGGAACGCCGGTGGACTGCAGGTCTGCGATGTCTCGATAGATCGTCCGTTCGGACACTTCGAGCCACTGCGCCAGCTTCTGCGCTGTCACCAGCCGACTGCCACGCATATGCTGCACAATCTGAAATAAACGGTCTGCCCGGCGCATGCTGATCCTCCTTACGCGCCGATTAATCGGTGGTAGCCAGCAAAATGGTGGCTCACTCCTCGAACGGCAAGATGATCATGCCACACGGCTCCTGACAGCCCTCTGTCAGGATTGTCAGGAGGTTGACGGAGGGATCAGCTTTTTACGGGTACAGTGTAGTTCAGCGGCAGGCGACCGCCGTCGGCGTAGATGGTCTGGCCCGTGATGTAGCTCGCTTCGTTTGAGGCCAGGAACGCCGCAATAGCAGCAATCTCCGAGGCCTCACCCACCCGTCCCATCGGCGTGCGTGACAGGATGCGCTGCCGCGCGTCAGGATCACTGTTGACAGCATCCAGCATCGCGGTGGCAATCGAGCCCGGCCCGATCGCGTTCACCCGGATGCCGTAGGGTGCCAGCGAGATGGCCATCACTTTCGTGAGTTGGCTCACACCACCCTTCGAGATGGAATAGGGTCCCTGATCCGGCAGACCGAAAATCGCGTTGATCGAAGACATGTTGATGATGACGCCGGCCGCACCGCCATTTTTGATCTTGTCGACCATGAAGCGTGCGGCGGCTTGACCAGCCAGAAACGACCCCTTGAGATTGACCGCCAGCACGCGGTCGAAGTCTTCTTCCGTGACATCCAGAAAGTCGGCGCCGCGCACGATGCCGGCATTGTTCACGAGGATGTCGACATCACCATAAGTGTCGATGGTGGCCGCTAAGAGATTGTGGATGTCGAGCCGTTTCGAAACATCGGCGCGCACGAAGGTCGCGTCGCCCAGCCGGCGAAAATCATCCACCGCTTTCTCGCCCGCAACCGTGTCGACATCGGCGACGATCACCTTGACGCGATCTCGCACGAACCGTTCGGCAATGGCATAGCCGATACCGGTCGCGGCTCCTGTGACGATCGCGACCCTGCCGTCGAGTGCCATTCCGTTGCTCCAGAGTTGGCGGCCCACCCCGGGCCGCCGCCGACAATGGTTGGAGCGCGTTGCGAAATCAACCTTTCGCGGTTTGAGCACCCTCGCCAAGCCCATGCCGGGACATCGCCTCGCCGATCTCATCCATGATCAGGGGATCGTCGATTGTGGCCGGCATGGTCCATTCCTGATGATCCGCGAGCTTCTGCATGGTGGCGCGCAGGATCTTGCCGGAGCGCGTTTTCGGCAGGCGCTTGATGACGATCACCTGCTTCAAGGCAGCCACCGCCCCAATCCGCTCGCGGACAAGCTGGACAACCTCACGCTCCACCTCGGCCGCATCGCGGTCAACGCCGGAATTCAGCACCACAAGCCCAAGCGGCACCTGTCCCTTTAAGGGATCGGCAATGCCGATCACCGCGCATTCCGCGACATTTGGATGGGCGGCAACAACCTCTTCCATGGCGCCGGTGGACAGACGATGGCCCGCGACATTGATGATGTCGTCCGTACGCGACATGATGAAGATATAGCCGTCATCGTCGATGATGCCGGCATCGGCCGTCTTGTAGTAGCCGGGGAACTCTTCCAGGTAGGCTTCGCAAAACCGCTCATCGGCCTGCCACAAGGTGGGCAAGGCACCGGGCGGCAAGGGCAAGCGGATCACGACATTGCCAAGCGTTCCCGCTTCCACTGGGTCGCAATTGTCATCCACCACCTGCACGTCATAGCCGGGCATGGGAACGCCCGGTGACCCGTATTTCACTGGTAGCATGCCGAGCCCAACGGGATTGTGGCTGATCGGCGAGCCGCTTTCGGTCTGCCACCAGTGATCGATTACCGGCACACCGAGCTTGTTTTCCGCCCATTTGATGGTTTCCGGATCGCCGCGTTCGCCCGCAAGGAACAGGTTCCTGAACTTGGACAGATCGAAGTTCTTGATCAGCAGACCTTCCGGATCCTCCTTCTTGATCGCCCGGAAAGCCGTCGGTGCGGTGAACAGACCGACGGCGCCATGCTCGGCAATCACGCGCCAGTAAGCCCCGGCATCCGGCGTGCCGACCGGCTTGCCTTCGTAAAGGATGGAGGTCGCGCCATGCAGCAACGGGCCATAGACGATGTAATGATGCCCGACGATCCAGCCGACATCGGAGGAGCAGAAGAAAACCTCGCCCGGCTTCACGCCGAACTCATGCCACATGGTCCATTTCAACATAACCATGAGGCCGCCGGTGTCATGCACCACGCCCTTGGGCTTGCCGGTCGTGCCTGAGGTGTAAAGGATGTAGAGTGGATCAGGTGCGTGCACCGGCACACAGTCGACCTGCGTTCCCGCGGCGCGCGCCTCGCCAACAGCCTTGGTATAATCGATGTCGCGTCCTTCAACGAGGGAACACGGCTTCTGCGGCCGCTGCAGGATGATGCAGGCCGGCGGTTTGGCGGACGAGAACGCGATCGCCTGGTCGAGCAGCGGCTTGTAGTCGATGATCCGCGTGGTCTCGATGCCGCAGGACGCTGACACGATCACCTTGGGTTGTGCATCGTCGATGCGGGCCGCCAACTCCTTGGCCGCAAAGCCACCGAACACCACGGAGTGAATGGCGCCGAGCCGCGCACAGGCCAGCATGGCGAAGCCCGCTTCCGGCACCATCGGCATATAGATGATGACGCGGTCGCCTTTCTCCACACCCTGCGCGCGCAACACGGCAGCCAGCGCCACCACCTCGTCCAGGATCTCGCGATAGGTGTAGTGCTTCTTGGTTGACGTGACCGGGCTGTCATAGATCAGCGCGGTTTGATCGGCGCGGTCACCCGCGACATGGCGGTCAAGTGCATTGTAGCACATGTTGCAGGTCGCGCCGGTGAACCAGTGGCCGTAAACGCCGGCTTGGGGGTCGAACACCGTCTCCCAAGGCGTGAACCAGTCGATTTCCTTGGCGACGTCCCCGAAGAACGCTTCCGGATTTTTGCGCCACGCGGCCATGGTTTCATGATACTGCGATGTCATAGATGCCTCCCTGCAGCCGGCAGATTAGCAAGCCGTCACCAAAGGTCCATCCAACCATTGAACGAGACGGCGAGCGAGCGGCAGGCATGACTTTGCAGAGGTTTGGAAATGGCCAGCGGACCGGCGCGGGCGGATCGAGACCGCGCCCGTGAGCAAGGCACTATCCCTCCTCATCCTGGCGATGATGGCGCTGCATCTTTGGCGTCCGCTCGGGCTTCCAGGCCTGCGCGCGCGGCGCGATGTCTGGAAGATCGCAGTTTTCGCACTCGCCGCGATCGCCGTGACGGTTCTCCTGTCCCATCACGGCTGAGCCTGCCTTTCAGCCCTGCGCTTCGCCAGCCGCTTTCAGCCTGGCTACATAGTCCTTCTGCAACGCGCCCGCGCCCCAGCCTTGCCCTTCGTTCTGCTGCGCAAGCGTTCCCATGATCGCCACGAGGTTGTCGTCGCGGATCTTCTCCAGTTCGCGGATCGTGTAGTGGCCTGATTGTTCGTCGGATTGGCCTGCAATGAGATCGACAAGCTCGTCGTTGAACTCGGGCACATCGGTCAGCTTGGTCCAGGGCCATGACAGACAGGGGCCGAACTGTTCCATGAAGTGACGCATGCCCGCCTCTCCGCCGGCAATGCGATAGGTCTGGAACAAGCCCATTTGCGCCCAACGCAAGCCGAAGGAATAGCGGATGATGTCGTCCAGCTCTTCAACAGTCGTGATGCCGTCCTTGATCAGCCACAAGGATTCGCGCCAGATCGCTTCCAGCAAACGATCACCGACAAACGCCTCGATCTCCTTGCGGATCACCACCGGCTTCATGCCGATCGACGCGTAAACGGCTTTCGCCTTGTCGATGAATTCCGGTGCCGTCTTTTCCCCGCCGACGATCTCCACCAGCGGCAGAAGGTAAACCGGGTTGAAGGGATGCGCGACGACCAGCCGCTCGGGATGCTGAAGCGCGCTGGCCATTTCCGTCGGCTTGATGCCGGAGGTCGATGAACCGATCAACGCGTCGGGACGTGCATGAGCGTCGATCTCGGCCAGCACCTTGTGCTTGAGGTCGAGACGTTCCGGCACGCTTTCCTGGATGAAGTCCGCATCCCCGACCGCTTCTGCAACCGTGCTGACATAGGTGACGCGGCCTTCCTTCGGCAGGCCTGACGGCACCATCTGCAAGTAGGCGCGTCGCGCACCGGCGAGAACTTCATCGACCTTGCGGCTCGCCTGAGGATCAGGATCATAAAGCGCAACGTCGATGCCGTTGAGCACCAGCCGCGCCACCCATCCTGCTCCAATAACGCCACCGCCGATGCAGGCTGCCTTGGTGATCTGCATGGTCATCTCCTTCACACCGCCTGCGCCAGCGGTGCACGCTTGGTCAGGTTGAGCTTCTTGCGGACCTCGTCCGGTCCAAGCACCCGCGCGCCCATATTGGTGACGATCGTCCCGGCGCGCTCCACCAGTTGCGCGTTCGTGGCCAATACCCCCTTGTCGAGCCACAGATTGTCTTCGAGCCCGACACGCACATTGCCGCCGGCAAGCACAGCCGCCGCCGCGTAGGCCATCTGGTTGCGGCCCAACGCAAAGGCCGACCATGTCCAATCATCAGGCACGTTGTTGACCATCGCCATGAAGGTGTTGAGGTCATCCGGTGCACCCCAGGGCACCCCCATGCAGAGCTGCACCAACGCATCAGGAGCCAGCACACCTTCACTGACCAACTGCTTGGCAAACCAGAGATGGCCCGTGTCGAACGCCTCGATCTCCGGCTTCACGCCCATTTCCGTCATCTTGGCGCCCATCGCGCGCAACATGCCGGGCGTGTTGGTCATGACGTAATCGGCTTCGTTGAAGTTCATCGTGCCGCAATCCAGCGTGCAGATCTCCGGCAGGCATTGGCGGATATGCTCGACGCGATCGCTCGCGCCGCCCATGTCGGTGCCCTGCTCCTTCAAAGGCAGCGGCTGCTCGACACTGCCGAACACCATGTCGCCGCCCATGCCGGCGGTCAGGTTCAACACCACATCGACATCAGCGTCCCGAATGCGCTCGGTGACTTCGCGATAAAGAGCGATATCGCGACGCGGTTTGCCTGTTTCAGGATCCCGAACATGGCAATGCACGATCGCAGCACCTGCCTTTGCGGCATCGATTGCCGATGCGGCGATCTGCTCAGGCGAACGTGGCACATGCGGGCTGCGATCCTGCGTGCCGCCTGAGCCCGTCACGGCACAGGTGATGAAAACCTCGCGGTTCATTTCGAGCGGCATGAAACATCTCCCCTTTGTTGGCCGCTATCATTGCCGCCGTTGCGAGATGTCGTTTCACACTTTACGAAACTGATTTGATGAAGCACGCAAGGCTGTCCATCTTTCAACCTGAAACAACGCCCCTTCGCCTCACTTTCCTCGTGGTGCCAGGCGCCTCGATTCTGTGTGTCGCATCGGCCATCGACCCGCTGCGGGCAGCAAACCGGATCGCCGGTGAAAGACTGTTCGATTTCCGTCTGGTTTCAGCCGACGGGCTACCGGCTTTAACGAGTTGCGGCCTGCCCATCGCCGTGGAAGGCGCATTCGATGCCGCAGCCGCAACAGATACGCTGATCGTCATCGGTGGCTTTGGCGCACGCAGCGAAACGGCGCGGCCCGTTCTCGCCGGCATCCGCAAAATTGCCCGCACTGCCCGGGCCATCGGCGGTGTCGAAGCCGGAACCTGGGTGCTGGGTCATGCCGGCCTTCTGGAAGGCCGCGCGGCAACCACGCATTGGGAAGACCTGGAGGATTTCGCCGCAGCTTTTCCGCACACCGACATCCGCCCGGACCGCTATGTCATCGACGAGCCGATCTTCACCGCCGGCGGTGCTTCCCCCACCTTCGACCTCATGCTGCATCTCGTGCGCTCGCGCCTCGGCATGGCTGTGGCGCTCGATGTCGCATCCGTCTTCATCTACGACCAGACCCGGGCTGCGAGCGACGCCCAGCCTTTGGTGTCGCTCGGCCGTCTCGACGGCTACGATCCGCGTTTGGCCAAGGCGATCCGCCTCATGGAAAGCCACATCGAGCACCCTCTGACGACCGCAGCGATCGCGCGACGCACCGGCATCAGCACGCGCACCCTGGAAACGCTGTTTCAACGCAGGATCGGCGAAACGCCCGGCGCCTATGCCTTGCGCCTGCGCCTCAACGCGGCACGCCGGCTGGTTTTGGATACGTCCGAGCCAATGGCTGGCATCGCGACCCGCACCGGCTTTGCAAGCGCTGCCAGTTTCTCCCGCGCCTTCGCAGCCGCCTTCGGACAACCACCTACGCGGATGCGGCGTGCTTGACACACCCCAACCTGACACCCCCAACCTGACACAAGAGCGTAACGCAGCACTGGCATGGTCTTAGATGCACCATACCTAAGGGCTACGGCGCAAACGGGACTGCGGGGCCTCAAATGGAAGTCGAACTCAAGCTTCAGATTGCGCCGGATGCAGTGGAAACACTGGCATCATCGCCTCTGCTCGCAGGTGAGCCGGAAGCCCTCGCGCTGCAAGCGACCTATTTCGACACGCCTGACCAGCACCTGCGCAAGAACGGCTTTTCTCTTCGGATACGTCGCGAAAACGAACGGCTGATCCAGACACTAAAGGGCACGTCCAAGAGCGCCGTCGGGTTGTTTGCGCGCCCGGAATGGGAGCAAGGCGTCGACGACATGACGCTCGTGATCGACGACAAGACGCCGTTGACCATGCTGCTCGGCGACCATGTGCGTGACCTCGCCCCCGCTTTCCGCGTGGTGGTGGAGCGTCGCGTCTGGAAGCTGGTCGACGGCGATGACGTTGTCGAATGCGCACTGGACCTCGGAGACATCGTTGCCACCGACCGGCGCTCGCCCTTGTGCGAGCTGGAGTTGGAGTTGAAAGGCGGCAGCCTCGCCTACCTCTTCCGCCTGGCACGGCAGCTGGATGAAGTAACGCCTGTGCGCTTGAGCGTGAACAGTAAATCGGAGCGAGGCTTTCTTTGCCTCGAAGCGCAGCCTGACAGCTTCAAAACGGCCCCCGTGGAACTCGTTCCCAGCATGACCGCTCAGTCTGCTTTTGAGACAATCATCGCCGCCTGCCTGAAGCAGTACAGGCTGAACGAAACCCTGTTGCTCGACACGCGCAGCCCGCTCGCGCTCCATCAGGCGCGTGTTGCCTTGCGACGTCTTCGTGCCGCCTTCACCATTTTCAAGCCGCTCTACACCGACGAACAGGCCGAAACCATTCGGCAGGACCTGAAATGGCTTGCCGCTCTGCTCGGCGAAGGCCGGGATCTCGACGTTCTCGTCAAACGCAACGAAGCCGAAGCCCTTCACGAACGACTGCAATCGGCCCGCGACGAAGCCTACGACCGGATCATTGCTGCTCTCGAAGGCAAGCGCGTGCGCATGCTGATGCTGGATGTCGTGGAGTGGGCAGCAATGGGCGCCTGGCTGAGTGATGAAGACACGCGCTCGAACCGCAACCGGCTCGCTCCGCTTTTTGCAGCCAAGCCGCTTCGCAAGTTCCGCAAGAAGGTCAAGAAAAACGGCGAGGATCTCGACAAGCTCGACGAGACAACACGCCACGAAGTGCGCAAGGATGCCAAGAAACTCCGTTATGCCTCGGAGTTCTTTGCCGGCCTGTTCCCCGACAAGCGCGAGCGGCGCCGTCACGGCGCGTTTGTGGCCGCCCTGGAAGGGCTTCAGGAAGAGCTGGGTTCACTGAACGACATCGCGGCCGCGCCGGCGCTGATCGAAACCTTGGGGCTTACCGACCATCCGGACGCACAATCGCTCTTGGCCGGCGCCAAGAAAAAGAAACGGCTCGCGGCCGCTGTTGAAGCACATGGCACCTTCGTCGATGCCAAGCGCTTCTGGGACTAAAACCGCTTAGACGTAGCGGTTGACAACGTTTTCCAGCCATTCCTGCTTGCCGGAACGTGGCTGCGGTTGGAGGTTGTCCTTCGTGACACGGGCAGCCACCTCTTCCAGGCTGCGGCTGCCTGACAGGATCGCCTGCCCTTCCGCTTTGTCCCAACCTTGGTAGCGCTGCTTGATGAAGTCGGTAATGACGCCGTCCTCGATCATCTTCGCCGCAGCCTTCAAGCCGC